>NZ_FUIA01000028.1 GCF_900163665.1 Frigoribacterium sp. JB110
TTTCTGTAAGAGTGTTTCGGCGGTGTCCTACTCTCCCACACCCTCCCGGGTGCAGTACCATCGGCGCTGGGAGGCTTAGCTTCCGGGTTCGGAATGTGACCGGGCGTTTCCCTCCCGCTATGACCACCGAAAATATTTCGATGTGTACCCCTGTTGTGGTGAGACCACGCGGAGGGGTGGTCTCTGGGGTGTGGGTGCCCGTACATCGGGAACCACAAAGTGGACGCGAGCGCTCGCAAGAGCTAGTGAAGAAGTTTGTAAGTCGTCGGCTTATTAGTACCAGTCAGCTGCACACATTGCTGTGCTTCCACATCTGGCCTATCAACCCAGTAATCTGCTGGGAGCCTCTCGAACCGAAGTTCATGGAAGTCTCATCTTGAGGCCGGCTTCCCGCTTAGATGCTTTCAGCGGTTATCCATCCCGAACGTAGCCAACCAGCCGTGCCCTTGGCAGGACAACTGGCACACCAGAGGTTCGTCCAACCCGGTCCTCTCGTACTAGGGTCAGATCCTCTCAAACTTCCAACGCGCGCAGCGGATAGGGACCGAACTGTCTCACGACGTTCTAAACCCAGCTCGCGTACCGCTTTAATGGGCGAACAGCCCAACCCTTGGGACCTACTCCAGCCCCAGGATGCGACGAGCCGACATCGAGGTGCCAAACCATGCCGTCGATATGGACTCTTGGGCAAGATCAGCCTGTTATCCCCGAGGTACCTTTTATCCGTTGAGCGACAGCGCTTCCACAAGCCACTGCCGGATCACTAGTCCCGACTTTCGTCCCTGCTCGACCTGTCAGTCTCACAGTCAAGCTCCCTTGTGCACTTACACTCGCCACCTGATTGCCAACCAGGTTGAGGGAACCTTTGGGCGCCTCCGTTACTCTTTGGGAGGCAACCGCCCCAGTTAAACTACCCACCAGGCACTGTCCCTGAACCGGATTACGGTCCGAAGTTAGATGCTCCAAATGACCAGAGTGGTATTTCAACAATGACTCCACCCGAACTGGCGTCCGGGTTTCACAGTCTCCCACCTATCCTACACAGGCCACACAGAACACCAATACCAAGCTGTAGTAAAGGTCACGGGGTCTTTCCGTCCTGCTGCGCGTAACGAGCATCTTTACTCGTAATGCAATTTCGCCGAGTTCGTGGTTGAGACAGCTGGGGAATCGTTACGCCATTCGTGCAGGTCGGAACTTACCCGACAAGGAATTTCGCTACCTTAGGATGGTTATAGTTACCACCGCCGTTTACCGGGGCTTAAATTCAAAGCTTCGCCCAAGGGCTAACTCGTCCTCTTAACCTTCCGGCACCGGGCAGGCGTCAGTCCGTATACATCGTCTTGCAACTTCGCACGGACCTGTGTTTTTAGTAAACAGTCGTTCCCCACTGGTCTCTGCGGCCCACACACCCTTTCGGTGTAAAACCTAGTAAGTGGCGGGCCCCCCTTCTCCCGAAGTTACGGGGGCATTTTGCCGAGTTCCTTAACCACGATTATCTCGATCTCCTTGGTATTCTCTACCTGACCACCTGAGTCGGTTTGGGGTACGGGCGGCTTGAACCTCGCGTCGATGCTTTTCTTGGCAGCAGAGGATCACCCACTTTTTATTCCCATCGTGTCTCACCCTCATGAGTCCCGGATTTGCCTAGGACTCGGGCTACGCACTTGGACCAGGACTACCATCGCCTGGCTGGGCTGCCTTCCTGCGTCACACCTGTTAATACGCTAACCGCACCAGCATGGGGTCGCGCGCTAGGCCATCCGGTGTCACCCGAAGGTGACGGTGAATGGATTCGGGCGCTTAGCACCACTGGATTGGTTGGGACGGTTCTTCGCCGGTACGGGAATATCAACCCGTTGTCCATCGACTACGCCTGTCGGCCTCGCCTTAGGTCCCGACTTACCCAGGGAAGATTAGCTTGACCCTGGAACCCTTGGTCTTTCGGAGGACGTGTTTCTCACACGTCTTTCGCTACTCATGCCTGCATTCTCACTCGTGTGGCGTCCACGGCTAGATCACTCTGCCGCTTCACTCGCCACACGACGCTCTCCTACCCATCAACACGGCTGGACCACGAAGGCCTACCAAAAATGTCAATGCCGCAACTTCGGTGGTGTGCTTGAGCCCCGCTAAATTGTCGGCGCGGAATCACTTGACCAGTGAGCTATTACGCACTCTTTCAAGGGTGGCTGCTTCTAAGCCAACCTCCTGGTTGTCAAAGCAACTCCACATCCTTTTCCACTTAGCACACGCTTAGGGACCTTAGTTGGCGATCTGGGTTGTTTCCCTCTCGACTATGAAGCTTATCCCCCACAGTCTCACTGCTGCGCTCTCACTTACCGGCATTCGGAGTTTGGCTGACGTCAGTAACCCGTTGAGGCCCATCGGCCATCCAGTAGCTCTACCTCCGGCAAGAAACACGCAACGCTGCACCTAAATGCATTTCGGAGAGAACCAGCTATCACGAAGTTTGATTGGCCTTTCACCCCTATCCACAGCTCATCCCCTCAGTTTTCAACCTAAGTGGGTTCGGCCCTCCACGACGTCTTACCGTCGCTTCAGCCTGGCCATGGATAGATCACTTCGCTTCGGGTCTAGAACACGCGACTCGATCGCCCTATTCAGACTCGCTTTCGCTACGGCTACCCCACACGGGTTAACCTCGCCACGTATCACTAACTCGCAGGCTCATTCTTCAAAAGGCACGCCGTCACAACAATTAAAGTCGCTCCGACGGTTTGTAAGCAAACGGTTTCAGGTACTATTTCACTCCCCTCCCGGGGTACTTTTCACCTTTCCCTCACGGTACTTGTCCGCTATCGGTCATCTGGGAGTATTTAGGCTTATCAGGTGGTCCTGACAGATTCACACCGGATTTCACGGGCCCGGTGCTACTCGGGAACACTCGTAACGCGAGAACACATGTTTCGACTACGGGACTCACACCCTCTCCGGCCGGCCATTCAAAACCGTTCGTCTACACGCTTCTCTAACGTCACCCCTGCGGCAGCAGGAGAACACAAGGTCCCACAACCCCGAACATGCAACACCTGCCGGCTATCACACACACTCGGTTTAGCCTCATCCGCGTTCGCTCGCCACTACTAACGGAATCACTTTTGTTTTCTCTTCCTGTGGGTACTGAGATGTTTCACTTCCCCACGTTCCCTCTACCCGCCCTATATATTCAGGCGGGAGTCACCAGGACACACGAATGCGCCTGGCGGGGTTTCCCCATTCGGAAATCCACGGATCACAGCTCGCTTATCAGCTCCCCGAGGCTTATCGCAGATTGCTACGTCCTTCTTCGGCTCCAGATGCCAAGGCATCCACCGTTTGCTCTTAAAGACTTACAAAATCACATGAGCCACCAACCAAAAGGTCGATGTCGCTCTCTATAAGATGCTCGCGTCCACTGTGTAGTTCTCAAAGTACGGGCGGCGCCCACCCCGCAACCCCCAACCGGGAGCGCAAAAGTGGGCCCAACAAGAAACCAAGCCCCAAGGCCCGGTCCCTCAGGACCCAACAGCGTGCAGCCACCGCCCCCGGACGACACCACGTTCCAGCCCCTCAAAAAGAGACGTACTAGCGACATCACCCATCAACGATGGCATGTCAAATGTTCCACCCATGAGCTGCCGGCAGGACACATTCGGTCCCACACGACGCCTGGACACCCCAAAAGAGTGCCAGATGCTCCTTAGAAAGGAGGTGATCCAGCCGCACCTTCCGGTACGGCTACCTTGTTACGACTTAGTCCTAATTACCGATCCCACCTTCGACGGCTCCCTCCACAAGGGTTAGGCCACCGGCTTCAGGTGTTACCGACTTTCATGACTTGACGGGCGGTGTGTACAAGACCCGGGAACGTATTCACCGCAGCGTTGCTGATCTGCGATTACTAGCGACTCCGACTTCACGTAGTCGAGTTGCAGACTACGATCCGAACTGGGACCGGCTTTTTGGGATTCGCTCCACCTCACGGTATCGCTGCCCATTGTACCGGCCATTGTAGCATGCGTGAAGCCCAAGACATAAGGGGCATGATGATTTGACGTCATCCCCACCTTCCTCCGAGTTGACCCCGGCAGTATCCCCTGAGTTCCCACCATTACGTGCTGGCAACAGAGAACGAGGGTTGCGCTCGTTGCGGGACTTAACCCAACATCTCACGACACGAGCTGACGACAACCATGCACCACCTGTATACGAGTGTCCAAAGAGTCCTACATTTCTGCAGTGTTCTCGAATATGTCAAGCCTTGGTAAGGTTCTTCGCGTTGCATCGAATTAATCCGCATGCTCCGCCGCTTGTGCGGGTCCCCGTCAATTCCTTTGAGTTTTAGCCTTGCGGCCGTACTCCCCAGGCGGGGAACTTAATGCGTTAGCTGCGTCACAGAGACCGTGGAAAGGCCCCCACAACTAGTTCCCAACGTTTACGGGGTGGACTACCAGGGTATCTAAGCCTGTTTGCTCCCCACCCTTTCGCTCCTCAGCGTCAGTAACGGCCCAGAGATCTGCCTTCGCCATCGGTGTTCCTCCTGATATCTGCGCATTCCACCGCTACACCAGGAATTCCAATCTCCCCTACCGCACTCTAGTCTGCCCGTACCCACTGCAGGCTGGAGGTTGAGCCTCCAGATTTCACAGCAGACGCGACAAACCGCCTACGAGCTCTTTACGCCCAATAATTCCGGATAACGCTTGCGCCCTACGTATTACCGCGGCTGCTGGCACGTAGTTAGCCGGCGCTTTTTCTGCAGGTACCGTCACCCGAAGGCTTCTTCCCTGCTAAAAGAGGTTTACAACCCGAAGGCCGTCATCCCTCACGCGGCGTTGCTGCATCAGGCTTGCGCCCATTGTGCAATATTCCCCACTGCTGCCTCCCGTAGGAGTCTGGGCCGTGTCTCAGTCCCAGTGTGGCCGGTCACCCTCTCAGGCCGGCTACCCGTCGACGCCTTGGTGAGCCATTACCTCACCAACAAGCTGATAGGCCGCGAGCCCATCCCCAACCGATAAATCTTTCCCACTGCAAACCATGCGGCTACAGTGCATATCCAGTATTAGACGCCGTTTCCAGCGCTTATCCCAGAGTCAGGGGCAGGTTGCTCACGTGTTACTCACCCGTTCGCCACTAATCCACCCCAGCAAGCTGGAGCTTCATCGTTCGACTTGCATGTGTTAAGCACGCCGCCAGCGTTCATCCTGAGCCAGGATCAAACTCTCCGTAAAAAACAGTTGCCGACTCCACCACCGGAAAAAGGTGACGAAGCAGCGAGTTCAATCATGACCAAAAAGACGAACCATCAAAAAGCTGACGATTCATATATAATTGATCCAAAGGAATTCTCAAACCCATGTGAAAAACACACGAGCCGAGGATAATTTGGCATTTGACAAGTGCACGCTGTTGAGTTCTCAAGGAACGGACGCTCCCAGCCCTGCGACTCCCGCCGCAGCCCTCCGGGGCAACTTCCTCAGC
>NZ_FUIA01000029.1 GCF_900163665.1 Frigoribacterium sp. JB110
CCCCTCCCCCGCGCTTCCCCCTGCGCACGGCCCGCGCCGCAGGCTCGCGAGATGCGCACTCCTCGTCGAGATGCGCCGCTCAGGACGCATCTTCGGACGAGAAATGCGCATCTCGGCAGCCGCGTGCGGGGTCAGAGTGCCGCGACCGCGGCCTCGGCAACCGACTGGTCCTGTGCTCCCGTACCGCCGCTGACACCGACCGCGCCGACCACCGCACCGTCTCGGGTGAGCGGGATGCCGCCGGCGAAGATGGCGACGCCGCGGCCGTGGGCGTTGGTGGTGTGGATGCCGAAGAACTGCTGGGTCGGCTGCGCGTTGTCGCCGAGATCCTTCGTCGAGATGTCGAATGCCTTCGACGTCCACGCCTTGCTCATCGAGATCTCGATGCTGCCGATCCACGCACCGTCCTGCCGAACGTGGGCGACGAGGTTGCCGCCGGCGTCGACGACGGCGATGTTCATCGGCTGACCGATCTCGTCGGCCTTGGTCTCGCCCGCGGCGATGATGCGTCGAGCGTCCTCCAGATTCACGGACATGTCGTTCCTCTCCTCCGTGCCGCGCGTCACGCGGCGTTGATGTAACCATTGGGGTCGAGCACGTACTTCTTCGCCGCGCCGCCGTCGAACTCGGCGTATCCGCGCGGAGCGTCGTCGAGCGAGATCGGTGTCGCGTTCACCGCCTTCGCGATCTGCACCTTGTCGTGCAGAATCGCCTGCATCAGTTGGCGGTTGTACTTCATCACCGGGCACTGCCCCGTCGCGAACGACAGCGACTTCGCCCAGCCGAGCCCGAGCCGCAGCGACAGCGATCCTTCCTTGGCCGCGTCGTCGACGCCGCCCGGATCGCCCGTCACATACAGCCCGGGAATGCCGAGGGCCCCGCCCGCCGCCGTGATGTCCATCAGCGAATTCAGCACGGTCGCCGGGGCCTCGTGCGAGGCGTCGGAGCCGTGCCCGCGCGCTTCGAAGCCGACGGCGTCGACGCCCGCGTCCACCTCCGGCACGCCGAGGATCTGCTCGATCTGATCCCGCGGGTCGCCCTTCGACACGTCGACGGTCTCGCACCCGATCCCCCGCGCCTGCGCCAGACGATCGGCATTGAGGTCACCGACGATCACCGCCGCCGCGCCGAGCAGCTGCGCGCCGACTGCCGCCGCGATGCCGACGGGGCCGGCACCCGCGATGTACACGGTCGAGCCGGGGCCGACGCCCGCGGAGTACGCGCCGTGGAACCCGGTAGGGAAGATGTCGCTCAGCATCGTCAGGTCGAGGATCTTCTCCAGCGCCTGATCCCGGTCGGGGAACCGCAGCAGGTTCCAGTCCGCGTAGGGCACGAGAACGTACTCGGCCTGCCCTCCGACCCATCCGCCCATGTCGACGTACCCGTATGCCGAGCCCGGTCGATCCGGGTTCACATTCAGACAGATTCCTGTCTTGCCCTCCTTGCAGTTGCGGCACCGTCCGCACGCGATGTTGAACGGCACAGAGACGATGTCGCCCACCGAGACGAACTCCACGTCGGGGCCGACCTCCACGACCTCGCCCGTGATCTCGTGGCCGAGCACCAGACCGGCAGGCGCCGTCGTGCGACCGCGGACCATGTGCTGGTCCGATCCGCAGATATTCGTCGCCACGGTGCGCAGAATCGCTCCGTGCGGCACCTTCCTGCCGACGTTGGCCGGGTTCACGCCCGGCCCGTCCTTCAACTCGAACTCGGGATACGGGGTGTCGATGACCTCGACCTCTCCCGGCCCCTTGTAGGCAACAGCCTTGTTCCCCGGCATGTTCGCGCTCCCGTTCCGCGGCATCGTCGCCGCTGCGTGTGAGTCTTCCCTGTCCGAACGGACGGGTGAATCACCCGCCCGGGCCGTTCCGCCCGCCCGTTCGTGTGGGTACGCTCGGAAATATGCCCGATGGCGGAGCAGATTGCACGAGAGACACCCTGCGGGAGCTCTCGGAGACGGTGATGGCGCCCCCTGCCGTCCTGCCCGATCGGTTGTCTCACCTGTTGGCTCCGTTCGCGCCGCACGACGCGCTCGTGATCCTCACGGCCGACGTCGATGGCGGGCACCGGCGCGGGGCGGGCGATGAGTCCTTCGTCCGCGGCGTCTCCTACCTCGATCTCGATGAGCGTCGGCGCGCGATCCGTTCGGGCAGCGCGCGTCGCGACCAGCTCGACGTCGCCGGACGCACGGTGCCGATCCTGCTGGCCGTCTCCCGGAACGGCGCGGTGCTGGTGCTCGCCGGAGCGCGTCCGGATCCGCACGGCGAGGCCACCGTGCTCGATCTCTGGAACATCGTGAGCCTCCGGATCCAGGAGCTCGCCGATCACGCGCCTCCCGACTACCTCCGCCACGCCAGATACTCCTCAGGCGAGCGCATGGAGGCACTCGCCGAGCTCGGCGCCGAGTACTCCACGACACTCGAGACGGTTCTCGCCTCGCTCCGATCCTCCAGGCTCGACAACGGCGCCGCGCGCCAGGCGGCTACGGCGATCGCCACCGAGGGCCTGGTGCACCTGCGCACCGCCAGCGACCGCGCCCGCACGGCGACCGAGGAGCCCGTGACAACGGCGTTCGACCGGCTGCGGGACGATCTCAGGCCCCTGATGCGCTACCGCGAGATCGACGTGCAGTTCGTCGATCCGCCCGTCGACGGACGTCCGCTGCCGAGCGAGGTCGCCCACGGCGCGCGGGCCGTGGTGCGGGGCGCGATCCTGGTCATGATCGATGATCCGGATGTCTCACGCGTGCGCGCGCAGTGGGACTGCGACGGCACCAACCTGATCATCGGGCTGCGCGACGACGGCGACGGCGGGCTGTCGACGGATTCGAGTCGGCTGCATCTGATCACGGATCGCGTGCACGCGCTGCGCGGCCGGATCGATGTCGATATGACGCCCGGATGGGGAACCGAGATCTCCGTCGTGATTCCGTTGGACCCGCCGCACGCGCGGGGGATGCGCCCCACCACCTGGTCGCTCGGAGACCGCGAGAGCGACGTGCTGGCGCAGATCGCATCCGGCGCCCACAACCGCGAGATCGCTGCCGACCTCGGGATCAGCGAGAACACGGTGAAGTTCCACATCGCCAACCTGTACCGGAAGATGGGCGTGTCGAACCGTGCCGAGGCGACCGCGACCTATCTGTCACAGATGCGCTTCGCCTGACGTCGGCCCGCGAGTTGCGCACTCATTCGACATCCGGGCGTCGAGAACGGCGCAACTCGAGGAGATGTGCGCATCTCGGCAGCAGGGCGCGGGTCACCGCGCTGCGGTCACTCCGCGATGGCGATGACCGGGGCGAGCTCGTCGCGGGTGAGGGTCATCAGGGGGCCTGCGGGGTCGATCAGCAGGCCGCCCAGCTGCGGGTGGTCCTTCAGCATCTTGGCGATCTTGTCCACGGCGAGCGGCATGGCCTTCTCCGGCCGTCCGAGCGCCACGACCTCGAGCGGGTGCGAGAACACCTGCAGCAGTCGCGTTCCGTCGGCCAGGCGCGCCTCGGCGATGCCGAACTTCTTCTGCTCGCTCTCTTCGGCGTCGTTGTTCACTTCGCCGACCGCGACCCACACGGGCGGCTTCTGCGCGAGCACCTCCGAGATCTTCCCCGGGGTATCGGCATCACGCGGCTGCGCCAGCAGCGACTTGAGACGCAGCTCGGAATCGGCCTGATCGAATGCCTTCTCCACGATCTCACGGGGCAGCACGGCGCGACGCTGATTCGAGTAGTTGTCGACGATGATGCCGGCGAAGGTGCCGCTGAGCAGGTGCCGGACGAGCGCAGGCGTCGGCTGTGCGACGGCCGAGGTCTGCGTGTCGCCGTCGGCCTTGACGGCATCGCGCAGTGCGGCCCCCGAGCTGAACACCATCATGTAGTCCTTGTCGCCGGCCTTGGCGACGCCGAACGTGACCTGTCCGCCCTCCGAGAGCGTCTTGCGCGCGTCGCCCTGCACGCGCAGATAGAGGTGGCCCTGCAGCATCTGCCGGATGACGCCCATCACCTGGGCACCGGTCGGCTTCTCCGGCAGCGCGGCGAGAGCGTCTCGCACCAGCGCGTTGTCGCGCAGCCCGGGAACCGTCTCGACCTGGGTGGGAGGAGCGGCGGGGGCGCCGGGCAGCGGCGGACGGGCGGCCGGCTGCTCGGTCGGGGCGGGCTCGCGCTCCTGCGCGGGAGCGGCCTCTCCGCCCGTCGAGCCGAGGCCCTGGAACGACGTCATCGAGATGTTCACCGACGGAGCCTCGTCCGCCGATGCGTTCGCGGCATCCGGATGCTCGGGCGCGGCTTCCGACGTTCCGTCGCCGGCGGCATCCGGCGCGTCCGGGCTCTGCGCGCCTGCGACCGGTTCGTCCGGTGCGGCTTCATCTTTCTTCGAGTCGCGGTCGTTCTTCTTCTTCCGTGAGAACAGGCCCATGCGTCCCAGCCTACGGCGTGAACACGGGACGGTCTTCATGCGACCGGCGCCGACGGCGCGTGCGCGTCAGATCTTCTCGAACGGTGCCACTTTGATCAGGAGTTTCTTGGCGCCGGCCTCGTCGAAGCGCACGTGTGCGACACGCTTGGCGCCCAGACCCGTGACGGTGTCGACCGTGCCCTCGCCGAAGTCGTCGTGGCGCACCCTGTCGCCCGCGGCGAGTTCCATGTCGCCGTTGTCGCGCACCTTGCCCGTGACGCGGTTGGGGAACTTGTCGAGCGAGGTCGACTTCGGCTTCAGCCCGCCGCCGGGGCCGAGCGGTGTGACGCCGAAGCGGTCGCCGCCAGCCGGCCGCCGCGCGTTCAGCGCCCGAGACTGCGTTCCGCCGCGGGAGTTGACATCGCCAGGCGACTGGCGCCAGTCGATCAGACCGGCGGGGATCTCCTGCAGGAATCGGCTGGGCATCGCGACCGTCACCTCGCCGAACTGTGCGCGCGTCATCGCAAGGGAGAGGTACAGAGACCTGCGCGCACGGGTGATGCCGACGTAGAACAGGCGTCTCTCCTCCTGCGGGCCCCCTGGTTCGCCCGCGGAGATGCGGTGCGGGATGAGATCCTCTTCGACGCCGGTGAGGAACACCGTGTCGAACTCGAGGCCCTTCGCAGTGTGCAGCGTCATCAGCGACACGGCTCCCGACTCGTCGTCGAGGTCGTCGGTGTCTGCGACGAGGGCGACCTCCGTGAGGAAGTCGATGAGCGTGCCCTCCGGATTGTTGCGCGCGAACTCGCGCGTGACGGCGACGAACTCGTCGAGGTTCTCGACCCGTGCTTCGTCCTGCGGGTCGCGCGACGCGCGCAGGGCATCGAGGTAGCCGCTGTTGTTCAGCAGCAGCTGCACCCCCTCCGTCACGGAGCTCGGCGGCGGCGTCTCCCCCGACGACGGCAGCATGACCTCGCGCGCCGCGTTCAGCACATCGTCGAGGTGCGCGATCGCCCTGCGCAGCTTCGGACCGACGCCGAGCTGCTCGGCGTGCGCGAGCGCCTCGCGGAAGGAGATGTCGTTGTCGGCGGCGAACTGAGCGATCTGCGTCTCGGTCACCGCGCCGATGCCGCGCTTGGGCTTGTTCAGGATGCGCCTGACCGCCATCTCGTCTGCGGGGTTGGCCACCGCGACGACGTAGGCCAGTGCGTCCTTGATCTCGGCACGGTCGTAGAACTTGGTGCCGCCCATGATCTTGTACGGCACAGCGGAGCGGATGAAGATCTCCTCGAGCGCGCGCGACTGCGAGTTGGTGCGGTAGAACACCGCCATCTCGCTGTAGCGGCGCCCCTTCACGTGCAGTGCTTCGATCTCATCCGCCACGAACTGCGCTTCGTCATGCTGCGAGTACCCGGTGAAGCCGACGACGGCATCACCTGAGCCCTCCGCTGTCCACAGCTTCTTGTCCTTGCGGTCGAAGTTGTTCGAGATCACTGCGTTGGCGGCGTCGAGGATATTCTGGCTCGATCGGTAGTTCTGTTCGAGCAGTACGACCTTGGCGCCGGGGAAGTCGCGCTCGAACTCGCTGATGTTCCGGATGTCCGCGCCCCGGAACGCGTAGATCGACTGGTCGGAGTCGCCGACGACGGTCAGCGCCGCACCGTCGCGCTCCGGAATCAGCGCGACCGCGCCGCCCGCGTCGACCTCGCTCTGCACCGGACGGGTGAGCTCGTGGATCAGCGAGTACTGTGCGTGGTTGGTGTCCTGGTACTCGTCGACCAGAATGTGCCTGAACCGCCTGCGGTACACATCGGCCACATGCGGGAACGCACGGAACAGGAACACCGTCTGCCCGATCAGATCGTCGAAGTCGAACGCGTTCGCCTTCCGCAGCCGACGCTGGTAGTCGCCGAACATCTCGACGAACACCCGCTCGGCCGGGTCTTCGCGACTCACGGTGCGGGCGTACGACTCCGCATCGTGCAGTTCGTTCTTCAGCTTCGAGATCTTCGACTGTACGCCGGCCGGAGTCAGGCCCAGTGCGTCGGCCTCGTGATCCTTCACGATGCGCTTGATCAGCGCGCGCGAGTCGCCGGAGTCGTAGATGGTGAACGACTTCGTGAACCCGAACTGCTCGGCCTCGCGCCGCAGGATCCGCACGCACGCCGAGTGGAACGTGGAGATCCACATGCCGCGAGCACTGTCGCCGACGAGCTGTTCCACACGCTCGCGCATCTCCTGCGCGGCCTTGTTCGTGAACGTGATCGCGAGGATCTGGCTGGGCCAGGCCTCCCGCGCACGAAGCAGCGAGGCGATGCGGTGCGTGAGCACACGGGTCTTCCCCGAGCCGGCCCCCGCGACGATCAGCAGTGCGGGGCCGCGGTACTCCACCGCGTCGCGCTGCGGCGGATTGAGCCCGTCGAGCAGAGGGTCGCTCCCTGCCAGCGCACGGTCGGAGTCGGCGGGCAGGATGAGCGGCGAGGAAGCGTCTGACATGGCTCCCCAAGTCTAAACGCGGCCACCGACATCACGATCGAGCCATTGCGCCTGTGCAGCAAGGGTGCCACTATCACAACTACCCAGAGCGTGCCCGGGGAGAATCGCCGTTGAACAGTGTTCACAGCTTTTCCGTAATCAAATCGAGATATGTTCAGCCCGTGGAGTACATCTCCTCGCGGGGTCGTCGCATGATGTGACGCAACGACACCACGAGGGAAGAACGAACAACGTCGCGGGCGAAGGCCCGCGCAGGGGAACCAGTATGTCGAACAAGACCGGACCACTAGAGCAGGACAACCAGCGCCTCGCCGATGCCGTGTACGAGCGCATCGGAGAGGCCATCATCGATGGCGCTCTGGAGCCTGGCTCCCGCATCCGGGATCAGGAGATCGCTGCCGACCTCGGCGTCTCGCGCATGCCGGTCCGAGAGGCACTGCAGCGACTCGAGCGCATCGGCCTCGTCGAGATGTCCGCCAGCAGATTCACCCGGATCACCGAAGTCTCCGAGCAGGACATCGAGGACGCGATCGAGTTCCTCGGCTACCAGGCCGCCGCTGCCACGCGGATGGCGACGCCGCGGATGACCGAGGCTCAGCGGGAGCGTGCCGCAATGCTCGCACGAGCCGTCGTCGCCTCGTGCGACGGGCCGAACCCGGATGATCCAGAGACCCTGCAGCCGCTGTTCCAGGCGCTCAACGCCCTCTGGTCGCACCTGGCGGTCTCCAGCGGAAACATGATGTTCTCGCGCACGCACAGCGAGGCCTGGTTCGCGCTCGAACGCGCTTACCGCGGCCGCCGTCGGCTGACGCAGCCGCTCGATGCGATCCGGCGCGACTTCGAGAAGCTCGCTGCGGCGATCGAGGCCGAGGACGTCGACGAGGCCGAGCGTCTCGTCCGCGTGCAGTTCAAGATCACCGAAGGCTGACTCAGCCGCGCGAGTGCCTACGATTCCCGCGAGTGCCTACGCAATGTCGTAGGCACTCGCGAAGTACGTAGGCGTTCGCGGGTGCCCGGCCGTCACCTCAGGAAGAGTTCTGCACCGAGGTCGGTGTGGTCGACGAAGACGCCGTCGACTCCCGCGTCGCGGATGAGCGACCACTCCGCCTCGTAGTCGCCGAACGCCGCCTTGCCGCCTCCCGCGCGGAAGCGCTTGGCCAGGAAGGCGTTCTCCGGTCGGCATGTCCAGGTGTAGACGACGAGGCCGCGCGCGTGGGCGGCCTCGACCAGCGCAGCTCCCGCGCGAGCCGTGGCATCCGGACCGAGGATCATCGACTTGGCGACGCTGATGCCGTCGAACCCGGCCACCCAGCGATCGAGCCCGGCCGGCTCGACGATCTCGGCGTAGGTGGGCGCGTCCGCGCCGCGTTCGATCATCATGTCGACCGGTGAGCCCGTCGCCTCGAGCAGGAAGACGTACTGCGCCTCGGTCTCCCGTGCGCGCATCCGCTCGAGGACCGACGGTTCGAAGGACTCGATCGTGACCGGACGCCCCGGCCCCGGCCATCCGGATGCGCTCAGTTCGGTCGCGACCAGCGCGCCCAGGTCGGAGCCGATCGAGCGGAAGTACGCGTCGTGCTTGATCTCGACGACGACGCCGATCTCGCGGCCGGTGCGGCGTGCCCCGTCTGCGGCGATCTCGAGCACGTCGCTCAGCCGGAGCATGGGCTCGTACCCGTCGTGCTGCGCGCTCTCCGGCCGCAGCGTCGGAATCCGTTCGCGCAGTCGCAGGGTCTGCAGCTCCGCCCAGGTGAAGTCCTCGGTGAACCAGCCCGTCATCGTGTGACCGAGGAACGACTTCGTCGTACGGCGGTCGGCGAACTCCGGATGGCTTGCCACGTCGGTCGTGCCGGAGATCTCGTTCTCATGCCGCACGACGAGCACGCCGTCTCTGGTGGCGACGACATCCGGTTCCACAGCGTCGCACCCCATGTCGATGGCGAGCTCGTAGGCCGAGCGAGAATGCTCCGGACGGTAGCCAGAGGCACCACGATGGGCGACGAGGAGCGGGCGCGTTGCTGGCATGCACACCAGAGTAGTTCTCTGCTCGCGAACGGGCGCACGATCCCCGCAATGACAGGCCACGCATAGCGAAATCCGGTTATCCTGGATACACGTCGGCGTGATGCCGCCGTCATCGACCCTTGGAGTGTGACCACAACCATGGCCAGACCCGGTTTCAACAATCCTGTCTTCCAGCCGCAGGGCGCATACGGCACGTCCCTGCAGCCGCCGGCGCAGGCCGGCTACGGGCAGCAGTCGGGCCAGTTCCCGCAGCAGGCCCAGGGCCAGCAGGCCTATCCCGGATATGCCCAGCCCGGCATGACGCCCGCACAGCAGGCCGGCATCGAGGGCGCCTATGCCGCGCCCCCGGCCGACGCCGTCGACACGGGCCGCATGACGGTCGAGGACAGCGTCATCAAGACCGTGATGCTGTTCGCCGCGATGCTCGTCACCGCCGTGATCGGCTGGATGTGGACGCTCGGCGGCGCCCTCAGCACCGCTGCAGTCGCCCCCGACGACATCTCGATGGTTCCGTGGATCATCGGTGCGCTCGGCGGCTTCGTGCTCGCGATGGTGAACATCTTCAAGAAGAGCCCGTCCGCACCCCTCATCTTCGCGTATGCACTGTTCGAGGGGCTGTTCGTCGGAGGCATCTCCGCCTACTTCGAGTTCATCTTCCCCGGCGTCGTCATGCAGGCGACGCTCGCCACGGTCGCCGTGTTCGCTGTGACCCTCGCGCTGTTCGCCAGCGGCAAGGTGCGCGCCACGAAGAAGGCCACGAAGGTCTTCATGATCGCGATGTTCGGGTACCTCGCGTTCTCGCTGCTGAACGTCGTCCTGATGTGGACGGGCGTGAATGACAACGCGTTCGGGCTGCGCTCGATGGAGGTCTTCGGCATCCCGCTCGGCGTGATCATCGGCGTGTTCGTGGTGATCATGGCGGCCTACTCGCTGGTGCTCGACTTCGACCAGATCCAGCAGGGAGTCCGCAACGGCGCCCCGCGCAAGTACGGCTGGCAGGGTGCCTTCGGCATCATGGTCACCGTCGTCTGGCTCTACGTCGAGATCCTGCGCATCGCCGCGATCTTCTCGTCCAGCGACTGACTCTCGCTGACCGAACGAAGGCCGCTCCCGCTCCGGGAGCGGCCTTCGTCATCTCTGCCGCAGCGCTCAGCCGCGGCCGGCCGCCTTCGCCTGCAGCAGTGCCCGCTCGCGGTCGTTGCCCGCCAGATTCGCCGCGGTCGCGAACTCCGAACGCGCCTCCTCCTCCCGGCCGAGCCGGAGCAGCAGCTCGCCCCGGGTCGCGGGGAACAGGTGGTAGCCGCGCAGCGCCTCGCCCAGCGAGGGTTGGTCGAGAATGCGCAGCGCGGTCGCCGGACCGGTCGCCATCGCCACGGCTGCCGCTCTGTTCAGTTCCACCACGGGTGACGGTGCGACCCTGCCCAGTGCCTCATAGAGCACCACGATCCGATCCCAGTCGGTGTCGTCGAAGGTCTCCGCGACCGCGTGGCACTCCGCGATCGCGGCCTGCAGCCCGTATGCGGTGCGACCGCTGCCGAGCGCGTCGGCCATGGCGAGCGCTGCACGGCCCCTCGCGATGCGGCCCCGGTCCCAGCGCCTCCGATCCTGATCGGCCAGCAGCACCGGATCGCCGTTCGCGTCCGTCCTGGCCGGGAAGCGCGCGGCTGTGAGCTCCATCAGCGCCAGCAGGCTGTGCACATCCGGTTCCTTCGGCACCAGCGAGGCGAGGGAGCGACTGAGCCGGATCGCCTCGGTGCCGAGCTCAGGACGCATCCAGTCGGGCCCGTTGCTGCTCGTGTGCCCCTCGTTGAAGATCAGATACAGCACTCCGAGCACGGCTCCCAGCCGCTCTGGCTGTTCCTGACTCGGAGGCACTTCGAACGGCACCTTCGCTGCGGACAGCGTCTTCTTCGCCCGCACGATGCGCTGCTGAACAGTTGCCACAGGCACGAGGAACGCCCGAGCGATCTGCTCCGTCGTCAGGCCGGCCACCACTCGAAGCGTCAGCGCCACCCTGGCCTCACGCGAGAGCACCGGATGGCACGAGACGAATATGAGGCGCAGCACGTCGTCGTCGATGACGTCGGGGTCCCACGGGTCGGCGTCCAGCGCCTCGGCCTGCTCGCGTTCCAGGTCGTGGGCGAGCACGGCGAGTCGCTCGTCGAAGCGCTCCCGCCGACGCCAGCCGTCGATCGCCCTGCGCTTGGCCGTCGTCGTCAGCCATGCCGCGGGGTTGCGCGGCACGCCATCGATCGGCCACTGCTTCAGTGCGTCCACCAGTGCGTCCTGGGCGAGGTCCTCCGCAAGGCCGAAGTCGCCGACCGTCCGGGTGAGGGTCGCGACGATCCGCGCCGATTCCATCCGCCAGACGGCGGCGACGGTGCGCTCGGTCACCTCGACCGGGGCGGAGCGCACCGTCTTCCTCGTGGTCATGTCACTGCTGGGCGCGCTTGGCCTGCTCCTCGCGCCAACCCTCTTCCTTCTGGATCCACTCGTTGTCGGCGGGGAAGTCCTCCATCTCGGTCACCCGACGCACCTCGAGGAAGGCGCCTGCCCCGAGAGGCGCGCGCTTGGCCCATTCCACGGCTTCTTCGCGCGCGGAGACCTCGATGATCCAGAACCCGTTGAACAACTCCTTGGTCTCACCGTACGGTCCGTCCGTGACCAGGGGAGCCTCCGCTGAGAAGTCGACGACGAAGCCCTCCTCGGCGTCGGTGAGTCCTTCGCCAGCCAGCAGCACACCGGCCTTCATCATCGACTCGTTGTACTTGCCCATCGCTTCGATGATCTGCTCGAACGGGATGTCCTGGTATGCCTCGACACCCGAGTCGTCCGCGCGCATGATCAGCATGAACTTCATGATGGTTCTCCTTCGATTGCGGGGCCGCGATTCGACCCTCTCACTGAAGACGTCGAACGGGAAGAGACCCGATCGACATGCTGGCGGAACTTTTCTGCAACGGTGCTCCGATTGTCCGGCCGGGCGGTCAGCGACGGGGAGGCGCGGCGACAACGTGCCGGACGGCCTCGGCGAGGGCGTCCATCGCGGCATCGGCCGACCAGCGCCGCGCGGCATCCGGCGCCTCGCGCGCGAGGCTCACGCGCAGCTGCTCATCGCCCATCACGCTCCGGATGGCATCGGCCAGCGCCCGCTCGTCGCCAGGCGGCACCAGCACTCCCCCGCCTGCGGCGAGCGCGTCGGCAGGACCGTACCGGATGTCGTACGCCACCACAGGGCAGCCGTGCGCGAGCGCCTCGACGACGGCGAGGCCCTGGCCCTCGTACTCGGTCGAGGTGACGAACAGCTCCGCCGCGTCGAGCGCCGCACCGGGGTCGGTGGTCGGCCCTCGCAGGGTGACGCGCTCGCCCGCGCCGAGGTCGTCGATCAGCTGCTGCAGCCGCGCGCGCTCCGGCCCGTCGCCGTAGATGTCGAGGCTCGTGCCCGTCACGTCGGCGGCGAGGAAGGCCCTGATCGTGTGGTCGACGCGCTTTCCTGGTGCGAGGCGATTCATCATCACGACCAGGCCGCCTGCGCGTTCGAGCGCCGGCTCATCCGGAATCTGCACGCCGTTCGGCACCACGAGGTGGTTGTCACCGCCGAAGCGCTGAGCCACGTCGTCGCGCTGCGCGGCGGTGGGCCAGGCGACCGCGTCGAATCGGTGAGCCAGCGCGAACCAGCGCTCCCAGAGCGAGTTCAGCGGGGCGTCCGGCGTGAACGGCGGCTCGACGTGCATGGTGTGGATGGTGTGGATGATCCGGATGCCGGGGTCCGACCAATCCGTCAGGAGCTCACCGAGCTGGCGCGACTCGCAGATCACCACGACAGGCAGATCGGCGCTCTCCCGCAGCCGGGCGACGATGTGTTCGAGCCACGCGCGGTACAGCCCGCCGAAACCGGCGACGATGCCTGCCTCGCGGCCATCGGCTTGATAGACGACGACGGGAGCCGTGCTCAGGTGCCACCCGGATGGATCGGGCACATTCGGCAGCGCCGCGAGAGGGCGCCCGGCGGCATCCGGGATCTCGCGGTACTGCAGCGACGCGTCGCGCTCGCCAGGCGCCGCGGCCGCGAGCAGCCAGGATCTGTCCTCCCCTGCCTCATCGAACAGGTTCATCAGTGCGGCGGACGCCTCGACGCCGTTCCCTGTCAGGGCATCCGGATTCCCGAGCTGCCCGCGGCGGGCGAACTCCGCCCGGTGTGCGGCGTGGTCGGTGGCTGTTCCTGGATCGAAGGTCAGCAGTCGCACGGTCCGCACCCCCGCAGCGGCCATGTGCGCCGCGCGCGCCAGCGTCGCGATCGTGTAGCCGCCGTCGAGACCGGGGATGAGCCTGCTCGACAGGATCAGATAGTGCGCGTCGGGGAAGGTAGTCATCGATCCGCTGCTCGCTTCCTTCCGCGTCTCGCCCGCTCCGAGAGGAGCATCACCGCCCGGATCGGGGCAGAACATACTCCCCTCAGCGCATGGTACTCATCGCGGCGTGTGGGTCGCACCATGCGAAGCAGGAGAGGCGCGTCACTCCCACTCGATGGTGGCCGGCGGCTTGCTCGTCACGTCGAGGGCGACCCGGTTGACATCCGGAACCTCGTTCGTGATCCGGTTGGAGATCTTCGCCAGCACGTCGTACGGCAGGCGCGTCCAGTCGGCCGTCATGGCGTCCTCGCTGGAGACCGGACGCAGCACGATGGGGTGGCCGTAGGTGCGGCCGTCTCCCTGCACTCCGACGCTGCGCACATCGGCCAGCAATACGACAGGGCACTGCCAGATCTCCTGGTCGAGGCCCGCAGCGGTCAGCTCCTCGCGGGCGATCGCGTCGGCCGCGCGGAGCGTCTCGAGACGGTCGTGCGTGACCTCGCCGATGATCCGGATGCCCAGGCCCGGCCCAGGGAACGGCTGACGGCCGACGATCGCTTCGGGAAGGCCGAGGTCGCGGCCGATCTGGCGCACCTCGTCCTTGAACAGCGTGCGCAACGGCTCGATCAGACCGAAGTCGAGGTCGTCCGGCAGTCCGCCGACGTTGTGGTGGCTCTTGATGTTGGCCGTTCCCGACCCGCCGCCGGACTCCACGACATCCGGATACAGCGTGCCCTGCACGAGGAACTTGATCGGCTCGCCTTCGGCCTTGGCCTCGTCTACGAGCTCGCGCTGCACACGCTCGAAGGCCCGGATGAACTCCCGGCCGATGATCTTGCGCTTGGTCTCAGGGTCGGTGACGCCCTCGAGGTGACCGAGGAACGTGTCCTCCGCGTCGACTGTGATGAGGCGCACGCCGGTGGACGCGACGTAGTCGTTCTCGACCTGCTCTCGCTCGCCCTTGCGGAGCAGACCGTGGTCGACGAAGACGGCGGTGAGCTGGTCGCCGATCGCGCGATGCACGAGGGCCGTGGAGACGGCGGAGTCGACGCCGCCGGACAGCGCCGAGATCACGCGCGCCGAGCCGACCTGCTCGCGGATGCGGGCGACCTGCTCGTCGATGACGTTGCCGGTGTTCCAGTCGGCGGGCAGCCCGGCAGCGCGGTGCAGGAAGTTCTCGATGACGCGCTGACCGTGGTCTGAGTGCTTCACCTCGGGGTGCCACTGCACGCCGTAGAGGCAGGCGTCGGCGTTGCCGAAGGCCGCGACGGGCGTCGAGGAGGTCGATGCGAGCACCTCGAAGCCCTCTGGTGCGCGCGAGACGGCGTCGCCGTGGCTCATCCACACGTTCTGCTCGGCCGGTGTGCCCTCCAGCAGCGTTCCGCCTGCGCCGGAGAGGGTCGCGTCGGTTGCGCCGTACTCGCGCCCACCCGTGTGCGCGACCTCGCCGCCGAGCGCCTTCGCCATCATCTGGAAGCCGTAGCAGATGCCGAGCGTCGGGATGCCGAGGTCGAAGATCGACGCGTCGAAGTCGGGGGCGCCCTCGGCGTACACCGAGCTGGGACCGCCGGAGAGGATCATCGCGACGGGGTTCTTCGCCTCGATATCAGCGCGCGTGACGCTGTGCGGCACGAGTTCGCTGAAGACGCCGGCCTCGCGCACGCGGCGTGCGATCAGCTGCGCGTACTGCGCTCCGAAGTCGACGACCAGAACAGGTCGCTGGACGGTGTCGACGCTCATCCGGCGACCTCCTGGTTGGATCCGTTGTTCTTCGCCGCAAGCTTCTCCGCGACGTTCTTCTCGCGCTCGGCGAGATAGGTCTTGACCTCGCGCGCCACGCGCGTCTCCATCACGAAGGACAGGAACGGCACGACGCCGCCGCCGGCAAGGGCGACGAACCGGATGAAGCCCCAGCGCATCAGGCTCCAGAGTCGGAAGCACGCGAAGAGATACACGACGTAGAACCAGCCGTGCACCACCAGGATGCCGAGGGAGAGGTTCACCCCGTCGCCTGCGGATTCCATCACACAGGCGCTGCCCGCGCCCATTGCGAGCTTCGAGTACCACTCGCAGTCTGCGCCGACCGCGACGTCGGCGAGCCAGAGGAATCCGCCTGATCCTCCGGCGAACAGCTCGACGTGCAGCGGCGAGTACTTCAGCACCATCTCGGCCACGAGCAGGAGCAGACCGACGCCCGTGATGACCGAGCAGATCTGATAGAAGCGCAGCGCCCCTCGAATCTTCGGGAAGGAAGAGAGCTTGGGTTGCGCCATGTCTCCAGTCTAATCGGCCGTTTGCTGTGCCCCCGCCGTGCTCGCTGCGCTTCTTGGGCGCTCCAGATGAGCGGCGCCCAGGTGCGTGCACTCCCAGGCCGAGGAGGGAAGGCGCACTGCGTGCGCCGACCGACGAGAACGCCGGAGGGTGCGTGCCTGGGTGCCGCTCAGGCCTCGTCGGGATCGAAGCCTTCCATCTCCTCGATCTCGCGCTGCTGGGCGTCCTTCGCGAGGCGGTACCAGAGGTAGAACGCGAAGCCGGCGAAGACCGCCCACTCGACCGCGTAGAAGATGTTCAGCCAGTTGACGGGGCTCGCCACCTCGGGGGCGGGCGAGACGATCGGGTCGAGCCCGACCTCGGCGATGCCGGCCTCCGGATCGAGCGTCGCCAGGAACGCGCGGTAGGTCGGTCCCGGCACCTCGTCCCACTGCCCGAGGAGCGCGGCAGGCGACATCCGGGGCATATCGAACGGGTCGTCGCCGGTCGGCGGGGTCGGGCCCTCGTCGGAGATGATGCGGCCGGTCAGGTCGACGACGGCGGACGGATCGGCTTCGGTCTCCAGCGCGGCGACGGCGTCATCCGCCTGTGCGCGCGATTCGACGAACCCGATCGCGACGGCGAGGGACGAGTCGTCGGCGAGCTGCAGGCGCCCCGTCACCCAGAAGCCGTCGACGTCGTCGTTGCTGCGGGAGGAGACGACGAGGAAGTCATCCGGATCCCATGCGCCCGACACGTCGACCCGCTGGCCGACGAATTCCTCCGCCAGGTACTGGGCGGGAGCCACCACATCGTCGAGCGACACGACCTCCTCGGTCGCGCCTGCCGCCGGCGGATCCAAGTCGACTGCGCGCGCGAGCTGCCACTGGCCGAGCCATGCGAAGACGCCCGCGACGATGAGGCAGAAGCACAGCATCGTGAGCCAACGCGGGCGGAGCATGACTTCCCGCAGCGTCGGCGGGAAGACGAGCTCCGATTCCTCAGGCGTGCTCACGTCGGTCGATCAGACTCCGTACGGCGCGACGACGACCTCGACGCGCTGGAACTCTTTGAGATCGGAGTAGCCCGTCGTCGCCATCGACTTGCGCAGGGCGCCGATGAGGTTCGCCGTGCCGTCCGACACAGCGGCCGGTCCGTACAGCAGCTCTTCGAGGGAGCCGCGCACGTCGACCTTGATCCGGCGGCCCCGCGGCAGCTTCTTGTGGTGCACCTCCGGGCCCCAGTGGAATCCCTGACCAGGCGCGTCCGTGGCGCGGGCGAGTGCGACGCCGAGCATCACGGCGTCCGCCCCCATGGCGAGGGCTTTGACGATGTCTCCGGATGTTCCCACGCCGCCGTCGGCGATGACGTGCACGTAGCGCCCGCCCGACTCGTCGAGGTAGTCGCGGCGCGCGGCGGCGACGTCGGCGATCGCGGTCGCCATCGGCGCGTGGATGCCGAGCGTGGTGCGCGTGGTCGACGCCGCTCCCCCGCCGAAGCCCACGAGCACGCCGGCCGCGCCGGTGCGCATCAGGTGCAGGGCGGCCGTGTACGTGCTGACGCCGCCGACGATCACCGGCACGTCGAGATCGTAGATGAACTTCTTCAGGTTCAGCGGCTCGAGGTCGCTGGAGACGTGCTCGGCAGAGACGGTGGTGCCCCGGATGACGAACAGGTCGACGCCGGCGGCGACGACGGTCTCGTAGAACTCCTGGGTGCGCTGCGGCGTGAGCGAACCGGCGACGGTGACACCGGCCGCGCGGATCTCCTCGAGGCGCGTCGAGATGAGCTCCGCCTTGATCGGCTCCGCGTACAGCTGCTGCATGCGCGAGGTGGCCACCTCATCCGGGAGCGACGCGATCTCGTCGAGCAGCGGCTGCGGGTCGGCGTAGCGGGTCCACAGCCCCTCGAGATCGAGCACGCCGAGACCGCCGAGCTCGCCGAGCCGGATGGCCGTCTGCGGGCTCATCACGGAGTCCATCGGCGCGCCGATCACCGGGGTCTCGAACTGGAAGGCGTCGATCGACCAGCTGGTCGAGACGTCCTCGGGGTTGCGGGTGCGCCGGGAGGGAACCACCGCGATGTCGTCGAGTGCGTACGCCCGCCGCGCCCGCTTGGCGCTGCCCAGCTCAATCTCCATGCTCACGTTCTCACCCTATCTTCTCGCCCCGACCACTCGCCCCGAGCCCCCGACGCCCAGTCTCTTATACACATCTCCGAGCCCACGAGACGGAGCTACATCTCGTAT
>NZ_FUIA01000027.1 GCF_900163665.1 Frigoribacterium sp. JB110
CCAACTCCCCCGTCGCTGATGCTCGGTAGTGGCGTCAGAGATTGCATGTGGTATTCGCTGCAATCCCACCTACATCTTCTTGGTGGTACACATCGTCTGACCAGGCTTTATGCCGCACTGGCGAAGGGCCCCGACAGCTAGCTAGATGTGTTCTCCCGAGCCGCTTTGACCAGCTCGAAGCTGACGGAGGAGCTGGCCGTCGAGCGCCCCCAAGACTCGGGCGGGGTCCAGAATGAGGTCGACTACACCACGGACGTAGCAGGCCCAGTCCGCGGGCACGAGATCATCGCCAAAGACCGCGGCTGACTCGAACTGCCAACGCAAGTTCACTGGAAGCCCCCTGGCGAGGGATGCCGCGAGCTCGCGGGCTCTGTTTGTCCGAGGAGAGGGCATGCGTCGTCTTCCCAGCGGGCGGGATCCGGTCGGAGCGGGTGCGATCACGCTCGCACTGTCGAGCTCGCCAATCGCTTCGACCCCCCATGGAGGCTTCTCCTTAGAGGGCAATGGAATCGCAACTCGCTGAGTGGAGTCGATTGCGGTTCGGCCTAGCGCGAGCGAGAGTGCTCCAGGGTCCTCGTGGTAGTTGAGGTAGCGGGCGACGTCAGTACCCGGTGAGCAGACCTCGTTGAGAACGACGTCGCCGACGAAGTTACTTGGGTCGATGAGCCAACCCTTCCGCACGGAAAGGGTGGGCACGAGGCGCACGCGGTAGAGGTAGAACTGGGCGCCACGATCGCCCTGATCGTCGATTCGCCGGAGCATGTTGTGGATCGCTGCTTCATAGGTGCCGACATGCAGCGCCTTGGCTCTTTGTCGTTCGGCCCACCGGATCACATGACTGTCTCCGCCCATCCTCTGCCGAGTCTCCTGGGTCAACTCCGCGGCGGGATCGAAGTAGGGCGTCGGCCAATCGGGTTGAGTGCTGGTGTGATACCAGTTGAGCTGTGCGACGTTGCTATCGCTCAGGGCGAGATCATGCGGGTCGACGGTGACCCGCGGCGCGGCTTCCGCTTCGCAGGTCACACCGCATCCTGGGCACCTCTCACGGGCCTGGTCCCATCGATCGATCCAGTTGAGGTCGGTAACCCACCGGTGGCCGCAACTTCCGCACAGCATGTGGCGTTGGCGGGAGAAGTCAATCGGTCGTTCCATAGCCCCGGCTCACGCTCGCGCTGGGTGGCGTTCCCGTCGCCGGCGGCACCGCAAGGAGATCATCGTGCTGCGCGTCGTCCACCCCGAAGTTGAATCGATCCCGGAGGACGGTCAGTACGGCCGTTGCGTTCGGTGTCGGGGTGTTCAGGTGTAGCCCATAGGACGGAAGTGTGAGCAAGGCGCTGAAATCCAAGGCGGCAAGGAGCTTGTCGCGCGTGAACGCGTCGCTACCGAGCTGAGGGTCGGTATCGAGTTCCTCTCGCCGTAGGAGCGCGGACGCGCGTGCTCGAGCTTCGGGCGGACTGTCGACGGCGATTCGCAGTCCCTCCCAGGCCGGGCGAGCGTTGCCGATGATGTTGGTGATCGCCATCATCAGCTGCCAATCGAGCCACCCCTCATCGCGGAGCTGGTGGAGGACGGTGGCTGTGGGCTCGGTCCTGGCGAGCCGGGGAATGGTCACGCGTCCGATCGGCATCATGCGCTCGTAACGTCGCTCAATGTTCGCGACTGTCTCATCGTGGTCGTACCACTTCGAAAGATCGGTTCGGAGTGCAAGTTCCGGGTGTTCGGGGAACGCATCGCGCACGATCCCCTCACCGAGTGGTCCGTCTGGAAGAGCCGCCATACGTTCGTAGTCTTCGTCCCGGAGGAAGCCGGCTGCTTCGTCGTAGGGTCGTCCTCCTGAGAGTTTGTGCCCGAGGCCTCGTGCGAACGCGTCGTCGACGAGGGCGAGGAACTTCTCTCGGTCGAGGAGGGAGTTGTCGAGGAGCAGCAGCGAAGCATCTGTGACAAGGTCAACGAGCGCACGGTCTTCCTGAACACTGTCCCCTGGCTGAAGGTGGACAATCCACCGGCTGAGGTCGTTATCAGGGATGCGCTCGAGCTTCTCGGCATCCGCCGGTCTCTCATCTCGGTCCGTCTTCACTTCGACGTGGACTTGTGCGGGGAGCCAGACAGCATCGGCGAGGGCGAGTTCCGCCTGGATGATCTGAATGCCGGAGATGAGGCGCTCCGCTGCGAGTGTGTCGCGCCGCGTATTTCGGCACTGCACGGTCCACGTTGCGCCGAAAGCTGTCCAGTGCATTTCTCGGGTCTCGCCAGCGTCAGCGAAAGGTCGTCCAGCTCCCTGTCGGTCAAGCCCTCGAACGAGGTTCTCGATGGTCCAGGAGTCGTCGTTGGCGAGCTCGGAGGCCAGGTCGTCGAGCAGAGTTTCGGTGCCCATTTCTTGGGCTGTTGCTCGAATCGAGGCTTCGTAGTCGGGTGCGATCCTGTGAGCGACATGAAGGGTGAATGCTTCCCGCTGAAGTATGTCGGCCAGGTAGGTATGCCGGTCGAGGTTCGTGGGGTCTTCTGCATACGCGTTCTGGGCAAGGATCGTCACGCGCACGAGCCGTGATGCCGAGCACCAGTTGCCCGCTTTGAAGTCGTTGATGGCCGCGGCGGCGATGGCCTGTGGCACGAAGCGACGTACGTCGGTTTGTTGAGCACCGTTGGCGGCTACTGCGGCGGCGGCAGCGTGCAGTTTCGCTGCGAAGAACAGACCGAGATGCTCGTAGATGGAAGCGGCGAGCAGCATCATGGGGATGCTGTCCTCGATGGTCTCGCCGTGGCGCCATCCGATCTTCGCCTCGTGCACTTCTGCCAGAGCGCGGAGCAATTGGTTGGCGCCGACGAAGGTGATCACGCGGGCATGGGCACGCTCTGCCTTACTCGCGTCCCCTCCGACTCGGGCGACCGCTTCGTCGAGACGATCGCGAAGTGCTGCGTAGTCGGGGTGGTCGGCGAGGGAGAGGGTGAGCATCTCGAACAGTTCTGCTGTGTGCTCGATCGGGAACAGCGGAGCGGATGCCAACGTATCGAGGAGTGCGCCGAGTGTGGTCATGCCTCCGTCGCGGTCCCGAAGCGGAAGCGCGGTTGTCTGCGCGGGCACGGTCTCGTCGGCGTCATAGGCGTCAAGAACAAGCCGAAGAGTGTCACGAGGATCACGCAACCCCTCGATCCGTTCAGGGAGGTCGTCCGGGTATGCCTGGAAGAACGCGAGGCGCACATCGATGGCGAGAAGCAGTGCTTTCGCGTTTGGGTAGGGACTGGCAGCTATCGCTGTCTGAACGTGTGCTCGCAGCGTCTCGTAGTAGCCGTCGAGCTCGGACATGGTGATGCTGGTGTGTCCGCGGAGACGAGACCCATATCCGTACTGGAGTAGGACGCTCGCGTCCTCAAGAAGCGGCAGATCATCCTCGATGCCAGTGATGGACTGGAAGAACTCGCGGACAAGCGGGTCAGCCCCGTGAAGCTCCCCGGTGCCGCGGAGAGTCGCCACCGCGATCTCGTATCGCGCTCGCATTTTGACCTCGGCCGGCCCGTCTCCGGTGAGAAACTCGCGCATCTTTGCGATCCAGTCCCCCAAGTCGCCGCGCGCTTGGTCGTGATACGTGGCGTGGCGCAGGACGTCCCGCAGGCTCACGAGGTCGCCCATCGTCCGCCCGGGTTCTGTCCGCGCCCGCCAGTAGTCGCGGTCGCGGACGTACCAGTCCGGCAGGGGGTCGTCTTCGTCGGCGCGTTCGGGAGCCAGTGAGGCCGGTAGCTTCAGATATTCTGCCGCGATCCAGAAGAGGTCCGGGTCGGCGAGATGTTCGGCGAGGGCCAGGCCGTCGAAGATCTCGAGCTCGACGTCGCGGTCCGTCCTTGCTTGCGCGATGAGCTCGTGCCGTTTTGCAACGGGCACGGACGCCACCGTGAAGTACAGGACGCGCTCCACGGGAGTTCCTTGACCCGTGATGCTGTTGAGGTCGGAGCGGATCTTGGACGGGATGTCGGTCTTCTGGATGGTGCAGGCGAGAACCACGCGCTCGCCCGACACGGTGGCGGCGTGCACCGATGTCGCCGGGACCTCGTTCGCGATGTTCGACCAGAAGCTCTCGGCATCACGACCCTGGTCACCGCCTGCGCTCACAGGTCCGGTCGCGGGAAGCAGGTTGATGCTGACTCGGCGACGAGCGAACGCGAAGCAGATCTTCTCGTACTCATGGTGACCGTTCCCGTCGGACAAACGGTCCAGACTGAACAGGATCTGCTGTACCAGTTGGGGAGGGTTCTCCATCATGCCTCCGTCCCAGTTGAGCTCTCCTAACACCAGTATCTCGTCGCATCGGCCGAGTCGACGGCCGCCTCGCCTAGCGGTCGGTAGGGGTGCCAACAGGAACGACGCCTAGACAACTACTGGCGTCACAGATTCCATGTGGTATTCGCTGCAATACCACCTACATTTTCACTCCGGGATCTCCACCTTGACCAGGTCAATTTACCCCTCGATGCACGCCCATCTCCACGGCCGTGGCCTGCGTGCATTCGGAAGAACTGGCGATGACAGAGAAGTGGAACGGCGACTGAAGCCGAGGCGACATTGGATGAATCGGTTACTTACCGGGTAAGCTGATCGGTGATGCTTACTGAGTAAGGAGTTGCAAATATGTCGGTCCCTAAAGCGTTTCTCGTGCTGCTGGCCGAGCGTCCGATGAATGGGTATCAGTTGCGGTCGGAGTTTGAGGCGCGGACGGGGGCGACGTGGCCGTTGAACATTGGGCAGGCGTATACGACACTGCAGCGTCTGGAGCGGGATGGCTTGGTGACCTCGCGTCCGGAGGAAGACTCGGAGGTGTTCGAGCTGACTGAGAGCGGCGTTGCTGCGGTGCGTTCCTGGTGGGCGTCGCCTGTGGAGCGTTCACGCCCGGCGCGCGATGAGTTGGCGATCAAGCTGACTCTGGCAGTGACCGCACCGCATGTCGATGTCTCTCAGGTCGTGCAGAGTCAGCGGACTGAGTCGATGCGGATGCTGCATGAGTACACGCGTTTGAAAGCCGGTGGTCGGTCGTCGGGCGTGGGAGAGCGGGCGTGGTTGCTGCTGCTGGATTCGTTGATCTTCCAGACGGAGGCGGAGATCCGCTGGCTCGATCATGTCGAGGCCACCGTGATGCGAGACAGCGAGAGGGTCATACCACCGGAAGAGAGCACGCCGACGGCTTCGGTCGTACGACCTACCGGAGCACGTCAGTGACGGCGGCGCTGGTCGAGTTCGAGGATGTGACGCGCACCCATGCGTCCGGGAGCTCGCAGGTACACGCGCTGCAGGGTGTAAGCCTCCGCGTCGACTACGGCGAATTGGTCGCGGTGATGGGTCCGAGCGGGTCGGGAAAGACGACTCTGCTGAATCTGGCGGGTGCGTTGGACACGCCAACTTCGGGTCGTGTCGTCGTCGCGGGCACCGACCTTTCGGCAGCGTCGCCGGACGAACGCGCCCGGCTGCGCCGTCAGTCGATCGGGCTGGTGTTTCAGGACTACAACCTGGTGTCCTCACTGACGGTGCGGGAGAATGTCGCGCTTCCGCTGGAACTGGACGATGTCGCGCCCCGGCAGGCATCCGCTCAGGCGACGACTCTCCTGGATCGGCTCGGGCTCGCAGATCGGGGCGGGGAGTTCCCGGATCGACTCTCTGGCGGGGAGCGTCAGCGGGTCGCGATCGCGCGATCGGTCATCGGGACACGCTCGCTGATTCTGGCGGATGAGCCGACAGGGGCACTCGATTCGGTGCTCGGCGAGGAGGTGATCGAGCTTCTGCGCGCCCAGATCGGACCGGAGTGCGGCGGCATCCTGGTCACCCACGACCCACGCTACGCGGCCTGGGCCGACCGGACCGTGTTCTTGAAAGATGGTCGTATCGTTTCGGGCACCACACCCTTGGTTGGCGTCGAGTCGCTGAGCGACGTCGATAGCACCCAGGAACACGGTGCCGGGTCATGAGCGTGGTCGCTCAGGAGGATGCGACCACGGGAAGCGGTCGCCGTTCGTTGATGCTTCGCCTCGCCCGCCGGGACATCCGTCGAAACCTTCCCCGGTTCGTGCTGGCCGCGCTCGTCATCGCGATCACGATCAGTGCCGGAACCGCAGTGGATGTGCTGTTGCGCTCGGCCGAGGTGAGCGACGCAGGCTACGCACAACGCACCCTGGGTGACAGCGCCGTCGCTCGCGTGCAGTGGTGGGGCGATGAGGTGCAGCAGCAAACACCGCGTGCGGATGTGGGAGTCACCGCGGGCGCAGACGCTCCTGTCGGCGAGGTCGAAGCGCGGCTGCAGGATCTTCTTACCTCAGACACCCGCCTGCTCAAGACGCACACCGGAGCCGTCGTCCTCCGGTCGGGTTCATCTCTCACGGACGGGATGGCGGCTCTGCAAGGGCCATTGACCGATCCGCTCCTGACCGGAGTGATCGACATCTGGCAGGGACGTCTTCCGCATGCCCGAGGTGAGGTGTCGGTGAGCCGCACGGTTGCGGAGCGGCTTGATCTGTCCGTCGGCGACGCGTTCGAGGGCAGCGCCGACTCTGCTGCGCGCATGACGTCGCTGACGCTTGTCGGCATTCACGAGAACAACCCCCTCGGGTTCGATGTCGCTCTCGCCGAGAAGTCGCTTCTCAAGGAAGGGACGACATACCTTGACGGTGCACGGTCGGTGTGGTTCGTGGACGGGGCACCGGTGGTCTGGTCGGGCGTGCTGGCACTGAACGATGCTGGATTCATAGCCATCAGTCGCGACGTCGTTCTCGACCCTCCCGCCGCGACGGACGTGCCGATGTATCGAGATGGCGCTGCTGTTGAGGCGGATACTCGCCTGGGCATGGCGATTCTCGTCACCGCGGCCGTCCTCGTCGGTGGAACTCTCGTGGCGCTCCTTATCGGGCCGGTGTTCGCGATCGGCGCGCGACAGTCTCGCCGGGACTACGGGCTGCTGGCCGCGCAGGGGGCGACCGGGCGCGACATCGTCGGGGTCATGCTCCGCAGCACTCTCATCGTCGCGGTGCTCGGTTCGGTGGCCGGCGTGCTACTCGGCGTCGCCGTCGCCAGTGTGGTCGTCGCCGTCGCTCAGGCGGTGGGAAGTACGGCTTTCCCGAACCTGATCGTGCCCGGCATCGACCTGGTCCTGCTGCTCGTGTTCGGGGTGCTCGTGGCACTCGTCGCCGCCCGTGGACCTGCGCGGCGCGCCGCCCGCGAGGACCCCGTCATTTCTCTGCGCGACATCACCGACGCGCCGGGTCGCGCCCCGCGCACCAGGCGTCTGCTCGTCGTGGTTCTTTCCGGCCTGGTCATCGCACTTCTCGTTGTGACGGCGGTGACGGGTGTCCGCGTCTGGCTGGTCCTGGTCGGGCCGCTCGCGACGATCATGCTGGTCCTCGTCGTCCGCGGGCTCCTGCCCGTGCTCGGGCGGATCGCGCGTCGTGCCCAGACTCCCGAGCGAATCGCCATCCGTGACACGGCCCGTCGCGGCGACCGTACAGTTCCCACGATCACGGGGATCGCCGCCGCAGTCGCCCTCGCTGTAGCGGTCTCGGTCGTCACCGCCACCCAGTACGCCACCGCCGCCGCCGAATGGCATCCGCGCGCGGCGACCGGGACCGTGATGATCTATGACGGCTTCTACACGGACTCAAGTGGAAGCGAGAACCCATTCGAGGCGTCAACCAGCGAAAGCAGCGCCGGTGCGGAGTCGACCGTCACCGGCACGGAACAGCGGGCACGGATCACCACCGTGCTCGCTGAGTTCCTTCCCGGAACCGAGCTCATCGACGTCGACATGCTCAGTCTCGACGAAGATGCGTTCCCGCGCCTGCTCATCGACCCGGACACCGAGTGCCCCGCATGGGCAGACTTCACCGAGGAATACAACCAGTACAACACCAGCCATCCCGATCCGGACGGTCGAGCCGACGTGAACGGGATGAACTGCCTGATCGACAAGGCACTCTCCGACATCAACAAACAGCCCACCTGGGACTCCACAGACCACACGAACCTCGTCGTCGACGACGGCACCCTGGTCGCAGGTCTCGGGCTGCCCGGGGCCGAAGAAGCCGCCGAAGCGCTCCGCTCCGGCAAGATCGTGCTCACCCGCCCCATCGACCAGTGGCCAGACGGCACCGCCCACTTGGGCATCATGGAAGACGACCACGATGGCCTCACCCAATGGCGGGCGCAGTTGAACCAAGCCCGGGAGCGCGGTGAGGACTTCTATGAGAACCCGCCGGAACCTATCGCGATCGACACGCTGGTCGCGGATGCCATCGTCATGGACTGGCCCTCGCAGCAATGGGCGGCCTTCATCCCGCCCGAACTGCTCTCCGAAGCGCCGCTTTCGGATCACGACCCCGCGGTCGAGCACGTCGGGATGATCGCCACCGCGACTGCCGTGCTCTCAGAGACCGAGGTCGATGAACTCCGAGACCGGCTGCTCCTGCTCGGCGTTCATCACGTCACTACTGCTCGCGACTACGCCAACGCCGGACTCTCGACGGCGCTCACCACATTGACGGTGATCGCAGCCTTGATCGCTCTCACCGCAACCATCGGCACAGCTCGCATCGCGCTCACCGACATGCGGCGCGATCTTCGCGTGCTCCGAGACGTCGGAGCACCTCGCGGAACTCGCCGACGAATCAGAGGCGCCACGACGTTCACAGTCGGCATACTTGGGGGCCTCACCGGCACCGTCGCCGGGATCGTTCTCGGAGTAACAATCGCCGCAAGCATCGCGGCCGAAGCCGCCACAGAGAAGGGCGCGTGGACGCTAACGGTGCCGTGGTTGCCCGCCCTGCTCATCACCGTCGCCACGCCCCTCCTCGCAACCGCCATCATCGCATTCCGCGATACGAACGGAGACGATTGACCCATCCCCCCAATCAGCGCTGCCCTACCCGCGTCGTGCTTTGAGACCGTCATACCTCAGCCCTGCCGGCCTGCTGCGTGAGCGTCGCAGTCGGTCTGTGACCCAGTATCACAACAGCGCCCCACGCCCTACGACCCTTGGTCTGCGTCCATTCAGGGTAAAAGCGGGGAACGCGAGAGTTTGGCTGACTTTGAGGGTGCGTGTGCGGGTCAGCGTTGGGGGTCGGTTGCGGGGCCGATGGGGAGTCCGAGTTGGTGGGCGAGGATGACGGCTTGGACACGGTCGCGGAGACCGAGCTTGGCGAAGATGCGGTTGATGTGCGTCTTGACGGTCGCGGGCGACAGGTGCAGCGTCGCGCTGATTTCGCCGTTGGAGAGCCCGAACGCGATCGCCTCGAACACATCGCGCTCTCGGGGAGACAGCACCGACAGGGATTGATCGGTGGCGACGGGCTGATCTCGGCCGGTGTAGGCGTCGATGAGCTGGCGGGTGATGCGCGGGGTCACGATCGCGTCACCTCGGGCGACGACGCGCACGGCGTCCACGAGTTCTTGATGGGTCGCGGTCTTGACGAGGAAGGCGCTGGCTCCGGCGCGGAGCGCGCCGAAGGCGTACTCGTCCAGGTCAAAGGTGGTCAGCACGATCACGCGGCTTTCCAGCCCGCGGTCGATGATGCCGCGGGTGGCCTGGATGCCGTCCATGCCCGGCATCCGCACGTCCATCAGGATGATGTTGGGTTCCAGCCGGACGGCCTGCTGGATTGCCTCGAGCCCGTCGGCGGCTTCGCCGATGACGCGGATTCCGGGGGCGGAGTCGAGCACGAGAGCGTTGCCCTCGCGGGCGAGTGGTTGGTCGTCCACGACGAGCACGGTGATGCCGGACGGTTCAGGCATCGCCTGCTCCGATGCGGAGGGTGGCGTGGGTGCGCCAGCCGCGACCGGGCAGTGGGCCGGCTGTGCTGTCCCCGCCGTGGCGACGCGCCCGCTCGGTGATGCCGGTGAGCCCATGCCCGACCTCCGGCGCGGTGCGGGAGGGCATCCCGTCGTCGGTGACCTCGACAGCGACTTCAGCCGCGGTCGCGGTGACGGTCACCGTGGCGCTGCTCGCGCCGGTCGCGTGGCGGAGCGTGTTGGTGAGGGCTTCCTGCACGATGCGGTAGACCGCGATCCGCAACGCCGGATCGTCGGGCAGCGGGCGGCCGTGCTGGGTTAGCTCGACGTGCAGGCCGGCGTCACGGTAGGTCACGGCGAGCGCTTCGAGGGTCGGCAGGTTCGGCCCGGACTCGTGCAGGCTGCCGTCTAGCTCGGCGTCCGCGCCTCGGAGGATGTGCAGGACACGGTGAATGTCCGTGAGAGCGTCCCGGCCGACGACGCCGATCTTGCCGACCGCGGCGCGCGCCCGTTCGGGATGGGCGCTCCACCCGGCGTCAGCACCGTTGGCGAGGGCGACCATGACCGAGATGGAGTGCGCCACCACGTCATGCATCTCGGCGGCGATCCGCGCCCGTTCCAAGCTGGCGGCGTTCTCGATGCGCTCGTTCACGAGCTGGGCCAGTGCGACGCGGCGTTCACGGCGGCCCCGCACGACGAGCCCGATGACCAGGGCGATGAGCGCGAAGGGGTCGAGGAGCGCGACAAGAGGTGGGGCCGTGCCGCTCAGTGAGTACGGGATCGTCGCGAGTGCCGTCGAGGCGACGCCGACGCCGTACCCGATCAGGGCGCGGGTCGGGGGCTCGAGCGAGGCGACGGTGTAGAGGGCGAACGCGAACGGGATCATCGGGTAACCGAATCCCGGCTGCGCGAGCGGACTTGCGGCGCACGAGATTGCGACGACGACGAGCATCGTCAGTGGCCATCGGCGGCGCATCAGCAACGCGGCGGCCGTGATCGCCAGCAGCGGGTATCCCCACCAGCCGACATCGCCCGCCCGGAAGATCATCGCGATCAGATGCGGGACGCACGCGGCCAGCACCACGACGACATCGACCACGACCGCGTGCCGTCGCAGCCAGGCTAACGGCGGCCACGACGGGCGCTGCAAGTCGGCGAGACGCACACGCAGGCTCTCGGTCATACCCGGCCTCCTCTCGCGTCCGTGACGTGTCGATCGCGGTGCTCGACCCGTCTTGATCTATCCAGTCTGCGTGAGATGACGGCGCAGCGCCCTATGCGCGAAGAGCCCGCCGACGGTAAGCGCCGCCAGGAGCGTGATGATCCCGGCCGTGATCGCAGGTCCCACGAGCCCGGTGGCGTCCGTGAGAACCATGATGATCGCGGCCACACCGGACGCCGCCAGCAGGAGGCCGCCGCCGATCAGAAAGGGAGCGTAGCCGCGGTGCGCGGCGTCCCAGGCGTCCCTGCTGCTCAGCGCCGCGCGGGTGCGGTAGCCGAGGACGAGGTTGCGGGGAAACCGCCCGGCGCGACATGCGATACCCCACCAGGCAACGGCGATGCTGGCGAGCAGCACGATCGTCGGACCGAGGAGTTCGATGATGGATGGTGACACAGCGTTCTCCTGTTCGTTGGTTCAGGCGTCCCGCGCGCGGAGCGTGACCGCGGCCGCCGCCCACAGCACGACGACCCAGGCCAGCAGCACGAGGTAGCCCTGCCAGGGCGTAAGTGCCGCGGTTGTCTCAAGGTCGGAGATGAGCATCCGGCCTGCGGTGGTCGGGAAGTACGCGGCCGCGTCGCGGATCATTTGGGCGGGGATGGAGGCGATGACGGAGGGCAGGATCGTGACCAGCGGCAGCGTGACGGCGAGCCCGGCGATCACGTTGCGCAGCAGCATCCCGATCGCGGTGCCCAGCGCGGCGATCGCGGCGAGGTACGCGCCCGACCCGAACGCCAGGCCCGCACCGGTGGGCCAGTCGTTCGGGTAGTCAATCCCGGCCGCGGGCAGGAACGTGAGCGGGATGCTCAACGCCAGGCCCGCACCGACCGTACCGATCCCGAAACTGAGGGCCGCGGCCGCGATCGTCTTGGCGGCCAGCACCGGCAGCCGGGTCGGGGCGGCCAGCAGGGAGAGCTTGATCTGTCCCGACCCGTACTCGCCGGTGGCCGCGAGCACGGCGATGACGGCGATGAGCACCTGCGCCCACAGCACGCTATCGACGAACTGCATCGGACGTGCCTCGATGAGCTGCCCGGCGAACCTCGGGTCGGTCAGCCGGGACACCAGCCCCAGCCCTTGCAGCAGCCCGGAGCCGACGATCATGACGAACGCCACGGCCGCAAGAATCCAGTTCGAGCGCAGCGTGGTCAGCTTCACCGTCTCGGAGGCCACCGCCCCCACGAGGGCGGGTCGACCGCGCCCCAGGGAAGGGGCGGCCGTGCTGAGAACAGACATGGTGGTTTCCTTTCGTCACACGTCGCGGGCGCGCAGCAGGACGCCCGCGACGAGGGTCGCGCCGGCCATCCAGGCCAGCAGCACGAGATACCCGCCCCACCAGGACAGCGAGGCGTCGAGATTGTCGGGGAGGAACACGAGCTGTCCCGCCGGGGTCGGCAGCCACGCCGCGGCCCTCTGCACCCACTCAATCGGGATCAGGGCCACGGCGAACGGTGCGACTGTGAGCAGCGCCGCCACGGCCAGCATCGCGCCGACTAGATGACGGATGATCGCGGCCATCGCCACCGAGAGCGCAGCGATCGCCGCGAGGTAAAGCCCCGCGCCCGCCGCAGCCCGCATCGCGACCTCCACCGCAGGGGGCGCTTCGAGCAGCAGAGCGTTCCCGATGAACGCGATCGCCGCCCCTGTAGCACCAGCCAGCCCTGCCGGCACGGCGACGGCGAGCTGCTTACCCAGTAGAACAGGGATGCGGGTCGGCACGGCCAAGAACGTCACCCGTGCCGAGCCAGACGTATATTCCGAAGCCAGGAACACCACGGCGGGGATCGCCACCAGCAGTTGCACCCACGACATGCTCCCCAGCACGTCCTGGGCCGCGACCCCGGCAGAAAGGCCCGAGTCGGCGCCCGCGGCGATCGCCGGCAGCATCCCCATCACGGCAAGGCCGACGACGACCGCGACGAACACCGGGACGTTCGAACGCAACGTGACGAACTTGATCCACTCGCCGTGCAGCACCCGACCGAAGCTCACCCGCCCGGCCGCTACGTCAAGAGTCGTGATCGTCACGGCTGCTCGTACCCGTCGCCTCGTACTCCACCGCGCCACGGGTGAGCTCGATGTACGCCTCCTCGAGCGTGCGGCCCACCGGCGTCACCTCGAACAGCACAATGTCGTTCTCGGCCGCGATCCGGGCGATGTGCTCCGCCTCCAGACCGCCGACGTCCATCGCGTCGTCGCCGCGCACGGTGAACGTGCCGCCCGCACGCGTCAGGAGCAGCTTCAGATCGTCCAGCCCGGCCGTGCGCACCCGTACCGACTTGCCCTGGGTGAGCGCGTCCACCGGAGTGTCGGCGAGGATGCGGCCCCGACCGATCACGATGACGTGCGAGGCGACCAGCGCCAGCTCGGTCAGCAGATGCGACGACAGGAACACCGTCCGCCCCTCGGAGGCGAGCCCGCGCAGCAGTTCCCGCATCCAGGTCACCCCGTCGGGGTCCAGACCGTTCACCGGCTCGTCCAAGATCAGTGTGCCAGGATCGCCTAGCAGCGCGACCGCGATCCCGAGCCGCTGCGACATTCCCAGCGAGAACCCGCCCACCCGCTTGCGGGCAACCGACGCGAGACCGGCCAGGTCGATCACCTCATCCACCCGCGCCCGCCCGATCCCGTGCGTGGCGGCAACCGCCCGCAGATGATTGACGGCCGTGCGGGAGCGGTGCGCGGACTTTGCATCCAGCAACGCCCCCACCTGACGAAGCGGCAACCGCAACTGCGCATACCGCTGCCCGTCGATCAGCGCCTCACCCGACGAGGGCCGGTCCAGCCCGACGATCGCCCGCATCGTCGTGGACTTTCCCGCACCGTTCGGCCCGAGGAACCCGGTCACCCTCCCCGCCGGCACCTCGAACGCCACATCATCCACCGCCAGTTTGCTGCCGTACCGCTTGCTCAAAGAGCGAACCTCGATCACCACAGAAACCTCCTCCATCGCCTGTCACTCGACAGTAAGGACGACGTGGCGCTGCCAACTGCCAACCAGGGGTTGAAATCGAAGTCAGGGGCTCAACCTCAACCAGCCCTCGAACTTCCTCGTGTTGCGGGCCTGAACGCCAATTCGTGATCCTGCGCGAGCGGAGGTCGAGCGCAGTTCGACTCCCCCGCTGCCGGGCTCGATAGGCTGATGGAGCGGCCCGCGATTACTAGGGTCAGAGATCGCATGTGGTATTCGCTGCAATACCACCTATATTTTCACTCCGGGATCTCCATCCTGACCAGGTATTTTGTGCCTCGATGCAAGCCCATCTCCACGGCCGTAGCCTGCGTGCATTCAGGAAGAATGGGAATAGCGCGGGAGCCCAGCGAGGATCGAGGAGCGACGGGGGAGATGGAGGTGAGGTGCGAGAGCGGAGATGAGAAGTGTTGGGAGGTGAGGTTCGTGTCAGAGGTGAACGGTCTGGAGATAGGTCAGCACGGCTCTGACTCGGCGGTTGTCTTCGACCGGGCCGAGGCCGAGTTTGGCGAAGATGCTGCCGATGTGCTTGCTCACCGCGGCGTCGGTGAGCGTGAGAGCGTCGGCGATATCGGCGTTCGATTCGCCGTCCGCCATCAGCGCCAGCACTTCCCGCTCTCGTGCCGTGAGGTTGTCGAGCGGTCCCGGCCGGGAGCCGCTGAGGAGGTGCTGCACCACGTCGGGGTCGATGACCGTCCCACCGGACGCGACGGTTTCGAGCGCTGCCGCGAAGTCTCGAACCCGGTTCACGCGGTCTTTGAGCAGATAGCCGATCGCGCCTTCAGGGAGGGTGAGCAGTTCTCGGGCGTAGGTGTCCGCGATGTATTGCGAGAGCACCATGATCGGCTGGGCCGGGTGCATGGCCCTGATGTCGAGGGCGGCGCGGAGTCCGTCGTCGCTGTTGTCGGGAGGCATCCGAACGTCGGTGAGCACGAGGTCCGGCTGCTCGCCGGCGTCGGTGAGCCGACCGAATGCCATGAGCAGCCCGGGAGCGGTCTGCGCGGTCGCAGCGATGGTGTGGCCGAGCCGTTCCAGGAGAGCGGTCAGCGCCTCGCGCAGCAGAGCGGAGTCCTCAGCGAGCAGCAGGCGCATCGCGCTCGATCCTCTCCGTGAGAATCGGCAGGGTCATATGCAGGGTCGTGGGTCCACCGTCCGGGCTGATGATGCTGAATCGCCCGCCGAGGGTTTCGGCGCGCTCGCGTAGGCCGCGAAGCCCGGTGCCGGCGTTCTCGTCGGCTCCACCGTGCCCGTTGTCGGTGACGACGACGGTGAGCGCATCGTCCCCGATGCCGGCCCGGACGGTCAGGCGGGTCGCGGTGGTGTGCTTGGCGGCGTTGCTGACCGCCTCGGTGACGAGATAGTAGGCGGCGGTCTCCACGGAGGCTGGCAACCGCCCGAACTCCGCCACGTCGAGGCTGAGCGGGACCGGGGTGCGGTCGGCCAGCTCGTTCAGCGCGGCGCGGAGGCCGTGGTCGGTGAGCACAGCGGGGTGGATGCCGCGAACGGTGTCTCGTAACGTCGCCATCGCGTGCTCGGCCTGGCCCTGCGCGGCGTCGAGCGCATCGCGGGCCAGGTCCGTGTCGGTGCCTTGTGCGGTGAGCTCGTCGAGTTCGAGGCTGACCATGCCGAGTCGGGCGGCGAGGGTGACGAGTTCCTGTTGCACGCCGTCGTGCAGATCACGCTCGATGCGCCGTCGCTCGGCCTCGAATGCCGCCACCAGCGCAGCCCGCGACTGAACGAGCCGCTCAACGTTGCGGGCAAGCTCGCGCTGTCGGGGACCGCACAGCACCCGCAACAGCGACGCCTGGCCCGCGGCGAGCACGGCATTGACGTAGGCGAACAGGCACACCGCGAGCAGCGCGATCGGGATGACCGGCCACCAGTTGTCCGGCCCGACGACGATCCGCACGTCGGCGAAGAGATTGATCCGGGTGAGACCGCGCGACCCTGAGACTCCAATGAAGACGAACACGACCAGGCAAAGGCCCTGGACGAACAGAACGGCGAGTGCGATCCAGCCGAGCACGAGGTCGAGCAACAGGGCTGCCGTCTCGCGCCAGGTCGCTCCTTCGGCCACCCTTACCGCCAGCCAAATGTGCCGCTGGTCCGGTGAGAGCGGGACATGGCCGGACACCTGACGGGGGTATCCCAGGATTTGGGTGCGGCGGCGTTCAAGCGCACCGATGACGATGCCCCACAGCGGCAGGAATAGCAGCGTGGCGATCGTGACCGGCAGCAGCAGGACTCCGATCGCGACGCTTGCCAGCAGGTAGACGAGCGTGCGCCACGGCCATCGGCCAAACAGGAACCGCCACGGCGGGCGCATCAGCGCGTGCCACACGATTGCCTGTCTCATACATCCCACCTTACGGACGCGCCCGCGGCCGGGGGTGGACGCCCACCGAAGAGTAGAGCCAGCTCTACCTCGACTCTCCACCCTGCTCCATCGCGCGTGCCGCACTGATCGCGTCGAATGGAGGACGTGACCGAACCGCTCATCCATGCTGAGAACCTGCACAAGACCTTCCCCTCTGCCGGGGCGAAGGAGCCCCGCGTGCCGGTGCTCCGCGGGATCACCCTCGATGTCCAGCCGGGTGAGATGGTGAGCATCGTCGGGCCGTCCGGTTCCGGCAAGTCCACGCTTCTCTACTGCTTGTCCGGGCTCGAACCCTCCGACTCCGGCTCCGTGCAGCTCGCCGGGCGAGAAATCCGCGCCCTCGGACGTGGTGCTCTCGCCACTCTGCGCCGCAAGCACGTCGGCTTCGTGTTCCAGTCCTACAACCTCATCCCCTCGCTAACCGCGAGGGAAAACATCGCCCTGCCTGCTCGCCTCGCCCGCCGCCGGGTAGACCGGGCAGGGGTCGACCGCGCGTTGGCCGACGTGGGGCTGGCGGATCGCGGCGGCCACCGTCCTGGACAGCTCTCGGGCGGTCAGCAGCAGCGCGTCGCCATCGCCCGCGTGCTCGCCATGCGCCCCGACATCGTGTTCGCCGACGAACCCACCGGCTCGCTCGACACCGCAACAGGCTCCGACGTGCTCGGGCTCCTGCGCGCGGCGGCGGGCGACGGCCGCTCGGTCATCGTGGTCACCCACGACTTGGAAGCGGCCGCGCTCGCTGATCGGGTGCTCGTGCTCCGAGACGGCCTCATCCATAGCGAGCTGCGCCGCCCCACGCCGGAACAGGTGCTCGAAGCGATCACACTTGCGAGGACGGTCGCGTGATGCGCCTCGTGCTGTCCGACCTAGCTGCACAGGCGCGGGTGTGGCTCGGCGTCCTCGCCGTAACGATCACCACCGGCTTCGTCGGTGCGATCGCTGCCGGGCTCATCGAGACCGGCAGCGTCCACGGCGGGCGCGTGCAGGAGGGACTGTCCAGCACCAGCGCCGCCGTCATCATGTTCACCGCCGTCACCGCGCTCATCGTGCTCAGCTCCACCGCGAACCTGACGGTCGCCCTGCAACAGCGCGGCTACGCCCTCTGGCAACTCGTCGGCATCCGACCCGCCCTCGTCGCCCTGGTCGTTCTCACCCAACTCGGGATCGTCGGTACTCTCGGCGCGCTGGTCGGCTGCCTCGTCGCCCTGCCAGCCTTCCCGCCGCTCTTCACCTGGGCGTTCCGCGAGTGGCCGGACATGCAGGGCATCAGCCTGTACCTCGGCACCATCAGCGTGCTCGTCGTGGTCGCCACGATCACCGTCGTCGTGCTGCTCGGCGGACTACGCGGCGCGCGACGCGCCAGCCGCACCCCGCCGATCGAAGCACTACGCGACCCCGAACCACCACGAATCAAGATGGGGTGGCTCCGCATCGTGCTCACCGTTCTCGTTCTCGGCGGCACCGTCGCTCTGGCGCTGACCCTCGACGGCAACGCCACGATCTCCGCGTTCTCGGGCCAAGCCATCCTGCTCACGCCCCTCATCGCCGCCGCCCTCGCCGCAGCAGGCCCGCTCGTATTCCCTCACGTCCTGCGAGCCTGGACATCGCTCCTTACTGCCGAGACATCCGCATCCTGGTTCCTTGCCCGCAACTCCGCCCGCTACCGGCTCAGCCAGTCAAGCGCCGCAATCAGCCCTCTCATGGTCGCCATCGCCCTCGCCGGCGGTCTCTACACCACCGGCGCGACCCTCGCCGCAGCCCAAGCAGAGCGAACCGGCAGCACCGACGGATTCGACCTCGCCCCCGAAGGCGTCGTGATCCTGCTCGGCGGCCCACTTCTGCTCTCAGCCGTCGCAGCCGCCGCAACCGTGTTCATGTCTGGCCACGCCCGCGAACGCGAGTTCGCTCTGATCCAAACCGCCGGCTCAACTCACGCAGCCGTCACGCTCACCGCGATATGGGAAGCGGTCATCTACACCATCACCGCGGCGATCCTCGGCACCCTCGCCACCGTCGTCGGGGGTTTCATCATCGCCGCCAAGCTCTCCCTGCCCTTCCCCGTCGTATCGTTCGCAACTCTTGGCCTGATCGCAGGTGGCGGCTTCCTGCTGATTCTCGCGGCGACCGTCGTGCCAACAGTCGCCGCACTCCGCCACGAGATACCACGCACGCTTGCCGTCGAGTAACGCCGTGCCGAGCGCCGGCCCCATCCGATACCTGCTGCAAGCGTCGCGGAGCTCGGGTCCGCAACGCCCTTGCGGCTTGCGGAAACGAGCACCGGGACGCACAATCTCGAATCGGATGCCACCCGTTTCATGTGCCAACTCATGTGCTACCGGCCGTGTAGGTGCCTGAATCCTGAAGGAGTTGTCCACAGACCGAGGGGCTTACTTCGCTGTATTTCCGGGCCCGAGAAGCCGATTCATGATCCTGCGCGCGAGGGGGTCGAGTGCAGTTCAACTCCCCGGTCGCGTGGAGGGCCGGCCATAGGCTGAGGGGATGGTTGAATTCGTCATCTTCTGCGTGCCTGCGGTTATCTACCTGATCGTGCAGTCGCGCGGTAGCGAGCGGACATTCAGGTCAGCGTTCGACCGACTCGGCGCGAAGTGGGGCAAGCCATCAGACTACGGATGGGCACTCGCTCTGCTGGTTCCGCTCTTGTTGACCAGTTGGCTGGCAATCGCTCTCATCCCAGCGGAAGTGCTTGGCGATCCGGGTGTGACGATCGCGCGCTTGACATCGTTTGGTGCAGGCGTCGGTGTCGTGCTTCGAGCGCTCGGGGAAGAGGTGCTGTTCCGTGGTCTCCTGGGTGGAGTGCTCATGCGGCGTCTTGGGTTCTTCTGGGGAAACCTCCTGCAATCGGCGGTATTCATCATCCCGCACCTCGCACTTCTCCTCATTGACCTGCGCACCTGGCCCGTGATCCTTGTCCAATTCGCCGCCGGATGGTTGTTGGGCTGGCTTCGTCACAAGACGGGTAGTTTCGTTCCCGGCGCAGTAGTCCATATTGTCACCAACGTTGCCGCTGGGCTGATCACCCTTTAGCGTTGCTTCTCGTGACACTCGCCAGACGCTCGGAGGCACGAGGATTACCTGCCTCCGCAGGGGCGCAAACGTGGCAACATCTTGGCAACGAACGCTAGCGACGAGACCTTCCACGTCGCGCTCCACGCACGCAGAACCCTTGTAAACACGGGTCGAAATGAAGGCCGTCACGCCGTTACGGGGGAGTCGATTCCCCTTTCACAGCGGTAACGTGGTCTCAAATCCCGGCGGGATCATCAACCAAAGCCCCTGGCCATCCAAGGTTTTCGTGTTTCTGTGGGCGTGCTCCAACAATTCACTGCGCGGTCTTTGGCAACTGCACTGCCTTCGAGCCGGTTACGGATCAGCCGATGGTCGTCCGTACAACTGAATTCCTCGTCCTAGCGGTTGCCGCCGGCTCGGACACGGTCGATGATCGCGTCGATCCGGTCATGGATCTCGTTTCTCGCTCTGACCAGTCCGTAGGAGGGGCCGTCGTCTGTGGTTCCCCAGGGGACGAGCACATCGAAGTCGAGTTCGCGCACCAGGGCGAGGCTGTCGAGGTACTCATCCCGAACGCCGCTGTCGAGGACGACCGCTTTCCACTCGCCGTGCTCGATCCAGATGAAGTCGCCGGTGAACAAGAACCGTCGGCTGCCGTTGTCCCACAGGTAGCTCGTCGTGCCGGCGGTGTGTCCCGGTGTCGGGATCACTTTTAGGTCGTGGTCGATCATCTGCGGCTGGTCGAACACACCCGCCACGGGAATCGCCCGAGCCGCCTCCGCGCGGTCACGGTCGTGGACGTACACCGGGACATCCAGGTCGGGCGCACCGTACAGGGCTTCATGGCTGTGGTTGATCAGGAGCCGGCTCGCTCCGCCGAGGTCGCGGATCGCGTTCGCGGAACTGCTCACGCCGGGCGAGTTGTAGATGATCACGTTGCCCTCAGCCCGTTCTAGGACATACGACCTGAGTAGGACGTCACGCTGATACGGCAGGCGCGCTGAGGGTGTGGCGAGCAGACCCTCGATAGGGATATCCAGGGGGCTCAGTTGCGGTTGGGATATCAGTCGATCCATTCGATTGTTTGTCAGCCGGCGCGCCCGAGCGCTGCCACGTTCTGCTCGAAGGAGAGCGGGCCGGGTACGAGCGGAGCGTCGCCTTGGACATGCCGGGTTCCGTCGATAACCATCTGTGCGTAGCGCTGCCAGACGGTGGAGCCTGTTTCGCGGGTGATGTCAGCGACCTTGCCGACCATGAACCCCAGGATGCAGACCTCGTGCCCGCTGAAGTCGGCCCGGAGTTCGCCGGCGTCGATTGCACGGGCGACGAGGCGATCGACAGTAGGTAGGAATCGCTGCCCTAGTTCCTCCGCGAACCGGGTGCCGCGGCCCGGGGAGGTGAGGATGGCGTCGAGACCGCGATCGGAAGCGCGTTTGGTCATCACGCCGAGCAGCAGTCCCCTGAATGCGACTCCGGCGTCCGTGAGCTTCGACGCTTGCTCGGCCAGCTCGACCAGGGCCTCGATCTTCTCGTCGAAGAGTGCATCGAACAACGCCTCCTTGTCCGGGAACTTCCGGTATACCGTGCCGACTCCGACGCCGGCGGCGCAGGCGATGTCGTTCAGGGTCGCCTCCGCCCCGCGCTCGGCGAACACGCGGGCAGCGGCGTCCATCACGCGCTGCCGATTGCGCTGGGCATCCGCCCGGGGTGCTCGAGCAAGGGAAGCAGCCATGTGGTGATCGTAGCGTATCTGGATACGGATGTTCCGAATCCGATTCTAGGCAATCGACGGTGCTGCCGGTATGAAGGCGATTTCGTCGGGCGACCATGGCGGGCGGCGTGGTGTGCCGGTCATACTCGGGGCCGTTGGTGGCGTCCTCGGCCTAGTTCGGCACGGCGGCAGGGCTCTTGCGGAGGAAGAGTCAGCGCACAGGTTCGCGCCGGATGACGCTGCACCGGGTCGGAATTTAGAAGACCGCCGATGCGAGCCCGATGGTCATGCCGACAGGCCCTCGGCGTGGTGTGCCTGCACGGCACGGTTCAGGTCGGCGAAGGCGAGGTCTCCGTGCGCGGCGGAACCGGTCATCACTCCTGAGGCCGTCGAGGCGACGAGCATGGCCATCGGTTCGCTGGCATTGCCTGCAGTGAATACGCCGGGCACCGCTGTCGCTCCGCGGGCATCCGCCGCGATCTGCTGACCGAACGGCGTGATGGTGGCCTCGCCGCCCAGCGCCTCGTACAGCTCGGTGCGCGCGTTGAAGCGGGGCGCGATGACCACGGCATCAACGTCATACGAGTCGCCGCCGTCGACTTCGATGCTGCGCACCTCGGTGCCATCCACGTGCAGCCGTTCCACCCGGGGGCGGATGACGGCGACACCGAGGGCGTCCAGTTGCGCTTGCTGCTCGGGAGTGGGGTTGGCAGCCTCGTGGAGAAAGAGCGTGACGCTCTCCGAGAGCTGGCGGAACAGCATGGCGTGATGCACCGCGATGTCGTCACGGGTGAGGATCGCGATGCGCTGGTCGCGCACCTCCCATCCGTGACAGAACGGGCAATGCAGCACTGTGTGCCCCCATGCCTCACGCACCCCGGGCACCTCCGGGAGCACGTCGATCAACCCGGTTGCGAGGACGACGCGGCGGGCATGAACGCTGAGCTTTCCCGCATCGACATCGATCGTGAAGTCGTCGATCGTGCCGTGAGCGGCGGTGGCCGCTCCTTGAACGATGCGCACACCGACAGATTCCGCTTCGACGCGCCCCTTGGCCAGCAGCTCCAGCGGTGAAATGCCCTCGTTGCCGAGCGCGTTGTGGATGCCATCCGCAGGTGCGTTGCGTGGCTCGCCGACGTCGATCACGACAACGTTTCGGCGGGAGCGGCCCATTGCGATCGCAGCAGCCAACCCCGCGGCACCGCCACCGACGACGACCACCTCTGCCTCGAGCGTCTCCGGTTCTGCGTCGACACTCGTCGATGCAGAACCGGTAGCTGGAGCGTTCACTGTGCTGGTGTCGACGTCGGGGCGCACAGCCACCCACACAGCGCGCCCGGAGGTCGCGGTGACGGGCGATGAACCGGCGCTCACCTCGTGCTTGGCTGCCTCCAGGGCGACGAGATCCTCGCTCGACATCCAGCGAGCGAGACTGTTGCGCCATGCCGATATCTGGGTGGCCACGTACGCGGCTCCTTCAGCGGAATCGCCTGCCACAGTGAGATCCGCCAGTTCGAGCTGCGTGGGTGCGAAACCCGCCTCGGCAAGGGGAACGGTCCAATCGGCCGTGGAAGGATAGCCCAGCGCGGCCAGACCCTCGGCGACGCGATCAGCTAACCCTTCCCGCCCGGTGCCCAGGTCGTCAGGCGTGAGGGCGATCGATCCGCGCATCTCCGTCGCCACCAGCACTCCGCCCGGCCGCAGCACAGACAGTGCCCGTCGCAGAACCTGCAGCGGATCTGCGACGTGATGCAACGACAGTGAGGCCCACACCACGTCCACGCCGGACGGCACGACATTCGTCCAGTCCTCGTCAAGATCGACCTGGTGGGCGTGTACCCGGTCGGCGACACCCGCAGCTGCGGCAGCACCCGTGAGTCGATCGAGCAGCTCCGTGGACAGGTCCAGGCCGTGCACTTGCGCGTGCGGGAATCGTCGTGCGAGGGCGACCGTGCCAGCCCCGGTGCCGGAGCCCAGATCAAGCACTGTCCGCACAGGACGATCCAGAGCAGAAACAGCGCGATCCAACCCCCGCGCGGTCAGGTCCTGGGATAGAACGGCTTCCCGATCGAGGTGCTCAGCGTGCTTCGCTGAGAACTCGTGGGGGTGAACTGGATGACGGGCAACGTGAGAAGTCATGGGGCGACGCTAACGCAGATTCGCTCATATGGCATATGCTTTTGCGTATGACGCAAGAAAAACTGGATGAGGTCGTTCGCCAGAGAATACGAGGGCTCCGCGTGTCGCGGGGATGGACGCTCGACACGCTCGCCGCTCGATGCTTCGTGTCCACATCAACCCTGAGTCGAATCGAGACTGGGAGTCGCCGCATCGCGCTGGAACAGCTCGTCGCCATCGCTCGCGCCCTCGGAACCAGCGTGGATCAACTCGTCGAACCCGACAGCGACGAGGACGTCGTGATCCGCCCCGAGCCCGAACCCATCGCCGGCGCCACTGTGTGGTTGCTCTCCAGGGAGCGGGATCGTCGCGGCGTGACCATTGCCAAAATGCGCATCACGCCGGACCGCGACCTGGGCGGCGCGCAGGTCCACCCCGGATACGAATGGTTCACCGTGCTCACCGGCACCGTCCATCTGCAACTCGGTGAACGCACCATCCTCGTCCACGAAGGCCAAGCCGCCGAGTTCACCACCATGACCCCCCACGCCGTCAAGGCGCACAAGGACCCTGCCGAGATCCTCACCATCTTCGACCATGACGGCGACCACGCCCACCTCCCCGGACACCGCCACGCCTGACGGCCCCACGCTCGCCGCGGCGGGGTTCGATGACGGTCAAGCTCGGACTCTCCGCGGCGAGCAGGTGTAGCTGCTTCTAGTCACGCTCGACGGCGATCACTCGCACTCGGATTCGCCGACTCGGCAGGGCGGGCACCAGGCAACATTCTGGCAATGAACGCTGACGACAGGAACTTGTCGTATTCGCTCGATGCATTCGAAATCCTGAGAACAGGCCAGTTCGGTAGCGGCCACGCCGATTCAGAGTGCCAAAGGGGTTCGAGCTGCGGCTACTCAACGAGCTTCACGCGCTCCTCCGGGTCAGGTTGAACATGTTCACCGCAGCTATCAAAGCGATCAGCTACCGCACGAACCGCAAACGGCAAGAGCGTCCGCATCTAGGATGGGCCCGCGCCCCTGCCAGGGGGTCATCAACTCCAGTGTCCTCACTACAGAGACGTCGGCTGAGCTGACCGCACTGTTCGACCAGGTCAACCCCGCCCGACCTCACCCGAGACATCATCGCAATCCAGACCAGACTGATCCGCCTCGTCGCCGCGATCAGCGCCGGCGTTTCGCGAGCAAGACCAGGCCGCCTTTCGTGAGCGGGACTATCTCGGTAACGGTGTTTCCGGCGGTTTTCATTTAGTAGGTCTCCGCGGCCGGCCAGCGGTCGGCGAAGGTGATGGCGAACGCGTTGAGAGCGGGCTTCCAGCGCATTGTCCATCGGACTCGTCCCGCACCGGTCGGGTCGAGTGATCTGGTGACAAGATACAGGCACTTCAGCGCTGCCTGCTCGGTCGGGAAATGCCCACGTGCTCGGACTGCACGCCGGTATCTGGCGTTGAGTGATTCGATCGCGTTGGTCGAGCAGATCACGGTGCGGATCTCGATGTCGTAGTCCAGGAACGGGATGAACTCTTCCCACGCGGACTCCCACAGCCGGATGATCGCGCCGTACTTCTTGCCCCATTTCTCGTCGAGGTCCTCCAGCGCGGCCCGGGCGGCGTTGGGGTTCGGGGCGGTATAGATCGGCTTCACGTCACGCTTGAGGGCGTCCCAGTCCTTCTTCGACGCCAACCGGAACGTGTTACGGATCAGATGGATGATGCAGGTCTGCACCGTCGTGAGCGGCCACACGTTCGACACCACCTCGGGGAGTCCTTTGAGGCCGTCGCAGACGAGGAAGAACGTGTCACGCACGCCCCGGTTCTTCATGTCGGTCAGGACACTCATCCAGAACTTCGCGCCCTCACCACCTTGCCCAGCCCACAGCCCGAGGACGTCTTTCTCCCCTGCCAGAGTGACGCCGATCGCGGCATAGACCGGCCGGTTGGCGACTTGTCCGTCGCGGATCTTCACCACGATCGCATCGATGAAGATCGCCGCGTAAACCTCGTCGAGCGGGCGCGCTGACCACTCGTTCATCTCCTCGATGACCTTGTCCGTGATCCTTGAGATCGTCTCCTTGCTGACCGAGGCCCCATAGATCTGCGCGAAGTGCGCCGAGATCTCGCCCGTCGTCAGCCCGTTCGCATAGAGCGACAGGACGATCTCCTCGACCCCGTTCAGACGGCGTTGGCGTTTGCGCACGATCTGCGGCTCGAACGATCCGTCACGATCGCGCGGCACATCGATCGTGACCTGCCCGGTCGCTTCGGTCAGCACCGTCTTCGGCCTCGCGCCGTTGCGCACGTTCCTGCCCTCGCGACCCGGGTCGGCACGGTTCTTCTCATGCCCGAGGTGTTCGGTCAGCTCCTCGTTCAACGCCGTCTCGAGCACGTTCTTCGTAAACAACTTCAACAACCCGTCGGGGCCGGTCAGGGACAGGCCCTGTTCCTTGGCCAGCCGGACCAGCTCTGCCGCCGCAGCGGCCTCCGCGGAACGGTCATCATCGTGGTGTTTCTTCGGACTCACAGCATCCAGTGTCGTGCTCATCACGGCACCTTTCCCGCCACGCATCACGCGCGGCGCGTCAGGCCGGAAACACCATTAAATCCACAGTCCCTCGTGAGCATCTTGACGCGCTACGGGGAGCGCTGGAGTCTCCCGTGGCCTTCTTGCGATCAGCGGTGGGCTGTGTGTCCTTTTACGTGTTGGATGCGGAGGCTGTTGTAGACGACGAGGACGGAGGAGAGCGACATCGCGGCGGCGGCGATGAGGGGGTTGAGGAGGCCTGCTGCGGCGATGGGGATGGCGGCGACGTTGTAGCCGAACGCCCAGACGAGGTTCGTGCGGATGGTGCGCAGGGTCCGGCGAGAGATCGAGATGGCGTCGGGGATGACGAGGAGATCGTCGCGGACGAGGATGATGTCGGCCGCTTTCAGGGCGATATCGGTGCCAGTGACGATCGCCAGACCCAAGTCGGCGGTGGCGAGGGCGATCGCATCGTTGATGCCGTCACCGACCATCGCGACCTTACGTCCATCAGCCTGGAGGGAGCGGATCAGGTCGGCCTTCTGCGCGGGTGCGACGCCGGCGTGGACCAGGTCGATGCCGAGCTCGGTCGCGATCCGGGCGCCCGCCGCTGGAGTGTCGCCGGTGAGCAGGACGGTCTCGAGTCCCTGCTCGCGGAGTGCGGCGACGGCGAGGCCCGCGTGTGGTTTGAGGGTGTCGGCGAGGGCGATCACCCCGATGAGGGTGCCATCGCGTGCGATGAGCACGGTGGTGTGCCCTGCGGCATCCGCCTGGTCGATCGCGGCTTGCGCGTCGTCGGGGACGGGGATGCCGTGTTCTGTGGCGAGGCGGAGGCTGCCGATGAGGATGCGCGTCCCCGCGATGCGGGCGGAGGCGCCGAGGCCGGGCAATGCGGTGAAGTCCTCGACGGGGAGCAGATCGGTGATGTGCTGCTGGGCCTCGTGCTCGATGGCCCGGGCGATGACGTGCTCTGATCCGCGTTCGACCGATGCGGTCAGGCGGAGCAGTTCGGGTGCGGTGATGTCGAGCGGGGTCACGGTCTCGACGCTCATCCGCCCGGTGGTGAGGGTGCCCGTCTTGTCGAGCACGACGGTGGTGATGCCGCCGGAGGCTTCGAGGGCGTCGTGGCCTTTGATGAGGATGCCGAGGGTCGCGGCACGGCCGATGCCGACCATGAGCGCGGTCGGGGTGGCCAGCCCCAGGGCGCAGGGGCACGCGATGATGAGCACGCTGATGCCGGTCCCGAATGCCTGCTGAGTGGGCGTTCCGGCGAGCGCCCAGGCGGTGCCGACGAGGATCGCGAGGGCGATGACGGCCGGGACGAACCAGGTGACGATCCGGTCGACGACTGCCTGGACGCGGGCCTTGCGCGCCTGCGCCTGTTCGGTGAGCGCTGCCATCTGCGCCAGCTGCGTGTTGGCGCCGACGGAGGTGGCGACGACCTCCAGGCGTCCGTCGGTGCTGATCGTCCCGCCGGTGACCGGGGCGCCGGGGGTCACGGCGACGGGGACGGGCTCGCCGGTCATCATGCTCGCGTCGATCGCGGCGGCACCGTGCTGGACGGTACCGTCGGCGGGGATGGTCTCACCGGGCAGGACGACGAACACGTCGCCGACGCGGAGGGCGGTGGCGGGTTCGACGGCTTCGATGCCGTCGCGGAGGATTCTGACGTGGGTGGAGGCGAGTGCGTTGAGCGCACCGAGGACGTCGCCGGCTTTGCGGCGGGAGCGGGTCTCGAAATATCGGCCGGCGAGCTGGAATGTGGTCATCCCGGCGGCGACGTCGAGGTAGATCGAGTCGGCCCCTGCCGGGGTGGCGCCGAACCCGAGCCAGTATCCGCCGCCGGTGTCGCCGAGCCCGAACAGGAGGGTCGCGACCGCCCAGCCGAAGGACGCTGCGATGCCGAGGGAGACGAGGGTGTCCATGCTGACGGCGCCGTGGCGGAGGTTGCGGATCGTGGCGCGGTGGAACGGCCATGCCGCCCAGGTCACGATGGGCAGGGCGAGGAGCACGCAAGCCCATTCCCAGCCGGGGAACCGCCACCCGGGGACGAGGGCGAGGACGATGGTGATGTCCATCAGCGGCACGGTGAGCAGTGCCGCGATGGCTAGGCGGCGTCGCAGCGAGGTGATGCGCACCTCGGTGGCACGGGTCGACCATGCGTCGTCGGCGCCGTCACGCAGGTGCGCGCCGTAGCCGGCGTTCTCGACCTGGGCGATCGCGAGGTCGGCATGTTGTTCCGGCAGCCCGGCGAGCAGCGCGCGTTCGGTGGCGTAGTTCACTGTCACGGTGACGCCGTCGAGCTTGTTCAGCGCCCGCTCGACCCGGCCTGCGCACGCGGCACAGGTCATCCCCGAGATGTCCAGTTCGATCGTCTCGTCAACCCCGGTGGCGGGCGTCAGGTCGAGGGTCATGAGGGTGGTTCCTTCCGGAGCGGGGTGCTCCCGGCCGGCACCGGGGCGGGGTGGGTGTCCTCGCGATCGGCGAGGCGCTCGAGCATCTGGTTGTAGGCGTCGAACTCCTCATCCCGGCCGGTGTCGATGTGCCGGTCCTTTCGGCGCGCCTCGCGGGCATCCTGCCGGCTCCACTGTGTCACCAGGACGACGACCACGACCAGGAGCGGGATCTCACCGCCGGCCCAGGCGACGCCACCGCCGAAATACTGCTGCGCGGGAAGGTCCGCCCAGGGCGTATCGAGATAACGGTAGAAGTTCTCGGCGATGATCGTCGTGCCGGTCATCAGGATGATGCCGAAGAACGCGTGGAAGGGCATCGCGGCGAGCACGTAGCCGAGCTTGCCGATGTGCGGGAGCGGGCGGGGCGGCCGGTCGACGCCGATGATGAGGCTGTAGTACAGGTATCCGACGATGAGGAAATGCAGATTCATCAGCTGGTGCGCCCAGTGGAAGCGCATGTAGTCGCCGAAGATACCGGTGAGGTACAGGCCGTAATAGGAGCCGATGAAGACGATGAACACGATCAGCGGGTTGTAGAGGAATCGCAGCACCGGCCAGTGCATCACCCACCTCAGCCAGTCGTGCACGCCGGCAGGCCGGTGCGGTCGGGACGTGGTGGCGCGCAGCAGCAGCGTGAGGATGCCTCCCAGCACGAGCAGGCCGGGGGCGAGCATGTTCAGGGTCATGTGCACGATCATGTGCACCCCGAAATCCGGGGCGGAGTACTTCCCGAACCCGGAACTGGTCGCCACCACCACGACCGTCCAGCCCAGCATCCATGACACGGTACGACCGGCCGGCCACCGATCCCCCCGCCGGTGCAGCACGCGTGCGGCCACGAGATACACGGTGATCGCGGCCGCGGCGATGCCGAGGAACAGCAGATTGGGTCGCCACTGCCCGAACAGCACAGCCACCGTGGGCGGATCGGGGACCTCGAACCCCATGAAGACCTGCTCGATGCTGGTCGGCACGAAGTACTGCGGCGGCGGCTGCCGGGTCATCGCGACCGTGATCCCGACCCACGCCGTGACCGCCAGCGTGAAGACGGTCAGCAGTGCGGTGATGCGGTGGGCGCGCAGCGCGCCGCGCCGCCACCACCAGGCGCCGAACCCGACGGTGACGATGAGGACGGTGAGGCATGCCGCGCGGGCGAGGATCAACCAGCCGGTCAGGGATGCGGTCGGGGCGCTGCCGGCGAGCTTGAAGACGGCGATCACCAGATCGGTCACGGCGATGACGGGCAGGGCGACTGCGCCCAGCAGGAACAGGCGACGCAACGTCTGATGCGCGACGAGGCGTCCGGAGGCCACCCGGAGCGTGGCGACGACGATCGCGCCGAAGAACGCGTTCGCGGCGAGGGTCTGGAAGACCGCGGCGTCGCTGCCGAAATCGTGGTCCGGGCCGACGAGCACCTGCCCCGACACCACCGGGGCGAGCAGGGCGATCGCCGATGCCCACAACGGGATGAGCAGCCCCGTCCACCGATCGGCGAAGAACGCGGCGAAGAGCACCACCAGCGCCGCGACGAGACTGATCGTCCACGCCATGGGCGCGTAACTCGCCTCGAAGAGGAATGCGAACGCGCCCGGGATGCCCAGCCGCGACAGCGGCGCCCCGTTCGCATCCAGCGCCTCGAAGAGCACCAGCCCGGCGGCGCATGCCGCCCAGACCCCGGACGCGACCCGCAGCACCGTCACCTCGAAGCTCTGCTCCACGGTGCGCGCCCGTCTGGGCGTGCTGGCCCGCAGGAACAGCACGTGCACCAGGGCTCCGATGCTGACCAGCCTCGCCGCGTTCGCGCCCACCAGCAGCACGGTCGTGGTCACGCCGACATCCAGACCGGGGAAGCTGACGAAGATCTTCTCGTACGGCCTCTCACCGAGCAGCACCGTCACCAGAGTCGGCACGCCGACAGCCAGCAGCAAGAATCCGGCAACGAGCACGCCTTCCACACCGCGGCGCTCTGTCCGGGGCGGCTGGTCGAGCCGCGGGGCCGCCCGCCCGAGACTGGTCTCAGTCATGGAGATCGGTCGGCCAGGATCTCAGCTCGTAGCCGGCATCGTGGATCGCCTGCGCCACGACAGCTTGGAGCAGCGGCGCATCATGGGTCACCTGCACGCGCCCGGAGACGACATCGACCCGGACATCGTCGACTCCATCCAGCGCCGAGAGCTCCGCGGTGACCGCACGCTCGCAGTGCGCGCAGCTCATCCCGTCGACCCAGAACTCCAGCTCCGCCACATCGCACCTCCCGGCTCCATGAATTAACTCTACAACACGTAGTTTTGCGGAACGGGTGCCGACCATTACTGTGACTACTACGTGATGTAGAGATACGAGGTTCTGATGGTCGCCGATCCGGCGCTGCAGTGGACGTTCACCGTCGTGTTCGCGGCGCTCGCCGTGCATTCGGCATACCGGATCGTGGTCGATCGGAGCCGGCCGGCGCAGGCGCTCGGACACGGTCTGCACGTGCTGATGGCGGCCGACATGGCTGCGATGCCCTGGCCCTGGTGGGCCATGATCCCGGGGTCGTGGCAGATCGTGCTGTTCAGCATTGCAACCGCATGGTTCCTGGTGCTGCTCGTGCTGCAGGTGCGGCGGACGATTCCGCGCCGCGTCCTCGGCGGACACGGGCCGTGGCATCAGGCCGGGCACGCAGTGATGATGCTCGCGATGGTGTGGATGGTCGCCGCCATGAACCCTGTCGGCGAGGCCGCACCGGTATCCGGTCACGATCTGGGACTGTCGGCTGCGCACGCGCATGCTGCGGTCTCCGGATGGGACGCCGCGACGGGCATCGCGGTGACCGCGGCGCTGCTGGTCGCCGGGGTGGTCCTGCTGGTCGAGTTCGTCGACTGCGTGCGCGGTCCCGCGCGGACCTGGCGCGGGCACACCGGGGATGTCGCCTCCGGCGCGGTCATGAGCTTCGGGATGGCGGCGATGAGCTGGCTGATGCTCGCCGCGTGAACCGTCCGAGTCGTCCACCGCATCGGGTGGCAGAAGAAAGAGAGAAGCAATCATGCATTCACGCACTACGAGGCGTCCGCTGCTGGTCGGCGGCGCCGCCGCGCTCGGCGCACTCGCGCTGACCTTCGCCGGCGCGAGCGCGGCGAGCGCGCACGTGACCGTCGGGTCGGATACCGATGAGGCGGGCTCGTATGCGATCTTGACGTTCAGCGTCCCGCACGGATGTGACGGGTCGGCGACGACGTCGGTATCGATCAAGATCCCGGATGGGATCAATGCCGTCACCCCGACGCGCAACGGGTTCTACTCCGTCGAGAAGGTCGACGAGGCCCTTGAGACCCCGATCACCGACAGTCACGGCAATGAGGTCACCGAGCGGGTCTCCGAGGTCGTCTACACGGCCACGACTGCACTGCCGGCCGACCAGCGGGACGCGTTCGAGCTGTCCGTGCAGCTGCCGGAGTCCGCCGCGGGGAGCACACTGTACTTCCCGACGGTGCAGACCTGTGAGCAGGGCGAGACCGCGTGGGTGGAGATCCCCGCCGACGGGCAGGATGCCGAAGATCTCGATCACCCCTCCCCGGCCCTCGCTGTCGTCGCCGCGGATGACACTGGCAGTGGGCACGGCAGTGGCGACGAAGCCGAGGGTGAGACCGTGACGGCGCAGGAGCAGTCGCCGGGCGACAGTGCGCAGACTCCGCTGGTGGTCACGTCGTTGGCGATCGGCGGTCTGGGGCTGATCGCGGGTGTGGTCGCGTTGATCCGGGGACGCAAGAGGGCATGAGCGCTGCCGTCGGGGAACACGCAGCGCGGAGGCGGCGACGCGGAGCGGTCGGGCTGGTCGCCGTCCTGCTCGGCGTCCTGCTTGCGGTCGGCACCGGAACGCTGTCGGCCTCGGCCCACGCGGAGCTGCTGGGCACCACGCCCGAGGAGGGCGCCATGCTCGAGGAGGCTCCCTCGCACGCCGAGCTCAGATTCAACGAGCCCGTCCAGCTCATCGACGGCGCGATCCGCCTGTTCCCCGGCGACGGCAGCACCCCGTTGGTGCTCGAGGCTCGCACGGTCGATTCGACCGTCACCATCAACCTCCCCGACGATCTTGCCGACGGTTCCTACGCGCTCAGCTACCGGATCGTCTCCGCCGACGGACATCCCATCGGCGGAGCCATCGCCTTCCAGATCGGCGCCGGCACCCCGACAAGCGCCGCACCGGACCTGGCGGAGCTGGACGGCACGCCCGCGGCGACCGAGACCGCGGTGTCGTTCCTGACCGTCCTGCAGTATCTGGGCCTGCTCGTCTTCGCCGGCCTGCTGTTCTTCGACCGGATCGTGCTCCGCACCCGGGGCGGCGCCGACCGTGGCGTTCGTCGTCTTCTCGTCTGGGCGTTCGGGGCCGCTTTGGGCGCCTCCGTGGTGCTCGTGCCACTGTCGGCGTTGCGGATCGTCGGCGGCCACCTGTGGGAGCTGCTCACCCCGGGCGTGTGGTCCCCGGGCTTCCTCTGGCCGCCGGTCATCGCTGTGGTCCTCGTCGCTGCGGCCGGGACCGCTGCGCTGTCGGCAGCACTCGGGTCCACGAGCGTACGGGGCCGCGTCGCGGGGGTCGTGTGCGCAGGTATCGCGGTGTGCGCGCCCGTGCTGGTGGGGCACACCCGAACCGTCGAGCCCGGGTGGCTGATGATCGCCGCCGATGTCGGTCACCTGCTCGCCGGCGCGTTCTGGGCCGGCGGTGTGCTCGGCCTGCTCCGCTTCCTCGCCGCCGCGAGGCCGGGCACCGCGGCGAAGCGGGGCACCCCGGCGAGTCCCCCGCGCACCGACCCGGATACCGCCGCCCGCGTGGTGGTCCGGTTCTCCCGATTCGCGCTGGCCAGCGTCATCCTCCTGGCCGTCTCCGGCACGATCATGGCCGTCCTCATCGTCGGAACGTGGGACGCGGTGCTCGGCACCGGATACGGGCGCACTCTGCTGCTCAAACTCGGAATCGTCGCCGCGGTCGTCGCCCTCGCCGCCTGGAACCGCACCCGGCTGCTCCCCCGCATCACCGCCCGCCCGACCGCGGCCCTGCAATGGGCAAGCCTGGGCCGGATCCTCAGCTATGAAGCCGCGCTGCTGGTCGCAGTGATCGCGATCACGGGATTCCTCACCAACTCCAGCCCCGCCCACGACCACCACGACAGCGTCGCGACCGCGCCGTCCGCGACACAGACACCGGTGCACGCCGAATCACAGGGACTCACGGTGGACGGGACGATCAGCCCGACGACGACCGGACAGAACACACTCATCTTCCGACTCGAGTACGACGACGCCCCGGTCGCCACTGGAGAAGTCTCCGTCGACGCACGCCTGCCCGATCAGGACCTCGGCCCGTTCCCGGCGACGGTCCAGCTCGACGCAGACACCGGCGACTACAAGGCGACCGTCACGCTCCCGGTATCCGGGTCGTGGCAGCTGCAGGTCAGCGCCCGCATCGACACCTACACGCAGCCGATAGCGATCGTCCCGATCACGATCGGCTGATCCTCAGACCGCGGATCGGCTCGGGAAGGCGACGCCGATCCCCGCGCGGCCAACGTCGCAGCGTGAGCCGCTCCGCCCGCAGCGCCATTCCCATGTCCTCCCCGGCCCCGGCCATCTGCGACAACGCGTTCGCAAGATGCACCGCGCCCGCCTGCCGGGCCGCCGCATCGTCTGCCATCAACTCCACCAGCAGCAACGTCGCCCGCTTGAGCCCTCGCCCTGCCTGCACCCGCTGCGGAAGACAGAGCGCATTCACCTCCGCGATCCGCACCGCCCACCCATGCCGATACCGCAGATGCGCATACTCGTGAGCGACGACCGCACGCAACTGCGGCCCCGACAGCATCCGCCTCAACCCCGTCGAGACCAGGATCTCCGCAGACCTGCCCGGCACGGCGCACGCCACAGGCTCCTCGGAGTCGAACCACACCAGCGTGAACCCGGGCCGTCTCTCCCGCGCCACCGCGACCGGAGCCAGCCGCCGCACCGACTCCCGCTGCGATGCCGTCAACGGCTCCGCCGAGACCGACACGAACGCGAGCACCGCCCCCACCGCACCCAGGCTCAGCCACGCCGCCATCGTCACAGAGATCGCCTCCGCCGCCGTCGGCACCCTCGCCGCGCCGATGCTCACCAGGATCGCCGCCGCCACGGCCCCGAGCATCAGGGCACAGCCGGCGAAGAACGCGCTGAACCACAACGTCAACGCGGTGCGAGGAAACCGCACCTGCCACCGCCCCATCGTCAGCACCCACGGGGCGAACACCAGCAGCAGCACGGCACCGGTGATGCACCCCAGAACGGGAACCACGTCGCTACCGGCGCTTCCTCGTTCGGGCCGGGGCAATCGCCCTTCGCAGCAGCTCCACGTCATCGGCCGCAAGGTTCCCGGCGAACTTCAGGAGCGCCGCCTCGCGATCTCCCGCTCCCTCCAACGCCGACATCATCGACAGGCTCACATGCTCATCCCCGGAACGGGCCGCCGCAAACCGCACCTTCCGAGGAGACTCCCCCGAGCGGACGACCTGCCCCTTCTTCTGCAGCCGCTCCAGCGCCGTCATCAGAGTCGTATACGCGGGAACACGACCCGAGAACACGGCCTGAACCTCCCGCACGCTCATCGGCTCACCGTGCTCCCAGAGAATGCGCATCACCTCAGCCTCAAGCTCACCGCGCTCACGCGTCCGCTCCCCAGCCATCAGCCACCTCCTCCCCCCTTACTCTACAAGAGGTAGTCACCCGATGACGTTTCGATCGCCGTCGCCCGCGCGATACCCCTGGGATCCTTCGGAGAGACCGCCGAATTATCCGATGGCACCCCTCCGTGCAAGCCGCCGACATACGTGTCGACGGGAGCGTCATCCTAGAATTGGCGTTAGTCGCCGCTCGGGATGAAGTGGCCACCGAGGAGAATGGGGCACGGCGATGGCGAAAGACCACCTCAATCCGTCTCGCGGAACCCACACGCGACAGCGCACCAACTCCGACCGGCTGCAGTGCAGCGTATCCGGCCTGAAGGCCCCGTCGACTGATCCACTGGCCGCTCAACGATGAGCATCACCACCGATCACGCCGGCGACGAAGCAACGCGACGGGCCTGGGAACAGATCAAGCAGTCCGACACCGAGGACGAGGTCCAGCAGTTCCTGGAACGGCATGTTGCTTTGCTTCCCGGAGCTTGGGGAGACATCGGCCCGGGCGGTCACCACGGTCCCACATACAGCGGCGTCTTCCGCCAGCCTCCGCTTCAAGGACTGGACGCGAAAAGGGTCCCCGACTTCATGTGGATCACCCGGTCGACGATCGACATCACGCCGATCTGCATCGAGATCGAACGCCCTACCAAGCGCTGGTTCACCCTCGACGGCACCCCGACCGCCCCACTCAACCAGGCACTGGATCAGCTGAACCAGTGGCGGGCATGGTTCAGCGAGCCCCTCAACCAGCAGCTCTTCCGAGAGCAGTACCTCAAGAGCAGATGGCCACGACGGGAACTGCGCCCCCAGTTCGTACTCATCTACGGTCGCGAATCGGACTTCACCGAAGAGCACACGCTCACGCCCGCCGCGCGCCACCAGAAACGCCGATTCCTCGCCGGGACCGACGACGGGCATCTGCGCACGTTCGACTCGCTCGTATGGAAGCCTCAGAACGAACAGCTTCTGACGATCTCGATGCATGCCAACGGCCAGCTCCAGGTCGACTGGATCCCCGAATCCTTCGAACAGCTCGGGGACCCCACCGGTGCCTATCATCTCGGCTCGATCGACAGGGCAATCGCGAACAACCCCGCAATCACTCCAGAACGCGCGGCCGAGCTTCAACAGCACTGGTCGCGCGAACGCGAACAAGGCGAACGGCTCGTCAACGGTGACCTCCATCACATCTGGCCGCCCAGGTCAACATCGGGAGAGGCAACCGCCTGATGGCGCTGACGCTCGGCCCGATCCTGCTCGATGCGGGCATCGACCTCTCCAACACGCTGGTGATTCGCCACGCGTATGTTCAGGAGCACGAGGACAGTGGCTCGCCCGGCATCCACGCTGACTCCACCGACGCGGAAATACTCGAGTACACGCGGAACCAATCATCCAATCCGAGGAACTTCCCGGCCATTCCGCCTCGTTTCTGGGCTGTGTGTATCCGTGAGGGAGGCGATCAAGCACGACTGTGGTCGGTGATGGAAAACCGTGGAGAGCTCTCGAACGACGGGTTGCGGCGAGTCTTCGACCTCGTCGAGACCGACCACATGGCCGACCTTCGCAAGCGCCTGGTGATCGGATGGCGATCGCCACGCAGATGGTGGATGTATGGCACCACCGCCGGGAGGTATCCCGTCATGGGCATCGCTGACGCAGAACCTGTGCCCTTCCCGGGCTTCGATCGACTCGTCCTCGAGCACCCGCGACTCCAGGCCGTGATGCGTGAACATCGGTACGCCTCCTGGCGCACAGCACTGGCGTCAGTGGTCGGCATCTACCTCATCACCAACACTCGAGACGGGCGCCAATACGTCGGCAAAGCCGACGGCGTGGAGAGCATCCGCCAACGCTGGAACGCCTACGCAACCAACGGACACGGCGGCAACGTCGAACTGCGTGGTCTCGATCCAACCCACTTTCGCTTCTCACTCCTGCGAGTGTTCGACCCATCCACGCCCACCCAGGTGATCGACGAGTCGGAGAACCACTTCAAAATCGCGCTCGACACACGCAAGCACGGGTTGAACCGGAACTAGCATCTGAAGGACGAGCGAGAACGTCGGCCTGGACTCCCCCAAAGAACGACTCGAAGGCCAACCCACGACGACCCGCAACACAAAAGCCGGTCGATCGCCCGCTACCGCAAACCCGCGGGCGCGGCGTCGGAGGCTAACGTCGTGCAGGCCGCCGAGGAACGCGCGGAGGGGCCGCAGCCGTGGGGTCGCCGAGCACCTCGTCCAGGTGCCGCAGGGCGACCTCCTCGTTCGCGGTGCCGGGCGTCCCTTCCCCACCGAAGATCGTGAGGATCTCGGCGTCGTGCTCCCCATCGCTGCCGAACCAGTGCGGGACGCGGGTGTCGAACTCCGCGACCTCACCGGCGCCGAGGGCGAGGTCGCGGGTGCCGACGATGAGCCGCAGCCGCCCGGAGAGGACGTAGATCCATGCCGATCCTGCATGCGTGGACATCGCCGGGGCGACGGTGGTGCGCGGGACGATGACCTTCCACGCGTGCCGCTGACCCGGCTGACGTGTGAGCGGCACGACGGTGCGCCCGTTCACGCGACGAGGGCGCAGACGGATGCGGGGATCCCCCGTCTCCGGGCCGCCGACGAGATCGTCCAGAGGGAGTCGGTGGACGCGGGCGAGGGGAAGGAGCAGTTCGAGGCTCGGCCTCCGCTGCCCGGTCTCCAGCCGTGAGAGCGTGCTCTTGGATATCCCCGTCTCCTGCGAGAGGGCGGCGAGGGTCAGGCCCGACCGGGCGCGCAGTTCCTGAAGCCGCGGTCCGATCCGGTCGAGGGTCGCATCGATCCGGGCATCCGCCGCCCGTCCGCCGGGTCGTCGTGGGGAATCCATTCACCCATGTCATCACGCCGTCCCGGAAACGGCAACGAAAGTTGCCATCCGCTTGCCGTCGCGGAGAAGGTGGAGGTGTGCAAGGGACGGAGCCGAGGACGAGGAGGATGCTGCTGGCGGGGCTGGCCGTCAGCATGCTGACCGCCTCGCTGGGCACCAGCGCGGCGAACGTCGCCCTGCCGACCCTCGCCGAGGACCTGGGCGGCCGCTTCGGCGAGGCCCAATGGGTCGCCCTCGCGTATCTGCTCGCCATGACGGCGACGAGCGCCGCATCCGGCGTTCTCGGTGACGCGCTGGGCAGGCCTCGGGCGTTGGCGATCGGCGCGGGCGTGTTCGTCGTCGCCTCGATCGGCGCGGCGTTCGCCCCCTCGCTGCCTGTGCTCATCGCCGCGCGCGTCGTTCAGGGCATGGGCGCGGCGGTCATGATGGCGCTCCCGCTCGCCATCGCGCGAGACGCGACGCCCTCGACCCACCTGGGCCGGGCCATGGGGATGCTCGGCACGACCGGCGCGATCGGCACCGCCTCGGGCCCTGCCGTGGGCGGCCTGCTGCTCCAGGGGCTCGGCTGGCCGGCGATCTTCTGGACGATGGCCGGGCTGGGCGGGGTCGCCCTCGCGCTCACGATGCCCTCCGTCGGCGGTCTCCCCCGGCGCGAGCGGGCGCCCTTCGACCTCGCCGGCGTTGTCCTCCTCACCGGCGGGGTCGCCCTCTACGCGCTCGCCGTGACCGTGGAGGAAGGACCAGTGGTCACGACCGCGCTCATCATCGGCGCCGTCGCGGCCGGTGCCGTGTTCGCGATCGTGGAACGCCGTGCGGTCGCGCCCGTGCTGCCGATGCGGATGCTCGCCGATCGCGTGCTCGGAATCGGCAGCATCCTCAACCTCGTCGTCGGGGCCGCGATGATGAGCACTCTCGTGATCGGCCCGTTCTTCCTCGGCGGCGCCCTGGGGCTCGGGGCGGCGCAGATCGGCCTGGTCATGGCGGCGGGGCCGATCACCTCGGTGTGCACGGGGATGATCGCGGGACGCGTCGTCGACCGCTGCGGAGCGGCCGGGATGACCGCTGCCGGTCTCGCGGTGATGACGACGGGGTCGTTCGCCCTCGCGCTCCTGCCCGGATGGCTGGGGCTTCCGGGGTACGTCGCCGGGACCGTCCTGCTGGCGCCGGGCTATCAGCTCTTCCTCGCCGCGAACAACACCGCCGTGCTCGGCTCGGTTCCCCCGCGACGACGCGGCACCGCATCCGGGGCACTCGCGCTGGCGCGCAACCTCGGCATGGTCACGGGAGCCTCGCTGATGGGCGCCCTGTACGCCGCAGGGGCCGGCACGAACGAGATCTCCACGGCGCCCGCCGAGGCATTGCGGACCGGATTGCTCGTCACCTATGTCACCACCGGCATCGCGCTCGTCGGAGCAGCCGCCCTCGCCCTGCTGTCCAACAGGGCACATCGAACAGTTGAAGAGCAGTGACCGCCACTACGCACTGACCGCCCGCCTCCGTGACCACCACCATTGACGTTTGCTCCGCGAGGACGTCTGAAGTCCAGGTGTCACAGGATCGACTGGCGACGGGAACGCACCGGATGCGGCGGTGACAAGAGATGCTCTGAATGACGCGTTCAGCGGATCTCGCGTGTCGAACCAATCCAGTGCGTCGAGTTCCTCGATGTCGTTCGCATACAGGCCAGGCCAGCCATCGCCGAGCACTTCGGCGTCCGCGGCGTTGGCATGGCAGAGCGCACTTCCTCGGATCGGGATCGATGCTGCGCCGAAATGTGACATCGTTCCCCACAGGCGATGACGCCCGTTGGTCAGCGGCTCGAACCAGGGATCGAACTCGACTGCCTCCGACGATCTGAACCATGCCGAGATGATGTCCTGCTCCGTCTGCGTCAGGTCACCTGGATACCCAGGGAGGGCAACCAACCCGCGATCGTCGAGCTCGGGATCGACGCTCCAGGATCCCGCCGCCAAGACGTCACCGACCTGGGTCACGGCCGCGGCGATGAGATTCCAGCGCTGTTCATCCCGATCCGAGTGGCGTTGCGCCCCGTCCTCGATGTCAGGATCCTCCGGAACCCATTGCCGAACGTGCTCGGCAGTGGTTCGCCACCAGAAGCGCGGGGTTGCCACCGAGATCAGCGTCGTCATCGGCTCATGCTATCTGCCGGCACCGCCCGCACTCGGCCGGTGGGCGATGAGTGCGACGCCGCGGAGAGTGTGCCCGTGTTGGCGGAACAGTGCCCGCATTCTCAGCACTCGGTCGCGGGCGTCTTTGTCGCGGAGGACGTTTCGGATGATGCGTGCGGTGCCGCGGATCCCTTCGTCGGCAACGTTGCGGCGCATCCTCAGAAGTGCCATCGGCGCGGTTTCGGTCCAGTCGACGACGAGCCCCGCTTCCTCCAGGAGCGCACGCCATTCGATCATGGTCTGCGGGCGGGCATTGACCTTGATCACGCGGGCGAGATCCTTGCGCAGTTCGGTCTTGATCGCGGGGTCGAGGTCGTCCGGGTGCAGACCAAGCTCATGGATCGCGTAGCGTCCTCCGGGCCGGAGGATCCTCGCGGCCTCGGCGACGATCGCCCGTTTGACAGTGTCCGATTGCATCGTCAGCATGGCCTCCCCGATGACGATGTCGGCGGAGGCGTCCGGGAGCCCGGTCTGCGCGGCGTCGGCCTGCACCACTGTCCCCACTGATCCGACAGCCCTCGCGCTGAGCCGGGCAGCGTCCTCATCCTTCTCCACCCCGATGTATGACGCGGGTCCGCGGCTGAGGATCTCCATCGCCGTGCGCCCCAGCCCCGGTGCGAGCTCGACGATCTCGGAGCCGCCGATGCCGGCGTGATCCAGCAGCTGCCGAGTGAGGCCGAGACCGCCCGGGCGCAGCACGCGCTTGCCGAGCCTGGCCAGCAGCCAATGGCCGGGAACGTCGCCTGTCTTCCGCTGTGCGTAGGGCAGCGCCTGTTCGTCGTCGCTCATGCTGCGGTACTTTCGGTCGCTTCGGGCACAGCGCGGATAACGGTGAGGAGGAACACGCTGTCCTCAAGGGCCGTCACCGCATGCCGTTCGGGTGGGATGGCGATGAGATCGCCCGGCTCGAGTTCCCAAGTCCTGTTCTGACCGGTCAAGCGGACCCGTCCGGTCAGCACGTGCAGGGTCGCTTCGGGCGGGCTGTCATGTTCAGCCAGGTGGCTGCCGGCCAGGAGCGCGAGCATCGTCTGCCTGAGAACCGTGTCGCGAGACCCGTATACGGTGTCCGCCGCACGATGAGCATGTGAGGTGCGTGCCGTGGCCAGGAGCTTCTCCTGACGCGTGGTGAGGTTCACGGCCTGAAGCTCGCTGCTGTCTTGCGTCATCGTCGGCTCACTTTCACAGGGTCGCCAAGAGTAGGAGGCCGCCGGCCAGCAGCGCGACTACTTTGAACGCTTCGAGCGCGGGATACACCCGATGCATCCGGGATCTCTTGCCGGAAGTCTCGCCGGCGAGGACACGATTGGATCGTCGTTGCAGCACAGGTCGGACGACCGCGAGCTGTACGACCAGGATCAGGATGGCCGCCAGCAACCAGAAGCCCGCCGCCGGCCACGCGGCGAGGGCGAGGCCTGCCAGGACGATGAGCGCGAGGACCGCCTCCGCGATGTTCAGAGCCCGGAACACGAGACGACCGATCCCGAGTCCCAGCGGCACGGTGATGCCCGGTGCACGAAACTTCAGTGGGGCCTCCAGGAAGGAGATCGCGATCACCATTCCGAGCCACACCAGTCCGGCCGCTGCCGCCACCATCCCACCGTTCATGCCGCTACTCCCGTCGACGCCAGTCGGACCCGGCACACGCCGGGTCGCACGAGGGGTTCCAGGTCGGTGCCGATCGTGTCGGCCCCCCAGCTATCGAGGGTGCCGCGCATCAGCCCGGCGTGGACGGCGCAGACCACGTCGCCCTGCTCGTCGAAGACCTCGCGAAAGGGGCAGTTGTGCAGTTCGATGATCCGCGCCTCGGTGCGGTGCGGCGCGAACCCCACCTCCCCCAGATAAGCGACCAGGCGCTCGATCGGGTTGAGATCCTCCCCGTCTGAGCGTTCCGCATGGCGGCGGCCCCACGCCATCCCCGCCCGCTTCGCCGCCTCACGTGCGTGGACGCCCGCACCCAGACTCCCGATGAGGATGCTGGCCAACAACTCGTAGCGCCGATCTCCGCGGCCAGGGTCGGGCACCACCCGATATCGCGCCTCGGGCCGGCCGCGTCCTGCCACCACTGACGGGACGCGTTCGACGCGCCCGTCCTCTTCCAGGGCGCTCAGGTGGTAGCGCACTGTGTTGGAGTGCACTCCGAGGCGCTCTGCCAAAGCCGCAACTCTCATCGGCGTCTCGGAGACGCGCAGCAGCTGCAGCACCTGCTGCCGACGTGCACTCGGCCCATCCCGCACTTCACTTTGCATAGCTCCTATTTTATCCAGATATCATTGGAATAAATAGGAGGAAGGCAAGACATGACGAATAACAGGGAGCTGGACGTTCGCGCGGTCCCCAAGCCGCAGCGGCATCCTCTGATTTTCGCTGCCTTCGATGACCTCGACGTCGGTCAGGCGCTTCTGCTGACCAACGATCACGAACCGCGGCATCTGCGTGAAGAATTCGATCGGGAGCTCCCCGGCTCGTTCGGGTGGGAGTCCCTGGGTGAGACGAGCACGGGTGCCTGGCCTGTGCGGATCGTCCGCACGACGCGGACACCGCTGCCCCGGATCGTCGTGGACACGCCGGCGCTGCTGGCAGCACTCGAGCCCGGCCAAGGTGGCTCGGTGTGGCAACTGGATCCCGCCCGCCGTGACCTCGACGCGAACATCATCGCCCTGCCGCCCGGGGACACGATCGACACGCACGACGGTCCCGACCTCGACGTGCTGCTCCACGTGCTCTCCGGCAGCGGCACGCTCGGAACCGAGACCGGTGAGATCCCACTGACACCCGGCGCGCTGCTCTGGCTCCCGGCCCGGTCCCAGCGCCGCATCGACGCCGGCGCCGACGGGCTGCGGTACTTCTCCGTCCACCATCGCAAACCGACCCTGAACATCACACCGATGCCACCGCGCACCGAAGGCTGATCGACGCTCCTCTTCACTGAGCGGGGATGATCTGTCCGATCGGCTCACGCTTCTCTGCCTGGAAGCGATCCTCGGTGCGACCCCGAGCCCAGTACCCCGACAGCGACACGTGGGAACGTTCGAGGCCGCGCTCGTCGAAGAACACGCGCCGCACGGCCTTCATCGACTCACGTTCACCGTGCGCGAAGACCTCCACGTGCCCATCGCGCCAGGAAACAGCACGTACCGCGTCGGCGAGGGTCTCCTCATCGTGAGTCGAGTCCACGATCCAGCGCACCTCGAGACCGGGAGGTGCTGCGAGGTCGAGGACGGCATCCTCGGCGTCGACCTCGATGAGTGCGACGCCCACCGCATCCTCGGGCAGCGTCTCAAGGGCCGCGGCGATCGCCGGCACCGCGGACAGGTCACCGGCGAACAGGTACCAGTCGGCATCCGGATTCGGGAGATACCCGCCGCCCGGGCCGAGCAGACTCAGCACGGCACCGGGCTCGGCGACCGCGGCCCACGGCGCCGCAAGGCCCTCGGAACCGTGAACGACGAAGTCGATGTCCAGGGTCTGCGACTGTGCGTCGACGCGACGCACAGTGTAGGTGCGCGTGACCGGAAGCGACTCCGGCGGCGGCGTGGTGAACTTCAGCTTGACGTACTTATCCGTCTCCGGCCGATCCCCGAAAAGCGCGAATCCCGGACCGCCGAGCCGCACCCGCACCAGATATGGGCTCAGCCATTCGGAAGACACCACCACGAGATCGAGCGTGGGACGCGGCGGACGCGGGGACGTGCGAGAAGAGAGAGTCACGTTATCGAGGTACCTTTCGGACGACCACTCTGAGCAAATGTTAGGGTTGCCTTACCTATCCTAGTGTCGGCCTCGGGGAGTGGGGCCGTCCGACCACGTGCCGCTTGAAGCAGCATGATCCTCGCGGAGAAAGACGACGATATGAGAGACCTGCGTGTTGCGGTGATCGGGGCCGGCCCTGCTGGCATCTATGCCGCCGACATCCTGACGACGAATCATGAGAGCGCGAGCGTCGATATCATCGAACGCCTTCCCGCTCCTTACGGCCTCGTTCGCTATGGCGTCGCCCCCGACCATCCGCGCATCAAGGAGATCATCAAGGCGCTGCTCAGGATCCTCGAGAAGCCGAGGATCCGCTTCATCGGCAACGTCGACTACGGCACGGACCTCACTCTTGACGAGTTGCGCATGTTCTACGACGCCGTCATCTTCGCAACCGGCGCGATGGACGACCGTCGCCTGGACATCCCGGGAATCGATCTGCCCGGCAGTCACGGGGCCGCCGACTTCGTCTCCTGGTACGACGCCCACCCGGACGTGCCGCGCGAGTGGGCGCTCGATGCTGAGCAGATCGCTGTGATCGGGGCCGGCAATGTTGCCCTCGACGTGGCTCGGATGCTCGCCAAGACCGCGGATGAGCAGCTCGTCACCGAGATTCCGGCGAACGTGTACGAGGGGCTGAAGGCGAACCGCGTGAGCGATGTTCACGTGTTCGCTCGGAGAGGTCCGGCGCAGATCAAGTTCACTCCGTTGGAGTTGCGTGAGCTGGCGCACTCTCCGAACGTCGATGTCGTCGTCCACCCCGAGGGTTTCGAGATCGATGAAGCCAGCGAGCAGGCGATCCATGCGAGTCGTCAGACCAAGCAGGTCGTCAACACGCTCCTGGGGTGGATCGACAACCTGCCGAGCACCAAGCCGCGTCGCATCCACATCCACTTCTGCGAAGCCCCTGTCGCCGTTCTCGGCACCGACCGCGTCACCGGGCTGCGCACCGAGCGCACCGAGCTCACCGGTGACGGCAACGTCCGCGGCACGGGGATCATCACCGATTGGCCCGTCCAGGCGGTGTATCGCGCGGTCGGCTACCTCTCCTCACCTGTGCCGGGTGTGCCGTTCGACCACGTCGACGGGGTCATCCCCAACGTGGCCGGCCGCGTGCTCGATGCCCAGGGTGCACCGCTGCCGGCGACATATGTGACCGGGTGGATCAAACGCGGACCCGTCGGACTCATCGGACACACCAAGTCCGACGCGTCTGAGACCATCGACTGCCTCCTCGCCGACCTTGACGCCCTCCCGACCGCCGCGTCGACCGACCCGGACTCCGTGCTCGCCTACCTCACGGGCAAAGGCATCGAGCACACGAACACCCACGGGTGGGAGCGACTCGACGCGCACGAGACTTCCCTCGGTGAGCATGCAGGACGCCCCCGGATCAAGATCGTCGAGCGCGACGAGATGGTCGAGTTCTCCCGCGACACCCCGTACTCGAGGGAGAACTCACCGGCGCAGGTCGGCCAGAAGGCGCACGCATGATCGGGTAGCCCGCGCGGCGTGCCGACAACTCGCTAGTCTGCGGGTTCCCACACCGCAGTGAGGATATGGCGGTCGTGGATCGCCCATCGCCCGGTGAACTGGTCGATGGTGCGGGTGCCGGCGGTCGGACCGGGGACGAGGAGTCGTCCGGTGAATGTGCCCGATTCGGGGTCGATAGCGAGTTCGCATTCGGTGAAGTCGAGCCAGGCGTGCGCGAGGGGGAACCAGGCCTTGTAGATGCTCTCCTTCGCGCTGAACAGCAGCCGGTCCCATGCGATGCCTGGAACGGCGACGGCGAGCCGTGCGAGCAGGTGCGGCTCATCGCCGACGGTGACCAGCTCGGCCACGCCGTCCGGGAGCGGCTCGTGGGTCTCGGCGTCGATACCGAGGGTCAGGATGTCCGCGGCTCGTGCGACGGCAGCGGCGCGGTAGCCGTCGCAATGGGTGAGACTTCCCACCACTCCCCCGGGCCAGAGCGGCTCACGGTTCGGACCGGGCAGGATCGGCACCGACGGGTGACCGAGGCGGCTCAGGGCGCGGCGGGCGCAGTCTCGGACCGTAGCGAACTCGGCGCGTCGCCGGGGCACGGCGCCGGCGACGGCCGAGAGCTCGCCCGGCAACAGCACGCTATCCGGCGCGTCGGCCGTCGTCTGTTCGATCTCGACGACGGCGGGCAGCAGTACTCCGAGCCCGGCGGTCACGTTCCCGCTTCCCCTCCGAGGACGCGGACCACGCGGCGCGGGAACGCACCCGGCCGGTCCCATTCGTGGGGGTAGCCGAGAGAGACCTCGTGATGCGGGATGCCGTCGATCTGATCGGTGGCGGGGATGTGCAGATGCCCGTACACGACCGCCTCGGCGCGGTAGCGGACCGGCCAGTCGGCGGTGCGCTCTGTTCCGCACCAGAGTGCGAACTCCGGGTATCGCAAGCGCCGTGTGGGTTCGCGCACGAGCGGCCAATGGTTCACCAGAACGGTGCGGGCGTCCGGGGGCAGCGCGTCCAGTCGCGTCCGAGTGTGCTCGATGCGGGCGGCGGACCACGCCTCCCGGGTGGGGTAGGGGTCGGGGTGCAGGAGCAGCTCGTCGGTACAGATCACGCCGGCTGCTTCCGCGACCGCGAGAGCATCGTCCTTCGACTGCGTGCCCGACGGCCGGAACGTGTAGTCGTACAGGACGAACAGCGGAGCGACCACGACCGGGCCGCGGTCGCTCGCCCAGGTCGGGTAGGGATCTTCGGGGGTGATCACGCCGATGTCGCGGAGAGCGGCGACCAGCCGCAGATAGCGGGCGACGCCGCGGGCGGTCCCCGGCTCGCCGGGAAGGGTCCACAGGTCGTGGTTGCCGGGCACCCAGATGACGATGTCGAAGCATTCCCGGAGGGTGCGCAGAGTAGACACGATCTGGTCGAACCGTTCCGCGACATCGCCGGCGACGATGAGCCAGTCACCGGGATGCTGCGGTCGGATGTCGTCGACGAAAGGCTGATTCTCGGGATAGCTGACGTGCAAGTCGCTGACGGCCCACAAGTTCGGCATACGTCCTCCCCCACCCGTCACCCTCGTCCCCGCATCGCGCCCAAGAGATGTGCCATCAGTAGCGGTAGTGGTCGAGCTTGTACGGACCATCGACGGGCACGCCGATGTAGGCGGCCTGCTCGGTGGTGAGCTCGGTCAGCTGCACGCCGAGCGAGGCGAGGTGCAGGCGTGCGACCTTCTCGTCGAGGATCTTCGGCAGCGTGTGCACGCCCACGGGGTAGTCCGCCGGTTTGGTGAACAGCTCCACCTGGGCGAGGACCTGATTGGTGAACGAGGCGCTCATCACGAACGACGGATGCCCGGTCGCGTTGCCGAGGTTGAGCAGGCGCCCCTCGCCGAGAACGAGCACGCTGCGACCGGTGGGCAGTCGCCACTCGTGCACCTGCGGCTTGATCTCGATTCTCTCGGCTCCGGGAAACCGACTCGAGTCCGGCGAGGTCGATCTCGTCGTCGAAGTGCCCGACGTTGCCGACGATCGCCAGGTGCTTCAACGCGAGCAGGTGCTCGACGGTCACGACGCGGGTATTGCCGGTGCCGGTGACAACGATGTCGACGTCGCCGGCGACCGATTCCAGACGTGCGACCTGGTATCCGTCCATCGTCGCTTGCAGTGCGCAGATCGGGTCGATTTCGCCGACGATCACCCGGGCGCCCTGCCCGCGCAGCGCTTCCGCGGCGCCCTTGCCGACATCGCCGTATCCGGCGACGAACGCGACCTTGCCGCCGATGAGCACATCGGTGGCGCGGTTGATGCCGTCGGGCAGCGAATGGCGGATGCCGTACTTGTTGTCGAACTTCGATTTCGTGACCGAGTCGTTGACGTTGATCCCCGGGAACAGCAGCCTGCCCTGTGCGTGCAGCTGATAGAGACGGTGCACGCCGGTCGTGGTCTCCTCGGTGACCCCGATGAGCCCGTCCGCGATGCGGGTGAAGCGGTGCGGATCGCGGGCGAGACTGGCCCCCAGCGTGTCGAGGAGAACCCGGTACTCGGCGGAGTCGTCGCTCGCGGGCTCTGGCACGACGCCGACCGCTTCGAACTCGACGCCCTTGTGGACCAGCGCGGTCGCGTCCCCGCCGTCGTCGAGGATGAGGTTCGGACCGCCTGCGCCCTCCGCCGACCAGTCGAAGATCCGGTCGGCAAGCTGCCAGCACTCCTCGAGCGTCTCTCCTTTGAACGCGAACACGGGTATGCCCGAGGAATCGTCCACGCTGCCCGCGGGCCCGACGGCGACGGCCGCGGCGGCCTCGTCCTGGGTGGAGAAGATGTTGCAGCTGGCCCACCGCACCCGGGCTCCCAGCGCCACCAGGGTCTCGATGAGGACGGCCGTCTGCACGGTCATGTGCAGCGAGCCCGCGATCCGGGCGCCGGCGAGCGGCTGCACCGGGCCGAGCTCCTCGCGCAGCGCCATCAGTCCTGGCATCTCGTTCTCGGCGAGACGGATCTGATGCCGGCCCGCCTCGGCGAGGGAGAGATCGGCGACGACGTGGTCCAGCGGGTCCGACCCGGGGCGTGCGGATCGGGATGCGGTGGTGTCAGTGGTACCCATGCTGTTCACACCCTCCACTTTGCGCGCATCACAGCTCGCCCCTGACGCCCGCGGCACGCCGGAGTTCCTCGACGCGTGTGGTGCGCTCCCAAGTGAAGTCCGGCAGCTCGCGTCCGAAATGCCCGTACGTCGCCGTCTGTGCGTAGATGGGGCGCAACAGGTCGAGCTCAGCGATGATCGCGCCCGGACGCAGGTCGAACACCTTCGAGATCGCACGTGTGATGACGTCGTCGGGCACGCACCCCGTACCGAACGACTCCACATACAGTCCCACGGGATTGGCCTTGCCGATCGCGTAGGCCACCTGCACCTCGACCCGCTCGGCGAGGCCCGCAGCGACTACGTTCTTCGCGACCCACCGCAGAGCGTACGCCGCCGAACGGTCGACCTTCGAGGGGTCCTTGCCGCTGAAGGCTCCGCCGCCGTGACGGGACGCGCCGCCGTAGGTGTCGATGATGATCTTGCGGCCAGTGAGGCCCGCATCGCCCTTCGGCCCGCCGATGACGAAGGGGCCCGCGGGGTTGATGTACAGTTTCACGTCCGCATGGTCCAGGGCCGTCCGACCGAGGACGGGGCGGATGACCCTCTCCTCGATCTCGTGCCGGAGTTCCTCCTGCGACGTGCCCGGGTGATGCTGTGTCGACAGGACGACTGCTTCGACCGTCTTCGGGCGGAATCCTTCGTAGCCCAAGGTCACCTGGGTCTTGCCGTCAGGGCGCAGGAAGGGCAGGTCGCCGTTGCGACGCACCTCGGCAAGACGTTCGGCGAGCCGATGCGCCGTCCACGCGGCCATCGGCATGAGCTCGGGCGTCTCGTTCGTCGCGAAGCCGAACATGATGCCCTGGTCGCCGGCACCCAGCAGGTCGAGCCGGTCGACGGAGTCGCCCTCGCGCTGCTCCAGCGCCCGGTCGACGCCGTGCGAGATATCGGCGGACTGCTCCCCCACCGAGACGCTCACGCCGCACGAGTCGCCGTCGAATCCCATCTCGCTCGAGGTGTACCCGATGCGGTTGATGACACCGCGCACGATCGCGGGAATCTCCACATACCCGTCGGTGCGGATCTCCCCGGCCACCTGCACGAGACCTGTCGTGACGAGGGTCTCCACAGCGACACGGCTGTTGCGGTCGGTATGCAGCAGCCCGTCGAGGATGCTGTCGGAGATCTGATCGCAGATCTTGTCCGGGTGGCCTTCCGTGACCGACTCGGAAGTGAACAGACGCAAACTCATCACACTCTCCTGTTGAATCGAGATATCGCTCGGCGCGCCGCGCGCGACTAGCTGACCGGCTGCTGCTGGTCGGGTTCGGCGAGGAAATCGAGCAGGAGGCGGTTCACCAGCTCGGGCTGCTCGAGGTAGCCGAAGTGCCCGGCGTCGGGCACTTCCACATACTGGGCGGACGGGACTACGTCGGCGAGCTCACGGCCGAGGTAGGCGGGGATCACCAGATCGTCCGCGAAGCTCATCACAAGCAGCGGCCCGGTGATGGTCCGGTATACGTCGGTGCGATCGCCGAGCCGGTCCGAAGCACCGAGCTGCCCGCGCTCCCCCGATGGCATCGGGTCGGCTGAGTACTCCAACACCGCCAGCCAGTCACGCGTCTTCTCCTCGTCACGCAACGTCGCAGGCGACAGATTCAGGAGCGCGTCCACCGCAGCCTTGTATGTCTTCGGAAGCTCGACGGACTGGTCGAACAGCTCTTGCTCCCCCCGTGTCAGCAGCTCGCCAACGTCGTCTATGCGGGTGTGACCGGCCATCGCCACAACCCGGCGCACGAGGTCAGGGCGGGCGAGGGCGAGCTCCTGGACGACTCTCGCGCCCAGCGACGTGCCGATCACATGGGCCGGGGCGCCGAAGTGCTCGATCAGGACGGCGAGGTCGTCGACGAGCTCTGAGACGCTGATGTCCGGACAATACGTATCGGTCTGCCCGGGGACGGGGCTCATGCCGCGACTGTCGTAGGTGATCACTCGGTAGCCTGCGGTGACGAGGGCGGGCACCTGGTGCAGGCTCCACACGTTGCCTTTCGCCCCCGTGCCCATCACCAGCACGACGAGCGGATCGCTGGCGGCGCCGTATTCGTCGTAGTGCAGGGCGATTCCGTTCACGGACAGTGTCGGCATGGGTGTCTCCGTCGCGGGTTTCCAGCGTCAGGCAATGGTGTGTCGGCCGACCGCAACGGCGTTCGACGACGTCTCCTCGTATTCGTTGGAGTCCGGCAAGATCGCGCTCATCGCGGCTCCTTGTTCTCACTCCGGATACTCTCTTCGAGGAACCGCTTCAACTGCGGCCCCCACTTCGGAAGACCGGCGCCACTGTTCAGGATCGAGTAGTGATCTTCGTCAGGAACAGAAATGGTCGTGCACGCCAGTACGTGTGAGTCCCAGGACAGGTACGCTCCTGTGCCAACTCTGCTCGCGGACTCCAATAGCTCCGTAGTTGCGATGAGCAGCGCGGGCGTGGCCAGACTTCCGGAGGTCCCGGTCGACATGACGCGTGAGCTGCGCAATGTGGATATAGCCATCGCTTTGAGGACACCTTCCGCCCCGTCGTCGGAATCAAGCCCCAGAAGGGACAACCACCTTTCACGCGATCGATCAATGATGACCGCCTGACCCTCGTGATCCTCGTGCACTGGGGCGTGCCCGCCCCGCGACTCGTCTACCCGTGATGTGTTTTCCGACACCTTCACTGGCGTGTCGATGATGGTTAGCGAAGCCACGCGTTCCCCACGTCGTTCTAGTTCTTGTCCGACGGTAAACGCAATGTGGGCGCCCAGAGACCAGCCCAGAAGATGATAGGGGCCGGAAGGCTGCGTCTGTTGCACGACGTCGGCATACACGGCGGCGACGTGAGTACGAGAGTTGAGGTTTGCGTCCACCCCGGCATGCGCTGGATCTTGTAAACCCATGATCCCCAGATTTGCCGGCAAGTAATCTCGCAAGGCACTGTAGACGAAGGCGAATCCTTCAAGCGGATGTATAGCGAACAGATATCGGCCATTTGTTGCTTGTAGGAGCGGCACACGAATCGCCTCAACCCAGACGTCCGGCGTGGCGGCATCCGCCGCCGGCGTCGACGCAGATGAGTCAACCCCTCCACAGGTAAGGAGCGAGCTCTTCGAACGACGCGGCTCGCCATGGTCTACGTGTGTGTCTGTACGATCTGCGTGCAGCGTTTCGGAAGCCGCGCTGAGCTGAGTCATCGCTTGGACCCACAAGTCGGACAGTTCCTGAACATCGCTTTCCGCGAGGATGCCGGAAGCATACGTTATGGAACCTCGCAGGGCCCAACCACCATCCTTCGTATCCGGCACAGCCGATATGTTGATGTCCAGGACCGATGGCAGAGGCATCGACTTGTCCGACGCTCCGGATAGACCGGGAGCTTCGGGAGCGAATGCCCAGGCCGTCTCCTCCTCGTGCCGGCCGCCCCCGAACTGCCCCAGATAGTTGAACCCGATCTGCGGCATGTGCCCGTCTTCGAATGCCGAAGCAGCGTCGGGATTCAGCGATCGCAAGACGCCGTATCCGATGCCCTTGTCCGGGACCTGCCGTAGTTGATCTCTGACGTACACAACAGCGTCCAGAGCGACTTTCGGATCATCGAGTGCGGCTACAGGGTCGGCATCGGCCGTGTCCACACCCACTGGGTACCACGTCGTGAACCATCCCACAGTGCGTGAGAGGTCGCTGCCCGGCACAAACTGTTCTTCACGTCCATGCCCTTCGAGTCCGACCAGGACCCGCCGGTGTCTTACGCCGCGCTGTGCCCGCCATGCGCCCACAGCAATTGCCAGCGAACTGAGAAGAACATCGTTGACCTCTGCCGATAGCGCGCTCGGAATGGTGGATAGCAACGGTCCGGCGACCGACGATGGCACCCGAACTCGAGCCCTGCGCGCCGTCTCCCGCTTATCGAGTTTCGGGTCTACATGACGTGCCCCCAGGAGAGGGTCAGGGACCGTCAAGCTGTTTGCCCAGTACTCCGTCTGCCCGACGACGTCCATCGCAACGGCACGGGTCGCGAGCGCTTCCGCCCAGGCTGTCATGCTCGTACCCGCTGGCAGCAACGGGTCCGTGGTGCGCCCCGTCTCGATCTCCCAGGAATGCTGCAGATCGTCTTCCAAGATACGCCACGATACACCGTCGACTACGAGGTGATGGACGACGAGAAGAAGACGGCTCGTGTCCTCCGCTACGCTCGTAAACAAGGCCGCCCGCCAGAGCACCCCGCGCTCAGGATCCATCGTGTGTGCCATCGACGTCACCCGATTCTGGATGGAATCCGTCCATTCGGGGTCTGACCAGGCGGAGTCCACCTGTTGAACTGTGATCCGCTCGCGGAGTGTTCCTGGTCGCAGCGGTAGCAGTTCGAAGTGGCGATTACCGTCCTCGGCTCGGGTGAGACGCGCGTTCAGCGCCCCGTGGTGCTGGACCGCCTGAGCGAGTACGCGCGTCACCAGTTCATCCGAAGTGTCCGCGGGCACCGTGTAGAGAGCCGCCTGAGCGAACGATGCGAATCCCGGACTACCCGCCATCGAGCGGGCGATCGGCCAGAGCCGAGACGATCGCACTTCGGCGCTCTCCACGCAAGACGCGGTCTCCCGTGAGGCGCGTTCGTCGACGATCCGAGCGAGGGCTGCGACTGTCCGGGCCGAGAACACCTCGGACGCAGCGATCATGATACCTGCGCGACGGGCCATGGACATGAGTTGGATCGACAGAATGCTGTCGCCACCCAGTCGGAAGAAGTCATCGTCGACCGAGCACGCCGTGTCGGCACCCAGCCTTAGCACTTCTTGAACGGCTTTCATGAGTGTGCGCTCCGTCTCCGTCTCCGGCTTCCTCCCGGCGGAGGCGGCCTGGCCGAGTTCCGGTTCGGGCAGTGCCCGCCGGTCGAGCTTGCCATTTGGCGTGAGAGGGAATGCCTCTACCCGCATATACGAAGCCGGCACCATGTAGTCGGGCAGCTGCTGCGCGGCATGCGTGCGTACCGCATCGCGCAAGGCGGCGTCGTCGATTTCGATATCGGTGGGAATCACGTACGCGGCGAGGAACGTCCCGCTCGACGGATGATCAGCGGCGATCACCGCCGCTCCCGCGACGAGCGGGTGCGTCTCAAGCACCGCGCGGATCTCGTCGGGCTCGATCCGGTATCCGCGGATCTTTACTTGCTCGTCGGCACGCCCGAGATAGTCGATGTGACCTTCGGCGTTCCATCGGGCGAGATCCCCGGTACGGTACATGCGCTCCCCCGGCTCCCACGGGCAGGCGACGAAGCGCTCAGCCGTGAGGGCGGACTGCCCCCAGTAGCCGCGCGCATTGCCCGCGCCCGCCAGATAGAGCTCGCCCGCAACACCCGGCAGCGTGGGCTGCAGGTTGTCGTCGAGAATGTAGGCGCGGGTGTTGAAGATCGGGGTGCCAACGCTCGGGGTGGTGCTGTCGGCGAGATCTGCGCCGAGCGCGTTGATCGTGTACTCGGTCGGCCCGTAGAGGTTGTAAGACTCCACGCCGGGCGCGTCCCGCAGCTGCTGCCAGAGTCGCTCGGGCACTGCCTCCCCACCGAGGGAGACGAACACCACCCCCGGGGCGTCGGCCGACACCGACCGGCCCGCCGTCCGGTCGCGTTCCAGCAGCCCCTCATCGACGAGCACCTGCCCGTACGACGGGGTGACGTCGAACCCGTCGATGCGCTGATCGTCGTAGTACGCAAGCAGACGCTGCGGGTCCCGACGCATCTCCTCATCTATCACGTACACCGCGTGCCCGTTGAGCAACCAGAAAAGCTGCTCCCACGACGCATCGAACGAGAAGGATGTCGTGTGAGCGATCCGCATCCGCCGCCCGGCCTGATGGACCACCACGCGGTCGAAGATCTTCTCGACATGGTTGGCGTACATGTTCGTCAGGCCTCGGTACGCGACCGCGACGCCCTTCGGCCGGCCCGTGGAGCCAGACGTGAAGATGATGTACGCCAAGTGGTCCAGCGACACCTCACCACCACGCTCCTCCACCGTGATCGAGCCCGCGTCTAGGGCTGAGATGCGGGCGCGGACCGCCTCGTCATCGAGGTTCACCGCCTCCCCAGCGGATGAGCCGAGCCTCGCTGCGTCGCGGTCGGTGACGAGCGTAACCGTGGGGGAAGCGACGTCGAACATGTAGCCGATACGCTCGTCGGGCAGCTCGGCATCGACCGGCACGTAGGCCGCGCCGACGGCGAACACCGCGAACATCGCAATAACCATCCGCTCGTCACGCGGCAGCAGCAACGCCACCCGATGCTCGGGGCGCACGCCGTGCTCCAGCAGCAGCCGGGCATACCGGTTCACTTCGGCGGAGAACTCGGCGAAGACGAAGCGTCGCGAACCGGCAACCAGTGCAGTCTCATTCGGAGATCGGCGAACCTGGCGCTCCAGCAGGCTCGCGACCGTCACACCTTCGATCGCGCGGTGCAGATCGGCAACGATACCCGTGTGCGGCTGGGCCTCATCGGGGAGCAGCGCCGTCAGCTCGCCAACGGGAACATCGAGCTTGTCTGTCAGGCCCCGGAGCACGAGCAGATAGCGTTCCAGCAGCCGCTCAGCCGCTGCGTCATCGAAAGCGTCGCGTCGGTAGGAGAGACGTACGTGAACATCGGCAACGTCGCCTTGTATCCAGGGATTCACGGCAAAGGTCACTGGGTAGTGGGTCGCGTCGTCGATCTCCGCTTCGACGACCTTCACACCGGCCCAGTCGCGTTCTCCGGCGGCGCCGAAAGGGTGATTCTGCACGACGAAAAGGGTGTCGAATAACGTTGACATGCCGACGGCAGCCTGGATTTTCGTGAGCGATGTCTGCGGATATTCGATGACGGTCAACTGCCTGGCCTGCACCCGTGATAGCAGCTGTTCGACGGTCTCGACCGGCGTGACGCCTATCCGCATCGGCACGGTGTTGAACAGCAACCCGATGATGCGGTCAGACTCGGACAGCTCAGCCGGACGGCCCGACACGGTGTTACCGAAGACGACATCGTCGCTGCCGGTGAGACGGCTCAGAGCGATGCCCCAGGCTGTCTGCAGCAGGGTACCCACGGTCACACCAGCAGTCCTCGCGGCCGCAAAGACCGCTGCAGCCGCGGTGGGATCGAGATCTCGGTGAAGTTCCCCTGTCTCGACCTGTGTGCCGCTGAGATCGCTACTCTCGGGCCAGAGCAGGGTCGGCCCAGTCAGGCCCGCGAGATAATCGTCCCACGCACGCGAAGCAATGTCAGGGTCTTGCTCATCCAGCCAATCGAGGTACGAACGGAACGATGCGGGCGGCATGCGATCTGCATAGTCGGGATCGGCATAGAGGTCGAAGATCTCTTCTAGGAGTGCACTGAGCGACCAACCGTCGATCAGGATGTGCTCGAAGCTCATCGCGAGCGTCCACGCTTCCGGCGCGTGCTCGAGCAGTGTGAACCGAATGAGCGGAGGGGTCTCGAAGTCGAACGGCTGTCGTCGTTCGTTGGCGAGGAACTCACTTACCGGGGTACCGAGCGCCTCCCACTCGGGCAGCCGGATCACCCGGAACGGCACGTCGGAAGCTGCAGGGATCACCTGTGCCTCGCCCGAGGGGATGAACGCTGCGCTCAGGTTGGGATACCGGGAAAAGGCGGTGGCCGCGGCCCGCGCCATGCGCTCGGCATCGACGCGGCCCGAGAGCTGCCGCGTGGACAGTGAGACATAGGCGTTGTGGTCGCCGGACTCCCGCGCTCGCACAAGGTGGTAAAAGAGCCCGTGCTGCAGCGGCGAGAGCGGCAGTATCTCCGCGTCGTGCCCGTAGCGGGCTCGAATGCCCTCTTCTTCTTCCCGCAAGAGGGTCAGTCGGTCTGCACGACGGACCCTGAGCGGCACGACGGGTTTTGCGGGCTCTGCCAGAGCGATGCCCGAGTGAGCGATCTCATTAAGGATCTCTTCTGCGAGCCGACATGCGTCTAGGTCGATTCCCGCTGCCGCGGCAACCTCGACGCGGACAACACGGTCATCTGAACCTGGTCTGGCGCCGGAGAGCACGAGGACGTCGAGATCGATTTCGGCGCGTTCGAGAGCTTTCACTGTGACCGTATCGGGTTCCGCGTTGGTGGCGAACACCGTCACTCGGACTTTCGGTATCGGCAGGTCGTCGACGAAGCGTGCCAGCTGAGGGTGATCGATCAGCGCTTCATACTGCACGGCTCGCTCCCCCAGGAGGCCACTGCTCGCCTGACTGATCCCCTCGTTCGCGGCAATGCCTTGTGCCTCGCCGCCGTCACCCCTCAGCAGCACCGGGAACTGACGAACCATGAAAATTCCGTCCGGCTCGCACAACTCCACGACCAGTCCACCGTCAATCGTCGAGTCGAGCGCATGCGTCACGGCGTTGAGAACGACGGTGCGCGCCTCCTCCTCGCTTCCAGTTTGATTTGACTGCACGCTCCTCACAGCGCCTCCGCAAGTCGCCTCCACTTCGCCTCGCCGAGGCAGAGTCGTGTCGGGTGCGTCGGCGATTTCGTCGGCCCACTCCTCCCAGAAGGGGTCGTGGAGCGCCGCGGTCAGCTCCCCGTCGGAGTACGCGTGCACGTTGCCGGGCGCTCTCTCGATGACGACGGCGGTGTCGGAGCGGTAAGCATCAACGAGACCGGTCAGCGTGGCGGCCACGGCGTCGAGCGTTGCGGGGTTCTCCACCTTGCCCTCCAGTTCACCGCCGCCGTCCTCGAGCACGCGCAGACGCATGTCCCCCACCCGCGATAAGACGAATCCAGAGTGCTCGACCGCAGCGCGCCAGAGGGGTGCATCTTCTGCGTCGAAATCGGCCAGCGGGAGCCGGAATGTCCGCCGTGCCTTCCCGCCGACCTCGGCGGCGGGCTCTCCTGCCCGGCCGGCCCGCACCAGCTGGGCAAGGTGCCGGATCGGCAGGCTTGGGTACCGCGCACCGAGTGTCAGGAACAGCTCGGTGCCACGCAACAGCCGAGACGTCGTCGCCGGAGAGAACAGCTCGCGGGTGGCATTTAGGTACAGACTGAGCCGCCCCTTCTCGCGTCGAGCGACCGAGAAGACCAGATCGAAAAGCGCCGGTCGCGAGGAAACGTTGCCCTCTGACTCCGGCGGAACAAGCGGTGTGAACAGCGACGTCTCATCTTGCGTGAATTCCGGAGTGTCGAGGTAGGCTGCCATCACCTGAAACAGCGGGCTTACCCCGGGGACACGCTGCGGGGAAACAGTCTCGACAACACTCTCAAACGGCGCGAACTTGTGCTCTTCAGCGTCGAGCACCCGGCCACGAAGATTGTGCAGCAATTCGCCGAAACCTTCAGTTTCGTCGATGTCTGCACGCACGACAACGGTGTTGACGAAGTACCCGATCAGGTCGCTCAACTCGGGCTGATCACGCAAGCTGATCGGCGTTCCGATGGGCACACTGCTGCCGGCGCCCTCCACCCAGAGTGCAAGCGAGAGCGCGGTCATAAGCGCCTGCAGCGGAGTCGCACTCCGCTCTATGAGCAACTCGTCGATGCTTTCGGTCTCGCTGCTCGACAAAGCGGCGCTCGCTGGGAAGACTGTACGCGTATCGGTTTCGTCACGAGAATAGTCGAGCGGAAGCACAGTCTCCGCAGGCAGACCGGTCAAGACATCACGCCAGTGGTCGAGCTCAGTCCGGTAAAGAGATCCCGGGTCACTACGGTCGCCCAACATCGCGCGGTGCCAGACAGCGAAGTCGGCATACTGCAGCGGCAACGAAGGGAGGCCCGCCGGTCGTCCTGTGAGTGCCTCCGCGTAGAACGCGTTCAAGTCGCGGATCAGTGGCTCAAAAGACTGCTCGTCGGTGATGAGGTGATGGCTAGGGAGCACAAGTACATCGCCATGCTCGTGACGCAAGACGTGGAATCTCATGCCGAACTCGCGTGACAAATCCATCGGTGCCCTCACGAGCTCCGAGATTCTCGTCATCAGGCGATCCCGATCAATCTGCTCGATCTTGATCGCTTCACGATTCTTCAAGGATGCCTCATGAACCGTCTGCTGGAGCAAGGAGGTGTTCTCGTCGAAGCTGAACGTCGTTCGAAGCGTCTCATGACGCGCAACAAGTTGACCGATCGCTTGCGCAAGTGCAACGGGATCGATGCGCTGACGCGCCTCCAGCTCGACTGGTATCCGGTATATCGAACTGCCCGCCAACTCTTCTGTCACCCAGAGCGCTTGCTGGCCGAAGGATGCTGGCACCTTGTCGGGCCGGGGTACGTCCCCCACCCGCAGCACCGGGCCCGCATCGCCAGCCGCGTCATCCGCCACACGAGCAAGGCCCGCGATGGTGGGGTGATCGAAGACATCCCGCAGAGTCAGCCCCGCACCCAGCTGGGCGTTCGCCCGGGCCACGACCCGGGTTGCGAGCAGTGAATGCCCGCCCAGGCGGAAGAAATCATCATCCACCGACAGGGAAACGCCATCATCAAGGCGGAGCACGTCCCGGAATACGGCCGCCAGGGTCCGCTCGGTCTCGGTCTCTGGGGCTCGCCCGGCTCCCGCCGACCCGGCCAGATCGGGGGCTGGCAGCGCACGCCGGTCGAGTTTCCCGTTCGCCGTCACCGGGAACCGGTCAAGAACAGTGACTGTGGTGGGGACCATGTACTCGGGCAGCACTGCGCCGGCGTGCGCCCGCAGTGCCCGGGCGAAGGAGGACACGTCCTCCGCGGCTCCCGTATCAGCGAGCGTGACATAGGTGGTGAGGAACTTCCCACCCGCCGGGTGATCCAACGCCACAACGATCGCCCCAGAGACGAGCTCGTGGGTCTCGAGGATGTTGCGGATCTCGTCAGGCTCGATCCGGAATCCCCGGATCTTGACCTGATCATCCGACCGGCCCAAGAACTCCAACCGGCCCCCGTCGTTCCACCGCACCACATCACCGGTCCGGTAAAGACGCTCACCGTGTTCGCCCGTCGGGTCAGCGACGAATCGGGCCGCGCTCAAGGCACTCTGCCCTGCATATCCCTGGGCCAGTTGGGCCCCGCCGACATACAACTCCCCCATCGTCCCCGGGGGCACCGGTCGCAACCAGGAGTCCAGCACGCGCACGAACGTGTTCGCCGCCGGTCCACCAATCGGCACCACCGCGGTCTCTGCGTCATGGTCCGCTACTGCCGCGGTCGCGTCGCCGGTGACCTCCGTGGACCCGTAGAAGTTGTGTATCACCGCATCCGGTGCCGCCCGGTGCATCGCTCCCAGGGTGGAAGACCCAAGCACCTCACCCGAGGCCACCCACGACCGCACCGATTGGAGCAACTGCCCGGCATTGGGCAATCCAGCGATCGCGTCGGCCAGACCCGGCACCGTCAGCAGATGTGTCACCTCGTGCCGGCTCATCAAGCCTGCCAAACGTTCCGGGTCGCGGACGTCCTGGTCCGAGGCGACCACCACTGTCGCCCCGGCCGTGAGCGGACCGAACAGTTCGGTGGCCGCATCCACGAAACCGAGCCCACTTTTCCACTACGCCACACATCCCTGCCCGAGGTCGAGTACGTCCCGTCCCCACGTCAGCCTGTTGATCACTGCCCGGTGCGAAAGTTCCACGCCTTTCGGGCGTCCCGTCGTCCCGGACGTGAAAATCACGTACGCCACGTCCCCCGGGGTAAGCGGGCGCGACCGAGCTGGCGGAGCATCAGAGCCTGCAACCAGCCGCTCCCGCACCACCGGATCGTCCAGCGCGACCAGCGAAACAGCGGCAGTGCCCATCACGTCCTCAAACCCGGCAGCCGTGACCGCGTCAGCGATCACCAGACCCGCGCCGGCCTCTTCGAGGATCGCGGCCACGCGATCGGCAGGGTACTCGGGATCGATCGGCACATACGCGGCCCCCGCCCGAAGTGCCCCAGTGAGCGCGACGACCAGATCCACCGATCGGGGCAGCACCACCGCGACCCGGTCGCCCACCTCGACCCCGCGGTCGATAAGCATCTGAGCGAGGGCATTCACCCGCGCATCAAACGCGGCATACGTGAGCACCAAGCCGTCGCCGACGACCGCCACCGCATCCGGTGAAGCGACTGCCCGCTCCCGCACTAGGACATCGACTGTGCTCGCAGCAACACCGAGTACCTCACCTGATTCCCAGGAGGCGATCTGACTCTCGTCTTCGCCCGGCAGTAGCCCGAGTTCCGCGACACGTGCCCCGGGATCGGCGGCGATAGCGCCGAGCACCCACTGCAGCATGGTCGCGAACCGTTCCCCCGTAGCCGGGTCGAATAGGTCACTGGCATACGCGAGGTGTCCGGTCATACCGTCAGGGTCGTCGATGAGGTAAAGGTCTAGGTCGGTCTTCACCGCCCCGATCGACGCCGTTTCTTGCTTAGCAGTCACCCCAGGGAACGAGAGCGGATTCTGTCGTCCAGTGAAGTTGCGATGGGTGAGCATGACCTGGAACACCGGGTTCCGGTTTGCGGACCGATCGGCCCCCACCGCAGTGGTGATCTGCTCGAACGGGGCGGCCTGATGCGCGAAACCATCCAGCACTACGTCGCAGGCTCGCTGAAGAACATCGGCGAGCGTGTCACCGGGACGGAACCGGTGACGAAGGGGGAGGGTGTTCACGAAGTACCCCACCAGCGGTTCGAGCCCGTCCTCCGTGCGCCCCCCCACCGGGGAACCGATCACCACATCATCGTTCCCTCCCAGCGCGGACACCGCCAGGGCCGTCGCGGCCTGTGCGACCATAAACATGCTCACGCCCAACTCGCCCGCTACCCGGCGCAGTCTCGCCACCGTCGCGGGCGCGATCTCAAACGAGATGTCCCCGCCTCGGTAGGTGGGTTGGGCCGGACGCGACCGGTCCGCAGCGATGGTCGATTCCTCCGGCACGTCCGCCAGCACGTCTCGCCAGTACTCCAGGTGCCGAGACATTTCGGACCCGGGGTCGGCCGAATCGCCAAGGATTTCGCGCTGCCAGACGGCGTAATCTGCATACTGCACTGCAAGAGACGCCCAGTCAGGAGTCCTTCCGCTCAACCGTGCTTGATACGCCGTCGAGAGGTCCCCTAACAGCACCGGCAGCGACCACTCATCCACCGCGTGATGATGTACCGCCAATACCAATACCCACTCGTTGCCGGCGACCTTCAACAGGCCACCACGGACAGGAATATCGGTAGCAAGATCAAACCCGGTCTGCACGATCCCCGTCACCCGGGCCTGCACCGCCCTTTCACCGGCCGCGGTGAGGTCCTCCGCAGCTAGCGGCAATCGGCGGGCGGCCTCTTCGACAGAGACCGCCACCTGTTGTAGTTGCCCGTCGCCTTCAAGGATCAAGGTGCGCAACGCCTGGTGGCGGGTGACGACATCGCGCACCGCGTCGCCCAGCGCAGCTTCGTTGAGATTCCCGGAGAATCGTAGTATGACGGGGACCACATACCGGCCCCCCGGCCCACCGAGCCGATCGATTACCCAGAGCGCCTGCTGACCAAACGACACCGGTACCACTCCCGACCGGGACACATCCCCCACACGCAGCGCCGGCGCCGACGAAGCTGTTGCCTCTTCGAGCGCACGGGTAAGCTCCGCGATGGTGGGGTGGTCAAACACGTCCCGCAACGACAATGCCGAACCCAAATCAGCGTTTACCCTCGCGACGACCCGCGTCGCTAACAAGGAGTGCCCACCCAAGCGGAAAAAGTCTTCATCCACCGACAGCACGACACCGTTATCCAAACGAAGGACGTCCCGGAACACTTGGGCGAGAGCGAGTTCGGTCTCGGTCTCGGGTGCTCGGCCGCCGGTGCTCGTTCCGATCTGTGGGGCGGGGAGGGCGCGTCGGTCGAGTTTCCCGTTCACCGTGACGGGGAACGCCTCCAGGCGAGTCACTGTGGTGGGAACCGTATACGACGGCAGTACCCTTCCCGCATGCTCTCGCAACGACTCGGCAAGGACCGTGTCGTCCGTGGGAGCATCTTTGGTAGTTGTGACATAAGCGGTCAGGTATTTTCCGCCTGTGGGATGATCCAACGCCACCACGACCGCACTGGACACGGCCTCGTGATGTTCGAGGACGTTACGGATCTCGTCAGGCTCGATCCGGTATCCTCGGATCTTCAATTGATCATCTGATCGGCCCAGATACTCCAGCGCGCCATCTCTGTTCCACCGGACCAAGTCCCCGGTCCGATACAAGCGCTCGCCCGAGTCCCCGAACGGGTCAGCGACAAACCGGGCGGCGGACAGCGGGGCTTGCGCTCTGTAGCCGTGCGCGAGCTGGATGCCGCCGACGTAGAGTTCTCCGATCACACCGAGCGGGACGGGCCGCAACCACTCATCCAGTACTCGCAAGAGAGTATTCGCCACCGGCGTGCCAATCGGGACTTTGATCTTGTCGGCGACGGACACCCCTGACGTAACGTCGCCGGTGATCTCAGTGGAGCCATAGAAGTTCCGCGCCACCACGGCTGGTACAACGCGCTTGAGCACCTGCACTGTTGACTGAGCCAAAGCCTCGCCTGACAACACCCATGACCCGACCGAATCCAGCCGTTTTGCCGCATCCGGGACTTGCAGTAGTACGTCGGCGAGTCCGGGCACGGTCAGCAGATGCGTCACCTTGTGTTGCTCGATCAGCTCGACTATGCGCAACGGGTCACGTGCGTCCTCATCCGGCGCGATAACTATGGTTGCGCCCGAGGCTAGGGGGCCAAACAGTTCCGTGACCGCGTCGATGAATCCCAGGCCGCTCTTCCATAGCGCGACACTCGCAGAGTCGAAATCAAGTTCCTCGCGGACCCACAGCAGTCGGTTGACCATTGCTTCGTGTGAGATCTCCACGCCCTTCGGGCGATCTGTCGTTCCTGAGGTGAATATCACACACACGACGTCCTTCGCCGACAGGGAGCGAGACAGTTTGGGAGAAGCGACCGGCCACTCTCCTGACGGATTCGCGGTGTGTGAGTCGTCGAGCAGAAAGAGCGGAGCCCCGGCGGCCTTGAGCATTTCGCTGCGGGTATCGACGATGTCGGCGTTGGTGACGACCAGCTTGGGGGACGCGTCCTCGAGTATGGTGCGCTGCCTGCCCATCGGATAGTCCGGATCGATCAGGATGAACGCAGCACCGACGCGGATGAGGGACGCAAGAGCGACGACGAGCGCCGCAGACCGTGGCAGTATCACTGCCACGCGATCACCCACATCCACGTGATGAGCCACAAGAAGCTGCGCGAGGGCGTTCACCCGGTTGTCGAACTCTGCTCCCGTGAGCGAGCCCTTCGTATCCACTACGGCGATGGATTCGGCCGACTCCGTCGCGCGCTGTTCGAAAAGCGCGTTCAATGTGGTTTCGGGATTCGTGACTGACTCGCCCGTCGACCAGTCGATGATCTCGTGCGCGTCACTTACGGGCGTCAGGTCGAGGTCGGCCGCGCGAGAATACACATCGACCGCCATGCTGTCGAGCACATGCGTCAGGACAGCGACGAACCTGCGAGCAGTAGTTCGGTCGAAGAGGTCGGTGGCATAACCGAGGGATCCGGCGATTCGATCTGGGAAGTCGATGAGGTAGAGGTCGAGATCTGTTTTGACCGCGCCGAGCGGGGTGATCTCGGACTTCACCTCGAGCCCAGGAAGAAGTACCTCGCTACCGTCACTTGAGTTCTGGTACGTGAGCAACACCTGGAAAACAGGATTGCGGGACGCCGATCGGTCTGCGCCGACCGTGGATGCGATCTGCTCGAACGGGGCCTCTTGATGCGCGAATCCATCCAGCACTGCGCGTTTCGCGCGACGAAGTATGTCGGCAAAAGTGTCGCGGGCGTGGAACTGGTGTCGGATGGGAAGGGTATTCACGAAGTACCCGACAAGGTTCTCCAACCCGTCTTCAGTACGCCCGCCCACCGGTGAGCCGATGATGACGTCTTCGCCCGCGCCCAGAGCTGAGACTGCGAGGGCAGTTGCCGCTTGAGTGATTATGAACGTCGATACGCCAAGCTTGTCGGCCACCCTACGCAGGCCCGCCACAGTTTCCTCGGCGACCTCAAAGGAGATGTCCTCGCCCCGATAAGAAGGCTCGGCTGGACGTGGATTGTCGGAACTGATCGTTGATTCTTCCGGCGCGTCTGCCAGTGCATCTCGCCAGTAGCTGAGATGCCGGGAGATCTCGGAGAACAGGTCTGCGGGGTCGCCGAGCGACTGGCGTTGCCAGATTGCGTAGTCAGCATATTGGATCTGCAGCGGACGCCATTGTGGTGTGGATTCCGCCGTGCGGGCGGTGTATGCGACTGAGAGGTCGGCCATCAGCACGGGCAACGACCATTCGTCGATCGCGTGATGGTGCACGGCCAATATGAGAACCCACTCTGTCGGTGCCGTGCGAAGCAGACCCGCACGCAGCGGCAGGTCAGAGGCAAGATCGAACCCAGGTTGTATCAGTTCCGTGATCCGTGCTTTGAGTGCGGATGGCCCTTGATCGATGAGATCGTCGCTGATGATCTCGAGCAGACCTTCTGCTTCCTCCGTTCCAAGAATCGTCTGGCGGAGCCGTCCTTCGTGTTCTTGGATCAGCGTGCGGAGTGGTTCATGGCGGGCGACTACGTCGTGCAGCGCCCTGATCATGGCTGTCTCGTCGAGGTCACCGAACAGACGGAGAGTCGTGGGAACGACATACCTGCCGCCCGGGCCGCCGAGTTGGTCGATCAACCATAGCGCCTGCTGACCGAAGGACACCGGGATCTCTTCGGGTCGCGGCAGTTCGCCGACTCGGATTTCCGGAATAGTCGTTCCGGATGCGGAGTCGACGAGGCGCGCGAGTTTTGCCACTGTCGGGTGGTCGAACACATCTCGAAGTGAGAGTCTCGACCGTAGAGCAGCGTTTGCCCGCGCAACGACGCGCGTGGCGAGGAGCGAGTGTCCACCGAACCGGAAGAAGTCATCATCTGCCGACAGCGTGACTTCTTCGGGCAGGTGTAGGACCGAATCGAAGACGTCGGCGAGGGTCTGCTCGGTTCGAGTATCCGGGGCGCGGCCTAATGCGTTGCTCCATAGATCCGGAGCAGGCAGGGCGCGTCGATCGAGTTTGCCGTTTGGCGTCACGGGGATTCGGTCGAGTCCCGTGAACACGGCGGGAATCATGTGTTCCGGCAGTGTGGCCATCGCATGATCGCGTAGTTCGTCCATGAGCGTCCCGTCGCCGGGGAGATCAACACCTGACGCAGTGACGTAGGCAGCGAGATACTGTCCTTCAGCAGGGTGGTCAAATGCCAGCACGACGGCTCCGGTCACGGCCGGGTGTTGCTCCAGGACGGCTTGGACTTCGCCGACCTCTATGCGGAACCCCCGGATCTTGATCTGGTCGTCTGCTCTCCCTATGTATTCCAGTTGGCCCTGCTCGTTCCACCTGACCAGATCTCCAGTACGGTAAAGCCGCTCACCCGCGATGGAGAATGGGTCAGCGACGAAGCGCGCTGCCGAGAGGGCGCGCTGTCCGACGTAACCATCGGCGAGCTGAGCGCCTCCGAGGTAGAGTTCGCCGACTTTACCCGCGGTGACGGGGCGAAGCCAAGCGTCCAGCACTCGGGCGGATGAATTGAAGATCGGGCGGCCGATCGGTACGGTCGCGGCACGATCAGCAGTCGGCTCGAACCGATGGAAAGTGATCTCGCCGGCTTCCGTGGGCCCGTACACGTTCGCGATATCGCCCGAGACCACGCCGCGCAGCGCAGCCCCGAGACTGGTCGGGAACGATTCTCCGGCCAGCGCCGTCACGGTTGTGGTCTCCAACGACCGGGAGGTCAGCTCGGCGAAAAGCCGCGCCATCGATGGCACGAAATTCACACGGGAGATCCGCTGCTCTTCTATGAGCTCCGCAAGATAGACCGGGTCCTTGTGCGCCTCGGGTGGTGCGATCACGAGCGTCCCCCCGAACGCCAACGGAGCAAAGATCTCCGGGATCGAAACGTCGAAGATCGTGGGTGTCTTCATCAGCACACGCTGCTTCTTGAGCGGGTATGTTGCTTCTCCCCAGACCAGGCGGTTGACGATCGCGCGGTGCGGCACGCTCACGCCCTTCGGGCGCCCCGTCGTGCCGGACGTGAAGATCACATAGGCTGCGTCACCCGGCGACGCCGGCCGCGCCAGTGAGGGAGGCTCTGATTTGCCTCGGGACAGGCGCTTCTGAGTGTCGTCCTTGTCTATCAGCAGAAGCCGGCGCATGGCATTAGAGACTGCCTGATCGTGGGTGGTTGCCGTCGACCGGTCCGTAACGACAAGCGTGGCTCCGGAATCGTCGACTATCTGGTTCACCCGTTCCGTGGGATAGTCCGGATCGATCGGGACGCACGCTGCACCTGACCGGTGCGTGCTCGCCAGCACCGCCACAAGATCCGACGACCGATGCAGCAAGATTGCGACGCGATCACCCGGCCGCACACCGCTATCTACGATCACCTGGGAGAGCGCATTCACACGGGCATCTAGTTCGCTGAATGACCAGCTGAGCCCGTCACCGTCGACGACAGCTTCTTCATCGGGCGAAAGAGCTGCCTGCGCGCGAAGCAACTGATCAAGTGTCATGTCGGGTAGTGGCACATCAGTACCGACCGCATACTCGCTGCCTTCGCCCCCCGCAGGATCGAGGGACCGGGAGAGCATGTAGATCGACTGGTTCGCTGAACCCGCGATCAGCTCACTCAGAAAAGCGGAGAAGCCGGCTGCATGGGAGACGATCTCGTCGTCACCCAGAACAGACTCATGCCCGTTGAGCTCGAAACGGATGCCAGAGTGAGGTGTGCCATAAACGGAGAGATCCAGCGGTCCTGCCGGCCCCGGATGGACGACCTCGACAGACGCGGGCACGAGGCCGAACGTTGCGGGCGGGTCGAACATCCTGATATTGATCGACGGAAGCGAGAAATACGCGTCTTCTCCGCCCGGCCAGAGTCTCGCGAAGTTGTGGTCCTCGGTGTGAGAATGTTTCTTCGACATCACTAGTTGGCTGCGCAGAAGAGCAAACAGTTCTTCCGAGGTGCTCGTGGGTGCGAGCGGAAGCAGCACAGGCAGGGGCCTCGACACAGCGGAAGGAGTTCGCAGGAGCTGACCGCGGTCCCTCATCATCATCGGCACGCGCAGCGCGAGATAGTCTCGATCCCCATTCAGAGCCGTGTACAGCCCCCACGCGCCGATCAGAATATCTGTCCAGTTGACTCGCAGCTCGTGCGAGAGATCGTGGAGGCCCTCCTCGAGCCCTGCGACCTTGAACGTGTGCGGCGCACGGAATGAAGCGGAGAACAGAGCGGACAACGAAACAGGCTTACGTTGACGATCGATGTCAACATCGATATCGAGGGTCTTCTGCCAGTAGCTATCCTCAGCCTGCGGGCTCTCCGCGGAGCGGACCGCTTCGAGCACGGACTCTGCCAGGCCACCGAACGAGCGGCCGGGCGCGGAGCCAGTGAGGTGATAGGAGGTATATACCTCGGCGACGCGACGTATGAAGAGCGAGAAGCTATAGCCGTCGACCAAGATGTTGTGAGTGGAGAAGACCCACGCCCACCCTCCGCTTGATCGAGTAAACAACGCGGATCGATTTAGCTTTTGAAAGCCCCCCGCAACCGGCTCCTTGAGTATCTCGCGTGCAAACTCCTGGATCTCCTCGTCAGTGCGCAGTCCCGAAGCGACTCTCGTTTCGAGTCGCGCGCCTGAATCGATCTGCTGGAACGGGACGCCGTCGTCCTCCCCCAGCTGTACCCGTAACGCGTCCGATTCCTCGAACGCCGCCTCCACGGATGCCACGAACATGCCCAGGTCAATCGCATCGTCGCCCCAGACGATCGAAATCGGACGGAACGCCGTCGAACCAGGGAACAGGCTCTGCGCCGCCCAGGTACCACGCTGGCTGATCGTCAGGGGGAGGTGATCAAGCATCGCCGCGCCCGTCCCTCGTACTCCGCGACGTCGTGCCTTGACACCTTCCGCAACCATCGAGCATGGAAGCGAGTATAGGACAGGCTAAGCTAATTTGTAAGCGGAGCGTGTCATCTGATGAGGTTCGTGAGCCGGACGACATATCTCTTGTGCCTTGCGGCCACAACATCCTGCCCACGCCGCTCTCTTTCGACCGGTGCTTCGCTGTGGGGTCAGTGTGAGCCGCGCAGTTGCCACCCGCTCCCGGGCTCGCGTTCCTGGTAGTCGCGTGGTGAGAGTCCATTCAAGCGCGAGAAGGCAGTACTGAACGTCGGTAGATGCGCCTAGCCGACGTGACAGCGCTGGGTTTGGCGCCCGCGGCGAGCCGGTCTCGGCGACACGCATGCGCGTTGCGTAGCGCCAGCGGACGAAGCTCATATTCGTCTGCTCGCGGAAGGCATAGTGGATGTCGGAGGGTAGGTCGAGCCCTGACCCACCGGACACACCGATGTAGCGCAAATAGTCCATGTCGGCCCGCGCCCGCGGATCGGTCGGAGTGGACCTGAACCGCTGCTTGAACGCTCGGGTGAAGCCGTTGCAACTGACGAAGCCCACTCGTGCGGCCGCCTGGTCGACGTCGTAGCCGGCAGCCAAGAGCTCGACGGCAGCGCTCAGCCGACACTGCTCGAAGGTCAGCCCAGTGGCGGTAAGGAAGTCGCGAAGCAATGTGCTCGGGCTGGCGAGCACCCACTCGTCCGTCCCACTCCTGGATGGTGAGGTCGAGGACGGTGTCGTGGATCAACTCCTCGCTTTCCTTTCTGACCCCGCTGGCCTTCGGCAACGCTGGCAGCGCGAGTGCCACCGAGTACGCGGCATCCCGGGTGCTGCAAGCCTGCTCTCGATGTAGCCCGACCCATGGATGAACGCATAGGTTTTGCCTACGTCACGGCAAACGATGGTCGATCCACCCCGCGACCTCCTTCGACTTGTAGGAGTAAGAGCCGGTGCTCTTAAGGATCATTGCCACCGCGCAGACGGGATGTTCACAGTCGTTTTCGGGCTTCGGTGAAGAGAAGCCAGCCGAGGTAGCCGCCTCCGAGCATTACTGTGATGATCCCGACCGGGAGTGAGGTCGGGGCGATATGCTGGGCGATGTAGTCAGCCACCAGACACAGCAGCGCGCCCACGAAGGCGGCGGGCGCGAGGGTGATCCCCGCGGTGCGGGCTAGCCTGCGGGCGATCTGCGGCGCGACCAGGGAGATGAACGCGATCGGTCCCGATGCGGCGGTGACCGTCGCTGTCAACGCGACTCCCACCACGATCAAGGCGAGGCGTGCCGGGGGGATGCGCACGCCCTGAGAGGCGGCCGCATCATCGCCCAGCTCCATCTGCCGCATCGGCTGGCTCAACGTCGCTGCCAGCAGCAGGAGTATTGCGATGCTGGCGCCGCCGATGATGACCTGGGTCCAGGACACGCCGTTGAGGGACCCGGCGCCCCAGACGGCGGCAGCCATCGCGACCTCCAGGTCTGCTTTCAGGATCAGCCACGTGTTGATCGACCCGAGCATGGCTGAGACGCCGATGCCGACGATGATGAGCCGGAATCCCTGTACCCCGCGCCGCCAGGCGAGCACGTACACGACGATCGCGGTGGCCATGCCGCCCAGCAGCGCCCCGCCGACCAACTGCCAGTAGGAACCGCCGATCACCAGGATCACGATCAGCGCACCGGTGTACGATCCTTGCGAGAACCCGATGATGCCGGGGTCGGCGAGGGGGTTGCGCAGCAGCGACTGGAAGACCGCTCCCGACGCCCCCAGTGCAGCGCCGAACACGATAGCCGCCGCCACCCGGGGCAGCCGCCACTCGACCACGATGTCGTGAACCAGCCCGGTCTCGCCGCCGGTCAGCGCGGAACCCACCTGCCCGGGGCTGAGCTGGTAGGAACCAGTCATCAGTGCGAGCACCGCCATGCAGGTGACCGCGAGCGCGAGCACCGCGCAGACGATGACCGTGCGCCAGTCGAACCGTGCCGCGATCCTCCAGCGCCGCAGTACCAGCACCCGCCGTCCGAAGTCCACGGTCTCTGTCCCGGTGGTCCAGTGCCGGCCGAGGAACGAGGCCAGTCTATTGGGATCGCGACCCTTCGTCTCGAGTTCTTCCCGCATGCTCACAGCCCGCTCGCTTTCTTCCGCCGCACCAGCGCGATGAGAACGGGGGCGCCGACGAAGGCGGTGACGATACCGATCGGAAGCTCGCTCGGATACATGACGATGCGGCCCAGGATGTCTGAGGCCAGCAGCAGACTTGGAGCCAACAACAGGCTGTATGCGAGAATCCAGCGCTGATCGGGTCCGGTAAACCACCGCGCCACATGAGGCACCATCAGGCCCACGAACCCGATCGGCCCCGCGATCGCGGTCGCCCCACCAGCCAGTAGCGTGATCGCTGCGACGGCGAGGATGCGGGTGCGGACCAGGCGGACGCCCTGCGTGGCGGCCAACTCGTCGCCCAGGGCCATAGCATTCAACGCCCCAGACACGATGAAAGCCAAGAACAGAGCGGTCACGAAGAAGGGCAGGACAGGCCAGATGATGTCCAAATCGCGGCTGACGATCGACCCCGCGCTCCAGGATCGCATCTGATCGAAGGCGGCGGGGTTGGTGAGTTGGAGCCCGTCTCTGGCGCCGCCGAGCACGGCGCTGATGCAGACGCCGGCGAGAACCATGAGGACGGGAGATTGGCCACGCCGGGTCGCGCCGAGCAGGAGCACCATGACGGTTACTACGAGCGCCCCCGCGAACGCGAACCACATGTACCCCTGCATGGTGGATACCCCGAGCAGACCGACAGCGACGGTCACGGCGAAGGAAGAGCCCGCATGCACACCCAGGATGCCGGGATCGGCCAACGGGTTGCGGGTCAGCGCCTGGATCAACGCCCCGCACACACCAAGCGCCATCCCGACCGCCAACCCAATGATCGTGCGCGGAACCCGCAGATCGCGGATGGCGAACTGATCGGCGTTAGGAGACGGATCGAACAGCGCGTCCCAGATCACCGGGAGCGGTATCGCTTTGGAACCGATCATGATGCTGAGCACCGCTAGCACGATCAACGCGACTACCGCGGCGACCAGCCCGGCGACACGACGGCGTCGGTACGAGACCGGGGGCGACGGCTCTTCTGCGAGAACCGTCGCCCCCGGCGCGTCGGTGAGGGTCATCCGGCCTCAGGCAGCGTAGCGAGCGCCTCCTTGAGCGACTCCAGGTTCGGGATGTTGCTCGAATAGCTCACGACGAAGCTGTTGCACTGAACTCCGAGCGCCTGACCGCCCTGCACCTGCGGAAGCGACTGCCAGATGTTAGATTCCAGCACCGGCGCGAATGCGGGCATCACGTTGCCATCGGCGCCGAGGGGATAGATGATCACGTCCGCGTCCGCCACGGTGTCGCTGAGCTGTTCCATGGAAACAAACGCGAAAACGTCCTCTGCGTTCTCGGGGAGGATCTTCAGCCCGGCGTCCTCGAGAGGGCCCGGGCAGTACCCGCCCGGATGCTCCAGAACAAACACTCCGTCCTCAGTACTTGCAAAGCGGTTCAGGACGATGAAGGTCGTGGAATCGAGAAGCCCGGCATACTCGTCCTTGATGTCGGCGGTAAGCGTGTCGTACGCGGCCTCGCTCGCATCGAAGTCGTCGAGTTCGCCAACCGCATCGGCAAGTCTGCCCACCTGGGTCTTCCAGCTATTGACGTTGAGCTCGATGTACACGGTGGGCGCGATCGACTGAAGTCGCTCCTCGTCGTACTGGTCTCCCTCCCACGCGCGGGCGGGATCGAAGACGACAATCAGATCCGGTGTGAGTCCCGCGAGCTGCTCATAGTCAACCTCGTCACCTGTATCGACTGCGGCTTCGTTGATCTGCTTTTCCTCTGAAGAGAGCCACGGAAGCTCGCTCTCTGAGGCTCTTGGCATCCCAACGGGCTCCACGCCGAGGTTCAGGTAGGTACCGGCTGAGCCGAGTGCGACGATCCGCTGCGGGTCGACAGGAATTTCGATGGTGCCGTTGTCAGCCTCAAAGCTGCGCGTCTCGCTCGCGGTGCCTGCGTTATCCGTTGGCGTGTCCTCGGGGCTGCCGCTGCAAGCGGTCAGTGCGAGAGCGGTTCCGACAAGTGCGGCAAGTAGCGCCGTGCCCCGTCTTCTATGTGCAGTGATCATGCGTGTTCCTCTCTTGGTTGGGGTCCTGGGTCCGGTGGGTGGGGCGTCTTGTCGCGGCTCGCCTCGTTCAACGACCGGGGCAGGGTAATTGGCCCTTGCGTTTCATCTCGTCACTCACCGACCGGCGCCCGCACGAGCTCGTGGACGATCGTGCCCCACCCGACTGTGTGTGTCTGGGCGCGAGTCAGACCAGCGCGGGCGATCACATCCGCGAGTTCCGCCTCGGTGCGCAGGCCCGAGCCATGCACGGTGAGGGCGAGCAGGTCGGCCTCGCCGTCGTGCTCGTCGAGGTCGTCAGTGTCGAAGGTCTCCTCGACCAGCAGCACGCGACCGCCGGGGGTAAGGTTCTCCGCTGCGCGGCGCAGCGCGTGTGCGGCATCATCGTCGGGCAGGGCTTTGAACCCGCGGCTGACGAGCACCGCATCCGCTTCCGGGCTGGGATCAAAGACCGTTTGCTCGACCACGCTCACCCGCGCGCGCTGCTGGTCTTCAGGGATAGTATCGGGCAGGTCGCGACGCAACCAGTCGGCCTGGGCGGGCAGTGCGCAGATCGTGATCCGTAGGTCGGGGTGGGCGGCGACGAACTCGCGAGCCTGGGCGCCCGCACCGCCGGAGTGGATTACCAGATGTTCCACACCGTTGTACAGGTCGGACTTCGCGATGGGCTCGGCCAGCGCGGTCTGAAACTTCGCCAGTCGTTCCAGATAGCGGTCCTCGTAGTCCTGCTCGGTCCGAACATCGCCGTAAGACTGACCCGTGACGGAGGCATAGGAGGATTCCCCTGTGCGGATCGACTCCGTCAAGCCGTAGATGCCGAGCATTTCGCGCCCTGCCACCCCGGCCGGATGCAGGGACTCGGCGATGAACTCGAGGGTCAGCACCTCACCCACTGGCGTCAGACCGTAGTGGTTCGGTGTGGTCTCGGTCAGCACATCCAAGGTGTGCAGATAGCGCAGCAGTTTGCCCAGTGCCCGCTCATCAGCACCGGCCTGGGCGGCGAGGTCGGTCACGCTGGTTGTACCGCGGGAAATCAGCTCGGGGACGCCGAGTTCGACGGCGCTGCGGATCGCGATCGGCGCGATCAGCTCAGTCAGATCATGGAGCTTCTCGAACGGGGTTTTCGTCTTCTCGGGGTCGGGCACCGCCGCATCCGCCTCCAGGGCGACGACCTCGCCACGACGCCAATACCCGGTAAACTCGATGTCCTCCTTCGGCACACCCCGGTCCTCGACCAGATGGCGCCGGATATTTCGCACTGCCGTCTGCTCCCCAGCCACCCACGCGAACGGCCTGCCCTCCCACCAGCCGCAGTTCCTGACCGCATCTATCAGCAGCGTAGACGTGCCGGCCTCGGCACCATCGCGCACAAGCCAAGTTACCTCGACACCGGGCAGTTCACGCAGCTCCTGGCGGTGTTCTTCCTCGGCGATCTCAATGAACACCTGCGCCCTCGTGTCCTCGGGCATCTCTTCGAGGAGACGGGCCATCGCGGGGAGCGCCGTGTCGTCTCCGGCAACCAGAAGCCAGTCGGCATCCTCCGGAAACGCACGAGACGAACTCGGGCCGCCGAAGTGGACGCGGTCGCCCACTTGGGCACGGTACGCCCAGGTTGTCGCGGTGCCCACACCGTGCTTGACGAAGTCCACGTCCAGCTCGCGAGCCTCGACGTCCCAGCGACGCACCGTGTAGACCCTCGTGAGTGGACGAGGGTCTCTTGGCATGTCCAGGCCCTTTTCCTTCTGCACCGGCAGCACTGGCTCGGCCTCGCCGGGGTAGCGGAACACTAGCCGGATATCGTCGTCGAACCCGGGAGAGTTGAACGCGGGCTGCGGGAAACCGTTCGCTGAGGTGAACGCACCCAGCTGCTCCCCGGCCAGCGTGATCCGCCGCATCCCCGGCGTCAGATCCACCACCCGAACAATCTCTACCTCCCGCAAGGTCAAGGGGCGCACAGTGATACGGCGTGAAGTCTTCGGCATGCTGAGAACGGTTCCTTCTCATGGCTACGTGGTGCGATACGTGCGCGGCATCAATGCGGGTGATGATGTTGACCGCGAACCAGGACACCACTGCAACGGTGAACAGAAGTTAGCGTAGCATAACCTTATCTAGTCTCCCAGGCGCTTGCTGCCTGTCGTCAAGGCAAGCGTCATCAGCAAGACGCGTATCCGATCTTTGAATCGAGAGTTTGGGGTGGTATCTCCGTGACGAACCTTGATCGTTTAGAGCTGACCGCGAGCCAGCGCGGCGGGTGGGTGGCCCAGAGATTGGTTCCGGGGTCTGCCGCGTTCGGTGTCGGTCAATTGATCTGGCTGAACGGCGCGGTCGATGTAGTCCGGTTCGCAGCTTCTGTCGAAGCCGTCTTCGCGGAGACGGATGCGTTGCGCGTTCGTTTCGACGAGGATGACGGGGTTCCTTTTCAGTACATCGACACGTCGAAGGTTCTTCAGACGAAGATCGCCGACACGGAGCTCGACGACGAACAGGTGCGGGCGGTGGCTCGACAGCAGCTCGTCGAGATGACCTTGGCTTCCCCCGAGCCATCCACCTGTTCGACGCTCCTTCGTCGCTCGGACGGTAATTGGGCGTGGCTGCTTACGTCCAATGTTCTGTTGCTCGATGGCTACAGCATCTCGCTGTTCATCCGCCGTGTGGCCGAGGTTTACGCTGCAACACAGGAAGGTAGTACGGTCCCAGACCGTTGGTTCGGTCGTTTGGAAGAAGTCGCGGACACCACGAATCTGGCGCCTGAACTCGACACAAGTATGGAGCACTGGGGCTCCATACTTGAAATCGACTCCGTTGAACGGGAGGGATCTGCTAGGAGCCTTTCTGAGATCTTCGCGTTTTCTTATCAGCCGAGCCTCGTTCCGATTGGTGACGAGACCTATGCGCAGCTCCAAGGGCTCGCGCGGAGGCTCAAAGTCTCTTGGGCCGATCTCGTGATCGCTTTGTGGGGCGTTTACACCGCTTCCGCTGAACGGCGCGATTACATAGCTGTTCGTGTTCCCATGATGCTACGAGACAACCCCGTGTCGTTGAGGACGCCAAGCGCGGTCTCGCGGGCAATCCCGATTGTCGTGAAAATCAGTCCCTACCGCACCTTTTCAAGAATGGTCGAGGCGGTTGCGGATCAGTTGAAGAACTCGCGGCGTCACATGGCTGTTCAAGATCATCAGATCGCTCGTTTGTGGCCGGGCGGACAAGCGTCGTATCTTGCGGTTCCGACGATTAATATCAGGATCTTCGAGTCGGTGTCGCGTTTCGGTGATGTCGTTGCGATCCCGGAAACGATCAGTCCCGGCCCGGTGGGGTCCGTTGACCTTGCAGTCTATCGCGATCCGGAGTCCGGAATCCGACTCGAGGTATCTGCGGACCCTACGGCCGGCGATTCGCTATTGCACGCTAGACAGTTCGGACGCTTCCTTGACGATGCCGTCAACGGGTCTCCGTATCGAACATTGTACGAGCTGCGAGCCGAGTCGGTGCCACACGATGACCTCCTAGATTCGACATGGTCGGCAGGCGGAGCGCTTGCGATTCCGGAGGTGACACTTGATCGGTTGATACGCGACCGGGTGAGAGAGACTCCGGACGCAGTCGCAGTGATCGCCGACAACGTTGATGCTGCTGGTACGCATGCGGCGAATCCCGTAGTGCTGACGTATAGGGAACTGGACGCGCAGATTAATGCGATCGCACAGTTGCTTGCGGAGAATGGTGTGCGTGTAGGGGATCGAGTCGCACTCGCGTTGTCTCGGTCAGCCGATCAGGTGGTGGGGCTGGCCGGGGTGATTCGTGCGGGGGCCGCCTACGTTCTTATCGATCCGGGCTATCCCGCCGAGCGAGTCCGGCACATTCTTCAGGACGCTGCACCGACTGCGGTGGTCACTGACCAGCGCACCGCGGACACGCACGCTGACTTGCTGATCGAAGACCTCGTTCACACGTTGCTGATCGATAACGAGCAGATTCAACAGTCCCTCGACACTGGCGTGAGCGAACCGCCAAGGCTCGAACCTTCCGTTGTCCCGGCTGATACAGCGTGCGTGGTTTTTACGTCGGGGACAACGGGGCGTCCGAAGGGTGTTGCCATTTCCCATCGAGCGCTAGTGAACCGGCTGACCTGGGGCATCCAGCGACTGGGCTTGGATGAGACGAGCGTGGTGCTTTCCAAGAGCGGTGTCGGGTTCGTCGACGCGTCCACCGAGCTGCTTGGCCCGCTCGTCGCTGGCGGGACGGTGCGTATTCTCCCAGATCCCGTCGCGAAAGTCCCGCTGGCGTTGCGGGCGGCGATCCGTAAGCATCACGCCACGCACCTGTTGACCGTCCCCACGCTCGGTGAGGCGTTGGCAGATCGGAACGTTCACGACGATCTGACGTCTCTGCGTCATTGGGTGTGTTCCGGGGAACGATTGACGCCTGCGGTGCGGGACAAGCTGCGGGCCGCGGCTCCGGCGGCGGCGTTGCACGATTTCTATGGATCCACCGAGGTCACCGGCGACGCGACCGCGGCAGAGGTGAGCAAAGGCTCGATGTCGATCGGGGGTCCGGTTCCGAACACCACCGCCTACGTGCTGGACTCCTGGTTGCGTCCGGTAGCACAAGGTACGGTCGGTGAGCTCTATGTCGGCGGGGTCCAACTGGCCCAGGGATACATCGGCCAGACCGGCCTGACGGCGGAGCGGTTCGTCGCGAACCCGTTCACCGACGCCGGACATCGGTTGTATCGCACAGGCGACCTGGTGAGGTGGAACCAGGACGGTCAACTCGAGTACCTCGGGCGCGGTGACGATCAGATCAACATCCGCGGGTTCCGGATCGAGCCTGATGAAGTTCGCGCCGTCCTCGAACAGCACGAGTTGGTGTCTAGCGCTGTGGTAGTGGCGTTGGATCATCCCGCGGGAGGAAAGTACCTGGCCGCTTATGCCACCCTCACCGGTGAGGCACCACGGGATGACTCTGTGCTCGGCGCGGTGCTGCGGGAACATGCCCGGCGCGTGTTGCCGGAGTACATGGTTCCTGCTGCCGTGACGATGTTGGACACGTTCCCGTTGACCGCGAACGGGAAACTTGACCGGCACGCGCTGCCTGCACCTGCTCTCGGTGCCGCGACAGCGGCTGGGCGTGCGCCCGAGACTGACACCGAGCTCACGCTGGCGCGCGTGTTCGCGGATGTTCTCCACCTGGGTGATGATGTCACGCTTTCTACCGACGACAATTTCTTCCAGCTCGGTGGACATTCGTTGTTGGCGACAAGGGTGGTCGCGCGTGCGAATGGGGCGCTCGCTTCGGCGTTGACTCTGAGGGATGTGTTCGATCGTCCCACGATCGCTGGTCTTGCGACAGTCGTCGATGCTTCTCGTGAGGGTCGGGCTGACCCGGCGTGGGCCCCGCGGGTGGGTGACCTTGCGCGGCCGGGTGTGTTGCCAGTGTCTTATGGCCAGCAGTCGTTGTGGTTGATCGAACAGCTCGGTGGCCCAGGTTCTCGGTATGTGGTGCCGGTTGTGCGGCGTTTGTCCGGCGAATTGGACGAGCAGGCAATATGCCTGGCGGTGCGAGATGTCGTATCCCGGCATGAGGCATTGCGGACGTTGATCGTGGAAGAGGAGGGTGACCTGCGGCAGGTGATCGTGCCCGCCGACGCAGCTGCAACGACCCTGCCGCTCATTGTGGAGGACCTGACCGGCGCAGGCGAGGCCGTAGTGGATGCGCACGTCGCGGAGCACGTGGAGCGCGGGTTCGACCTCGCAGCTGACATCCCAATCCGAACGGCTCTGCTACGCACCGCCGCAAGAGAGTGGATTCTGGTGCTGGCGTTGCATCACCACGCGATCGATGAGTGGTCGTTCCCCTCACTGCTGGGAGACCTCTCCGCCGCCTACCGTGCCCGCGTCGCGGGCAAGGAACCGGAGTGGCTGCCGTTGCCGGTGCAGTACGCGGACTACGCGCTCTGGCAACGGGAAGTTCTCGGCGACCCCGCCGACCCCGACTCCGAGCTCAGCGGGCACCTGCAGTATTGGCGGGAAGCACTTGCGAATGCTCCGACCGAGTCCACGATCAGCTTGGATCGGGCTCGGCCTGCCGAGCCCACCCATCGGGGTGAGGATGTCTCCTTCACCATAGACCTGGACACGACGACGGGCTTGCGGAAGGTCACGGAAGAGTTGGGTGTGACCACGTTCGTGATCGCCCAAGCGGCGACCGCCCTTGCTGTGTCCGCGCTCAGCGATACTGACGACGTGGTAGTCGGCTCCCCGGTGGGCGGGCGCACCGGAGACGGTGTCGAGGACGTCGTGGGGTACTTCGTCAACACCCTCCCCATCCGCCACCGTCTCCACCCCGCCGACACACTCGCCGATGTGCTCCGGCACACCCAGGAGACGGTGCTGGACGGTTTCGCGCACCAGGCTGCGCCGTTCGAGCAGATCGCGAGCACGATCGGGGTGGAGCGGTCCGCGAACCGCAACCCAGTCTTCCAAGTCATGCTCACCCACCGGGTAGGTAGTGAAGATGCCGGGCCTATGCTCCCTGGTATTGAGTCGGGTCGGTTCCCGGTGTCGCTAGGGGCAGCTAAGACCGACATCGAGCTTGTTATCAAGGAGACTTTGGACGGAATGGCCGGGTCCGTTACTTATGCTTCTGATCTGTTCGACTTGTCCACGATCAACAGATTCATTATTGGATTCCAGAGAATTCTCGAGGTTATTGCAACTCGGGCGGATTCTCGGGTTTCGGATCTGGTTCTGCTTCCGACGGAGGACCGTGACCGGGTCGCCGCTTGGTCCACCGGTGCGGTTCTCAACTTGCCCGCGGTGACTCTCGATTCGTTGCTGGGCGAGCAGGTCAGGTTGACTCCACGTGGCGTTGCGGTGGTCACCGATGATGGTGCCGAGTTGTCTTACGAGCAGCTCGATGCGCGGGTCAATGCCCTGGCTCACCTGCTGGTCACGCGTGGTGTGAATGTGGGGGGCCTGGTGGGTGTCCTCCTACCTCGTTCAGCGGATCTGATTGTCGCTCTTGTCGCAATTCTCCGCGCTGGAGGGGCGTATGTTCCGATTGATCCGGAGTACCCGGATGAGCGGCTATCGAACATCCTCGAAGACGCTATTCCTTCTGTAGTCCTCACTGACACCGCAACGGCGAAGACACACGAACAGGCATTGTCCGGAGTAGTGCGGGTTCTCCTCGACGACACCTCGGCCATTGAGATCCTGGACCAGGGTCGTTTGGATGCGCCGGTGCTGTCCCGCCCGGTGACGGTCGCCGATGGGATGGTGGTGATCTTCACGTCGGGGACCACGGGCCGCCCAAAGGGCACGGTGTTGACGCACGGGGCGGTGGCGAACCGGTTGGTTTCGGATCGTGAATTGTATGGTCTTGGCTCTCACGATCGGGTGTTGTTTAAGTCCCCCGTGACGTTCGACTGGTCGATGCAGGAGATGTTCTTGCCGTTGTTGGCGGGCGCGACAGTGGTGGTCGCTGCCGATGGTGGTCATCGTGATCCGGAGTACTTGGCAAAGGTGATCGGTCGGCAGAGCGTGACGTTTGCGAATTTCGTACCGTCGATGTTGCAGGCGTTTATGGAGGCTGGTCCAGATCCTATTGCGCTTGCTTCGCTGCGGCGGCTGCATCTCTCTGGTGAGGGGTTACCCTCCTCGATGGCATTGGCCGCCGACGAATTGTTCTCCGAGGTCGTGTTGGAGAATATCTATGGCCCATCGGAGACTGCTATCACGGTGATGTCGGGGCGAATTGACCATGACCGGCTGACTGCTGGCGAGTTCGCGGGATTGATGCCAGTTGGACTCCCGCAGCACAACACCCAAGTACATGTGTTGGATTCGTGCTTGCGCCAGGTGCCGGTGGGCGTCGTGGGCGAGTTGTATGTGGGTGGACCGCAACTGGGACGTGGGTACGCGGGCCGGCCGGGTTTGACTGCGGATCGGTTCGTCGCTGACCCGTTCAGCACCACCGGGGCGCGCTTGTATCGGTCGGGGGATCTCGTCCGGTGGAACGCTCGTGGTGAGTTGGAGATTCTGGGTCGGTCTGATGATCAGGTGAAGATTCGTGGTTTGCGGATCGAGCCCGACGAGATCCGCAGCGTGCTCGAGACCCATCCAGCTGTATCTGGTGCGAGGGCGGTCGCGTTAGATCACCCGGCGGGTGGGAAGTTCCTCGCCGCCTACGTCACTCTCGCTGACGGGGCAACTGCGAGCTACGACTCCTCCTTCACCCAGACGCTGCGGGCGTACGCCAATGCGAGCCTGCCGGAATACATGGTTCCCACCACCGTCACCGTGCTTGACCAGTTTCCGGTCACTACGAACGGGAAGCTCGACAGGCGCGCGCTCCCCACCCCCGACCTCAGTGCTGCCACCTCGGATGGGCGTGCGCCCGAGAGCGGTACCGAGGTCACGCTGGCGAGCGTGATCGCCGACGTACTCCACCTCGACGCCGAAGTGACCCTGTCGGTGGATGATGACTTCTTCCGCCTCGGCGGCGACAGCATCCTCTCGATCCAGGTGGTGCGCAGAGCCCGACGACAAGGGATAACGCTCAGAGTCCAAGACGTGTTCAACCAGCGCACCGTAGGAGCGCTGGCCGCGCTTGTCGATGCGACCCTGGAACCAGCCACACCCGCCCCGGCCGTGAGCCTTCCAACGTCTCCGACACTGTCTGCGCAACGGAAGTCGGGAGACGAGCCCAATGCATGGGTGCTGACCGAGAAGGTTACGCTTCCCCTGGGTACAGCACCCGCGCGGGTGCGGCGGTCATTCCTCGACCTCATCGACACCGTCGATTCCTTGCGCCTGCGCGTGAATCCGACGAACAGTCGGCTGTGGCTACAGGAGGTGCTGGCCCCCGGCGCTGCCGATCCGACTGAGCAGTGGGTCGATGCACCCGGTGGGCTAGCGATGCCGGAGCTGCGACAACTCGCCATCGAACGACTTGACGTGCTCGCGGGGTTGCCGATCGCCGCGGCCGCATCCGAGTCCGAGTCCGGGGACGCTCTACACGTGGTCATCGCTGTACATGCCGCTGCGGCCGATCGTCGCTCGCTGCACGAGCTGGTCGATGCTCTGTTCTCCGACGGGTCCCTGCCGCGGTTCGACAGCGTGGTGGCACTCCTGGAGGCCCTCGACGCCGCCGGTGCCGCGCTGGATTCCGCGACCAGCGACGCCTGGCTCACGTGCCTCGACATCGCCGCCGACGAGGGCGCGTTCGACGCCGACGGCTTCGCGGAGTTCGAGCTCGATGGCGACCTCACCATGTCCACGGTGAGGGATGCAGCGGCACAGGCGGCCGCTGCGATCACCGCTCCTGCAGCGACCTCGCATCCCGCTGTCGCTATGGAGGTCGATCTGCGCAACGCCGGCTCTCCGGGCGATCCCGGCACACAAGTCCTCGGTGCGCTGACGGCAAGCTACCCGCTGGCGTATGGCGGATCCCTTGCCGACGGGCACGATCCTGTCGAGTTCCCGCTGCTGCGGTACCACAACCGCGCGGGTCGCCGCACGCTGCGAAGAGCCGCAGACCCAGCGGTGCTCGTGACACGGCAGTACGGCGATCTGTCTGATCCGAGAGCTCGTGAGGGAGTGGAGCGGGTTCACCGCGTAGTGGTGCGCTACTACCTCGCCGACGATGCCGGACGCGTCACCGTGCTCGGCCTCGGAGCCGATGCTGCAACGGCCTTCGAGCGACGAGTGCGGGAGGAGATAGCGGTCCCCTTCCCTGATGCCGCGAATGAGCAGCCACTTGCGGAAGCTGCCAGCACAGGCGGGCGTGCTCCACACTACTCTCGCGGGCAAGCGGGGCCGCGGGCGGTGATCTCAGATGTTACGTGATAAGACCTGGTCGAGGCAGCCCGGCACGATGCGGGGTCGTGTCCCAGGCCGTCGATGCGGTTGTCGCCATCGACGGGCACGTCACTTGGACACGTAGGTCAGTAACTCGGGCTCGTCGGCAAGCAGGTAGGACATGATGATGAACCAGATCGCCGGGGTTCGCGAGGTGCGCGGCCCGCGCCGCTCACGTCACCGTTGATGCAGATGTGCCCAGTACCGACCAGGCGGGTGATCACGTGGGTCTCGATGCGCGCCGTGGGTGATGTCGACGACCAGCACCCCGCCCTGGGCCAAGCCCGCGGCGCGGACGAGGTCTTCGTCGATGGTGATGGAGCCGACGTAGTCCAGGATCGCCACCCCTTTCATCCCAGAGTTCATACCGCTGCGCGGGGACATCCTCGGATCGTCTCTGCCAGACGCCGAGCCCCGTGCGGCACAGTTCGTCGGAGTTCCGTCTCGGCCTTGCCCGACGCTGTTGCGCCGGCAGCAAATTCTGGCGAGCCTTCCTCCGTCGTATGCCGCTTTCGGTTCGATAGGTAACACTCTGATTTGGCTGCTGGCGGAGGGTGGTGTCGTCGTGGTTAAACGGTGGCGATCAGTGCGTCCTCGCCGCTGTATGGCCGCAGACCGTCGGTCCGGTCCGTGAAGTAGCGATCGGCCAGGTCGGCCGCCGAGACATGCTCGACAGCACCGAAGCCTGCCTGCTGTGCCAGGTCGACGATCTGATCCGGCGTGTAGAAACCGATGAATGGCGTGCCGGCCCGACGAGCTCCCTCCCTGGAGGCTCGCCGAATCACGACGTCTTCGGCGGCGAGATCTTCGAGGGGGCGGAAGAATGTGACGATCAGGGTGGAGCCAGGCGGCAGACTCGCCAACCGCTCAAGTGTGGCCGTCGTGGCCTGTTGGGTTAGATACATGGTGACCCCCAACCAGGACACCACCGCGGGACGAGAGGCATCGAATCCCGCGGCCTGCAAACGATCCCACCAGTTGTCATTCGCTTCGAAATCAACCGGGACCAGACGCAACCACTCCGGAATCCCATAGCCGAGCTCGATCAGCCGGCTTCGCTTCCATGCCTGCGTCTCCGGCTGGTCGATCTCGAAGATCGTCATGGTCGACCCCGCATCGGGATGACGTTGAGCGTACGTATCCAAGCCTGCGCCCAGGATCACATACTGATCCACACCACGGCTTGCGGCCTGCTCCACGAGGTCCTCGGTCAAGCGCGCCCGCCCGACGATCGTGCCTCGCTTTCCTCGGCTCTTGTCGGGGAGCATGTCTGCGCGGTCGCGCCATCCGTCATCGTCCTGCGCCAGCCGGGCACCAACCGTGTCGTCAATGACGTGCGGCGGCTGGTCAGCCTGTGCGTGCAGGGCACGCCACAATGCGGTCCGCACTGCTGTATTGTCCGGCGTGCCAGCGAAGTTACCCGTCATGAGCCATTCCTTCCCCCACTGCGCCGTTCAGCGCATCCACAGAGCAGATGACGCACCAAGAACCGGCGAGCCGGTGTCAGATACCGTCGGGTCACGGGGCGACTTCGCCACCGTCTTGCAGGGTCTCCAAGACCTCGATCCACTCGCCCAGCTTCGAGTTCTCAGCGAGGGTGATGAAGTCGATCCGTTCCACTCCCGCGCTGCGCCACCGCTCCACCAGATCCATGAGACGCACCGAATCCATCCCCTGGTCGCGCAGGCTCACCTCGTAGTCAACCGCTGCAGGATCGAGATATAAGACGTCGGCGACGTCGGCGATTACTTGCTCGGTGCTCAGTCTCATCAGGACTCCTCATCCAGTGACGTGTGTTCTTCGAAGAACGGCTTCGACTCCGGTCCTCGAGCAGCCCTTAGCGGTGGCCGTTGGCCGCGGTCCCTTGGCCTCGCGTATTAGGTAAGGCTAAGGTCATTATAGGGTCGTCCGTCGCACAACTGAAGGAGGAGCTGATGGCTTCGAACAATGTCCTCCGCTCCGCGACCGTCTTCGGGATGGTCGCATTGCTGCTCGCCGGGTGTGCCGGCGCGAACGACGACGACTCGTCGAGCGAACTCGTCCAGATCACCGTGGCGGACAACCCTGCCGCACAGAACGCGCCGCTGTATCTGGGCATCGAAGACGGGATCTTCGAGGAGCACGGGCTCGACGTCGAAGTCGTTCACCAGAGCGATATCGCGGCGATCATCTCCGGAACCGCCAGCGGACAGTACGACTTCGGTTCGGCCACGGCCGTCCATGTCATCAATGCCAATCTCAACGACATCGAGATCCGGGCGGTCTCCACCGTCAACGGCCGAACACAGCCGGACGAAGGCCCGGAGGCGGGCAACACCCTCCTTGCAGGTCGCGATAGCGGCATCGCATCCACGGCGGACCTCGCGGGCAAGACCGTCGCCGTTCTCGGCCTGGCCTCGCTCAACACGTTCACGCTCTTCGAACTGGCCGACCGTGCGGGTGTCGATCCGTCATCCATCACGCTCGTTCAGATTCCGTTCGGGCAGATGCCGGCCGCTCTCGCATCCGGCGACGTCGACGCCGCGGTGATCCAGTCCCCGTTCACGGCCGAAGCCATGGCCGACGGATCGACCCTCATCGCGAAGCCGAACGCAGAGGTCTTCCCGGACATGGCGATCCTGTTCTTCAACACCACGCAGATCTACATCGACAGCAACCCGGAAGTCGTGGAAGCCTTCTCCGACGCGATGCTCGAGGCTCAAGCGGCTGCCGCGGCAAATGTCGAGAGAGCACAGCAGACGCTGGTCACTTACCTCGATCTCACCGAAGAAGCCGCACGGGAGACCGCGTGGACGACCGAAGGGGACAAGCGTGTCGAGTTGGAGGGGCTGGCACTCGCGCAAGAGCTCCTGACGAGATACAACGATCAGAAGCGGACCCTCGACGTCGCCACGCTCGTGTGGCCCGGCGCGCTGGAGACAGACTGACGTCGAATGAGGCCCCTCCCACGTTGGCTGCTTCCCGCCGGGTGCGTCGCCCTCACCCTGGCGATATGGCAGGCACTCACCGCCACGGGGGTCCTCTCCCGGCGCGAGTTCCCCACGGCGACCGATACGCTTGCCACGCTCGGGGAGATCGCCCTCACCCCGCACTACTGGTCATCGGTCTTTGCCACCCTGCAGGCCTGGTTGTGGGGCATGGTGATCGCCAGCGCACTCGCGATCATCATCGGCTGCATCCTCGCACTCAATGACTTCGCCGCGCACTCGGTGGCGGGCGTCATCGAGATCTTCAAAGCGATTCCTGCGATCGCAGTTCTCCCGCTCGTCATCCTCGTGCTCGGCTCCACCCTTCAAATGAAGGTCTTCCTCATCGTGTTCGCCGCGTTCTGGCCTCTGGTGATCCAGGTGATCTACGGGGTGCGTTCCGTCGATCCGGTGGCGCTGGACACCGCAAGGTCCCTCGGCGTGCGCAGGATGCTTCGCTTCGCGGTCGTGACTCTGCCGGGTGCTTCGCCGTTCATCGCCACCGGGCTGAGGATCGCCGCGGCTACGGCGCTGATCCTCTCCATCGTCTCCGAACTCGTCGGCGGGGCCGACGGCATCGGGCGGAATATCCTGCAAGCGCAGAACGGCGGGTCCCTCTCCTACCCGACGATGTACGCCTACATCATCACCGCGGGGTTGCTCGGCCTCGTGGTGACCGGGGCATTTACACTGCTGGAGAGACGACTGCTGAGCTGGCACGAATCGATCCGCGCCGCCCACGCGGTATCGGGAGCCGACGCATGAACGCCACTCCGCTTCGGCAGGCGCCATCGGACACGGCGGCGGAACGCTCGCGTCGCGGCGGGCGGCCGAGCTTCGGCGCTCTCGTGCGGTCAGCCCTGGTGGCGACGTGGCTGCCGATCGTGCTCGTGGCTGCCTGGTGGGTATTGTCCGCCGGGAGCACCAACCCGTTCTTTCCTCCCCTGTCGCGCATCCTCGAAACCTGGTGGGGGAACTGGGTGACCGGCGACGCCACCGGTCAGATCTTCTCCAGCCTGCGCCATCTCGCTCTCGGCTTCGTTCTGGGCTCCGCGATCGGGATTGTCACGGCGACGCTTCTCTGGCGCCTCCCCCTCCTCCGGTATGCCACCAGCCCGATCGTCTACTTCCTCTACGTGATTCCCGGGCCGGCCCTGTTGCCGGCGATGATCGCCGTCTTCGGGATCGGCGAGGCGCGACAGGTGGCGCTGATCGCGTTCGGAGCCATCTGGCCGACCCTGCTGAACACGCTCGACGGCATGCGCGGGCTCAGTGCGATCACCTTCGACGTGGCCCGCGGCATGCGTCTCGGAGGCGCGCGGACCTTGTTCTCCGTCGTGCTTCCTGGAGCGGCACCGCAGATGGTTGCGGGGCTGCGCGCCAGCCTGCAGGTGTCGATCATCCTCATGGTCGTCAGCGAGATGGTCGCCGCGAATCAGGGCATCGGCTATGCGATCCTGCAGGCACAGGCGGCATTCGCCATCACGACCATGTGGGGCGGGATCCTGACCCTGGCCATTCTCGGGACGATCCTCAATCTCGTCTTCGTGCTCTGCGAACGATGGCTGCTGAGCTGGCACCGACGGTCCCGCACACAGGCGGCCTGACCGATGCCGGACTGGAGGCACCATGAGCTCTGAACCCACCTCGCCCGCATCGGACCGCGGCATCATCGCCGCTGATCGACTCCGGCGGGTGTACAACGATGGCACCGCGCAGGCGCGCACCGCAATCGAAGACATCAGCTTCACCGTGCGCAAGGGCGAGCTCGTGTGCATTGTCGGGCCGTCCGGTGCGGGCAAGACGACGTTGCTGCGTGCCCTTTCCGGGCTCGCGCAACCGACATCCGGCACGGTGAAGTTCGAGGGTAGGTCGCTGACATCGGTGCCCTCGCGATTCGGGCTCGTGTTCCAGGACTACGGCAGGTCCTTGTACCCCTGGTTCACGAACGGGAAGAACGTGGCGCTCCCGCTGCTGGCGCGCCGCGTGCCGAGAGTTGAGCGGAAGCGGCGCGTGAGTGAAGTTCTCGCGAGCGTGGGGCTGGGGCACGTCGAGAAGCAGTACCCCTGGGAGCTGTCGGGAGGAATGCAGCAGCGCGTGGCCATCGCCCGCGCCTTGTCCTACCGCCCGGACGTACTGTTCATGGATGAGCCGTTCGCCTCGGTCGACGCGCAGACCCGATACGGGTTGGAGGATCTGGTTCTCGCCGTGCGCCGCGATCTGGGCATCACGGTCGTCATCGTCACGCATGACATCGACGAGGCGGTCTACCTCTCCGATCGGGTCGTCGTGCTCACCGATTCGCCCGCGCGGGTGAAGGAGATCGTCGATGTGCCGCTTGGCGAACGGCGTGAGCAGATCGGCACCCGCTCCAGCCCCGAGTTCATGCACTTGCGCAGGCACATCCTCGACCTCGTCATGCCGCGTGCGATCCCATAGCTGTTCCCTGCCTTTGTCGTATGCCGGTCCGCAACTCGCGGGAGTGAGGTCGGGTCTCAGGTGATGGCGGCCGCATCGTGCAGGCTGTCGAAGAGGGCGGCTCGGCGCATGTATGCGCGTGCGGTGTCAAGGTTGTCGGCGGTACGGCGCAGCTGGTCGAAGTTCTTTCGGCGTACCTCGGGGTCGCGTTCCTCCAACAGTCGCTTGTTGGCGATCGTCTGGGCCTGGATGTAGTTGACCGCGGCGTGACGGCGCTGACGACTGTAGAGGTCGAGCAGGTCATCGCCGGCGTCACCGTGGATCACCTGGGCGAGCTTGTCCGCGAGGTTGATGGCATCATGGATGCCGCCGTTCATGCCCATGCCGCCGATCGGGTTGTTGACGTGCGCGCTGTCGCCGGCGAGCAAGATGCGACCCTTGTGGAATGTGGTGGCCACGCGCTGATTGACGCTATAGACATTCACGTATTCGACGGGGTATGGGCCTGTCTTGGGGAAGAACTTCTGCAGCCGCTCTTCGACGCGCTCAGGCGACAGCGCGGTGGCGTCATCCTCGCCCTGGCCGATCGGCAGGATCAGCCGCCAGAGCCCCTCGGGGGTCTCCCCGGGGACCTTGAACAGGTTGGCCCACTCGTCCGGGTCGGAGAAGTAGTTGCGCACCGACAGGTTCGACCTGACAGTCTTGACGTCGAAGCTGGTCGCGATCTTGATGAACCGCTCCGGATAGGTGAACCCTTCGAACTCGATGCCGACGAGCTTTCGGACCGTCGAACGACCACCGTCGCAACCGATGACATAGGCCGCCGTCATGCGCTCCGTGCCCGCGGATGTGGTGTACTCCACCTTGACGCCGTTCGTGGCCACGGTGAGGCCGGTGAGGGTGTGGGAGAACCGCACGTCGAAGTCGGATTCGTTCGCGTATTCCTCGGCAATGGAGGCGGTCAGCTTGTACTGCTCGTACTGCAGCACATACGGAAACGGGATCTCGTCCTTGAGCCAGGCGAGATCGAACTCCGCCACCAGCTCGCCGGTCGGCCGGTCGTGGAAGCGATAGATGCTCGAGGCCAGGCTGTGCGGGGTGATCTTCTCGACGATGCCCAGCTCGTCGAGCATCTCCAGAGTGCTCGGATGGATGGTCGCTGCGCGCTGATCCTTCACCGGCGCGGGCTCGGACTCGAACACAGTCACCGGGATGCCGCGCCGGTGCAGCGCCAACGCGCACACCATCCCCACCGGGCCGGCGCCGATGACGACGACACGGGCGCTCTCCTGCGACGATGCCATGGCTCAGGCAAGCGATCCGGCGCGTCGCCCGATCACCATTCCCGCAGTGAGGCCGGCACCTGTCGGATAGTTTCCGCTGAACATGCCCCCGAGCGCTTCACCGCACACGAACAGTCCGGGTATGGCCGCTCCGGATCGGTCGAGTACCCGGCCGTCGACGTCACCGCGCAGGCCGCCGAAGGTGAAACTGATTCCGCAGGTCACCGGATACGCGTAGTAGGGGGGCGTCTGGATCGCCGATGCCCAGTTGCTCTTGACGGGCTCCACCGACGCGCTGCGGCCGTCCTTGATCGTCGGATCCAGTGGATGGCTGGTGTCGATCGATGAGTTGAATCCGCGAACCGTCCGCACGAACCCGCCGACATCGACGTCCATGGCCGAGGCGAGCTCTTCGACGCTGTCGGCGACGATCGGGATGATCCCGGGCATCTCGTACTCGTACGCATTGAGCATCGATCGCGAGCTCGCATCGAAGACCTGAAACGCCACCGAACCCGGCTGCTCGAGGATCATCGAGCCGTACTTCGCGTACGTATAGTTACGAAAGTCCGCGCCTTCGTCGAGGAATCGTTGACCGCGGCGATTGACGACGATGCCCAGCGGATACCCGTACCGGTTGAGCCGGTTGGTCAGAGCACGGTTGCCTTCGTTCTCGGGATATGACGCGTCCCACGGGACGCTGTGACAGGTCACCCAGTCGCCTCCACGATCTGCGCCGATCTCCAAGGCCGCACCGATCAGGTCGCCGGTGTTGTAGGGCGTGCCGCGCACCTTCGCGTGCTGCCACCCGTCTCCCAGGTAGCGCTGACGCCACGGTGCATTGGCCTCGAAACCGCCGCTGGCGATCACGACCGACTCCGCCGCAACCTTCTGCTCACCCGCACGCACGCCAACGACCGCACCGCCGTCGGTTATCAGCCCTGTGACCGGGCAACCGTGGTGCACCTCGACGCCGAGTCGTAATGCGACGCGTTCATGGTCCGAGATCAGCCCCGGACCGCCGTCGACGTTGCGCACATGCGTGCCTCCCCAGAACACGATGGTCCCGTCGGGGCGCTTGTGAGCCTGCCGGTCGTACATCAGCTCGAATCGCAGCCCCAGCTCGTGCAGCCAGCGGACCGTGTCGTGCGACCCTTTGACGACGGTGTCGGAGAGTTCTTTATCGCCGCGCCCTCCGGTGGTCCGTTCCAGATCGGTCAGGAACTCTGCCGTCGAGTACGGCGGAACTTCGGTGCGCGCGTGGCGCTCATCGGGTTCGAGGATCTCAAGCAGATCCCCGAGCCCGTCGTGCACGATCCGGGTCGCGCCCAGCGTGTAATAGCTGTTCCCGCCGGCATGCTCTCGCGGCGCCTTCTCCAGCAGCACCACGCGTCGTCCGCGCTCGGCTGCGGCGTGAGCTGCGCAGTAGCCGGCGTTCCCCCCGCCCACCACGACAACGTCCGCGTTCTGCATGCGTGCCTAGTTCTGCTCGCGCTGCAGGCGCTTGCTGACCTTGCCGACCGCGGTGTACGGGAACTCGTCGACGACTTCCACGAAATCGGGCAGCTTGAACGTCGCCAGCCCCCGCTCCCGCAGGAACGGGCGCAGCTTGGCCAGGGTGAGCTCGGTGGCGTGCTCGGGCGACCGGGGAATCAGATATGCCTTGATACGCTCGCCGAGCGCCTCGTCGTCGACACCGATCACGGAGGCATTGTGGATGCCATCGTGGGCGAGGAACGCGTTCTCCAGCTCTTCGGGCGCGATCTTGTCGCCGCCGCGGTTGATCTGGTCCTTCGACCGGCCGACGACCCGGATGAACCCCCGTTCGTCTCGCTCGACGATGTCGCCCGTGCGGTAGAAGCCGTCGGCGGTGAACGCCAGGGCGTTCTGTTCGGGGTTGCGATAGTAGCCGCGGATCACCGACGGTCCCCGCGTCAGCAGATGACCGGGCTCACCGGGCGGCACATCTTCTCCCTCGTCGTCGATGACCTGGATCTCGTCAGCCTCTGAGGCGGGACGGCCTTGGTAGCGCACGCTGGTGGCCCGATCGACGTCGGCGGGGTTGCTGACGACCAGGCCCTCCCCCATCCCGAAGCTCTGAGACAGTTGCACGCCGAACTCCGGCTCGACCCTTCGCGCCACCTCTTCGCTCAGTTTCGCGCCCCCGCACATGATCACCTCCAGGCTGGAGAGGTCATAGGTGCGCAGCGAGGAGTTCAGCCAGGCCAGCAGGATCGGAGGCACCAGCGTCACGCGGTTCGCCCGGTGCCTCTCGATCAGCGGGAACGCCGCGTCGGGGCTGCCGTTGGGCGCGATCACGACGGTGGCGCCCACGCTGAATGCGCCGAGAAAGCCGGGGGAACGCGTGGACATGCTGTGGCAGATCGGCATGACCAGCAGGTGCACCGTCCGCTCGGTGATGCCCCGCTCCGCCACGCTTCTGCGCAGCGCATAGCCGTAGGTGTGATGCGTGTGCGGCATCAGCTTCGGAATGCCCGTCGTTCCGCCGGAGATCTGCAACAGAGCGACATCCTGGGGATTGCACCGTCGTGCGTGCACGAGCGACCCCTTCGACAGCAACGCATCGTACTCAGCACCGCCGCCAGCGGGATCGAGCACCAGGGTGTGCTCCAGGTGCGGCCACCGGTCCTTCAGGTCGGCGGCCATCGCGGCAAGATCCGTGCCGGCGTCCGAGGCGACGGTGATGTACGCGCGCGCCGAGGCGATGTCGATGAAATGCTCGATCTCGGCACGACGGTGTGCGATGGGAGCGACCACCGGAACCACTCCGAGCTCCCACAACGCGAAAACGAACACGATGTACTCGTAGGTGTTCGGGAGATGCACCACCACCCGCTCGCCGCGACGCAGTCCCCGTTCCTTCAGGCCGGCCGCGAGGCGCAGGATCTCGTCCGTGAGTTGCGCGTAGGTCAACTGTGTATCGCGATCGATGACCGCGAGCTTGTCCGGGTAGCGCCGCGCGGTGGCGAAGAGCAGCTCAGGAAGGGTCTGATCGTGCCAGTATCCCTTTGCGAGGTATTCGGCGACCGTGTCCGGCGGATACGGTACGACCCCGTCCAGGGTCAGCGGTTGGATGGCCACGGAAACACCTTCCTCGAGTCAGCGCCGCGCGAGGCGTTCCGGCCGTCCTTGGGCATTGATCTATGCCTGCTCCAGGCCCAGCACGGCTTCGAGCCCGACCGTCACGCCGGGGAGGTTCGGGACTTCGCGTATCGCGGTGAGCACTCCGGCCATGAGCGACTCGCGCGTCACGGAATCGTAACGCAGGGTGAGAAGTTCGCCCTCAGACCCGAACAGCACCTGCTGTGATGACATGAACCCGCGCACACGGACCGCGTGGACGTTGATTCCCTCGATCTTCCCGCCGCGCGTTCCATGCGGATCGCTCGAGGTGGCATCGGGCGAGGGAGCACAACCCGCTTCGGAGCGAGCGCGAGCGATCACTTCGGCCGTGTGCTGCGCCGTGCCCGATGGCGCGTCGACCTTGCCGGGATGGTGCATCTCGATGATCTCCACAGACTCGAAGAGCGCGGCGGCCTTCGCCGCGAACCGGGCCAGGAGCACCGCACCCACCGAGAAGTTCGGAACGACGAAGACGTTGACGCCGTCGCGTTGGTCGACGGCGGCGCGGATCTTCTGGACGGCATCCTCATCGAAGCCGGAAGTGCCCACGACGACGTGAAGTCCCTGCTCGATGCACCACTGGACTTGCTCGTGTGCAACCCCCGGGGGAGAGAACACGAGGACGACATCGGCGTTCTTGTCGACAACGTCCTGCAGGTCATCGTGGACGTCGATCTCGGCTACCACGCTCAGATCCGAGCTGGCCTCGATCGCGCGGACCGATGCTCCACCCATGCGACCACGGGCTCCCACCACAGCGACTTGGCTCATGTGGTTAGGCTAAACTAAGTTTTGCTGCGGGCGCAAGGGGATCTTCAAGAACTCGTACAGTCGCAACCGGCTATTTCCGCACAACCATCACCGCGCTCCAGCGAGGTGAACGGCCGAAGGAGGAAGGGTGCCTGTGCCTCACGTCTTCGCCGTCGCTGCTGAGCCTGTTCACCAGAGTCTGGGGGTCGTAATGCCAAGGGACGACTCGTGCGATAAGCACGCAGAGCCTACGCGGTCGAGGCCGCTGAGGAAGACGTCGCTGATCCTCGCCGCCGCAAGAATGGAGGTCACGACCCGTAGCACAGAGGGCACGCTCCTGTGGGCGCACACCGGTCCTGCGTATGTCGATGTCGGCGATGCGCGGCTCAGAGCCAACGAAGGACAGGGGCTGTGGATACCGCCTGACACCCAGTGCACGGTTTCCACCCCTCGCGACAGCCTCGCCATCCCGCTGCCCGTGTTCACCGACGAATCGTCGTGTTCACTTCCCGACATCATGACCGTCGCCGTTACTGAAGAGGTACGAGCGGGCTTGCTATGGCATTTCACACGACTCCACGGGCGTCTACAAGGATCGTTACCCCGCTCTGGCGACCTGCTCGCTCTCGCCTGCGGGGCGCACGATGACCCCTACGGCGGAGGAGCCTCCCCGGCAGATCTCGCAACCCCATCTCAACAGATCACCGAGTGGGTCAGTGCGTCCGCCGAAGGTAGACGGCATGCCGCGGAACTTCCCGCCTCTGATACTCCACCGAGCACCGTTCGCGCTCGCACAGGGACATCTACTGTCCTGGCGTGGGTCTACCGCGGTTCTGCGCGGGTCAGCATCAAGGGTCGTGAGCACGTGTTGCAAAGTGGGGACGCGATCGTGTTGCGCGCTCACATCCCGCATCACATCGACGCGGAGGCAGGAACCATTCTGCTGCCTGTCGTTGCGCGCGCAGGCGCGGGATTGTTCGGGTTCGACGGCGTCCAGGTTGCTCGCGTCCCCTCGGAGCGTGAACTGCCGCTCCTGCACACCGTCATTTCCACGCATACACCATTACGTCCCGAGGGGTTCCAACCGTTCTCGGAACCGCCGCGGTGGCTGCGGGAGACGATCGGGGCACAGGACACGCCACCCGTGCCGGGCTAGGTTGCTCCCCTCTTCAGTCGCGGTCGCCACGCAGGGATGAGGTGAGCTGCGCGCCAGGTTGTCACAGTTCCCGGGAGGAGATCTGGTCGTTGGACCCCGGGACCGGCTGGGCGGGGTCGTTGCCGAGGGCGACCAGACGGTTGTCAGCGTCGACGTGCACGATCCGCGGCTCGTGGGTGAGCAGCTCCTGTTCGTCTGCCAGCAGGTAGGACATGATGATGACCAGATCGCCCGGGTTCACCAGGTGCGCGGCGGCACCGTTGATGCAGATGTGGCCCGCGCCGGCAAGCCCAGTGATCACGTAGGTCTCGATGCGGGCGCCATTGGTGATGTCGACGACCTGCACTTTCTCACCCTCGACGAGTCCTGCGGCGCGCACGAGGTCTTCGTCGATCGTGATCGACCCGACGTAGTGCAGGTCAGCCTGGGTTATGGTCGCGCGATGGATCTTGCTTCCCAGGACGGTGCGTAGCATCCGATTCTCCTTCCGACGCGATCAGCCGCTGGTGGCTGAGGCGTTCTGGTCCTCGCTGTCGGAGGTGTTCTTGCCCGCTTCGTGCTCGGCGATGAAGTCCCGCAACGACTTGGGGCGCAGGTCGGTCCAGTTCTTGTCGATCCAGTCGAGAACTTCCTGACGGGGTTTCCCGTCGGGCTCCCCGTACACAATCGTCCAGCCACCGGGCACGGGCTTGAAGGTGGGCCAAAGCGAGTGCTGTTCTTCGTGGTTGATGAGGGCGTAGAAGGCGCCTTCGTCGTCATCGAATGGGTTCTTGGCCATTGTCATCTCCTTCGGTCTGTTCGGTCGCGGCTGTCACTGGTTGCTGCCCGTGTGAAGCGGCTGGGTGTGGAGGGCGGCGCCCAGTATCTCGCCGGCGCGGATCGACAGGTTGGACAGCAGCGACGAGCTGATCCCGTGGCTGTGCTGGACACCGCCGTTCAGGAAGATGCGGCCGTCCAGTCCTGGGATGCGCAGACTGTAATCGCGTGCCACGACAGGTTCATCGCCGTCGAACCCGGTGGTTTCGTCGATCCCTTCACCCATCAGGTCGCGCAGGTCGGCCGCAGCGAACCCGGTGGCGAACACCACCGCATCCACGTCCAGGGGCACCGTGCCTCGATCTCCGAGGTCCCGTAACGTGACGGCGACTCCGTCCGGCTCTTCTCGAAGGTTTGCGACGTCGGTGGTCCGATGAACGAAGAGTCTCCTCGTACCGCGGAGGTTTTCGTCGTACTCGCGCTGGTACAGGTCGTGGATGAGTTCCGCGTCGACAGCAGAGTAGTTCGTCGACCGATGCGTCCGGAGCAGGTGTTCTTTGAGGTCGGCCGGCGCTGTATAGAACTCGTCGACAGCGCTCGGGTCGAAGATGCGGTTGGCGTAAGGGGTGTCATCGGACGGGGAGAACCCGAACCGGCGGATCGATGCATGAACTTCGGCGTCGGGAAACGTGTCGTGCAGGTATGCGGTGACCTCCGCGGCGCTCTGCCCCGCGCCGACGACCAGAAAGCGGCCGTGCGTCCGGGCCGGAAGCTGCTCGAGTTCGATCAGGAGTCGGTGGTTGTGGAACACTCGCGGTCCCGGCAGGACACCGTCGGGCAAGACGGGCCGAAGTCCCGTTGCCAGGACGACGGTCTCGGTGCGGATCTGTCGTACTTCGCCGTGCTGATCGAGCACGGAGACAACGAAGTCCCCGTCGTCCCGGTCGATACGGAAGGCTTTGGTGCCGTAGCTCACGGGAGTGGAGACGCGCTCGGCAGCCCAGCTCAGGTACTCGTGGAACTCCCGCCTGGTGGGGAAGAAGGTCCTCAGGTTGATGAAGTCCGTCAGCCGTCCCCGCTCGTGCAGGAAGTTCAGGAACGTGTAGGAGCTCGTGGGAGCGCGCAGAGAGACGAGATCCTTGAGGAAACTGATCTGCATCGTCGCGCCTGGTAGCAGCATCCCGTCATGCCAGCCGAACTGCGGTTGCGCCTCGATGAAGTGGGCGCTCACCCGCTCGGCGGCTGGAACAGTGGCGTTGTGTTCTTCGATGGTGATCGCGAGGCTGAGATTTGCCGGTCCGAATCCGATGCCGAGAATGTCGACCTTGTCTGATGTGGACCGTGGCACGAGGGGGTCAGCAACGGCCGCGCGTTTCGGCGTCTCGATCGTCGACATTCGTGCTCCCTCGTCGTCTGCCCCGTGGGATCTTCCAGCGCTCACTTCACCGACAGTACCAGTCGAGCTTAGGTAAGGCTAAGGAACTTTTGCAGAATGATCCGAATGTCGACTGCGGAGGTGGAGCGCACTGTCGTGAGGATCAGGGTCGCGGAATGTGGTAAGGCTTGGCTAAGCTTACCCATCGGGACCCTTCGCTCACCCCGCATGGCCCCTCCTACCCGATGATGTGTTGGCAGCGCGACGACCTGTCGCAGTACGCCCACTCTCATTGGCGTGCGATCAAAGGACTGGAAACCTGATGGACACGACGACTCTCCCGGCCTCCCCCGACCTCAAGCCCGCGCCTCGCGCTCTCCAACCCGCTACTGACACCCAAGGCGAATCCATGGCAGGGCGTGCTGCGCGGCTGCAAGTTGAGTCGGCGTCGATCGGCTATGACAAGCGGCTGATCTCGCAAGAGCTGAGCGTGTCCATTCCGGACGAGTCGTTCACCGTGATCGTCGGCCCGAACGCGTGCGGGAAGTCGACCCTTTTGCGTGGTCTGTCACGGCTGCTCAAGCCCAGCGCAGGCGAGGTCGTCCTCGACGGCGCGGATATCCACAGCTACAAGGCGAAGGAAGTCGCCCGGCGGCTGGGGCTGCTGCCGCAGACCTCGATCGCCCCGGACGGCATCGGCGTCGCCGACCTGGTTGCACGAGGCCGGTACCCGTATCAGAAGCTGATCCGGCAATGGACCGAAGCCGATGAGGAAGCAGTGCTGATGGCCATGAACGCCACCGCCGTGACCGAGTTGTCGGGGCGGCTCGTCGATGAACTGTCGGGCGGCCAACGGCAGCGGGTATGGGTGGCGATGGCGCTGGCGCAGCAGACCGACATCCTGCTGTTGGACGAGCCCACCACGTTCCTGGACATCAGCTACCAGATCGAGCTGATGGAGCTGTTCACGGACCTGAACCGTGATGGTCGGACTTTGGTTGCCGTGTTGCACGATCTGAACCACGCCGCCCGCTACGGCACGCACCTGATCGCTATGAAGGACGGTGCCATCGTCGCCGAGGGCGCGCCGTCAGAGATCGTGACCGCCGAGCTCGTGGAAGAGGTCTTCGGACTGCGCTGCCTCGTCGTGCCGGATCCGGTATCCGGAACCCCATCGGTCGTTCCGCTCGGTCGAGATCGGCGGCAGAGCGCGGCATGAGGCCACCATTCGGCGGCGATCCGGCCGACCTGGGTCGGGGCGTACTGACGCGCTGGCTGCCGGTTCTATGGCAGGCGCCACCGGCTCCCCCCCGGATGGGGCCGTTCGAGATCACGCCGAGTATCACGCCGCGGACATTTCTCCTGCGTGTCATCCTCTCGGTGAGACGGCTGTCTCTCCCGGCGTCCGTGCTGGCGGTCCTCTGGCAAGTGGGTGAGGCCCTAGTGCCGATGATCATGGGTGTCGCGATCGACCGAGCACTCGACACCAGCGACTCAGCACAGCTCGCCCTCTGGTTGGTCGTGTTGGGGCTGAACTTCCTGATGTTGTCACTCACTTACCGGTTCTCCGCTCAGCTTGTCGCCCGTGCCACGGAACACGTGCAGCACGCGCTGCGCGCGACCCTGTCCCGCGCAGCGCTGCATCCGCGGGGAGGCCAGGCGAGCCAGCCCGATGGCAGCGTGGTATCTACGATGACCAACGATGTCACCCGCGTTGCCGCGGTGAGGCTGACGGTGTATCCGGTCGGGCAGCTGGCCGGGATCGTGTTCATCGCCGTGTCGCTGTTGCTCATTCACTGGCCGCTCGGTGTTGCGGTCCTGGTCGGCGCACCGGTCGCCGTGTGGCTGATGGTCATCCTCAGCGGCCGGCTCGCACGCGATACCCGCGTGTATCAGACGCTCCTGGCCGAGACGGTCGGGCGCGCGACCGATCTGGTGACCGGATACCGGGTGATCAAGGGCGTGCGTGCCGAGGCCGAGGCCACTCGCCGGTACCGGGATGCCAGCCAGAAGACCCTCGCCGGAGTCCGACGCAACATGCGGCTTCTAGGCAGGTTCATCGCGGGCAGTAACACCGTCAGCGGAGTGTTCGTCGCGGGAGTCGCGGTTTTCGCGGGATGGTTCGCCATCACCGGACAGCTCAGCGTGGGCGGGCTCATCGCCGCCGTCGGGCTCGCCCAGGCGCTGCTGCCGCCGATGCGAATGCTCACCACGAACGCAGTACCCGCGTGGGCCGGCGCGATCGCATCCAGCAGCCGCATCCTGGACATGCTCAAGGACGCGACCGCCGGCGTCCCCCAGCAGGAACCAACGAAACGGATACCTGCGACGGTCCCCGCCGTAGAGCTCTCCGCCTCCTCGCACCGTCCCGTACAGGTCGAGCCCGGCGAATTGATCGGGCTGAGGGCGGATGACCGTACCGCCGCAGACATCACCGGCGCCCTGCTGGACCCCCGCGCACCCGGCGATGTGCAGGTGTACGTCGATGGTCTCCTGAGCGCGGGACTAGATCCGGAGACGTATCGTTCCCGCGTCGTGGTGTCACCCCACCACGCGGCCCTGTTCAGCGGCACGATCGCCGACAATTTCGACATGACGGGCGCGCCGTCAGCGGCGCGCTACGCGGCGATGCGGGCGGCCGCGTGCGACGACTTCATCGTCGAGGCCGGTGGTACGCAGGAACAGGTGGGCGAGATGGGCAACCGATTCTCCGGCGGTCAGCGTCAGCGGCTCGCGCTCGCACGAGCGCTGGCGACTGACGCACCGGTGCTGGTGCTGCACGACCCCACCACAGCGGTGGACTCCGTCACCGAGGCGGTCATCGCGTCCCGACTCCGGGAGACGCGCCGAGGCCGATCCACGATCCTCATCGCCTCCTCCCCCGCCCTCTTGAGCGTCTGCGATCGCGTCGTCGACATGCGCGGCTCAGACGAAGGGTCCGGGCAATGACCAACCCGGCAGGCACCACCGGCAGTGCGCTCCCCATCGCCGGCGGTGCGCGCACCTGGCGGGAAGTGTGGCGCATCAGCCGTGGCCACCGCTTGAAACTCCTCGCCGTCGCGGTTCTGGGCGTTGCAAGCGCTGCCGTCGGACTCGTGACGCCTGCGGTGATCGGCGACTTCGTAGACCGCGTGCAGGACGGCACAGCCGGGCTGAGCACCCTCGCGTGGGCGACTGTCGTGATGATTGCCGCCGCGCTCGCCGGCGCGGCGGGGACCGCGGCCACCATCGTCCTCGCCGGCTACAGCTACCATGCCATGCTCGCCGAGCTGCGCGAACTGCTCGTCGAGCGGGCGATGACGCTCCCGCAAAGCGTCGTGGAGCGCGCCGGGACGGGAGACCTCGTATCCCGCTCCAGCGACGACGTCGCCCAGATCGCCGATGCCGCACCTCAGGTCATCCCGGTGTTCACCACGACCGGGTTCACCGTTGCGGTCACGTTGGTCGGCATGACCATCCTGGACTGGTGGTACGGCCTCGCGCTCCTCGTCGTGCTGCCCGTCTACATCGTCACCGTGCGCTGGTACCTGCGCACCGCACCGCGCATCTACCGCGCTGAGCGCGCCGCCATGAGCGTCAGAGCACAACAGCTCCTGGAGTCTCAGCGCGGCTACGCCACCGTGCTCGGCTTCGGTTTGAGCGAACACCGCCACCGGCGGGTGCTCCAGGCGTCCTGGAGGGTCGTGACCCACACACTGCGCGCCCAGACCGTGCAGAACATGTTCTTCGGCCGGCTCAACGTCGCCGAGTATCTCGGCATGGCGGCGATCCTGCTGACCGGCTTCGTGCTCATCGGCAACGGACAGTCCACGGTCGGCGCCGCCACCACGGCGATGCTGCTGTTCCTGCGCCTGTTCGGCCCAATCAATCAGCTCCTGTTCGTCGTCGACGTCCTCCAGTCCGTGCTCGCCTCCCTGAATCGTATGATCGGCGTCATCGCCATCCCCGCTCCGACATCACCGGGAGTTACGGTTCACGGAACGGTCGAGAACACAACGGCAGTGACGGGGGGTGCCGATGTCGAAGGCGCTGCCGACCCGCTCGGCTCGACATCGCCTTCGGTCCTCCTCGACGGGGTCGCGTTCAGATACGAGGGGGGCCGTCTCGCGCTCGACGGGATCGAGCTCACAATCCTGACCGGCGAACGTGTCGCGGTGGTCGGCGCGTCCGGCGCCGGAAAGACCACCCTGGCCAGCGTCATCGCCGGCATCCACGAACCGGACGCGGGAAGCGTGACCAGGCCCCACCGCACCGCGCTCATCACGCAGGAAGTGCACGTGTTCGCCGGAACGCTGCGCGAAAACCTCACCCTGGGGGCTCCCCAGGTCACCGATGAAGAGACACACGCCGCGCTCGACGCCACCGGCATGGCGAGCATGGTCGAGGCGATGCAACACGGCTTGGACACGGTCGTCGGGACGACGGGGCATTTGCTCACTGCAGCGCAAGCGCAGCAGCTCGCACTCGCCCGCGTGATGCTCGTCGACCCCGAGCTAGCGATCTTCGACGAGGCCACCGCCGAAGCCGGCTCCACGCACGCCGAGATGCTCGACCACGCCGCCGATGCCGCACTCCGCGGACGCACCGGACTCGTCATCGCGCACCGCCTGTCCCAGGCGGCGTCCTGCGACAGAATCCTCGTCATGGATCATGGCCGGATCATCGAGGATGGAACGCACTCCGCCCTCGTGGCAGCGGGTGGTGTCTACGCGCGCCTGTGGGCCGCGTGGGAGAGCACCCCCGGCCGTTGAGACGAGCAACCCGATCGTCGATGCGGGTCCGGCTCCGCCGCCCACGCCAACGAATATGCCTATCGCTTCCCGGGGTATGGTGTCAAGGAGTTTGCGCGGGGACCTCGGCTATTCTCAGCGTTGTAACCTGACGTAATATCTTCCTCGCGCAAGGGCGCGCGAGATTATTTCCGTGCGCAAGGAATCAATGTCTGATCTGATCAACCCGACCGAAATGTATCTCAAAGCGATCCTTGAGATGCAGGAGGCCGATGTGCCCAAGCGTCGAGCGCGCATCGCGGAGCGCTTGCAACAGTCCGGTCCGACGGTGACCAAGACAGTGCTTCGAATGGAACGGGCTGGTCTCGTTTCCTTCTCCGAGGAGAGCAAGAAGCTCGAGTTCACGCCTCGCGGATTCCAGACCGCTGCGACAGTGATGAGGAAACACCGGCTCGCCGAGTGCTTCCTCGAGCGCGTGGTCGGGTTGGACTGGACGCTTTTACACGACGAGGCATGCCGGTGGGAGCACGTGATGAGCGACGACGTCACCAACCGTCTCGATGCCCTGATGGGCCACCCATCGCGTACCCCATACGGGAACCCGATTCCTCCTGTGGACCCAGATGAGTGGGACCCCCTTGCCGACAGTCCAGAGGTCTCGAACCTAGTGCGCTTCCTGCACGATTTCGGTTCTGAATGCGAGGCGCGTATCGAGTGGATCGGCGAGACCGTGCAGGCGTTCCCTTCGCTTCTCGAGCAGCTCAAGGACGCCGGTGCGATGCCGGGTGCACGGGTGGTGTTCTCGCTACACGGTCCGTCGGTGTTGCTGCATCGGGCAGACGTCGGGGTCGTGCTGGAGTTGCAGCACGGCACGGCAGCGGACTTGTTCGTGCGACCGTAACCTCGTCGCATCTGCATGCTGCAGCCGTGAGTCGGCGGTTGCTACGTCGCCGCGGTCCCGGGGTGCGACGTCGCTGGGCCTCGCCGCAGCAGTGCACGAGCGTTGCGCCGTAGCTGCGCTGCCTGTTGCAGCACGTCCTCCGCGTGCACGGCGATCAGTGCATCCGCTTCGTCGCGGCGATCCCCGCGAGCGAGTTCGCCAACATGGATCATCTGTGCGGTGGACATGCCGGTAGCGCGCAGCAGCATGACGGTATCAACCCAGTCCAGGTCGGCCTTGTCGTAGCGGCGGTGGCCGCCGCTCGTCCGGCGTGCGGGCGGGAGGATGCCCTGCTGTTCGTACAGACGTAAGGTCGCGACCGTCACGCCGTATCTGGCCGCGGTGTGCGCGATCCGCTTCCCGTGCTTCTCGCCGCCCCGCTCATCCGATACAGTCGAACTCATAAACACAAGTCTAAACCTCGTATGAGGTTTAGACTCCTCGATGCAAGAAGTGTGGGAGACCAGGATCGGCTCTGCCGGCGGTGGAATCGGACCTCTGGTGGGACTCGGATCGGGCCGTCTGGATCGGTGCGGCGGCCGGGTGACCTGCGGGGCCTGTTGGAGGCTGCTCCGGTGCCGTCTGAGGGTAATGCTCCACGGTGAGTGACAGGCTCGGGGCGGTGCTCGAGGACTTGGGCATGATTCTCGCCCGGTCGGGCGGCAGCTACGATCGTGGGCGTCGTCTCCCGTGAGGTCGCCCGCCTGCGCCGCGCTCGGGGCAGCCCCGGCGGTGGCGTGCGCGGGTCAGAGTGCGGGGCCGTGCTCGGTGGTGTTGCCCTGGTCGTAGGGGCGGCGCGTCGGGGTGGCGCGTTGCTCGGCAGCGTGCTCGGGGGGTTGCGGGCTGACGGGTTGCGTGCGCGGGGTGCCGGGTTGCGGGACGGTGCGCATGCGTTGCCGGAAGAGCGCTGCACGGTCGCTGTCCTGCAACGGGTGGGTGATGTCGTGCAGGATGCGTTGCAGCGCGTCAGGGTCGAGACGGAATGCGTCGATGGTGGCGTCAACGAGTTGCGTTGCGGGAACCTGGGTCCAGTCGATGCGATATCCGGCGTGCTCGGCGACTTGTTGCATGAACAGGCGGCTGGTGCGTCCGTTGCCCTCGAGGTGCGGATGTATCATCAGCAACCCGGTGAAGGTCGACGTGAGGGTCTCGAGGAACTCGGCGCGCGGCTGGGTGCGGAAGCGGGCGGGGTCGCCGAGATTGTTCAGCACAATGTCGAGGAGCCGGTCGATGTCTTCGGGGTCAGCGAACTGGCTGTCGCCTTTCAGAGTCGTGACGACCCTTGGGGATCCGGACCATTCGTACACATCGCGGAAAAGCCAGCGATGCAGAGCGTGGTAGTGGTCCGCGTCGAAGGTGCGGGCGACGTGCTCGGGATGGGCGATGAGTTCGGCGGCGCGGATCGTGGTGAGTTGTCGTTCGAGGCGAGCGAGCTCGTCGGGGTCGTGGATCTCCCGGCCGTCGGTAACGGTCTGGTGCAGGATGTTGCGGAGGCACTCTTCGTACTGGTCGGGCCACCAGTAGTCGCCCCAGTTCTGGAACATGGTCACAGCGGGCAGACGTGCTCAGCGCGTGGTGGCGGTGTCCTGCTGCATGAGCGCGAACGCGATGCGGGCGTCGATCTCGCCGCGGGCGACGCGTTCGAGGACGGCCATCTCGGCGTCGGTGACGTGCTGGCCTTCGACAGCCCAGGAGGCGCGGATGTTCTCCAGCTCGTGCCGCTGTGTCGCGGTGAGCGGTGTGCGCGTCGTAGCTGTCATGGTGGGCTCCTCGTGGTTCCTATTCTATCGCTCGTTACTGACACCAGGAAGGTGCCCGGCGTGCGGGCGCGTCACTCCCCCGCCGGTGCCGTGGTGATCGTGGCACCCGTGGTGATGAGATCGAGCACGCCCACTCCGGTCTCCAGGAGCGCATCGACGTCACCGGGTGAGTCCCACCTGGGACAGTCGTTCGTATCGGGGAGGGTGCACGCAGGGAGCGTGTCGGTGGCGATGATGCGGCCGTCGCGGATCCAGGCGATGTCGATGGGGAACCGCATCCCCGCCATCCAGACACGTCGGGGGCCTGCCGGGTCGAAAGTGAACAGCATCCCGGCGCCTGCGGGGAGACTGTCGCGTCCTCCGAGGCCGGTGCGCTGCTCCTCCATGGTGCGGGCGTGCTCGACCGTCAGGGTGAGGTCGGTCCCGATCATGACGCGCAGCGGTGCCGGTTCGGGCGCGGGCGTGCAGCCAATGAGCGTCAAGACGAGGGCCATGAGTGTTGCGGCGATGCGTGGCGTGTGCGTCATGGCTGATGCTCCATTGGATGCGTGCTCGTGGTTCTACTCGGTGACGGGGTGTTCGACCCACTGTTTGGTGCCCGCGCAGGTCAGACGCCCCTGTTGGTAGGTGCTCGCCCGGCCCCAGTAGTCGTCGTGCTCGCCTTCTTCCTCTACGCGCACCTTGTGCGGGGCGAACAGTCGCGACAGGATGCGGGCGAGGGGGTGGATGCCGTCGATCTGGTATGTGTGGGCGTAGGCGGCGAGCCGGATCTCCCCGTTCTGACCGTCCGCTTCCGCCCAGACGCGGACCTCTGCGTCGGGGATCTCGAACGCTTCGGCGAGGCGAGTGAGGATCTCGCGGGCGCGAGTAGTCTCGGCTGCGGTCTCGGGGATGTGGTCGATGGTGACGGTGGTGTCCATGGGCATGGCAGGGGTGTCCCTTCGTGGCCGGTTGCGGATGGTCAGGGGCTATCGGGCGGCGGGTGAGTTGAAGCGGCGGGCCTGTTCGGTGATCCATGCGGCGGCGGGGTCGGAGTGGATGGTGTGCTCGGATATGACGTTTTCGCAGCCGCCGTCGACGTCGAACCACCATTCGAGGTTCCCGTTGTCCGGGTCCGGGTCAACGCCTGCCGTGTCGGGCGGGTCATCTGTGCCTCCTCTGCGTCCGAGGTCGATGTGCAGCGCCCAGGTGCCGCCCATGTCGGCGTCGAGTTCGACGGGGAAGGGGAGAAGGGCGGCGACCTGTCTGGTGCGCTCGTCGACGAGGGCGATGTTCGCCTTGTAGTGGTCGGTGGTGTCCATTGCAGGTTCTCCTTCGTGTTCGGGTGGGGTTACGCGCCGGTGGGGTGGGTGGCGGTGTGGGAGAGGTCGAAGCCGTTCCAGGGGCTGCGGCCGGGGACGTGGCGGGTGCCATAGCGCGAACGCTCGGTGATGACGGGTGCACCGGGGAGTTGCCACTCGGCCGGGTAGTGTTCTTCGATCCAGGCCCGGTACTTCTTGGAGGGCCGGTTCTGGTCGTCGGTCTTCGCGATCTTCGCGGGGATGACCGGCAGAGTGCGCCAGCCCGGCCAGGCGTGGTCGTGCCAGGCTTCGACGACGCCTGTCTCGGTGCCGTCGTGGTGCCAGGTGCAGGGGTGGCAGATGCCGCGGGTGAGGCTCCCGCCGACGCAGGCGCAGTTCTCGCGATAGTGGTCGCAGCGGAGGTCGACGTCGAAGATGCGCAGTTCGTGGCCTGCGGTGGCGGTGTTCGCGTGCGCGGTGGTGATGCCGGGGTGCCACATGTGGGAGCGTTGCAGGCATCCGAAGTTGCCGTGCTCGAACACCCACCGCTCGAATGCGGCCTCCAGGTCGTCGGGCGAGTGGTAAGCGGTGGTGAAGTGCAGGGGCGCGCCGTCCCAGGCGGCGGCGTTCTGTACGTCGAGTTCGTGGATCATCTCGTCCAGGTCGAAGGCGAGTTGTCCGTTCGAGGTGGGGCGGCTCATTGCGGGTGCTCCTGTTCGGGATGGATGTTCACGGTGGTGTCGGGATGTAGCGGGTACTCGGCGGTGTCGGTGAGGTAGCGGCTCCCGTCGAGGCGTTCGGTGAGGTACGCCGGTGCAGTGTCGTTATCGCCCAGAAGGGTCCGGAAGGTGACGGATAGGAGCACTTCGCCGGGCCCGTAGCAGAGCCATTCGAGGGTGCCGATGGGGGTCTCTGCGGGGAACAGGGCTTCCGGGTCGGGAAACAGCCAGCTGATGCCCGACCCGATGTGCGCGTACCCGATCTCACACGCCCGCATGCTCCGCTCCGGGGTCGGTGAAGGCGACATGGGTGAGAGCGTCGCCGAGGGGGTCGTAGGCGGGGGCGTCGGAGCGGTAGAGGAAGATGTTGCCGGTGCCTTCGCCTTCGTCGGTGGCGGTGGAGGGCACGAGCGTGACGGTCTCGTGGTGCCCGGATGGTGCGGTGATGACGTACCCGAGGCCGTGTTCGGTGATCACGGGCGTGTACGTGTAGCCCTCGCCGGTGGTGATCTGTCCGTGCTGGATGTAGGCGCGGATGCCGTCGGCGATGAACGCGGCGAGCTGGTCGATGTCCTCGATGACCGGCTCGTGCGCGCCGGTGGCGGGGTTGGTGCGGTCGGACAGGTCGACGGTGTCGGTGATCCGGCGGGCGATGTCGGCGATGGTGCTGGTCATGGCTGATGCTCCGTGGGGGTGAGGGTGAACAGGGCGGGTGGGGCTTGGTCGAAGTGGTCGGTGAGGACGGTCTTCACGTCGGCCCACAGGTCGGTGCGGTCGCTGTCGTAGTCGCGCTGGCATGCCCAGCGAAGCTCGCTGAGGAACTCTTCCTGTCGGGCGGGGGTCGAGAACTTCTCGTCGTAGAACCCGTGTCGGTTGTAGTGGGCGATGAACCCGAAGTAGCCGTGGTTGTGGAGCCCGTCGTAGAGAGCCGCGGTGAACTGCGATTCGGGGTAGCCGGCGTCGATGAATCGGATGAGCGCGTTGACGAATCGTGCCTTCTTCGCGGACGTTCCTGACGGCCAGCCGGAATCGGCGAACTGGTCGGGTAGGTAGCGGGCGTTCACAGGTCGCGCCCTTCTGGCTCGTCGGTGTTGTCGGCGCTGATGTCGAAGTCGAACGGCATCATGGTTGTGGAGTACAGGTCGGTGCCTTCGCTGCCGATCGCGGATTCCCAGTGATCGATGCCCAGTTCTCCGTCGAGGTAGAGGACGGTGACGAACAGGCCCAGCTCGCTGTAACTCCAGATGCGGCGTACGTCGTCTTCTCCGTTCGGGGCGGGAGCGGTGGGCGCGTCGCACCAGGCTTCGATGAGGCGCTGGGTTTCGTCGTGGGTGAGGAGCCATCCCTCGTCGAAGATGTAATCGTCGGGTTCGGCGTCCAGGGTGAGGGGGTCAGGGAGCGGGTAGCCGCTGATGGTGATCCGCATGGTCAGTTCTCCTTGTCTTGTTCGGCCTCGTCCTGTGCGGCTTCGTCGGCGGCGAACAGGTCGGGCACGGAGGTGATGAGCGGGTTGACGGGTTCCCACTGCTGGGCGGCGGGGATGAACTGGCCGAGCTCGAGGCGGGGCTTCCCGTCGACGGTGTAGAAGAAAAGCTGTCCGTATTCGACGCCGTCGATGTGGAGGTAGATGTTGCCGCCGTATGCGGCGAGGTCAGCGTCGTCGAAGAATCCGACCCCTTCCTTGCTGCTGGGTGCGCCCAGGTCGAGGTCGAGGGGACGCCCGCCGTGGTCGAGGGTGAGTCGCATGATGTTCTCCTTCGTTCAGATGGGTGAGGGGTTAGAGGGTCTGCCAGGTGCCGGTGTGGTCGCGATACTGGATGGTCACGGCTCCGGCGTTGGGGGTGCCGTAGCAGTCGAGGGGCTGGAACTCCGCTTCGCCGCGGTAGTCCTCGGCGTCCGAATCGTCGATGAAGAGGCCGTGGTAGTACACGATCTGGTCGTCGTCGAGCATCCGGAACGGCTCCCCCTCTCCCGCGTCGAGGCGGGCGAGGGTCGCGGGGCGGGCGGTACGGGGGCCTTGTACGCCGACGCCGTAGCCTTCTTCGTGCTTGCGGGTGATGAAGTCTCGGGTGATGAGGAAAGCCATGCGGGTGTCCTTCGGTCAGTTCGTGCGGGTGGTGGATGCGAGGGCGAGGATCAGGTCGGGGCGCAGCCCTGACCAGTGCTCGATCAGTTCCCCGTCCGCGCCGGTGACGGTAACGACGGGGGCCTGTCGGTGGCCGAGCCGGGCGATGAGGTCACGGACAGGGCCGGTGTCCTGGATCGGCGCGGTGGTGTGCGGGATGCCGGAGCGGGTGAGGAACTGGTGGGTGCGTTCGCAGTTGCCGCAGTCCGGCAGGGTGTAGACGGTGACGTGGGTGGTCATCGGTTGCTCCTTCCTGGTCCCCTTCAATGCCTCTCGATCGCTGGGGGCGGGAGTGGCTTGTCAAGGCCGGAGAACGAAAAATCTTCGATCAACGGCCCCGCCTGCCCGATCGCGGGGCGGAGAATTTTCGTGTGCCTTGACAAGGTGCTCACGGCCCCGGACACTCCATCCGGTATGACGCCGGCTGTGCCGGCGTCCGAGAACACAGGGGTCGCGAAGCGACCTCCGATGCGCGGCACCACCGGGTCGGTGCGGCTCCTCGCGCCCGATTTCCGGGGGTGGACGGCCCGTCGCGAGACGTCCACCCCCGGCGTGGGCTACGCGTCGAGGTCGATGCCGTGGCGGTAGAGGAGTTGCCGGGTGGTCGCGGCGCGGACGCCGTCGAGGAGGGCCAGGAACTCGCGCTCGACAGAGCGGGCGTTGCCGGTGAGGATGTCCTGCACCTCACGCTCGGGGAGCTCCCGCAGGATGCCCAGATGCTCGGCGGTGAGGGCGGGGTCGTCGTCCCAGTCTGCGATCAGCACATCGACGCTGTCCAGGCTCGGGAAGTCCCCGCTCCCCGGAGACGACAACGCCCGTGCGGGCTGGAGGGCGTGTACGTCGTGGGCGTTGGTGACCGGCACGGCTCTCCCACTGCGCAGCAGTTCGTGGCATCCGGTGGACGCCGCGGATGTGATCGGCCCGGGCACTGCGCCGACCGGTCGGCGCAACGAGGTCGCGTGCGCGGCGACGTGGAGGGATCCGGAACGTGCCCCGGCTTCCACGATCACAATCCGGTCGGCGAGCGCGGCGATCAGGTGGGTGCGGCGCAGGAACCGCCAGCGCGTCGGGGGGAGCGTCGGGGGCGTCTCGGTGAGGATGACCCCGTTGTGCTGGATGATCCGGTCGAACAGTCCGGCGTGCCCGACCGGGTAGGGCCGGTCCAGGCCGCCTGCGAGGACCGCGATGGTTGCGCCTCCCGCTGCCAATGCGGCCCGGTGTGCTTCGGCGTCGATCCCGTAGCTGCCGCTGGCGAGGATGACCTGGCCGTCTTTGACGAGGTCGGCGGTGAGTTCCGCGGCCACGTGTGTCCCGTAGGTGGTGGCGGCTCGGGCTCCGATGATCGCCACGACCGAGGGCGATGCCAGGAGTTTCTGGTTTCCGCGGGTGAACAGGACGAAGGGTGCCCGCGCGCCGAGGTCGGCCAACCCGTGTGGCCATTCCGCGTCGGACGGGGTGAGGACGTTGATGTTGAGGTTCTCGAGGGTGCGGAGCACCCCGGCGACCATCGTCGAGGTGAGGGTGACGGGGGTGCGGCGGCGTAGCTGGTTGAGTTCCTCGGTGTTCACTCCGGTCGCGGTCGTGGTGTCGTCGGCCAGCAGGCGGAGCGCGCCGGGTGCACCGTGGACGGCGATGAGCCGTCCCAGAGTGGTGTCGCCGGGCTCCGCCGCGACGGAGAGGACGATGCGTGCGTAACGGTCGGCGTCGGGGCTGTGCTTGCTGTTGAGGGTGTGCAGGATATTGCTGGTTATGGTCATGGTGTGTCTCGCTTTCGAAAGAAGGGGGTAGGTCCGGGGGAGGCGGGCAGGACGGGGGTGGGCCGTCCTGCCCGTTCGGGCTCAGTCGCGGGCGGCGGTGCAGTTCTTCGCCCAGCCGGTCCATTCCTCGCCTTCGTGGGTGATGTCGGCGATCACCTGCTGGTGAAGTCGGGCGAGCACGGTGCGGCTGAATCGTGCGGTGGGTGCCGGGGTGCCCTCGATCGCGGGCAGGGGGCGGTTGTCGCTGTCTTCTCCGAACGTGAGCGCCATGCGGCGACTGATCCCATCGGCGTGCTGGCGGGTGGCGGATGCACGGTATCCGTGTCCCTTCCAGTGGCTGGTGGAGATGTTCAGTTCTATCCGGGTGCCGTCGGGACGCGTGACGACGGTTGTCGTGCTGGAGAGGGTGCGTCCGTCGGCGGAGGCGACGGGGCGGGCGAAATCGATGGTGGTCATGGTGCGGTTCTCCTCGGTGTGTGCGTGGGGCCGTCCGGGCCGGGTCGGTGAGACCTGTCGGGCGGCTCCTTCTTGCTTTTCCGCCCTCGCGGGCGGGAGTGGCTTGTCAAGGCCGAAGAACGAAAAGTCCTCGATCAACCGCCACGCCAGGGCAGCGCTCACTAGGAGGAGTTTTCGTGTGCCTTGACAAGGTGCTCCCGGCCGCGAACACTCACACCGATGTACACAGGAGGTGCGGTCGCTGCCGAACGGTGTTCAGGCCAACTGTCGTTCCCAGAGCCGGGGCAAGACCTGGTCGATAGGCTGGGCTGGTGATGTTCTCTCCGATTACCAGGCAGCCGATTCGGCTGAAGGGGTACCGCGCCTCAGGTACCCGCCCTGTCGTGAATCGGCGTCAGCGGCCGCGGTCGCGGTGCCCCTCCGCTTTCTGACAGAGCTTCACGTCTCGGCGCACACACGCAAGCTCGACCCCATGTTCACCGTGGTATTGGTGGAACGGGGGCAGGGGATCCTGACCGATCGTCATGGTCAGCATGAGACGCGCGCGGGGGACGTGGTCATATTCGAACCGGGGGCGGAGTTTCGATACACTCCTGTGCGCCCTCAGCAGATTTCCATGATGATCGTGGATGAGGCGCTCGTGCTGGACATGATGTCATGGCGGTACGCGCCGCGATCAGCCGCGGGCCGCGCACGCATCCGGGCTATCGGCTCCACGTCCCGCCACCCGGTGATGGTCCTTCATCCCACCTCGGCTCAATCCCGCCGGCTACGCCGGCTGTTGCATGCCGCGCTCGAGTTGCAGGCCCAGCACGACCCCGACGGCACGGATCTCATCCCGAGGTTGCTGACGATCTTCGCTCAGCTGACGGAGACCCTCGATCCTCTGATTCGTAGCGACCATCCGGATCCGCAGTTCGCTCCGCAGGTCCGGGCCGCCGCGGACCTGATTTTTCCTGACGTGAAACACTCAGGTGTGCGACGGGCGTTGGAGTTCATCGCCGCGCAACCGGCGAACGAATGGTCCCTGGAATCGCTCGCGAAACAGGCATCCCTGTCGTCGGGGTACTTCTCCCGAGTGTTCACCGCAGAAATTGGCATCCCACCGCGGCAATTCCTCTCCCAGCGACGGCTTGATGAGTTCGTCGTGCTCGTCCAAACGACAACACTGACCGTGACGCAGGCGGCTCGGATGGTGGGCTGGTCGTCAAGCAGTCATGCGATCGCCGCGTTCCGCAGCCACTTCGGCGAGACCCCTCACCGATACCGTCACGGGCCCACCCGCGATAATGATGACTCGATCATTCGTCCCGATGAGACGCCGATTCCGCCTCCGGGCGTTGAACCGCAGCGCCCCTGACTGGTAGGGGTGAGAGTCCGAGCTCCTGCTCGGAGCGGTGACCGAGCGTCGACCGGTCACCGCTCCGGTGGGGTTGGGGGGACCGGTGCACCTCCACAGGAGGCAGCACGCACAAGGCTGTGTGCACCGGCAGGGAGATACATCGACGATGACTGATTCACCGCTTCACCGCGAGCGTCCTCAAGCCCGCTGCAAGATCCGCTGCGGGAGGACAGAGACCGGGCATGGCATCCATGATGGCACAGACCCGCGTCGCATCAACCCTGGCGTCGGGCTGAGCCGGCTGAGGTGAGAGACGATGAACTCGCCTGCCCCTGGGGGTGATCGGACGCCGCTGCTGAGAGCCGCGCTGGAATATGCGGCGGCGGGTGTTCCCGTGTTCCCGTGCGTGCCGTTGGGGAAAGCGCCGTTGACCCGGCAAGGGTTCAAAGATGCCAGCAGGGATCCTTCCCAACTGGCCCGGTGGTGGCGGTGGCAGCCGGAGGCGAACATCGGCCTGGTGACAGGTTCTGCCCGCAGTAGCATCGATATCTTCGACATCGACGTGCACCCCGGCGGTGACGGATTCGACGCGCTCGTGGCCGCCGAAAAGGCGGGCCTGATCGACACCTGGTCGCGGATCGTACGGTCCCCTTCGGGCGGTCTGCACCTGGTGTTCCCCGCGAACCCGTCTCCGAAGCAGCGCAGCTGGGCGGTCCCGACCGCACATGTCGATTTCCTCGCCGACGGCAGCTATGTGCTCGCACCCCCCTCACGGGTACGCACCCGCAGCGGCGCCATCGCTCCGTACACGGTCGTCGCCCGCGGGCGCTCCCCCGCACCGGTCGAGGGGTGGCGGCTCGAGCAGCTACTGCGGCCCGCCCCGACCGAACGACTGACCGCCACCTCCGCAGCGGCAGCCTCTACCCGCAGCGCAGGCACCCGGTGGGATGCGGGACGGCTTGCGGATTGGGTGGCGGGCAGGCCGGAGGGAAACCGAAACCGGTCGTTGTTCTGGGCCGCGTGCCGGCTGACCGAATCCGGGCCCATCACTGAGCAGTCATGGGAGATCCTCGCTCAGGGGGCAGTACGGGCAGGTCTGAACGAGATCGAGGCGGTGCGCACCATTCAGTCCGCGCAACGATCTGTCCGTCCTGCCCGGCCGGCATCGGCACCGCCAACGTCGGGGGCGCCCGCGCAGCAGAGTCGGTTGCGGCTGTGACCGACACACCCTTGCGAACAGCCGCCACCGGGATGTGGGCGGTGGTGGTCGCCCGCGCCGGGACAGTACTGATCGATGTGTGCGCGTTCTGGCTGTCAGCGACAACGCTGACCGACCTGGCAAGGCGTGCCGGGATCGACCCCATGCAGGCGTGGATGTGGCCGGTGATCGTCGATGGCATGATCGTCGTCGCCACGGTCGCGATCGTCGCCCTCGCCCGCCATGGGACCCGCTCCACCGTGTACCCATGGACGCTGCTGATCGCCTGCGCGGCGGTATCGGTGACGGCCAACTGCATGCACGCGCTCGTCGCAACCAACTCGGATCTGCCACCACAGTTGGCCGCATCCGTCGCAGCCGTCCCACCTCTGGTTCTGCTGGCTGCCACCCATCTCACCGTGCAACTCGGGCGGCGCATCAGCGGCGCTGCGCGAAAGACGGCAACCAGTCACGACGCGATACCCCCACCCCTCTCAGCCACGGTGCACACGAACTCACCCCGCCCCGATATGTCAAAACCGCCCGCCGCGACAACGGCGGCGGTCTCCCCCCTGCAACATTCCCCCGTCCTGCCAACACAGCAGCAGAGGCTCGGCCAGACGCGCCCTACCGGACAGTCACGTACTGCTCCGCTCACGACGCCGATCGCGTCGAGCTCGGATGCAAGAAACGATGCCGTGTCGTTGTCGCGTCAGGGACTGTCCAATAGAGCGATCGCTGCCCGTCTGAACGTGCACCCCTCCACGGTAGGACGCTGGCTCGCCATCCCCGGCAGCCCCGCCCCCAGCACCGCGGACACCGCCAACCACGGTGGCACGTCCCGCGGCGACGTTGCCCCCGCAGGACCCCCGAAATCCGAGAACCCCACTGCCGAGGAGGATTCATGACCAGCCCCGACGCCACACCCCTGGACGATCTGCCGCCTGGTGATCATCGAAGAGCACATGATGACCCTGCACCGGCTCCCCTGTCCGATACGGAACCTGATCACGATGATACGGACGCCGCATCGCTGCTACGTGCCCGCCCGGACCCGTCCCTCGCAGACGGAACCTCGGATGCGGGCGAGGATGTCTCCCCGGATTCGCGGCGTCGAGTGGAATGGGTGCGCCCGATGGACCTGATCACGAGGATCAGCGCTCGAGCGAGCGAACGAGGCGTTGAGTGGAACGTCCGCGCGCACATGTGGGCGCGGACGCAGACGCGCGCGACGATCTCCGAGGCCAGACTCCACAGCGCTCGCACCGCGCGGATGATCACCGCCCGGCTGACCCGGACCGGCCCCGAGCCCATTGAGCAGGAAGCGGCCCGCCTGTGAGCGGTCCCTGATGCGGCCAGCCCGCCACCTGTCCTGACCACGAGCTGGTCTACGCGATCGGTGGAAGCCGAAGGGCACCTTCTCGACAGGGAAGGGAAGCCACCGCACGATGACTATGAACGACCACGATCACCGGGAGCTATGCCACGAGCCGGAGTTTCTCACTTCGGAGGGTTTGCGTGCCCTGCTGCACCGTCTCCACGATGCCGGACCCGGCGCCTGGCAGCACGACGAGTCTGCCTCGGCGCTGCTGAGCTACGCGATCGAAAAGTACCGGCGCCTGGCACGCAAGTGGAACCGTGACCCGGCCGATGCCGGCTATGCCGCGTTCGACGCAATGCGCTCCGCCAACGTTCTTCAAGCCCGGGACCCGTGGGGGTATGTCACCCGCGTCGTGCAACGCAGCATCATGTCCGAGGCGATCGGCGATCGCCTGCTGATCTCGCCCGCCCGTGCCCGCAAAGGCGGACCCATGGTGGAAGCGCCGACCCGCACCGGAGATCGGCACTGGCTGTATGACCAGCCCACCTCCCCCGGTCCCGCAGCCGAACTCGACGATGACACTGCCAGCGATGACGTGCTGCTCCTGCGCAACGCGATCGCCGACATCGTCGAGCTCCTGATCGGGCTGGGCTGGCCGGACCTCATCACCGACGTCGCCGTGGACTATGTCCTCTCCCGCACCGGCGACGCGGGAAGCATCAGCAATGCCCGAGAGGTACTCCGCAAAGAAACCGACATGCCGGCCCGGCTGGGCCTTCCCGATGACTCATGGCCGGGACTGCTCCGCGTCCTCCTCGGTGGGAAAAGCCGGCCCGGACGCCCCACCTACAAGGGAGTACTAGTACGGCTCCTGCACTACGACACCCTCGACACGCTCCTGAAGGACGACGAACTCATCGTCGAGATCGCCCTCGCCGCTCCGACCGAAAAGGGCCGGCATGGGTGAGAACTACTTCGAGACGAAACGACCGATCTCCGACGTCTTCCTCGGACACCGGATCCGCCAAGACGCCGGCGACCTCCGAGCCCTGATCGCCTCGATCCGCATGATCGGATTCATCCAACCGATCACCATCACGCCTGCCGGCGCGGTGATCTCCGGCGGGCGCCGCCTGCAGGCCGCCCGAGCCCTCGGATACAAGACCGTGGACGTGTGGGTGCGGACCGACATCTCCACCGAACTGGACCTGCTGCTGGCGGAACAGCAAGAAAACCAGAACCGCAAACCGTACACACGGATCGAACAAGCACGATTCTTCGACCAGCTGCGCCGGATCTTCGCCGAGGACGCCGCGATCAGACAACGCGCCACCCGCTTCGGCGCATCGCCCGGTGCACCAGAATCTGGTGCACCGCCCAGCGCCGTCGACCCGGAACTGGCCGGTGAGCGCACGCAGGCCTCCAAACGTGCCGCGCTGATCGTCACCGGGAACCGTTCCGATTACACGCTCGGCCGTGTCGTGGAGCTGCTGAACCTGCAGAACGACCCGACCATCTCCGAACACCTCCGCCGGGTCGTGGAAGATGCCCTCGCGAACATCGACCCGCACGGCCCCGTCGAACCCAACTACCTGCGAGTCAAGATCGCACAGGACACCGAACAGCTCGAGCTTCTCGCCACCGGTACGCACGTCGACCCTGAGATCGGTTCGGCCGCCCGCGCCGAACTGGCAGCGCTACCCGCCCAGGGCCGCCCCGCCCAGATCCGTCAGGCCGCGAAGGCCGCCCTGCAACGCGCGACCGCAGCGATAACAGAGCGACGCACCGCGCTCGTCGAGACACGCCGACCACCGACGACGATCCGCACATACTCTCCCCGTGCGCTGACAGAGATGATCACGGAACTGGACTACTGGTGGTTGCACTACGACCCCGTCGACGCCGCCGCTACCCTCACCGCCGAGCAGTGGGAACAGCTCACCGACTGGGTCCACCACACCGTCCAGTTCCTTGAGGAAGCTGCCGCGCACCGCAAGCACCCCGCCGCGTAACATCCGGGGACGCTGCGGGTGGAACCGTCGGGGCACCTGTCTGGCATGGACACCTCCGCACGCCGCCGCTTCCTGATCATCCTCATCGGGACGCTGACGATCGCCGTGCTCCTGGTCGGTGTCGGTGTGTACGGGCTGATCCGGGGCCCCGCACCCGCCACAACGCCAGATGCGCCTGCGGCGGGAACCACACCCGTCCCGTCCCGCCCCGTGCCCACTTTGCCCGCGACGCTCGCCCCGTCCACCGATCCCGTCCGCTACGCGCGGGAGATCGCGGATGCGTTGTTTGCCTGGGATACCACCACGGGGCACACTCGTTCCGATTATCTCGCCGCCCTCGCCGGCGAAGCCGCGCCGGACGGGGAGGAAGGCAACGGGCTGGTTGCGGACCTGAATGGCTACTACCCCACCGTCGAACAGTGGCGTCGGCTCCTCGAATATCAGACCCGGCAACATCTTGTGATCGACACGGCCGTGATCCCGGATTCATGGCCGCAGATCGTCGCCTCCGCTGGAGACAAGCTCGCCCCCGGGACGGTCGCGATCACCATCCGAGGTGACCTGCATCGCAGCGGATTCTGGGCAGGTGAGACGGCCGAAAGCGTGCACAAGGTGGCGTTCACAGTGTTCGTGCTCTGCCCGTCCGATGGTGATCGCTGCCACTTACTGCGTCTGTCCGCGAACGGAACGCCCTTGGAGTGAACCGTGAATAAACTCGCCTTGCTGCTGACCGGTGTCCTCCTCGCCGGACCCGCCGTCGTGCTGATCTCCCCTGCGTTGATCGCCAACCCCGCCGTGCTGCAGGCAGCTTCCTGCGCCGCGTCTTCTCTCGTGGTGATCGCCGAAGTACCCGACGAACTGACGGCAACCACTACGAGCGGAGAGACGGTCACGCTGAACAAAACCCAGCTCACCCATGCGCGTACGATCATCCAGATCGGTGCGGACATCGATGGTGTCGGACGCGACGGGATCCTGATCGCTCTGATGGCCGGGCTGACCGAGTCGCGGCTGCGGATGCTCGCCAACAGCACGTACCCGGAATCCGCCAGCTACCCCAACGACGGGGTCGGTGCAGACCATGACAGTCTGGGCATCTTCCAGATGCGCCCCCAATCCGGGTGGGGCAGTGTCGCGGAGCTGATGAGCTCCACCTATCAGGCGCAGGCGTTCTTCGGGGGACCGAACGGACCGAACTATCCGTCGCCGCGCGGATTGCTCGACATCCCTGGATGGCAGCAGCTCACCCGCGGGCAAGCCGCTCAAGCCGTCGAAGTCAGCGCGTTCCCGGACCGGTATGCGAACTACGAGCCCGTCGCCGAGACGATCCTCACCGCCCTCACCGTTCCCCGAACCTCCGGCGGCGGGTCCGTGCCGGCCGCGGGGGACATCGCGCCGACGACCCGGATCGTGGTGCCGATGCCGGAAGGCAGCTACATCAAAACCAGCCCTTTCGGGATGCGAGAGGACCCGAAGAAGCCGGGCCTGTACCGGATGCACTACGGCACCGACTTCGCCGCCCCCGACGGCACTCCCATCCTCGCCGCCGCCGACGGGGTGGTGTTGTGGGCCGGATACCGGGAAGGGTGGAACAACATCCTCGTCATCGAACACAACATCGCCGGCGCCAGGGTCGACACCATGTACATGCACATGTGGGACCACGGCTACCACGTCACCACAGGTGATCGGGTGCGCGCCGGACAGCACATCGCCGACGTCGGCTCCCAGGGGTACTCCACCGGTCCGCACCTGCACTTCGAGGTGCACCCGGGCGCGTGGACCTCCCCCGCCGTCGACCCGGACGCGTGGCTGGCCGAACACAACGCCGAAGGCGTCACCGACCCCGGGACCAGTGTGCGCGGGTGCACACCATGACCCGGCCACGACGCGCGGCCCGCATCCGTGGGGAGGGAACCCGTCATGGTTGAGGCGGATGTGTATCCGGACTTCAGCGCCGTCACCGGCGGGCAGCTGCAGCTGATCCTCGGCGCACTGCTCACGATTGTGCTCGTCGTCGCGGTCCTGATGATCCTGATCTGCGCGATCGTATGGGCGGTCTCCTCCTCGCACGGCAACCACACCGCCGTGTCGAAAGCGAAGACCGGCCTCTGGGTCGGTATCGGCGCCGCCGCCCTCGCCGGTGCCGGCGTGACTTGGCTGAACTTCCTCATCTCCCTCGGCGACCGCCTCTGAACTCCCGCCGCCACCGGCTACACGCGCGGCCGCCGGTGGGAACGGACGAGCACCTCCTGACATGTAGGTCCGACTGCGGCCCTACACGCGAAGACCACGTCCCTGCCAGGAGGCCACCATGTCCGTGCTCACCCCGTCTCTGCTCGCGCCACGCCTACTGGCCCTTGTCACGGTCCTCGTGCCCATGCAGATCGATATCAACCCCAACGACACCGGGCTGCCCGGTATCGCACAGCTGCGCACCATCGTGGGAGCGGTGATGACCATCGGACTCATCCTCGCCGTGCTCGCCCTGATCATCTCCGCGATCGTGTGGGCGATCGGCTCCAACGCTTCCAACCCTCACCTCGCCAGCCGCGGAAAGACCGGGGTGCTGATCGCCTGCGGCGCCGCCGTGATCTGCGGTGCCGCCGTCACGTTCGTGAACTTCTTCTGGGGCGTCGGGCAAGCCGTCTGACCCGCACCCGCACCAGAAGGGAAGTACTCGGATGAGTCTGTGCGATGTGCCAGTGCTGTCCAACGTCTGCGACGTGGTCGGCGACACTGCTAGTTCCCTGGTGACCGCCCCGTTCGAGTGGCTTGCACAGGCCATCGGCAACACCGCGGCACTCATGTTCGAAGGCGTGTGGGCGGTGTTCGATCAGACCACCCTGGTCGATGTCACCAGCGACGGGTACGTCGGGGTGTACAACATCCTCTTCGGCATCGCCATCTTCTTCATGCTCGGCTTCTTCCTGCTTCAGCTGGTGACTGGGCTGATCCGACGAGACCCCGGAGCGCTCAGCCGCGCCATCGTCGGGCTGGCGAAGTCCGTGCTCGGCAGCTTCCTCGTGATCACCCTCACCGGGCTGCTGCTGGAGATCGTCGACCAACTGTGCATCGGACTCATCCACGCCTCCGGCAACACCCTCGAAGGCATGGGCGTCAAGATCGGTGTCCTCGTCGCGGGGCTGACCGGTCTCACGATCGCCTCCCCCGGTGTCGGGGCGATCGTGATGATCTTCTTCGGCTCCCTCGCGATCGCCGCCGCCGCGATCGTGTGGTTCTCGCTGCTGATCCGCAAGGCCCTGCTGCTGGTCGCGGTCGTCCTCGCTCCCATCGCGCTCTCCGGCGCCGCATGGGATGTGACCCGAGGCTGGTTCGGGAAATGGGTCGGCTTCGTGGTCGCGCTCATCGTCTCCAAGCTCGTCATCACCGTCGTGTTCCTCGTCGCGATCACCCAGGTCGACGCACCCATCGACTTCGACCTCGCCTCCCTGTCGGACCCGATCGCGGGAATCGTGTTGATGGCGATCGCCGGCTTCGCGCCCTACATGACCTACAAATTCGTGTCCTTCCTCGGCTTCGACCTGTACCAGTCGATGAGCGCCGAGCAAGAAGCGAAGCAGGCGCTCAACCGTCCCGTCCCCCTGCCCTCCGCCCCCAAGGCGCAGACCCCGAACCCCGTCCTCGACGGCGACAGCAGCCCCTCCTCCAACAGCCCCACGCCACCATCCACCCCACACCCAGCCAGCGATGGCGCCACAGGAGGGGTAACCGTGGGCGGGGGCGGCGCCACCGGAAGCGCGGCCGCGTCGGGCGCCGCCGGAGGGTCCGCGGCACCGAGCGCCAGTCTCTTATACACATCAGACGCTGCCGACGAAGAGGATAGTGTAGATCTCGGTGGTCGCCGTATCATTAA
>NZ_FUIA01000026.1 GCF_900163665.1 Frigoribacterium sp. JB110
GCAAAGGGCTGGGCGGGGCACTGCTCGGGGCGCATATCGACGCGTGCGAGGAATTCGGTCTGCATGAGATCGTCGCGGTGATCAGCGATCGAAGCGCGGATGCGTCGATCGCGCTGCACGAGAAGTTCGGCTTCCGCGAAGTGGGCCGGATGGGCAGGGTCGGGTTCAAATTCGGACGGTGGCTTGGCACGATCTACCTGCAGAAATCGCTCAAGGGTCGCAGGCGCCCCGGACCTCTGTCACGGATGTTCGGGCGAGCAGGCGCAAGGGAACGCGCCCCTCAGCGCCGCGGCTGAACGGCGGTGCGCGGGGCGATCGGCGCCGGCCCGGCGAGCAGGCTCGGCAGGTACGACAGCGGAACGGCCGGCGTGACCAGCTGCTCCCACGGCCAGCGGGAGCGGGCTTCTGTGAGGTAGTCGATCGCGAGCGAGAGATGGTGCGGCTCCGCGCCGCTGACACCCGAGACGCTCTGCCAGCGTGCGGTGACGCGATGGGTGTCCAGGTCGGCGTTGCCGTGACCGGGGGCGGGCGTGGACCGGTGCTGCTCGACGAGGATGAGGCGGCCGCCGATCGTGAGCGCTCGCAGCGCGGCGGAGGTCACGTCTCCGGATCGAGTGAAGTCGACCACGATGTCGGCGTCCGGCAGACCGTCGTGCGGGTCGACTGTCTCCGTCGCGCCGAATGTGCGGGCGAGGTGGCGGCGTGCCGCGTCGCGGTCGACCACCACGATCGAGGCGGCGTCGCTGTCGTTCGCATAGGCGGCTGCGGTCAGTCCGAGCAGGCCGGCTCCCAGGATGAGCACGCGCGCTCCGCGGAGCGAGCCCACAGCGTCGAATGCGGAGATCACGGTCGCGGCGGAGCACCCGGCCGACGCGGCGACGGGGTCGCAGAGATCGTGCGGAACGGGCGCGATCGCGGCGCCGCGGGGGAGGAGCAGGTGCCTGGCGAATGTGCCTGACAACGGCCACGGTCCGTCGATGCTCTGCTCGCCGAGCGACATCGACTTCCGGCACGCGGCGGTCAGACCCGCCCTGCACCTGTCGCATCTGCCGCAGGTCACCGTCGGCGCCCACACCACGCGTGTGCCTGGCTCGACGGAAGCGTCCGCTCCTGCGCGGAGTACGCGCCCCACGCCCTCATGCCCGAGGATCCGCGCTTGCCCCTGCTGGTTCTGCGCCGCCTTGCGATCTGCGCCGCACACGGTCGCCAGATCGATGGCCACGATGACCTCGCCGGGACCGGGATCCGGCACGTCGACGCGCTCGATCGAGACCGCGTCGTCGCGATGCACAGCTGCTGTCGTCGCGGCCTGCGTCTCCGTGGAAAGCGGACGAGCCAGAGACATATGGTCACCTCCCCGTGGTCCCTCACCATGCTGGTGGGCCGGGCAGAACGCACTCCGGATGCCGGGTGAACGCGGTGTGAACGACAGGAGCGAGTTTGTTCATGCCCCGCAGGGAACATTCGTGCGGGACGCAGTCGCTCACACCCCGTGACGCTGTGCGAACTCCGCGCCCCATGCGTCCATCGCGCTCACGATCGGTTCGAGGGAGCGGCCCGTCTCGCTCAGGGCGTACTCGACTCGCGGCGGCACCTCCGGGAACGCGGTGCGCTGCACGATGCCGTCTTCCTCGAGTTCGCGCAGCTGACGCGTCAGCGTCTTGGTGTTCGCCAGCGGCACCAAGCGGCCGATCTCGTTGAAGCGTCGCGTTCCGGCGAGAAGATGCTTCACGAGCGTCAGCTTCCACGTTCCGCCCAGGACGGAGACGGCCACCTCGACTGGGCAGACTTCCATTGCTCGCGATACCGGCAACCGCATGATCTCTCCTAAGCGACAAAAATGTCCGTACTGGCGTGATCTATCCTATTGAGTCAGCATCGACATATGCACGACACCGACGACACCGCTTCCACGATCCTCTGGATCAGCGCCCATCCGGAATCGCGCTCGCTGAACGGGAGTCTTCGACGCGACGGCATCGCGCATCTTCGCAGGCAGGGCAGCGTGGTCATCGAATCCGATCTCTACGCGATGGGCTGGGACCCTGTGCTGCGGGCCGCCGACGGCGGACGCGATTCCTGCACAGGGGAGCCGTTCCGCGTCAGCGCGGATACCCGCGACGCCTATCGTTCCGGAGCTCAGCGCCCGGACGTCGGCGCTGAGCAGGACAAGCTCCGCCGCGCAGACGCGGTCGTCGTCCAGTTCCCCCTGTGGTGGTACGGCATGCCGGCCATTCTCAAGGGGTGGTTCGACCGCGTCTTCGTCAGCGGTTTCGCGTTCGGCACGGATCACGTCACCGGGCGCAGACTGCGCTTCGAACGGGGGCCGTTCGTCGGCAAGCGCGCCTTCGTCGTGACCACGCTCGGTGACAGGCCGCGAGCCATCGGCCCGCGCGGCAAGTCAGGTGAGCTGCATGAACTGCTCTTCGGGCTGCTCCACGGCACGTTCGCCTACACGGGGATGAGCGTACTGCCGACGTGGGCGCTCCCCAGCGCCGATCGCCTCACGGACTACGCAGAAGTGCGAGACGACCTGCATCAGCGCCTGGACCGGCTGTTCACCGACGAGCCGATCGCGTACCGCCCGCAGTTCGCCGGCGACTACACCGAGGAGTGGGAGCTCGCCTCGCACGTGCGGCCAGGCGAACACGGCGTGCGCGTGCACGTCGAGGACTAGCGATGCGCGGTCACCGACGTGCGGCGCGGCGCGCGAACAGCACAGACGCTGCCCCCGCGAACAGCAGACCGAATCCCATCGCGCCGAGGTACGGCACGCTGGATGCGGCGTCGAAGCCCGTCGCTGGCAGCTCGGTCGTGCCGTCGGTGCCGCCGGTGCCGCCGGAGCCGTCGGTGTCGTCGGGGAGGACGTCGGTGTCGTTCGTGTCCGGCGGCGTCGGGTCAGGCACCACTGGTGCGTCGGCGACGGTGACGGTGAGCTCGATCTCGTCGGTGAGGCCGATCTCGTCGGTGACCCGCACCGTGAGGGCTGCTGAGCCCGCCGCCTCGGGCGTGCCCGCGATCGCGCCGGTGTCCGGGGCGAGAGTCAGACCAGAGGGAAGCGCACCATCGACGATCTCCCACACGAGCGGCGCTGCGCCGCCGGTCGCCGCCACGGCGGTCTGATAGGGCTCGCCGACGACTCCGTCCGGCAGGGAAGCGGTCGTGATCATCGGCGGGTCGTTCTGCACCCATCCGGAGTGCAGCGGCACGTCGATCGGTGTGCCGTCGCCGCTCAGATCCGCGCTGAGCACGGTGTCGTCGCCGACCGGCTCGTCGGTGGCGGCTGTGTCGAGGTACCACGCGTCGAAATCACGGTCGTCGAGTGCGGGAACAGGAAGATCCGATGCGGACAGCTCGGCATCGGCGAGCGCGGCGGCGTAGACCGTCATCTGCTCCGGCGCGACTGTTCCGCCCTGTACGCGGAACTCGAGCAGGTAGTTGTGCTCGGTCACGGTCAGCGGGGCTTCGGTCACCGCGACGGTGTGCGCGATCGCCCCGGAGTTGGTGACCGTTCCCGCACCGGTGAGCGCGCCTTCACCGGTGATCGTGCCGGGGTTGGTCGCCGCCGCTCCTTCGGAGAGCACGATCGCGCTGTCCGCGGCGACGTGCAACGTGCCTGCATTGTGCAGCGTTCCGAACTCGCCCGTGTCGGGCGAATCGGCGCAAGCAGATCCGAAGCAGTTGTTTCCGCCTCCGATCGCCGTGCTGTCTGACGAGCCGTTGTCCGGGTTGTGTCCGGAGACGACCGTCACGTCCGCGCCATCGTCGATGACGACGTCGCCGCCTGCACCTCCCTGCCCTGTCCTGGCTCCGCCGCCTCCGATACCCGCTCCGCCGCCGATCGAGCCGTAGCTCATGCCACCGCCAGCGGTCACTCGTGCATCGCCGCCGATGTGCACCGTGCCGCCCATGCCGCCGTCGACGTCGCCGCTGACGGCCGCTCCGCCGCCGATGCCTGCGCCCAACGACGTGGTTCCTGCGGTCACCGTGCCGCCGGTGATCGTGACGTCACCGCCGTCGCCGGGTCCCTCGCCGTAGTCGGCACCGCCTCCGATGCCGGCGCCGCCGTAGATGCCGAGGGCTTTGATGGCTCCACCGGTGACGGTCAGCGTACCGGCGTCACCGCTTCCGCCACCGCCGATGCCCGCGCCGCGAGCCCCGCCCTGCGCATCGACCGTGCCGCCGGTGATGGTGACGTCGCCGCCTGCACCGTGGTTCCCGCCGCCGATGCCCGCGCCTCCGGCGGGTGCGGTCAGCGTCACGGTGCCGCCCGCGATCGTGATGCTGCCTGCGGAGTCACCCGAACCGCCGCCGATGGCGGCGGAAGAAGCCCCACCTCTGGCCTGAAGCGCTCCGCCGCCTGCCCCGTCCTCGATGCGAAGCGCCGCATCCGCAGGAACGGAGATGCCCGCGGCGAGCTCGGGACCCGTGACTTCAAGTGTGTGGCCGTCGAGATCCAGGGTGACGGATGTGCCGCTTGTGACAGTCAGCGGCGCGTCATCTGGGGAGACCGTCACATCACCGCACAGGGTGACGGCTGCGCCATCGGCTGCGTTGTTGAACGCGGCGGTGAAGGCGGCTGCATCACACGCCGCCTGCGGTTCCTCTGCGGCGGCCGGGGCCGTTGCGAGACCGAGGGCGGCGAGGCCCGCGACGACCGTCAGTCCCGCGTTGCGGAGGATCTGAGAGCGTGGGGACGTTCCGGCGTCAGAGTCGACGTCTCGCGGCATGGATCGGGTCCTCTCCTGCGACGACTCGCGCAGGGGCGGCGAAGTCTCGACAAACATACCGGTATGAACTCTCGATCGCCAGAGGTGCTGCTCTATGCTTCCAGCGTCGGGATCGCGGCGAGCAGCCTGCGGGTGTAGTCCTCGCGGGGGGAGTGGAGCACCTCGGCGACGGGGCCGCGTTCGACGATGCGGCCATCCGACATCACGACGACGGTGTCGCAGAGGTTCTGCACCACGCCGATGTCGTGGCTGACCATCACGAGCGTGAGGTTCGTCTCGGTGCGCAGCTGCCGCAGCAGATCGAGGATCCGCGCCCTGACGGTCACGTCGAGCGCGGACAGCGGTTCGTCGCCGACCAGGATCTCCGGTCGGTGCACGATCGCGCGGGCGAGCGCGATGCGCTGGCGCTGACCGCCGGAGAACTCGTGCGGGTGGCGGTCGGCCGCTTCGGCGTCCAAGCCGACCTGTGCCAGCACTTCGCGCACGCGCTCCAGCCGGGCCGCGTGGTCCGGTTCGATTCCCAGCGCCCACAGCGGTTCGCCGACGATCCGGCCCACGCTCATCCGGGGGTCGAGCGATGCGTAGGGGTCCTGGAACACGACCCCTGTCATCCGGCGCAGCCAGTGCAGCGATCTCGCCGACGCACGGGAATCGACGCGGCGCCCCGCGATCTCGACGGTGCCGGATGATGCGCGGTCGAGCCCGAGCAGCAGTCGGACGAGCGTCGATTTGCCCGAGCCCGATTCGCCGATGATGCCGACGGACTCGCCGGCGGCGACCTCGATGTCGGCAGGGTGCAGCGCGGTCGTCGTGCGCTTCGGGCGAGGGGCGGGGTAGGTGCGCCCGAGGCCGGAGGCGCTGATGATCGGATCGGTCACGGCGTGCTCCCCTCGTCGCCTCGCGCGCCGGGGCGCCACAGTGTCGCCTTCGCGTCGCGCAGCAGCTGCTGCGTCACCTCGTGCGACGGTGCGGTGAGCAGTCGCTCGACAGTGCCGTGCTCGACCACCCGCCCGCGCTCGAGCACGATGCCGTGAGAAGCCACCTGAGCGAGCACCGCGAGGTCGTGCGTGATGAACAGCAACGACGTGCCGTCGTCGTCGACGAGGCCGAGCAGCAGGTCCAGGATCTCTGCCTGGATGGTGACGTCGAGGGCTGTCGTCGGCTCGTCGGCGATGATCATGCGCGGTTCCGCGGCCAGGGCGGCGGCGATCGCGACGCGCTGGCGCTGGCCGCCGGAGAGCTGGTGCGGGTGACGGAGCACGATCGCCTCTGGCTCCGGAAGGCGCACCCGCCCCGCCAGATCGACGGCGAGACGACGCGCGTGCGCACGCGAGAGACCGCGATGGATCCGCGCGGCCTCCGATATCTGCCTGCCGACCGTGCGGATCGGGTTGAGCGCAGTCTGCGGCTCCTGGAACACCATGGCCGTGCCTGCGCCGCGCAGTCGGGCGCGCTCGCGGTCGGGCATGTTCACCAGCTCGCGGCCGTCCCACTCGACCGATCCTGTGACCTCGGCGCCCTCGGGCGCGAGACCCATCAGAGCCAGTGCGGTGAGCGACTTCCCCGATCCGGATTCTCCGATCAGACCGATGCGGGCGCCGTCCGGAACCTCGAACGAGACGCCGTCGACGACCGCCTCGCCGCCGAACGCGATCCGCAGGTCCTTCACGCTCAGGCTCATGCGACCACTCCCGGTCCGTCGTGCGGGATGCGGCGCCGGCCCGAGCGCAGCGTCGGATCGGTGGCGTCGCGCAGCGCGTCGCCGAGCAGGTTGAAGGCGAGAACGGCGGCGGTGATGGCCAGGCCCGGCCACAGCACGGAGAGGGGATGCACGGAGAGGTAGCGCTGCAGCTCGCTGAGGAGCACGCCCCAGCTCGGCTCGGTCACGCTCGCGCCGAAGCCCAGATACGACAGACCCGCCTCGGCCAGCACAGCGACGGCCATGCCCCACGACAGCTGCACGATGAAGATCGGCGCGACGTTGGGCAGCAGGTGCCTGATGAGGTTCTGCATCGGCGTGAGGCCGGATGCCCGGCCCGCCAGCACGAAGTCGCTGGAGAGCACGCGGCGCAGCTCCGGCCGAGTGACGCGCGCGATGTTCACTCCGAAGCCGAGCCCGACCGACGCGACGACCACCCAGAGCGAACCGCCCCAGACGGCGGAGATCATCATGGCGATCAGCAGCACGGGGAAGGCGACGAAGATGTCGATGATCACGGCGACGGATTCGCGCACCCACCGCGGCGTGAGGGCTCCGAGCGCGGCCATGGCGAGGCCGAACACGCAGGAGACGCAGGCGGCGCCGACGGCCACGACAACGGTTGTGCGGGCGCCGACCATGACCAGGCTCAGGATGTCGCGGCCCGTGTTGTCCGTGCCGAGCAGGTGCGGCCAGCCCGGCCCGGCCCAGCGCGCCGACGTGTCGACGGTGAGCGGGTCGAACGGCGTCCACACGAGCGAGACGAGCGCCGTCGCGACGACCAGTGCGACCACGACGAGGCCGAAGAGTCCTGTCGGAGAGCGCACGAGGCGCGACATCACGGTCATCTCTCCTCCTCCCGCTGCCTCGGGTCGATCACGCGGTGCACGAGGTCGACGATGAAGCCGACGATCAGCACGAAGCCGGTCAGCGCGAGGAGCTCTCCCTGCACCTTCTCCAGGTCGCGGGTGCCGACGTCGGAGACCAGCATCCGGCCGATGCCCGGCAGGTTGAACACCTGCTCGATGACGACAGCGCCGACGATGATGCCCGCGATCTGCAGTCCGAGCACGGTCACGATCGACAGGCCGACGCTCGGCAGCCCGTGCCGCAGCAGCGCCTGCGTTCTGGTGAGCCCCTTCGCCGCCGCAGTGCGCACGAAGTCGGCCCCCATCGCCTGCAGAGTGGCGCTGCGCACGAAGCGCAGCAGCATGGCGCCCTCGACGACGCCGATCGTGACGGCGGGCAGGATCAGCGATTCGAGCGCGCGGCCGGGCGTGGCCCAGCCGGTTCTCGTGGGGAAGCCCTGCACGGGCAGCCAGCCGAGCCATACGGCGAACACCACCACGAGCATCATGCCGGCCCAGACGACGGGAACGGCGGCGAGGGACTGGGCGACGAATCCGATCGCCTGGCCGTCCGCGTGCCGGCGTCGCACGGCGGACAGAACGCCGAACGGGACGGCCACGGCCAGCGCGATCACCAGCGCCAGCAGCCCCAGCGGCACCGTGACCTGGGCCTTCTCCGCGAGTTCTTCTGCGACCGGGGCCCCGCTGAGGTGCGACGTGCCGAGGTCGCCGGTGAGCACCCCGCCCATCCAGCTCGCGTACTGCTCGAACAGCGGGCGGTTCAGCCCGAGGCCCTCCCTGACGGCCTGCACCTGCTCCGGAGTTCCGCCCGTGCCGGCGATCACCTGCGCCACGTCTCCCGGCAGCACGCGCAGCGTGAGGAAGATGATGGCGCTGGCGGCGACCAGGCCGAGCACCAGCAGCGCCAGCCGGGTGAGGACGTACCGGATCATGGGATCGGCGCGCTACTGACCCGTGTAGGACACCCCGGCCAGGGGCAGTCGGGAGTTGAGCGAGTCGACGGGGAAGTTCTCCACGCCGGGAACGGTCGCCGTGATCTGCTCCGCCGTGTACAGCCAGTCGGCCGCGTGGTCCTCGGAGACCTGGCGGGCCACCTCGGCGAGCAGCACGTTCGACTCCTCAGGGTTGGTCACCGTCATCGCCTGGTGGTGCAGCTCCTGCACCATCGGGTTGTCGTAGTGGAAGTAGTAGTCGGGGTTCGCGAAGTTCACCAGGTCGCGCGGTTCGACGTGATTGACCATGCTGAGCTCGTAGTCGCCGTTGGTGTAGACGTCGTTGAGCCAGGTCGGGAACTCCACCGGGTCGACCTTCAGCTCGACGCCGATGTCCCGGTAGGCGGAGACGAGGAACGTCGATATGGTCGTGCCGTAGAAGCTCGGCACCGTCAGCGTCAGCGAGAGGTCGGTGGTGCCGGCCTCCGCGAGCAGGCGCTCGGCCTCATCCGGGTCGTACGGCGCGACCTCGGAGAGATCCTCGAAGCCGGGGTCCAGCTCCGGCACCGGGCCGTACTGGGTCACTCCCGCGCCGATCGTCTCGACCAGGGCGTCGTGGTCGATCGCCAGCCGAAGCGCCTGTCGGACGCGGGGGTCGTCAAGCGGCTCGACCGCGTTGTTGAACCCGAGCACGTACTTGTCGGTCGTGCGCCCGTAGGTCAGTTCGAAGCCGTCGACGCCGTCGATCTGCGGCACGAGATCGGCCTGCACGGGGGTGAGCACGTCGAGCTCCCCGCCGAGCGCGGCATTCACACCGGCGTTGAAGTCTTCGATGTAGCTCACGTCGACCTCGGCGACCCCTGCAGGCTCGCCCCAGTAGTCGTCGTTGCGGGTGAGGACGATGCCGTCACCTGGCGCCCAATCGTCGACGACGAAGGGACCCGTGCCGTTGGCGGACGTCTTCATGTCCGTCTCATCGTCGGAGTCGAAGACGAGGCCGGCGGGGGTCGTCAGCGTGAACAGGAAGTTCTGATTCGGCTCGCTCAGCGTGATCACGACGCCGTCGGACGACTCCTCGACCGATGCGACGCCGGCGAAGTCGTCGTGGCCCTGCACGGTGTCGTCGTCGATGACCTGCTGCAGCGAGGCGACCACGTCGCTCGGGGTCAGCTCGCCGCCGCCGTGGAAGGTCACGTCCTCGGCGAGGGTGAAGGAATAGGCCAGGCCGTCGTCCGAGACCTCGTACTGCTCGGCCAGCGCTTCGACGATCTCGCCCTCCTGTGTGCGGGTGACCAGGCCCTGATAGACGTTGTCGACGAGGATCTGCTCGAGTGCTGCCCCAGAGGTGTGCCGGATGTCGAGGTTGTCCGGAGCGAGCACCAGGCCGACGCGCAGCGTCGCATCCGGATCAGCGCCGACGGCCGGTGCGGTCTCCGGCTCGTCGCCCGTGCACGCTGCCAGCGTGAGGCCCGCGATGACCACACCGGCGGCGACGGCGGAGCGACGGCCGAGAGAAAGGGGGAGGAGCATCAGCTGTGCGCCTTTCGGATCACGTCGGCCAGCTCCCGCGGAGCGACCTCCTGGACGTTGTGGGGAGCATCGAGGGCGACGATCGACGCGGACGGAATGTGCTCACGGAACACGTCGGCCGCGCTGTCGTCGACGAAGCCGCGGGTGCCGCGCACCAGCGTGGTCTCGGCGCGCACGGTCTCGAGGTCGCGCCAGCTGGCCGCCTGGTCGATGGTGCGTGCGGACGACGAGGCGTCGAGGGCGTGTGCGGCGATCGTCGCGAAGTGATGCTTCCACTCGACGACACCGTCCTCGCGCACACGGGAGTTGAGATGCACACCGCGACGCGCCTCGACGCGGTCGCCGCCGAGCCCGAACGACACGGCGTAGTCGACGAGCTCCTCGCGCGAGGAGAACTCCAGCCGCTCGTAGAACGCGCGCAGCTTCTCTGGGCCGCCCTGGTCGATCGACGGCGTGATGTCGACGAGGACCAGCCGCGAGACGAGGTCGGGGCGGGCGGCGGCGACGGCCGCGGCGGTGAGGCCCCCGAGGGACTGGCCGACGAGCACAACGGGGGTGCTCGCCACAGCCTCGATCACACCGATCACGGCGGGGGCGATCGTGTGCGGGGAGTAGTCGGCGTCCTCGCGCCACGCGGAGTCGCCGTGGCCCGGCAGGTCGACCGCGAGGACGGGCTCGCCGAGGGAGAGGACGGTGGCGTCCCAGGTGTGCGCGTTCAGCCCCGCACCGTGCAGGAGCACGATATCTGCTGGCGCGTCGCCGTACGCGATGGCGCTGACAACGGCACCGGCGGAGGAAGCGACATCGATGCGCTCGGCGTTCGGAACCGCGGCGCCGAGCCGTTCGGCCTGGCCGGCCAGGAAGGAGAACTCCTCGGCATCATGGGGCACGAGCCCCGACTGCTGCGTCGCAGTCGAGCCTGAGTGGTCGGATGCCACGTCAGATCCTTTCGTGAGGCGAGCCGGAGAGTCGATCCGGATGGCTCTATTCTGCGGGTCTTCACGACTCCGAGCGAAATCTGAAGGCGATGTGCACGCTACACGGCCGCATGGACATGTCATGATGTAGATGATTCGTGATCGATGCATGTCGATCTGATCCGGTCAGCTGAGTGTCCGTTGCCCACGATACGGTGTGAGAACACTCGCGCATCGATGGGAGACGACGTGACATCCACTCGCGTGCACCTGAACAAGACCGCACCTGACGCGTACAAAGCGCTCAGCGCGTTCGCCGACACCGCGGCTCGCATCGCCGCCGAGAACGGCGTCGACGATCGGGTCAAAGAGCTCGTCCTGCTGCACTGCTCGCAGCTCAACGGCTGCGCCTACTGCGTTCGCGTGCACACCGACCGCGCGGCGAAGGCCGGCGTCGGGTACGACGACCTCGCGCAGCTGCCGGTGTGGCGCGAGTCCGGCGTCTTCAGCGAGCGGGAGCGCGCGGCGCTCGAGCTGGCAGAAGCGTTCACCTTCATCCACTCCGGCGGTGTCTCCGACGACGTGTACGCGCGCGCGACGTCGGTGCTCACCGACGCCGAGTACGCCGGGGTCAGCTGGCTGGCCGTCGAGATCAACGCCTTCAACCGCGTCGTGCTCGCCTCTCGGCTGCAGACGAACCCCGTCGCCCGCTCGTGACGGCGAGGGAGACCGCATCGTGGCCAGGCGTCGACGGTGCCATCAACTTCCGCGACGTCGGCGGTCTTCCCGCGTCCGGCGGCATCACCCGGCGCGGGGTGCTGTTCCGCTCCGGTGCGCTCTCGGAGCTGACCCCTGAAGGGCAGCGGCGGCTGCGGGATCTGGGCATCCGGCGCATCATCGATCTGCGCTCCGATGAGGAGCTGGCGACGGAGCCGAGCCGTTCCGGCGGCATCGAGACATTCCATCTGCCGCTGTTCCTCGGGTCTGCAGGGTCGTTCTTCCGGCCGGATATGACGCTCGAGCTGATGTACCGCTCCCTGCTCGACCAGGCGGGGGAGCGGCTGACGTGGGCGGCACGGCTGATCGCCGAGGATGATCCGGTCGTCGTGCACTGCACAGCGGGCAAGGATCGCACCGGGGTGACGACCGCGCTCGTGCTCTCGGCCGTCGGAGTCGCCGATGAGGCCATCGTGGCCGACTACGCGCGCACGGAGTCCCTGCTGCCTGAGACGCGCAACCGCGCCATGCTGGCAGGCCTGCGGGCGTCAGGGCTCGATCAGGAGAATCTCATCGACCTCGCGATGCGCTCGCCTGCCCACGTGATGGCGGGGTTCCTGACGGAGCTGCGGCAGCGCCACGGGTCGGCGCAGGAGTGGTTCCGCGAGCAGGGCATGTCGGCGGCGGAGCTGCGCGGTCTGCGCGACGCACTCGTCGACGGCGAATGAGGCGTCTTCGCCTCTCGGTTTGTTTGTAGGTAAGGCTCGCCTATACTGGAGGAGCCATGAACACCGACACCACTCAGCACAACAGCGCAGCGTGCCGCGCCTCGCGTCACACGCGCGTGCAGCACCTGATCACGGCCGACGAATCGTCGCTGATCGATCTCGAGATTCTGCTCGCGACGCTGCCGCTGTGCTCGACGGGGCGCGTGTTCATCGAAGTGCCGGACGCATCGGCGATCGGCACCGTCTCGGCTCCTCCGCGCATGGTGGTGACCTGGTTGGACCGCTCCGCCCGCACTGGCGCACCGGGCAGCGGGCGGTCGTGCCGTCAGGGAGAGGCGCTGTCGCGCGCCGTGACCGCATGGGCGAACGAGATGATGTGCGATTCCGACGACGCGACGCGGGTGCACCTGCTCGGCGGGTTCCTCGGCACAGCAGACATCATCGACCACCTCACCGACGGTCTCGGAGTCGCCCGCGATCGTGTCGAGGTTCCCGACTGGTACCCGGCCGGCGTGCGCGCCCGCTGAGGCGTTCCTTCGCGCCGTTCACCCGGTGATGTAGCCGCCGTCTGCGAGTCCGGCGTCGATCTCGAACCGATTGCGGAGCGGGTCGCGCCCCGCCAGCAGGTAGAGCACGGGCATCAGCAGGCCATAGCGCCGCCACTGCCGCAGGTGCACGCGTTCGTGGTCGCGCACACGAGCCGGTTCGGCCGCACGATGTGTGAGGAAGCATCGCCCGACGCAGACGCCTCCCCGTGCGTGGGTGAAGCGCGGCATGCCGCGGAAGACGAACAGCTCACCGCTGCGTTCGACACGGCCGGTGCTCCACAGCGTGCCCCAGACGAATCCGAACGCGGTGGCCACCAGACTCCCGGCGCGGCTGATGGGTGAGTCGAGCAGGAACGGCGGGATGTGCCTGTCGAGCTCGCGGCCGTGCTCCGCGCGCAGCTCGGCGATCTCGCGCCACTCGGCCGGCGGGGCGTCGCGGGGGAACCACAGCCTCACTATGCGCCCTGCTGCGACTTCGTCAGCGCGGAGACGAGTCGCAGGATCGTGCCCATGTCGTCGACGGCGGCCGCGGGGGTCGACGGCGCGAACCCGGAGATCGTCGCGCCGGCGAGATCGAACCTGGCGCGCAGAGCGCCGATCGCGTCGATGAGCGTCTGCAGGGTGAGGCCGAAGGGCACGGATGATGAGACGCCGCCGATCTCGCTCGGGTCGAGCACATCGAGTGAGACGTGCAGGAACAGGCGCTGCGCACCGCGGGGAGCGAGTGCCTCGGCGATCGCTGTGGGATCGCCTGTGAGCTCGTCGACCGAGACGGCGGCCATTCCGCCCGAGTCGAGCAGCTCGGCTTCCGCGTCGTCGTACTCGCGCGCACCTGCGAGGACGACGCGCACCGGGTCGATCCGACCTCGTTCGAAGGCGAGTCCGCCGCCGAAGCCTCCCGTCATCGCACGCAGTGCCATCCCCTCATAGGAGCCGTCCCTGCTCGTCTCAGGGGAATGCAGCGCGGCGTGCGCCGAGAACCAGGCGACGGCGATGTCGGCGCCGCCCGACGCGAGCGCATCGAGCGCGCCGACGGTCACGGTCGCGTCGCCCCCGACGACGATGGCTGGGGGCTCTGCCGCGGCGACGGCCTCGGCGATCGACGTTCTGATCCGCATCAGCGAGCTGGCCCTGTGCACACCGGTGCCGATGGCCTCACCGGCTTCCAACGGCACGTCGACGCGTGAGCACGCGGCGCTGGGCAGATCACCGGCGATGGCTTCCGCGCCGTCGATCAGCGCCATCGCACGAGAAGAGGCCGACCCCTGCCACTGGGGCACTACGACGAACCGGCTCATGTGTCCATTCTGCCCCGCGACGACCCGAGCCGCCAGAAACACGCGAGGCGCAGGCCGGAGCGAGTCCGGTCTGCGCCTCGCGCGGAGTGCGCTCGCTCCGTCAGGAGGCGAGCTCTCCCTGGCCGGTCTTGAGCGCGGCGAGGCGAGCTTCGACCTCGGTGAGCTCGCCCATGTCATCGAGCGCCTCGAACTGCGAGTCGAGGGAGGACGCGGCGATCTCCGCCTTGCCCGTCGCGAGCGCCTCCTGGCGGCGCACCTTCTCCTCGAAGCGGCCGAGGTCGCTGGTCGGGTCCATCACGTTGATGGACTTGACGGCGTCGTGGACCTTGTTCTGGGCCTCGGCGGTCTTGGCACGGGCGACGAGCTGGTCGCGCTTCGTCTTCAGGTCGACGAGCTTCTGCTTCATGCCGGTCAGGCCGGCCTTGAGCTTCTCGACCGTCTCGGTCTGCGAGGCGATCTGGGGCGCGGCGTCCTTCGCGTCCTTCTCCTCGGCGATCTGACGCTGCAGAGCGACCTTCGCGAGGTTGTCGAACTTGTCGGCGCCGGCGGTGTCGCCCGAGGTGCGCATCTCGTCGGCCTTGCGGCTGGCGGCGATGGCCTTGTTGCCCCATTCCTTCGCGGTCTGGATGTCCTCGGCGTGGTCGCGCTCGAGCAGTCGCAGATTGCCGATGGTCTCGGCGATCGCGGCCTCGGCGTCGGCGATGTTGTTCGTGAAGTCGCGGATCAGCTGATCCAGCATCTTCTCCGGATCCTCCGCCTGGTCGATCATGGCGTTGACGTTCGCCCTGATCAGTGTGGAGATGCGACCGAAGATCGACTGCTTGCTCATGTGGTTTCCCTTCGTAGGTGAGTATGAAGCTATCTGGTCAGAGTGTCCGATGCGAGAACGCTTTCTAGCCGTGGGCTATGCATTTCCTCAGTGCGAAGGTGCGCGGGCATCAGAACCTGCCTCCTCCTCCGCCGAAGCCGCCGCCGCCGAAGCTTCCGCCGCCTCCGCCGAACCCGCCGCCGAAGCCGCCGCCGCCGAATCCGCCGCCCCGGCGTCCGCCTCCTCCGCCGAGCAGGCCGCCGATCACGCCGCCCAGAACGGCGCTGCCGATGTCGACGCCGCCGCGCCGACCGCCGTAGTGTCCTCCGCCGTATCCGCCTCCGAAGCCGGAGACGTCGTTCTTCGCCCGTCGCAGCGCGTCCTGCGCGAGCTGCAGTGCGCGCTGCGCGAGCTGCTGCGCCTGGGCGGCATCGACCTCTCGCATGCTCTCAGCGCGGGACAGGTCGGACTGCGCCTCGGCGAGTCTGGTGCGGGCGTCAGCGCCGATCGCTCCTCGGCGCTGCGAGACGAAGTCCTCGACGCTGTCGATGGTGGCGTGGGCCTGCATCAGCGTCTGGTCGAGCACGTGCCGCGCCCGCTGCGCGTTCTGGATGACCGTGTCGATCTGCTGATTCGCCTGCTGCAGCTGCTCGAGCATGGTGCGGGGGAGCTTGCCGGTGCCGGCAAGGTTGGCCTGAGCCGTGCGTACGGCCTGTTCTGTGGCGGTGATCGCCCCGGCTGCCTGACGGGCTCCGGTCGTGCGTGCGCGCGCAAGGTCGGCCTCGAGCTCTGCGATCAGGACGGTGGCCTGCCGCTCCGCGTTCTGCAGGGTCTCCGCGAGCGTTCTCACGGAACGCTCCAGCTGCGCGGCCTGGTCCGCCGCGCTCTCCGCAGTGTGCACGGCGGCCGCGGCCTCACCCGTGTCGCCTGATGCGATGAGCTGCTGGGCCTCCGCGAGCTGATCGTCGGCGAGGGCGAGCATCTCCTTCGCCTGCTCAGCGTTGTCGACGATGCTCTCCAGAGCTTCCGGCCCGTATGTCTGCTGCAGTCGGGAGACCGCCTCGGCGATCCGGCCGTCGGCGCCCCGTGCGGCCTGTGCCTGCGCGCGGACCGACTCGATGGCCGCCGGAACGTCCTCGGCGATCGTGCGCAGCTCTTCGAACGCCTCGCCCTTCTCGTCGAGCACGGCGTGCGCCGACTCGCAGTGCTGCAGCACAGCGGCGTGCGCGGCCCGCGTATCGTCGTCCGACGGCTTCTCGCTCGCCTCGAGGGCGCGCGAGGCCTCGAAGGCCGATCCGAGGTGCGCCTTCGCCTCCGAGATCGCGTCGCGGAACTCGCCGACGGCGCCCTCGCCGAACTCGGCCTCTGCGAAACCGAGCTCCTGGCCGGCGGTGCGGATCCGGTCGTCGGTCTCGATGAGGGCGGATGCGGCGCGCGAGTGAAGCTCCTCAGTGCTCACGCCCTCGTACGGGTCGCGCGGGCGCTGCGCGGCGACCGTCTTCTGCGCGCTCTTCTTCGAACGCCGCACAGCCCAGACGATGAGGAAGATCACCGCACCGCCGATGACGACGACCATCACGACGGTGAACAGGCTGCCGCCCGAGCTTCCGCCGCTGGAGGCGGTTCCGTCGCCGCCGGCACGCGCATCGGCGAACGCATCGGCAGCGGCAATCGCGGCACCCGCCCACTGGTCCCCGCCGAGCTCCTGCTCGATGGCGGCGAGGATGTTGTTGCCCTGCGCCTCGGTGATCGAGTTGTTGGGCGGTGTCGTCAACGCGTAGTTGCGCTGCTCGACGGCCACGGACAGCAGGTAGTTGTTCGAGCCGAAGCCGTTCAGATCGGCGGTCTGCTGACTCCACTGGGTCCCGTCGCCCGGGTTGTCGAAGGTGTCGACGTAGACCACCCACAGCGACACATCGCTGTCATCGGCCAACTGGCCGAGGGCGTCCTCGACGTCGTCTTCCTCCGCCGGGCTCAGCACGCCGGCCGATGTCTCGTCGTACACGTGGCTCGCGCTCGACCCGAAGTCCACCGGATCCGCGGCATGGGCGGGAGCGGCGACCAGCACTCCGAGCGCGGCCGCGGCCAGCCCTGTGATGATCGCGAACCGATTGCGCATCGTGCCTCCCCGTTGCGGTGTCGGTGCCGCGGAGAAGCGCGACACCATCACAACGATCCTATTGATGTCAGCGGTTCTGCGGAAAGCGGCATGCGGGCAGCTTTCCCCATCCGGAGCCGATGGCGCCTCAGGCGGCACGCCGTGCTCGTGGCTTCGGCCTCGTGTCGCGCACGCGGAACGACGTCCGGTGCATACCCTTGACGGCATGGAAGACAGGTACGGCACGGACGTGCTCGCCGCGGGATGGCGCGAGCGAGGAAAGAAGACGGTCCAGCGTGTGCCGGCTGAGCTCGATCTGGTGGTCGAGGTCGCGGTCGACGGCTTCTGCGGCGCCGTCACCAGGATCGACGGCCCGCACGTCGAGCTGGAGGATTTCGCAGGCAAGCGCAGGCTGTTCCCGATGGGCACCGGATTCCTTATCGACGGAGAGCCCGTGCAGCTCGTGCGCGCAGCGGCGAAGCCGCAGGGTCGGCAGCGCACGGCGTCCGGATCGTTCGCGGCTGATGACCAGCGGGCGCGCGTCGCACTGCCCAGCCGCATCCTCGTCGAGGGCAAGCACGATGCCCAGCTCGTCGAGAAGGTGTGGGGTGCCGACCTGCGCGCGGAGGGCGTCGCGGTCGAGTTCCTCGAGGGCGTCGACCTGCTCGACGACCTGCTGGCAGCGGAACCGCCGTCGCGGGAGCGGCGCTACGGCGTGCTGGTCGACCATCTCGTGCCCGGATCGAAGGAGCAGCGGGTCGCTCAGGCGGTCGAGCGCGGGCCGCACGGCAGACACGTGAGGATCGTCGGGCATCCGTTCGTCGACGTGTGGCAGTGCGTCAAGCCGGCATCGCTCGGCATCCGCGCGTGGCCTGTCGTGCCGCGGGGCATCGACTGGAAGACGGGCATCTGCCGCGGACTCGGGTGGCCGGCAGAGGACAAGGCGGATCTCGCCCGCGCATGGCAGCACATCCTGTCGCGGGTGACGACCTTCCGCGACGTCGAGCCCGAACTGCTCGGCAGGGTCGAGGAACTCATCGACTTCGTCACGGAACCCGCCGTCTGACGCCGCTGACGCGTACGCACGCCCCAGGTCGCTCGCGTAGCCTGGTCGGGTGAGTGATGAAGCGCCCCGCTACCGTGACCAGCCCGTGTCGTTCGTGCGCCGCGGCGGCCGGATGAGCGAGGCACAGGATCGCGCGTGGAGCGAGCTGAGCGACTTCTACCGCTTCGACGTGCCGCGCGATGCCGCATCGACATCCGTGCATCCGGATGCCGTGTTCGACCCGGCGCAGGAGTACGGCCGCACCGCTCCGCTCATCGTCGAGATCGGTTCCGGCCAGGGGCACGCGATCGTGAACGCGGCGTCGACCAGGCCCGACGAGGACTTCCTCGCGGTCGAGGTGTACGTCGGGGGACTGGCGCGCACGATGCTCGACGCCGATAAGGCCGGCGCGCGCAACCTCCGCGTGATCGAGGCGAACGCGCCAGAAGTGCTCGAGACGCTGCTGCCAGAGGGGTCGGCCGACGAGGTGTGGATCTTCTTCTCCGACCCGTGGCACAAGAAGCGCCACCACAAGCGCCGGATGATCAAGGACGGCTTCGGCGCGACAGTCGGCCGAGTGCTGCGGGATGGCGGTCTGCTCAGGCTCGCGACCGACTGGGAGGACTACGCGCTGCAGATGCGCGAGGTGATGGACACCGCGCCCGAGTTCGAGCGCGCGTTCGACGGCGAGTGGGCCGAGCGCTGCGAAGGTCGCGTGATGACCGCGTTCGAACGCAAGGGGATCGCCAAGGGTCGTGAGATCCGCGATCTCACCTACCGGCGCGTCGCCCGATAGCACGATGACCCCACGGCAGCTGCTCGCACTGCGGGGAGGCGCGGCATCGGCCGTGGCCACCTTCGTCGCGGCGCTGTCGCACTCCTGGGCGGGCGGGGCGCTGCCCGCACCGTTGCTCATCGTCGGGATGGCGGTGCTGCTGGTGTTCCCGGGGATGGCACTGATGGGCAGGCGGCCGCGGGTGGGGCGCATCGCGGTGACGGTGCCGGTGCTGCAGGGCATCTTCCACGGGGCGTTCTCCGTGCTCGGCGCTCCTGTCTCCGGCACCAGGACGATCGGCGGCCATCATCACGACCACGCCGGTGCGTGGGAGCTGCTGGCTGGCACGGGCGCGGCGGCGCAGATCGACGCCCCCATGCTCGCAGCCCACGCAGGTGCTGCCGTGGTGACCTTCGCCATGCTCGCGTACGGCGAACGCGCCGTGCTGATGGTGCGTGCGTGGGTGTCGGGGTGGGCGCGTTCGCGCGTCGTCGTTCCCGGATGGCCGACGCGGCCCAGGGTCTCGGTCGTGGCGTCGTCGCGGGTTCTCCGCTCGCGCCTCGGCGACCGCATCGCCTGCCCGAGGGGTCCTCCCGTTCCTGCCGTCTGATTCATCCGGTCCGCCGATTCGACGGACCGCCATCGACGCATGCAGGAAAATGAGGAGTACCAACATGTCCGTGAACAGGACGAAGAAGAAGCTGAGCATGGGCGCCGCGGGGATGGCGGTCGCGGCCGGGATCGTGCTGGCGCCGGTCGCCGCGAGCGCACACATCGCAGTGGAGCCCGATGGTGCGCCGACTGCCGGATCGACGCGGAACCTCGCGTTCGCGATCGGCCACGGCTGTGACGGCTCGCCGACCACGAGCATCGAGATCGAGCTGCCGGCCGAGGGCATCTCGGGGGTGAAGCCTGTCGTTCAGGCGGGATGGGACATCGAGATCGCGCATGACGGCGATGCCGGCAGGCCGTCGGCGGTGACGTTCACACCGGATGAGCCGGTGTCCGACGAGATGCGCGCGGAGGTGGTGCTGAACGTGGGGCTGCTGAGCGACGCATCGGGCACGATCGCGTTCCCCGTCGAGCAGACCTGCGAGGAGGGTTCGCACTCGTGGAGTGAGATCGCCGAGGACGGGCAGGACCCGCACGACCTCGATTCACCCGCGCCGGTGCTGGAGATCGAAGCCGCGGATGAGGCGACGGACGGTGACGCGGCCGGCCACGACGACCACGCGGGGTCGGGTGCCGAGGAGGCCGCTGAGGAGACGGGAGCGTCGGATGGCGAGTCCAGCGCGCTCCCGACCGTCCTGGGCGGCGCGGGCCTCGGGGCCGGCGTCGTCGCACTGGTGGTCAGCATCGTCGCGCTGCGCCGGAAGAAGGCGTAGCCGAACGAAGCGAATGCTGCCCGCCTCGGATCGCGCTGAGCCGGGGCGGGCAGCATTCACATTCCGTGGGTGGTGAGACTGGGCCCGAGGGCACCGTGCTCCAGCACGAGCGAGTCGTCGCCGTGCCGGAAGTCGATGCGGGGGCGGACAGATGTCGCTGTTGACAACCGTGCGGCGGTGAGCGGCTCGTCGCTGCCGGCCCGGCCGAGCAGCGCATGACAGCGGCTGAGCCACGCCCGCTCAGCGGCCGAGAACTCGACCATCGCCGGCGGGAGCGGGGAACTCGAGGCACGGTCGAGGCTCGCCGCCAGATCGGCGATGCTCGGGCGCCCGCGCAGGGCCGCGGCCGGAACGTCGGCGTTCGCAGCGTCAAGAGCCGCGGCGAGTTCGACCAGCGGAATCGCGTCGGTTCCTGCGCCGTCTGTGCGGGACGCTTGTGCCGAAGTGTCGCCGGCATCGGACACCGGGGCATCGACGGCGAACGAGGGCAGGTCGGAGTCGTCGGGGATCGCCCAGTCAGCTGACGCGGCGGCGGCGTCGATCGCCGCGACAGACGTTGTGCCGGTGCGCGTGGGATCGGCGTCGGCGTCTGTGCCGGCACCCGTGTCAGCAGTCGCTGCCTGCTTTGGCTCATCGGCGCACGGTGCTTCGCGGAACGCGACGGTGCTGACCGGCTCGTCGATGTAGATCCTGCCGGTGGGGCTCGTCCACTTGAGCAGACCCCCGCCGAGTTGCCTGATGCGCCAGTCGGACTGGTGCCGCATGACGTGGTGGGCGCGGCAGAGCGCGGCGAGGTTGTCGAGGCAGGTCTGTCCGCCGCGGGCGTACTCCTGGGAATGATCGAGATCGCAGTCTCGGGCGGGGGCAGTGCACCCGGGAAAGCGGCAGGTGGCATCGCGGGCGATGAGTCTGCGTCGCTGATCGGCGGTGGGCCGGTATCGATCGGTGGCGAGGATCTCGCCGGTATCGGGGGAGCGGAACAGCCTGTCCCAGCCTGAAGCGTGCGCAGCGGCGGCGAGGGCGGCATCGGGGTCGATGAGAGCGCCGCGTTCGTTCCATGCGGTGCCCTGGTCGCGGTCGAGGACCATGCGGGCGGGGATGGTGACCTGTACCTGCGCGGTCACATTCGCCAGAGCGCTGTCGGGGCCAGTGGTGTGGAATTCGTGCCCGGTGGGCGCGGCGGAGAGGATCAGATCGGCGGCGAGGTCGGCGCGGATCTGGTCGAATGTGCGCCGGTCGCTGGCCCGCACAGCGTCGTCGGTATCACCCATACCGGTGACCGCCCAGTCGTTCTCGGATGTGGCGCCGTGGCGCTCGCGGAGGAGCTTCCGGGCCTGGCGGCGCTCGTCGTTGATCTGCCTTGCCATGGCTGTGAGGCGGTTGTGGATGGCGTGCGCGTGGAACGACGGCATCAGAACGCACAGTTCGCTCATACCGTCGTCGAGGTCGGTGACCGACACACGACGCTGCTCACGGGCGTCGAGGTGCCGCTGCCGCAGAGAACGCGGTGCGAGTTCCGCGGCCTGCTGCTTGGCGATCTTCTTCATCTCGCCCGGCGTGCGGGTTTCGGCGAAGCCTGCTGCCTGCGTGTCGAGGGACGCTCGTGCCCCCGTGCCGAGGTTCGCACCGGCGTCGGCGATCACTTTGGCGTGCTGACGCGAGATCCGCCCTTCCTCAAGCGCCCGGAGGGTGGTCGGGAAGTCGTCGACGAGTCGCTCTGCATCGTCGAGCTGTGCCCGCGCGGTGTTCGGGTGCACGCGTGTGGCGGCCGCAACCTCTGCCGCCATCGCGCGGCGTGCGTACTCGGGGCCGTCGGAGTTGTGCGACCGCTCGCCCTGCGCATGTGCGATCCGAGCGAGCGCGGCGGTGCGCTGAGCGATCTCGCCCTCCGCTCGCGCGATCACTCGACGCAGCTCGTCGATCCGATTGACGTGCTCGCGCGCCTCTGCCAGCTCATCGGGGTCCAGACCCGTGAGCCGATCGTTGATCGAGGCATCGTCCATGCGTTCATTCTATCGAACAAAAGTACGATCGACAAGAGTTATCGCCGAGGTTCTATAGAAGAAATGTACGCACCGTGGGGTCTGTGCAGTACCCATCACCGCCAGTGCCATTCGTTCACGCGGCCCACGTCATGCAGCTCGGTGGTGGCGCACGTGCGCCGTACGCGTCGGCATCGCTTGTCGTGCCGTCAGACTACCCATGGCCTGCGACATTCGATGGCCGGTCGGGCATCGCCGCGTATCGGGTGCCGAGTGTCCGGTACCGCACGTCTGGCATGGCGTGTGCGGCATCGTTCGTCCAGTACCGGTCCGGCACCGCCCATCCGGCGCTATGGCGTCGGGGCCGCGCGTCCGGCACTGTCACCGGTCCGGCACCGCCCACTGGGCGCTGCCGAACGGTCGGAGCGCTATACCCGCCGGTACTCCGTGACCATCGGGCAGTCGAACGGGTCGCGAGCGGCGAGGCCGACGCGGTTGAGGTATTCGATCACGATCGCGTACGAGCGCAGCAGTGAGGTCTCGGTATAGGGCACCCGGTGCGTCTCGCAGAACTCACGCACGATGTCGCGCGTCTGGGCGAGGTGAGGGCGGGCCATGCTGGGGAACAGGTGGTGCTCGATCTGGTAGTTCAGACCGCCCATCAGCCACGTCGCCCACCAGCCGCCGCGGATGTTGCGCGAGGTGCGGACCTGCTTGGAGAAGAAGTCGAGCTTCGCGTCGGGGGCGATCACGGGCATGCCCTTGTGGTTGGGGGCGAAGGCAGCACCCATGTAGACGCCGAAGACTGCGAGCATCACGCCGACGAAGGCGAATGCCATGCCGAGCGGAAGGAACATGAAGATCGGGGTGTAGACGAGCCCGAACCGAACCGCGAGCAGCGCGATCTCGATCCAGCGGTTCTTGACGGGGCCGGGACCGAAGACGTGCTTGAGGCTGAGGAAGTGCAGGTTCAGACCCTCCAGCGTGAGCAGAGGGAAGAACAGCCATCCCTGGCGCTTCGTGATCAGACGCCGGATGCCGCGGGCCTCGGCCGCATCGACGTCGAGGAAGGAGATGGTGTCGACGTCGATGTCCGGGTCCTTGTCGACGCGGTTCGGGTTCGCGTGGTGACGGCTGTGCTTCGAGTCCCACCACGAGTAGCTCATGCCGACGAAGGCTCCCAGCACGACTGCGAGGCGATCGTTGGCAGGACCCGACGTGAACACCTGGCGGTGGCCGGCCTCGTGTGCGACGAAGGCGACCTGTGTGAACAGGATGCCGAGTGCGCCGGCGATGAGGAGCTGGAACCAGCTGTCACCGAGCAGGACGAAGCCGGTGATCGCACCGCCGAAGCCGAGCGCGATCAGGCCCGCGACGAGGATGTAGAACCACGGCGTGCGTGCGAGCAGGCCGCTGTCGCGCACGGCGTGGGACAGCTGGCTGTATGCCCGCGTGATCGGCGGGAAATCCTCTTTTCGCGCGTAGGTCTGGCGGATGGGGCCGAGTGTGCTGGTCGCGCCAGCGGCGGTGGAGGAGATAGGGATGCCTTTGCGTCGGCCAGGCTCTGCGTCGCCTGTTCGGGAAGCCAAAGGCGGGTGCCGATCGCTTCCCTCCACGGTACGGCACGGTCCATGCTTCCGTCAGTATGAACGGCCGAGACATAGCGGATCCTCTGCGGGCACTCGGCCGCGCGCAGCGCGATCCCGCGGACATTTGGACTCTGCCCTCGGGAGCGGCGAGACTGAGAATGTTGCTGAAGCGGACGATCTGAGGAGCCACATGGAACAGCGGGAGATCGACAGGCTCGGACGTTCGGTCTCAGCGATCGGGCTCGGAACCTGGCAGCTCGGCGCCGACTGGGGCGACGTCGACGGGGACAGTGCCGTCGCCGTGCTGCAGGCGGCAGCGGACGGCGGCGTGACCTTCTTCGATACGGCCGACGTCTACGGCGACGGACGCAGCGAGCAGACGATCGGGCGATTCCTGCGCGAAGGCGGGGCGGACGGCATCACGGTCGCGACCAAGATGGGTCGCCGTGCGCAGCCGCACGAGTCGGAGCAGTACACGCTCGAGAACTTTCGCGCGTGGACCGACAGGTCGAGGGCGAACCTCGGCGTGGACCGGCTCGATCTGGTGCAGCTGCACTGCCCGCCGACGCCGGTGTTCTCGACCGACGCCGTCTACGACAGGCTGGACGCGCTCGTCGATGAGGGCGCCATCGCCGCCTACGGCGTCAGCGTGGAGACGCGTGCGGAGGCGCTGGAGGCCATCGCTCGCCCTGGTGTCTCATCGGTGCAGATCATCCTCAACATGATGCGGATGGGTCCTCTGGAAGAGGTGCTGCCCGCAGCACGTGAGGCAGGCGTCGGCATCATCGTTCGGGTGCCGCTGGCGAGCGGACTGCTCTCGGGCCGGTACGACGAGAACACGACTTTCGCTCCGAACGATCACCGCACATTCAATCGCGACGGCCAGGCCTTCGACGTGGGGGAGACCTTCGCCGGGGTGCCCTTCGCCACGGGCCTCGAAGCCGTTCGCCGTCTCGTCCCACTGGCTCCAGCCGGTGCCACGATGGCGCAGTTCGCGCTGCGCTGGGTCATCGATCAGCCTGGCGTGAGCACGGTGATCCCCGGCGCACGTTCGCCCGAGCAGGCGAAGGCGAATGCCGCGGCGGCCGACCTGGAGCCGCTGTCCGCCGATGTGCTCGCCGCCGTCGAAGAGGTCTACCGAGACGTCGTGGCGCCGGAGGTCGCCGGGCGCTGGTGATGCGGTGAATCGGCACCGGTGTGACCGCAGCACTCTTCCGCTGGGATCGAACGGCATCGTTCTGCTCCACGGCGGGAGATTGTCCGGCTGGATGTGGCAATCGCAAGTAGAACGCATGCCAGAAAGGCATCCGCTCACACCAGGCCCGCCCGGATAGTCGCGAACGCTCGGGACGGCGAGCGTTCCGCAAGGCGAACGTGGCCGCGGCACAAGATTTCTCATCATCATCTGGCACGTGATGGCGCCCAGCCGCTCCTATCAGGATCTCGGAGTTGACCGCTCCACCGCCGGCACGGACCCACAAGTCGGAACCGATTCGACTCGTCCGCCGCCTGCGGATGCATCGTCATGAACCGTCCCCGGTTTGATGCCGTTTCCTTTCGAGTTTGGAAGGAAGATGGAGATGATGCCGAAGAGGATTCCGAAGGAGACGAAGCAGCGTGCGATCCGGCTCGTGCTCGATCACCTCGATGAGTACCCGAACCTGACGTCCGCGTGCGAGACCGTCTCGAAGCGGTTGGGGTTCGGGGCCGAGTCGCTGCGTCGCTGGGTGCGGTAGGCGCAGATCGATGGCGGGGAACGCCAGGGCGTGACGTCGAGCGAGTCAGAGCGGATGCGTCGGCTCGAACGGGAGAATCGCGAGTTGCGTGAGGGGTCAAGTCCCGTGGAGTGGTGTAACGCTCGCGTGATCGATCGAGCTGGGGTTGTTCAGGCGGACAGGGCGAGGACGGGATCGTTGGTGTTGGTCTCCTCTCCGGTGTCGGGGACGAGGCTGAGTCGACAGCGGCCGAGGAGGTCGAGGCCGAGGTAGCGGCGTCCTTCGGCCCATTCATTGGTCTGCTCGGCCAGGACTGCGCCGACCAGGCGGACGATCGCGTCTCGATTGGGAAAGATGCCGACGCTGTCGGTGCGGCGGCGGATCTCGCGGTTGAGACGCTCGTTGGGGTTGTTCGACCAGATCTGCTGCCAGACGTCCTTCGGGAAGCCCGTGAACGCGAGAACGTCCGCTCTCGCGGCGTCGAGATGGTCGAACACGTCGGGGAGCTTCTCCGAGACATAGTCGAGAAGCCGATCGAACTGCGCGTTGACGGCGTCGGCGTCGGGCTGGTCGTAGACCGAGTGCAGCATCGCCTTGACTGCGGGCCCGAGCGACTTGGGCGTCACGGACATCAGGTTCGCGGCGTAGTGGGTGCGACAACGCTGCCAGACCGCGCCCGGCAGGTTCGCCGCGACCGCCTCAACGAGCCCCGCGTGTGCGTCGGATGTGATGAGGTGGACTCCCGTCAGACCGCGGGCTGTGAGATCGGCGAAGAACTGGTTCCAAGCCGCTCCGGTCTCGCTGGTGGCGACACGCAGGCCGAGGACCTCGCGGCGCCCGTCGGCGCTGACGCCGGTGGCGACGAGCACGACCGTGTTCACCACGCGCCCTCCCTCGCGGACCTTCATCGTCAACGCGTCCGCCGCGACGAACGTGAACGGGCCAGCCTCGTCCAGCCGCCGATTGCGGAACTGATCGATGTGCTCGTCGAGCTCGGTCGCCATCCGAGACACCTGAGATTTCGACAACGAGTCGATACCGAGGGTCTTCACGAGTTTGTCCATGCGCCGGGTGGAGACACCGGCGAGGTAGCAGTCGGCGACGACGGTGATCAGCGCCGTCTCCGCGCGTTTGCGGCGCTCGAGGAGCCATTCCGGGAAGTAGGACCCTTGCCGGAGTTTCGGGATCGCGACATCGACGGTCCCGACACGAGTGTCGAGATCACGGTGTCGGTAGCCATTGCGATGCGTGACCCGGTCGGGTGAAGGGCGCCCGTACTCGGCTCCGGCGATGGCGTCGGCCTCGGCGGACAGGAGGGAGGTGATGATCGTCTGCAGCAGCTGCCGCATCAGATCAGGCGACGCGTCGCCGAGGGCTTCGTGCAGAACCGTCTGTGGGTCGAGAATGTGAGGAGCGGTCATCGTGTGTCTTCCGTTCGAGAGGCTGTAGGAGGTTTCCTCGAAGGATCACACGGTGGCCGCGTCTACGTTGGCGACGGGGCCGGCCACCGGGCGTTACACCACTATGCGGGACTCCACTGATCTTCTCAGCGTCGGTCTCTTCCACACGCGCCGGCGCCGGGCTCCCGCCCGGCTGGGTCGTCATCCCAGTGCCGAGTTGTCTCACCCAGTCAGCAAGAGTGTATCGAGAGACACCGAGGTCCCCGCCGATCTGACGCATGGACGCGCCGGGAGTCGTCTCGTAGAGCTCCACCGCTTGACGGCGGAACTCGTCGGAGTAGTGCTTGCGAACCATGGATTTGATTCTCGCTTCCCCGGCCCAAGGCCGGACTCAGCGTGTCCAACATCCGGGGCAAGGCCCAGGTGTGTCCCGCATGATGCCCCATCCCAGGGCACTCTCTCGGACGGGCCGTGCGAACGTCCGAACACGCGCGCCCGATGACCCGATGACCCGATGACCCGATGACCTGCACCGTTCCACCGTTCCCGTCATGGGTTCCTCAGCTGGGATGCAGCGGCCTGTCTCCGAGCGATACTGGCGCAGACTAAGGCTGGTGCGCTCGATCGAGCCCGCAGTCCGCAACCCCCGCCACCGCTGATCGGGCTTGACCCGTTCTTGCTTGATCGCTTAGGTTCTATAGTGCACTATAGAACCTAAGTGGGTGGCAATGTTCGCAGGTGATGGTCTTCTCTATCAGCAGCTCGCGGATCGAATCGCTGAGGACATCCTGGTCGGTACGTATCCGGAGGGGTCCGGGGTCCCGTCGACGAACGAGTACGCGACCTTCTATCAGATGAGTCCCATCACGGCAGCGAAGGGACTCAACCTGCTCGTCGAGCAGGGGGTGCTCTACAAGAAACGCGGAGTTGGGATGTTTGTTGCGGCCGGGGCGAGAAGCAAATTGCAGTCGCGGCGCCGCGCGGCGTTCACCGAAAGTCATGTGGTGCCCCTGGTCCGCGAGGCCCGTTTGCTCCACATCCACAAAGACGAACTCGCCGAGATGATCGACAAGGAGGCCAGCAAATGACAAACGCAATCGAGGTCCGATCCGTGACGCGGAGCTATGGTGGGGTGTACGCGCTCCGCGACGTCAGTTTCGGTGTTCCCCAGCACTCGATCCTCGGACTTTTCGGCCGAAACGGGGCTGGCAAGACCACGATCATGTCGATATTGGCGGGACAGGACCGACCCTCCTCCGGCCGTGTCGAGGTCCTTGGGCACAGCACGTTCGAGCACGAACCCACTCTCGCCCAGATCAGCTATGTCCGAGACAACCAGCGCTACCCCGACGACTACCGACTCCACCACGTGCTGCGGATCGCCCCCGATTTCGCTCCGAACTGGAGCACGGAGGTCGCGCATGAGCTGGTCGAGGGCTTCCGCATCCCGACAAAGACACCCATCAAGAAGCTCTCCCGTGGCCAGCTGTCCTCCATCGCGATCGTGCTCGGCCTGGCGTCACGTTCCCAGATCACCCTGCTGGACGAGCCCTACCTCGGACTCGATGTCACCGCCCGAGCACTGTTTCACGAAGTGCTGCTGCGGGAGTACCAGAGGCAGCCGCGCACCGTGGTTCTCTCCACCCACCTGATCGAAGAGTCCGAGTCGCTCTTCGACCGTGTGGTGATCATGGATCAAGGACGCGTCCTCTTGGACGCCGACCGCGACGAGGCTGGAGAAGCTGCATGGCTTGCCAGCGGTACGACCGGCGCCGTCCACCAGGTGATCGGCGACCGGCGCATCCTGCAGCGCAACACAGTCGGTGGCCTGACATCAGTCACCGCCACTGGTGTGGTCGACGACGCGACTCAAGCGCGTGCCGGTGAGCTTGGGGTGCAGGTCTCGCGAGCGTCGTTACAGCAACTCGTCGCGGCGTACGGCGCGAATGAGGTCGAGTCCTTCGACGCCCAGGAGGTCTGACGACTATGGACACGATGATTTTGACCACCAAACTGCACCTCAACAAGCGCGAGATCACCTTCCTGGTACCGCTCTACATCACCGGCGTGGTGACGGTGATCTCCGTCTTGATCTCATTGCTGTTCTGGCGTTCGGGCAGCCTCCCCGGCACGCCCGGCTGGATACAGGGTTCACAGAGCAATCCCGGTATCGCCTGGGCGCTTGCAGGATTCCTCGTGTATCTGGGCGTCCAATCGGTGGCGACGACGTTTCCTTTCGCCCTCACACTCGGGGCAAGCAGGCGTGGATTCGTCGGGGGGACCTTTCTGTGGAATGTGACGGTTTCCGCCTACCTGACGCTCGTGTTCGCCGTCTTGACGATGGTCGAGGTCGCGACCGGCCACTGGTTCTCCGAGTTCTACATCTTCGATGTCTATATCCTCGGGGCGGGCGATATGACGCTGCTGATCCCACTCGTCTTCCTCAGCGTGCTGTCGATGCTCATGATCGGTGGGGTGTTCGGTGCCTCCTGGATCAGGTACGGAGCACGCGGACCACAGTTCGTCGGCATCGGTATCGCCATCGTGCTGATACTCGCGCTGATCATCATCCTCCCGGCCGCACCCGACATTCTCGCGGCATTCCAGTTGTGGTGGCTCGCCATAGCAGCAGGCTGCGCCATCGGGATCTCGGCGCTCGGCACCTGGCTCCTGCTCCGGTCGGCACCCGTGCGCTGACACGTGAATCAAGGGCGCCCTAGGTGTGATGTCCAGGCAGGTTGAATCGTGCTGGGTTCTCTGCCGCTTCTATGCGGGGAGAACCCAGGACGGTTCAGTCAGACCAAGCCCTCGCCGCTTGACAAACCACATAGGGGCACCCCCGAGGCAAACGTCCTCGCTCTTCGTGCATCCGCTTCGAGGCCGCGCAGCCGAACGAGACCTGGCAATCCGACTTTCACCCACTGGCGCCTCGCCGACGTCACCGTGATCCACCTCGACACCGGCGAGATCCTCGCGACCAACACCATCGACCCCATCAGGAACTACTGTCGCAACCACGAGAAGGAGCCGGCCGATGGCCGGGCTCCTTCTCGTGGTCGTCAACTATGTCGCGACTCAGATTTCATCCATGTCCCGACTCATCACTTCTGTGCCCCCGGAGGGATTCGAACCCCCGACCTTCGGTACCGGAAACCGGTGCTCTATCCCCTGAGCTACGGAGGCGGACTGGGACGAGCCTACCAGGATCGCCGGGGCGCTCCGTGCCGCGCGGCGCCCTGCGCATGCCCGCGTGCGACAGCCGGACCTTCGCACACTAGCCGCCGATCGCGGGTGTCGGCTGCTCGGTGACAGCCTCGACGGTCGCGGGGGAGAGCAGTGGGCGCACCGCCGCGGCGACCTGCTCGGCGAGGAACCGGTGCCCGGCGTCCGACGGGTGGTCCGCACCCTTCGCCGATGTGTCGATCACGTCGAGATAGTTGTCCGGTGTGATCCACTCATCGGCGATGGGGGAGACGTACGGCCAGCCTCGCGCCTCGGCCAGCTCTGCGAGATCGCGGTCGATGCGCGCCGTCGCCTTCTCCACGGGAAGCACCTGCGGTGCGGGGCCCAGCACGAGGATCTGCGCGTCTGGAAACCGATCCGCCAGCGCGTCCCACGCGTCCACGACGGCGCTCCGATACCCGTCGGCGCCGAGACGGCGGTCGTTGATCGACCCCTGCACGACGATCAGCTCGGGCTCCAGCGCCGGGTCGAGCAGGTCGATGCGCTCGCCGTAGGTGCGCCCCCAGACGCCGGCGCGCAGGTAGCCGCTGGCGGGTTCGCCGGCGACCGTGACCTGCCATCCGCCGATCGCTGCGAGTCGGTAGGCGTAGCCGTGCTCGCGCTGGGTCGCCGCCTGACCGTACGTCCACGAGTCGCCGAGAACCAGCACGTGCGCACCGTCGCCGCTGCCGGCGGCGTAGGGCCCCTCCGCCTGCGCGACCGGTTCGCTCGGCGCGGGGCGCAGCACGAGAGCGGTCATCGCGATCGCGGCGACGGCGCAGAGTGCGGTGACAGCGAGGACGAGACGGCGGGCGGGAATGCGGAGACGCATGCGAGCGACGTTAGGCGAGCAGCATCACGAGGCGGAAACGCTGGGCGCAATCGTGACGAACTCGAAACCGGGCAGCGGCGCCGCGCACGACCAGCGCGATTCCGGATGATCGGATCGAGTGCTCATCCGGATCAGTGAAATCGCAACCATGGCGGCCGTAGAATCGTTGGCTATGGGTCCTGAAGCTCTCGCCGCCGCCATCTACGACGTTCTCACCACCGCAGCCAGGCGGATCCGACCCGACGAGGAACTCGGCGCGAGCGCCGCGGACATCGTCGTCGAGCGGCCCAAGAACCGCGACCACGGCGACTGGGCGACCAGCACGGCGATGAAGTTCGCCAAGCGGCTCGGCACGAACCCGCGCGAGCTGGCGCAGGAGCTCGCCTCCGGCCTCGAGAGCGTCGACGGCATCTCCTCGGTCGAGGTCGCGGGCCCCGGCTTCATCAACGTGCGCCTCGACGCCGCCGCAGCCGGTGAGCTGGCGCGCACCATCGTCGATGCGGGCCCCGGCTACGGCCGCACCGAGGCGCTCGCCGGTCAGAGCATCAACCTGGAGTTCGTCAGCGGGAACCCCACAGGCCCGCTGCACATCGGCCACACCCGCTGGGCCGCGCTCGGTGACGCGATCGGGCGTCTGCTCGAGGCGAGCGGCGCGAAGGTCGCCCGTGAGTACTACATCAACGACGCCGGCACCCAGATGGACCGCTTCGGCGAATCCGTGTACGCGTCCATCATGGGTGAGCCGGCGCCGGAGGACGGCTACAAGGGCGAGTACATCGATGCTCTCGGCGCACGCGTGCGCGCGGAGATTCCGGATGTCGCTGGCCTGCCACGCCTCGAGGCCATCGCGCAGGTGCGAGAAGCCGCGTACCGGCTGCAGCTCGATGAGATCAAGACCTCTCTGGGCGACTTCAACGTGCACTTCGATGTCTGGTACTCCGAGCGCGAGCTGCATTCAGGCGAGCCCAGCGCGATCGACCAGGCGGTCGACCGACTGCGCGAGCAGGGCCACGTCTTCGACGCCGACGAGGCCGTGTGGGTGCGCACGACCGACTTCGGCGACGACAAGGATCGCGTCATCCGGCGCGGCAACGGCGTCTACACCTACTTCGCGGCCGACGCCGCCTACTACCTGAGCAAGGGCGATCGCGGCTACGCGCACAAGATCTACCTGCTCGGCGCCGATCATCACGGCTACGTCGCGCGTCTCAAGGCGCTCGCGGGTGCGGCCGGCGACGATCCCGAGCGCGACATCGAGGTGCTGATCGGCCAGCTCGTGTCGATCAACGGGGCCAAGCTCTCCAAGCGCGCGGGCAACATCATCGAGCTCGACGACCTGCGTGCGTGGCTCGGCACCGACGCGCTGCGCTATTCGCTCGAGCGGTACCCAGCCGACTCGCCGCTCTCACTCGATCCGGATCTGCTGCGCAAGCGCACGAACGACAATCCGGTGTTCTACGTGCAGTACGCCCACGCGCGCACCCACAACGTGGGGCGGAACGCAGCGGAGTCCGGCGTCACTCGTGAGACGTTCGCGCCGGAGCTGCTCGCGCACGAGACGGAGTCGGCGCTGCTGGGAGCGCTGCAGGAGTTCCCGCGCATCGTCGCCTTCGCCGCCGAGGAGCGTCAGCCGCACCGCGTCGCGCGCTACCTCGAGGAGGTCGCAGGCCTCTACCATCGCTGGTACGACAACTGCCGTGTCACGCCGAGGGGCGATGAGCCGGTCGAACCGGTGCACGGCACCCGCCTCTGGCTGAACGACGCCACAGGCCAGGTGCTGCGCAACGGGCTCAGCCTGTTGGGCGTCGGAGCCCCAGAGCGGATGTGAGAGGAACGGATGGCCGGGATGAATGATGCGCGTGCTTCGGAGTCCTGGCTGCCCGAGGTGCTGGACGAGGCGGAGGCGCACGTCCCACGCAGGAGGGGGCGGTGGATCCTGCCGCTGCTCGTCGTGCTCGTTCTCCTCGCCGCCGCCTTCGCCGTGGCCGAGTGGATCAGCCGGATGGTGCTGACCAGCGCCGTCGACGCGGCGGTGATGCAGGCCGGAGTCGATGTCGACGGCCCGGTCGAGGTCGTCGTACCTGGGCTGCTGCTTCCGCAGGTCGCAACGGGGTCGGTCGGCGAGGTGAGAGTGGCGGTCGCCGACGCGAGCTTCGAGGGCATATCCGCCGATGTCGAGATCACAGCGCACGACGTGAGTGTGCTCGGCCGCACGGCGGATTCCATCGACCTCGTCGCCGTGACCGACGCCGACGGCGTGCACGCTCTGCTCGAGCAGGCAGACGGCGAATGGGAGGCGCTGGGCGGGGCGCCTGATGTGGCAGTGGAAGAGCCCGTCGTGGCGCTCTCGGCCGAGGTGTCGGTCCTCGGCGCGGCCGTCCCGCTCTCGTTCGACGTGCGGCCGAGCGCCGAAGACGGCGACCTGCTGCTCGAACCGGATGCCGTCAGAGTCGCGGGGGCGGAGGTCGGTCAGGATGCGCTCGCACAGCTCCCGCCCGTCGCGTCGATGCTGTCGGCGCCCATCCCGGTGTGCGTGGCAGGTTCCCTGCCGACAGGGGCGACGCTCACCGGCGTCGCTGTCTCGGGCGACGAAGTGGTGCTCAGCCTGGACGTCGACGGCGAGATCCTCGTCACGCCGTCGCTCCGCGCGCGCGGCTACTGCGAGTGACTTCTGGGGGCGTCCGGCGCCGAGGGGCGCAGGGGCGGTCTGGTGCAGGATCGCCGACGTCGTGGCCGTAGACTCGGTGTCGTGTCCGCCGACAACTCACCCGTCCTCGCGCCAGAGTGGCTGGCCGTTCCCGACGATCCGAACGACCTCGCCGCCGGTGTCTGGCCGATCACAGCCCACCGCACCGGCGACGGCGAACTGAACCTCGGCGGCGTCGACGCATCGGATCTGCGCGCCGAATTCGGCACGCCGCTGCTGGTGCTCGACGAGGAGGACGCCCGCGCCCGCGCGGTCGAGGCGCACAGGGCCTTCACCCGCGCGGCCGCCTCCCACGGGACCGAGGCGCGCGTGTACTACGCGGGCAAGGCGTTCCTCAGCGTCGAGGTCGCACGTTGGATGATCGAGGCAGGACTGAACGTCGACGTGTGCTCGCGCGGCGAGCTCGAGATCGCACTCGCCGCCGGCGTGCCGGCGGACAGAATCGGCTTCCACGGCAACAACAAGCTGGTCTCCGAGCTCGTTCGCGCCGTCGAGGTCGGAGTCGGCACGATCATCGTCGACTCCGACGTCGAGATCGAGCGACTCGGTGAGATCGCCTCCCGCTTCGACGCCGTGCAGAGCGTGCTCGTGCGGGTGCGCAGCGGGGTGCACGCCGACACTCATGAGTTCCTCGCCACCGCCCACGAGGACCAGAAGTTCGGATTCTCCCTCCCTGACGCCGAGCGCGCAGTCGAGCGCATCAGAGAGTTCGACGGCCTGCGCTTCCTCGGCCTGCACTGCCACATCGGCTCGCAGATCTTCGGCGTCGACGGGTTCCGCGAATCGGCTGCCAGGGTGCTCGAACTGCACGCCCGTCTGCTGGAAGGCGGTGACGTGCCGGTGATGAACCTCGGCGGCGGCTTCGGCATCGCCTACACGCGCGCCGACGAACCCACCCCCATCGCCGAACTGGCGGGCGACATCGTCGCGGCCGTCGCCGAGGAGTGCTTCGCGCTCGGCGTCGCGCTGCCCGCACTGGCCTTCGAGCCCGGCCGCAGCATCATCGGCCCGTCAGGAGTGAGCCTGTACGAGGTGGGGACGACCAAGGCCGTCGAGCTCGACGACGGCGAGCGCACCTACATCAGCGTCGACGGCGGCATGAGCGACAATGCGCGCCCCGCGCTGTACGGCGCACAGTACTCCGCTCGCCTCGCCTCGCGCAGCGGCGAGGGCGAACCCGCGCTGAGCCGCGTGGTCGGTCTGCACTGCGAATCGGGCGACATCGTCGTCGACCATGAGTATCTGCCGAGCGACGTCGGTCCCGGCGACCTGCTGGCTGTGCCCGTCACCGGTGCGTACTGCGCCGCGCTGTCGAGCAACTACAACCACACCCCCCGCCCGCCGATCGTCGCCGTCCGGCGGGGAGCGGCGCGGCTGCTGGTGCGAGGCGAGACGCTCGATGACCTGCTCGCCCGCGATATCGCCTACACGACCGAAGCGGCAGACCCCGAGGCTGCCGGAGAGGGAGAAGAATGAACGAACAACGCCGACTCCGCGTTGCGCTGCTGGGTGCCGGATCCGTGGGCTCCCAGGTGGCCAGCCTGCTCCTGAAGCAGGGCGACGCGCTCGCTGAGCGCACCGGCGCTCAGCTCGAGCTCGCCGGCATCGCCGTGCGCAACCTCGACGCCCCGCGTGATGTGGAGCTGCCGCGGGAGCTGCTCACGACGGATGTCGAGAGCCTGATCGTCGGCAGCGACATCGTGATCGAGCTGATGGGCGGCATCGAGCCGGCGCGCACCCACATCCTCACGGCGCTGAGGGCCGGGGCCGATGTCGTCACGGGCAACAAGGCGCTGCTCGCCGAGCACGGCGCGGAGATCTTCGACGCCGCCGATCAGGTCGGCGCCTCCGTCTCCTACGAGGCCGCTGTCGCTGCAGCCATCCCGATCATCCGGCCGCTGAAGGACTCGCTCGCCGGTGACAGGATCGACCGCATCTCCGGCATCCTGAACGGCAGCACCAACTTCATCCTCGACAAGATGGACCGAGAGGGGATGCCTGCTGCCGAGGCGCAGCGGATGGCGACCGACCTCGGATACCTCGAGGCTGACCCCACGCTCGACCTCGCCGGCTACGACGCGGCGCACAAGGCGGCGATTCTCGCCAGCCTCGCCTTCCACACGAAGGTCTCGCTCGACGACGTGCACCGCGAGGGCATCGAGTCCATCACGGACGAGATGATCGAGGGTGCCCGTCACGCCGGCTACGTCGTGAAGCTGCTCGCCGTGTGCGAGCGACTCACGGAGCCGGAGGGCGACTCGGTGTCGGTGCGGGTGTACCCGGCGCTGATCGACAGGCAGCACCCGATGGCCAACGTGCACGGCGGCAACAACGCCGTGTTCGTCGAGGCGGCATCGGCGGGGCCCCTGATGTTCTACGGCGCAGGAGCGGGCGGTCGCGAGACCGCATCGGCCGTGATGGGCGACGTCGTCTCCGCGGCACGGCGCCACATCGCAGGGGGCGTCGGCGTCGGCGAGTCACCGCGCCTGAGTCTGCCCGTCGCCCCCGTCGGACGCATCTACACGCGCTACCAGGTGCGCCTCGAGGTCGCTGATGCGCCTGGCGTGCTGCAGGAGATCGCCGGCATCTTCAACGATGCGGGCGTCTCGGTGGCGACCGTCGACCAGACGCAGGTCGAAGAAGGGCCGGACGGAGCGCGCAGCCGAGCGATGATCGTGCTCGCGACGCACCGGGCGCGCGAGGAGGCACTCAGGGCGACTGTCGAGCGGCTGAACGCCAGCGACGTCGTCGTGGACGTCGTGTCGGTGCTGCGCGTAGAGGGTGAGTGACATGGCGCGCCGTCCCTCGGGGGTGCGTGCATGAGCGCGGTATCCGAGCGCACCGTCTGGGTGCGCGTTCCGGCGACGAGCGCGAACCTCGGGCCGGGCTTCGACACGCTCGGCCTCGCGCTGAGCGTCTATGACCGACTGACCGTCACGGCGCTGGACTCCGACGCGCTCGAGATCGAGGTGACCGGCACCGGGGCCGAGGAGATCGCGCGCGACGAATCGAACCTCGTCGCACGGTCGATCTGGCACGTCTACGCGCAGCTCGGAATCGAGCCGCCTGGTCTGCGGATCATCGCGCACAACGAGATCCCGCACGGCCGAGGGCTGGGCTCATCCGGATCGGCCGTCGTATCGGGAATCCTCGCTGCGAAGGGCCTGCTGGCGGGTGCAGCCGAGCTGAGCGCGGACGACCTGCTGCGGCTGGCGACCGAGCTGGAGGGGCACCCGGACAACGTGGCGCCCGCACTGTTCGGAGGACTCACGATCGCCTGGGTGGACCACGGTGTGCCGCAGCACAAGAAGCTGCTCGTGCACCGGGGCGTGTCACCGCTGGTGTTCGTGCCGTCCTTCACGATGTCCACGTCCGTGGCGCGCGGACTGCAGCCGGACCAGGTCTCGCGCGAGGACGCCGTGTTCAACCTCTCGCGCTCCGCGCTGCTGATCGCGGCGCTGACGCAGAGCCCAGAACTGCTGCTGGCGGCGACCGATGACAAGCTGCACCAGACATACCGTGCAGGAGCAATGCCCGAGACGCATCGCCTCGTCACCGCGCTGCGCAAGGCGGGGTTCGCTGCGGTCGTCTCAGGAGCGGGACCGAGCGTGCTCGTGATGGCAGATGGACCTGGTCGCCGCCTCGAAGCGGTCGATGTCGCGAACGCCGTGACGGACACCCCGTGGGAGTCGCTGATCGTCGCCGTCGACTTCAAGGGTGGTACAGTGAGGAGCACAGCGGAGGGTGCCTTCGAGCACGAAATCTGACCTCCGTCGCAAATCTGCGAAGCCCCGCACGGTGCCTTTCTGTCTGCTCGGATGCAGTACGCCGTCCTCAGTCTGACAAGCACCGGCGCACGACGTGGCGCGCGCATGGTGATTCCCCCGAGGGGAACCCCTGCGGTGGCTCATTTCCACGCCCCATCAAGGAGTCATGTTGGAGTCCATCTCCGAGAACCCGGACGTTCACGGCGAGAGCGCTGGCGCCGCCGCGACCGAGTCGGCAGCCGAAGCGCCAGCGAAGGCGCCGCGCAAGCGGGCGCCGCGCCGTCGCACGACGAAGGCCGCGTCGGCCGACGACGCACAGAAGACCGAGACCGCCGAGGCCACGGAGGCCACGGCGGATGCCGCAGCGGCAGCGGATGCGCCGACGGAGAAGCCGAAGCGCGCGCCTCGCACGCGCAAGACCGCCGCCGTCGCAACGGACGAGGCACAGAAGCCGGAGGAAGCTGCGGAGCAGAACTCCGAGGCTGCCGCTGCCGACGCTCCGGCCGAGAAGCCGAAGCGCGCGCCGCGCCGCCGGACGACGAAGGCCGCAGAGGCGGAGAAGCCGGCCGACCAGGTCGAGGCGGCTGAGGCTCCGGCTGCTGAGCAGTCGCAGGGCGGGAACGCCGACGCGAAGCCGGCCGACGAGAGCACTGAGGCCGACAAGCGCGACGCTCAGGGTGCTCAGGGCGACGCGCCCAAGCGCGGCAGGAAGCCGCAGCGGTCGGCGGCCGACGCCGACGCCGAGAAGAGCAGCGAAGACGAGCAGTCGAGCGCTGACAAGCAGTCGAGCGCTGACAAGCAGTCAGGTGACAGGCCGGACGCCGACGGCGACGATGCCGAGGACGGTTCGGGGCGCGGACGCCGCAGCCGGAACCGGAACCGCAACCGCAACAAGAACAAGTCGGACGCGGGCGACGGCGAAGGCGACGACAGGTCGGCGCAGAACGGCGGCCAGAACGGCGGCCAGAACGGCGGCCAGAACAGCAATGGCCGCGGCGGGCGCAACGCCGGCGGCGGCAGCAACGAGCAGAGCGACGCCGCGTCCTCGCGCGGACGCGGTCGCAACAAGCGTCGCGGCGGCCAGGGCGACGAGTTCGAGCCGGAGGTCACCGAGGACGATGTGCTGATTCCGATCGCCGGAATCCTCGATGTGCTCGACAACTACGCATTCGTGCGCACGACGGGCTACCTGCCTGGTCAGCAGGACGTCTACGTCTCGCTCGGCCAGGTCAAGAAGTACAACCTGCGCAAGGGCGACGCCGTCGTCGGCTCGATCAAGCAGCCCCGCGAGGGTGAGCAGCACGGGCGCCAGAAGTACAACGCGCTCGTGAAGGTCGACTCGATCAACGGTCTGTCGACGGACGACGCGGCCGACCGCGTCGAGTTCGGCAAGCTCACGCCTCTCTACCCGCAGGAGCGCCTGCGGATGGAGACGGCGCCCGAGAAGCTGACGCAGCGGATGATCGACCTGGTCTCACCGGTCGGCAAGGGCCAGCGCGGCCTGATCGTCGCGCCCCCCAAGGCGGGCAAGACGATCGTGCTGCAGCAGATCGCGAACGCGATCGCGCAGAACAACCCGGAAGCCCACCTCATGGTGGTGCTGGTCGACGAGCGTCCAGAAGAGGTCACCGACATGCAGCGTTCGGTGTCCGGCGAGGTCATCGCCTCGACGTTCGATCGTCCTGCCGAGGACCACACCACGGTGGCCGAGCTCGCGATCGAGCGCGCCAAGCGCCTCGTCGAACTGGGTCGCGACGTGGTCGTCCTGCTCGACTCGATCACTCGCCTCAGCCGTGCCTACAACGTCTCGGCTCCGACATCCGGTCGTGTGCTCTCCGGCGGCGTCGACGCGGCGGCGCTGTACCCGCCGAAGAAGTTCTTCGGCGCGGCGCGCAACATCGAGAACGGCGGCTCGCTGACGATCCTCGCCACTGCGCTCGTGGAGACCGGGTCCAAGATGGACGAGGTCATCTTCGAGGAGTTCAAGGGCACAGGCAACATGGAGCTGCGCCTGTCGCGCCAGCTCGCCGACAAGCGCATCTTCCCGGCCATCGACGTGAACGCGTCGTCGACCCGCCGCGAGGAGATGCTGCTGTCGAACGACGAGGTGCAGATCACCTGGCAGCTGCGCCGTGCCCTGGCTGGCATGGACCAGCAGCATGCGCTCAGCGTCATCCTCGAGAAGCTCAGGGAGACGCAGTCGAACGTCGAGTTCCTCGTGCAGATGCGCAAGTCGATTCCGGCGAACGGCAACGGCCGCGACACCGACATCCGATAAGGGGAGCAACGAGTGTTCGAGTCGGTTGATGCGCTCATCGACGAGCACCGTCGGGTTCAGGAGGAGCTCTCCGATCCGGCGGTGCACGCCGACCCCGCGCGAGCGAAGCGCGTCAACCGGCGCTACGCCGAACTGAACCGCATCGTGCAGGCGCACCAGACGTGGGTCAGCGCGGGGGAGGACCTCGACGCCGCGCGCGAGCTCGCCGCAGAGGACGAGGCGTTCGCCGCCGAAGTTCCCTCGCTCGAGGAGCATCTCGCCGAGTCGCAGGAGCGGCTGCGCCGTCTGCTGATCCCGCGCGACCCGGATGACGCCCGCGACGTGATCATGGAGATCAAGGCGGGGGAGGGCGGAGCGGAGAGCGCTCTGTTCGCCGCCGATCTGCTGCGCATGTACCTGCAGTACGCGGCGTCGCAGGGGTGGAAGACCGAGATGATCGAGTCGGACCACTCCGATCTCGGCGGCTACAAGAACGTGCAGGTGGCGTTCAAGAGCTCGTCGAACGACCCGGCCAGCGGCGTGTGGGCGCACCTGAAGTACGAGGGCGGAGTGCACCGCGTACAGCGAGTGCCTGCCACCGAGTCGCAGGGGCGCATCCACACGTCGACGACCGGAGTGCTGGTCTTCCCCGAGGTGGATGAGCCGGATGAGGTCGAGATCAGTCAGAACGACCTCAAGATCGACGTGTACCGCTCATCCGGCCCAGGCGGGCAGTCGGTGAACACCACCGACTCCGCCGTGCGCATCACGCACGTGCCGACCGGCATCGTGGTGTCGATGCAGAACGAGAAGTCGCAGCTGCAGAACCGCGAGGCGGCCATGCGGGTGCTGCGGGCCCGCCTGCTCGCCAGGCAGCAGGAGGAGCTGCAGGCCGCCGCGGCGGATGCGCGCAAGAGCCAGATCCGCGGCATGGATCGTTCTGAGCGCATCCGAACGTACAACTTCCCCGAGAACCGCATCGCCGACCACCGCACGGGGTACAAGGCGTACAACCTCGACCACGTCATGGATGGCGCACTCGCCCCCGTGGTCGAGTCGTGCATCGAGGCAGACGAGGCCGAGCGCCTCGCCTCGCTCGGGGAGTGACGGCGTCGTTCACGAGTGCCGTTGTGCGCGTTTCGGCGCCGATATCGACGGTTTCGCACTCGCGAGCGCGGGTTGTGGATAGGTTCTGCGAGGAGAGCGCGCAGCGGGGCATGATCGGTGGATGCGCGGGTCGGGGAGGCTGCCGGACGGTCTCGGCGAACAGTTCTCGGTAGTCGAGGCCGCCTCGCGCGGCGTCCTCCCCGGGCGATTGCGCTCGGCCGATCTGGAGCGACCGTTCCGCGGCGTGCGCGTGCGTGCGGTGCGGGATGCCGTTCCTCGCGCATCCGCGGCAGAAGCCGAGCGGGATGACGCCTGGCAGCGGATCATGGCGTATGCGCAGATCATGCCGGAGCATGCGTTCTTCATCGGGCCGACCGCCGCCCTCATCCGCGGAGTCCCGATGCCGATGAGGACGCACGAGATGCTTCACGTCGGAGTGCGATACCCCAGGACGCCGCCGCGGCGAGCGGGGATCAGGGGGAGCCGACTGTGCGTGGCTGATGCCGAAGTCGTGAACGGTCTCAGCGTCGCGACTCCGGCACTGACGTGGGCGACGCTCGGCCCCTTCCTCAGTGAGTACGATCTCGTTGCGGCGACCGATTATCTGCTGCGTCTTCCTCGTTCGCCCGGAGGGTTCCACGCACTCGCCCGCACCACACCCTTCGCGACTCGCGACGAACTCGCCACCGTGCTCCGCTCGAACCGCTGGCAGAGCGCGCCCGCACTGCGCCGAGGGCTCGAGCGGGCACGAACCGGGTCGTCGTCGCGGCCGGAGAGCCGGGTGCGTCTGATGATCGTCGATGCCGGATTGCCCGAGCCCGAGATCGACTACGACATCCGCTCCGAAAGCGGCATGTTCATCGCGTGCGCCGATCTCGCCTATCCGGATCGCCGTCTCGCAATCGAGTACGAAGGCGACGGGCACAGGGAGCGAGCGCAGTTCGAGCACGACATCAATCGTTTCGCTCGCATGGAGGAGCACCGCTGGCGCGCCGTGCGCCTGACATCCGAGCACGTATTCCGCATCCCGCGCGAAGCCATCCGGCGTATCCTGCGCGCCTACCGGCGGTGACTCGTCGTTCACGAGTGCCGTTGTGCGCGTTTCGGCGCTGATATCGACCATTTCGCACTCGCGAATCGGCGTCGCCATCAGGGGCGGGACGTGGAGAGCGCTGCCCTTGTCAGCGCGGGTGTGCGGGCGTAGGATTCGGGACAAGCGCTATACCGGTTGGAGCGGAACCCGAAACCGCTCCTATCCGAACTGGCCGACACGACATGCTGAACACCTGGTTGTCGGCGCGGTTTCGTCAGAGTTGACGCCGCGCCGTTCTGCCCACGATCCGATGATCGAGTGCCGTGGCGACACAGCCGGGCGTGCCTTTGTGCATGCCCGCCCATTGTGTTCGTCCACTCTCAAAGGAACAACGTGGATACCCGAAAGCGGGGACTCACCCTGCTCACACTCGGCGCGCTCTGTGCTGCGCTCTTGTCATCCTTCGCCGCTGCGCCCGCGTTCGCGGACGACAGCGCGCCGCCGCCGGCGGAACAGCAGGCGGCCGACGAATCGGCCCAGGACGCGGAATCGACCGCGCCTGAACCGAAGACCGAACCCGAACCGCCCGCGCCGGAACCTGAGCCTCCCGCGCCCGAGCCGGAACCCGAGCCTCCCGCGCCCGAACCCGAACCGGAGCCGGCGCCTGTGGTGCCCGAATCCGAGCCGGTCGCGCCGGAGCCCGAACCCGTTGAACCCGACGCTCCCGTGGAGGAGCCGCCAGGCGATGACGTCGGGACGGCTGCTGACGACACGGCCGACGGCGGCGACGACGCTGCCGCGTCGGATGTCGCACAGGAAGGCGAGAGTGAGAAGGACGCCGAACTCGCGAAGGACGAGGAGCTCGCCGTCGCTGCCGAGGAAGAAGAGCAGGTCTGCGAGGGACTCGACAGCGGCAAGATCGATGTCGTAGGGAGCGATGAATCTCTCGTCATCACGGCGCCCGATGGCAAGCTCATCTCCGCGTACTGCGTCAAGGCGGGATCCGCGCAGCAGGACGAAGGCCCGGAGTATGTCGACGTCGACCCGCCGCAGGAGGAGGTCACGATCAGTCACTCCAGTGGGAAGGACATCTCGCACTATTCCGTGGCGTACGTCGACATCGAGCCAGGGATGGTGACCGTCACCAAGAGCGTCGACGGCACGGCCGACGGCTACTGGTGGGAGTTCGAGATCTCGCTGGACGGGGATGCCAGAACCGTGAACAGCGATGCTCCGACGGCTGAATGGGGCGACCTCGCCCCTGACGTCTACACGCTGTCCGAGCCGAGCCTGCCCGATGGCTGGACGAACGGCGACATCTCGTGCAATGCACCGGATGCCGATGCCGGCATGGCCGGTCACCAGATCGAGATCACGTCCGGACTGTCGGTCGTGTGCTCGCTGACGAACACCGCCGCGCCCGGTCAGGTCTCGCTCACCAAGGGCGTGAACGGCGTCTCCGACGACTACCCGTGGAGCTTCGCGTTCCAGCTGGACGGCGATGAGCGGACGGTCACGAACGAGAGCCCGATGGAGACATGGACCGGCCTTGTCGTCGGTGACGTGGTCACGCTGATGGAGACCGATCCCGGCGGCGTCTGGACGGCGGGGGCGATCGGGTGCGATGCACCGGATGCCGACGCCGGCATGGCCGGATACCAGATCGAGATCACACCCGGCCTCATGGTCGAGTGCTGGGCGGAGAACACCGCGGTACCCGGCAGCGTCACCGTGACCAAGTCGGCGCTCGGCGGTGACGGAGAATTCGACTTCGTGCTGCAGCCGCTGGACGGCTCCGGCGAGGCGATGACGGGTACGGCGACGACATCCGGCGGTACGGGGCACACGACGTTCCCCGCACTGCAGGGAGGGTCGATGTACTCGCTGAGCGAAGTCGACGCCGGGGACATATGGGTCGGCGGTGACCTGATGTGCGCCGTCGACGGCGACGCCATCGATCCGTCGGGCTTCATGGTGCATCCGGGAGACGAGATCTCCTGCGAGATCGAGAACGTCAAGCGCGGAGAGATCATCGTCGACAAGGTGACGGATCCGGGCCACGACGATACGGCCTTCGACTTCTCGTGGGGGCCGGGCGGTGACGCATCCGGTGCGTTCTCGCTGACGGATGATGACGCGGCCTTCTCGACCGGTCTGCTCGACCCCGGCGGCTACACCGTGGCCGAGGCGGAGCGCGAGGGCTGGATGCTGAGCGGGCTGGCCTGCGTCGACGACGGAACCGGTGATGCCGCAGCGGCTTCGTACGACGGCGCGGCGGCCATGATCGACCTCGCGCCCGGACAGGTCGTCGTGTGCACCTTCACGAATGAGAAGGAGGAGACACCGGCCATCGTCCCGCCGACTCCCGCTGAGCCGACTCCCGCTGCACCGGTGCCCGCCGCACCGATGCCAGCTGAGCCGACTCCCACTGAGCCGACTCCCGCTGCACCGACGTCGGGGCTGGCGGTGACAGGCGGCGGGGCATCTTCGACCGCCGCGGCTGTCGCACTCGGCATGCTCCTGCTCGGAGCGGCACTGATCGGATACAGGCGGCTCACCCGTCGGGGAGGTGAGCACCTGTAGGGGAGGGACCCCACCGGGGGCATCGCCCGGATCGTCGAAGGGCAGACGATACGATCCGAATGGGCGATGCCCCCGGTGGTCTGTGTGCTGTTCGCGGCGCGACCGTGCCGGATACCGTCATCCGAATCGCCGGCGCGAGAGCAGGGAGGCCGCGAGCCATCCGGCCGCGAGGATAGCCGCGCACCAGGCGAGGGCGATCCAGATCTCCGCGCCCACGGGCGTGCCGCCGAACAGTGCGCGCAGAGTCTCGACGATCGGCGTGACCGGCTGGTTCTCCGCGAACCAGCGCACGGGGCCCGGCATGCCATGAGTCGGCACGAATGCCGAGCTGAGGAAGGGCAGGAAGATCAGCGGGTAGCTGAACGCGCTCGCGCCGTCGATCGACTTCGCGCCGAGGCCCGACAGCACGGCGACCCACGTCAGGGCGAGGGTGAACAGGACCAGGATGCCGACGACCGCGAGCCATTCCAGCGGGCCCGCGCTGGTGCGGAACCCCATCAGTGCGGCCACGCCCGTGACGATCGTCAGCGCGACGAGGTTCGCCACCACCGAGGTCAGCACGTGCGCCCACAGTGTGGCCGATCGGGCGATGGGCATGGAGCGGAACCTCGCGTTCAGTCCGCCCTGCATGTCGAGGAAGAGGCGGTATGCCGTGTACGCCACACCGGATGCGACGGTGATCAGCAGGATGCCTGGCAGCAGGTAGTCGACGTACTCTGCGCCTCCCACATCGATCGCACTGCCGAACACGTAGACGAACAGCAGCAGGAACGCGATGGGCATCAGCGCTGTCGTGACGATCGTGTCGGGGCTGCGCAGAATGTGCGTCAGCGACCGCTTCGTGAGCGTGAGGCTGTCGCTCAATGCGTGTGACGCACTCATCGGTCTGCCTCCCCCTTTTCGGCACCAGGGGCGGGAGCCATCTGCTTTCCTGTGATCGCGAGGAAGATGTCCTCGAGACTCGGCTGCTTCTCGACGTACTCGACCTTCGCCGGCGGGAATCGGCTCTTCAGCTCGTCGAGCGTGCCCTCGGCGATGATCGTCCCGTCGCCGAGGATGGCGATGCGATCGGCGAGACGTTCGGCTTCGTCGAGGTACTGCGTCGTCAGCAGCACGGTCGTCCCACCGGACGCGAGCTCCTCGACGATGCCCCAGACCTCCTGCCGCGCGTGCGGGTCGAGGCCCGTCGTCGGTTCGTCGAGGAAGATGACCGGCGGATCCCCGATCAGGCTCATCGCGATATCGAGCCGCCGTCGCATGCCGCCGGAATACGTGCCGGCACGTCGGTCGGCGGCATCCGAGATTGAGAAGCGGTGCAGAAGCCGGTCCGCGACGCCCCGGGGATCGGTGATGTGGCGGAGCTTCGCCACCAGCACGAGGTTCTCCCGGCCCGTGAGCACCTCGTCGACGGCGGCGAACTGCCCGGTGAGGCTGACCGAATCCCTGATGCCCGGCGCCTGCGTTCGGATGTCGAGGCCCGCGACCTGAGCGGAGCCTGCGTCGGCACGCGACAGCGTTGCGAGGATCCGCACGAGCGTCGTCTTCCCCGCACCGTTCGCGCCGAGCAGTGCGAAGACGCTGCCAGGCGCGACATCGAAGCTCACTCCGCGCAGGACCGCGAGGTCCTTGAACGACTTCTCGATGCCGTCGACCCGGATGGCGGGTGCGATCGCAGTCACGATGTCCCTTCCTGAGCCGCGGCGCGATCGATGGCGTCGCGCAGCCTTGCGCGCTCCTTGTCCATCCACGTCTTGTCGGTGTAGCTGGTGATGAAGGTCTCGATGAACTCGACCGGGTCCTCGCCGACCACCTCTCTGACCGGTGATCGGTTCTCGGCGGTGGATTCCATCAGCTCCAGCAGGTCGCGCATCATCTCGAGCAGCACCGCTCCGCCCGCGAGCCCGCCCACCGACATCAGGTAGCGCTCCAGCGCCTCCGCGGTTTCGCGATAGGGCGACGGCAGCTGCTTCTGCCTCTCCTTCAGCCGACGGTAGGTCTTCTTGTCCTCCAGCGAGCCCGTGACGAGCTCGATCCATTTCGGTGCCATGTCAGTTCCCTCCGTTGCGGATGTGGTCGAGGCGGCCGGAGATGGCGCCCCATGCTGTCCAGAATTCGTCGAGTCGTTCGACCCCTGCGGCGTTCAGCGTGTACACCTTGCGCGGCGGCCCCTTCTGGGAGGGGACCTTCTCGACGTCGACCAGCTCGCGGCGCTCTATGCGCACGAGCAGGGCGTACACGGTGCCCTCGACGACATCGGTGAAGCCGAGCTCCTGCAGGTGAGTCGTGAGGTCGTATCCGTGCCACGCCCTGCCGCGCAGGAGTTCGAGGATGACGCCCTCGAGCACTCCCTTGAGCAGCTCGGTCTCCTGTTTTCCCATTGCTCCTCCGATAGTCAGTGATGCTGAGTACTGCTACACAGTAACGCTGAGTACTGGTAATAAGCAATACTGAGTACCGATTCGGCGTGTCGTGTCGACGCATCAGGAGCGGACCAGGGGCGAAGATGGGGGAGTGGAGCTTCATGAACTCGGCCTCGTCCCGCTGGCGCGCGCGCTCGCCGTGCGCGAGGTGTCACCTGAGGAGGTCGTGCGGCACTTCCTCGCCCGGGTCGGAGCGCTGTGCGATCTCGGTGCGTTCGTCGAGGTGACGCAGGCCGCAGCGCTCGAGCGTGCGAGGGCGCTGAATCCGGATGGCAGAGGCGCAGCGCCGCTGTGGGGCGTGCCGGGCGCCGACAAGGACCTCGTCGCCCGCGCCGGGGTGCCCACCAGATACGGGTCGCGTGCTTTCATCGACTTCGTGCCAGAGACCTCCGACCCCCTGGCGCTGGCCCTCGACAGCGCAGGCTCGATCAGCCTCGGCAAGACGAACACCCCGGAGTTCGGCCTCACCGGCTACACCGAGTCGGAGATCGCCCCGCCCGCGCGCAACCCGTGGCGACCGGAGACGGGCGCCGGCGGATCCAGCGGCGGTGCGGCCGTCGCCGTCGCGACCGGGCAGCTGCCAGCCGCAGCGGCCTCCGACGGCGGAGGCTCGATCCGGATCCCCGCGGCCACTGTCGGCGTGGTCGGCATCAAACCCTCACGCGGGAGGCTGCCGATCGCGAACGGGCTCGATTCTCCTGGCGGGCTGTCGGTCGCCGGGCCCATTGCCCGCTCCGTCGAAGACGCGGCCCACCTGCTCGACGCTCTGGCGGCATCCGGACCGCCGCGTCACGCCACGACGGCTCAGGGCAGCGGGCCGTTCGCGGAACACGCACGCAGGGATCCGGATATCCGGATGCGCGTCGGCGCCACCCTCGTGACGCCGTGGGACGGCTGGACGGACACGACCCTCGACCCGCGCGCGCTCGCCGCGTACGAGCTCGCGGCGCGGGCGCTGGCGACGGCCGGCCACGACGTCGACGAGGCGACGTGGGATCCGAAGGGCTACCCGGAGATGTTCACGACGATCTGGAAGGCATCGGCCGCTCGTGTGCCCGTCGCGGACGACCGGCTCGACGCGGCCGTCGGCCCCTTCACCGCCTGGATGGTGCGGCAGGGGCGTGCGCTGAGCGCGGAGACCGTGATCGGCGGATACCAGGCGGCGACGGCGTTCGAGCGCGCCACGATCGAAGCGTTCTCGGCGTACGATGCGGTGCTCACACCGGCCCTGGCGATGGAGCCGCAGCCGATCGGCTGGGCGAGCCGAGGAACCGAGCCGATGGAGAACTTCGCCAGGCAGTGCAGCTATGCTCCGCACACCAGCTTCGTCAATGTCGCCGGTCTGCCGGCCATCACCGTGCCGGTCACGTCAGAGCCTGATGAGCGCCCCTGGAGCGTGCAGCTGGTCGGCCGCCCAGGCGGCGAGTCGGCGATCATCGCCCTTGCCGCGCAGCTGGAGCGCGCCCGCGGCACCCTCCCGCTCCCGCCCGTCTGAAGCTCAGATCTGGTACTCGGGGGCCTGAAGGAGAGCTTGGGTGTCGGCGCCGGGCTCGCGAGGGCGGACCTTGGCGGGGATGCCGAGCAGCACGCTGCCTGCGGGGGCGTCGCGGGTGACGACAGCATTCGCACCGACCGTGGAGTTCTCACCGATCGTGACGGGGCCGAGCACCTTCGCCCCTGCGCCGACCGCGACGCCGTCGCCGAGGGTGGGATGGCGCTTCCCCTTCGCGAGGGAGCGGCCGCCGAGCGTCACACCGTGGTACAGCATCACGTCGTCGCCGACCTCGGCGGTCTCGCCGATCACGACGCCTGAGCCGTGGTCGATGAAGAATCGGTGACCGATCGTCGCGCCCGGATGGATCTCGATCCCTGTGATGGCCCGCATCAGCTGCGAACCGGCACGGGCGATGAAGCGGAACCCGCGACGCCACAGCCGGTGATTGATGCGGTGCGCCCAGATCGCGTGCAGGCCGGGGTAGAGCAGCGCGATCTCCACCGCACCGCGCGCGGCGGGGTCCCGCTGCCTGGCGGCGGCGATGTCCTCGCGGATGCCGATTTCCATACCTCGAACCTACCGAACCGGGCAGGGCCCGGGATCGATGTTGCAGATATCGACGCCGGGCCCGTGCGCGGGATCGGGCGTGCCGGATCGATCAGCGCGGGGCGATCTCGTCGACCGGAACGCCGAGACGATCGGCCTTGACGAGGTCGGCGCAGCGCTCACCGATCAGCATCACGGTGATGTTCGGGTTCACCGAGACGATCTCCGGCATCACAGAGGCGTCGGCCACGCGCAGTCCGGAAACGCCCTTGACCCGCAGCTGCGGATCCAGCGGCGACGAATCATCGTCGACGGCGCCCATCCGCACCGAACCGGTGGGGTGATACACCGTGTTGTGGGTCTTCGCCATGTAGTCGGCGATCTCCTCGTCGGTGTTCACGTCGGGACCGGGGAACAGCTCGCGTCCCGTCCACTCCGCCATGGCGGGCTGAGCGGCGATCTCCCTGGCAAGCTTGATGCCGTCCACCATCACCTGCATGTCATGCGGGTCGGTGAAATAGCGCGGGTCGACCTTCGGCTTGTCGCGGAAGTCGCAGGAGCGCAGCCGCACCGTGCCACGGCTGCGGGCGTGCGTGACGTTCGGCGTGAGCACGAACACGTTCTCCGCCGTCGGGTAGCCCTGCCGCAGCGTGTGCATGTCGAACGGCGCCGTGCCGTAGTGGAACATCAGGTCGGGCCGGTCGTCGCCGCGCTCGACGGCAGTGGGCGTTCGGGAGAAGATGCCGATTTCCCACCACTGCGTCGACTCGGTGACCATCGGCTGCTTCGCCTCCCACGAGATCACGCCCTCAGGATGATCCTGCGAGTGCGAGCCGACCCCAGGGGAGTCGACGAGCACGTCGACGCCGACCTCGACGAGATGCTCGGCAGGACCGACGCCGGAGAGCATCAGCAGCTTGGGGGAGTCGATCGCCCCCGCCGAGAGGATCACTTCGCGGCCTGCGCCGATGCGCACCGTGCCGGCGAGGTCGGCCGCCTGCACGTCGACGCCGATTGCGCGCTGATCGTCGTCGAACACGATCCGCTTGACTCGATGCTCGGTGAGGATCGACAGGTTCTCACGCTCGAGCACCGGATGCAGGTAGCTCACGGACGACGACGAACGCACGCCGTCCTCACGTGCGTTGATCTGGAAGAAGTTCGCGCCCTCGACGACCGTGGTGCCGTTGTTGAACTGCATCCGAGGGATGCCGACCTGCTCGCACGCGTCGAGAACGGCAACGCCGCACGGGTCGGTGTCCGGCACCTGGCGCAGCGTGACGGGGCCGTCGTGCCCGTGGTGCGCGCCCGGCTGGTCGTTGCTCTCGAGCCTGTGGAAGTAAGGCAACAGGTTCTCCGACTGCCAGCCGTCCGCACCCATCTCCACCCACTGGTCGAGGTCCTCCGCCGGGGTGTGGAACGCGATGCACGAGTTGTGCGAGGAGCAGCCGCCGAGCACTCTGGCGCGAGCCTGGCGCATGAAGGAGTTGCCGAACTCCTGCTCTTCGATCGGGTAGTCCCAGTCGAAGCCCGACTCGAGCAGTGCCGGCCAGCGGTCCAACTGCAGGATCGCGTCGACGCCGACGTCGCTCGGCCCGGCTTCCAGCAGCGCGACGGTGACGTCGGGGTCCTCCGACAGGCGTGCCGCCACCGCAGCACCGGCAGAACCGCCGCCGATCACGACGTAGTCGTACTCCCCTGGCGCGGGGGTGCTGTGGGCCGTCATGCTCCTGAAACCGTCCCCTCGTCGCTGCTGCGTCGGTCGGCGAACCATCCCGTCACCGCCGGTCGCAGGTTCTGATACACGTGCTTGGCCTCTACGTACTCGCCGAGGCCGGTGGGCCCGAGCTCGCGCCCGAAGCCGGACTGGCCGTACCCGCCCCACTCGGCCTGGGGAAGGTACGGGTGATAGTCATTGATCCAGATGGTGCCGTGACGCAGCCGACCGGCGACCCGCTGGGCGCGGCCCGCATCCTGGGTCCACACGGCGCCGGCGAGCCCGTAGATGGTGTCGTTGGCGATCTCGACGGCCTCGTCCTCCGTGGCGAACGACTCCACCGTGACGGTCGGCCCGAACGCCTCATCCGTGACCGCGGAGGAGCCGCGCGAGACATCGTCGATCACTGTCGGCAGGTAGTACCAGCCGCTGCCGAGGCCATCGCCGTCTTCGTCGGTGGCCTCGCGTCCACCGCAGCGCACGACGGCGCCCTCGGCGACGGCGCGCTGCACGTAGTCGTTGACCTTCGACCGGTGCGCCTCGGAGATCAGCGGGCCGGTCTCCGCATCCGGATCGTACGGACCGCCCATCCGGATGTGCCGCGCTCGCTCGACCAGCGCGTCGACGAAGCGCTCTCTGATCGACTCCTCGACGACGAGCCTGGCGCCCGCGGAGCAGACCTGGCCGGAGTGCACGAATGCGGCGTTCAGTGCGTTGTCGACGGCGGCGTCGAAGTCGGCGTCGGCGAACACGACGTTCGGGTTCTTGCCGCCCAGTTCGAGTGCGACCTTCTTGACCGTCGCCGCGGCGTTCGCCATGATGTGGCGGCCGGTGATGAGACCGCCCGTGAACGAGACCAGGTCGATGTCGGGGTGCGAGCTGAGCGGCTCTCCCGCCGTCGCGCCCGCGCCAGTGATCAGGTTGGCCACGCCCGCGGGGACGCCGACCTCCGTGAGCAGGCCGACGGTCATCATCGCTGTATGCGGCGTGAGCTCGGCTGGCTTCAGCACGAAGGTGTTGCCCGCGGCGAGCGCCGGAGCGATCTTCCACGCTGCCTGCAGCAGCGGATAGTTCCACGGCGAGATGAGGGCGCACACGCCGACTGGTTCGTGCTGCACACGCGAGAGCACGTCAGCCGATCCGGCGTCGACGATCCTGCCGGCCTCGTTCGCGGCCAGCTTGCCGAAGTAGCGGAAGCAGGCCGCGATGTCTTCCATGTCGATGCGCGCCTCGATGATGCGCTTGCCGGTGTCGTCGGCCTCCGCCCGCGCGAAGTCCTCCTGGCGCTGGTCGAGCAGGTCGGCGAAGCGCAGCAGCATGTCGCCGCGCTCCGCCGCGGTCGTCTCGCGCCATGGTCCGGAGTCGAAGGCGCGCCGCGCCGCGGCGATGGCGCGCTCGGTGTCGACTGCCGACGCCTCGGATACCGTGTCGACCAGCCGCCCATCCGCGGGGCAGCGGATCTCACGTGTCGCGTCGTCCGCGGCGGACTGCCAGGAGCCGTCGATGTACAGGGTAGAAGTCATTGCGCGTTCTCCTCGTCCGGGTCCTCCACGGTGGGTGCCGCGGAGCTCTGCAAATACATCAGATGCAGCTCGTAGGCGTCGAGCACGTCGTCGATGAGCTGGCTCTTGGTCCATCCCTCGACGTCGTATCCCTGTGCGCCCTCCGTGAACACCACCTGCATGCGGTAGTACGTCGCGTCGCTCAAGTCGACGCCGGCGTACGAGGGTACCGGCGTCTGCGTGGGAACGAGCTCGTAGCGGAAATCCTCCTCATCGCCGTGCAGAACCACGAGCCGCAGCGATGGCAGGTCGTCTTCGCCGTTCGTATGCTCGGTGAACTGTGTCGTGACGCCGCGCTCGTTGAGCTCCGTCGCGACCTCCGTGAGCGCGGGGCGGCAGGTCTGATCGATGAAGCGCCTGGTCGGGCGCGCTCCGGGGAAGCTGAGCAGCTGGCGCAGGCGCTTCTGCCACTCGCTGCTGCGCCCCGCCAGCCGCGACGGCAGCGCCATCCGGGTGGTGTCCTGTTTGCGAGATTCGCTGCGCAGCGACTTCCAGAACGCGACCATCACGCCGAGGATCACGAACGAGAACGGCAGCCCCATCACCATGGTCGCCTGCTGCAGCGCCCAGATGCCACCGGCGACGAGCATGCCGAGCGTGACCAGGCCGACCAACACCGACCATACGATGCGCAGCCAACTCGGTGCGTCGTCATTGTGTGCCTTCGGGTCGACTGAGAGCTTGGCCAGCACCAGCGCGCCGGAGTCGGCGCTGGTCACGAAGAACAGCATGCCGGTGATCAGAGCCAGACCGATCGTCGCGGGTGCGAGCGGGAACTGCTCGAGCATATAGAACAGGCTGCCCGTCGCGTCGTTCACGCCGAGATCGGCCATCGTCTCGCCAGTCTCGCCGCCGCCCCGGATGATCTCGAGGGTGCTGTTGCCGAAGATCGACACCCACAGCATCATGTACACGAACGGGATCGACATGGTGCCGACGACGAACTGCCGGATGGTGCGTCCGCGCGAGATGCGCGCGAGGAACAGCCCGACGAACGGCGCCCATGCGATCCACCACGCCCAGAAGAACAGCGTCCACAGGTTCATCCACTCGGTGGGCGCCTCGAATGCCATGGTGTCGAGCGTCATCGCCGGCAGCGAGGCGATGTAATCTCCGAGGTTCATCACCAGACCGTTGAGCAGGAACGACGTGTTCCCGGTGATCAGGATGAACGCCAGCAGCACCAGCGCGAGGATCGCCTGGATCTCCGACAGGCGCCGCACGCCCTTGGCGACGCCGGAGACGGCGGACAGGGTGGCCATCACGACGGAGATCACGATCAGTGCGATCTTGAGCACCAGGTCATCGGGGATGCCGATCAGCCCGCTCAGTCCGCGGGAGAGCATCGAGACGCCGATGCCCAGCGTCACGGCGACACCGAAGACCGTGCCCATGATCGCGGCGATGTCGATGGTGTGGCCCCAGCGGCCCCACACCCGGTCGCCGAGCAGCGACTCGAGCGCGGAGCGGATCGACAGCGGCCTGCCGCGGCGGTAGTGGAAGTAGGCGAGTGCGAGGCCCATCAGGGCGTACATGGCCCAGCCGATGTGGCCGTAGTGGAACATCGTCCAGACCACGGCCTCTCGTGCCGCCTCCGTCGTGCCGCCTTCGCCGACGGGAGGCGCGAGGAACTGCGTGGCCGGCTCGGCGACCGCGTAGTACATCAGGTCCGTGCCGATGCCGGCTGCGAACAGCATCGCCGACCAGGTCAGCAGCCCGAAGTGCGGCTTGGAGTGGTCGGGTCCGAGTCGGATGTTTCCCGCGCGGCTCACGGCGACGACGATCACGAACACGAGCACGGCCGCGCTGATCAGGAAGTACCACGGGCCGAACCAGGTCGAGATCCATCCGACGGCCACGCCGATCGTTCCTGATGCATTGGCGGAGCTGACCAGCGTCCAGATGCCGACCGCGAGCACGATCACGGCCGAGATCCAGAAAACGGGTCGATTGACCTTCGATCTGGCAGGCGGGGTCTTCGGAGAAGCGGAGGGGGTGGGCGGGGTGTTCTCTTTGTGCGTCTTCATCTCGTTTCCGTTCATTCGCGAACGCACGTTCCGCGAACTGCCGACGAAAACGGGAACCGTCCCGTCCCGCCCCGTGCCCGCCGGGCCGGCGGAGGAAGGTACGATCGCTCAACACGCTAGCGCGTTCTCAGCGTTTTCGCAGATTCGGCGTTTCGTTCCCTCGAGCCGTCGGCAGCGCGTTCCATGCAGAAGGGCCCGGTTCCAGCTGAACCGGGCCCTTCTGCATGGCTGTCACGCGTCGCGGAGGTGCTCCCACAGGAACGTCGACACATAGCGCTCGCCCGTGTCCGGCACGATCACGACGATCGACTTGCCCGCGTTCTCAGGGCGCCGTGCCACCTCGAGAGCCGCCCATACCGCGGCACCTGACGAGACGCCGGCCAGGATGCCCTCGTCGGAGGCGAGTGCGCGGGCCGTCTCGACCGACTTGTCCAGCGGTGCCGGGATGACCTCGTCGATGACGTCGCGGTCGAGGATCTCCGGAACGAAGTTCGCTCCGATGCCCTGGATCTTGTGCGGGCCGGCCTTTCCTTCGCTCAGCAGCGGCGAGTCGGTCGGCTCGACGGCGACGATCTTCACGTCTGGCTTGCGCTCCTTGAGCACCTGGCCCACGCCCGAGACCGTGCCGCCCGTGCCGACGCCTGCGACGAAGATGTCGACGTCGCCGTCGGTGTCGGCGAGAACCTCCTCCGCCGTGGTCTCACGGTGCACCTTGATATTCGCCTGGTTGGCGAACTGGCTCGCCAGCACCGCGCCCGGCGTCTCGGAGACGATGCGCTCGGCCTCTTCGACGGCGCCGTTCATGCCCTTGGCTGGGTCGGTGAGCACCAGCTCTGCGCCGAAGGCCCGCAGCAGCACCTTGCGCTCGTTCGACATCGACGACGGCATCGCGAGCACGACCTTGTAGCCGCGGGCTGCGCCGACCAGGGCGAGAGCGATGCCCGTGTTGCCCGACGTGGCCTCGACGATCGTGCCGCCCTCGGGGAGCTCGCCCGACGCCTCAGCGGCGTCGACGATCGCGACACCGATGCGGTCCTTCACGCTCGACCCCGGATTGAAGAACTCGAGCTTCGCGAGCACGGTCGCGCCTGCGCCCTCGGTGACGCGGTTCAGGCGCACAAGGGGCGTGCCCCCGAACGTGCTGGTGATGTCTTTGTGGATGCCACTCATCGACAGGCCTTTCGGTCGGGAACGTTGTGGCCACACTACGGCGCACCCGCTGCCCTGGGGCGAAAATGACGTAACGGATCGTCAAACAACTCCGCATGGGGTTCATTCCGGTTCGGTATCGGCTCGCCGAGACGGGCCGTCCCGTGACGCCGGCGTGACCGAGCACCGGTAGCGTTGAGCCGCCTATGCCGACACCAACTGCCTCCCTCACCACGGCGATCCCGCTGCGCGACGCCCTCCGTTCCGCCGCAGAGCGGCTCGCCTCCGTCGGCGTGCCAGATGCGCAGGTCGACGCCGAGCTGCTGCTCGCGCACCTGCGCGGCACGAGCAGGGGCGAGGTGCAGGCTGCAGGAATCCGCGGCGACATCCTCGAGATTCCGCAGGCCGAAGCCTTCGGCCGCCTCGTCGCGCGCCGCGCCACTCGCGAACCGCTGCAGCACATCACAGGGATCGCCGCCTTCCGCGGGCTCGAGCTCGCGGTCGGCCCCGGCGTCTTCGTGCCGAGGCCGGAGACCGAGACGGTCGCCGGCCTCGCCGTCGAAGCGCTGCGCGCAGCGGCCGAACCGGAGCCGATCGCCGTCGATCTGTGCACGGGCAGCGGGGCGATCGCGCTGTCGCTGGCGACCGAGGTGCCGCATGCCGCCGTGCACGCCGTGGAGATGTCGGTCGACGCCTATATGTGGGCCAAGGAGAACGTCTCGCGCACCGGGGCGCAGAACGTCTCGCTCGTACTCGGCGACGCGGGAGAGGCAGCGACGCTGGCCGAGCTGGCGGGGCGCGCAGCCGTGATCGCCACGAACCCGCCGTACGTTCCGGATGACGCCGTTCCGCGCGATGACGAGGTGCGGCTGCACGACCCGCACCAGGCGCTGTACGGCGGTCAGGACGGCCTCGACGTCGTGCGACGCATCAGCACAGCGGCCATGGCACTCGCACGCACCGGCGGCACGATCGTGATCGAGCACGGCGAATGGCAGGGCGAACCCGTCCGCGCCGTGCTCGCCGCCGACGGCTGGCTGACCGCGGCCACGCACCAGGACCTCACCGGGCGCGACCGCGCGACCACCGCCGTCCGGCCCTGAGGCCCCTCGCGCGGATCGCGGTGCCCCTGGCCGCGTCTGACAGGCGTTCCGCGGCGCCGCCCAGTAGACTGACCGCGCTATGAGCTCGCTTTTCGAATGCGCAGATGAGTCGCAGCTGCTGACGGGGATGCGTCATGCGCGACAGGCGATCGCGCGTGGGCAGCTGGTCGTCCTGCCGACCGATACGGTCTACGGCATCGCGGCGGACGCGTTCAGCCCCGTCGCCGTCGCCGGTCTGCTCCAGGCGAAGGGCCGCGGTCGCCAGCAGCCGCCGCCCGTACTGGTGTCAGGCCCAGACGCGATGCGCGCGCTCGTCGAAGCGGTGCCGGATGAGGTGCAGACCCTCGTCGAACGGTTCTGGCCGGGCGGTCTCACGATCGTGCTGCCGTCGCAGCCGTCGCTGTCGTGGGATCTCGGTGACACGGAGGGAACCGTCGCCGTGCGCATGCCGGACCAGCGCATCGCTCGCGAGCTGCTCGAGGAGACCGGGCCGCTGGCCGTGTCGAGCGCGAACCTCACGGGGAAGTCGGCGGCGATCAGTGCGCACGACGCGCAGCGGATGCTGGGCGACTCCGTCGCGGTCTACCTCGACGACGGCCCGTCGAGCACGGGCATCGCCTCGACCATCATCGACGCGACAGCACTCGTCTCGCAGACCGGCGACGAGCGGGTCGTGCGCATCCTGCGCGACGGTGCCGTCAGTCGCGAGGAGCTGGCCGAGGTCCTGGGCGATGCGCTCGAACCGGCACCGGACGAGCCGACGGGCGACCCGCACGCCCACGTCGCACCCCGGCCTCCCGTCGATCCCCGCGCGGCATTCGCCGACGCACTGAAGAACGCGCAGGACGAGGCACAGGGGAGCGCGTGAGGCAGTACGTCTTCACGCTGATCCTCACGGCGGCCGTCACCCTCGCGCTGTCGTGGGGCGTGTGGCGGCTCAGCCTGCGCTTCAAGCTGTATCCGGGCATTCGGGAGCGCGACGTGCACACCACGCCAACGCCGCGCCTGGGCGGCATCGCGATGTTCCTCGGCATCGTGTTCGCGCTGATCGTCTCGTCGGCCAATCCGTTCTTCGAACTGATCTGGGTGGATCCCGCGCTGATGTGGTCGCTGCTGGGCGCCAGCGCACTCATCGTCGTCGTGGGCGTCGCGGACGACCTGTGGGATCTCGATTGGATGATCAAGCTCGCCGCGCAGTTCCTCTCGGCGGGGATCATCGCGATCGGCGGCGGTCTGCAGGTGTACGCCCTGCCGCTCGGCGATCTCACGGTGTGGTCGAGCTGGGTGAGCATCGCACTGACGATGTTCTCGATCGTGATCGTGATGAATGCGGTCAACTTCATCGACGGCCTCGACGGGCTCGTCGCCGGCACCTGCCTGATCGCGAACGGCATCTTCTTCGTCTACTCCTACGTGCTGGTGCGCGACACCGGCGCGAGCACCTACTTCAACCTCGCCACGCTCATCGCCGTCACGCTGATCGGCGCGTGCGCGGGGTTCCTGCCGATGAACTGGAACGGTGCCAAGCTGTTCATGGGTGACGCCGGCGCCCTATTGCTCGGCTTGCTGATGGCTACGAGCGCGATCGCCATCACCGGCCAGCTCGATCCGGCGCTGCTCGACCCTGAGACGATCGGACGCTCGCAGCTGGTGGGTGCGTTCCTGCCGATCCTGCTCCCGCTCGTCGTGGTGCTGCTGCCGCTGCTCGACTTCGGTCTCGCCGTGGTGCGCAGGCTCGCTGCAGGCAAGTCGCCGTTCTCCGCCGACCGCAAGCATCTGCACCACCGCATGCTCGACATGGGGCACTCCGACAGAGGCTCCGTGCTCATCTTCTACGCGTGGACGAGCATCGTCGGTCTCGCCGTGCTGCTGATGTATCTCGGTGCGCGCGAGGACTGGCCCGGCGAGTACCGACCAGGGATCGCCTTCGGGGCGATCGGAGTCGTCGCCTGCCTCGTGGTCACTTTCCTTCCCGATCGCCGGCCGTCCGACTCGGCCGGCCGTAGAGTCCCTCCCCGCACCCGACCCCTGCTGAGGCCTGATGTCACCGCGCAAGACCATCTCAAGTAACCCGACTTTCCGTCTCGGGCTGATCTGGACGATCGTGGCGGGCGCCGCAGTGCTCGTCCTCTCCTCGATAGTGGGTTGGATCGTCTCCGGAGCCCCCGGACTCGGCAGCGGCGCGCTCGGTGCCGGGATCGGCATCCTGTTCCCGATCATCACCGTCGCGACCCTGCTGTTCGGCAATCGCTGGTACGGAACGCCATCGTTCCTGACGATGTTCTTCGCAGTGAACGCCGGGTCGTTCCTCGTGAAGATCGTCGTGTTCATGATCGCGCTGAACATCGTGTTCGGGCTGCCGTGGGTCGACCGAATCGTTCTGTACGGGGCGCTCGTGGCTGCCGCGCTCGCCTCTCTCGTCGTCGATGTCATCGTGGTCGCACGGACCCGCATCTCCGGCGCGAGCGACGTCGCGCTGCCAGAGCGCGGCGAAGGGGACGAGCTGCCGGAGGAACGCGATTGACACCTGAGGAGCGCGGCAGGTCCGCAGATCCCGAGAGGCTCTGCGGAGAATCGATTTCTACACAGTGTCAAACATGATCCGATCCTTTGGTAGTGTTGACCCGTTACCGCGACGGAACGCCTCGCACAGTGCTGTGGGTCCGCGGGGAACGAACTTCTGAACTCATTCACCGCCCGATCTTTGCCGGGCGAGAACTTGGAGCCACTGAGTTGACTCACGCGATGACGATCGTCCGGATGGCGGAGTTCCATGGCCCGGACATCGCGGACTTCTTCCCGGAGCCACTGTTCGGCGTTATCACCCGGATCAACATCGCGCAGCTGCTCGCGACTGCTCTCCTGGTCCTGATCCTCGTTCTCGGCACCCGTCGGCTCACAGTCGTGCCAGGGCGCTTCCAGAGCGTGATCGAGCTCGGGTTCGGATTCGTCACCAATGGCATCGCATACGACCTGCTGGGGAAGAAGGACGGCAAGCGCTTCCTGCCGCTTCTTCTGACGATCTTCTTCGGGATCCTCTTCCTGAACCTCACGGGAATCGTCCCTGGGATCAACATCGCGGGAACGAGTGTCATCGGCGCGCCGCTGGTCTTCGCCGCCGTCGCATACGTGGTGTTCATCTATGCGGGCATCAAGAAGCACGGTGTCTTCCGCTTCTTCAAGAACTCGCTCGTGCCAGGCGGCGTGCCGATCCTCCTCGCGCCGATCATCGCGATCATCGAGCTGATCTCGACTTTCGTCGTCCGCCCGGTCTCGCTCACCCTGCGACTGCTGATGAACATGATGGTCGGGCACTTCATGCTCGTGCTGTTCTTCTCCGCGACGAACTTCTTCTTCTTCAGCTTCAACGGGTTCACGGCGCTGTCGGCGGGAACCTTCGCTCTCGGGATCGGATTCACACTCTTCGAGGTGTTCGTCGCCTTCCTGCAGGCCTATGTCTTCACCATCCTCACCGCGGTCTACATTCAGCTGTCGCTCGCGGACGAGCACTGACGGTCAGCTAACCGGCTGACCGCCCTACGAAAGGAAATATCCAGTGGACGCAACGACGGTTCTCGCAGCCATCGAGGGAAACATCGCCACCGTGGGTTACGGCCTCGCGGCGATCGGTCCGGCCATCGGCCTGGGCATCCTCTTCGGCAAGGTCATCGAGTCGACCGCTCGCCAGCCCGAGCTGGCCGGAAAGTTCCAGCAGACCATGTGGATCGGTCTCGCCTTCATCGAGATCCTCGCCTTCATCGGCATCGCCACACCGTTCATCTTCGCGGCCGTCTGATCCACGTTCCGCGACCTCAGAGATAAGGAGACAGGATGCAGAATCTTGTCACTGTCGCGGCGGAGCCGGCGTCTCAGAACCCGCTGATTCCGGCGCTGTACGACATTGGCTGGTCCGCACTGTGTCTCGTCATCATCCTGCTCGTCGTGTGGCGCTTCGCTCTTCCGCGCGTCACGAAGATGCTCGATGAGCGCTCCGCTGCCATCGAGGGGAACATCGAGAAGGCCGACGCCGCGCAGAAGGAAGCCGAGGCTGTGCTCACGGAGTACAACAAGCAGCTTGCCGACGCGCGTCGCGAGGCCGGCGAGATCCGCGAGTCGGCTCACGGCGACGGCAAGAAGATCGTCGCCGAGGCGAAGGCCCAGGCCACTGCAGAGGCGGAGCGTGTGATGACTTCCGCACAGACTCAGATCGAGGCCGAGCGGCAGTCCGCCATGGTCTCGCTGCGCACCGAGGTCGGCGGGATCGCACTCGATCTCGCGGGCAACGTCATCGGCGAGTCGCTGAGCGACGATCAGAAGGCGCAGTCGGTGGTCGACCGCTTCCTGGCTGACCTCGAGGCATCCGAGAAGGCGGCGAAGTAATGGGCAGCGCGACCACTCAGGCACTGGCATCGACCACCAGCGTGCTCGACGCGCAGCAGGTCGACGCCGGCACGGCGCGCGACCTGTTCGCTGCCGCGCGCACGGTTGCCGGCTCGTCGCAGCTGGGGGCCGCGCTGACCGAATCCGGCGCAACGCAGGACGCCCGTTCCGCGCTCGTCTCCGACGTGTTCGAACAGTTCGGCGACACCGCCATGGCGGTGCTCACCGCTGCGGTGCGCGAGCGCTGGTCCTCGGCGGCCGACTTGGTCGACGCCATCGAGGAGCTCGCGATCCGTGCGGCGGCGAAGGCTGAACCGTCCGACGACGTCGCCGGCGAGCTGTTCGACATCTCGCGCATCGTGTCAGGCAGCCCGGAACTCGAGCTGACGCTCGGCAGCACTCTCGGCGACCCGGCCGCGAAGGCGGCCATGGTCGAGAAGCTGCTCGACGGCCAGGCCAGCGGCGCCGCAACGCTGATCGTCACGGAGCTCGTCCACGCGCTCCGCGGGCGCAGGGTCCGCGGCGTGCTGAGCGACGCGATCGACGTGGTCGCGAAGCAGGCAGGCCGTACCGTCGCGACCGTCACGACGGCGCGACCGCTCGGCTCAGCGCAGTCGGAGCGCCTGCGGGCGTCGCTGGCTCGCACCTACGGTGGCGACATCGCGCTGAACCAGATCATCGACGCCGGCGTGGTCGGCGGCATCCGGGTGCAGATCGCTGACGACCTGATCGACGGCAGCCTCTCCACGCGACTGAACGACCTGCGCCAGAAGCTGGCCAGCTGACACGACTTCCCGCGCATCGCGGAGGGCTTCGGGGCCTTCGGGCCCCACAACACGAAGGAAGAAGATGGCAGACATCGCAATCAGCCCCGACACCATTCGGGATGCGCTGAAGGACTTTGCCGCCGCATACGAGCCGACCGGTTCCGCGGCGAGCGAGGTCGGCACCGTCGTTGACGCTGCTGACGGCATCGCCCACGTCGAGGGCCTCCCCGGCGTGATGGCGAACGAGCTCATCAGGTTCGAGGACGGCACGCTGGGCCTGGCCCAGAACCTCGAGGAGAGCGAGATCGGTGTGGTCGTGCTCGGCGAGTTCACCGGCATCGAGGAGGGCAAGCAGGTCACCCGCACCGGCAAGGTCCTCTCGGTCCCCGTGGGCGAGGGCTACCTCGGCCGTGTGGTCGACCCGCTCGGCACGCCGATCGACGGCCTCGGCGAGATCGATGGCATCGACGGCGAGCGCGAGCTCGAGCTCCAGGCCGCCGGCGTGATGGACCGCAAGAGCGTGCACGAGCCGATGCAGACCGGCATCAAGGCGATCGACGCCATGATCCCGATCGGCCGCGGCCAGCGCCAGCTGATCATCGGCGACCGCCAGACCGGCAAGACGGCGATCGCGATCGATACGATCATCAACCAGCGCGAGAACTGGGCATCCGGTGACGCTTCGAAGCAGGTGCGCTGCATCTACGTCGCCATCGGGCAGAAGGGTTCGACCATCGCGTCCGTGAAGGGCGCGCTGGAGGACGCCGGCGCCATGGAGTACACGACGATCGTCGCCGCTCCGGCATCTGACCCCGCCGGCTTCAAGTACATCTCCGCGTACACCGGTTCGGCCATCGGCCAGCACTGGATGTACCAGGGCAAGCACGTCCTGATCGTGTTCGACGACCTGTCGAAGCAGGCGGAGGCCTACCGCGCCGTGTCGCTGCTGCTGCGCCGCCCGCCGGGCCGCGAGGCATACCCCGGTGACGTCTTCTACCTGCACTCCCGCCTGCTGGAGCGCTGCGCGAAGCTGTCGGACGAGCTGGGCGCCGGTTCGATGACCGGTCTGCCGATTATCGAGACGAAGGCCAACGACGTCTCGGCCTACATCCCGACCAACGTGATCTCGATCACGGACGGCCAGATCTTCCTGCAGTCCGACCTGTTCAACGCGAACCAGCGGCCAGCGGTCGACGTGGGCATCTCGGTCTCGCGAGTCGGCGGCGACGCACAGATCAAGCACATCAAGTCGGTGTCCGGAACGCTCAAGCTCGAGCTCGCCCAGTACCGTTCGCTCGAGGCGTTCGCGATGTTCGCCTCCGACCTCGATGCGACGTCGCGCCGCCAGCTCGACCGCGGTGCGCGCCTGACTGAGCTGCTCAAGCAGCCGCAGTACTCGCCGTACCCCGTGGAGGAGCAGGTCGTCTCGATCTGGGCCGGCACGAACGGCAAGCTCGACACCATCCCCGTCGAGGACGTGCTTCGCTTCGAGGCGCAGCTGCTCGACCACGTGCGTCGCAGCACGAGCATTCTCGACACTCTCAAGTCGGTCGGCAAGCTCGAGGACGACACGAAGGCCGAGCTGGAGAAGGTCGTCGACGACTTCCTGCTCGAGTTCCAGGCAGGCAAGGGCCAGAACCTCGCCGCTCCCGGTCACGAGGAGCACGACGCCGCGGTTCACGAGGATGTCGGCCAGGAGAAGATCGTCAAGGGCCGCAAGGCGTAAGCCGGGCGGAGCAGAAGCACTATGGGCGCGAAACTCAAGGAGTACAAGCAGAGGATCTCCTCTGCCCAGACCACCAAGAAGATCACGAAGGCGATGGAGCTCATCGCGGCTTCGCGGATCCAGAAGGCGATGGCGCGCGTGCGCGCGTCGTCGCCCTTCTCCCGCGCGGTGACGCGTGCGGTCTCGGCCGTCGCGACGATGAGCGATGTCGATCACGTGCTGACGCGTGAGTCCGAGCAGACCACGCGCTCGGCGATCCTGCTGCTGACCAGCGACCGCGGGCTCGCGGGCGCATTCAACTCGCAGGTGATCCGCGAGGCTCTGGAACTGGCTGAGCTGCTGCGAGACGAGGGCAAGGACGTCGTCTTCTACCTCTACGGTCGCAAGGCGGTCGGATACTTCCAGTTCCGGCAGATCGTCAGCGCGGCGCAGTGGACGGGCTCGGCCGATGTGCCGCAGTTCGACAACGCGGAAGAGATCGCTCAGGCGCTGCTCGAGGCCTATCTGCTCGATGAGGACGCGGGCGGCGTGAATGAGATCCACGTCGTCTACAACCGCTTCGTCAGCATGATGGTGCAGACGCCGGAGTCCGTGCGTCTGCTGCCGCTCGAGGTCGTGGAGGCCGATGAGGCCGGCGGTTCCGATGCCTCGTCGGCGAACGTCGAGGTGTTCCCGCTCTACGAGTTCGAGCCCGAGGCGGATCAGGTGCTCGACAAGCTCCTGCCCGTGTACATCCAGAGCCGAATCTTCAACGCGCTGCTGCAGTCGTCCGCCGCCAAGCAGGCGGCCACGCAGAAGGCGATGAAAGCGGCCAGCGACAATGCCGACAAGCTCATCACCGAATACACGAGCCTGCGCAACAACGCGCGTCAGGCTGAGATCACCCAGCAGATCGCGGAGATCGTCGGCGGTGCCGACGCACTGGCCTCCTGACCGGTCCGAGAGATTTCCCAAGAAGGAAGAGACAACATGACTCCCACCGCTACGGCTGAGGCCGAGACGGCGGTCGTCGGGCGCGTCGCACGCGTCACGGGACCGGTCGTCGACGTCGAGTTCCCGCACGACTCGATTCCCGACATCTACAGCGCGTTGAAGACCGATGTGACCGTCGGCGGCGTGACCGCCGAGATCACGCTCGAGGTCGCCCAGCACCTCGGCGACGACGTCGTCCGCGCGATCTCGCTGAAGCCGACCGACGGCATGGTCCGCGGCCAGGAGGTGCGCGACACCGGTTCCCCGATCTCGGTGCCCGTCGGCGACATCACCAAGGGCAAGGTGTTCAACGCCACCGGCGACGTGCTGAACCTCGGCGAGGGCGAGACCTTCGAGGCCACAGAGCGCTGGCCGATCCACCGCAAGGCGCCGAACTTCGACCAGCTCGAGTCGAAGACGACGATGTTCGAGACCGGCATCAAGTCGATCGACCTCCTCACCCCGTATGTGCAGGGCGGGAAGATCGGCCTGTTCGGCGGTGCGGGCGTCGGCAAGACGGTCCTCATCCAGGAGATGATCCAGCGCGTCGCACAGGACCACGGTGGTGTGTCGGTGTTCGCCGGTGTCGGCGAGCGCACCCGTGAGGGCAACGACCTCATCGTCGAGATGGAGGAGGCAGGCGTCTTCGACAAGACGGCCCTGGTCTTCGGCCAGATGGACGAGCCGCCTGGGACGCGTCTTCGCGTCGCACTGTCGGCGCTGACGATGGCGGAGTACTTCCGCGACGTGCAGCAGCAGGACGTCCTGCTGTTCATCGACAACATCTTCCGCTTCACGCAGGCCGGTCAGGAGGTGTCGACCCTTCTCGGTCGCATGCCCTCTGCCGTGGGCTACCAGCCGAACCTCGCCGACGAGATGGGTGTGCTCCAGGAGCGCATCACGTCGACGCGCGGCCACTCGATCACCTCGATGCAGGCGATCTACGTGCCGGCCGATGACTACACCGACCCGGCGCCCGCCACGACGTTCGCTCACCTCGACGCGACCACCGAGCTCTCGCGTGAGATCGCGTCGAAGGGTCTGTACCCGGCGATCGATCCGCTGACCTCGACCAGCCGCATCATGGACCCGCGCTACCTCGGCGAGGACCACTACCGCGTCGCCACGAACGTGAAGCAGATCCTGCAGAAGAACAAGGAGCTGCAGGAGATCATCGCGATCCTCGGTGTCGACGAGCTCTCGGAAGAGGACAAGATCGTCGTCGCGCGCGCGCGCCGCATCCAGCAGTTCCTCTCACAGAACACCTACATGGCGAAGAAGTTCACCGGTGTCGACGGGTCGACCGTGGCGCTCAAGGACACGATCGAGTCGTTCGACGCCATCGTCAAGGGCGATCTCGACCACGTCGCGGAGCAGGCGTTCTTCAACGTGGGCGGCATCGACGACGTCGAGGCCCAGTGGGCGAAGATCCAGAAGGAGAACGGCTGAGAATGTCGCTTCAGGTGAGCCTGGTTTCGGCCGAGGAAGAGGTCTGGACGGGGGAAGCGACTCTCGTGGTCGCGACGACGACGGAGGGTCAGATCGGTTTCATGACCGATCACGAGCCCGTGCTTGCGATCCTCGGCGACGGCCCCGTCCGGATCACGCAGGAGGACGACTCCGTGGTCACGGCGACCGCGAAGGACGGCTTCGTGTCGGTCGAGTCCAATCGGGTCACGATCGTCGCGGGTCACGCCGCGATCGCGTCCTGACCACGATCCTGCTGCCGCCTTCTGAGACGAAGCGGGCAGGAGGATCGGGCGAGCCGCTTGACGTCGACGGCCTCGCGCTGGGAGCACTGCGCTCCCCGCGCGAGGCCGTCGCCGCGTCCATAGTCGAACTCGCCGCGGATCCGGATCGCGCCACGGCGGTGCTGAAGCTCCCGCAGCGGCAGCGCCCCGCGGCGATCGCAGACAACGCCGCACTGCGCACGGCGCCGACGATGGCGGCGATGGACCGCTACACGGGTGTGCTGTTCGACGCGCTGGAGGCGGGGTCCCTCGAACCGGCCGGCCGCGCATGGCTCGGCAGGAACGCATTCATCCATACGGCGCCGTTCGGGCCGGTGAGGGCGAACGACGAGATCCCGTCCTACCGCCTGGCTGCCGGCGCCTCGCTTCCCGGCCTGCCCCCGCTGAAACGCGTGTGGGCGAGTGCCGTCACCGAGGCGCTCGCCCACGAGGCGCGTCCGCTCGTGATCGATCTGCGTTCGCAGGCCTACGTCGCACTCGGCCCCGTGCCGCCCGGTGTGGCGAGCACGTACATCAGAGTCGTCACGGATCAGGCGGATGGCACCACTCGCGCCCTCAACCACTTCAATAAGAAGGCCAAGGGCGCTCTCACCCGTCGCCTCGCCGAGGAGCGGCCCGTCCTGCGCACCACCGGCGAACTGATCGAATGGGCCGAGGCGGCAGGACTGCGGATGCGCAGCGGTGCCGCGGACGGTGAGACGGAGCTGGTCACTGATGGGTGAACGACCCTGCGGCGGTCCGCGTTCGCGAGCTGCGCAGACTGCGCGGTTAGGATGTGGGGAGCGTCGGCACGACCCGCGGCTCGACGCCGGAGATCTGGAGGCCGCGTGAGCGACACGACGAGTTCGGTGCATTCGCACACTGTCGCCCTTGAAGAGGGCGGGGAGCTGGCCGTGCGCTGGGCCGGCGTCACCGATACGGGGCGCAAGCGCGAGGTCAACCAGGACGCGATCCTGATGGAATGGCCGATGTTCATCGTCGCGGACGGCATGGGCGGGCACATCGGCGGCGAGGTCGCGAGCGCCGTCACCGTCGAGCGGCTCTCGGCCGTGGCGTCATCTGGCGAGGCGATCACGCCGGAGACCGTGGAGCTCGCACTGGAGAATGCGGTGCGCGACATCGCCGACCATCCCGAGACCACGGATGAGGGAACCGGCACGACCGTCACCGGCATCTACCTCGACCCTGCCTCAGCACCCGCGTCATGGGTCGTGCTGAACATCGGCGACTCGCGCGTCTACCTGCTCCGAGACGACAAACTCGTACAGGTCACCGTCGACCACTCCCTCGTGCAGGAGCTGGTGCACGCGGGAAGGCTCAGCGCTGAGGAAGCGGAGAGTCACCCGTACGGCAACGTGATCACACGCGCTGTCGGCCCGAGCGAGTCCGTCGTGCCTGACTATGTGCGCATCGAGGTGGAGAACGGCGACCGGTTCGTGATCTGCTCGGACGGCCTCACCAAGGAGCTGACCGACTACGGCATTCTGCATTTCCTGCGCGAGCACGCCGCTCCGGAAATCGCCGTCGACGGCATGTTGGAAGCCGCGCTCGGCAACGGCGGACGCGACAACGTGTCGGTCATCGTGGTCGACGTCACGCACTCGGGCGGCACGCACGGCGACGCCGACCAGCCCGGGGACGAAGCGCCGGATGCGGGCGCGCAGACGATGGACCAGGCCGCGGATGGGACCGCGGCGGCCGACGTCCCGCCCGACGATGAGGCCGAGGAACGGCACTGACGGGGCCCGTCCTCTCCCTCACAGCCTCCGCGACGCGGCGAGTCACGTCCACAGGGGGTGGCGTGCTCTTCCGCTGACATCGTCAGCGCGATGAGCTGGACGTGTGAGCACACTTCATCGTCCGGACGAACCGATCGTTCTCCCTGCGCCGGCGGCCCCGGCCAGACGCGGTGCGATTCCGATCGTCGCGGCGTTCGTGCCCATGGTGGGCGCAGTGGCGATGTGGCTGCTGACCGGCTATGTCATGATGCTCTGCTTCGCGGCGATCGGCCCCCTGATGGTGCTGGCCTCTCTGGTCGACGGCGCCCGCAACCGGCGCAAGGAGAGGCGCAGGGCGGCGCGGGAGCTCACCGCGGCGTGCGCCGCCGCCAGAGAGGAGCTGTCCGAGCGTCACAGCGAGGAACGGTCTCAGCTCGACCGGTTGAGGCCGAGCACTGGCAGATTGGCTGAGGCGCGCACGCTGTGGCGGCACGGGCCGATCGAGGTTGTCCTGGGTCTCGGCAGGGTCCGCAGCGACATCCGTGTGACAGGGGGCGAAGGCGCCGAGGCAGAGCAGCTGCGGCGGGATGCCGCCTGGGTCACCCTGGCGCCGGTGACGGTTCCGCTTCGTGAAGCCGGCGGCGTGTGCGTGCAGGGCCCTCCTGCCGCGGCCACGGCGGTTGCGCGGGGGCTGCTGATGCAGCTCTGCCTGCGCGCGGCGCCGAGCGAGCTCGTCGTCTCCCATCTGCTTCCGGGCGACGAGGCCGCCTTGGAGCAGCTGCCGCACCTCGGCACGGCGGCAGGGCGGAGCACGCAGGGGCGGGAGGGTCGTGAGCCGATCAGAGTCGTTGCTGTCGGTCTCGTGCACGAGGATCCGGCGGGAGCGGAGACGGCCACGACGATCGCATCCGCTCGGGGGAGAACCGCTTCTCTCGAGTCGGAGGGGCGTCCGGCCGCTGCGGAGCCGCCTGGCACAAGGGACGCGCGACGTGCGGCCGCCATCGCAGAGGCCGATTTCGTCATCGCTGTGACGGAGAGCGGCGCCGACGCGCCTGCGGCGTGCGGCGTCATTCTGGAGTTGGAACCCGGTGCGGCGCTGCGCGCCCGGCGCCTCGATGACACGGCACTCGACCCCGAGGGCGAGCCGCTGCGAGTCGAAGCGCTCGCCCGTGCGCAGGCCGAGCGGCTGGCATCTGTGCTCGCCGGTCGGTCGGATTCGAGCGGAGGCGAGGTGCCTCTTCCCGAGGTGCGTCTGGGCGCACTTCTCGAATCGGCCTCCCCGCATGAGCGGTCGGCGGAGGCCGCGGCGGCGGGCGGCAGAGGAGACCGGCCGCATGGGCCGGGGCTGGACGCACCGATAGGCAGGGGAGCGGACGGTACGACGAGCGTCGACCTCGTGCACGACGGGCCTCACGCCGTCGTCGTCGGCATCACCGGCAGCGGTAAGAGCGAACTGCTCACCACGTGGATCGCCTCGCTCGCTTCACGCTATGACAGCGAGCGTGTGGCCTTCCTGCTGGCCGACTTCAAGGGAGGAACGGCGTTCACCTCGCTGCTCGCGCTGCCGCACGTGACGGGCATGATCACCGACCTCGACGGCGCGGGCTCGCGGCGCGCGGTCGAGAGTCTGCGCGCGGAACTGCGCAGGCGGGAGAGCGTGCTCGCCGCAGCGGGAGCGACCGACATCGGCGACGAACGCGTCGACATGCCCAGGCTGGTGATCGTGGTGGACGAATTCGCCGCGCTGCTGCAGGACCACGGCGATCTGCACCAGGTGTTCACAGACGTCGCGGCACGCGGACGGGCGCTCGGCATGCACCTCGTGCTCGGCACCCAACGCTCATCGGGCGTGCTCCGCGACGCACTGCTGGCGAACTGTCCTCTGCGCATCAGCCTGCGCGTGGCGGAGAGGGCCGACAGCTCGGCCGTCGTGGGCGTCGACGACGCCGCATACCTGCCAGGGGACGTGGCCTCCCGCGGCCTGGCGCTCGTGCGCCGCGGCGGCGACGTCGCACCAGAGCGCACTCGCATCGCGCGCACGGAGGCAGAGCTGCTCGCACGGCTCGCCTCGGCAGATGCGCAGCGTGCGCAGGGTGCCGGGGCGCCGGGAGAACCGGGGCACGCGCCGTGGCTGCCGCCGCTGCCGCGCGAGCTGACGCTGGGCGAGCTGGGTGCACCCGAGCACGGAGGGGGAGCGGTGCTGCTCGGCCTCGCCGATGAGCCGGATGAGCAGCGCCAGCCCGTCGTGACGATGCACCGTGGCGGCGGTCGCGGGATGGCCGTCATCGGCGGGTCGGCGTCAGGCAAGACCAACGTCGTGCGGCTCGTCGCGGGGCAGGTGCCGGGAGCCGTGGTCGTGCCAGGTGATCTCGAGGGCGCGTGGGACGCGGTCGAGCGCGCGGCCGACGATCCTCCGCCCCTCATCGCGATCGACGACCTCGATTCGCTGCTCGGCCGGTTCCCTGCCGAGTACGCGCACGAGTTCGCCGCGCGGGCGGAGTCTCTCGTGCGCGAGGCAGGGGCACGCGGTACGACGGTCGTTGTGGCGGCCTCGCGGGTCACGGGGCCGGTCGAGCGCGTGATCGCCGGCCTCGGAAGACGGGCGCTGCTGCGGCTGCCGTCCCGCGCCGATCATGTGCAGGCGGGAGGGAACGGCGGCGACTTCGATCCGCGCCGCCCGCCGGGAAGGGCGGTGATGGACGAACGAGAAGTGCAGTTCGCAGGTGCCGCTGCCCAGGACGAAGCTGTGCCTGACAGGAGAGCGGCGGCGGGGAGAACGACGGAGGCTGGGGCAGTCGGCACGCGTGCCGAGCGCAGGCGGGCGCTGCGCGGAGAGTCGTTGCGCCCCGCCGGTACCGCGGGGCGGCGCCCCGCCCCGACGCTCGCACATCGTTCCGCGGGAGCGGCGGCGCTGTGGCGGCCGGCGGTCGCGGTCGCGGTCGCGGCGATCGTGACGAACGGTGCGGTCGCCCGCGCGTCGCTGCTGGCAGAGGCATGGGGGAGAGCGGTGCGGGTCGTCGCCCTGGATGCGCTCGAATCCGGAGCGTCGATCGACGACCTCGCGGCAGGAGCCGAGCACCTGGTCGCCGTCGGCGACGGTGAGAGCTGGCTGCGACACGGCGCGCTGCTGCGCCGCATCCGGTCATCCGGCGACGTGCTCGTGGCCGCCGAATGCAGGAGCGAACTCCGCTCGATCGCAGGAGAGCGATCGCTGCCGCCTTACGCCGAGTCGCGCGCCGGTCGCGCATGGCTGGTCTCGTCCTCGGCCCCACCGCTTCGGGTGCTCCTCCCGGTGTGAGGACGGCCCCGCGCAGTCTCAGACTGTCGGACGGATGCGGCCGACCTCGTCATCGCCGCCGCGGACGGCATAGAGCGGGTGCGCGGCGAGGAAGTCGGACACCGCGTCGGCGGGCAGCGCGCCCGTCTTCGCCAGCAGCGACAGTGCGACGGCCGAACCCGCGCGGCGGGAGCCGTCGAGCACCTTGAGGGCGACCGTGGTGCCGTTCGGAGCGACCATCACCTGCACACCCTCCGCACCGAACTTCGAGAACACGCCGAACTGCTCGATCGCCGCAGTGTCGGGGCGTCCGGCGCCCTCGACGACCCACGGATTCTCCCGCACAGCCCGGATGAGGGCACCGGAGACGCGGTGCAGTGCAAACGGCGACGTCTCGCTCGACGTGCCGATCCGCTGCATGCCGCGGGCCAGCGACGACAACGCGACGGCGTGCACGGGCGCTCCGCACCCGTCGACGGCCGTCGCAGCGATCTTCGCGCCGCCGCACAGACGTTCGACGGCCTCTCGAATGTGCTGCTGCAACGGGTGGGTGGGGGAGAGATACGAATTCGTGTCCCAGCCGTTCACTGCGCATGCGGCGAGCATCGCCGCATGCTTTCCCGAGCAGGTCATCCGCACACGCGACATCGGCGCGCGATCGCGGATCATCTCCTGCCTGGTCGATGAATCATCAGGCAGAGCGGGAGGGCAGCCGAGATGATCTTCGGTGAGACCCGCGTCGAGCAGCATGCTGCGCACGAGCTCGACGTGGCGGTCGGTGCCCGCATGGCTCGCAGCCGAGACCGCCAAGCGCTCGCCCTCGAACGCCGCTCCTGCCGTCGCGCACGCGATCGCCTGGAACGGCTTCATCGCCGATCGCGGAAGCACGACGGCTTCTGGGTCGCCCAGCGCCAGCGCGGCGTCACCATCAGGCGTGAGCACGATCGCGGCACCTGCGTGCCGCGATTCGACGAAACCGCCCCTGTCGGCGGTGGCGAGTTCGACCGAGGAGTCCACTGAGAGCGTTCCGGGCATGCCCTCCAGGATATGCCTCGCGCTCCGTACGCCATACTCTGGTGGCATGATCCAGCGCCACAGCTACGCACTCACCGCGACGTGGACGGGCAACCGCGGCAGCGGTACGAGCGGCACTCGCGACTACGACCGCAGCGTCACGCTGCGCGTGGACGGCAAGCCGGACCTGCTGGGGTCGGCCGACAAGCCGTTCTTCGGCGACCCGGAGCGCTGGAACCCCGAAGACCTGCTCATCGCGGCGCTCGCGCAGTGCCACCTGCTGTCGTACCTGCGCGCCTGCGTGCTGCGCGGCGTCGTGGTCACCGGGTACACCGACAGCGCGACGGGCGAGATCGAGCTGTCGGGCGACGGCGGCCGCTTCATCGGCGTCACGCTGCGCCCGAGCGTCACGGTAGCCGACGCGGGGATGCGCGAGGCGGCTGCAGAAGCGCATGCGGATGCGCACGCGTGGTGCTTCATCGCCAACTCCGTCAGCTTTCCCGTCGGCTACGAGCCCATCGTCGAGGTCGCCGCATAGGGCACACGCACCCCGCGGATCCAGGGTGCGCCGGTGGGTGCGGCCGCTCAGCGCCTCTCGTGCGGCAGAACGCGCTTGAGCTTCTGCACGGGTCCCTGAGCAGGCAGCTCGTTGTACGTTCCGGCCAGCTCCTGGCCTGAGAGCTCGTGGATGGCCGCCATGATCTCGTCTGTGGCGTGGCGGCGCGCCTTGCCGCTGGTCGCCGGTCCGTGCGTGGAGACGTCGATCGGGGCGCCGAACCTCACGACGACCCGCTCGGACAGCTTCGGCATCTTCGCGCCGACGGGCATCACTCTGTCCGTGCCGACGAGCCCGATCGGTACGACAGGGGCGCCCGTCTGCAGAGCCAGGAAGGCGATGCCGGTGCGCCCCTTGTACAGCCGGCCGTCGCGTGATCGGGTGCCCTCAGGGTGCAGTGCGACCGCGGCACCGGTCTCGAGGATCCGGCGCTGCTGCTCCAACGCGTCGAGAGCGGCCTGTCCTGCGCCGCGATCAACCGGCACGGCGCCGACCGACGTGAAGAAGGTGCGGGAGAGCCATCCGGTCAGACCCTTGCCGGTGAAGTAGTCGGACTTCGCCAGGAAGTGCACGGCCCGGGGAGCAGCGGCGATCGGGATGGCGAACGAGTCGATGACCGAGAGATGGTTGCTCGCGAGGATCACGGCGCCGTGCTTCGGCAGATTCTCTTTGCCCTCGACGCGCGGCCGATAGATCATCCGCGCCAGCGGTGCGATGACGGTGCGGCCGAAGGTGTACAGCCAGCTCGGGCGATGCGGGGCGCTTTCGGGCAGACCCGTGGGATCGTCGCCTTCTTCGTGCGAGCCGGAGGACGTCATCCCTCCAGCTTAATGCGGGAGTATGCGGGCAACGGCATGCGTGACGCCCGTGGTCATCCGTACGTCGTGACGCCCGATGTCAGCGGGCGCATGGATTCGTGCGCAAAGATGGGGTGTCCCCCAACGAACGAGGTTCTCCGTGCGCATTCGATCGATTGCACTGATGTCCACCGCGGCGGTCGCCGCCCTCGCCCTCGCCGGCTGCTCCGGCGACGCTGATCCCGACACCGACGGCACAAGCGACAATGCGCTCTGCGCCGCTGCCGGCGAAAGCGGCAGCGCCGTCGATTCGCTCGACGTCTCGGGCGAGGCAGGAGGGGACGTACCGGAGAGCCTCGACCTCGCCGATCCGCTCGACCCTGCCGACTTCGAGCGCGCGGTCGTGACAGAGGGTGACGGCACACAGCTCGCGGAGGGCGACTTCTTCTCCTACGCGATCACGGCGTACGACGCGGAGACGGGCGAGCAGGTCGGCCAGGCCGGTTATGAGGACGGCGAGGTGCAGCCGCAGCAGATCTCGGCGTCGACGATGCTCGGCCAGGTCTTCGGATGTGCGACTGTCGGTACGCGCATCGCGACCGTGTATCCGGCGTCCACCGATGAGTCCGGCCAGGAGACGCCAGCCCAGGTTCAGGTCGTCGACGTGCTCAGCACGCCGGAGAAAGCGGCATGGGGCGAGGACCAGGAGCCCGTGGACGGCATGCCCGCCGTCACCCTCGCCGACGACGGCGCGCCGACCATCGAGATCCCGGACGGCATGGAGATCCCGGAGACCACCAAGGTCGAGGCCACGAAGGTCGGCGACGGCGCGGAGATCGCCGACGGTGACACCGCCTACGTGCAGTACAAGGGCATCAAGGCGAGCGACGGTGAGGAGTTCGACTCCAGCTGGAGCGGCGGCATGCTCGCGGCGTTCCCCACTACGGGCGTCGTCGAGGGCTTCCAGAAGGCGCTCGTCGGACAGACGGTCGGCTCCCAGGTGGTGGCCGTGATCCCCAAGGAGGAGGGCTACCACCAGGAGGGCGGCGAGAGCCACGAGCTCTACGACGAGGACCTGGTCTTCGTCGTCGACATCGTCGACGTGTTCCACCCGGCGACGCCAGCAGCCGAATAGGCCACCATGCGGCGCATCCTGATCCTCGGATCCACCGGCTCGATCGGCACCCAGGCGCTCGAGGTCATCCGGGACAACCCCGGCCTATTCGAGGTCGCGGGCCTCGCCGCTGGACGCAACGCCGCGATGCTGCGCGAGCAGGCGGAGCGGTTCGGCGTCGCGCACACCGCGCTCGGCGCGGACGATGCCGCTCGGCTGGTGCGGGAGGTCGACGCCGACGTGGTGCTCAACGGCATCACGGGCTCGGTGGGGCTCGGCCCGACGCTGGCGGCGCTCGAGGCGGGCCGCACGCTGGCGCTGGCGAACAAGGAGTCGCTGATCGTGGGCGGCCCGCTCGTGAAGCAGGCGGCGGCTGCCGGTCAGATCGTCCCCGTCGACAGCGAGCACTCCGCGATCGCTCAGGCGCTGCGGGCAGGGGCACCGGATGAGGTGCGCCGGCTCGTCGTGACGGCGTCCGGCGGGCCGTTCCGCGGGCGGAGCCGCGACGAGCTCACCTCCGTCACCCCGGCCGAGGCGCTGAACCACCCGACGTGGGACATGGGTCGCGTGGTCACGACGAACTCCGCGACTCTGGTGAACAAGGGTCTCGAAGTGATCGAGGCGCACCTGCTGTTCGACGTGCCGCTGGCGAGGATCGACGTCGCCGTGCATCCGCAGTCGATCGTGCACTCGATGGTCGAATTCGTCGACGGATCCACCATCGCTCAGGCCTCGCCTCCCGACATGCGCCTGCCGATCGCGCTCGGCATGGCGTGGCCGGATCGTGTGCCAGGCGTGGGAGCGCCCATCGACTGGACGACGGCGGCGAGCTGGACCTTCGAGCCCCTCGACGAAGCGGCCTTCCCCGCCGTGGCGCTTGCGAAGCGCGTCGGCGAGGCCGGCGCGACGCACCCCGCGGTGTTCAACGCGGCCAACGAGCAGGCGGTCGACGCGTTCCATGACGGGCGGCTGAGCTTCCTGGGCATCGTCGACACCGTCGCGCGCGTCGTCGAGGCCCATTCCGCGCCCGCCGAACTGACACTCGACACGCTCGCCGCTGCAGAGTCCTGGGCCCGCGCAGAAGCCGATCGCGCCATCGCCGGCTGACCCACCGGCACCCAGAACCTCAGCGCTCCGGCGCTGCGCTGCCTCTGATCCCGCAACAGGGTACTAGTACCCCTTCCGGTGCTCAGGCGCGACCAGAGGCGCGCTCGTGCGCACTCAGCGGTTCCCTCGCCTGGGCGTGCGACGATAGACGGCGTGATCGTCACGCCCCGAATCCGCCGCACGCCGCCCGTGATGCTGCGCCCCTCACAGCCAGGCCCGATCCGACTGTCCGAGGTCGCCGCCCGTATCGGCGGCACCGCGTCGGGAGCGGACGCAGAGGTGACGGGAGTCTCCGTCTCATCGAGCGACCTGGCTCCCGGCGACCTGTTCGTGGGCATCAGGGGCCTGAACCGCCACGGCGCCGAGTTCGCCGCCGCCGCCGCGGAGAACGGGGCGACCGCTGTCCTCACCGACGCCGCCGGCGCGGACATCGCGCGTGGGGCCGGTCTGCCGATCATCGTGGTCGATGACCCCCGCGGCGCGCTCGGCGACGCGTCCATGGCGGTGTACCGCACGTCGCCTGACGACGACATCCCGCTGCTGCTGGGAACGACGGGCACCAACGGCAAGACCAGCACAACGCATCTGCTCGAAGGGATGCTGACCCAGCTCGGCGTCGTGGCAGGCGCATCGACTTCCGCTGAGCGCGTGGTGGCAGGCGAGCGCGTCGTCGCGGGGCTCACCAGCCCGGAGGCCAGCGAGTTCCACGCCATGATCGCCAGAATGCGCGAGCGCGACGTCGAAGCGTTCGCGGTCGAGGTCAGCGCCCAGGCCGTCACCCGTCGCCGAGTCGAAGGCGTGATGTGGGACGTGATGGGGTTCACCAACCTCACCCACGAGCACTTCGACGACTACGGCGACATGGAGACGTACTACCAGGCGAAGGCGCCGCTGTTCACCTCGGCGCGCAGCCGCCGCGCCGTCGTCTCGCTCGACTCCGCGCTGGGTGTCCGCATCGCGAGCGAGGCGGACATCCCCGTCACGACGATCGCCGCACGCGGCATCGCCGATGACGAGGCATTCGAACGCGCCGACTGGACAGTCGAGGTCACCTTCGAGGCGCAGAGCGGCACCGGCTTCCAGCTCACCGGGCCCGACGGCAGGACCCTGGCGACCACCGTGCCCGTGATCGGCGCGCACATGGCGGCGAACGCGGGGCTCGGCATCGTGATGATGTACGAGGCGGGCTACGACTGGGATCGCATCATCGAGGCGCTCGCCGGCGAGATCAGGGCATGGGTGCCCGGCCGAACGCAGCTCGTGTCCGGTCCGGAGGGGCCGGCCGTGTACGTCGACTTCGGACACACCCCTGACGCGTTCGAGAAGACGCTCGCCGCGGTGCGGCGCGTCACACCGGGCCGAGTGCTGATGCTGTTCGGCGCCGACGGCGACCGGGACACCACCAAGCGGTACGACATGTCGCGCACTGCGGTCGAGGGAAGTGACGTGACGGTCGTCACCGACCATCATCCGCGCTTCGAGAACGCCCAGTCCATCCGGACCACACTGATGGAAGCGGCGCACGAGGTCGACCGCGACCACGAGGTGCACGAGGTGTCGCCGCCCGAGGCCGCGATCGTCAAGGCCGTCTCGCTGGTCGGCGCCGGCGACGCGATCCTGTGGGCGGGGCCCGGCCACCAGAACTACCGCGACATCGCGGGCACGCAGTGGGCGTACTCGGCCCGCGAGCTCTCCCGACGCGCGCTCGTCGAGGCCGGATGGCCTGCCGGCGAGCGCACCTGGACCAACCCGTACGGAGACTGAGGCCGTGGTGACCGTACTCGCGTTCATCGTCGGTGTCGTCATCGTCGTTCTGGGGCTCGGCGTGTCGATCGCTCTGCACGAGATCGGGCACCTCGTGCCGGCGAAGAAGTTCGGGGTGCGCGTCGGGCAGTACATGGTCGGCATGGGGCCGACCGCGTGGTCGAAGCGCGTGGGCGAGACGGAGTACGGCGTCAAATGGCTGCCCATCGGCGGTTACATCTCGATGGCGGGGATGTACCCGTCGGGCGATGGCAAGCCTGCCAGGGGGGTCTTCAAGACGCTCGTGCAGGATGCGCAGGACGCCAACGAGGAATCGCGCGAGGGCGTCGACGATTCGCGCACCTTCTCGGCGCTTCCGACGTGGAAGCGCGTGATCATCATGCTCGGCGGCCCCGTGATGAACCTCGTCATCGCCATCGTGCTGTTCACCGTCGTCGTCAGCGGCATCGGCATCCCGCAGAACACCTCCACCGTGGCGAGCGTGTCGCAGTGCGTGCTGCCCGCGGGCACCGACAAGACGGAGTGTGCGGCGGGCGACCCCGAGTCACCGGCGGCCGCGGCCGGACTGATGCCGGGCGACACGATCGTGGCGGTCGACGGCACCGCTGTCAGCGACTTCCAGGCGGCGTCAGAGATCATCAGGGCGCACCCGGATGACACGATCTCCGTGGTTGTCGAGCGCGACGGCGGCGAAGAGACGCTCACGATGACCCCGGTGCTGGCGACCAACCAGTACGTCGACGCCGATGGCGAGCTCGTCACCGCCGAGGTCGGCTTCGCCGGTTTCGGGCCGACCCGGGAGCGCGTCCGTCAGCCCGTGCAGGCCGGAACGCAGCAGGTGTTCGACCAGATGGGGGCCGTCGCCGGCATCATCGCGCAGCTGCCGCAGCGCATCTGGCAGACGAGCGTCGACATGTTCACCGGTCAGGACCGCGACCCGAACGGGCCGATCAGCGTGATCGGCGTCGGCCGGCTCGCCGGCGAGGTCGCCGCGACCGAGGCACCGATCCTCGACAGGACCGTCAGGCTGATTCAGCTGGTCGGATCCGTGAACATCGCCCTGTTCGCGTTCAACATGCTCCCGCTCCTCCCGCTCGACGGCGGCCATATCGTCGTCGCGCTGTGGGACGCGATCAAGCGCGGCTGGGCGAAGCTGCGCCGCAGGCCGAGGCCGAGGCCCGCCGACGCCTCGCGCCTGGTGCCGCTGACCCTGGTCGTCGTGGTGCTGATGATCGGGATGAGCGCCGTGCTCTTCGCCGCGGACATCTTCAACCCTGTGACGCTGTAGCCGCGCTCGCATACGCAGGCTATCTCTTCATTTCTGGCACATCTCCGGTGGTGTGCCCACCCGGAGATGTGCCAGAAATGAAGAGTTGTGGTGCCGCGGTAGACGGGCGGTTACGCGAGGGCGTGGGCGACGAGGCGGCGGAGGGTGCTCATGCCGTCTCGGGAGAGGATCGACTCGAGGTGGCCCTGGATGCTGGCGAACTTCGGGCCGCGCAGGGCGTAGACGTCGCCGGTGGCAGGGTCTGCGGCGATCTCCACGGAGTCGATGCGGGTCGTGCCGGGCTCCACGCGTGCGGTGAACGTGTTGTAGAAGCCGATCGAGGCGCGCTCACCGAAGACGTCGACGGTCTTCTGCACGCCCTGGTGCGGCTGCGCCATGGGGGCCAGATCGATGCTGAGGAGATCGGCGAGCACTTGGTGGCTCAGGCACACCGACACCAGAGGCTTGCCCGCGTCGATGCGACGGGCGACCACGTCGCGCATCCTGGCGATGCGCGGATTCGCCTCGTCGCGTGGGTCGCCGGGGCCCGGGCCGGTGACGAGCAGTTCGGCGTCGTCGATCTCGGTGTCCGTCACGTGTGACCAGTGCACGATGCGCGCATCGAGGCCGAGATGGCCCAACTGGTGGGCGAGCATCGTGGTGAATCGGTCCTCGGCGTCGACGACGATCGCACTGCGGCCGGCGAATGGGCCGGCGTCGTCGCTCTGCTCCTCGAGCCAGAACGGCGCGAGGCGAGCGTTGCGCGAGGCGAGCAGCTCTGCGATGCCCGGATCGTCTCCGAGCCGCTTCGGTGTCGGCGCAGGGCCGGTCGCGGGCTGGTCGGGGTCCGCGACCCGCGTCGCGCGCGGCACGGCACCGATCGCCCCGAGCACTCCCGCAGCCTTGCCGTGCGTCTCGCTGACCTCACCGTAGGGATCGGAATGGCGCACGAGCGTGGCGCCGACCGGTACGCGGAGCCTGCCTCCGTCGAGGTGGGCCGTTCTGATCAGGATGGGCGCGTCGAGGCTGTGGCCGCCGGAGACGTCAGGGGTGAACAGCGCTGCCACGCCGGAGTAGTACCCGCGAGGAGTCGTCTCGTGACGCCGGATGACGGTGCACGCGTTCTGCATCGGAGAGCCGGTGACCGTCGGGGCGAACATGGTCTCGCGCAGGATGCCGCGGGGGTCCATTCGGCTCGTGCCTCGCAGCATGTACTCGGTGTGGGTGAGCCGTGACATCTCCTTCAGGTGCGGTCCCGTGATCCGGCCGCCGTCCGAGCACACGGCGCTCATCATCTTGAGTTCCTCGTCGACGACCATGAAGAGCTCTTCGGTCTCCTTGGTGTCGGTGAGGAAGGCGGAGAGCGTCTCGACGGTCGCGCCGCCGTCCGGATGGCGGAAGGTGCCTGAGATCGGGTTCATCGTCACTGTCGACGAGCCGTCGCCGTGCGAATCCGCGACGACGTGAGCCTCGGGGCTCGCGCCGACCAGGATCCTCTCGCCCGCGACGATCGCGAAGGTCCAGTAGGCGCCGCGCTCATGCTCCAGCAGTGCGCGGAACCAGGTGAGCATCGCCGTGCGCTCGTCCGCATCGATCTGCGCGACGTAGTCGCGGCGGATCACGAAGTTGGCGCCCTCTCCTCGGCCGATCTCGTCAGAGATCACCCGGCGCACGATCGACGCGTAATCCTCATCCGCAACGTCGAAGCCGGCGCCCGTCAGTGGGACGGTCGCGCTCGGCAGAGCGGAGAGCACGTCGCCGACCGGCACGCGGGTGTGCTCGTCGACGACGAGGCAGCGAAGGGGAGTGTCCTCTGGCTCTGCTTCGAAGCCGCGCTCGCGCACCTGCTGGTACGGCACCAGCGCGAGCACCTCGCGAGCGGCGCCCGCCGCATCGGTGAGCGGGATGTCGGCGAGGAGATCGACGTCGACGGTGTCGCCGGTGAGCACCTCGACGTGCGTCGCCGGACCGTCGCCGCCGCGCGCGATCAGCGCGAACGAGGCGTCAGGGTCAGCGGCAAGGCGCAGAATCGTCTCGGCGGTGTCGTCAGCAGCCATGGGGAACTCACTTCTTCGAATCCTCTGGCGGGCGCCTGTCGCAGAACGACCGCCGGAGCGGGGCGGTCGTGTTCGTGCTCGCGAAGTCGGCCGCCGTCAGGCGAGCCACCACTGGTTCATCGTCGCGTGCACGCTGTCAACCTATACGGGTGAACCGTCGCCTGCCAAACCAACCGCATTCGGCGCGGTTCTTCACCTGACGCGAAGCGTCGGTCTGGAGACGCACAAGGGACAACTGTCGTCATGTGAACGGCTGACAGCCTTCCTGCACCCGAGGAGTCGTAGGCTGAGGGGGTGCCAGCTGTGAACCTCGGAATCCCCTCCGTGCCGGATGTCCTCGCCCCGCGCCGCAAGTCGCGGCAGATCGACGTGGGCAAGGTGAAGGTCGGCGGCAACGCGCCCGTCTCGGTGCAGTCGATGACCACGACCAAAACGCACGACATCAATGCGACGCTGCAGCAGATCGCCGAGCTGACGGCATCCGGATGCGAGATCGTGCGCGTCGCGTGCCCGACTGACAAAGACGCCGAGGCGCTCAAGATCATTGCGATGAAGAGTCAGATCCCGGTCATCGCCGACATCCACTTCCAACCGAAGTACGTCTTCGAGGCGATCGATGCCGGATGCGGCGCCGTGCGCGTCAACCCGGGCAACATCCGCAAGTTCGACGACCGCGTCGGCGAGATCGCGAAAGCGGCGAAGGACGCCGGCGTCAGTCTGCGCATCGGTGTGAACGCCGGATCGCTCGACAGGCGACTGCTGGAGAAGTACGGCAAGGCGACGCCGGAGGCGCTCGCCGAGTCGGCGGTGTGGGAGGCGAGCCTGTTCGAGGAGCACGACTTCCACGACTTCAAGATCTCGGTCAAGCACAACGACCCCGTCGTGATGGTGAAGGCCTATCGACTGCTTGCGGAGCGCGGCGACTGGCCTCTGCACCTCGGCGTCACCGAGGCGGGCCCGGCGTTCCAGGGCACGATCAAGTCGGCGACGGCATTCGGCATCCTGCTCGGCGAGGGCATCGGAGACACCATCAGGGTCTCGCTGTCTGCGCCTCCGGCCGAGGAGGTCAAGGTCGGTCACCAGATCCTGCAGTCGCTGAACCTTCGCGAGCGCACACTCGAGATCGTCTCGTGCCCCTCGTGCGGTCGCGCCCAGGTGGACGTGTACTCGCTCGCCGACAGCGTGACAGAGGGGCTCAAGGACATGACCGTGCCGCTGCGCGTAGCCGTGATGGGCTGCGTCGTGAACGGACCGGGAGAGGCACGCGATGCCGACCTCGGCGTGGCCAGCGGAAACGGCAAGGGCCAGATCTTCGTCAAGGGCGAGGTCGTCAAGACCGTGCCGGAGGCGGACATCGTCGAGACCCTGATCCAGGAGGCGAACCGCATCGCCGACGAGATGGGCCCGGATGCCGCCCTCGGCACGGCGCAGGTCGTCACCTCCTGAGGCCGCACCGGGTCAGCCGGGTGGGTTCTCCTCGAGGTAGGCGGAAGCGAGTCGCTTCGGGGCACGGTCGAGCCATGCGTCGACGACGACCTCGCGCAGACGGTCGACATCGATCGCCTCGAGCCGTATCAGCACGGCGGCGTAGCCGTCGAAGTGCGGGATCGTGAAGAAGCGCTCCGGCTCGGATGAGACCATGGCCTGCTTCGCGATGTCGTGCTCCACGCGGGCGGCGGCGATCTCGCCGTTCGGCGCGGCATCGCCGAGCGCGCCGTGATCGGTCCGGTTCAGCGGGCGCTCCCAGGCGAAGCCGCGATCGTGCACTCGCCACATCCGGTTGCCCCATGCGGGGCGCATCGTGACGTCAGGCAGCGATTCGGCGAGCCGCGCCACGTCGTCCAAGGTCGCCATACGGGCAGGGTACGGCGACTCGTCGCGCCGGGGAAGAGTCTTCGGTCTCCGTCCGCGCTCAGCAGGGTGCGATCCGAGCTGTGAACCACGCGGTCGATGCATCGAGTTCGATGCGACTGCTTGCGACGTCGATCACATGCTGGGCCGCGGCGATCGTCTCGAGTGCGTGGTCGAGATCTGCCGGGAGCTGGAGTTTCGCGGCCACAGAGCAGTGGTATCAAGCCGGTATCAACTCAGGAGGTCGGGCCCGACGCCTCTCGCGACAGTGGGGAACGGGGTGAACTCGATGGCTTGCTTCGCGGCATCGCACGTCGCACATACCCCGGCGGTCTTGATATCCGGTGCCTCGTGTTCGAACGACCCAGATTGGCGATTCAGCAGGTGCCGCAGACGGAGCCGCGATTGCGTACCCGCCGCATCTGATCGCCTCAGGTCGGGTGCTCGTCGTCTCGGGTAGCGCTTCAGCGATTCGCGCCAAGCCTTCCAGGCTCGGTACGGGTGCCAGGGCGTGCCGCGCCGTGGTGGGCGGAGGTGGCGACGGCTGCGGTCGGATATCCGACGGTGATCACCCGAGCGCGGAGTCCGTCGGACCGGCCGCTATCACGTCGACAACGTCGGTGAGAAGGGGGGAGAGTTCCGCGCGCCATGAGATCCAGGTGTGTAACGCAGCTCCGGTGAGGCCGCTTCGCAGAGGAATCCAGGCCCAGTCGGGAAGATGCCTGTAAGTCGATGTGCGCGTCGAGAGCACGCCGTCGACCCCTGCGGTGCGTGCAATGAGGCCGCTGTACGCGGAGAAGCGACGGAAGATCCAGCGCACGTGTGCCCCTTCAGCGTCCGCGGCGGTGATGAAATCCGACTGTTCAACGGCGAGCTCGCCCGCGGCGTGGGCCATGATGGTCATCCCATCCATTTCGCGGTATCCGACTTCCGTGAGCCTGGCCACCGTTGATCCAGGAGGTACGGCGAGCCCCATTCGTTGGGTGAGTACGTGCTTGGTGTGCAGTTCGGGCGCGTCAAGGTGGATGAGGCCCAGTTCGAGCAGGCCGGTCTGCACCTGTTGGCGCTGATCCTCGGTGGTCCCCTCGTGCAACGAGAGTCGAAGATGGGGGAACCGCTCTTCGATGCTGCTCATCACCGGTTCGGCCCACGCGTGCGGCAGCCCCTGGGGCACACCGACGTTGACGACCTCGCGCTCCTCGGCCGCTTCCGAGACGACTTCGGGGATGCGCCGCACCTGCGTGAGTACGACGTCGATGTGCGCCTTGAGAGCGCGGCCCTGCGGAGTCGGCGCGAGGCCGCGCGCCGTTCTGTCGAACAACGTGCAGTCGAGCTCGCGCTCCAGCGCCGCGATCTGTCTGCTCAGGGATGGCTGGGTGACGTGCAGGGCGACGGCAGCGCGGCTCACGGAACGCAGTTCGGCTGCTTTAGCGAAGTACTTCAGCTGTCGGAGCTCCATGCTTTCAAGCATGCGTTCAAGGCATGGGTGGGTCAACAGATCGGCATTGGACGTATAGCTGTTGGCGTGTCAAAGTGGAGCCCTATGCACCCGTCACAGAGGACGGGACCGACGAGACGCAGGGAAGCGATGAATTCGGAGAACACGACATACGACGTGGTCGTCATCGGTGGAGGTTCCGCGGGGATCTCAGCCGCGATCGGCGCGAGTCAGGCGGGGGCGCGTGTCGCCCTGGTCGAACAGTACGGATTCCTCGGCGGGGCCGCGACGAACGGTTCCGTCCTGACTCACTGCGGGTTCTTCGACCAGACCCGCACGCAAGTCGTGCGGGGGGTCGGACAGCTGATGCTCGATCGGCTCGACACGGAGAGCATGTACCGCACGCACACTCTGCCCGAGACGGGCAACACCGTCGTCCTGCTCGACCTGGAGACGGTGAAGGCGACCTACGATCAGCTGGTCTCAGAGGCAGGCGTCGACGTGTTCCTGCACAGCAGACTCATCAGCGCTGCCGTCGACGACGGCTCTCGTATCAGTTCTGCGGAAGTCGTACATCGAGGAGGCCGCGTCAACCTCGTCGCGCGAGCGTTCGTCGACGCGAGCGGCGACGGAGAGCTCATCGCCGCAGCGGGCGCGGGAAGCCTGCTGTCGCCCGTTGCGGAGCGTCAGGCGTCAACCCTCGTGATGCGCGTCGGAAATGTCTGTGAGGACGCTTCATTGGCACAGACAGACATGGACGAGGCCGTTACTGCGTATCGGGATTCACATCGGACGGAGATTGTGCGCACCAGCGGCATCGCCGTGCGCATGCCCGTCTCGCGCGAGGTGATGCTGCTTCTGGCGGATCAGCATCGTGACGCCCTCGATGTTCGTGAGCTCACCGCCGCTGAGATGGATGCCCGCCGCATGGCCGCGGAGTACATGCACGCGTTCCGCGCGAAGATGCCCGGCTGGCAGGATGCGTTCCTCGCGGCCACAGGCCCGCAGATCGGGATCAGAGAGACCAGGCGTCTGCGAGGAGTCGACGCTGTAACGGCCGGCGACGTCACGGCCGGACGGAAGCGGCTGGACGATGGCATTGCGCGATGTGGATGGCCGATGGAGAATCACGTATCACCTGGTGTCACCGAGTACGGCGGGATCGCGGAGAAGGGGTGGTACGGCATCCCGTACGGTGCGATCGCGTCGGATACGACGGAGAATCTGTGGGCCGGTGGCCGGCTCACGAGCTCCGACCAACGCGCATACGCATCGTTGCGCGTGATGGGGACGTCCTTCGCGACGGGGCATGCGGCGGGCGTTGCAGCCGCTGTCTACGCAGACGGCAGGACCCGCGACCTCGGGCGTACGAGAGCGGAGCTGGAGCGCCAGGGAGCGCTGCTGTGACCGGCGGACTTCGTGTTGCCTTGACAGGTGCGGCCGGTTCTCTCGCCGCCGATGTCATTCCTGGGCTTCTCGAGCGCGGGCATCGCATCACTGCGATAGATGAGCGACCGTTGTCGGCACTCCCCGAAGAAGTCCGCACCGTCGAATGCTCGATCACCGACCGGGAGGAACTCGCGGCGGCTGTCGCCTCGAGCGACGTCATCGTTCACCTCGCCGGTATCCCGCTGGAGGCACCGTGGCAGGACATCCTCGCGGTCAACGTCGATGGAACCCAGGCGATTCTTGAGGCTGCGCGCATTGAAGGCATCAGCCGAGTGGTACTTGCCAGTTCGATCCACGCTGCTGGCTTCGTGCCCGTGCCCCCGGAGGGCGAGTTCGTCCCGGACGATGTGGCCGCGCGGCCAGACACCTTCTACGGCGCGAGCAAGGCGATGCTCGAGTCCCTCGGTGCCCTGTATAACGATAGGCACGGTATCGACGTGGTCTGCCTGCGTATCGCCTCGCGGTTCCCTCGGCCGATGGATGAGCGGATGCTGAGCACCTGGCTGTCTCCAGATGACGCGACGCGGCTCGTGCATGCATCGCTCATGATCTCCCGCCCCGGATACCGTCTCGTCTGGGGAGTGTCGGCAAACAGCGCTGGGTATCTTTCACCGCGCGGCGGGCGAGCGATCGGCTATGAGCCGCAGGATGATGCGGCTGTGTACGCGTCGGCGCTGGCAGAGCGCTCAGCGCATGATCAGACCATCGGCCTCAGCGAATGGGAGCGTCGCTTCATCGGCGGCGAGTTCTGTTCGGCTGAGCCTCCCCGTTTCATCCCCTTTGCAGAGCGAGAGCAATCATGACAGCAGAATCCACGGCCACGGCGTTCGAAGTTCGTGGGGTGTCCAAAGTGTTCCCCGGCGCGACGACGGTGCAAGCGCTGCGTAACATCGACCTGTCGCTAAGAGAAGGTTCGTTGACATGCATCGTCGGTCCGTCCGGTTGCGGGAAATCGACGCTGCTGCGAATTCTCGGCGAGCTCGAGAGCGCAACGACGGGCGAGATCGTGCACAATCTGAAGGTCGATCGCGTTCCTCGTTCGGCATTCGTGTTCCAGGAGCACGGGGTGTTCCCCTGGTTCAACGTGCTCCAGAATGTCGCGTTCGGTGAGCAGATGGCGGGCGTCTCCAAATCGAGGCGCGAGGAGACCGCGCGCGAATGGATCGGCAAAGTCGGACTTGTGGGCTTCGAAGGCGCGTATCCGCACCAGCTCTCCGGGGGCATGAGGCAGCGCATCGCCATTGCACGCGCCTTTGCGACGGGATCGCCGTCCCTGCTGATGGATGAGCCGCTCGGTGCTCTTGACGCGCAGACGCGCATCCTGATGCAGGAGCAGCTCGTCTCGCTCTGGGAAGCCGAGCGCAAGACCGTCGTGCTCGTGACGCACTCGATCGAAGAGGCTCTGCTCCTTGGGGACCAGATCGTGATGATGTCGGCACGCCCTGGTCAGGTCAAGGAGGTCATCGATATCCCGTTCGAACGTCCCCGCTCGACCGCGATCGAGGCTGATCCCGAGTTCGCCCGCATGAAGCAGGACATCTGGGAATCGCTGCGCGACGAGGTCCAGGCCTCTCTGAGCTTCAAGTGAGGAATGACATGAGCACAACACCTCTGACCACGTCACACCCGTCAGGAAGTGACGCTGATCTCGAAGCAGCGGTCGAACGCCAGTATCGGCGCGCGCGTCGCCTGAAGACTCGCGACCTCGGCCTTGCGATTGCGACACCGATCCTGCTGCTCACCCTGTGGGAGATCGCGGCGCAGACCGGGCTGATCGATTCGCGCCTGTACAGCCCGCCGTCGGCCATCGGCATCAGGGGATGGGAGATGGTCGCTTCCGGCGACCTCTGGATCCACGTCGGCGCGACGATCGCTCGACTCGCAGTCGGCTTCATCGCCGGCTCTGCTGCCGGCATCGTGGTCGGCCTACTGATGGGCTTATGGCGCCCCGTTCGCGCCGCGCTCGAGCCGACGTTCACCGCGCTGTACGCATTGCCGAAGATCGCCATCCTTCCGCTGCTTCTGCTGATCTTCGGGCTCACCGAGACGCCGAAGATCCTCTCGGTCGCCATCAGCGTGTTCTTCGTCGTGCAGATCAATACCCTCAGCGGCATCATGCAGATCGATGCGCGCATCCTGGAGGCCGCACGCGCCTACAAGGCCAAGGGAATGAACCTGTTCCGACATGTGCTGCTGCCCGGCGCGCTGCCGGCGATCATGACGGGCCTGCGGGTGTCCGCCGGTATGGCGGTGATCGTCATCACGGCGGTGGAGTTCGTGGCATCGAACGAAGGGCTCGGCTACCTGATCTGGAACTCATGGCAGCTCTTCCAGCCGGCCACGATGTTCGTGGGGCTCATCACAGTGGCGCTGATCGGGGCGAGTGTCACTGGGCTCATCATCCTGCTCGAACGAGCACTTGTCCCATGGCGCCGTGCCGGCGCCGCAACCAAGAAGGAGCGCAAATGAAGCGAAAGATCGCCGCAGCGAGTGCGGCATTGATCGCCGTGACGGCCCTCGTGGGCTGCGCGGGAGATTCGGAAGGCGGCGACGATGCCGCGACAATCGAAGTCGGCATCGTACAGCTGTCGATATTCGCCCCGATCTATGTCGCCGACGCGAAGGGGTACTTCGAGGAGGAAGGCCTCGACGTGAACATCGAGAACGTGAAGTCCGGCCAAGACGCGATCCCCTTGGCGTCCAGCGGCAAGCTCGACGTGGTCGCAGCTGGCTTCTCCGCCGGAATGTTCAGTGCGATCGAGACGGGGCTCGACGTCCGCGTCGTCGGCTCGATGGGAGTAGCCGGTCCCGAAGGCGAAGAACCTGCGTCAGCGCTGGTCGTTCGCCGTGATCTGATCGATTCGGGCGAGATCTCATCCGTCGCCGATCTGGCGGGGCACAAGATCGGCGCACTGGGCGGAGACGCAGCCACAAGCGCCTTCTACGTCTCGCAGGCACTCGAAGAAGCGGGCCTTTCGGCATCCGACGTCGAGTTCGTCAACCTCTCCAACCCCGATGTCCCGGCAGGGCTGGAGACCGGCGGTATCGATGCCGCGTTCGCATCCGCGCCGTTCTGGGGGCAGGCGGTGGAAGACGGAACGGCCGACATGCTCTGGACGACCCCGGAAGGCACGTCGGGCACCGGCGTCATCTACGGCGGCCAGTTCGCCGAGACTGAGCAAGCACAAGCGTTCTTCGCTGCGATCGCGCGCGCGGCACAGGACCTGCAGGGCGATGCGCGCTACTCCGATGAGAACCTCGAGATCATCGGTGACGCAACGGGTCAGACTCCGGACGAAGTCGCCTCGGTTCCTCTGTACCACTGGGAGCCGGATCTGAAGCCGCTGCCGGATCAGCTGGCCACGATGGAGCGCGTGTGGCTTGAACTCGGCGCGCTGGAATACGACGAGCCGCTCGACCCGGAACTCTACGTCGACACTTCGTTCAGCGACAACCTCGCGGAGTGATCGGCACGGGGCGACGGGCGGGCTTGCTCCGTCCTCGCCCCGCGCTGTACTTCATGCGGGCCGGAGGTTTCACGGGACACGCGTTGCCTGACCAGCAGAAAGCACGCCGGATGACGTGTTCGGCAGCCTCGCAGCGCTGTCGGTCACAGTGCCGCAGTGAGGGAGTGCGGCGCCGGGCCGCCGTGCGTGGGCGGATGCACCTCGACGGTGAACTCGTCGAGATGGGGGAGGTGCTCTCTGGCCTCGGCGACGACGTTCGCCCTGACCTGCTCGGCCTCGGCGAGGGACGCCGCCTCGGCGGTGATGCAGGCCTCGCCGTGCAGGCGGTGGCCCACCCAGCGAAGTCGAACGTGGCCGACATGCTCGATGCCTGCCACGTGGGAGAGGGCGATCTCGGCGCGGGAGACGAGGTCGGCGTCGACGCCGTCGAGCAGTCTTCGGATGACGGATCTCGCGGTGCCGATCAGCATCACCACGAGCATGGTGCCGATCAGCAGGCCGACGATGGGATCGGCGAGGGGGAAGCCGGCCGCGACGCCGATGCCTCCAGCGACCACGGCGAGTGAGGTGAACCCGTCGGTGCGGGCGTGCACGCCGTCGGCGACGAGGGAGGCCGAGCCGATGCGACGCCCGACCCGGATGCGGTAGGTGGCGATGAGCTCGTTCCCGACGAAGCCGATCCCTCCGGCCGCGATGACGAGGGCGAGATTCTGCACCGGCTGCGGATGGGCGATCCTGTCGATCGCCTGCCAGATCGCCAGCGCTGCGGACGCAGCGATCGCCAGCACGATCACGATGCCGCCGAGATCCTCCGCGCGGCCCAGACCGTACGTGTGGGTGCGGGTCGGGCGGCGCCTGGCGAGCACGAATGCGATCCACAGCGGAATCGCCGTGAGTGCGTCGGCGAGACTGTGCAGCGTGTCGGCGATCAGTGCGACCGAACCGGTGAAGGCGATCACGATCGCCTGTGCCGCCGTGATCGCCAGCAGCAGCACGAGGCTGACCTTGACGGCTCGAATGCCCGCACGGTTGGCGGCGCGCGCGTCGTTGATCGCATCCGCGGGGTCGTGCTCGTGCGGCGCGAAGACGGCGCGGAGGATGCCGCGCACACCGCGGGCGTGCTCATGCGGGGGAGCGGCACCAGGGTCGGGGCAAGCCGTCGCGCCTGGCCGTGGGTCGTGAGGGCTCTGGGTCACGGTGCCCCCTCGATCCCGGCGGGCTCCGTCATGTCAGCGTGGTGACGGGGCATTCCGACTGCATGCTCCGCCTGCTGGATCGCCTGTGTCACCAGCTGCGTCGCATGGTCGTCCTGCAGTCGGTAGAACACACGCTGCCCGACCTGCCTCGTGGTGACCATCCGGGCCATCCGGAGCTTCGCGAGGTGCTGCGACACCGCAGTCGGCGACTTGTCGACGATGTCGGCGAGATGGTTCACGGACAGTTCGCCTGCGCCGCGCAGAGCCATCACGATCCGCACCCTGGTCGCATCGGCGAGCATCTGGAAGACCTCGACCGCGAGCTCGACGAAGGCATCGGCCTGGCCGAATCCATCCATCTGCGTATCTGCGTCCATACGCAGATATTCGCACGATGAACATCGGATGTCGAGCGGTGACCGGCGTGTCGTGGCGGTCGTATGCTGGCCGCATGAGATTCGGCACATTCATTCCACAGGGCTGGCGCTTCGACCTGGTCGGCATCGATCCGGCCGAGCACTGGGAGACGATGCGCCGGCTGGTGCAGCGCGCCGACGAGGGGGCGTGGGAGTCGGTCTGGGTGTACGACCACTTCCACACCACGCCCGTGCCGAGCGACGAGGCCACGCACGAGGCCTGGACCCTGGTGTCCGCCTTCGCCGCGTCGACGAGCCGGGTGCGTCTCGGTCAGATGTGCACGTGCATGGGGTACCGCAATCCCGTCCACCTGGCCAAGGTCGCCGCGACGGTCGATCACGTGTCAGGCGGCCGCGTCGAGATGGGCATCGGCGGCGGATGGTACGAGCACGAGTGGCGCGCGTACGGATACGGGTTCCCCGAGGTGCCGGAACGGCTCCGGATGCTGCGGGAGGGTGTGGACATCATGCAGCAGGCATGGCTGACGGGTTCTGCCACCCTCGACGGTCGTCACTTCAGCGTCGACGGCGCGATCGTGCGCCCGCTGCCCGTGCAGGACGGCGGCATCCCGCTGTGGGTCGCGGGCGGCGGCGAGAAGGTGACGCTGAAGATCGCGGCGCAGTACGCCTCTCACACCAACTTCCACGGCGACCTCGATACGTTCCGCCGCAAGAGCGACGTGCTGCGCGAGCACACGGACCGCCTCGGCCGAGACTTCGCGGAGATCACCAGATCGGCGAACTTCAACACCGTGATCGCAGAGACCGAGGCGGAGGTCGAGGACCGGCTGCGCGCGATCGAAGCGCGCCTCGCCCCGTATCTCGGCGACAAGCTCGAAGGAGCCATGGCCCAGTACCGGCTGCCAGGTGCGTTGGTCGGCACGGTCGAGCAGGTGTCGGAGAAGCTTGCGACGTACGGTGACGCGGGGTTGGGGTACGCCATCCACTACTTCCCTGAGGCGGCCTACGATCGGTCCGGCGTCGAGCTGTTCGAGCGCCGGGTGATCCCCGCACTGGGCTGAGGGCGCGAGCGCGCCGACAGCAGGGGTGCGTTCACGCACGGTTCACGCAGGTGATGTCTCATCCGACTATGAGCCGTGCGCGCCGCGTCGTGATCGCCTCGGTCGCCGCCGGGGCGGCCCTCGCTGGGTGGGGCGTGCGAGCGCTGCTGGTGCGCCAGGCGGCCGTGGCGCGCGAGCGCATCGGCAAGCCGCTCGGTGAGGATTCCATCCCGGCCGACCGCATCTGGAGCCGCAAGCTCGACGGAGAGCCGATCGAACTGCTCGTGCTGGGCGACTCGCTCGCGGCGGGCCTCGGAGTGGAGCATCGCAAGCAGACCCTCGGCGGACGCGTGGCGAAGGGGCTGGCGCGCCGGATGTCGCGACCGGTCAGGCTGTGCACGGCTGCGGTCGTCGGGTCGGAGTCGAAGGCCCTGGAGGGGCAGCTCGATGCGCTGCCTGGTGACTACCGACCGGATGTCGCCGTCGTCATCGTCGGCGGCAACGACGTCACGCATCTCGTCTACCCGGCCGTCGCCGCGGGGCAGCTCCACCGCGCCATCCGGCGCCTGCGCGATCTCGGCACGCGCGTGGTCGTCGGCACCTGCCCCGATCTCGGCGCGATCCGGCCGGTGCCGCAGCCGCTGCGAGGCATCATGTCGCGGATGTCGCAGCACATGGCGATCGCTCAGACGCGGGCCGCGCGGCACGCGGGCGCTGTTCCTGTGAGCCTGCGGAGGGCGCTGAGAACGGCGTTCCGCGATGATCCGGACGGCATGTTCAGTCTTGACCGGTTCCACCCCAGCGCCGCGGGCTACCGCCGCACCGCCGAGGCGCTTCTGCCGGCGGTCGAGCAGGCGGCGCGGCGGAGTGGGCCTGCGTTCTCGGGAAGCCAGTGATCGAGGGCAGCGGTTGCCCAGGCGGACTCCTCTGCGGGGTCCTGGACGATGAGGTGCAGGGCGAGGCCGTCGATCAGTGCGTGCAGCGCGTCGATGTCGCGGGGGTCGGTGAGACCGACGGCGATGGCGGCCCGTGCGCAGACCGCGCGCACCTCGCCGTCGAGGGTGCGCCGAAGGGGCTGCAGCGCCGGATCAGCCTTCGCAGCCACGCCGAGCGCGATGGTGACGCTCATCTCGGTGCGGCGCTCGTCGTCGAGCGGAAGCAGTTCGAGCAGCGCCGCTCTCGCCCACTCGTGCGCATGCACGTCCGTCGGGAGCGCCTCGATTCGCGCGCGGATGCGCTCACCGGCTGCCGTGATCGCACGAGCGCGTACGGATGCCTGCGTCGGGAAGAGGTAGCGAAGCGAACTCGGCGCGATCCCGGCCTCGGCCGCGACCCGGCGCACGGACAGTGCCGCGACGCCCTCGGTTTCGATCACTCGCCACGCTGCGGCGACGACCGCACGATCGCGCTCGTCCTGGTCCATCGTCCTTGGCATGGCTCCATAGTCGCACAGTTGTGCGGGAACGTGCTAGCCTCTTCTCGTACAGTCGTGCGAGAAAGGTGGCAGTGATGGCGTGGGCCGTGCTGATCGCATCGGGCATGCTCGAGGCCGTGTGGGCCACGGCGCTCGGAGCGTCCAAGGGCTTCAAGAAGGCGGTGCCGACGGTCGTGTTCTTCGTCGCGCTGGTTGCCAGCATGGCGGGTCTGGCGTTCGCGATGAACACGCTGCCGACGGGCACGTCGTACGCGGTGTGGGTCGGAATCGGCGCAGTGCTGACCGTGGTGCTTGCGGTGGTGCGCAAGCAGGAGAGGCTCTCGCTCATTCGCACCGCGCTGCTCGTGCTGCTGATCGGCAGCGTGATCGGGCTGAAGGCGGTGAGCTGAGGTGGCGTGGATCGCACTTCTGGTCAGTGCCGTGCTCGAGGCAGTATGGGCGACTGCGCTCGGTGACAGCGAAGGGTTCTCGCGGCCCGTGCCGACGATCGCGTTCCTCGTCGCGCTCGCGCTGAGCATGCTCGGCCTCGGCTGGGCGACGAAGACGATCCCGATCGGCACGGCATATGCAGTGTGGACCGGAACCGGAGCTGCGCTCACCGTGGCGTACGCCATGCTGACGGGGGCGGAACCTGTCACGTTCCTGCGGGTGCTCTTCGTGGCAGGCATCGTCGGCGCCGTGGTCGGGCTCAAGCTGGTGCCTGCACCGCGCCCGCGCGGCGGGGAGCAGGCCCCGACGGACACCGGGCGCGCGTAGGCGACGCGGGCGGGCACGCCATAGACTCGTCTCGTGGTCACTCGTCTCTCTCAGCTCTTCGTCCGCACACTCCGTGAGGATCCCGCCGACGCCGAAGTGCGCAGCCATCGGCTGCTCGTGCGCGCCGGGTACATCCGGCGCCAGGCGCCTGGCATCTTCGCGTGGCTGCCGCTCGGTCTGCGCGTGAAGACGAAGCTCGAGCAGATCGTGCGCGAGGAGATGGCCGCCGCCGGCGCGCAGGAGGTGCACTTCCCCGCGATGATGCCGCGTGAGCCGTACGAGGTGACGGGCCGCTGGGAGGAGTACGGCGACGCCCTTCTCCGTCTGAAGGACCGCCACGGGGCCGACTACCTGCTCGCACCGACCCATGAGGAGGCCTTCACTCTGCTCGTGAAGGACCTGTTCAACTCGTACAAGGACCTGCCGCTGTCGATCTTCCAGATCCAGGACAAGTACCGCGACGAGGCCCGTCCGCGCGCCGGTCTGCTGCGCGGTCGCGAGTTCACGATGAAGGACGCCTACTCCTTCGACGTCGACGACGCGGGGCTCGACGCCAGCTATGACGCCCAGCGTGCGGCGTACGAGCGCATCTTCCAGCGGCTCGGTGTCGAGTACGCGATCGTCAAAGCCGACGCGGGCGCGATGGGCGGTTCGCGCAGCGAGGAGTTCCTGCATCCGACAGCCGTCGGAGAGGACACGTTCGTGCGCAGCGAGGGCGGCTATGCGGCGAACGTCGAAGCGTTCACCACGACGGCACCCGAGCCGGTGCCGTTCGACGGGCTGGCTGAGCCCCGGCTGCTGCCGGAAGCCGACACCCCGACGATCGACACTCTCGTCGACCACCTGAACGCGACCTCGCCTCGGGGCGACGGCCGCGCATGGCAGGCGTCCGACACTCTCAAGAACGTCGTGCTCGCGCTGACATGGACCGAGCTCGGCGGCGGCAAGGACGCTGAGCCGATTCGGAGGACGAAGCTCGTCGTCGTCGGCATTCCCGGTGACCGCGCCGTGGACATGAAGCGCGCCGAGGTCGCCTTCGCAGGCTACGAGGTGGAGATGGCCGGCGAAGAGCAGCTGAAGAAGGCGAAGGCCCTGTTCGGCCCTGAGCTCGTTCCCGGCTACATCGGCCCGGTGGGGAGCAATCACGCCAGCGGCAGGGAGGGTCAGCAGCTCGGCCTCGACGACCGGGTCGTGGAGGAGAACCCCGAAGCGCGCATCGAGTACCTGCTCGACCCCCGCGTGGTCGACGGCACGTCGTGGGCGACCGGCGCGAACGAGAAGGGCAGGCACGTGGCCCACCTGGTCGCGGGGAGGGACTTCGTCGCAGACGGCATCGCAGAGATCGCAGAGGTCCGCGACGGCGACCAGGCACCCGACGGCTCAGGGCCCGTGACGCGTGCGCGCGGTATGGAGATCGGGCACATCTTCCAGCTCGGACGCAAGTACGCCGACGCGCTCGGGCTGAAGGTGCTCAACGAGAACGGCAAGCTCGTCACGGTGACGATGGGGTCGTACGGCATCGGAGTCACGCGCGTGCTCGCGCTCATCGCCGAGCTGTTCAGCGATGACAAGGGCCTGATCTGGCCCGAGTCGATCGCCCCGTACGACATCCACATCGTCGCGACAGGCAAGGGCGGCGAGCCGTACGAGCTCGCGGAGAGCGTCACCGGGCAGCTCGAGGCAGCGGGCTTCGACGTGCTCTACGACGACCGGCCGAAGGTGTCGCCCGGTGTGAAGTTCGGCGATGCCGAGCTCCTCGGTGTGCCGCAGCTGCTCGTCGTCGGACGCGGCGCCGCCGACGGCGACGTCGAGCTCTGGGATCGCCGCTCCGGCGAGCGCGAGACGCTGCCGGCGGCGGCGGCCGTCGCGCGCCTCGCCGCGCGGTAGCAGCGGGCGAAGTTCTCCTGCTGGACACCTCGCGGTCAGCCGGTCGAAATACTGCACTGCGACTCTGAAGTCTTCACCCGTGACTTCCGAGGGAACTCCATGTCAACTACTCCGCACGGCCGCCGCATCGCGGCCGCAGCATCCGGGCTGGCGCTCGCCGCGTCCGCTCTCGTCCTCGTGCCGTCCGCGGCGACGGCCTCGCCCGAGGGCGACGCACTCATCATCAGTGAGGTGTACGGCGGCGGGGGCAACTCCGGTGCACCTGTGACCCACGACTTCGTCGAGCTGTACAACCCGACGGGCGCCGACATCGATCTGGGCGGCTACGCCGTCGAGTATCGTTCGTCATCCGGCGGGTCCGGCGGCATCGCGGTCCTCGAAGGCACGATCGAGTCGGACACTCACTTCCTGCTGCAGCTCGCGGCGGGCAGCAACGGTGACGTCACCCCCCTTCCGACGCCGGATGCCGAAGCGAGCATCAACATGTCAGGTTCGAACGGGCGAGTGTTCCTGTTCGAGAGCGATTCGGACTTCGACAGCTCGGTCGCCGGAGACCGCGCAGGTGCCGCAGGGCTGGTCGACATGGTCGGATACGGTTCGGCCGCGAGCTTCGAAGGAGCAGCGACTGACCCGCTGAGCAACTCCACGAGCGCGTCGCGCGACGCGGCTGGCACGGACACGGACGACAACTCCGCCGACTTCACCGTGGGCGACCCGACGCCGACCAACTCTGCGGGCGAGACCGCGGGCGACGGCTCATCGGAGGATCCGGATGAGCCGCAGGAGCCTGTCGAGCACGGTGACGCTGTCAGCATCGCTGAGGCGAACGGCGCGGTCGGCGAGACCGTCACCGTCGACGGCGTCGTCACCGCCGATTACCGCGACGGCGGCTTCAACGGCTTCACGATCCAGGATCCTGCAGGCGACCCGAACGACGGCGTCTCCGACGCGATCTTCGTGTGGGGTGACTCGGCACGGGCGGAGATCGGCCAGAGCGTGCGTGTGACCGGTGACGTGAGCGTCTACAACGGGCTCACCGAGATCACCGCTGACCTCGTCACGACGTTCGAGGTGGGCCTCGGGGAGGTCGCCCCGATCACCTCCTGGGAGGTCATCGCCACCGATGAGGACAAGCAGGCGCACCAGAGCGAGCTCGTCCAGATCGACGGCTTCACCGTCACGGACAACTACGACGCGAACTTCTACGGCTCGTTCGGGCTCGCGTACGGGGATGAGCCGCTGCGCCAGCCGACCGATCACGTCGACCCGCACGACGAGGCGGCGATCGCCGCTGCTGAGGCGGAGAACGCGGCGAAGTTCATCAAGCTCGATGACGGCCGCAGCACGAACTTCAGCAATCAGCAGGACGTGCCGCTGTCGTACCTCACGCCTGAGACGCCCGTGCGCGTGGGAGCTTCGGTGACGATGAACGAGCCCTTCGTGCTCGACTACCGCTACGACAGCTGGAACTTCCAGCCCACGACGCCGGTGAACGGCGACGCGTCCGACATCGTGACCTTCAGCGATGAGCGCGCGGCGAACGCCGCCCCGGCCGAGGTCGGAGGCGACCTCTCGCTGGCGACCTTCAACGTGCTCAACTACTTCCCGACCACGGGGGAGGAGTTCGAAGCCGCAGGGCTCGGCACCTGCTCCTTCTACACGGACCGCGAAGGCAACCCGGTGGCCAACAACCGCTGCAACCCGGACGGACCGCGAGGTGCGGCGGACGAGGAGAATCTCGATCGCCAGCAGACGAAGATCGTGAACGCGATCATCGACCTCGATGCGTCCGTCGTGTCGCTGGAGGAGATCGAGAACTCCGCCCACTACGACAAGGACCGTGACTTCGCGGTGGAGACGCTCGTCGGCGCGCTGAACGAGCAGGCCGGCGCAGACACGTGGGGCTTCGCCGCCAGTCCGGAGGAGCTGCCCACTGACGAAGACGTCATCCGCAACGCGTTCATCTACCAGACCGCCGAGGTCGAGACGGTGGGCGAGTCGCACATCCTGGTCGACGACCCCGCATTCGGCAACGCGCGCGAGCCGCTCGTGCAGGCGTTCGCGCCTGTGGGAGCCGATGACGCGGACGCGTTCATGGTCGCCACCAACCACCTCAAGTCGAAGGGTTCAGGCACCGACGACGGCACGGGCCAGGGCAACGCGAACCCCGACCGGATCGCGCAAGCCGAGGCACTGGTCGACTTCGCTGCGGAGCAGGGCCAGGACGCTGGGATCGACGCTGTGTTCCTCGCAGGCGACTTCAACGCATACGCCGCGGAGGACCCTGCCGTCGTCATCGAGGAGGCGGGCTACACCAACCTCAACTATGCGCTGAACGGGGGAGAGGCCACCTACAACTACGACGGTCTCGACGGCTCGCTCGACCATGTGTTCGCCAACTCCGCCGCTCTCGACCTGGTGACGGGCGTGGACGTGTGGCAGATCAATGCGCAGGAGCAGGTGGGCTTCGAATACAGCCGCTACAACTACAACGCGACGCTGCTGTACGACGAGAGCATCTTCCGCGCCAGCGACCACAATCCGATCCTGGTCGGGCTGCAGACGCAGGAAGCGGAGGAGCCGACCGATCCGGAGGAGCCTGGCACGGAAGAGCCGACTGACCCGGAGGAGCCCGGCACGGAAGAGCCGACCGACCCGGAGGAGCCTGGCACAGAGGAGCCGACCGACCCGGATGAGCCGGGCACGGACGGATCGGGCACGGATGAGCCGGGCACGGACGGATCGGACCAGGACGGAGCCGGCACGGATGCGCCGGTGACGGACGATGCTCAGGCGGGTGACGACGAGGCTCTCGCCGTCACGGGCGGGGAGGTCGCCTGGGGTGTCGGAGCTGCGGCCGCGCTGCTGATCATCGGCGGAATCACGCTGAGCATCCTGCGCCGCCAGCAGGCGTAGGGCACGCACGAAGCGGCGGGACGATCCGAGGATCGACCCCGCCGCTTCCTGCGTGCGGTGCAACGCGCCGACGCGTGCCGAGGAAGGGCGTCTCCCAGCGACATTCGGTAACGTGGAGCGACCGGCAGGCGCGACGCCGCGAAGAACTGAAGAGGGAGAACGCAGTGGATATCGATCTTGGACTGCTCCGCAACATCGAGCGTGAGAAGGAGATTCCGCTCGACGAACTCGTGCGGATCATCGAACAGGCCGTGCTGACCGCGTACGGGAAGCACGTTTCGCAGACCGGCGAGGCGCCGGCCGGCGCACGCGCCGAGCTGGACCGCTCGACCGGCCACGTGGGCATCTACGTACCGGTGACCGACGAATCCGGCGCCGTCATCGGCGAGGAGGAGTCGACTCCCGATGACTTCGGACGCATCGCCGCCTATGCGGCCAAGCAGGTGATCGCCCAGCGACTGCGCGACATCGCTGACGATGCCGTGCTCGGCGAGTTCCGCGGCAAGGAGGGCGACATCGTCGCCGGCATCGTGCAGCAGGGCACGAACCCGAAGATGGTCCACGTCGATCTCGGCACCGTTGAGGCCATGCTCCCTCCAGAGGAGCAGGTGCCAGGTGAGGACTACGCACACGGAACGCGCATCAGGGTCTATGTCACGAGCGTCGCCAAGGGGCACAAGGGCCCGGCGATCACGGTCTCCCGCACGCACCCCGGTCTGGTGCGGAAGCTGTTCGCGATGGAGGTCCCCGAGATCGCGAGCGGCCTCGTCGAGGTTCTCTCGCTGGCGCGTGAGGCGGGCCATCGCACCAAGATCGCGGTCACGGCGACCGACCCATCGATCAATGCCAAGGGGGCGTGCATCGGTGAGATGGGGCGGCGGGTGCGTGCCGTCACGGAGGAGCTGTCTGGCGAGAAGATCGACATCGTCGACTTCGACGACGACCTCGCGACGTTCGTCGCGAGCGCATTGTCACCAGCCAAGGTCACGAGCGCGTTCGTGCTCGACGAGAGCACCAAGGCGGTCCGTGCGCTGGTGCCGGACTACCAGCTGTCGCTGGCGATCGGCAAGGAGGGTCAGAACGCCCGACTCGCCGCAAAGCTCACCGGAGCGAAGATCGACATCCAGCCGGATTCGATCATGGACGCAGGCTGATCGACCGGATGCTCCCACTCACCGAGCGCGGATCGGACACGCCAGGTGAACGCGGTCGAGGCGAGGTGTAGAATGGAATCCGTACGAACGTGCGTCGGTTGTCGCACGCGTGCTCCCCGGGCCGCCCTCATTCGAGTGGTCGCGGTCGATTCGGTTCTCGTCCCAGACGAAAAACGTTCGATGCCCGGTCGAGGCGCGTGGTTGCATCCGGCGCCGAATTGTGTGAGAACTGCGCTTCAGAGGCGCGCTTTCGCAAGAGCACTGCGTGCGTCGGGGCAACTCGACGCACACACCATCGAGGAATGGCTGACCAGCTATGGAAACCAAGTGAACGGCTCGAAATGAGACCCGTCCGCCTCTAAAGGCCTGCCCCTGTCTGGGTGGGCCACCCAGACAGGAGAATTGTGGCTAAACCACGCGTACATGAGATCGCGGCAGAGTTCGGTATCGACAGCAAGTCGGCGCTCGCGAAGCTGAAGGATCTCGGCGAGTTCGTCAAGAGCCCGTCATCCACTATCGAACCCCCGGTCGCGCGCAAGCTGCGCGCCGCGCTCCAGGAAGACGGCGCCAAGCCCGTCTCAGGAGACGACGCCGCGAAGAAGCCCGCGCCGCGCTCCGCTGCGAAGCCCTCCGCGACGCCGGGGCCGAAGCCCGGTGCCAGCGCGCCTGCGAAGGAGCCCGCTGCCCCCGTGCAGGAATCCGCTGCACCAGCGCAGGAACCCGCTGCACCGGTGCAGGAGTCGGCAGCACCCGCTGAGGCGGAGCCGAAGACTGCGGAGAAGCCGGCTGCTCCGGCTGCTGCCAAGAAGTCGTCGCCGCCGAGCCCCGGTTCTGCCAAGCCCGGCGCGCCGAACCCCGGTGGTTCCGCGCCGAAGCAGGGATCGAACCCGCCCACACCCGGCGGGGCGAAGCCAGGCGCACCGAAGCCAGGCGGCCCACGCCCCGGCAACAATCCGTTCGGCAACGCTCAGGGCATGGGCCAGCAGCGACCAGGCGGCCCGCGGCCGGGCAACAACCCGTTCGCAACCGCTCAGGGCATGGGCCAGCGCCCGACCCCTGGCAACATTCCTAAGCCGCAGCCCGGTCGCGGTCTGCAGCGTCCCGGCCAGGCTCGTGGCGGTCGTCCCGGTCAGGGCGGCGGCGGAGCGCGCGGCAATGCGCCGTTCCAGCAGCGTCCAGGCGGCGGCGCCGGTGGCGCCGGTCGTCCAGGAGGCGGCGCAGGCGGCGCCGGTCGTCCTGGAGGCGGCGGTGGCGGCGGCTTCGCCGGTCGACCCGGCGGCGGTTTCGCCGGTCGGCCAGGCCCAGGCGGTCGCCGCGGCGGCACGGCCGGAGCCTTCGGCAAGGGCGGCGGCAAGTCCAGGCAGCGCAAGTCGCGTCGGGCGAAGCGGCAAGAATTCGAGATGCGGCAGGCGCCGATCGTCGGTGGAGTCAAGGTTCCCCGCGGCGACGGCAGCACGCTGATCCGTATGCGCCGCGGCGCATCGATCTCGGACTTCGCCGACAAGCTCGAGACGATGCACGGCGTTTCGGTGCCGCCGGGCAACCTGGTCACGGTGCTGTTCCACCTCGGTGAGATGGCGACGGCGACCGAGTCGCTCGATGAGGCGACCTTCGAGGTCCTCGGCGTCGAGCTCGGCTACAAGGTGCAGATGGTCTCACCCGAGGACGAGGACAAAGAGCTCCTGGAGAGCTTCGGCCTCAACCTCGAGCAGGAGGAGCTCGAAGAGGACGACGAGAACCTTGAGATCCGTCCTCCCGTGGTCACGGTGATGGGCCACGTCGACCACGGTAAGACGCGACTGCTCGACGCGATCCGTCACACGACGGTGATCGAAGGCGAGGCCGGTGGCATCACGCAGCACATCGGTGCGTACCAGATCTGGACCGAGCACGACGGCCACGATCGCGCGATCACCTTCATCGACACCCCGGGCCACGAGGCCTTCACGGCCATGCGTGCCCGTGGTGCCGACGTCACCGACATCGCGATCCTTGTGGTCGCCGCCGACGACGGCATCATGCCGCAGACGGTCGAGGCGCTGAACCACGCCCAGGCGGCCGAGGTTCCGATCGTGGTCGCGGTGAACAAGGTGGACAAGCCGGACGCGAACCCCGACAAGGTGCGCCAGCAGCTCACCGAGTACGGCCTGATCGCGGAGGAGTACGGCGGCGAGGTCATGTTCGTCGACGTGTCGGCGCGAGAGAACATGGGCATCCAGGGTCTTCTGGACGCGGTTCTCCTCACCGCCGACGCAGGTCTCGACCTCCGCGCGAACCCGAACAAGGTAGCGCGCGGCATCGCGATCGAGGCGAAGCTCGACAAGGGCCGCGGCTCTGTGGCGACCGTTCTCGTGCAGGGCGGAACGCTGCACGTCGGCGACCCGATCGTCGCCGGCACGGCCTTCGGCCGTGTGCGGGCCATGATCGACGAGCACGGCGAGCGGGTCAAGGAAGCGGCTCCGTCGCGTCCCGTCCAGGTGCAGGGGCTCAACTCGGTGCCACGCGCCGGCGACCTGTTCCTCGTCTCCGAGGACGACCGCACCGCCCGCCAGATCGCCGAGAAGCGTGAGGCCGTCGAGCGCAACGCCGCACTGGCGAAGGCGCGCAAGCGCATGTCGCTCGAGGACTTCACCAAGGCGCTCGAAGAGGGCAAGGTCGAGTCGCTCAACCTCATCATCAAGGGTGACGTCTCCGGTGCCGTCGAGGCGCTCGAGGAGTCACTGCTCAAGATCGAGGTCGACGACAGCGTCCAGCTGCGGATCATCCACCGCGGCGTCGGCGCGATCACGGAGAGCGACATCAACCTCGCCACGATCGACAACGCGATCGTGCTCGGCTTCAACGTGCGTCCGGACACCAAGGCGCGCGAGGCGGCGAACCGCGAGGGCGTCGACACCCGCTTCTACAACGTCATCTACAACGCGATCGATGACGTCGAGGCGTCCCTCAAGGGCATGCTCAAGCCGGAGTACGAGGAGGTGCAGTCGGGTGTCGCCGAGATCCGAGAGGTGTTCCGCTCCTCGAAGGTCGGCAACATCGCGGGTGTCATCGTCCGCAGCGGTACGATCACGCGCAACGCCAAGGCGCGCATCATCCGCGACGGCGTCGTCCTCGCCGACGGCCTGGCCATCGAGTCGCTGCGTCGCTTCAAGGACGACGTCACCGAGGTCAGGACGGACTACGAGGCCGGTATCGGGCTCGGCAAGTTCAACGACATCCAGATCGGCGACGAGATCGAGACCATCGAGATGGTCGAGAAGCCTCGCGTCTGACGTGATTTGATGGTTCTGCCGGGTGGCCACCAGCCACCCGGCAGAACCGTTCTCGAAGGGGATATCTCATGGCCGGTGAACGCCAGGCCCGCGTGGCGGACCGCATCAAGGTGATTCTGTCCGAACGCCTGCAGAAGGGGCTGCGCGATCCGCGGCTCGGCTTCGTCACGATCACCGAGGTGCGTGTGACGGGCGACCTGCAGAACGCGTCGGTCTTCTACACCGTCTACGGCACGGACGAGGAGCGCGAGGGCACGGCCGTCGCGCTGAAAGCTGCGACGGGCATGCTCCGCAGCGAGGTCGGTCGGCACCTGAACACGCGCCTCACCCCGACGCTCGAGTTCATTCCGGATGCACTGCCTGAGGAGGCGACGCACCTGACCACGCTGCTCGCGGAGGCGCAGGAGCGCGACGAGCAGGTGCGCGGTCTCGCCGAAGGCGCGCGATACGCCGGCGACGCCGACCCGTATCGGCACGACGACGAGGAGCAGTAGCACGGCACGGAAACCCTTCCGCGACGAGGCAGACTCTTCCCTTTGGCACTGAGTGCCATTAGTGTCTGGAAGACGCAACCGTCGATGGCGAAGGGTGTACGAGTATGAGCAGACTGTGGCCGTGGGTGCGCAACCCCTGGTTCGAGACCGTGCGAGAGGCGCAGCGGCGATCGCAGCAGTTCCTGCCGCCCTCCGTGTACTCGGCGCTCGTCGCCGGGTCCGAGCGCGGGCGCACCCCGCAGGACAACCAGGACGCCTTCGCCGAGCTCGAGTTCGCCCCGCACGTTGCGGGCCACCGAGCACAGCGCGACCTCTCGACCACGATCATGGGCATCCCCGTGTCGATGCCGGTGATGATCTCGCCGACAGGTGTTCAGGCGATCCGACCCGAAGGCGAGACGGCCGTTGCGCGTGCGGCGGCGAACCGCGGCCTGATCATGGGGCTGAGCTCGTTCGCGTCGAAACCCGTCGAGGAGGTCACGGCAGCGAACGAGAACACGTTCTTCCAGATGTACTGGACCGGTACTCGGGACGCCATGCGGCACCGGATGGACAGGGCGCGTGCGGCGGGTGCGAAGGCGCTGATCTCGACGACGGACTGGTCGTACTCGTTCGGGCGCGACTGGGGGAGCCCGGAGATCCCGGAGCGGATGACGCTCCAGGCGATCTACAAGATGGCCCCTGAGGGCATCATGCGCCCGCAGTGGACGGCACAGTGGCTCAGGGCAGGGCTTCCCGATCTGACGGTGCCGAATCTCACGATGCCTGGCGAGGACGCCCCGACCTTCTTCGGCGCGTACGGCGAATGGACTCAGACGCCGCCTCCATCGTGGGAGGACCTGGCATGGTTGCGAGAGGAGTGGGGCGGCCCCTTCATGATGAAGGGCATCACCCGTGTCGACGACGCGCGTCGAGCCGCCGACATCGGCGTCGACGCGATCTCGGTGTCGAACCACGGCGGCAACAACCTCGACACGACGCCGGCATCGATCCGCTGCCTCGGCCCCGTCGTCGATGCGGTGGGGGACAGGGTCGAGGTGCTTCTCGACGGCGGCGTGCGCCGAGGCGGTGACGTCGCCAAAGCGCTCGCGCTGGGCGCCCGCGCCGTGCTGATCGGGCGGGCATACCTCTGGGGCCTCGCGGCCAACGGGCAGGCAGGCGTCGAGAACGTGCTGGACCTGATGCGCATGGGCCTCGATTCCGCCGTACTGGGTCTGGGGCACTCGTCGATCGAGGAGCTGAACCCGCGTGACCTGCACATCCCCGATGGGTTCGAGCGCGTGCTCGGCGAGGTGACCGAGTCGGCCGAGGCGCACTAGACCCCTGGTCGACTCGGCGCGTTGATCCGATCCGCCGACCGGATCAACGCGACCCGCCGTCAGGCGGTGGTCAGGTCTCGGCGTCGGAAGACGATCGCGCCGAGAGCCGCGCACACCGCGCCGATGCCGGTCAGCACGGCGATACCGGCCCATGAGACGTTCTCTGCGGGGTATTCGCCCACGTGGCGGAACGGCGAAGCGCTGAGCACGACGTCGTCGAGGTCGAGCATGTCGCCGAACAGCGACAGCAGCGCACCGACGATGAACACGGCCCACGCCAACCCGAGGATGCGCGGTGAGACGCCGTACAGCCCGACGGAGAGGCCGAGCAGCAGCCAGACAGCCGGCACCTGCGCGGCGTGCCCGAATGCGACCGGCCAGAACATGCTCCAGTCGTTCATCCCTGCCGCCGCACCGATGCCCTCGCCGACGCCCGCGAGCGCGAGCAGCCAGAGCGACCCGATCGCGGTGACGAGCGTCCACGACAGCAGCCACGCCGACCGGCCGACGCCGGTTGCCAGCACTGCCTCGGTGCGCACGCCCTGCTCCTCTGCGCGCAGCGATTGCACGGAGATGATCGCGAATGCCGCGACCATCATCGCGAAGTACACGCCCATGAATCCGACGTAGCCCTCGACGATGCCGTCTGCGCCGCCCATGATGCCGACGATCTGCTCCGGCATGCCCTCAGCGCCGTCCGCCATCGGGCGAGTGAAAGCGCCGAAGGTCACTCCGCCCAGCAGCATGGCGATCGACCAGCCGGCGATGGACGGTCGCTGCAGGCGGTAGGCCAGCGAGAGCGGGCCGCGCAGCCAGCCAGGCGCTGCGGCGCGACCCAGCCTGTCTGGCAGGATGCCTGCGGCGAGGTCGCGGCGCGACTGCAGGGCGAACGCCAGAGCGACCAGCAGTGCGAAGAGTGCGACGCCCAGCAGGAGCGGCCACCAGTCGTCGTTCGTGAACGGTGCCGTCTGCTGCGGCCAGCCCAGCGGCGACAGCCACGACAGCCACGCGAGATCACCGTTCTGCACCGCCGACATGTCGCCGAGTCCTCGGACGACGAAGCTCACGCCGAGCACCAGGCCCGCGAATCCGGATGCCGCTCGCGAGAAAGGGCTCAGCTGCACGGTCACAGCGGCGACACCCGCGAAGGCGAGGCCTGCCGCTCCCAGGCCCGCACCGAACAGCAGCGATCCTGCGGGCGCCGGCTCCGCAGCCGACGACATCATCGTCAGACCGGTCAGCAGCGCCATCACGATATTCATCAGGGCTGCGACGACCAGCGCGGCGGCGAGCGGTGCGTGCCTGCCGACCACATTCGCACGGATCAGCTCGGCACGACCGGTCTGCTCCTCGACCCTGGTGTGGCGCGAGATCGTGGTGATGCTCATGAACGCTGCGCCCAGCATGAGGCTGGTGCCGTACATTCCGACGACGAACCTCGGCACGGTGATGGCGTCGAAGCCGAAGCCGGGGCCGCCGATGAGGCCCATGATGGGGTTCGCCGCGAACGCGGTCATCGCGTTCAGCGCTTCCTCATCCATCACCAGGGCGATCACGTTCGAGAAGTACGCCGCCATGATGCTCACCGCGAGCACCCAGACGGGGACACGGACCCGGTCGCGTCGCAGCATGAAGCGCAGCAGTCTGCCAGTGCCAGTCAGAGGGCCGCCCGACGACGCTGACTCTCGGCGCTCGCTGCGGGTGCGTTCGGCGACGGCGCTCATGATTCCTCTCCGTCGCCGTAGTGGCGCAGGAGCAGCTGCTCGAGTGTCGGCGGTGCTGCGGTGATGGCCTGCACCCCGTGCCCGGCGAGGTCGCGCATGATCGCGGGGAGGTGCTCGGTGTCCGCATCGAACCGGACGTGCTCGCCCTCAGAGAGCACGTTGTGCACTCCGGCGCGCTCGTTCAGGCCGGTGATGGGCTCGCCCGTGCGCACCGAGACGGAGGTGCGCGACAGGTGCCGCAGGTCGTCGAGCGTGCCGGTCTCGACGATCCGTCCCTGCCGCACGATCGAGATCCGGTCGGCGAGCACCTCGACCTGCGCGAGGATGTGACTGGACAGCAGCACGGTGCGCCCGGCGCGTTTGGCCTCGTGGATGCACTCCTGGAAGACCGCCTCCATCAGGGGGTCGAGGCCGGCGGTCGGCTCGTCGAGCAGCAGCAGTTCGACGTCCGATGCCAGAGCGGCGATGAGGGCGACCTTCTGCCTGTTCCCCTTCGAATACGTGCGACCCTTCTTGCGGGGATCGAGGTCGAATCTCTCGATCAGCTCGTCGCGCCTGTTCCGGTCCGCTCCGCCGCGGAGTCTGGCGAACAGGTCGATGGCCTCGCCACCGGTGAGGTTCGGCCACAGTTCGACGTCGCCCGGCACGTATGCCAGGCGCCGGTGCAGCGCGACAGCGTCCGAGAACGGGTCGCCGCCGAGCAGGCGCACGCGCCCCGAGTCGTGGCGCAGGATGCCCAGCAGGATGCGCATGGTCGTGGACTTCCCCGCGCCGTTGGGACCGAGGAGGCCGTGCACCTCGCCGCGGGCCACTGTCAGGTCGAAGCCGTCGAGCGCGGTGACTCGCCCGTATCGTTTGACGAGCCCCGCGATGTCGATCGCCGAGTTCGCGTCGGGTCGTGCGGCGGCAGTGTCTGCCGCGAGGGGTGCTGCGGTCATGGCATTCTCCGTTCGTCTCGGGGCGCCTCGGGGTCTTCCTGCGGCGCGGGGGCAGCGGGGTCGGCGGTTCCGTCGGAGCCGGTGTCGTTCGGGGTTCCGACGATGATGCCGTGCATGTACAGGTCGAGGAGCGGCTGCGAGAGGCGTGCGAGGGTCGATGGGGTGTCCTGCGTGCCCAGCACGGACTGCAGGCGATGCTGCAGCGTCACGGGCGTGAGAGCCAGGACGGCGACCATGGCCGCCTGCGCCCTGGTGTCGTCCGAGTGGCGGAAGGAGTACCCGGCGAAGCCGGAGGCGAGGAGCTCCTCGACGAGATCGACGTAATGGTCGAAGTAGCGCTGCCCGTGCTCGGACGGATCGAGCAGCGACTTGACCAAGTAGTCGACGATCGTCTGCATCCGCTCGTCGCGGAACATCGAAGCGATCGCGTCGGGTGCGGCCTGTGACGCCGCACTTCGCTTGGCGTCGAAGATCGCGCTGAAGACGTAGTCGTCGCATTCCCTCCGCAGGCCGTCCTTCGACCCGAAGTGATGGATGATCAGGCCGGGGGAGACACCGGCGGCCTGTGCGATGCCCCGAACGGTCGTCTGGGAGAAGCCGCCGGCAGCGAACGCCGCAACGCCCGCGTCGCGGATCCGCGCCTTCGTCGTCTGATCTTCGTTTGAACTCACGTTCAATATGCTAAACGCTTGTTCAGTGCGTGGCAAGAGGGCGCAGCGCGATGTGCTGCTCGCGCCATGATGCGAAGGCGCGGGCCATGGTCGTTCCGCGGCCGAGGGTCCTCAGCGCGGCAGGTGCAGCTCACCGCCTGTCGTCTCGATGAGGCCGTCCTCGAGCAGCGTGAGCACCGCGCGGTCGCGCTGCGCCGCGTCGTGCCAATCGGCGAGGACGCGCTGCTGCGGGATCGGTGCGGTCGCTCCGCGCAGTTCGCGCATCACTGCACCCCGCGCCTGCCGGTCGCTGCCCTCGTACCTGGCCTGTTTGCGACGGGTGTCCGGGGTGTCGGGCCGGCCGGCGGCGTACCACGCGCACGCGTCGGCGATCGGACACGCCCCGCATGCGGGGGAGCGGGCCGTGCATGTGACCTGGCCCAGCTCCATCACGGCGGCATTCATCACGGCGGCCTCCGCGCGCGACGCCGGAAGCAGTGCGGCCATCTGGTCGAGGTCGGCGGGGCGGGGCTGCGCAGGGTGCGCAGTCCCGTCGATCGCCCTCGCCATCACACGTCGGGTGTTCGTGTCGACAACCGGATGACGGTCGCCATAGGCGAAGACCGCGACTGCACGTGCGGTGTAGTCACCGACTCCGGTGAGGGAGAGCAGCGTAACGACGTCGCGCGGCACGACGCCGTCATGGTGGTCGCGGATCTGCACCGCCGCCCGGTGCAGCCACAGTGCACGTCGCGGATAACCGAGGTTCGCCCACGCCTTCACCGCCTCGGCCGGGGCATCCTCCGCCAGCGATGTCGGAGTCGGCCAGTGACTCAGCCACGCCTCCAGCAGTGGGATCACTCGGGCGACGGGTGTCTGCTGCAGCATGAACTCCGAGACGAGCACGCCCCACGCGCCGAAGCCGTCCGCGCGCCACGGCAGCTCGCGCGCGTTGGCGCGGTACCAGGGCAGGAGGGCCTCGGCGATCGCGGACTGCATTCGTCCAGACTAGGACTTCGTCGGCATCGCCTACCATTCGCGTGCGTGCGTTCCTGGGAACGTGCACGGCTGATCGCGATCGAACCGTGACCGCGGCGCGGCCCTCTCGTGATCTGACGTCCGTAGCGTGTCCTGGGTGCCCTTCCCCGAACTCTCGCTGCGCCCGCGCGCGCTCGGCGCCTTCGTCGCGTCGATCGCTCTCGCCGGAGCGCTCGCCGCATGCACCGCGGTCGGAGGGTCCGGTTCCGGGGCAGAGTCGCCGCCCTCCGGCGGGCTCACGGCGCTGAAGGAGACCCCCGTCAGCTCCGCCGACGAGGACCCGGAGGATCCCACGACGTGGGTGATCTCGGCCGGCGCGATCGGCGGCGTCCGAATCGGTGACGATTTTGCGACGACGCTCGAGACGCTGCCAGGCACATGGCGATCCGTCGATGAGTGCACAGCGAGCTGGCACGGTGACGCCGGCTTCGACGTGACGTTCGCCGCAGCTGCGTCCGGCATCGCCGAAATCGAAGTCTCGGGCGAGATCGGTGCGCCGAGCCAGGCCCCGCGCACGCCGGAGGGGCTCGGACTCGGCTCCACCCGCGATGAGGTCAGGGCCGTCTACCCCGCAGCCGAGGAGACCGCCGCTCCCACGGCAGGAGCGATCGAACTGCATCCGGATGGGATGGCCGCGCCAGGTGTGACGCTGTCGTTCACGATCGGCGACAGCGGCCGGGTCGTCGGCATCGTTCTGGCGAGCGATGCCGAGGCTTCAGAAGCCTGCGCTCCGTAGGCACTACTCCGACTCGCTCGTGCGGGTGTGGACCTTCGCGCCCTTCTCATTGAAGATGCTGATCACCTGCGCCGCGCGCCCGCCGGCGGCGGACATGGCGTGCGGCGTGTGAGTGTCGAACTCCGCAGCCTCGCCGCGGGCGAGTACGAGATCCTGTTCGCCGAGGCGCAGCCGCAGCCTTCCTGTCAGCACATACAGCCACTCGTAGCCGTCGTGGGTGCGCAGCTCCGGCAGGGCGCCGCCCGCCGGGTAGGTGATCTTGAACGTCATCACCGACGAATGCTCTGGTGCGAGCGGCACGATGGTGAGACCGTCTCTCCTGACGGCTGGGCGATGCACGCGGGGATCGGTCGGCTTCGCGGGCAGGAGGTCGTCGATCCGGATGTCCAGCCGCCTCGTGAGCGGGAGCAGGAGCTCGAGGTTGGCTTGGCGTTTGCCTGATTCCAAGCGGGAGAGCGTGCTGGTCGACATGTCGGCGCTCGCTGCCAGTTCTTCGAGTGTGAGCCCGCGCGATCGTCGCTCGGCACGCAGGCGCGGCCCGATCTGATCCAGTTCTGCCCGCATTGTGCTCCTTTTGCTGATTCTGCAAGATTGTTTGCGTTCGAGGGACAGTCTCGCACAGCATGGGGACATGCAGAACTCTTGGGATGTCATCGTCGCCGGCGGCGGACCGGCAGGCTTGTCAGCCGCGCTCATGCTCGGACGGGCGCGCAGACGCGCGCTCGTGATCGACGCGGGGAGCGTGCGCAACCGCTTCGCCGACCATATGCACGGCGTGCTCGGTCATGACGGGGCGTCGCCGCGAGACCTGGCGGCGCGCGGCCGCGCTGAAGCAGAGGCGTACGGCGTCGAGTTCGCGGCAGGAACGATCGAACGCGTCGAGCACGACGCGGACGGGCTGGTGGTGCGCACGCTCGACGGCCTCGAGCTCAGCACGCGGGCGCTGGTCGTCGCCACGGGACTCACCGACGACCTTCCCGACATCCCCGGCCTCGTCGAGCGCTGGGGACAGACGGTGCTGCACTGTCCGTACTGCCATGGCTGGGAGGTGCGCGAGAAGCGTCTCGGCGTTCTCACGACATCGCCCCTCGGCCTGCACCAGGCGGAGCTGATCCGTCAATGGAGTGACGACGTCACCGTGTTCACCGCGGGGCTCGGCGAGCTCTCTCCCGAAACGCAGGCGCGGCTGCGTGCACGCGGCGTCAGGCTGGAGCCGGAGCCTGTCGCCGAAGTGGTCGGCGACGGTGCGGAGATCTCGGCCGTTCGTCTCAGCGACGGCCGCGAGGTCGCGGTGGACGCCATCTTCACCATGGGCGCTCCGAGGCCGCACGACGCGTTCCTGGCGCCGCTCGACCTCACCAGGTCCGAGACGCCGTTCGGCCGGTTCATCGAGGTCGACGCGATGGGGCGGACCAGCGACGAGAGGATCTGGGCGGTCGGGAACGTCGTCAATCCCGGTGCGAACGTTCCGAAGTCGATCGGCGACGGCTCCTTCGTGGGAGCGGCAGCGAACGCCGCGCTCGTGACCGCCGAGTTCGATGCGGCCGCGAAGGCCGGCGAGCCGTGGCCGGAGGTCTCGACCGCAGAACTCTGGGAGGAGCGCTACTCCGGCGCCGACCGCGTGTGGTCGCACTCGGTCAACGCCGTGCTCGCCGACATCGCGGGGCACCTGGCCCCCGGCCGCGCCCTCGACATCGGCAGCGGTGAGGGTGCTGACGTGATCTGGCTCGCCGAGCGCGGCTGGGACGCCACGGGAATCGATGTGTCGACCACGGCGGTCCGCCGTGCCGCCGAAGCGGCGGCGGCGGTCGATCTCGGCACCGGCAGTGCCGACTTCGCGGTGGGCGATGTCGACGCCGCGTCGGGGGAGGTCTTCGACCTGGTCACTTCGAGCTTCCTGCACTCCCCGGCGGGCGAGCCGCGCGAGGACATCCTGAGGCGGGCCGCCGATCGCGTCGCTGCGGGCGGACATCTCCTGATCACCTCGCATGCGAGCGCGCCGCCATGGGCCGGTGATGCGCATGCCGGACACCATCGCTTCCTCGCCCCTGACGACGAGCTCGAGCTGCTCGCCCTCGATCCGGATGTGTGGGAGGTCGTGCTCGCCGAGACGCGCGAGCGGGCGACGACGTCGCCCGACGGCGAACCGAGCACGATCGATGACGGCGTGCTGCTGCTGCGACGCCGCGACTCGCGTGACTGACCGGACGCCGACGAGTCATGATCCGTCGATCAGGCGCGTCCCATAGGCTGAGGGGATGAGTTCTGGCGTCCTCCTCGTCGACAAACCTCAGGGCGTCACCAGCCACGACGTCGTTGCGCGCACGAGGCGGGCATTCGGCACCCGCAAGGTCGGCCATGCCGGCACGCTGGATCCGATGGCCACCGGCCTGCTGCTGATCGGCATCAACGGTGCGACGCGGCTGCTGACCTACCTCGTCGGCCTCGGCAAGACCTACGAGGCGACGATTCGGCTCGGTGAGGCCACGACGACGGACGACGCGGAGGGCGAGGTCACCGAGCGGGCAGAGGCAGCGCTCGTCTCCGCCGTCAGCGACGAGCGGATCGACGCGGGGATCGCGGCGCTGACGGGTCAGATCGAACAGGTGCCGAGCGCTGTCTCGGCGATCAAAGTGGACGGACGGCGCGCGTACGAGCGCGTGCGTGCCGGTGAGAGCGTCGAACTGAAGGCCAGAGCGGTGACCGTCTCTCGCTTCCAGCGCACGGCGACGCGACGACTCGACGGCGCGATCGAACTCGACGTGAGCGTCGACTGCTCCTCCGGCACGTACATCCGGGCGCTCGCTCGCGACCTCGGCGCCGATCTCGGTGTCGGCGGGCACCTCACCTTCCTGCGTCGCACGCGTGTCGGGGACTTCGACGTCGCCGACGCGGTCGACGGCGATCACCTCGATGGGGCAGTGCCGATGGACCCCGTCGACGTGGCGGCCATGGCTGTCGGGCGCATCGACGTCACTGCTGATCAGGCACAGGACCTGCGCCATGGGAAGCGGCTCGACGGGCTCGCCGAGCGGGTGAGCGGAGCGCATGCTGCGGCTGTCGACCCATCCGGCGTGCTCGTCGGGATCGTCGAGAAACGGGGCACCGCGCTCAAGTCGGCGATGAACATGCCGGAGAAGGCATGATCACCTGGTTCACCGTCGCCCTGATCGCGCTCACCTGTGCGGCCGGTCTGCTCTGCCTCGTGCTCGGATTCGCCGGGCGGCGCCCCAGCGACCTGAGCGTCGGGGCGATGGCACTCGTCGAGCTCGCCCTGCTCGCGCAGGTGATCGTCTCGATCATCGCGCCCTTCGCGGGAAACCCCGCTGAGGGCGACCTGCTGGAGTTCTGGATGTACCTGGTGTCGGCGGTGCTGCTGCCGTTCGCCGCCGTGGTGTGGGCGTTCGTCGATCGCACCAGGTGGAGCACCGTGATCATGGGAACGGTCGGACTGGCGCTCGCGGTCATGGTGTGGCGTATGGACGTCATCTGGAGCACGCCGCTGAGTTGAGCCTCCGTGCTCCGCTCGCAGTCTTCCCGGCGGTTCTCCCTCTAAACTGAGCAGGCTATGACCGAACCAGCCCGCCCGCGCCGCATCGGCGGACTCGGCACCGTCCTCGTGTGGGTGTACGGCATCCTCGCGCTCGCTGCGACGGGCCGTTCCGCGTCTCAGATCATCTCGCGCTTCTCCGAGGCGCCGGTGCCTTACCTGCTCTCGGCGCTCGCCGCCGTGGTGTACATCCTGGCCACCGTTGCGCTCGTGGCCTCCCGCAGCGCCGCGTGGTACCGAGTGGCCTGGGCTGCGGTGTCGTTCGAGCTGGCCGGTGTGCTCATCATCGGCGCGCTCAGCTTCGTTCCGGCGGTCGAGAACCTGTTCCATGCCGAGGCGACGGTCTGGACGCACTTCGGCTCGGGGTACTTCTGGGTGCCGCTCGTGCTGCCGTTCCTCGGCACGTGGTGGCTGGCGTCTCACGCGCCCAGTCGGATCGGGGCAGAGGCGGCGTCATGATCCTGTTCCGCGGAGCGAACGAGGTGCCTGATGGCTTCGGCGAATCGATCGTCGCGATCGGCAAGTTCGACGGTGTGCACGCGGGGCACAGGGCGATCATCGACCGGATGATCGTGGCGTCGGCCGCGGGGGAGCGCCGCACCGTCGCGGTGACCTTCGATCGCAACCCGCTCGCGGTGCTCGCACCGGATCGCTGCCCGAAGCCGCTGGTCGGCACGAGGCAGAAAGCAGAGCTGCTCGCGGCGACCGGCATCGACGCCACCCTGATGCTCACCTTCGATGAGAGCCTCGCCCGAGAGGAGGCGGAGACCTTCGCTCGGCGGGTGCTCGTCGACGCGCTCCGCGCCCGCCACGTGCTCGTCGGCCGTGACTTCCGGTTCGGCGCCCGCGGGGCAGGAGATGCCGCTCTGCTGGAGCGGTTGGGCGCGGAGCACGGCTTCGTCGTCGACGTGATCGACGACATCGCGAGTGAGGGTGAGCGGCGGCGGGTGTCGTCGACCTGGGTGCGCGAACTGCTCACGGCCGGTGATGTCGCGCGCGCGGCCAAGCTGCTCGGCCGGCTCCCCTCGGTGACCGGCGAGGTCGTGCACGGCTTCAAGCGCGGCCGTGAGCTGGGTTTCCCCACCGCGAACCTGTCGTCGGAATCCGAGGGCTTCGTGCCAGCCGACGGCGTCTACGCCGGATGGCTCGTCGCGGCCAGGCCAGAACTCGGCAACACGCGCTACCCCGCCGCGATCTCGGTCGGCGCCAATCCCACGTTCAGCGACGTCGACGAATCGCAGGTCGAGGCGTACGTGCTCGATGAGACCGAGCTCGATCTGTACGGTGCGCGCGTCGATGTGGAGTTCGCACATCGCATTCGCGGCATGGAGGCGTTCGACGGCCTCGACTCCCTGATCACCCAGATGCGCGACGACGTCGCCCGCACCCGTGAGCTCCTCGGCACCTGATCTCGCCCACTCCGCCCGTGCCGCGCGAGTGCCTATGAAATTCGCGAGTGCCTACGCTGCTGCATAGGCACTCGCGAGAAACGTAGGCGTTCGAGGGGCGCAGCCCGGGAGGCGCGGCGTCAGTAGGAGCTGGTGTCCTCGGTGCCGGAAGCCTCGGTGCCTGCGGCACGGGAGCGCGCCTCGGAGAGGATCGTCGCGGCAGCCGAGGTGCCGAGTCGTGTGGCGCCCGCGTCGAGCATGGCGGTCGCGGAGTCGAGCCCTCGCACGCCGCCGGACGCCTTCACCTGCACTGCCGACGACACGGTCGCGCGCATGAGTGCGACGTGCTCCACAGTGGCGCCGCCGCCGGCGAAGCCCGTCGACGTCTTCACGAACGTGGCGCCTGCCTCCTCAGCGAGGCGGCTTCCGCGCTCGATCTGCTCGAGGTCGAGCAGGCTCGTCTCGAGGATCACCTTGGTGACCGCTCCTGCTGCTGCGTGCACAACGGCCGCGATGTCCTCGCGCACCGTGACGTCGAAGCCGGAGCGCAGCGCAGCGATGTTGATGACCATGTCGAACTCGCTCGCGCCGTCTTGAGCCGCACTGCGCACCTCGGCGACCTTCGCTGCGGTGGACGTGGTGCCGTGCGGGAACCCGATCACTGTGCCCACGCGAACGCGCGAACCTTCGAGCCGCTCGCACGCGTGGGCGACATCGCTCGGCCTGACGCAGACGCTCCACACGCCCCATTCCGCTGCGACGTCGAGTTCGCGATCCACATCGATGCGCGTGAGCTCGGGCTTCAGGACGGCGTGGTCGATGGTCTGAGCGATCTCGGCCTCTGAGTACGTGCGCGTCATGCCCTCAGCCTATGCCAGGGCCGGAAGCTCAGGACGGCGAACGGGAACAGCAGCACTGGCGGGGAATACCCCAGGGGGGTATGCTGTTCCTGTCGATGAGGAACGATCCTCGTCGACGAAGGGAATCGACATGAGCACCACGACCGACCACAGCCCGCAGCCCGCGCGCGGCGTCGTCCTCGACATCGAGGGCATGACGTGCGCGAGCTGCGTTGCGCGCGTCGAGAAGCGATTGCAGAAGGTTCCGGGTGTTGAGGCCGCTGTGAACCTCGCCACGGAATCGGCCAAGGTGTCTGCACCAGCCGATGTGGACGGCGCTGCGCTGGTGGATGCCGTTCGCTCCGCGGGATACGCCGCGACCGTGCGCAGCGACGATGCCTCTCGCGACGACGAGCACGAGCACGAGACGCACCACGCAGGAGGCCACGGCGGCCACGACCACGACGTCGAGGATCGGCCAGGAGCGACGACGCTCCTGACCAGGCTCGTCGTCAGCGCGATCCTCTCCGCTCCCGTGCTCGTCGTGTCGATGATTCCGGCGATCCACTTCCCCGGATGGGAGTGGATGGCGCTCGTCCTCACAATCCCGGTCGTGCTGTGGGGCGGTTGGCCGTTCCACCGCGCCACCTTCCAGAACGCCCGGCACGGTGCGATGACGATGGACACCCTCATCACCCTCGGCACGGTCGCTGCGCTCGCCTGGAGCGTCTGGGCGACGCCGACCGGCGCTCACGTGTACTACGAGGTCGCAGCCATCGTCACGGTGTTCCTGCTGGCGGGTCGATTCATCGAGCAGCGCTCGCGCCGCCGCGCCGGTGCCGCCCTGCGCGCGCTGATGGAACTGGGCGCGGACGAGGTGACGCGTGCGATGGCCGACGGCGCGGACGGCGAGGTGATTCCGACCTCGCTGCTGCGGCTCGACGATCTGTTCCTCGCGCGTCCAGGCGAGCGCATCGCCGCCGACGGCGTGGTGGTCTCCGGTGGTGCGGCGGTGGACGCCAGCGCGATGACAGGGGAGTCCGTTCCCGTCACGGCTGCCGTGGGCGATGCCGTCACCGGCGGCACGATCGCCGTCGACGGACGGCTGGTGATCAGGGCAACAGCGGTCGGCGCCGACACGCGTCTGGCGCACATGGCGCGACTCGTCGAAGACGCGCAGGCGGCCAAGGGACGCGTGCAGCGGCTCGCGGACCGCATCTCGTCCGTGTTCGTCCCGGTCGTGATCGCCCTGTCGATCATCACACTCGTCGCATGGCTCGCTTTCGGCGGCAGCATCGATCAGGCGCTCACGGCCGCGATCGCTGTGCTGATCATCGCCTGCCCGTGCGCACTCGGTCTGGCAACCCCCGTCGCGATCCTGGTCGGCACCGGCCGCGGCGCCCAGCTGGGCGTGCTCGTGACAGGGCCGGAGGCGATCGAGACAGCAGGGCGCATCGACACGGTCGTTCTCGACAAGACGGGAACCGTGACGAGCGGCCGGATGAGTGTGAGCGGTGTCGCCGTCGCCGATGGCGCGGATCGCGATGAGGTCCTGCGCATGGCCGGTGCGTTGGAGACCGGATCTCAGCACCCGCTGGCCGCAGCCGTCGTCGCAGAAGCAGGTCGCGGCCTGCCCTCGGTCGACGGCTTCCGCAGCCACTCCGGTCGCGGTGTGACCGGGACAGTGTCCGGCAGCGACGCGTTCGCCGGCAGTCTCGCTCTGGCGCACGAGCTGGGCGCGGACGTGCCGGATGTCGTGGCCGATGCTGCGGCGAACGCGACGGGAACCGTCGTGGTCGTCGGCTGGGTCGAACGCGGTGAGAGTCTCGCCGCGCGCGGGGTGATCGAGGTGTCCGACACGGTGCGCGACGACAGCGCGGCAGCGATCGCCGAACTGCACGGACTCGGTCTCGACGTGGTGCTGCTGACGGGAGACGCCGAACGGGTCGCACGGAAGGTGGCCGGCGAGGTCGGCATCGACCGGGTGTCGGCTGGAGCGACGCCGGAGGACAAGATCGTCGAGGTGCGCAGACTGCGGGAGGCAGGCCACAGGGTCGCGATGGTCGGAGACGGCGTCAACGACTCCGCGGCGCTCGCCGCGGCCGACCTCGGCATCGCGATGGGCGGGGGGACCGACGCCGCCCGCCACGCCAGCGACGTCACGCTGGTGCGCGAGTCGCTCACCGCCGTCGCCGATGCCGTGAGGCTGTCCAGGCGGATGATGTCGATCATCCGCGGCAACCTCTTCTGGGCGTTCGGGTACAACGTTGCGGCGATCCCCCTCGCCGCGCTCGGGCTGCTCAATCCGATGATCGCCGGCGCGGCGATGGCGTTCTCCAGCGTGTTCGTCGTCCTGAACAGCCTGCGCCTGCGGCGGTTCCAGCGCTGAGACAGATGGAGCGGCGAGTCTCGCATGAGACTCGCCGCTCTGCTGTGTCGGCGGTGCGAACGGGTTGACACGTTCATCCCGGGTAATGATAATGGTTACTGTTATGATCACGCCTTTCCGCTCCGTACGTCTGTGAGAAGCGCGTCGACGGTGCCCGCGCGCCCTGAGGCATCGGCGACTCCGAATCGCGGAGCGGGATGGGCAGCGCGGCCGGGTGGATTGGCCGCCATCGTCATCGGGCTCTGCGCGGTGCTGATCGTCTCGGCGCTTGCGGCGATCGGGCTGGGATCCGCTGTCGTGCCGCCGGGGGACACCGTGCGCTACCTCTGGTCCGCGGTCACCGGCGCGACGATCACGGCGGATGAGGTCACTCGGTATCAGATCATCTGGCAGATTCGGGCGCCCAGGGTGCTGCTCGCCGTCGTCGTGGGGGCGGGACTCGCGGCGGTCGGCGCGGCGATTCAGTCACTCGTGCGCAACTCGCTTGCCGATCCCTACATCCTGGGAGTCTCCTCAGGTGCTTCGGTCGGTGCGGTCACGGTGTCGCTCTTCGGCGCACTGTCGGGGCTGGGGATCTACGCCGTTTCGGTCGGGGCGTTCCTCGGCGCGATCGGAGCAACGATCCTGGTCTATGCGATCGCCCATGGCAGGGGCGGAGTCAGCCCGCTCCGGCTCGTCCTCACGGGTGTGGCAGTGTCCTTCGGCTTCCAGGCGGTGATGAGCGTGATGATCTATTTCGCTCCGAACAGCGAAGCCACGGGGACGGTGCTGTTCTGGACGATGGGATCGTTCGGGGCGGCGACCTGGGGGTCGCTGCCCATCGCTGCGGTCTTCGTCATCGCAGGGATCGCGCTGCTGCGCCGATACGGCCGCTCGCTCGACGTGATGTCGTTCGGCGATGAGACCGCGGCGAGCCTCGGTATCGACGCGACGCGCAATCGCAAGGCACTGTTCGTCGTGACGGCGCTGATGACGGGAGCGATGGTCGCCGTCAGCGGCGCCATCGGCTTCGTCGGGCTGGTGATCCCGCACATCACCCGGATGCTGATCGGTGCGACCCATGCGCGTCTGCTGCTCGTGACGCCATTCATCGGAGCGATTCTGATGGTGTGGGTGGATCTGCTGGCCCGCACACTCGTCGCGCCGCGGGAGCTGCCGCTGGGCGTGTTGACCGCGATCATCGGGGTTCCCGTGTTCATCATCCTGATGCGCCGCAACGGCTACGTGTTCGGGGAGCGATGATGGACCTGCAGATCGACGACCTGACGGTCACAGTCGACGGACGCGACCTCGTCGATCGCCTGAGCCTGATGGTGCCTGTCGGTGAGGTCGTCGGCCTGGTCGGCCCGAACGGGTCGGGGAAATCCACCGCATTGCGCTGTGTGTATCGTGCGCTCGCACCCACCGGAGGCGTCATCCGGATCGGCGGAGACGATATTCGTGGGCTTCCTCTTCACGACAGCGCCCAGCGGGTGGCCGCGCTGACCCAGCAGGGCGGCGCGGACTTCGACTTCACGGTCGAGGAGGTCGTCGCACTGGGCCGCACCCCGCACAAAAAGGGAAACGAGCCGCTCACGGACGTCGAGCGCGCCCAGTGCGCGACGGCGATGGAGCAGATGGACGTTCTCGGTCTCGCGCATCGGGGAATCATGGAGCTCTCAGGCGGCGAGAAGCAGCGCGTCCTGATCGCGCGGGCACTTGTGCAGGAGCCGAGCGTTCTGGTCCTGGACGAACCGACCAACCATCTGGACCTGCGGCACCAGATCCAGCTCCTCGGCCATCTGCGTCGGAGCGGGCTCACCGTCGTGGTCGTCCTGCACGATCTGAACCTCGCTGCGGCGGCATGCGACCGGATCGGCGTCCTCGCCGAGGGGCGTCTGGTCGCCAGCGGCGCGCCTCGCGACGTGCTCTCCGAGCAGTTGATCGCGGACGTGTTCGGAGTGTCAGTCTCCGTTGTCAGTCACCTGCTCACCGGAGACCCACAGCTTCTGTTCGCACTCACGGGCGACGACATCCAGCCGAGAGTCGGCTCAACTCGAAGGTGAAGGGAACACAGCAATGACATCACGGGGACGACACAGGAGAGATGCCGCGGCTGTCTCGGTTGTCGCAGGCGCGCTGATCCTCACCGGATGCGGAGCCCAGGTAGAAGCATCGGACGGCGCAGAGGGTGCCGCTGGCACGACGACTGTGAACCGGTGCGGTGAGCCGGTGGAGTACACCACACCGCAGCGTGCGGTCGCATACGAGGGAGGCAGCGCCGACAAGATGTTCGCCCTCGGTCTCACCGATCATGTGCTGGGCTATGTCCTGCCTCCCGCGAACCCGCCGGTGAGCGAGTCGCCGTGGGCGGCGGAGTACGAGAAGGTCGAGTTCCTCTCCGACGATCTGCTCAACCGTGAGCTCGTGGTCGACGCGAACGCGGACTTCGTCGTCGCCGGGTGGAACTCGGGGTTCTCAGACTCTCGCGGCATCACGCCGGAGATACTCGACACGCTGGGCATCCAGAGCTTCATGCACGCAGAGTCGTGCTTCAACTATCCGGGGTTCCCTGAGCAGCACACGCCGTTCGAGAGCCTCTACGCTGATCTGGAACGACTCGGGCAGATCTTCGGCGTCGAGGATCGTGCAGAGGAACTGATCGGCGAATATCAGGAACGGGTCGCGGCCGTCGAGGATCACGCTCCTGAGGGGGACCCGATCGACGTGTTCCTGTACGACTTCGGCACGGACAAACCGTTCACGGCGGCCAAGCATGTGCCGCCGAACGACATCATCCGACTCGCTGGAGGCGAGAACATCTTCGGAGACGTGGAGGCGCGCTGGACCGAAGCCAGCTGGGAGGCCGTCGTCGAGGCCGAGCCCGAGGTGGTGATCATCCTCGAATACCAGGATCAGCCCGCACAGGAGAAGATCGACTTCCTGAAGTCCAACCCCGCCACGGCGGCGCTCCCCGCGGTCGCGAACGACGACTTCTACGTGCTCGACTACAACGAGGCGATCTCGAGCCCGCGCAACATCGACGGTCTGGAAGGCTTCGCCGACTTCCTCCGTGATCACGCCGAATCCCGCTGAACGACGGCGGTCGGGCACTCGAAGCGCGGTGTCGCCGCTCGACCGCCGAGGACTCAATGGCTCCTGTGAACTCTGAATACGAAGCGCGCCCTGCCCCGGATGCTCTGATCATCCGCACGCTGTGGCCGGTGCTCCTCGCCGCGGTGATCGGCCTGTTCCCGTTCACCGTCTATTCCACGTTTCTCGTCCCGATCTCCGAGGCGGCAGGCCAGGAACTCGCGGTCGTCGGCGTTCTGCGCGGCCTCGGCGGTGTCGCAGCGCTCATCGTCGGTGTCGCCCTCGCGCCGCTGATCACTCGTTGGTCGGCTCCGTACACCGCCGCAGCCAGCCTTGCGCTTCTCAGTGCCACGAGCCTGATCGGAACCGCTGGGACGCTGCCGGCGCTCGTGGTCTTCTGCGTCGGGATCGGCGCAGCAACTGCCGTTCTCACACCGACGCTGCTGAAGTTCGCGACCGCCGTATTCGCGCGTCGCGGCGATGCAGGGCGCGCCGCGACCATCGTCACCGCCACGCAGTCGCTCGCCGCTGTCCTCGCCGCCCCGATCATCGGCGCCATCGGCTGGTGGGGCGGATGGCACGGCGCGCTGTGGGTCACGGCCGGTGCCGCCGCGCTCGTCGCGTTGCTGTTCGTCCGCCCAGGCCGGCGCAGCGGTGTGCTCAGCACGCCTCCGCTGCGGTACGCAGAAGCCTTCCTGCTGCTGTGCCGGCGGCCCGACCTCCTCGCCCTCATCGGGATCGCGTTCCTGCGCACGACCGCGTTCATGGGATGCCTCGCATTCCTCGCCGCTCACTATCACGATCGATTCGCCCTCGACCCTTCTGCGTTCACACTCGTCTGGACGCTCAGCGGATCGTCGTTCTTCGTCGGGAACTTCCTCGCCGGGCGCTGGGCCAGGTCCTCAGCCCTGCGGCAGCGGGGTCTGCTCTGCTCCGGCCTTCTCGTCGCCGCGGCGGCCGTCGGCATCGTCTTCGCCGCGGAGACGCTGCCGCTCGCGCTGACCGGCACCGCGCTCATGGGCTTCAGCCACGCGATCGTCGCGGCACTCGTCACCACGCTGATCGGGGATCGCGGTGACGAGCTGATGGCGTCTGCCTACAGCATCAACGCCGCAGGAATGAGCCTCGGAGTCTTCGCCGGCGCGTTCATCGCCGGGATCGGATTCAGCCTCGGCGCAGGGCCGGGAACGGCGGTCTCGCTGCTCATCCCGACGCTCGGCGCACTCGTGCTGGTTCCGGCCGCCGTGCGAAGGCGCTCGACCGGCAGCGATGACGCGGGAGCGCCGCAGAGCGTCGGATGAGCCGAATGCGACGCGCTCCGACAGATCGGCCGAGGTGCGCACCGTCCTGCGCGTCGGGCGCTGTCGGTGCGGTGCCCTGAGTACCGTTGGGCACATGAACATCACGCGCAGTGTCGCCGCCATCGGCCTCCTCGCCCTCGTGGCAGCCGGTGCCGCCGCCTGTGTGCCGGAACCCGATGCGGACCCCACGGACCAGCCGGAGACAACAGCACCGGAGACGTCCCCGTCTGAGACCGCGGCCCCGGATACGACGGAGCCGACTCCCGAGCCTGCTGGCTTCGAGATGCCGGCGGACTGCGCGTCCGTGTACAGCGACGACATGTTCGAGTCGCTCGACGGCGCGGACGGGTTCCCGCTCAACGACCCCGGCCTGACCATGCTGTCGTCGGAAGTCGTCGGGGCACTCGAGGTCCTCGACCAGGTCGACGCGCTGCGGTGCACCTGGGGTGTCGCGAGCGAGATCGGCATCGCGACCACCGTCGCCGAGATCGACGACGCGCAGGCGGACGCGCTTCGCGCGGCGCTCGAGCAGTCGGGGCTCAGCTGCGTCGACGGCGAGCCCGAGGTGTGCTCGCTGAAGAACACCATCAACGGAGACGCAGGGCAGTCCGAGTCGACCGAAACGCACGTGTTCGGTGGAGGCGGCTGGGCCGCGACCCGTGAACTGAATTCGTCGGTCGAGCCCGAGTACAGCGAATCGATCGCCGCGGCGCTCTGGTCCTGATCGCGCGGCCCCAGGAGGCGTCGCAGGCGATTCATCTGGCGTGGTGCCCGCCGCGGCGGCGGGCGTGCGATAGAATGTCCGCGGAGCTTACGTGTGTCCGTTCGTGTGACCCGTGAGCGACGTCGACGCCCGCGTGGCGACGAGTCCGGATTCATCCGGATCGCACTGCCTCGCACCCGGCTCGCACATCAGGTCATCCGGAGGGGCAATCGCTCGTCGGAATCGACGCTCAGGAGGAGCATGCCGACCACGGCACCCGCGCGGAAGCGCAAGAAGTCCTCGTTCGCACGCCGTGACGATGAGGCACCGATCATCCCGATCCTCGCTCGCAAGGTGCGGGAGGTCGAGGCCAAGGCGCAGAAGAACAAGCTGGGCCCGACGAACCGCGTCAAGTTCCAGGTGATCGCGTTCCTCGTCCGCGAGGAGCGCGCACGAGTGAAGGAAGCAGCAGCCTTCAGCGACTCGGCACGCGCCGAACTCCTCAAACGGCTCGATGGTGTGGCCACGATCCTCGCCAAGACGGCGGCGCGCGACACCTCGTTGATCCAGCTGCTCGAGGTCGATCACGCCACGAGCCCCGTCGCGCAGCGCATGCGCCGCGACTGGCTGCTCGAGTCCGGTGCCGAGCTGGCGCCGGAGGAGCTGATCATCGCCGATGCGAAGCCGGCGGCAGTCGAGCCGGTCGTGCCGAGGGTGGCGGCCGAGCGTGCCGTCGTTCCGGAGCAGATCGAGTACCGACGCGAAGCGAACCCGTTCCTCGAGCCGGATATCGCACGTCGGCCGCAGCCGCCGCGCCGCAGCCGTCTCGACGACTGGGAGCTGATGGGGCCGCTGTACAAGGCCTTCGAACTCGGTTCAGGCGGAGGCTCCGCGGTGATGCCGCTGCCGCCCGTTCCGGAGATCGACCGCGTCTCGCCCAAGGGGTTCGACGTGATGGTGCACCAGTCGCGCTTCCTCGAATCCGTCCGAGCCGGCCACCGAACGTTCCTGCTCGCCGATGAGCCGGGTCTCGGAAAGACGGCGCAGTCGGTGCTCGCCGCCTCCGTGGCGAACGCCTTCCCGCTCGTGGTCGTGGTGCCCAATGTCGTGAAGATGAACTGGGCGCGCGAGGTCGAGCGATGGACTCCGCAGCGCCGCGCCACCGTCATCAACGGCGACGGACAGGATGTCGACGCGTTCGCCGACATCTTCATCGTCAACTACGAGATCCTCGACCGCCACCTCGGCTGGCTCGCCACGATCGGGTTGCGCGGCATGGTGGTCGACGAGGCGCACTTCATCAAGAACCTGTCGTCGCAGCGCTCGCAGAACGTGCTGGCGCTCGCTGAGCGCGTGCGAGAGACGACGCCGGGCGGCAACCCGCTGCTGATGGCGCTCACCGGAACCCCGCTGATCAACGACGTCGAGGACTTCGATGCGATCTGGCGGTTCCTCGGCTGGGCGAACGGGGAGAAGCCGGGGCCTGAGCTGATGTCGAAGCTCGACTCGACCGGCCTCACGCCGGCGGACAAGGCCTTCTACCCTGAGGCGCGCAGCGCCGTCATCGATATGGGCATCGTCAGGCGCAGGAAGAAGGACGTCGCCAAGGACCTGCCTGACAAACTCGTCGCCGACATGCCGGTGCAGCTCGACGACGAATTCGGCCGGGGCATCCGCGATGCCGAGCGCAAGCTCGCCGCCCGTCTGGCCGCGCGCTACCGACGCATACTCGATGCGCGTGGTGACCGTGGGCTCGCGCCGGGCGAGATCGACGAGGACATCGTGCGTCTCGTCGCGCAGGGCGAACTCGACGAGTCGAAGGCAGCCGGCGCAGAGGGCGACAACGTCTTCTCGATGGTGCGCAGGATCGGTCAGGCCAAGGCGGGTCTCGCGGCCGACTATGCGGCGCAGCTGCAGCGCTCCGTCGGCAAGGTGGTCTACTTCGCCAAGCACATCGACGTGATGGATCAGGCCGAGGCGCACTTCCGCGCCAACGAGATCAGGGCGGTGTCCATCCGCGGCGACCAGACCTCCGTGGCGCGACAGGCGGCGATCGATGCGTTCACGAACGATCCGGATGTCGGAATCATCGTGTGCTCGCTGACGGCGGCCGGAGTCGGTGTGAACCTGCAGGCGGCGTCGAACGTCGTGCTCGCTGAGCTGAGTTGGACGGCTGCGGAGCAGACGCAGGCGATCGACCGCGTGCACCGCATCGGCCAGGACGACCCGGTGACCGCGTGGCGCATCATCGCGGCGCACACCCTCGATACGAAGATCGCCGAGCTCATCGACCAGAAGGAGGGACTCGCCGCGCGAGCCCTCGACGGCGAGCAGACCGAGGAGGGTGCGGTCGAATCCGTGCAGCTCGCCGCGCTGATGCACGTGCTGCGGGCGGAGCTGCACCCTGGGGCCTGAGAGCGCCGTCGACCGGGAGTCGCTGAGCGTTCATCCGGATGTCTGGGCGTGTCGCCTTCGACGTCATCTGGAGCGTGCGGTGCCCGCTACCCTTGACGTATGAAGATCGGCATCCTCACCTCTGGCGGCGACTGTCCTGGCTTGAACGCCGTGATCCGCGGGGCCGTGCTCAACGGCACAGAGCACCACGGCATCGAGTTCGTCGGCATCCGCGACGGCTGGAAGGGGCTCGTCGAGGGCGACTTCTTCCCGCTGACGCGCCACCAGGTGAAGGGCCTGTCGAAGGTCGGAGGCACGATCCTCGGCACGAGCCGCACCAACCCGTACGACGGCGAGCGCGGCGGACCGGAGAACATCGCCAAGACGCTGTACGGGCACCACATCGACGGCGTCATCGCGATCGGCGGTGAGGGGACGCTCGCCGCCGCGCAGCGCCTCGCGAACGACGGCATCAACGTGCTCGGCGTTCCCAAGACCATCGACAACGACCTGCGCGCGACCGACTACTCGTTCGGCTTCGACACCGCGGTGAACATCGCCACAGAGGCGATGGATCGCCTGCGCACGACGGGCGACTCGCACCAGCGCTGCATGGTGGCTGAGGTCATGGGGCGCCACGTGGGGTGGATCGCCCTGCACTCCGGCATGGCGGCCGGCGCGCACATCATCTGCATCCCCGAGGTTCCGCTCTCGCTTGAGGAGATCTGCGACAAGGTCAACTCGGCAGCGGAGCGTGGCCGCGCCCCGCTGGTCGTCGTCGCGGAGGGCTTCAAGCTCATCGGCCAGGACGAGGCGTACAGCGACAAGGGGCTCGACGCGTTCAACCGCCCGCGCCTCGGCGGCATCAGCGAAGTGCTCGCGCCGGAGATCGAACGGGTGACCGGCATCGAGACGCGCTCGACGGTGCTGGGGCACATCCAGCGCGGCGGCGCGCCGTCCGGCTTCGACCGCGTGCTCGCCACCCGCCTCGGTCTGCACGCGGTCGACGCGATCGTCGATGGCGAATGGGGCCAGATGGTCGCGATGCAGGGCACGGAGATCGTGCGCGTGCCCTTCTCCGACGCGCTCGGCGAGCTCAACACCGTTCCCATCGAGCGCTACGAAGGCGCAGCGACCCTGTTCGGCTGAGCGGCACGGACGCCGCGATGCGCGTGTGGCTGGTGCGTGCAGCGCCAGGACGGGTTGCGACGGCGTGCGCAGGCACGTTGAGCGGCGCGGATGCCGCGATGCGCGTGCCAGCGACGCACTCAGAGTATGGCGAGGGCTGTTGCCCGCCAGCGGCGGTCCATCCCCTCGAGCCGAATGGCTACGGCACGGGTGCGCGAGGCCATCTGCACGACGACGACGCCCTCGGCGACTCCGTCCTCCGGAGATGAGACGTGCACCGACTTCACGACGTACGTCGGGTGCCTGGCCGTCTGGTTCCGTGCGCTCCTCGCGCGGTGGGCGAGATTGGCCCTGGCGATGAGACTGAGGAACGGCTTCTCCGCGAGCCACCGCGCCATCTGCTCCGGTTCTCGAACGCCGGCGATGACCTCGATCGCACCCCTGGCGAGGCGGTCGAGGAGGGGAGCAGGGGCGGGGAGTGCGCGGCTCGACGCGCGCTGTCGGTCGAACAGCTCGTGAACCTCTCGCGCACGCCGCACACGAGGGCGTGCGGCGGGTACTGGAACGGACATCGGTCGAACAGCCTCCTCGCTGCCACGTGGGAGAACCGGGTCATCGGCGGCCCGAGACCCTCGTGTCTCAGAATCCCAGCACGAGGCGGCTGTCAGCGCACCAGGCAACTATGCCTGTGAGGAACGCACACTGACATCGGCTGTGGACGGATTCCGCGCGATGAAGCCGAACCGGATAACGTCGTTCGCGTGCGCTGGGACAACTTCTTCCAGGATCTCGAGGATCAGCTTTCCGCGGAGTGGGAAGCGGAACGAGCCGCGCTCGATTCCGAGACCGAGCGACTCAGGATCGCCAGGCTCGGCCTGCGCGATCGGATCGCCGCCCTCGCAGCCGATGGTGCGTCGGTGCGGCTCGAGCTGTCTGACGGGACCGTGCACGAGACGCGGCTCGATGCCGTGGGAGCGGACTGGGCGGCCGCCCGACGGGGCGACGGATCGATTCTGCTCGCACCGCTCGCCGCGATCGTGAGCGTCTCGCTGTCAGGCGTCTCCGTCGTCGCGTCCGCGCGCGAAGGGACGGCACAACCCGACCGGCTCGCCGAACGCGTCACATTCGGCTTCGCGCTGCGCGACCTCGCGCGTCGCCGTGTCGCGGTGACCATGGGGACGACACACGGGCGAAATCTGTCCGGCACCTTCGACAGGGTCGCCGCCGATCATGCCGACGTCGCACTGCACGACCACGGCGCGCCGCGGCGCGAGGCCGAGGTGCGCGGCTACCGGATCATCCCGCTGGACGCCGTCGTCTGGGTGCGGGTCGACGTCGGCGAGGACACGGCGCTCGCCGGCCGCGCGTAGCGTGCGTCAGAGCGAGCCAGGGGTGCCCCAGACCTCGGGAATGCTCGCGTTCTGCGACTCCTGCCAGAGCGCGCGGCGGCGGGCGTCCTCGGCCTGCTCATCCAGATAGGTGTTCACACTCTCCGCGTCGATGCGCCATGACGCAGGGGAGCCGACGCGAACGGCATGCACGCGCCCTTCCTCGGCGAGTGCCATGACGGAATCGACGTCGATGGCGAGGATCTCTGCCACCTGCGCCGGTGTGAACAGTCGGGGACCCGTCATGACTCCATTATCGATCCGAACCCTATGCGTTGGCCACGGATGGCGTGCATGTGGATAACTCCGGACGCCCTGGCACGGAATCTGCAACGCTGACGGTCATGGCGAAGCGAAGGGCCTTCTGGGCGGACGCACGGTTCTTCATCGGCGTCGGGCTGATCGTGGTGTCGGTCGTCGGCGTGTGGGCGGTGGTGACGGGAGCGCGGCAGACTGTGCCCGTGTTCGTCGCCGCCGACACGATCGTGGCGGGGCAGCCTCTCGATTCCGGCGATGTGACCGTCGTCGAGGCCAATCTCGGTTCAGCCGACGGACGCTACGTCACCGCGGAGGAGCGCCTCGACGGCCTCATCGCGCAGCGCACGATCGGTGCAGGCGAACTCCTCCCCGCCGCGGCCGTCGGCGACGCGACGGACACGACGACGGTCGTGGTCGACAGCGCGGCCGAGGTGCCGAGCCGAGTGGAGCCGGGTGCTCTTGTCGAACTGTGGGCAGCGCCGGCGATCGAGAACGGATTCGACGCCCCGCGCATCCTCGTGCCGGACGCCGTGGTCGGCGAGGTCGTGCGCGACGATGCCGTGATGGCCGCCTCGTCTCGTACGAGCGTGGAGCTCGTCGTACATCGAGCCGTCGTCGCTGACGTTCTCGAAGCGATCTCGTCAGGGGATGCGCTCTCGGTTGTTCCGGTGGGGAGTGCCGGATGAACGTGCCGCTCTCGCTCGTCGTCGCCGTCGCGGAGCCGCACGGGGAACGTCTTGCCGCCGAACTGGTCGTCGACGGCGCAGAGGTCGCGGCGCAGATCGCTCCGCAGCTGCTCGTTCGGCAGCTTCGTGATGCCGGATCGCGGCTGCGCGAGGTGCTTGCCGAGATCGATGCCGTCGTCGTGACGGCATCCCGCGACGCACTCACGCCGGAGCTCGTCTCGGCCTGCGACCGGCACGGCACCAGAATCGTGCCGATCGCCCAGCGTGCGGGGGAGAAGCGCTGGGCGCGGTCGTTCGGGCTGCGCGAGCCGCTTGCCCCTGACGTCGAAGGGTGGCGCGTCGCCGACGCCGTGCGCGAGGGCACGACGGCGAGAATCGACACCTCAGACGGACGGGTGCTCGCGGTGTGGGGCACGCACGGGGCGCCAGGTCGGTCGACGATCGCCACCGAACTCGCGGTCGCGCTGGCCCAACGCGGCGGGCGTGCCTCGTTGGTCGACGCTGACACGCACGCGCCGTCTCTCGCCGCGGCTCTCGGGCTGGCCGAGGACAGTCCGGGCATCGCAGCCGCGGCGCGAAAGGCGAGCGCCGGCGCCCTCGACGCGGCGGAGCTGACACGCATCAGTGCTCCGCTCGAGTCCTCCGCCGTCGACGTGCTGACGGGGCTGAACCGGCCGTCGCGCTGGCCGGAGCTCTCGGCTGATCGGGTGCGCGCCGTTCTCACCGCGTGCCGGTCCTGGACCGACCACGTCGTGGTCGATACGAGCGCGTCGCTCGAGCGCGACGAGGAGATCGTCAGCGACATCGCGGGGCCGCGCCGCAACGCGGCCGCGCTCTCGGCGCTCGAGTCCGCAGACGCGGTCGTCGCCGTCACATCGGCCGACCCGGTCAGCATCGCGCGCTTCCTGCGCGCGCACTCCGAGCTGAGGGCGCACATCGGCAGCACGCCCATGCACGTCGTCGTGAACCGACTCCGCGGCGGCGCGCTGGGCATCGACGCTCGTGGGCAGGTGCGACGGACGCTCTCGCGCTATGCGGGTCTCGACGACGTGTCGTTCGTCCCCTTCGACATCCGGGCGATCGATGCCGCACTGCTCGCTGCCCGCCCCGTAGGGGAGGTGACGGCTCGCTCGCCCCTCGCGCAGGCGATGCGCCGCCTCGCCAAGCGCGTCGCACGGCACACGGGGGCTGATCCGGAGCCGGTGTCCAGGCGCGAGCTGCGTCGCAGTGCGGCATGAGGCGCGGTCACGTTCCGTTCACCCCGGAGCAGCACCCTGCATAGACTGTGGGGGTGTCGACTCTCAGTGATCTCGTCTCGGCCCAGGGGGTCCAGAGCGAAACGGATATCGCGTGGCTGCACCGTGTCGCCGCGGACGGCCAGCTCCTCGCCGACCTGGCATCCGCCGATATCGTGCTGTGGGCGCCGACGGCCGACGAATCGCACCTCGCGGTCGCCCATGCCAGGCCCAGCGGTGCTGCCACGCTGTTCTACCGCGACATCGTGGGCGAGAAGGTGCGCCCGCAGTGGCAGAAGCAGGTGCGCGACGCCGTGACGAGGCGTGAGATCGTCGACACCTCGTCACCCGAATGGTTCGAGGAGACGCCGACACGGGTGAGGGCGGTGCCGATCGTGCGCACGGACGGCGAGGAACCCAGGGTGATCGGCGTGCTGACCCGTCACACGAACCTCGGTGAGGTGCGCGCGCCGTCGCGTCAGCAGATCACGTTCAACGAGTGCGCAGACTCCATCTTCCGGATGATCGCGACCGCCGAGTTCCCCGATAAAGACGCTCCGACCGGTGCGCGCCGCGGCGCCCCTCGCGCCTCGGACGGCCTGGTGCGGCTCGAGGTCGACGGCACGATCACCTTCGCCAGCCCCAACGCGCTCTCTGCGTTCAACAGGCTCGGCTTCGCCGAGGAGCTGGAGGGGGAGTCGCTCCCGGATGTCACGGCGTCGCTGGTCGAGGCATCGGCGGAGGTCGATGAGTCGCTGCCCGTTGTCGCGTCGGGTCGCGCCGCATGGCGCACCGACGTGAACGCGCGAGGCGTGACCGTGGCGCTGCGGACGATCCCGCTCACGGATCACGGCGAACGCAGCGGCGCGATCGTGCTGTGCCGCGACGTGACGGAGCTGCGCAACCAGGAGCAGGAGATCCTCACCAAGGACGCGACGATCCGGGAGATCCATCATCGCGTCAAGAACAACCTGCAGACGGTTGCTTCGCTGCTGCGGATCCAGGCCCGTCGCACGCCGAGCGAGGAAGCCGCAGACGCGCTCGGTCAGGCGATGCGTCGAGTCGCGTCGATCGCCGTCGTGCACGACACCCTCTCTGAGGGACTGACGCAGAACGTCGATTTCGACGTCGTATTCGAGCGCGTCCTGCGGCTGGTCGCCGAGGTGGCGGCTGCGCCGAACACGCTTGCGCGCACGCGACTGAGCGGCAGGTTCGGCGTGCTGCCGAGCAAGTACGCGACGCCGCTCGCGCTCGCGCTGACCGAAGTGGTCACCAACGCCGTCGAGCACGGGCTGAAGGACTCGGACGGCGAGGTCGAGATCGTCACGGAGCGCTCCGACGAACGGCTCTCTGTGCGCATCCGCGACAACGGGATCGGGCTGCAGGGCGGCAAGGTCGGCCGCGGGCTCGGCACCCAGATCGTGCGCACCCTGATTCAGGGCGAGCTCGGCGGGACCATCGACTGGACATCGCCGGAGAGCGGCGGCACCGAGGTCGTCGTCGACATCCCGCTGCGCTGGATCGCGAAGTAGGGCGTCGCGCCGGGCGCTGCATCGGCGCGCCCGGGGGGCGATATGATCACTGCCGCCGAACGCCGAAGGCCCGCTCCGAAGAGCGGGCCTGGGAAGTCTTCGTCTCGCGCGGCGGTCAGCTCGCGCGACGGGCGCGAGCTGCGCGGCGCTTCAGGGCGCGGCGCTCGTCCTCGCTGAGGCCGCCCCAGACGCCGGAGTCCTGTCCGGTCTCGAGCGCGTACTGCAGGCACACCTCGGTCACAGTGCATCGGGCACACACCGACTTGGCCTTTTCGATCTGGTCGACAGCGGGGCCCGTGTTCCCGACAGGGAAGAAGAGTTCGGGGTCGACGGTGAGGCAGGCTGCCTTGTCGCGCCAGTCCATGGTGATGCTCCTTGCGGTGGTGGGTGATTCCGATTCAACGCAGAACATTCGGGCGGTCTACGCTGGGAGATGTCGCGGGACGAACCCGCTCCCACCACACTGTGGGGAAACATTCCGTTAACAAGTGTCTTACACTGTGGCGGTATCGTCAATGGTTTTCGTGAACCGGTCAGGAATCGAACAGCAGATGAGCACCCCTCCTCCGGCACCGATCGCCCGAATCGCGGCCGCGCTGCTCGGTCTGGAGTCTCTCGCGCTGCTCGTGCTGGCATGCTGGGAGATCGTCGCGCTGATCGGCTCGGGGGCCGGGTCGATGGCGTCCGCGCTCGCACTGATCGTGATGACGCTGATCGGCGCCGCGGGCCTCGCGGCGTTCGCCTGGGCGGTCGTCGTCGGTCGCTCATGGGGCCGCTCTGGCGGTATCGTCGCGCAGTTCCTCGTGATCGCGGTCGCGGTCGGATCCGTGACGGGCGCATACGCGCATCCCCTGATGGCCGTCGCGATCGGGGCACCTGGCGCGATCACACTCATCCTGCTCCTGCTCACCGAGCGCGCGGATCCCGCTCACCGCCGCTGACCGTCGCCGCGGCTGCCGAGATGCGCACATCTCGTCGAGATGCGCCGTTTCTGCCGCGGCCTCGTCGAAGAGGTGCGCATCTCGCGAGTCATCCGGATGGACCGCATTGCGGCGGTCTGCGGACAGATGATGCCGCGGACGGATCGGCGGGAATAGCCTGCTGCACCTCACGTTGTACTTGACACAACTGCACTCAGGTTCGCGAACATGAGGCAGAGACACTCAAGTCAAAGGAGGAATCATGGCCGACTTCCCTCAGGACGGTCTCGGCGCATTCGACGACTTCCTCGCTCGCTATCTTCAGGGCGAGCGTGCGCGTCAGGCGCGTTCGTTCGACCTCACGCGCTTCTTGAGCAAGCGCACGCAGGAGATGCTGCAGCGGGCGGGCGCCTTCGCACTCGGCCGCGGTCAGCAGGAACTCGACGCCCTGCACGTGATGCGCGTGCTGCTCGACGACCACACGGTCGCCGCCGCTGTCGCGCGCGCGGGCGGCGACATCGCTGCGCTGCGCACGGCGGCCGAGGAGCGGCTGCCGGCCGCGGGAGACGCGGCGCAGGTCGATGCCGCATCACTCACCAGTGCGGTCCAGCGCGCACTGTTCCACGCTTACCAGGTGGCGCGTTCAGCCGGTTCGACGTACATCGATCCGGAGCACGTGTTCTTCGCGCTCGTGCTCGCGCAGGACAGTCCGGCCGGGCAGATTCTGGCTGGAGCCGGCGTCACGCCTGAGTCGCTGACGCAAGGCGCACGGGAGCAGATGCAGCCGGCTGGCGCTCCGGCGACCGAGGGGGCACAGGACGAGTCGATGCTCGCCAGATACGGAGTCGACCTCACCGCCCGTGCGGAGGAGGGCATGATCGACCCGGTGATCGGTCGAACGGCCGAGACCGAGCAGACGATCGAGATCCTGTCGCGTCGCACCAAGAACAACCCCGTGCTGGTCGGCGAGGCCGGCGTCGGCAAGACGGCGATCGTCGAGGGGATCGCGCGCGCCATCGTGGCCGGAGAGGTGCCGCAGCAGCTCAAGGGCAAGCGCGTCATCTCTCTCGACCTGCCTGGCATGCTGTCCGGAGCGCGCTACCGCGGCGATTTCGAGGAGCGACTCACTTCGGTGATGGAGGAGGCCGCAGAGCGCAAGGACGAGTTGATCCTGTTCCTCGACGAGCTCCACACCGTGGTCGGTGCCGGAGCAGGCGGCGAGGGAGCCATGGACGCCGGCAACATCCTCAAGCCGCGCCTGGCGCGCGGGGAACTGCACCTCGTCGGTGCGACCACGCTGAAGGAATTCAGGACCATCGAGAAGGACAGCGCTCTCGCGCGGCGATTCCAGCAGGTCACCGTCGGCGAGCCGTCGGTCGGCGACGCCATCGCGATCCTGCACGGGCTGCGCCCTGCGTACGAGGAGCACCACCGTGTGTCCTATACGGATGATGCCCTGCGCGCCGCCGTCGAGCTCAGCGACAGGTACCTCACCGAGCGCGTGCTGCCGGACAAGGCCATCGACCTGATCGATCAGGCCGGTGCACGGCTGAGGCTGCGCGTCGGGGTGCCCGTCGACACAGGTGAGCTGATGGGTCGGCTCGCCGCGCTGGAGACCGACAAGAACACCGCGGTCGAGGCGGAGCGCTACGAGGAGGCGTCGCGCATCCGCGACGAGATCACCGACACGCAGCATCGGATCGACGAGGCCGCGTCGCACGGCGGCGGCGACCTGACGATCGACGAGGCCGATATCGCCGAGGTGATCAGCCGCGCAACGGGCATTCCCGCCAATCGCATCACAGAGGGCGAGCGCGAGCGTCTCGCTGGTCTTGAGGAGGAGCTGCATTCCCGAGTGATCGCACAGGACGACGCGGTGGCCGCTGTGGCGCGCTCCATCCGGCGCAGCAGGACCGGGATGGGCGACCCGCGCCGACCGGTCGGATCGTTCCTGTTCCTCGGCCCGACCGGTGTCGGCAAGACCGAGCTGGCCAAGGCACTCTCGGCGAGCCTGTTCGACGACGAGAGCGCGGTCATCCGGTTCGACATGAGCGAGTTCGGCGAGCGGCACACCGTGTCGCGTCTGGTCGGAGCGCCTCCCGGGTACGTCGGGTACGACGAGGCCGGCCAGCTCACCGAGCGCGTGCGTCGCAACCCGTATTCGATCGTGCTGTTCGACGAGGTCGAGAAGGCCCATCCGGATGTGTTCAATCTGCTCCTTCAGGTGCTCGACGACGGACGCCTGACCGACGGGCAGGGGCGCACGGTCGACTTCCGCAACACCGTCGTGGTGATGACCTCCAACCTGGGCTCGGAGTACCTCGCGGCACGCGGGGGAGCGATCGGCTTCTCGGCGACCGGCAGTGAGTTCGACGAGAAGGACCTGCGCGATCGTGTGATGGGCAGGCTGCGCGAATCGATGCGTCCGGAGTTCCTGAACCGGATCGACGAGATCGTGATGTTCCGCAAGCTCGACCGCGAGCAGCTGCGCGAGATCGTGGGGCTGCTGCTCGGACGCACGCGCGATCGCCTGGCGACGCGGGAGGTCACCCTCGAGGTGGCTCCCACCGCGATCGAGTGGCTGGCCGAGCACGGCTACGAGCCGGAGTACGGTGCACGGCCGCTGCGCAGGGTCATCCAGCGCGAACTCGACGACAGGATCGCCGAGCTGTTCGTCTCCGGCGCGCTGACAGACGGCGGCACGGTTCAGGTCGAGGCGAACGGCGGAGAGCTCGCCGTGTCAGCCGGGGTCGAGGTGCCGGCAGCAGCCTGATCGACCGTACGCGGAACGGGTGGCCCGAAGCCCAGGGTCGCCCGTTCCGCGTCGGCACGGATCCGGCACCGCACGGATGCGGCGCGGATATCGCGCGCCCCCATGACAATCGATCGTCGGGTCAGTATCTTGATGGCATAGGCACCGCATAGACGCATGAGAGGTGATCCGGATGACGGACTACGGCGATATGGGCGGCACGGGAGCGTTCGACGCACTGTTGGCGATGATGGGTGCGGGCGGCGGGATCGCCGCGCTGATCGTGTACGTGATCGTCGCGATCGGGCTGTGGAAGACGTTCGCCAAGGCGGACATCCCTGGCATTCTCGGCATCATCCCGATCATCAACGTGATCTTCCTGCTCAAGGTCGCCCGGATGAGCATGTGGTTCGCGCTGCTCTACCTGATTCCGATCGTGAACATCGTGCTCGCGATCATCGTGGCGGTCAAGGTGGGCAGGAACTTCGGCCACGGCGGAGCGTTCTCGTTCTTCCTGCTGTGGCTGCTCGCACCGATCGGCTACCTCATCCTGGGCTTCGGCAGCGACCGCTACCAGCCGGAGATCCGCTGACGGACACACTCCTCGTGCACCTCGACGACGCGTCGGGGTCAGGTGAGGCCGCGCTTGAGCGACTCCAGGTGATCGCGACTGAGTCGGCCGGCGGTCTCAGGGTCGCGTGACGCGATGGCCTCGGCGAGGTCGTCGTGCGCGGCCCGATCTGCGACGTCATCCGTATGGCGACCGATGCGCAGCATGTCGATCATCGCCTGTCGCAGGCGCGGCACGAAGGAATCGAAGAGCTCGCTCAGCACCGGGTTCTGCGCCGCTTCGATCACGGTGCGGTGGAAGGCCGTGTCGGCGTCGACGTAGTCCTCGATCGTGGCGTGCTCGCGCTGCCGCGCGGCGAGTGCGCGCCGGATCGTGCGCATCGCGGTGGGGGTGCGGCGCTCGGCGGCGCGAGCGGCTGCCTCCGTCTCGATGGCGATCCGCGCCTCGATCACCGCGGCGATGTCGACCCGTTGCAGCACAGCGTCCCAGTCTTCGGAAGCGTCGAGTGCCGTGACGAACACGCCCGCCCCCTGGCGCGAGGAGAGGATTCCACGGCCCGCCAGCTGGCGGATCGCCTCGCGCACAGTCGAGCGGCCGACGCCGAGCTGCGGTGCCAGGGTCGTCTCGCCGGGCAGCTTCGCGCCCAGAGCCCATTCGCCCGAACGGATCCGATCCAGCAGCAACTCGGCTGCCTGATCGGCCAGCGGTGCGCGCTTCACCTGCATCATCTCAATGACCTCTCTGCATGTCTGAGGAGTTGTGATACATTCTAGCCGTGCGATCGATTGAGTTCCTTCTTCTTTGACGCCACGGCGGGGCGAAAGCGATCGGCTCCCCGCCGTGGAGTCCTCGCGTGCCGGTCTCGACGCTCGATCAGAAAGAACTCCTCGTGAACACCGCATTCCCGCACATCGCCACGCCCTCGGGCCCTGTGTCTGCCCACGCACCGACCTGGAACCGTCAGCGCGGCTCCCAGATGCCGTCGTCCCGCTACCGAGACGCCCATACCAGAGTGGACGTGCCCCCCACCGATCGCGAGTGGCCGAACCGTCGGCTCACCGCCGCTCCGCTGTGGGTGCCCGTCGACCTGCGCGACGGAAACCAGGCACTCGCCGAACCGATGGATTCCGAACGGAAACGCCGCTTCTTCGAGCTCATGGTGACGATGGGCTACAAGGAGATCGAGGTCGGCTACCCCTCCGCCTCGCAGACCGACTTCGACTTCGTCCGGCTGATCGCCGAGAGCGACATCGCGCCGGATGACGTGACCATCGTGGTGTTCACTCCGGCGCGGGGCGATCTGATCGAGCGCACGGTGGCGTCGATCGCCGGCATCCGGAACCCGGTGGTGATCCACATGTACGCCGCGACGGCACCGATCTGGCGAGATCTGGTTCTGGGACGGGATCGGGAGCAGCTGAAGCAGCTCATCCTGGACGGCGGGCGCGACGTGCTCCGGCTGGCCGGAGACATGCCCGACGTGCGCTTCGAGTTCAGCCCTGAGGTGTTCAACCTCACCGAACCCGACTACGCGCTCGAGGTGTGCGATGCGATGACCGAGCTGTGGGGCGCGAGCCCCGAGCGGCCGGTCATCCTGAACCTGCCCGCCACGGTGGAGATCGCGACGCCGAACGTGTACGCGGATCAGATCGAGTACATGCACAGGAACCTCGCCAGACGTGACGGCGTGATCCTGTCGGTGCATCCGCACAACGACCGCGGCACCGGCATCGCGTGCGCCGAGCTGGCGGTGCTTGCGGGCGCGCAGCGCGTCGAGGGGTGCATCTTCGGCAACGGTGAGCGCACGGGCAACGTCGACATCGCAACGCTCGCCCTCAACCTGCACGCGCAGGGAATCGACCCGATGATCGACTTCTCCGACATCGATCAGATCCGCCGCACGGTCGAGTACTGCAACCGGATCGAGGTGCACCCGCGCCACCCCTACGTCGGCGATCTCGTGCACACCGCGTTCAGCGGCACGCATCAGGACGCCATCCGGAAGGGTTTCGCCGAGCACCGTGCCAGGGCGGAGGCCGAGGGACGAGGCGAGAGCGAGATCGAATGGCGGGTGCCCTACCTGCCCATCGATCCGGCCGACATCGGGCGCAGCTACGACGCCGTCATCCGGGTGAACTCCCAGTCGGGCAAGGGCGGGGTCTCCTACCTGCTCGAGGCGGAGTACGGCGTCGAACTGCCGCGAAGGCTGCAGATCGACGCGGCCCGCCACGTGCAGCGCCGCACCGACGCGACGGGCGACGAGGTCGCCGCAGCCGACCTGTGGCGGATCTTCGAGGAGGCGTATCTGGTGGCGGACGAGGCGATCGCACTCACCGGAATCGACACCAGTGAGGTCGGCGGACGCTCGCGCGTGCGGATCGCGTTGAGCGCGGGCGGGACCGAACGCATCAGCGAGCACAGCGATGTCGGCCCGGTCGAGGCTCTGACCGCGGCGCTGTACGAACTGGGCGTCGAGATCGAGATCCTGGAACTGCACCAGACCAGCGTGCGCGCAGGCAGCGGCAGCGATGCGCTGACGGCGATCGAGTACCGTGGGCACGGCGAGACCGGATGGGCGGCCGGGCGTGACGGCTCCGTGCTGTCGGCGAGTCTTGCCGCGGTGATGGTCGCCGCGAACCGGTCGATCGCGAGAACAGGAATGGTGGCGTGACCCAGATTCTGCGACTGGACGGCGTCGACGTCGTGCGCGGCGGGCGACAGATCCTGGCCGGAATCGATCTCACCGTTCGCGCCGGCGAGCACTGGGCGCTGATCGGCCCCAACGGTGCGGGCAAGAGCACGATCCTCAGCATGTGCGGCGCCGAGCAGCACCCGACGCACGGCAGCGTGGAAGTGCTGGGGCACAGGCTCGGTCGGGTCGAGATCCGCAGGCTCCGGGAGTCGATCGGGCACGTGAACCCGCGCTGCCCGATCCGGTCGCCGCTCAGCGTCAGGGACGTGGTGCTCACCGGCGCGACGGGGACGGCGGAGCTGATGAACAGATGGCGGCCGGATGCCGAGCTGGTCGAGCGTGCTGATCATCTCATCGAGCTGCTCGGCCTTGCCGGTCTGGATGGTGCGATCTGGCCGACGATGTCGCAGGGGGAGCGGGGCAGAGCCCTCATCGCCCGTGCCCTCCTGATGGACCCGCCGCTGCTGCTGCTCGACGAGCCGTCGACGGGCCTCGACGTCGCAGCTCGCGAGCAGCTGCTGGAGACCGTCGACCACCTGCATCACACGCATCCGGATCTGGCGACCGTGCTCGTCACCCACCACCTCGAGGAGCTCCCGGAGTCCACGACCCACGCGATGCTGATCCGCAACGGCGAGGTGCTGGCCGCCGGCGCCGCAGCTGAGACCCTGACGACCGACCTGGTCAGCGCCTGCTTCGACTATCCGATCCGGATCGAGCACGCCGACGGACGCTGGCACGCCCGCGCCGCGCGGGCCGCGGCCATCGCGTGACGTTCCACCGCGAGTGCCTACGAATTTCGCGAGTGCCTACGAAATATCGTAGGCACTCGCGAAGAACGTAGGCGCTCGGCGTGGGTCGGGTGGGGCGCGCACTGCGTAGGATGGGTCGGTGAATCGGAAGATCCTGCTCGACGTCGACACGGGCATTGACGACGCCCTCGCCATTCTGACCGCGGCGGTCTCCATCCGGGTCGACCTGGTCGCCTGCACCACGACGTGGGGCAATGTCGACGTCGATACGGCTGCCCGCAACACGGCGACGCTGCTCGAGTTGGCCGAACTCGACGGCGTTCCGGTCGCACGGGGTGCCGCGCGACCGCTGCGGGGCGGCACGCCTGGATACGCCGCTCACGTGCACGGCGCCGACGGGCTGGGCGGATTCGGCGACGCCGGAGCGGTGCCGTCGCCGACAGCGGAGACGGCCGTGGAGATGATCCTGCGGCTCAGTCACGAGCATCCGGGCGATCTGCACATCGTTGCAGTGGGGCCGTTGACGAACCTCGCGCTGGCGCTGGAGGCCGATCCGACGCTGCCGGAGCGGGTGCCGGAAGTGACGATCATGGGCGGGGCCTTCCTCGCGCCGGGCAATGCGACGCCGGTCGCCGAGGCGAACATCGTCAACGATCCGGAGGCGGCGCAGCGCGTGATCGACGCGGCGTGGTCGTGCACGTTCGTCGGGCTCGACGTGACGATGCGCGACATGCTGACCGAGCAGCACCGTGAGGCGCTCTCCGCCGGGGGCGACATCGGGCGGTTCTGCTCCGACATCCTCGACTACTACTTCGACTTCTATCTCGGCGAGACGGGCCGCCGCTGCGCAGGCAACCACGACGCGCTCGCCCTCGGCGTGGCGTGCGGAAAAGCTGTCGTGCGCACGGCCCCGGCCGTGCCGATGATGGTCGACACCACAGACGGGCCCGGCCGCGGCCAGACCATCGCCGATCTGCGCGGCATCTACCGAGGCTGGCCAGACGTGCCGGGCGCACGTCACCGTGTCGTGCTCGAGGTGGAGCCCGGCTACGCCGATTGGATGGCGCAGCTCCTCGCCGCCGCATAGCAGGGGCGGGCGCCTGAAAGGCATACCTGCGTCGGCGAACCGGGGTACTCTCAACGCTCATGAGTGTGAAGCGGATGGACAACGTCGCCGTCATCGTCGCGGACCTGGATGCGGCCATCGAGTTCTTCGCAGAGCTCGGTCTCGAGCTGGAGGGGCGCGGCCACGTCGAGGGCGCCTGGGTCGAGGGCGTGATCGGAGTCGACGAGGCGCGCTGCGAGATCGCCATGATGCGTGCCCCAGGCGGCGGCGCAGCCGTCGAGATCACCCGTTTCGAACATCCGGACGTCATCAAGCCGACGCCGTCTGAGCCGCAGGTGAACACGCTAGGACTGCACCGGATGATGTTCGCCGTCGATGACATCGACGACACCGTCGCGCGGCTGCGCGCCAGAGGGGCCCAGCTGCTGCGCTCGGTGGAGCAGTACCAGGCCTCGCACCGGATGTGCTACCTGCGCGCCCCGGAGGGCTTCATCATCGCGCTCGCTGAGGAGCTCTGACGCGGCCGCCGAGATGCGCACTTCTGCGACGAGAGCGGGTCAGGATCAGCGCATCTCGGTGATAGGTGCGCATCTCGGCAGCCTTGGCAGGGTCAGGAACGGTGGGCGGTGTACTGGTCGCGGATGACCGGTCGGGGGTCGCTGGCGGGGTCGGCGAGCAGACGCACGGGCCATGACGGGCGCTCGCCGGTCAGCGCCCACGCCGCCTGCAGCGCAGCGCCGGTGGCGACGTACTCGCCTGGCTCGGGGCGCGTGACGGGGGCATCGAACACCTGAGCGGCGATCGCCGCGACGGCGTCGTTCTGGGCAGCACCGCCGATCAGCAGGATCCGCTCTGCGGTGACCCCGTGCCTGCGCACGGCGTCGAGCCCCTCGGCGAGGCCGCACAGCACGCCCTCGATGGCGGCGCGGGCCAGGTTCTCGCGCGTCGTCGACGCGAGCGTCATGCCGAACAGCGTCGCCGTAGCGTTCGGCAGATTCGGCGTGCGCTCGCCCTCGAACCACGGCTGCAGCACGAGGCCGTTCGAGCCCGGTTCTGCGGCGAGGGCGAGGCGTGCCAGCTCCGCATGGTCGACGCCCAGCAGACGCGCGGTCGCGTCGAGCACTCGAGCGGCGTTGATCGTCGTCACCAGCGGCAGGTACCTTCCGCTGGCATCCGCGAAGCCCGCCACAGTTCCCGACTCATCGCGGACGGCCACGTCGGTGACGGCGATCACGGTGCCTGAAGTCCCGATCGAGACGACCACGTCTCCCGCACCGGCGCCGAGGCCGAGGGCGGCGGCGGCGTTGTCTCCGGCTCCCGGGGCGACGCGCATGCCGTGGGGCCCTGCCACCGATTCGTCCGGTGCGAGCACGCGGGGGAGAACCACGCCGGCGGCGTCGCGGCGCAGCGCGCGCGAGAGCAGATCGCGGTCGTACTCCCCGGATACAGGATCGAAGTAGGCGGTCCCGCTCGCCTCCGAACGGTCGGTGACGAGCTCGCTCAGCACGGGGCCGAGTTCCGACTCATCGGCTGGCCCGTATCCGCGCAGGCGCCACGTCAGCCAGTCGTGGGGGAGCGCAACGGCGGCGATCCGGGCCGCGTTGTCCGGCTCGTTGTCCGCCAGCCAGCGCAGCTTCGTCGCTGTGAAAGACGCAACGGGCACCAGCGACGTGCGCGCCGCATACTCGTCGCGACCGACCTCGGCGATGAGATCCTCCGCGGCGCCGGCCGAGCGGGTGTCGTTCCAGAGCAGTGCCTGCCGGATGACGCGGCCGTCCTCGTCGAGCGCGACCATGCCGTGCTGCTGACCGCCCACGGCCACGGCCTCGACGTCGTCGAGGCCGCCGGCCTGCTCGAGTGCGGTCAGGAACGCGTCCCACCACGCCTGCGGGTCGACCTCGGTCCCATCCGGATGGGAGGCCCGCCCCTGGCGGACCACCGTGCCGGTCTCGAGGTCGCGGATGATCAGCTTGCAACTCTGCGTCGAGGAGTCCACACCTGCAACTAGGCTCATGGCTCCCAAGCCTACCCGGATGCCGGCCCTCGATACGGCCACGTGAGCCCTGCGGCTACTCTTTCAGACGCACCAGCCGCTCGTGGCCCAGCTCGGACAGCTCGGCGATGTCGTCGCGCGCGCGGAGGAACGCGTTGAACGATCGGAAGCCGAGGCCCTTCTCACTGAAGGACGGGTCCATCCTGCGCATGTGCTGCTTCACGGCTGAGGCATGCAGCCACTCCGCGTCGTCGTTGTTGTCGCGGCCGCCCAGTTCGAGGGCGCGCTGGAGCAGTTTGGTCGCCGATTCGATCGGATCCGGCTCAGGCTCCTCCGGCAGCTTGCGGCGCCGGCGCTTCGGCTTCGTCTCCTCGACCGCGGCATCCGGCTTCACCTCTTCGCTCTTCGCCGCGGGGCGCTTGCGGACCGGCTTCTCGGGAACGGTCACCCCTGGCAGCGTGTCGTATGCGTCGAACTCGTCGCATGCGGCTGCCAGCGACTTCGCCGTGGAGCCGGCCACGCCGACGCCGACGACGTGGCGCCCGAGCCGCCTGACGCGCTGCGCGAGCGGAACATAGTCGCTGTCGCCGCCGACGATCACGACGTGCGTGAGGTCGGGCAGTCGGAACATGTCCTCGACGGCGTCGACCGCGAGCCGGATGTCAGCGCCGTTCTTCGCGTACGCCGCCGCGGGGAACAGCTGCACCAGGTCGACCGCGCGGGCCACGAGCTGCTGCCGGTAGTCGGCGTTGACCGGAGACGACCAGTCGGCGTACGCCCGCGTGAGCACGAGTGTGCCGAAAGACGCGGCGTAGTCGATGATCGCGCCGACGTCGATCGTCGCCAGCTGCAGTCGCTCGACGATCTCCGCGTCCGTGGGGTCATCGGCGATCTTCGCGCGGTCCCTCGAATACGAGTTGCGCCCGTGCACCCGGTCGTACCAACTCATCACGATGTTGTCGAAGTCGAGGTACACCGCAACGCGAGGATCAGCCATGTCCCGAGCCTAGCCCCCGCCCGGTGCCTTCCAGGTCCGGGACTACTCTTCATTTCTGGCACATCTCCGGGTGGGCACACCACCGGAGATGTGCCAGAAATGAAGAGTTGCGGGTGTCAGAGGGTTTCTGTGGGGTAGCGCAGGCCGATCTGGGCCCGGATGTCGTCGAGGGCGCCCATGATCGCGACCGTCTCGTCGATGGGGAGCACATCGCCTGCGAGGTCGCCTGCTGCGGCGCGCTGTTCGGCCGCGAGCGCCTGGAACTGCATGCCGCGTCCGTCGTAGCTGGAGGAGTAGCTCTCGATCACGGTTCTGTCCGAACTGATGTGACGGAACGACGTGGCGGTGTAGAACGCGCCGTCGATGTCGATGCGGCCCTTCGTGCCGACGATGCTCGCCGTCGACGGGCCTGCGGCGCGCGAGGAGGACAGGGTCGTGGAGATCGCGCCGGATGGGTGCTGCATCACCGTTGCGACCTCGGTGTCGGCGCCGGTCTCGCCGAACCGCGCCGTCGCCTTGATGGAATCCGGAGCGCCGAGGATGTCCCACGCGAACGAGATCGGGTAGATGCCGAGGTCGAGCAGTGCGCCCCCTCCCAGTTCGAGCGCGTTGATGCGGTGCGCAGGGTCATCCGGGAGCTTCTGGGTGTGGTCGGCGAACACGCCCCGGATCTCACCGAGGGCCCCGGAGCCGATGATCTCGCGGATGCGCACCATGTGCGGCAGGTAGCGCGTCCACATCGCCTCGGTGACGACCAGCCCGCGTTCGGCCGCGAGATCGCGCAGCGTCTCCGCCTCGGAACGGTTGAGGGTGAACGGCTTCTCGACGATGACGTGCTTGCCGCCTCGCAGCGCCAGCTCCGCGTTCTCGAGATGCATCGGGTGCGGTGTGCCCACGTAGATGATGTCGACGCCCGGATCGGCCGCGAGGGCTTCGTACGAGCCGTGCGCATTCGCGATGTCGAAGTCGCGGGCGAACGCGATCGCCCCCTCGACGGATCGCGATCCCACGGCGCGCAGGTCGAGCCCTGCTGTGCGCAGGTCGGCCGCGAACATCCGCGAGATGCTGCCAGTGGCGAGAATGCCCCATCGAAGTCCGCTCATGGCGTCCAGCGTACTGGGCCCGGCGCCGAACGCGTGCTCAGAGGGCAGTCGGAGTCGTCAGACGGCGGCCAGCGCCTGCTGCAGGTCGGCGATGAGCTCTGACGGTTCTTCGAGCCCGACCGAGAGCCGGATCGTCGCGAACGAGATGCCGGCGGACGCGAGCTGGGTGCGCGTCAGATGGTTGTGGGTCATCGTCGCCGGATGGCAGGCGAGCGTGCGTGCGTCGCCGATGTTCGCCACGATCCGGACGACCTTCAGCGCATCGATGACGCGCTCGACGCGCGCATAGTCCGCTTCATCGTCGCCCGTGCCTGCGAGGTCGAACGCGAAGACGCTGGGGGATCCGGCCGGCAGGTGCCGCTCTGCCAGTTCGTGCCACGGGTTGTCTTCGAGCCCCGGATGATGCACAGCGGCGACAGCGGAGTGGGACGCAAGATACTCGGCGACGGCGAGACCGGATGATGCATGCCGGGCGACGCGCAGATTCAGCGTCTCGATGCCCGACAGGATCTGGAAGGCGTTGAACGGGCTGATCGCCGGCCCGAGATCGGCGACGTACTTCGACTTGATCAGCGTCGTGAGCGCCGCCTCCCGTCCGAACGCCTGCCACAGGGGCACGCCGCCGAAGCGGAAGTGCGGCTCGGTCAGGTACGGCCACTTCTCGGGCTCCGCGCCGAAGTCGAACGTGCCGAGGTCGACGACGACGCCGCCGAGAGAGGTGCCGTGTCCGCAGAGGAACTTCGTGGCCGAGTGCACCACGACATCGGCGCCGAGTTCCTTGGGGCGCTGCAGCGCAGGCGTGGCCACGGTGCTGTCGACGACCAGCGGCACCCCTGCCGCGTGGGCGATCTCGGCGACGGCAGGCATATCGAGCACCTGGGCGACCGGGTTCGCCACGCCTTCGGCGAAGAAGGCCCGAGTCTCGGGGCGCACCGCGGCGCGCCACGCGTCGAGGTCGTCCTGGTCGACGAACGTCACCTCGATGCCGAAGTCGGCGAAGGTGTCGCCGAACAGATCGATGGTGCCGCCGTAGAGCTGGTTCGACGAGACGACGTGGCCGCCGCGGCCCGCGAGGGCGAGTACGGCGACGGCCGTCGCCGCCTGGCCCGAGCCCGTCGCAGCGGCAGAGACACCGCCCTCGAGCGCCGCGACGCGCTGTTCGAGGACCGCCTGCGTCGGGTGCGCGTTGCGGCTGTAGATGAAGCCCTTCTCACGCAGGGCGAACCTGTCGCGCGCCTCGCGCAGGCTGCGGAACTGGTAGGCCGAGCTCTGATGGATCGGCACGGCGACCGTCTGCTGCGCGACGGCGCCCGGCACGTAGCCGGCGCCCAGCTGATCGGTGACGAAACCGGCTGGCAGGTGCGACGAATCCTCGGTGCTCACGGGATCATCCTCTCAACCGCCCGTACGAACCCCCAACTGTCCGTCACGGACGGAAACACGCCGGATGCCCGCCGGACGGCGCTCAGGGAGTGATGAGGAGTTTGCCAGCGGCGCCGGCGTCGAGGGCGCGGTGCGCGTCGGCGGCGGCCGTGAGCTCGAAGGGCTCGCCGAGCTCGACGCTGAACGCGCCGGCCGCCAGCAGCGCCAGCGCGACGGGGAGCGCCTCGGCGCGCCACGTGAGCTGCTGATCGGTGAGCGGCTCGGGGGAGCCGCCGCTGAACGCCCGGATGCCGAGACCTGCCGCCTTCGCACCGGAGACGATCGTCGCGATCCTGGAACCATCGGCGAGCAGCTCGAGCGACTGGGCCAGAGCCTCATCCGAACCGAAGCAGTCGAAGATCGCGGTGACCTCGCCGATCTCCCGCACGCGCTCGACGAGACCGTCGCCGTAGCGCACCGGAATCGCGCCGAGCGCGGCCACGCGGTCGGCGCGCCGCTCGCTGCATGTGGCGATCACGCGCGCCCCAGAGGCGGCCGCGAACTGGATCGCCGCCTGCCCCACAGCGCCGGAGCCGCCGTGGATGAGCAGGGTGTCGTCGCCGCGCACTCCGAGGGAGCGCACGCCCTGATAGGCGGTGCCGGCAGGGATGCCCAGCGCCGCTCCCTGCGACGCCGTGACGCCCGCCGGTCGCACAGCGACCTTCGCCGCGGCGACGGCGACATCCGTCGCGTACGCGCCGGCCGCCCATCCGAACGCGACGGGATCGCCGACGCGGAACCCGTCGACGCCGTCGCCGACGGAGGTGATGTGACCTGCACCGTCTGCACCGACGCCGCGCGGGCCGTCGAACGGGCCGGAAGGGCGCACCCCTGCGCGCAGCTTCGCGTCGATCGGGTTCACGCCGGCTGCCGTCACCCTGATGGTGACCTCGCCCGGCCTTGCCACCGGATCCGGAACCTCGTTGACCACGAGAACTTCTGGGCCGCCGACCTGTGAGTACTGCACCGCCTGAGTCATGGCACCGAGCCTACCGACCCGCAGTGCATGACGCAGTCGATCTGCTGATGTGCCGGATGTCGTCGTGAGGAACTCCGGGCGAGGCCGCGCGGCGGCGGCGTCGACTGCATCGTGTCGGGGACTGCGGCAGGAACGGGACCGGCCCACCCGGAACGCCCGCGGAGGGGCACCGGATGGGCCGGTGGGGACGGTTGCGGGCTCAGAACCCGTCGATCGCGGCGTTCAGCGTGGCGGAAGGGCGCATCGCGGCCGTGGCCTTCGCATCGTCCGGACGGTAGTAGCCGCCGATGTCGGTCGGGTTCCCCTGCACGGCGACGAGCTCGTCGACGATCGTCTGCTCATTCGCCGAGAGCGACTCCGCGAGCGGCGCGAACGCGGCGGCGAGCCCTGCGTCATCCGTCTGCCTGCCCAGCTCCTGCGCCCAGTAGAGCGCGAGATAGAAGTGCGAGCCGCGGTTGTCGATCGTGCCGAGCTTGCGGCCGGGCGAGCGGTCGTTCTCGAGGAACGAGGCCGTTGCCGCGTCGAGCGTGTCGGCGAGGATCTGCGCCTTCGCGTTGTCCGTCGACTGGGCGAGGTGCTCGAAGGAGGCCGCCAGTGCGAAGAACTCGCCGAGCGAGTCCCAGCGCAGGTAGTCCTGCTCGACGAGCTGCTGCACGTGCTTCGGCGCAGAGCCGCCCGCACCTGTCTCGAACAGCCCGCCGCCCGCCATCAGCGGCACGATCGACAGCATCTTCGCCGACGTGCCGACCTCGAGGATCGGGAAGAGATCGGTGTTGTAATCGCGCAGCACGTTGCCCGTGACCGAGATGGTGTCGAGACCCTGGCGGATCCGCTCGAGCGAGAACGTCGTCGCCTCGGCCGGCGCCATGATCCGGATGTCCAGGCCGTCCGTGTCGAGCTCCGGCAGGTACTGATCGATCTTGGCGATCAGGTTGGCGTCGTGGGCGCGGTTCTCGTCGAGCCAGAACACCGCAGGGGTGTTCGACAGGCGCGCACGCGTGACGGCGAGCTTCACCCAGTCGCGGATCGGGGCGTCCTTCGTCTGGCAGGCACGCCAGACGTCGCCGGCAGCGACCTCGTGGCTGATCACGACGTCGCCCGTCGCGGTCACGATGCGCACGATTCCGGCTGAGGCGAGCTCGAACGTCTTGTCGTGCGAGCCGTACTCCTCGGCCTTCTGCGCCATCAGGCCGACATTCGGCACGGTGCCCATCGTGGTCGGGTCGAGCGCGCCGTTGGCCTTGCAGTCGTCGATCGCGGCCTGGTAGACGCCCGCGTAGGAGGAATCGGGGATGACGGCGAGGGTCTCGGCCTCGTTGCCGTCGGGGCCCCACATCTTGCCGCCGCCGCGGATCATCGCCGGCATCGACGCGTCGATGATGACATCGCTCGGCACGTGCAGCCCTGTGATGCCCTTGTCGCTGTTGACCATTGCGAGCTCGGGGCCGTCCGACATCCGCGCCTCGAACGCAGCTCTGATCTCCGCGCCGCCCTGCACATCCTCGAGCCCGGCGAAGATCGAGCCGAGCCCGTCGCGGGCGCGCAGACCGGCCGCGGCGAGCGCCTCGCCGTGCTCGGCGAACACGGACGCGAAGTACGCTTCGACGACGTGGCCGAACAGGATGGGGTCGCTGACCTTCATCATGGTGGCCTTCAGATGTGCGGAGAACAGCACGCCGTCCGCCTTCGCCGTCTCGACCTGCTCGGCGAGGAACGCGTCGAGCGCGGCGACGTTCATGAACGTCGCGTCGATGACCTCGCCGGCGAGCACCGGCAGTGTGTCCTTGAGCACCGTGACCGTGCCGTCTTCTGCGACGTGCTCGATCCGGAGCGTGTCGGCGGCGGGGGAGACGTACGACTTCTCGTTCGAGAAGAAGTCATCGCGGCCCATCGTCGCCACGCGCGTCCTGCTGTCCGCGCTCCACGCGCCCATCCGGTGCGGGTGCGCCTTCGCATAAGACTTCACAGCGCCCGGTGCGCGGCGGTCGCTGTTGCCCTGGCGCAGCACGGGGTTCACCGCCGATCCCATGACACGGTCGTAGCGTGCGGCGACGTCGCGCTCGTCTTCGGTCTGCGGGTCCTCCGGCAGGTCGGGCAGGTCGAAGCCTGCGGCCTGCAGCTCGGCGATCGCGGCCTTCAGCTGCGGGGCGGAGGCCGAGATGTTCGGCAGCTTGATGATGTTCGCCGTAGGGTCGTCGGCGAGTTCGCCGAGCTCCGCGAGCGCGTCGCCGATGCGCTGCTGTTCCGTGAGACGCTCGGGGAACTGCGCGATGATGCGACCGGCGAGCGAGATGTCGCGGGTCTCGAACTCCACTCCGGCCTTCTTCGCGTACGCTTCGATGATCGGCAGCAGCGAGTAGGTCGCCAGCAGCGGCGCCTCGTCGGTGTGGGTGTAGATGATGGTGGACATACGCGTGGCGCTCCAGTGATCGGGGATATGCCGGGGTCGAGTCTCGACGTGTGAGATTCTCTCGACTTCAAGATACCTGAGCGTCGTGGACGTTTCCCATCGGCAGGATGAACGACGCCGTTCACGGCAGTGCGCGGCCCATGGCCTCCGCTGCCGCTGCGGTTGTGCGGCTACGCGGCCGCGGAGACCGTGCGAGTGCGGCGCGGGCGCGCAGCCGGTGCGAAGAAGACGGCGATTGCGACCAGCCCCAGCACGACGATGAGCGCTCGCCTGAGTCCGAACTCCTCGCCGATCAGCCCGAGCATCGGCGGGCCGACGAGGAAGGCCACGTACCCGATCGTCGCGGCGAAGGCCACGCGACCGGCCGTGTTCTCGCCGCCGTCGCCCGCGGCGGAGAGCGCGACAGGGAACCCCAGTGAGGCTCCCAGACCCCACAGCACGACCGCAGCGCCTGCGGCGAGCTGGTGATCGACGAAGATGACGACGGCGATCCCCGTGGCGCCGAGGATCGAGCTGGCGGCGAGCACGGCGACGCGGCCGAAGCGATCGACGAACCCGCCGCCGATGAACCTGCCGAGCGTCATCGACGCCGCGAAGACCGCGTACATCGCCGAGCCGAGCTCGGCGTCGAACCCGTGCCCGTCGACCATCACGAGCGGCAGCCAGTCGTTCGCCGTGCCCTCCGCCATGGCGAGGGCGAGGATGATGACGCCGATCAGAAGGAGGTTCCCATCGCGCCAGACGGGGCGGCGAGGGGGAACGTGCTCAGTCGCCTCGGCGGAGATCGTTCGACCGACGCCGTTCGGGATGAACCTGATCGATGCGGCGAGGGCGACCAGCACGACGATGCCGACGGTGCCGAGATGGATCGCGACCGGAAATTCGGTCGCCGTCAGCATCATGCCGACGACGGCGCCCAGCACCGTGCCGAGACTGAAGAAGCCATGCACGAGCGGCAGGAAGGCCTTGCCCAACGACTTCTCGACCTCCGCGCCGTCGACGTTGAGCGCGATCTCGCCTCCGCCCATCCCGAGTCCGAACAGACCGAGGCCGATGCCGACGAGCGGGTCGTGGCCGAGTGCGGCGCCGATGCCGACGAGTGCGACTCCGGCGGCGACGCTGACCGTGCCGAGCGCGATGACGGTGCGCGTTCCGAGGCGGGCGACGAGCGGTCCCGACGACAGGATGCCGATCATCGACCCGATCGACAGGCCGAACAGGATGAATCCCATCTGTGCGGTCGAGGCTTCGAGCAGGTCTCGTACGTCGGGGGTGCGCGTGACCCACGACGAGATGCCCACGCCCGGAAGCGCGAACAGTACGAAGAGCGCATTGCGGCGGCGCAGCAGGGCAGGGGGCACCATGGATCCGATCGATTGGGGGTATCTCCGATCGTACTGACCTCCCACTTCGACGGACTGTACGACATCTCGGCGACGGCCTTCGCCTCGTGGTCGCCCATACCGTGCACGCGCTCGTGTCGGGCCGCCGGAACGGCGTGCGGCGCGCGGACCGAATCAGTCCGCGCGCCGTGACGATCCGCTGCCGTGCGGGTCGTCGCTCAGCTGCTCCTGCGCATGGCGCGCACGCCGACGAGCAGGCCGACCGCGGCCAGAGCGAGCGCCGCGACGCAGCCCCACAGCACCGGAGCCGTGGCGATCTCACCGGCGATCAGCGCGCGCTCCGCCCTGACGACCCAGTTCACCGGGTTGACGACGGCGACCGCTCGCATCCACGCCGGTCCCTCGTCCAGCGGCAGGAGTATGCCGGACAGGATCAGCAGCGGGAACAGCAGCGTCTGCTGCACGCCCCAGAACAGCCACTCGCGGTCCTTCGTCTGCAGCGCGAGCGCGTACGACAACGAGCCGAGACCGATGCCGAACACGGCCAGCAGGGCGAGGCCGATCATGAGCCCGAGCACGTCGATCGAGACGCCGAACGGCAGCGCGATGACGACCACGACAAGCGCCTGCACCACGATGGGCGCGATCTCCTTGAGCGCGCGGCCCACGAGCAGCGACGAGCGCGCGAGGGGTGCGACCAGGGTGCGCTCATGCGAGCCGGTCATCATCTCGTACTGAAGATTCGACCCGGTCGCTCCCGTGCCGAAGAGCACGATCATCACGAGCACGCCAGGCACGAACCACTCCAGGGTCTCGGCTGCCGGCTGCCCCGACTGTCCGATCAGGAGCGGCGCGAACAGCCCCAGGAACACGAGCGGCTGCACCAGGCTGAAGATCAGCGAGAACGGGTCGCGCAGGACGGGCTTCAATTCCCGGGTGAGAACGTTCCAGGTATCACGTGCGAGGTTCGTGCGCACGCTGGTATCGGCCTGCGTCGTCCGGGTCTGGGCGGTCATCGCTGCGCTCCTTCTGTGACGGGCTCCTCGGCGGAGGCGTCCTGTCGGTCGTGGTCCATCGATTCGCCTTCGCCCGCCTCGCGCAGGGTGCGGCCGGTGAGGGCGAGGAAGACGTCGTCGAGGGTGGGCGGAACGCCGGTCGCCCGCTCCACCCGGATGCCTGCTGCGTCGAGCGCGCGCACGGCCTGCGGGAGCAGGGCGTCGCCGTGCGGTGCCGTCAGGGCGATGGTCGTGGTCGCTTCGCGCCGCACCGCGCGGCCGGCGAGCTGCTGTACGACCGAGACGGCCGCCGAGGCATCCGCTTCGCTGCCGAACCCGAGGGTGATCAGGTCGCCGGTGAGGTTCGCCTTGAGCCGTGCGGCCGTGTCGTCGGCGATGACCCGCCCCTTGTCCATCACCATCACGCGTTCGGCGAAGCGGTCGGCCTCCTCCAGATAGTGCGTGGTGACGAAGATCGTCGTGCCGTGCTGTGCGCGCAGGTCGAGGATGTGCTGCCAGAGATTCGCGCGGCTGAGCGGATCGAGACCCGTCGACGGTTCGTCGAGGAAGAGCAGCGGGGGCGAGTGCATGAGCCCGAGTGCGATGTCGAGGCGGCGCTTCTGGCCGCCGGAGAGCTGCTGCACCGACTGGTTCGCGAAGCTCGCCAGCCCGAGCGATTCGACGAGCTCGTCGGCTCGCGCGCGGGACGCAGGCTTGGACATGCCGTAGAAGGCGCCCTGACTGAGCAGTTCGTCGCGGGCGCGCTGCGCGAAGCTGCCGCTGGTGAGCTGCCCGACATAGCCGATGCGCGCGCGAACGTCGGCGGAGCGCTGCCGCACGTCGAAGCCGACCACACGGGCGGTGCCGGATGTCGGTGCCTCCAGGGTCGTGAGCATGCGCAGGCTGGTGGATTTGCCTGCTCCGTTGGGGCCGAGGAACGCGACGAGTTCGCCGCGGGCCACCTCGAAGGTGAGGCCGGTGACCGCCTCGACGGTCTTCTTCTTGACGGTGAAGCGTTTGGTGAGTTCGTGGGCTTCGATGATCGGTTCGTTCGGCATGACAGTGAGGTTAGAACTGAATGCGGACAGATTCGGTCCTCATCATCGGGCATCATGGCGATATGGCCGACACGACGACGCGAGCCCTTTCGCTTCTGAATCTGCTGCAGACCCACCGGCACTGGCCGGGAACCGAGCTGGCGCAGCGTCTGGGTGTGACCGAGCGCACCGTGCGACGCGATGTGGAGCGGCTGCGCGATCTCGGCTACCGCATCGAGTCGGCGCCCGGCGCGGCCGGCGGATATCGCCTCGAAGCCGGCAGCGCGGTGCCGCCGCTGCTGCTCACCGACGAAGAGGCGGTGGCGATGGCCATCGGGCTGCGCGTCGCCGCGAGTGGGCGGCTGGTGAGCGGCCCCGAGACGACCATCACGGCGCTGGCGAAGCTCGAGCAGGTGCTGCCGGCTCCGCTGCGCCGGCGCGTGAACGCGCTCGCCGAAGCGGTGCAGCCCGCAGGTCTCCGCTCGGGGGCGCCGGTGTCGGGCGCCGTGCTCGGCGAGCTGGCGCTGGCGTGCCGGGATCACGAGCGGGTGCGCTTCACCTACACGGCGGCCTCGGGCGAGGTCACGCGACGACGGGTCGAGCCGCACGCGCTCGCGCCGGCTGAGCGCCACTGGTACCTGCTGTGCTGGGATCTCGACAAGGACGACTGGCGCACCTTCCGAGTCGATCGGCTCGGGGAGGTCGAGCACACCCGCGTGCTGTTCACACCGAGACCGCTGACGCCGGAGGAGATCGACGAATTCATCCTGGTGGCGCGATCGTGGGTGCGGCAGCCGGTCGAGGCGGAGGTCGTGATGGAGCTCCCGTTCGCGTCGATGCGGGAGCACTTCGGCCAGTGGGGGCAGGGTGCAGAGCCCGAGGGGGAGTCGCACACGCGGTGGGAGGTCGGCGGTGCCGACTTCCGCGAGACGATGTACGGCCTCTCGTGGATTCCCGAAGGCGTCGAGTACACCACAGATCTGCCGGAACCAGGTCGCGCCGAGCTGCGCGAGACGCTCGCGCGGATGCTGCGCGCACTCGACGCGCCGCCCCCGCCTCCCCGCGCCGAACACCCGCGGTGAGCAGCGCGTGCGGCGCCGTCAGCCCCGCAGCGCCTTCTGGATGCGCTGCACGGAGATCGTCTCTGCTGTGCCCAGGCGCTGGGCGAACAGGCTCACGCGCAGCTCCTCGAGCATCCAGCGAGCCCGCTCGATGTGCTCGGGCGATCCTGCATCCAGCGGGATCTCGCCTCCGGCCTCGTCGTAGGCGGCCCGCGCCTTCTCGTATTCGGTCATCCACTGCCTGTCGCGCCCCGGATGATCCGGAAGCGTCTCGAGGCGCACCAGGATGCCCTCGAGGTAGCGGGGGAGATGCCGCAGCCGGTCCAGCCCCGTGGCGAGCACGAAGCCCTTCGGCAGCAGGGCGTCGAGCTGGCCGCGGGCGTCGTTCAGCGCACCGAGCAGCGCCATCGAGTTCGCCTTCTTGATCGCGCGCTCCGCGTTGCGCGCCGCGGTGAGGACGCGCGCGACCAGCGCCGTGGTCTCGATCACGCGGTCGACCGAGCCCCGCGAGACGTCGTCGCGCACCGCCTCGAACGCCGCACGAGTGCGCACCTCGCCGTGCCGGTCGATCGCCTCGTCGGCCACGGCGGCGAGGCAGTCCTCGATCACGGCCTTCGGCGACGGGTAGGGTGACGCGGCCAGGGCGAGCTTCTCGTTCTGCGTGAGATGCTCCTGCACGTACGACACAGGAGAGGGCACGGTGAGCAGGATGAGTCGCCGCAGCCCCGCCCGCGTCAGTCGTGCCGCGCTCTCGGCCGTCGTCTCGACCCGCACCGCGACGGACTGCTTCTCGTCGACGAGCGCGGGGTAGCCGCGCACGACTCCGCCTGCGACCTTCTGGTCCACCCGATCCGGCAGGTCGCCGAACGTCCAATCGGTCAGGTCCTGCTTCTCGATGGCCGGCGCGCTCGCGGCCTGCGCCACGGCATCCGGCCCCTTGCCTCCCGTGCGATCGGCACGCGGGCCCCGTTCGATCTGGCGGGCCACGGAATCGCGTGCCTTCGATGCCAGACGTCGCTGCAGCGCGCCGAGGTCGCGCCCCGAGCCCGCTGCGCGGCCTCGCGCGTCGACGACGCGGAACGACATCTTCAGGTGCTCGGGCACCCGCTCCGTCTCGAACGCGTCGGCGGTGACGGGCTGATTCGCCTGCTGCTGCACGAGCCGTGCCAGCGACGCGGCGAGCGACTGCGGAGGCAGGCCGTCGTGGTCCTCAGGGCCGGAACCGGCGAGCTCGGCGGAGAGCCGCTCCGCCCAATCTGCAGCCGGCACAACGTGTCGCCGAATGGCTTTCGGCAGGGCCCTGAGCATGGCGGTGACGAGTTCGGAGCGCATCCCAGGCACCTGCCAGCCGAAGCCCGCGTCCTCGACCGAGGCGAGCAGGGCGAGCGGGATCACGGCGGTGACGCCGTCGTCGGGCGCGCCGGGCTCGAAACGGTACGCGAGCTGGAGCGTCTGGTCGCCCTGGCGCCACGTCGATGGGAAGTCGCGCGCATCGCCGGACGCCTCGTCGTCGAGCAGATGCTCCTCCCGCATCGTGAGCAGGTCGGGCGTGGTCTTCAGCTCATCGCGCCACCACGCCTCGAAGCTGCGCACGTCGAAGATCTCGGCGGGCACCCGCTGGTCGTAGAAGCCGTACACCGCCTCGTCGCCCGCGAGGATGTCGCGGCGCCGTTCGCGCTCCTCGACCTTCTCCAACCGCCGGCGCAGCTCGGTGTTCTGCCGCACGAACTTCGTCACGGGCTTCGGCAGCAGAGCCGGATCCCACTCGCCCTCGACGAGAGCGTGCCGGATGAACAGCTCGCGCGAGGCAGCCCTGTCGACGCGCGCGAACCGGATGCGCCGGCGCGGCACGATCTCGACGCCGTACAGCGTCACCTTCTCGAATGCGACAGCGGCGCCGGAATCCTTCGACCAGTGCGGCTCGGACACCTGACGCTTGACGAGGTCGCCAGCGAGGTCCTCTGCCCATGCCGGGTCGATCCTGGCGACGGTGCGTGCGAACAGGCGCGAGGTCTCGACGAGCTCCGCCGCCATCACCGCCTTCGGCTTGGCCTTCTTCAACCCGGACCCGGGGAAGATCTGGAACGACACGTTGCGCGCGCCGCGATAGGCGGCCCCGCGCCCGCGGTCGCCCTTGCGCGTCTCGCGTTCGTCGAGCACACCGATCTGGGAGAGCAGGCCGGCCAGCAGCGCACGGTGGATCTCGTCGCCGCGCGGATGCCCGCCCTCCGCGGCCGCTGAGGCTCCCCGTCGATCCGGCGCTGCGCCGTCGGCGTCACCAGGGGCCTGCGACTCGCTGCGAGCGTTTCGATGGCCGCGCTCGTCGCTGAGGTCGCGCGTGAGCGAGCGCAGCTGCCTGTGCACGTCGAACCACTCGCGCACGCGCACATAGTTGAGGAACTCGGCGCGCACGAGCCGTCGGAACGCGCTCGAGCCCAGTTCGCGCTGCTTCTCGCGCAGGTGGTTCCACAGATTGAGCAGCGTGAGGAAATCGCTGGTCGGATCGACGAACCGCGCATGCGCCTGCTGCGCCTGCTCGCGCTGCTCCTCCGGCCGCTCGCGCACGTCCTGGATCGACAGTCCGGCGACGATGGCGAGCACATCGTCTGCGACGCCCGAGCGCCCCGCCTCCACGAGCATCCGCGCGAACCGTGGATCGATCGGCATCCGCGCGATGCGTCGGCCCGTCTTCGTCAGCCGGGGTCCGCCGCCGCGCCCCATCGACACGGCGCCGAGCTCGACCAGCAGGTCGAACGCCGCCTTCACGCCGCGCGAATCGGGAGGCGTGAGGAATGGGAACTCGGCGATGTCGCCGAACCCGAGCGACAGCATCTGCAGCACGACCGAGGCGAGCGAGGTGCGCAGGATCTCCGGATCGGTGAACTCGGGCCGCTTGCCGAAGTCGTCGTGGGCGTAGAGCCGGATGGCGATGCCGTCGCTGGTGCGGCCGGCACGGCCTGAGCGCTGCTGCGCAGACGCCTGCGAGACCGGCTCGATCGGCAGGCGCTGCACCTTGGCACGGTTCGAGTAGCGCGAGACGCGCGCGGTGCCCGCGTCGACGACGTACTTGATCCCCGGCACCGTCAGCGACGTCTCCGCAACGTTCGTGGCGAGCACGATGCGGCGGCGCACACCGGCGACGCGTGACTTCTCGAACACCCGATGCTGTTCCGCCGCGCTCAGTCTGCCGAACAGCGGCAGCACCTCGGTGGGCGCGGGACCGGAGCGGAACGCTCCCTCCACCGCATCCCGGGCGTCGCGGATCTCCGCCTCACCTGGCAGGAACACCAGCACGTCCCCCGGCGGCTCACGGTCGAGCTCGCGCAGCGCCTCGACGATCGCCTGCACCTCGTCGTCGGCCTCGTACGGCCGCTCGTCGACATCCGGATCCTCGCTCGCCCGCTCGTCGTCGGCATCAGGGGCGTCGTCCTTCCGTGCGAAGGGTCGGTACCGGATCTCGACGGGATAGGTGCGCCCGGAGACCTCGACGATAGGGGCGGGCTCGCCCGACGGGTCGGCGAAGTGCGCCGCGAAGGACTCCGGATCGATGGTGGCCGAGGTGATGATGACCTTCAGATCGGGTCGCTCGGGCAGGATGCGCCTGAGGTACCCCAGCAGGAAGTCGACGTTCAGTGAGCGCTCGTGTGCCTCGTCGATGATGATCGTGTCGTAGCGGCTGAGCAGCCGATCGCGGTGCACCTCGTTGAGCAGGATGCCGTCGGTCATCAGAGCGATCTGCGTCTCTGCGGAGACCTGATCGGTGAAGCGCACCTTGTACCCGACGACGCCGCCGAGCGGCACCTGCATCTCCTCGGAGACGCGCTCCGCGATCGTGCGGGCTGCGAGGCGGCGCGGCTGCGTGTGCGCAATCGAGGTGCGGCCGAGCTCGAGGGCGATCTTCGGCAGCTGTGTGGTCTTCCCGCTGCCTGTGGCGCCGGCGACGATGACGACCTGGTGGGAACGGACGACCTCGGCGATCTCGTCGCGCGCGGCGCTGACCGGCAGCTCCGGGGGATAGGCGATGACGGGCGCGGCGGAGGACATAGCCCTCCAGTCTATTCCGGATGATCGACGCGCTCGCGGCAGGGTCGTGCTGGGCTTCCCTGCCGATCTGCGCCGCCGGAATCATATGCCGCAATACCCGCGTCAGTCCGGTGACGCGGTCATAGGGTGGAGGCATGACTGTTCCCAGCGTGAAGCTCAATTCCGGCTACGACATCCCTCAACTCGGCTTCGGGGTGTTCCTGGTGCCGGCCGATGAGGCAGAGAAGGCGGTCTCCGAGGCGCTCGAGGTCGGCTACCGCCACATCGACACCGCGGCGATCTACCGCAACGAGGAGGGCGTCGGCGCGGCGATCGCATCCAGCGGCGTCCCGCGCGAAGAGCTCTTCGTCACGACCAAGCTCTGGAACGACCACCAGGAGGGCGAGAAGCCGCACGACGCCATCCGGTCCAGCCTCGACAAGCTCGGTCTCGACCACGTCGATCTCTACCTGACGCACTGGCCGACGCCGGAGCGCGACACGTACTCGAACGCGTGGCAGAAGCTGATCGAGATCCGCGACGCGGGGCTGACCCGTTCGATCGGCGTCTCCAACCACCTGCCGGAGCACCTCGACCGGCTCGTCGCCGACACCGGCGTCGTGCCCGCGGTGAATCAGATCGAGCTGCACCCGGCGCTGCAGCAGTCGGACGTGCTGACGTGGGCCGAGGCCAACGGCATGAAGATCGAGTCGTGGGGCCCGCTCGGCCAGGGCAAGTACCCGCTGTTCGAGAACCCCGCCGTGGCGGCTGCCGCCGAGGCGCACGGCGTCACCCCGGCGCAGGCAGTGCTGCGCTGGCACCTGCAGCGCGGCTTCATCGTGTTCCCGAAGTCGGTGCGCAAGGAGCGGATGGCCGAGAACTTCGACGTGTTCGGCTTCGAGCTGACCGCGACGGAGATCGAGCAGATCAACGCGATCGACCCCGGTGACGGCTCAGGCCGCGTCGGATCGCACCCGCTCGAATTCAACTGATCGCTTCGCACCGCAGGCCGGTCACCCCTTTCCACGGGTGACCGGCCTGCGGCGTTCGTGCGCGGCGTATGGTCCTGCGCGCACTACGCCGCCAAGGCCGCCCTGGCGGAATCCGCATCTGTGATGATGACGTGGCAGAGTCCGGAGCGGAGCGTGGCGAGCACTGCCTGGCTCTTGCTGGGTCCGCCCCCGACGCCGACCGCGAGAGGAGTGCGCCGAATCTGCTCCGAGGTGATGCCGACCATGCGCCCCTCAGGCGCAGGGACCTCGCGGCCCTCTGCGTCGAGCAGAACTCCGCCGATCTCGCCGACGATGCCGCGATCCATCAGCTCATCGAGCATTCCGAGCTGCTGCAGGAGCTCGGCGAGCAATGAGGACTCCGGCCAGCCGCCGATCGTCATCACCGCCTTCGTCAGGTGATCGTAGCGTCTGATCGTCTGCTGAACGGCGGGATGGCTCGTGATGGCATGGGCAGGCACTTCAGAGATGATCGGCGCGTAGAGCGGGTAGGTGCCGCCGCCGGCGACCCTGCCCAGATTCGTCACCGATTCTGCACCGTCCTCCGTACGCGCCGTGCCGACGCCCGTGAGCTGCACGACATCCACATAGGGCATGCGGTTGACGAGTCGAGAAGCCGCGACGAGGGTTCGCCCTGGGGAGAGGCCGAGCACATCGTCATCGACCGCGTTCTCTTCGAGATAGCGCGCCGTGACGCGGGCGATGACATTCCGCGCCAGCGCCTCGTCCGGGCCCGGCGTGTGCACGGCGAACGCCGAGCGAAGCCCGAAACGCTCTGCCAGGCGACCGGACAGCTCCACATCCACCGGTGACTCGATGGTGGCTCTGACATCGATCAGCCCATCGGACCGTGCGCGCTTCACCATGCGCGACACGGTGAAGCGCGATATCCCCAGCTCGTCGGCGAGATCGTTGATCGAGCGTCCGGCTCCCAGGTTCTCCAGCGCGACGTACGCGTGGAGCACCTGCTGCTCGACACCGAGGGTTGTGCTCATATGTGCAGGTATAGCACACCTATGTGCAGTCGTGGTTCTGTTGTGGACGGCACTGAGATGCGCACCTTCCGAGCCGGCGCACTCCTGCACGACCGTCCAAAGGAGGACAGCTCATGAAACGCCAGATACACAGCACAGCACTTCGGCGCATCATCGCCGTGACCGCAGGCGCAGGAACGATGGCGCTACTTGCCGGTTGCGCAGGCGGCGGATCGTCGCAGGGACCGGAGACCGAACTCGACGGTTTCGACTGGAAGAACTTCGAGGGCACAGAACTCAACCTGCTGATGAGCGAGCATCCGTTCTCCAACGCGATCAAAGAACGCGTTCCGGAGTTCGAAGAGCTGACCGGAATCGATGTCAACCTCGAGACGCTCACCGAAACCGACTACATGGTCAAGCTGCTGACCGAGCTGCAATCCGGCGCGGGAAGCTACGACGCCTTCATGACGTCGCAGCCGATGAACTTCCAGTACGCGGCGGCCGGGTGGATCGAGGATCTGCAGCCGTGGGTCGACGACGACACACGGACGGCGCCCGATTGGGACTTCGAAGACTTCTACCCCGCGCTCATCGACTCTCTCCGGTGGGACAAGACGGAGTTCGGCGGCGCCGGTGAGGGGGAGCTATGGGCCATCCCGGTCAACGAGGAGGGCTACTCGCTGTTCTACCGCACCGACGTCCTGGAGGAGTTCGGCGTCGAGCCGCCGGAGACCATCGACGAACTCGTCGCCGCTGCGGCCGAGCTCGACGGGAAGACGTTCGACGGCAAAGAGATCTCAGGGTTCGTCAGCAGAGGAGACAAAACGTACCCGACGCTGAACCCGTTCTCGACCTTCGTGCTCGGCCATGGTGTGCAGGACATCGTGGACGGCAAGGCCGGTGTGAACTCTCCCGAGGGCATTGCCGCCGCGGAGGACTGGGTCGAGCTCATGCAGTACGCCCCGGATGCTGCGAGCACGTACACCTGGTACGAGGCGCAGCAGGACTTCATCGCCGGAAACGCCGCGATGTACATCGACGCGGACCACATGGCTCCTGACTTCGAGAAGAGCGCCATCGGCGGCAACGTCGGCTACGGACTTCCTCCCGAGGGGCCTGCGGGGCGCGGATCCAGCATGTGGGTCTGGTCGCTCGGCATGAACGCCGACTCACCGAACAAGGACGCGGCGTGGCAGTTCATCCAGTGGGCATCGTCGAAGGAGTCCCTCACGGAGGCGATCACCGCGGGCAACATGAACCCGACGCGCGTCTCGGTCGGTCAGGGCGATGAGATGGCCGCGGCAACCGAAGGATGGGGCGACTACAACGAGATCTGGCAGGAGATCCTGTCGGATCACGCTGAATGGGCGTACACACCGTCCGCCGCCTGGCCCGAGGTCGGAGACATCTGGACGACAGAGCTGCAGGCCGCCGTGCTCGAGCAGAAGACGGCCCAAGAAGCGATGGACGACGCCGCTGCGCAGATCGACCAGCTGATCGAAGAGTGAGCGTGCTCGGCGGCGGCCTCAGACGCACGGTCGCCGCCGGACGCACTCGAAAGGCACACCTATGAAGCACAAGCCGTATCTTCCGTACCTGCTTGCTCTGCCGGGGCTCGCGGTCCTCATCGCGATCCTCTACCCGTTCTTCACCGGCGTGTACTGGTCGTTCACCTCCTATCGCCTCACCAGGGGCGATCCGAAGCCCAACTGGGGCGAGAACTACGTCGATCTGTTCACCACGGGTGACGGGTGGCACGCGATCACCATCACACTGACCTATGCCGTGTCCGCCGTGATCATCGAGGTCGTACTGGGCACCCTCATCGCGCTCGCCCTCAACCACGGTCGCTACGGCAGCTACTTCCGCATTCTGATCGTTCTGCCGCTGCTGATGCCGCCTGTGATCGCAGCGCTGATGTGGAAGGTGATGCTGACCGAGAACGGTGTCACGAACTGGATGATCGAGGCGCTCGGCGGTACCAGGCTGCTCTGGTTCAACGGGCCGGACACCGCGCTGCTCACCTGCATCCTGATCGATGTGTGGCTGTACACGCCGTTCGTCGTACTGCTGATGCAGGCGGGACTGAAGAGTGTGCCGACGGAGCTGCGCGAGGCGTCCGCGGTCGACGGTGCCAGCAATGTGCGGCACTTCTTCACGATCACGCTTCCCCTCACGATCCCGGTTCTGGTCGTCGTGATCGCGTTCCGCGGGATCGACTCGTTGAAGATGTTCGACGTCATCTACACGACGACCAAGGGCGGCCCCGTCGATGCGACGACGAACCTCCACGTCCTGGCGTACCTCGACGGCATCCGGAACCTGAACTTCGGTGCAGCGATGGCGGCGCTCGTCGTGCTCTGGATCATCTGCTACGTGCTGTCCTATGTCCTGCTGAAGGCTCGACGGAAGGAAATCTCCGCATGAGTTCCCTCACCGAACGCACCGTCACGATCCCCTTCCGCGGGCAGAGTTCGCACAAGTCGCGTCGAGCGACCGGGCACACGCTCGTGATCATCGGGCTCAGTGCGTGGACGATCTTCACACTCGCGCCGATCGCATGGATTCTGCTGATGTCGTTCAAGACGCCGGATCAGATCGTCTCGAACCCGCCGTTGTTCTTCTTCGCCCCGACACTGGAGAACTACATCGAGGTGTTCAGCGGCCCGGAGTTCCTGACCCCCTTCGTGAACTCGCTGATCGTCACGGGCGGCGCGCTGCTGGTGACGCTCGTGATCGGACTTCCCACCGCATACGCGCTGGCGCGGTTCACCTTCAAGGGCAGAGAGAACATCGGCTTCGGCATCCTGTCACTCCGCTTCGCCCCGGAGCTGCTCGTGATTCTGCCCCTCTATCTGATCTTCCAGCAGACGGGGCTCGCGAACAGCTATCTCGGACTGATCCTGGCCTATCAGATCGTGACCCTGCCCATGCTGGTCTGGATGCTGCGATCGTTCATCGAAGACCTGCCGGGCGAACTCGAGGAGGCTGTCGCCGTGGACGGCGGTACCCGCTGGACGGCGTTCCGTCACGTGATGTTCCGTCTGATCGCGCCGGGCCTCGGCGCTAGTCTGATGCTGTCGTTCATCTGGGCGTGGAACAACTACACGCTCCCCTTGGTGCTCTCAGGGCGGGAGACGCAGGTCATCACGACCGGGCTCCAGCAGTACGTCGGATATCAGGCGATCGAGTGGGGGCCCATGGCCGCCGCCACGATCATCTCGATCCTCCCCGGGGTGCTGTTCGCCATCTTCTCGCTTCGTTGGATCGTCGGCGGGCTGACCGCCGGCACTGTCAAGGGATAGCTCCAGAGCGCCCGCAACCCGTTCGTATCAATGAGAAAGAAGGACCCTATGACGAACGCCTATCCCCGCACCATGGCGGCCTCGGTGCTCACCGAGCCGCGCAAGATCGAGCTGCAGCAGGTGCCGGTGCCCGAACTCGGTCCGAACCAGGTGCTGGTCCAGGTCGAGGCCGTCGGCGTCTGCGGCTCCGACACCCACTTCTACGAGAGCGGCAACGTCGGCGACATCGTCGTCGACGGCCCGATCGTTCTCGGCCACGAATCGGCCGGCAGCATCGTCGCCGTGGGAACGAACGTCTCGCCCGGCCGTGTCGGCGATCGCGTCTCGGTCGAGCCGCAGACCGTGTGCCGGCGCTGCGAGTTCTGCAAGCAGGGTGAGTACCACCTCTGCCCGAACGTGGAGTTCTACGGTGCCTATCCGTGCGACGGGTCGTTCGCCGACTACGAGATCATCGACGACGACTTCGCCCACACCATCCCGGACTCCATGACCTTCGAACAGGCGGCGATGGCCGAACCGGTGTCGGTCGCCGTGCACGCCAACCGCAAGGGCGGGGTGACGGCGTCGTCGCGCGTTCTCATCACCGGCGCGGGGCCGATCGGCGTGCTCAACGCGCAGGTGGCGCGCGCGTTCGGCGCCACCGAGATCGTCATCAGCGACCCCATCGAGAATCGCCGCCGCTTCGCGCTCGAGCACGGCGCAACCGAGGCGGTAGACCCGACCCAGGTCGACTTCGCCCAGTGGGACAGGCATTTCGACGTCTACATCGATGCCTCGGGCAACGGGCGCGCCATCACCCAGGCGCTGCCGACCATCCGGCCCGGCGGCGTCGCCGTGCTCGTCGGGATGGGAGGCGACTATCTCGAGCTCCCGATCGCGATGCTGCAGCATCGCGAGGTGATGGTGACCGGCACCTTCCGCTACGTCAACACGTGGCCGACGGCGATCGACCTGATCTCCTCCGGAACCGTCCAGGTCGACCCGCTGGTCACCGGACGCTTCGGCCTCGACGGCGCCGAGGAGGCGCTGCTGAAGGCCAAGACGGACCCGCAGGCGATCAAGACCATGGTGATCCCCTCGCTGACGAGCTGACCCGAGGCGCGGGCTGACCCGCGCGGGCTCGCGAGATGCGCACTCTTTCGACGAAACAGCGTCCAAACGTGCGCATCTCGGCGAGAGGTGCGCATCTCGGCAGCTTCGGCGCGGGTCAGATCCAGCCGGGGAGCCACATGTGGGCTCGCCAGAGGGGGTAGGGCTCGGCGATTCCCGTTGCCAGCGGGAGGAAGTATGCCGCGGCGAGGAGCGCGAGCGCGAGGAAGACGCCGACGACGACGCGCCACGCGCGGCGCTGGCGCCGGGCGTACTCGGTCGCATCGGCGATCTCCGCCTCCGTGGGTTCCGGCAGCAGCACCGGGTCTCGCCTGCGCACCAGGTGCTGCAGTGCCATCGCGAGTGCCAGGCATACGAACGGCAGCATCGCCACGGTGTAGAACTGGAAGATCGTGCGCGCGGGGTACAGCAGCCACGGCACCCACGTGATCGCGATGCCGACGAGCGGCCACGCCAGCGACATCCGGCGCGTGCGGATCAGCACGACGGTCAGCAGGACGATCGCCGCCATTCCGGCGTACCAGACGATCGGGTTCGGGTGGCTGCCGATCACCGCGATCGACGCGTCATCCGGATGCCCGACCCACATCGCCGTCGGTCGCAGCAGCAGCGGCCACTGCCATGCCTGGCTGGCGTAGGCGTGCCCGCTGGACAGCCCGACGTGGAAGTCGTAGACGGCGGACTGATAGGTCCACCACGCCGCGAGCGGGTTCGCCGAAGCGTCGCGGTCGTATCCGCCCGACGTCGCGAACCACCCGGCCCACGACGCGAGGTGCGTCGCGGCGGCGACGGGCACGAGCAGCAGGAACGTCGCAGGTCCCTGCCTGATGATCGCCGACGGCAGCCATTCCCGCACACCCGCGCGGCGCCGGTCGATCGCGTCGAGCACCACGAGCCAGATGCCGAGACCGGCCAGCGCGTACAGTCCCGACCACTTCACGGCGCTCGCCGCGCCCATCGTGAGCCCGGCGGCGAGCACCCACGGGCGGCGCCACATCACGGGGCCGAACAGCGCACCGGATGCCTCGGCCAGGCGTCTGCGCGTGTGGTCGCGGTCGAGCACCAGGAAGCATACGGCCAGCAGAACCAGCGCGGCCAGGATGCCGTCGAGCAGTGCCACCCTGCTCATCGCGATGCCGAGGCCGTCGACGGCGAGCAGGCCGGCGGCGATCGAGGCGACGGCCACCGAGCCGGTCAGCCGCCTGGCCAGGAAGTACAGCGCGAGGACCATCATCGTGCCGGCCGCGGCCGTGGCGAGGCGCCACCCTGCAGGGTTGTCCGGTCCGAGCAGCGCCATTCCCATGGCGATCAGCCATTTTCCGAGCGGCGGATGCACGACGAAGGATCCGTCCGTCGTGAAGAGGTCCGCTCGTCCGGCCTCGAAGGCGGCGTCGGAGCCGTCAGGCCACTCGCCCTCGTAGCCGAGGTTCCACAGCGACCAGGCGTCCTTGACGTAGTAGGTCTCGTCGAAGACCAGCTCGTGCGGGTGCGCGAGACCGACGAACCTCACCAGTGCCGCGACGGCGGTCAGCATCACGGGCGCGAGCCACTCCCACGTCCGCGCCGTCACCCGAATCCGCACCGGTCCAGCCTACGGCTGGGGCGACTCTTCACGTCTCCGGCTTCTCCGCAGCTGTCAGCATACGAATCGCCGGAGACGTGAAGAGTCGGTCAGAACACCTCTTTGGCCGCGAACTGCTCCTGGCCGATGATGCGATGGCGCACGGCGGCGGAGAGCTGGTCGACGATGATGGTGACGACGATCGTGACGACGAGTGCGATGCCCGCGCGCGCCCACTCGCGGCCGTCGAAGAGCTGGCTGAGCAGGAAGCCGATGCCGCCGAGGCCGAGCATGCCGAGGATCGCGCCGGCGCGGATGTTCACCTCGAAGCGATAGAGCCAGAACGAGATGATCTCCGGCAGCACCTGGGGCAGCATGCCCCAGCGCAGCACGCTCAACCCGCTGGCGCCCGTCGCGCGCAGCGCCTCGACCGGTCCGGGGCTGATGTCCTCGAGCGCCTCACTGGTGAGCTTGCCGAGCGTGCCGACCGATCCGATCCCGAGCGCGAGCGCACCGGCTGCGGGGTGGAAGCCGAACAGCGGCAGCAGGAACACGATCGCCAGGATGAACTCCGGCACCGCCCTGATGACGTTGAGCACCGTGCGGGTGATCCACACGAGCCAGCCCGGTGCGACGTTGCGCGAGGCGGCGAAGCCCAGCGGCAGCGAGATGACCGCGCCGATCAGCGTGCCGATCCACGCCATGTACACCGAGTCGAACATGAAGTCGAACGCGACGGTCCACCACTCGGCGTGCGGCATGGCGAACGGGTTGTGCCACAGGCCCTCACTCATCAGCCCCGCATACTGCACGATCGCCTGAGGGATGCCGAGCGCGCGTGCCCAGTCGGCCTGGAGCGCCCACGTGCACACGATGATGACGAGCGCCGTGATGATGAAGCCGAGCGTGGCCGGCGTCTTCGATGGAGGCTTCGGCCGCTCCTGCTTCATCGGCGACGCCTGTGCGGTCGTGGTGTCCTGTGCAGTGCTCACATCAGCCTCTTCCGCACCTGCTGCGAGATGACATCGAGCACGATCACGATGATGATGAACCCGACGACGATCGCTGAGACGTTGTCGTAGTTGAAGCGCGCCTTCTCGACGTCGATGACCGAGCCGATGCCGCCGGCTCCGACCATGCCGATGATGGCGGACGCGCGCAGGTTGATCTCGAAGACGTAGAGCGTGTAGGAGAAGAACGCCGGCCAGACCTGGGGGAGCACGCTCGTCACGGAGCGCTTCATGATGGTCGCTCCTGCGGCGTCCGCCGCTTCGAGCGGCCCGCGGTCGACGGCGTCGACGGTCTCGCTGGTCAGCTTCGCGATGATGCCCAGGTTGAAGATCGCCAAGGCGAACATGCCGGCCAGCGAGCCGACGCCGACCATGGCCACCAGGATGTACGCCCAGCCGACCTCGGGAAGCGAGCGCAGCACCGCGAGGAACCAGCGCACGACCTTCAGGAACCAGGGGGAGCGGTTCGTCGTGTGCGAGGCGAGCAGCGCGAAGACCAGACCGGCGACCGCTCCGAGGAACGTCGCGAGAACCGCCATGTAGAGCGTTTCCAGCCATTGCGGCCACACCCGGAGCATGAACTCCCAGTTCGGCGTCAGATACTGCTGGATGATGCCCCACGCGCGCGGATTCCCCTCGAAGAAGGGCATCAGCGTGAAATCGATCTGCACCGCCGACCACACGCTCATCACGACGGCGACGATGCCGGCGACGATGAAGAACGGCTTCGGCTTGGGTTTGGTGGGCCTGGCCACCTGGCCGGGTGCCTCCGTGCTCATTCGTCCGCCTGATCGTGACGGGCTGCGCCGCCGGCGACGGTGACGTCTGCGGAGTCCGGGAGCACATCCGCGGCGTTCAGGGCGCGGCCGTAGATCTCCTCGAAGGTCTTCTCGTCCGTCTCGTCGGCCGTGCCGTCGAAGACGACCTTCCCCGCACGCATTCCGATGATCCGGTCGGCGTAGTTGGTCGCCAGGTCGAGGAAGTGCAGGTTCACCACCACGGTGATGCCCAGTTCGCGATTGATGCGCTGCAGGTCGCGCATCACCATGTTCGCGGTCGGCGGGTCGAGCGAGGCGACAGGCTCGTCGGCGAGGATCACGCTGGGATCCTGGGCGAGAGCACGGGCGATGGCCACGCGCTGCTGCTGACCGCCGGAGAGTGCGGAAGCGCGGTTGTAGGCCTTCTCGACGATGCCGACGCGCTCGAGGGACTGGAAGGCGAGCTCGATGTCGTCCTTCCTCCACCAGCCGAACAGAGCGCGCCACCACGGCGTGCTGCTCACCCGCCCGGTCAGCACGTTGTTCAGAACACTGGAACGGGGAACGAGGTTGAAGCCCTGGAAGATCATGCCGACGCGCGTGCGCAGCGAGCGCAGCGCGCGGTTGCTGGCGCCGTCGACCCGGAAGCCGTCGACGTCGAGGGAGCCGTCGCTGGTGCGGACGATGCCGTTGATGCTGCGGATCAGCGTGGATTTGCCCGCGCCGGAGAGGCCGACCACGACGACGAACTGGCCGTCGGGAATCTCCAGCGAGACATCGTCCAGCCCCTTGGTGCCTGTGGGATAGGTGACGGAGACCTTGTCGAATCGAATCACGTGAAATCAATCGGTCGAGGGGGAAAGAGAAAGGGCCCCGGCACACGATAACGCGGCCGGGGCCCCGCGGGGATCACTCCTCGCCGAAGTTGGCCTCCACCTGGCGTGCCGCGTCGAGCGCGTCGAGGTCGGCGGGGACGAGGCCCTCGATCGAGTACACGGCGTCGAGGGCTGCGAGGCCCTCCTCCGTGTCGGCGACGGCGAGGAAGGCGTCCGACACCTTCTGCTGCCACTCCTCGGAGAGGTCGGCCGAGACGGCGACGCCGTCGTTGGGGATGTTGCCCGACCAGGCGAACACGGTGACGTTCTCGCCGATCTCCGGGTCCTCTTCGACGAGCTCGGCACGAGCGTCGTTGAAGCTCGTGCCGACGGTGGCGTCGCCGTCGGCGACGGCCTGCACGGCGTTCGGGTGGCCGCCGGCGAACGAGGCGCCCGACAGGTTGACCGGGTCGAAGCCGTTGATCTGCTGCAGCTGCGTCGCCGGGTAGTAGTAGCCGGATGCCGAGCCCGCGTCGACGAAGGCGATCGACTCGTCCTCTGCGACCTCCTCCAGGGCGTCCTCGCCGACCGGGCCGGAGACCTCGTCGACGTCGGTGCCGTTGCAGTAGGTCATCGTTGCGCCGTCGACGTCCTTCTCCACGATGTCATCGAGGCAGAAGCGGTCTGGTTCGTTGGTGAACCACTGCGTGACGTAGCTCTCCGAGCCGTAGCGCACCGACTGCAGGATCGGCACCGCGCCCGCCTCGTCTGCGGCCTGCACGAGAGCGATCGGGCCGAACATGCCGATGTCGGCCTGGCCTGACTGCATCGCGACGACGAGCGCCGAGTAGTCGGCGGTCACGTTCGTCTCGACGGGGATGCCGAGCTCGTCTGACAGCTGCTCGCCGAGCGCATCGGCGTCGAGGACGAGCTGGTCGACTTCCTGCGACGGCACGAGGCCGAGCACGAGCTTCTCGGGCGCTTCCGTGCCTGCGTCGCCGCCGCCGGTCCCGCCGTCATCGGAGCCGCCGCAACCGGCCAGTACGAGTGCGAGAGCCGCGGCGCCCGTGAGGGCGGCTGCTGTGCGGCGCTTGGTGAAGGTGAAAGACAAAGGACTTCTCCCCATGTGTGGGTCGCGCCGTCGAGCGCGACGAGCAGAACCGTGCTGGGTGCGGACGCACCCGGAATCGACCATATCCGCCGGTTTCTGCCGGGGACAGGGAGTTCACGATGTCGTTACCTGACGGTCATTCCGTCCACCGGGAGGTCAGATCCGCGTCTGCCGCACCGAAGAGGGCGGCCCGCGTACCCTGGTCTGGTGATCATTCTCGCCGCGACACCCATCGGCAATCTCGGCGACGCATCGCGGCGACTGGTCGAGCTCCTCGAGCAGGCGACGGTCGTCGCGGCCGAGGACACGCGCACGACGCAGCGGCTGTATGCCGCGCTGGGCATACAGAACCGTCCGCGGCTCATCTCGTTCCACGACCACAACGAGAAGCAGAGGGCGCCTGAGCTCGTCGAGCTGGCGCAGACGCAGGACGTCGTCGTCCTCTCCGACGCCGGCATGCCGACGGTGAGCGACCCGGGATACGGGCTGGTAGCGGCGGCATCGGCCGCCGGCGTCGACGTCACCGCGGTGCCCGGACCGAGCGCGGTGCTCACCGCCCTCGCCGTGTCAGGGCTGCCGACCGACAGATTCGCGTTCGAAGGATTCGTCGCGCGCAAGCAGGGGGAGCGCGCACGAGCCTTTGCCGCACTCGCCGCCGAATCGCGCACCCTGGTGTTCTTCGAGGCGCCGACGCGCGTCGCGCAGACGCTGGCCGATATGGCGACGGCATTCGGTGCCGAACGCCGCGCGAGCGTGAGCCGCGAGCTGACCAAGCTGTACGAGGAGACCGCGCGCGGAACGCTCGAGGATCTGGCGCAGTGGGCGGCCGATGGCGTGCGCGGCGAGCTGGTCATCGTCGTGGCGGGCGCCGAGGCGACCGAGACCTCACCGGACCAGGCTCTCGCCCAGGTGCGCACCCTCGTCGACGGCGGCGTGCGGCTCAAGGAGGCCACCCGTGAGGTCGCGGCTGCGACGGGTCTGTCCGCCCGCGACCTCTACCAGGCGGCGCTCGGCGCGCGCTGATCGCGCCTCGCTGCCGAGATGCGCCTTCTTCGCCGAGAAGCGCCGGTCCTGACGGCCATCCGGACGATGTCTGCGCATCTCGCGGGCCCGTTGCGCGCACGCACGAAACCACGCATCGTGCGCAACTAGACTGCTCTGGTGACTTCTCGCGGCTCGTTCTACATCACCACTCCGATCTACTATCCCAGCGATGTTCCCCACATCGGTCACGGGTACACGACGGTGGCGGTGGACATGCTCGCGCGCTGGCATCGCCAGGCAGGCGACGACACCTGGATGCTCACCGGGACCGACGAGCACGGCCAGAAGATGATGCGCGCCGCCGCGGCGAACGGCGTCACGCCGCAGGAGTGGGTCGACAAGCTGGTCGCCGAGGAGTGGCTCCCGCTGCTCGAGACGCTGTCCGTGGCCAACGACGACTTCATCCGGACGACCCAGCATCGCCACGAGGAGAGCGTCAAGGCGTTCATCCAAGCGATCTTCGATCGCGGCCACATCTACGCCGGCGAGTACGAGGCGCTCTACTGCGTCGGCTGTGAGGAATTCAAACCCGACAGCGAGATCGTCGAGGGCACCGGCCCGTTCGAGGGGCTGAAGGTGTGCGCGATCCACTCGAAGCCGCTCGAGCTGCTGCACGAGAAGAACTACTTCTTCAAGCTCAGCGAGTTCTCCGACAGGCTGCTCGAGCTGTACCGCGAGCGCCCCGATTTCATCCAGCCGGAGTCCGCGCGCAACGAGGTCGTCGCGTTCGTGCAGCAGGGGCTGAAGGACCTGTCCATCTCGCGCAGTGCGTTCGACTGGGGCATTCCGGTGCCGTGGGACTCCTCGCACGTGATCTACGTGTGGGTCGACGCGCTGCTCAACTATGCGACGGCGGTCGGCTACGGCGACGACGATGAGAACTTCGCCCGCCGCTGGCCCGGCTATCACGTGGTCGGCAAGGACATTCTGCGCTTCCACGCGGTGATCTGGCCGGCCATGCTGATGGCGGCAGGACTCGAGGTGCCGCGCGGCGTGTTCGCACACGGGTGGCTGCTCGTCGGCGGCGAGAAGATGTCGAAGTCGAAGGCCACCGGCATTTCTCCGTCGACGCTGGTCGACACCTTCGGCAGCGACGCCTACCGCTTCTACTTCGGCTCGGCGATCGCCTTCGGCCAGGACGGCTCCTTCTCCTGGGAGGATATGGCCGCCCGCTACCAGGCCGAGCTCGCCAACGGCTTCGGCAACCTGGCCTCGCGCTCGATCGCGATGACGCACAAGTACTTCGACGGGGCGGCGCCGCAGCCGGGGGAGTACGCGGAGGGCGACCGGAACATCCAGCGCATCGTCGCCGACGCCGCGGCCGCGGCCGACGCCGCCGTCGAGCGGTTCCGGCTCGACCAGGCGATCGACGAGCTGTGGAAGATCGTCGATGCGCTCAACGGCTACATCACCGACAACGAGCCGTGGGTGCTGGCCAAGGATGACACGCAGCGCGAGCGCCTCGCCACGGTGCTGTACACCTGCCTGGAGGGTCTGCGGGCCCTCGCCGTGCTGCTCTCGCCTGTGATGCCGACGGCGACCGCGAAGCTGTGGGATGCGCTCGGCGTCGTGACGACGCTCGGCGAGCTGACGGCGCAGCCCATCCGCGATGCCGGCGCGTGGGGCGTGCTCCCCGCCGGCACGACGGTGTCGAAGCTGCAGCCGCTGTTCCCGCGCGTGGAGGCCGACTGATCCGGATGAACGGCACGACTCCACGAGAGACCTACGTCGAGAGGCGCTCGAGCTCAGGGCGCAGGGATCTGTCGCATCCGGAGCCGCCTGAACCGCTCGCGGTGCCGGTGTACGACAACCACGCCCATCTCGAGATCGCCGACGGCGACGATCCGCTCACCCTCGACCAGCAGCTCGATCGGGCGGTCTCGGTCGGCGTGGCCGGCGTCGTGCAGGCCTCGGGCGACCTCGAGTCCTCCCGATGGGCGGCCGATGCTGCCGATCGTCACCCGCGGGTGCTCGCGGCTGTGGCCATCCACCCCAACGACGCGCCGACGTACGCCGCGGACGGGCGGCTCGATGACGCGCTCGCGCAGATCGATGAGCTCGCATCGCGCGAGCGGGTGCGTGCGATCGGCGAGACGGGGCTGGACTACTTCCGCACGGACGAGGACGGCCGTCCCGCCCAGCTGGCCTCCTTCGAGGCGCACATCGATCTGGCCAAGAAGCACGCTCTGGCGATGCAGATCCACGACCGCGATGCCCACAGAGACGTGCTCGACACCCTGAAGCGGGTGGGCGCCCCCGAGCGTACGGTGTTCCACTGCTTCTCGGGCGACGCCGAGATGGCAGGGGAAGCCGCCGACGCCGGGTACTGGGTGTCGTTCGCGGGCAACATCACCTTCAAGAACGCGCAGAACCTCCGCGACGCACTCGCGGTGACGCCGCGCGAGCGGATCCTGGTCGAGACGGACGCGCCGTTCCTCACCCCGATGCCGTACCGCGGCCGCCCCAACGCGCCGTACCTGGTGCCGCTGACGATGCGCTTCATGGCGGAGCAGCTCAACGCCGACCTCGACGAGCTGTGCGCGCAGATCGCCGCCAACACCGTGGCGGTCTACGGCGAGTTCTGATCTTTTCTTCATTTCTGGCACATCTCCGGGGGTGCACAACAGCAGAAATGTGCCAGAAATGAAGAGTTGCGCCCGGCGGTGTCGCGTTGCGGCGACCCGCCTGTGAGTGGCAGGATTCTTACGGTTCGGTTGCCGGATGCTGAACTGCAGGTGAACATTCTGTCCGGCATCTTGACGCGTTCGGCGCGTTGGTCCAGCCGACGAAGCGGGAGTACGGAACGCATGCGTTCCGCGAATCACGTGACGCAGGGGCGAGAGGCGCGACGCGCCGAACACAAGGAAGGCGGCCGGTGGAAACCGCTTCATTGATCGTCGTGCTGGTCATCGTGCTGGCACTGTTCTTCGATTTCACCAACGGGTTCCACGACACCGCGAACGCGATGGCCACTCCCATCGCGACCGGTGCGCTGAAGCCGAAGACGGCGGTGACACTCGCCGCTCTGCTCAACCTCGGTGGTGCGTTCCTGTCGACGGAGGTCGCAAAGACGATCTCCGGCGGCATCATCCTCGAGGAGCAGATATCGCACGCGCTGTTCCCCTCCCTGATCTTCGCCGGTCTGATCGGTGCGATCACCTGGAACATGCTCACGTGGCTGCTCGGTCTGCCGTCGAGCTCGTCGCACGCGCTGTTCGGCGGTCTGATCGGTGCGACGCTCGTGGGCGTCGGCGCGGCGGCGGTCGACTTCGGCGTCGTGATGAGCAAGGTCATCATGCCGGCACTGCTGGCACCGCTGACGGCCTGCATCATCGCGTACCTTGTCACCAAGCTCGCCTACGCCCTCACGCGACGTCACGACGGCAAGCCCGACGGGCGCAGCGGCTTCCGCTGGGGACAGATCTTCACCTCGTCCCTCGTCGCGCTCGCACACGGCACCAACGACGCGCAGAAGACCATGGGCGTCATCACCCTCGCGCTGATCACGGTCGGGTGGCAGTCCTCCGCGCAGCACGAGCCGCAGCTGTGGGTCGTCTTCGCCGCGGCCAGCGCAATCGCGCTCGGCACCTACATCGGCGGCTGGCGGATCATCCGGACCCTCGGCAAGGGCCTCACCGACGTGAAACCGGCGCAGGGCTTCGCCGCCGAGGCCTCGACATCGGCGACGATCCTCGCGTCGAGTGCTGTGGGCTTCGCGCTGTCGACGACGCAGGTCGCATCGGGCTCCGTCATCGGCTCGGGTCTCGGCAGGCGCGGATCGAAGGTGCGCTGGCGCACGGTGGGCCGCATCTTCGCCGGTTGGGTGATCACGCTTCCCGCTGCCGGCGGCGTCGGCGCGCTGGCGGCGCTCGTCGTGGTGTGGCTCGGCACCACCGGCGTCATCATCGACGCGATCGCGGCCGTGGTGATCGTGCTGGGGCTGTTCCTGCGTTCGCGCAAGGACGCCGTCAACTCGAGCAACGCGATGAGCGAGGTGAGCGAGTCGGGCGCCGCGGTGAAGGTGAAGAGGAACCCGCCGCCCACCCGCCGTGCCCAGCGCTTGGCCGAACGGCGAGCCCGCGAGAAGGCGGAGCGCAAAGAGCGCAAGGCGGCACAGGAGGCGCAGAGATCCGCTGAGAGAGAGCGCCGCAGGAACGAGAGGGGCGGGCGATGAGCATCGACTGGCTGCTGTTCCTGCAAGTGCTCGTCACTGCGCTCGTCGGCGCGGGTCTCGTTGTGGGGTTCTACGCCCTCGGGCTGAGGCTGCGCGCGGCGAGCGGGCGGATTCCCGTCGTCGCCCCCGCCGAGTTCACCGACGCAATCGCGGTGCTCACCGACAAGCAGCAGCGCAAAGAGGAGAAGGCCGCGGCGAAGGCCGCCAGGAAGAGTCCACTCACCGAGGGGCAGAAGCGCGCAGCCCTGGCCGGTTCCTACGCATGCTTCGCCATAAGCGCACTCGCCGTGGTCGCCGGTCTGCTGCTGATCGTCTTCGGGCCCGGCCACTGACGATCCGGCGCACTCTGACGCCTTCAGGCAGGGAAGCAAGGAGCGGCTGCCGGTGCCTGGCCGCGCACCGCGAGACGGAGTCGGGCAGCGAGGCTGTTCCGGCGTGACTGCACCCCGAGCCAGCTGATCGACATCCGGCGGCGGGAGCTCACCGGACGTGCCCGCCCGCGTGGTGCGCCCTCCGGATGACAGACTGGACCGGATGGCCACCTCACTCACCGACCGGATCGACACCGCAGGCTCCGACCCGGACGGTGTGTACGACGCGTTCGTGTCGTGGGCAGCCGACCACGGCACGGAGCTGTACCAGGCGCAGGACGAGGCGATCATCGAGCTGGTCTCCGGCAGCAACGTCATCCTCGCGACGCCGACCGGCACCGGCAAGTCGCTGGTGGCGGTCGGCGCGCACGCGGTGAGCCTGTCTCGGCGTGGTCGCAGCTACTACACCGCGCCGATCAAGGCGCTCGTCAGCGAGAAGTTCTTCGCCCTGGTCGAGATCTTCGGAGCGGACAGCGTCGGCATGGTCACGGGTGACTCGTCGGTGAACCCGGATGCCCCGATCGTGTGCTGCACGGCCGAGATCCTCGCGAACATCGCCCTGCGTCACGGCAGCGTCGACGACATCGACACGGTCGTGATGGACGAGTTCCACTTCTACGGCGACCGTGAGCGCGGCTGGGCGTGGCAGGTGCCGCTGCTCCTGCTGAACAGCACCCAGTTCCTGCTGATGTCGGCCACGCTCGGCGACACGACGCAGATCGAATCCGACCTCACCGAGCGCACGGGGCGCCAGACGACGCTCGTCGCCGGCGCGACCAGGCCCGTCCCGCTGCACTTCTCGTACGAGACGAGGCCGGGCCACGAGGTCGTACAGGAGCTGATCGACGAGACGGAGGTGCCCGTCTACATCGTGCACTTCTCGCAGGCGGCAGCGATGGAGCGCGCCCAGGCGCTGACCAGCGCGAAGGTCATCACGCGCCAGCAGCGCGACGAGATCGCTGAGGCGATCGGTGACTTCCGCTTCACGACGAACTTCGGCAAGACGCTGTCGCGATTGGTGCGCGCGGGCATCGGCGTGCACCACGCCGGCATGCTGCCGCGCTACCGTCGCCTCGTGGAGACGCTCGCCCAGCGCGGCCTGCTGCGCGTCATCTGCGGCACCGACACTCTCGGGGTCGGCATCAATGTGCCCATCCGCACGGTGCTGATCACGGCGCTGAGCAAGTTCGACGGGCAGCGGATGCGCAGGCTCGGCGCGCGCGAGTTCCATCAGATCGCCGGGCGGGCCGGGCGCGCCGGCTACGACCCGTACGGCAACGTGATCGCGCTCGGTCCCGAGCACGAGATCGAGAACGCCCAGGCGCTGCGCAAGGCGGGCGATGACGTCAAGAAGCGCAAGAAGGTCACCCGCAAGAAGGCGCCGGAGGGCTTCGTCTCGTGGAGCGAGGACACCTTCACCAAGATCGTCGACGCCGAGCCCGAGGCGCTGCGCCCGCAGATGCAGATCACCGCGGCGATGCTGATCAACGTGATCGGCCGCGGCGGCGACGTGTTCGCAGGCGTCCGCTCGCTCGTGTTCGACAACCACCAACCGCGCACTGAGCAGTATGCGCTCGCCAGGCGCGCTCTCGCCCTGTTCCGCACGCTGCGCGAGGCGGAGATCGTCGAGGTCGCCGGGCCCGTCATCCGGCTCGTCGTCGATCTGCAGCCGAACTTCGCCCTCAACCAGCCGCTGTCGCCGTTCGCCCTCGCGGCGATCGACCTGCTCGATCCGGATGACGCCCCAGGCGCCGCAGGCAGCGGACACTACGCGCTCGACGTGGTCAGCGTGATCGAGTCGACGCTCGACGACCCACGCCAGATCCTGTCGCAGCAGCAGTACAAGGCGCGCGGCGAGGCGGTCGGCGAGATGAAGCGCGACGGCCTCGAGTACAACGAGCGCATGGAGGCGCTCGAGGAGATCACCCACCCCAAGCCGCTCGAAGAGCTGCTCACACAGGCCTACCAGGTGTTTGCCTCGAGCCAGCCGTGGGTGCGCGACTTCGAGCTCCGGCCGAAGTCGGTCGTGCGCGACATGTTCGAGCGGGCGATGAGCTTCGCCGAGTTCGTGCAGTGGTACCAGCTGGGGCGCAGCGAGGGGCTGGTGCTGCGCTATCTCAGCGACGCATACCGGGCGATCAGACAGACCGTTCCCGACCACGCCCGCACAGAGGAGCTCGAGGACATCATCGAGTGGCTCGGTGCGCTTGTGCGCCAGGTCGACTCGAGTCTCGTCGACGAGTGGGAAGCGCTCGCCGCGGGCCGCGACGCCTCGGGCGAGGCGGAGGCGCTGCCGCCTGCGCCGCCGTCTCTGGTGGGCAATACTCGAGCCTTCACGGTGCTGGTGCGCAACGAGATGTTCCGCCGCGTGCAACTGGCCGCGCTCGAGCGCGACGACGAGCTCGAGAAGCTCGACCCGGATGCCGGCTGGCCGGAGGTCCTGGACGCCTACTACGCGGAGCACGACGACATGCTCACGGGCGGTCCGGCGCGTTCACCCGCGCTGTGCCGCATCGACGCATCCGAGCGCGGTGTCTGGCAGGTCGAGCAGGTGATCGATGACCCCGCGGGCAACCACGACTGGCGCATCCGCGCGAGAGTGGACCTCGTCGAGTCGGACGCTCAAGGCGAAGCCGTGGTGGATGTGACGTGGGCAGGACGGATGTAGCGGCACGTCCCGGCAGATCAGCCGGGAACCGGCGTCTGCTCCCGATCGGAGGAGCGGGGGCGAGACACGCGGCCTCGCACCATGTGAACGGCGCGCGCGACGACGTGCAGCGGCAGGCCGACGGCGTACGCGGCCGCGCCTGCGGACTGCGGGTCGTGCGCGCCGAGCGCGAGGCGGCGCTCCCACGCGTCTCTGGCGCGTCCGGCGAAGCGCTGGAGCGGTTCGCGCGGCTCCAGCTCGCCGCGGCGGCGCCGTTCCACCAGTGAGCGGAGCTGACCGAGCCAGTCGTCGTCGCTCGGCTCGTGGAAGTAGTTGTCCCGTCGCCACTGCGGCCGCAGCGCACGGAATCGCCGATGGATCACGTCGTCCTCGCCCGCTAGCAGGTCGCTGCCGATGAACACCACGTTGATGAGCTGCTCTGAGACGCCGAAGGTGTCGAGTGCGATCACGGGAACACCGGTCGCCGCTGCCTCGATGGCCGCCGTCGAGCTGACGGTGACAAGCCCTTCGGCGCGCCTCAGCGCCGTCGACATCGCCTCTGTCGAGACGACGAGGTTCTCCGGCAGTTCGCCGACCTCCGCCAGCAGCTCGGGGTAGGAGTGCAGCTCGCGGTGCGTCTCCGCCTCGCCAGGCCGGCCGCGCAGCTTGAGCACGACGCGTCGCTCCGGGGCGGCTTCCGCCGCCGCGATGAGCAGGCGCACCACCCGCATCCGTTCCTCCCGCTCCGCGGGAACCTTCGCCTGCGCGGCGAACACGAGATCCGTGCCGTCGGCGGCAGGTTCGCGCGTCGTCGCTCGGGCGAAGGGCAGGGTCGCCAGAGCGAAGCGCTGTCTGATGCCGCGCTCGATCGCGAGCGAGGCGAACTCACGGACCTCGCGGTGCGAGTGCAGCACGAACAGGTCGCAGCCGCGCCTGAAGTGCAGCGCGAGCCGGGTCGGCGGGATCGAGATGCCTGGCAGACCCGTCACGACCACGGGGCACGGGTCCATCGACGAGATCTGCCGCTGCAGCACCTGCACCAGAGGCCCCCTGGCCGCGAGCAGTACGGCGTCGGCGCCGGACAGCAGCCGGGGCAGATCGCCGTACCCCGCGCGCCTGACCCTGTCGCCCGCTCCGCCGCGGCCTCGGGGACGCGACAGTCCGCTGCCGCGCAGTGCGACAGCCAGCTGAGTGTCGCTGACCACCAACGGGGTGTCGAGCACGATCAGCTCGGTGCCCGGCAGCGAGCCGATCAGCGCGGCCGCCCACTTCACATAAGAGTCGGTGTCGGCGATGGCGACGATGCGAAGTCGGCCGGCGCCGTTCACGCGTCTACGCGCCGCAGCTTCGCCATCGGCGCCTCCTCGCCGGGGAACACCCGCTTGACGCCGTCGCCGAACGCGCTCTCGATGATCCGGATGTCGCGGACGAGGTGTTCGAGGCCTGTCGGCTCGAGAGACGCGGCGTGATCCGAGCCCCACATGGTGCGGTCGAGCGTGATGTGGCGCTCGACGGCAACGGCTCCCATCGCGACCGCGGCGAGCGAGATCTGCAGACCGCGCTCGTGGCCCGAGTACCCGACGGGAATGCCGGGGAAGCGTTCGCCGAGCACACGGATCATCCGCAGGTTGGCCTCGTCCGGCTCCATCGGGTAGGTGGACGTGGCGTGCATCAGCACGAGCTTCTCTGTGCCGAGCACCTCGATGGCTCGGTCGATCTGCGCCATCGTCGACATGCCGGTGGAGAGGATGATCGGCTTTCCCGTGTCGCGCAGCGCCTCGAGCAGTTCGATGTCGGTCAGGCACGCGGAGGCGACCTTGTGCGCTGCGACGTTCAGATCCTCGAGGAAGTCGACGCTGGGCAGGTCCCACGGCGAGGCGAACCAGTCCAGTCCCCGCAGCGTCGCGTGGTCGCCGACGGCGACGTACTCGTCGCGGCCGAACTCGACGCGATGACGGTACTCCAGATAGGTCATCGTGCCCCACGGCGTCTCGCGAGGAGTGTCGCGCATGTGCTCGGGGGTGGCGATCTCCGGTGTGCGCTTCTGGAACTTCACGGCGTCGGCACCGGCGTCGGCGGCGACATCGATCAGCTGCTTGGCCAGTTCCACGTCGCCGTTGTGGTTGAGGCCGATCTCGGCGACGACGTAGGCGGGGTGACCGCCCCCGACGACGCGCGATCCGATGCGAACAGTCATGGGGTCTCCTTCTGTGCGGGTTGCTGGGCGGCCGCGAACGGATTGCGCGCGGCGCCACGGGATCGGAGCACGCGCTCTGCGAGCTCGCGGACGGCCCCTGAGCCTCCGGCGCGCTCGAGCACGAGTCGCGCGGCGGCAAGGACGAGCGGATGCGCGTCGGAGACGGCGACGGGCCAGCCGACGATCTCGAGCGCGGGAAGGTCGTTGACGTCGTTGCCGAGGTAGGCGACGCGCTCCAGAGGGATGCCGCGCACGTCGGCCCACGTGCGCAGGGCCGAGGCCTTGTCGTCCTGGGCCTGCAGGACGTCGATGCGCAGTTTGCGGGCGCGGGCGGTGACGACCGGATCCGTTTCGGTGGAGAGGATCAGCGCGTCGATGCCCGCTTCGCGCAGCAGCCGGACGCCCATCCCGTCCGACCTGCTCACCCTGACGTGCTCGAGGCCGTCGCTCGACACGGTGACCCGATCGTCGGTGTGCACGCCGTCGAAGTCGGTCACGACGGCGTCGACGTCGAGCGGGACGCTGGTGGGCTCCGCGGCGAGCGGCGCAAGGGCCATGGCGATGTGGAGCTGCTCGGGTGAGTCGATCTCGATCGCCGTGCGCTCGTCGACCTGCACGGGAACGGTGCGGCCGAAGAAGCGGTGCCCTGTGCTGCGGAACCCCGCGGTGTCGAGCACGTAGAACGCACCGGTCTCGAGATAGTGCGGTTCCCGGTCCTGGCGTCGTGGCCGGTGCGACGGATCGTGATTGATGCCCGTCGCACCGTTCGGACCAGACGCCCACAGGAAGCCGTAGGTCTCCACAGCGGAGAACGCGCTTTCGGCCTCGCCTGCGCGCACCATCCGCACGGCGCGCGACAGTGCAGGCACGTCGATGAACGGCGACGTCGCCTGCAGGAAGGCGATGGCGCGCGGTTCGGATCCGAGCGACTCGATGGCATGCAGCAGCGCGCTCTCGGAGGACGCACCGTCGCCGGAGATGTCGGAGGGGCGGCGGACGACGTCTGCGCCCCATTCGCGTGCGGCTGCCGCAATCGCGTCGTCGTCCGTCGTCACCACGACGCGGTCGACGCCTTCTGCCTCGTTCGCCGCGATCACGGCCCTGGCGACCAGAGGGACGCCTCCGACCCTGACCAGGTTCTTGCCAGGAATGCCCTTGGAGCCGCCGCGCGCGGGAACGATCGCGACGACCTCGCCGGACGCGGAGCGGGAGGAGGGCGTCACCGGGCCTCTCCTGTGACGTGCCAGGCGCGCGTGGAGTTCATGACGCTCTCGGTCCCGCGCAGCACCAGCGGCAGCGTCGTGAGAGCGCTGGAGCTCAGCGACCGCACGTCGACGGGGCGGCGCAGGCCGGCGAGCGCCAGCTCCACGGGCACACCGGTCTCCACGACCGTGACGCCGGGCACATCGCGGACGGCATCGAGCATCTCCGGCGTCTCCCTGCGGTGCGGGAGGTAGGTGCTCTCGCCGCGGCGCGTCTCGCTCGACACCCAGGAGAGATAGTCGCTGCGCGACATCCGGCCGTCGGTCGGCAGCGCGGAACCGAGCACGACCCGCTCGGTCCGGACGAGGGAGGTGAGCTGTTCGCTCGGTTCCGTCGAGCGCAGCCAGCCGAAGTCGTGGCGGGTCACGCCGAGCGAGTACTCCGCGATCGCGCTCTCTCGCGCTCCGCCCAGGGGGAAGGCAGTGAACAGCTCGGCGTCTCCGGCCAGCGCGCGCCGACGCACGTGATCGAGGGCGAAGGGCGCGAACCGTGTGGTGAGGCCCTTCTCGGAGACACCGGGACGGCAATAGGGGAGCGTGCCGGCGATCGCGTCGGCGAAGGCGAGCGTGTTCATCCCGTCGTCGAGGAACGTCACCCGCTTCGGTCGCAGCACTGCGGCGGCCATCCGGAACTGACCGGAGAATCCGTCGCCGACGAGCCAGTGCGAGTGGCTGGCGAGCATCCGCCACGGGATGCCGAAGTACGGCTGCTTCTCGCCGAAACGGGCGCCGCGGCGGAGCACTTCGTCCGCCGTCTCCGGGATCTGCTCCGTGACGCGAGCGGCCAGGTCGATTGCGCGGCCGTGCGCCGCCGCCCATTCCGCCGCCCCGAGCAGCTGCAGCGGCGATTCCACCCATGCGAGAGTCGACATCCGCCCCATGTGTTCACCGTGCGACGCGAGGGTGAACGCATGCACCTGCTGACGTTACGGGCAGGAGACGCGCATGGAAACGTTCGTCGTCGCCGCGCCCGCGCCGTCGCGCCAGGGAGCGCGAACTCCGGTGGGATGATGGAGCCATGACAGTGACGCTGCTCGGCGCGACCGAGATCCGCTCCCTCGCCGCCAGGCTCGACGTCACGCCGACGAAGAAGCTCGGCCAGAACTTCGTCGTCGACGCGAACACGGTGCGCAGGATCGTGCAGGTGGCGAAGGTCGCCGGCACTGATCGCGTGGTCGAGGTGGGGCCAGGGCTCGGGTCGCTGACGCTCGCGATCCTCGAGACCGGTGCCGCAGTGACGGCAGTGGAGATCGATTCGCGGCTGGCCGCGGAGCTGGCGACGACGGCAGCCGCGCACGGCGTGCCTGACGGCGCCCTCACGGTCGTCGCCGCCGATGCGATGCGCGTGAGCGAGCTGCCGGGAGACCCGCGCGTGCTCGTCGCGAACCTGCCGTACAACGTCTCGGTTCCCGTGCTGCTGCACCTGATGGAGACGTTCGAGAGCCTCGAGCGCGGCGTGGTGATGGTGCAGTCCGAGGTGGGGGAGCGGCTCGCAGCGGCTCCAGGCAACAAGGTCTACGGATCTCCGAGTGCCAAAGCGGCCTGGTACGGTTCATGGCGGACGGCCGGCAGCGTATCGCGGCAGGTGTTCTGGCCGGTGCCGAACGTGGACAGCGTGCTGGTGGCGTTCGAACGCAGCACGACCACACGCGGCACGGAGGACGAGCGGCGCCGAACCTTCCAGGTGATCGACGCCGCCTTCCAGCAGCGCCGCAAGATGCTCAGACAGGCACTGTCGAGCGTCTGGGGCGGGTCCGCCGCGGCCAGCGAGATCCTGCAGCGCGCGGGAGTCGCACCGACCGCCAGAGGCGAGGCGCTCACGATCGACGACTTCCACCGCATCGCGCTCGCCGCGGGCTGAGGGGCGATGACTTCCTCCGCCTCGCAGGCGACGGTGATCCGTCGCGCCGCCGGATCAGTAGAGTGAAGCCATGACTGACAAGGCTCGTTTCGAGACCGTCGCCGACATCGGCGACCTGCACCGCCCCTTCACTCCGGACGCCGACCGGTACGTGAGGAACGACTATCGCCAGGTGGGCGAGACCGGCTTGTACCTGCCGCCGCTGTCGTTCGGGCTGTGGTGGAACTTCGGCGACAACTTTCCGATCGACAACCAGCGCAGCCTCATCCGGCACGCCTTCGATCGGGGCATCACGCACTTCGACCTGGCCAACAACTACGGCCCCCCGTACGGCTCGGCGGAGACGAACTTCGGCCGCATCTACCGGGAGGACCTGAAGCCGTACCGCGATGAGCTGATCATCTCGTCGAAGGCCGGATGGGACATGTGGCCGGGCCCGTACGGCACGTTCGGTTCGCGCAAGTACATCATCGCCAGTGCCGAGCAGTCGCTCGAGCGGATGGGGCTCGACTACGTCGACATCTTCTACTCGCATCGCGCCGACCCGGTCACCCCGCTCGAGGAGACGATCGGCGCGCTCGACACCCTCGTGAAGCAGGGCAAGGCGCTGTACGTCGGCATCTCCTCTTACTCGGCCTCCCGCACGCTCGAGGCCAAGGCCATCGCTCGCTCGCTCGGCACACCGCTCGTGATCCACCAGCCGGCGTACTCGATCCTGAACCGCTGGGTCGAGGACGGCCTGACCGGAGCGCTGAAGCAGGAGGGCATGGGCGCGATCGCGTTCACACCGCTCGCGCAGGGCCTGCTGACGTCGAAGTACCTCGGCGACGGAGCCGCAGAGCGCAGCCGCGGTTCGATGCCGTCAGGAGCGATCTCCGAGCCGCTGCTGCAGAACCTGCGCCAGCTCGACGAGATCGCGTCCCAGCGCGGCCAGTCGCTCGCGCAGATGGCGATCGCATGGATCCTGCGCGATCCGGTGGTCGCATCCGCCCTGATCGGCGCCTCCCGCGTCGAGCAGCTCGACGAGAACCTGGGCGCGCTGGACGGCCCGGCGTTCACCGCAGAGGAGCTGGAGGCGATCGACGCCGTCGGTGCCCAGCTCGAGTACGACTCGTGGGCCGAGTCGGCGTCGACCCAGTAGCGATCAGCGTATGACCCTCGCCGACCCGTTTCCCTCCGTGCGCGTCCGCGCACCGGGGAAGATCAACGTCTTCCTCGAGGTGGGGCGTCTGCAGCCGGACGGCTACCACGACCTGGCGACCGCGTTCCAAGCCGTGTCGCTGTACGAGGACGTGGTGGCCACGCATGATGACGACTTCACGATCGCGCAGGTGACGGGGTCCGTCCCGGTGCTCGGTGTGCCGAGGGACGAGTGCAACCTCGCCCTCCGGGCGGCCAGGCTGCTGGCCGAGGAGACGGGCTATCACGGCGGCGTCAGGATCGACCTCTATAAGGAGGTGCCCGTCTCCGGCGGAATGGGCGGGGGCTCCGCCGACGCCGCGGCGACCCTGCTGGCGTGCGACGCGCTGTGGGGCACCGGTCTGTCCAGCGGCGATCTGCAGAAGCTCGCAGCGCGCCTGGGCGCCGACGTGCCGTTCGCGCTGCTCGGAGGCACCGCGGTCGGCACGGGCAGGGGCGATCGGCTCAACCCCGCACTGGCGAGGGGGCGCGTCGACTGGGTGCTCGTGACGAATCCGGTCGGCGTCTCGACCCCCGAGGCGTACGGCATGCTCGACCGGCACCGCGAGGAGCACGGCGCGCAGATAGGGCAGGGAGCAGAGAGCCCCGCTGTCGACACCGACGTGCTGCACGCGCTCCGTCAGGGCGACCCGCAGATGCTCGCAGCGTGTCTGCGCAACGATCTGCAGGCGGCCACGCTGCGGCTCCGTCCCGACCTGACCGAGACCATGGAGCTCGGAGAGAGTTCGGGGGCCCTGGCCGGCATCGTCTCGGGCTCCGGCCCGACGATCGCCTTCCTGGCCTCTGGCGCCGAAGCGGCGGCCGAGCTGCAGCAGACCCTCGACGCGGCAGGGCACGACACCCTGCTCGTGCACGGGCCCGTGCCAGGGGCGCGCATCGTCGGCTGACCGGCACGCGGCGCTCCGCGCGAGTGCGTGACGGATGTCGGTGGGTGTGGGTAGTGTCGAACCGACGCCCGCAACCGATGCGTTTGGAGGGGCGATGAGAGCACTGTGGCGCGACCTGGTGGTCGCAGAAGCATCCGATGAGGAGATCATCGAAGTCGATGGGGCGTGGTACTTCCCGCCGCACAGCGTGAACCGAGAGCTGCTGGTGCCGTCCGAGAGGGGTACACCTGCAGCTGGCGGGGCGATGCGAGCTACTTCTCGATCGAGGCGGAGGGCGAGCGCGAGACGGATGCGGCATGGTGCTATCCGCACATGGACGATGCGGCCATCGCGCGCATCGGGGTCGACGCTCGCGAGTACGTCGCCTTCTCGCCTGCCGTCTCCGTGATCGCGTCGTGATCGAGTTCCGCTCCGTCCGCAAGGAGTATCCCGACGGCACCGTCGCTGTGGCAGATGTGAGCCTCACCGTGCCGTCGCACAGGACGGTCGTGCTGGTCGGCTCGTCGGGCTCAGGCAAGACGACGCTGCTGCGCATGGTGAACCGGATGGTCGAGCCGACCTCCGGCCAGGTGCTGATCGACGACGAAGACGTGCACGAGCGCGATGCTGTGCGGCTGCGTCGATCGATCGGCTACGTGATGCAGAGCTCCGGTCTGCTGCCGCACGTGCGAGTGATCGACAACATCGCCACCGTGCCCGTGCTGAACGGCGTCCCGAAGGCGCAGGCGCGCGCACGCGCGCGCGAACTGATGGAGACCGTCGGCCTCGACGACGAGCTGGCAGCGCGCTACCCCGCACAGCTCTCCGGCGGCCAGCAGCAGCGCGTCGGGGTGGCCAGGGCGCTCGCGTCTGATCCGAACATCCTGCTGATGGACGAACCGTTCGGCGCCGTCGACCCCGTTGTGCGCGGCGAGCTGCAGCGCGAGCTTCTGCGCCTGCAGACGGAGCTGGGGAAGACGATCGTGTTCGTCACCCACGACATCGACGAGGCGTTCGCCCTCGGCGACGAGATCGTGATTCTGGCGCGCGAGGGCCGCATCGTGCAGCAGGGAACGAGGGACGAGATCCTGGAGAGCCCCGCAGACGACTTCGTGCGCGAGTTCGTCGGGCTGGTCGGCGGCAGGCGCGAGATGACGCTGCGCACGACGTCGCAGGGCACGGCAGTCGTGGACGGCTCGGGGCGGGTGCAGGGGATGCTGCGAGGCGACGCGTGAGCTGGACGCTCGCGAATCTCGACCTGATCGGTTCGCTGGTGCTCGAACACCTGCGCCAGAGCGTGCCGCCGATCCTGTACGGGCTCGTGATCGCGATTCCGCTCGGCTGGGTGGCGCACCGCTTCAGGGCCGTGCGCGGCTTCGTGCTGACCGTGACGGGGCTGCTGTACACACTGCCGTCACTCGCGCTGCTGCCGCTGCTGCCCGTGCTGTTCGACATCAGCGCCCTCAGTGAGGTCAACCTCGTGCTGGCGCTGTCGATCTACGCCGTCGCGCTGCTGGTGCGCTCAGCAGCCGACGGCTTCGACTCCGTCGATGCGGATGTGCGCCGAGCGGCCGTCGCGACCGGGTACGGGCCGGTCGGACGCTTCTTCCGAGTCGAGCTCCCCCTCGCCGGACCCGTCATCCTCGCCGGCCTGCGGGTGGCGGCGGTGAGCACGATCTCGCTGGCCACCGTCGGAATCCTGATCGGTGTGACGAACCTCGGCTACCTGTTCACGAACGGATTCCAGCGGCGGCTCGTCGAGGAGATCTTCGCCGGAGTCGTCGCGGTGGCACTGGTCGCGCTTGTCATCGACGCGCTGCTCGCGCTCGCCGGCAGGGCGCTGATGCCGTGGGCGACGTCGGATCGCGCGCGGAGGCGGGGGAGGAGCGCGGCATGAACCTCCTCGTCGATGCGTTCGCGTGGCTGTTCTCGCCGGAGAGGCTGGCCGGCTCGAATCCGCTCCTCGTCGCCGTGGGGATGCACCTGGTCTACACCGTGATCGCCGTGGCCATCGCCGCGGTGATCGCGGTGCCGATCGGATGGGCGATCGGGCACACGGGCCGGGGCCGAGAGATCGCCGTCGCCGTCTCCGGGGCGGCCAGGGCGCTGCCGTCGTTCGGGCTCATCCTGCTGCTCGTGCTGCTGATGGGAGTGCTCAACTCGACGCCGGCCGCGCTCGTCGCGTTCGTGCTGCTGGCGATCCCGTCGATCCTCGCCGGAGCGTATGCGGGGTTCGAGACGATCGACCGCGCAACGGTGGGGGCGGGTCGAGCCCTCGGCATGACCGAGTGGCAGATCCTGTGGCGCATCGAGGTTCCGCTCGGGCTGACGCTGCTCGTGGGAGGCCTTCGCTCGGCCGTGCTGCAGGTCGTGGCGACGGTGACCCTCGCGGCGTACGTCAATCTCGGCGGGCTCGGGTACGACATTCTGCAGGGCATTCAGCTGCGGCAGTTCGATCAGGTGCTCGGCGGGGCGCTCGCGGTCGCGGTGCTGGCGCTCGCGCTCGACGGCGTCTTCGCTCTGCTGCAGCGGGCGGCGCGTCCGCGCGGCGTCGCAGCGGTGCCCGGTGTCGCCGGTGCGGCATAGGCTTGCAGAGCACGATCCGCTACGGAAGGTGGAACCCCATGAAAGCCATGACCAAGACTGCAGCACTGGTGGGCGCGGGCGTGCTCGCCCTCTCACTCGCCTCCTGCGGGTCGGGCGACCCTCTGGCAGAGGAGACGGAGGGCGGCGACGCCGATTCGGGCTCTGGCGAGAGCATCGTCGTCGGTTCGCAGGCCTACGCGTCGAACGAGATCATCGCCGAGGTCTACGCCCAGGCGCTCGAGAACGCCGGGTTCGAGGTCGAGAGGAAGTTCAGCATCGGCCAGCGCGACGTCTACATGCCGTCGCTCGAAAACGGCGAGATCCACCTCTTCCCCGAGTACACAGGCAATCTGCTGCAGTTCTTGGACGACACCACCGAGGCGCGCACGCCGGACGATGTGTACGCAGAGCTCGGTGAGGCGCTGCCAGATGGGCTGGAAGCGCTGGCGTACGCACCGGCGACCGACCAGGACTCCTACAGCGTCACTCAGCAGTTCGCCGACGACAACCAGCTCACCACGATCGCCGACCTCGCGAACATCGACGGCACCGTCACGCTCGGCGGCCCGCCAGAACTCGAGGAGCGCCCGTACGGTCCGAGCGGCGCGGAGTCGATGTACGGCGTCGATCTCGCGTTCGAGGCGACGGGCGAAACCACGGTGGAGGCGCTGTTGGCCGGCACGATCCAGGTCGGAAACGTCTTCACAGCCGACCCGCGCATCGAGTCCGAGGGCCTCGTGCCGCTGGAGGACCCGGACGGCCTGTTCCTCTCGCAGAACGTCGTTCCGATCGCGTCGGCCGACATCGCCGCCGACATCGCCGAGGCGATCGACCCGGTCAGCGCTGCGCTCACCAGCGAGGAGCTCGTGGCGATGAACGTCGCCAACACCACCGACGCCCAGCAGCCAGACGAGATCGCCGCCGCCTGGCTGAGCGAGCAGGGGCTGGACTGACGAGCGCGACGGGGCCGAACGACGCTGCGTGATCAGTGCCGGTCGGCCCCGGCTCTCAGCGCACGCGAGCGAGGAACTCCGCGGTCTCTCGGCGCTGCGGGGCGTCGAAGATCTGCTCCGGCGTGCCCTGCTCGATGATCACGCCGCCGCGCATGAACACGATGCGGTCGGCGACCTCGCGGGCGAACGACATCTCGTGTGTGGCCATCAGGATCGTCGATCCGCGCTCCTCGCGCAGCTCCCGCACCAGATCGAGCACTTCGCCGACCAGTTGGGGGTCGAGCGCACTGGTGATCTCGTCGAGCAGCAGCAGTTCCGGGTCGGTCAGGATCGCCCGCACGATCGCGACGCGCTGCTGCTGGCCGCCGGAGAGGCGGTCGGGGTAGTCGCGCGCCTTCTCGCCCAGCCCCAGTGAGGCCAGCAGCTCCAGGCCGCGACGGTTCGCCTCTGCAGGGTCGACGCCGTGCACCTTGCGCGCGGCGAGGGTGACGTTGTCGATCACGCGCATGTGCGGGAACAGGTTGAAGTGCTGGAACACCACGCCGATCCGGCTGCGCACCGCGTCGGCGTTCGCGTGCGGATCGGTGATGTCGTCACCCGAGAGGAAGATCTGGCCGTCGTCGACCTGCTCGATCAGGTTGATCGTGCGCAGCAGCGTCGACTTTCCCGATCCGGAAGCCCCGATCAGCACGACCGCCTCATGGGCGTCGACGACGAGGTCGACGCCCATCAGCACATCATGGTCGCCGAAGCGCTTGCGCACACCGCGCACGTCGAGAACGCTCATACCATTCCTCCCATCTGCTCGCGCTTGTTCATACGGGCGGTGACCCAGTCGGTCAGCCGGATCATCGGCCAACTGATCGCCACGAACAGCAGTCCGGCCACGAGGTACGGCGTGAAGTTGTAGGTCTGCGCGACATCGATCTGGGCGGCGCGCACCGCGTCGACGGCGCCGAGCACCGAGATCAGCCCGACGTCCTTCTGCATCGACACGAAGTCATTCATCAGAGGAGGAACGACCTTGCGCACGCCCTGCGGGACGACGACCATGCGCAGCGTCTGCGCGTGCGACAGCCCGAGCGAGCGCGCCGCGATGCGCTGTGAGGGATGCACCGCCTCCATGCCGGCGCGCAGCACCTCGCCGACGTACGCGGAATAGCACAGCGTGATCGCGACGGTTCCGAGCACCGCGGCGTCGATGCGCGGAAAGATGCCGAGCGTCGGGATGCCGAGACCCACCAGGTAGAGAACGATCAGCACGGGAACGCCGCGGAAGAAGTCGACGTAGATCGTCGCAAGCGCGCGCAGCGGGAAGAACACCGGCCCGCGCAGCGAACGCATCACGGCGAGCAGCGTGCCCAGCACGGCCACGGCGATGGCCGCGAAGAACAGCACCCGGATGTTCAGCCAGAGCCCCTGCAGAACGGCGGGGAAGGCGCGCACGGCGGCTTCGGGAGAGAAGAACGTCTCGCGGGCGGTGTCCCAGCCTGGGGTGTTGACGATCGCGATGCCGAGCACGACCGCGACGACAACGGTGCTGGCCAGGGCGATCAGCACGCTGCGCACCGTGGCGCGCCTGCGCACGGCACGACGGCCGAGTTCGAGCTCGCTGGGTCGCCGATCGGCGTCTGGGACGGGGCTGCTCATCCGGATCAGTCGAGAACGGGCACGTCGACTGCGTCAGCGAGCCACTCCTGCTCGAGCTCGGCGAGGGTGCCGTCCTCGCGCAGCGCGTCGACGGCGTCCGTGACGGGGCCGGTGAGCTCGGAGTCCTTCGGCAGGACGAAGGCCAGCTCGTCGCCGCCGGACGTATCGGCGAACTGACCGATGATCACGCCGCCGTCGATCTCGGCGCCGGTGAGGTAGAACGCGCTGGGCAGGTCGATCACGAAGGCATCGATCTGGCCGCTGGAGAGCGCGAGCACGGCGTCCTCGTTCGAGTTGAACGTGGCCACCTCCTGCTCGAGCTCGGCGTCGGCGAGGGCATAGCTGGTCGAGCCGACGGATGCGCCGACCTTGTATTCGTCCAGCTCGGCGACGCTGCCGACGTCGGCGGCGGGGGAGTCGGCCGTGGCGATGACCGCCTGCGACGTCGTGTAGTACGTCGACGAGAAGTCGACGGCGTTCTTGCGCTCGTCGGTGACGGAGAACTGCTGCAGATTGAGGTCCCAGTCCTTCGGTCCTGGCGTCACCGACGTCTCGAAGCTCGCCCTGACCCACTCGACCTCGTCGTCGGCGAAGCCGAGTTCCTCGGCGACGGCGTAGGCGACGGCTGCCTCGAAGCCCTCACCGCTTGCGGGGTCGTCGTCCTCCACCCATGGCGTGTACGCGGGCTCGCCGGTGGCGACAGTGAGAGTGCCTGGCGTGAGAGTCGTGATCGCGTCGTCGCCCGACTGCTCTGCGGTGTCGTCACCGCCGGATGCGCAGCCCGCGAGGGCGATGGCCGCGGCTGAAGCGACGGCGACGGCGCCGACGCGGCGCGAGAGGGACGAAGAGTTCACGGGTGCTCCTTGTGCTGTGCGGGGCGCGCGAACGCGCGATGTCCAGGGTAGATCAGATGGGGTGGGCGTTTCATGCCGAGCGACATCGGGAGACATCGCCGGCACGGTCGAGAGTCGTCTCCTACCGCTCAGGAGTGATCGTCACGAGCTCTTCCCCGACGCTCGCCCCCGTCTGAGCCGTGTATTCGCCGCTGGCGGCGCGGAGCCGGCCGGCGATGACGGTGGCGGCCGCGCGGCCGGTGCCGTGCTCGACGAGAGCCGCGAGGGTGTCCTCGACGGAGGCGACCGGGATGTCGAAGAAGGCCAGATCGGCCAGAGCACCGACGGCGAGATACCCGGTGCGCTTCGGTCCGACGTCGATGCCCATGGCATGAGCGCCGCCCAGGGTCGCGGCGCGCAGCAGCTGCTCTGGCAGATCGCGGCTAGTGTACCCCTGGGACCTGGCGATCGTGTGCAGAGCGGCGACGTCCGCCATCAGGTCGAGCGAAGGGCTCGACGAGAGCGAATCGGTGCCCACCGCGATCGGGCTGCCCTCGAACAGGTATGCGGCCACAGGAGGCTCATCGAGCCCGATCACAGCGTTCGAACGCGGGCACAGGGCGACGCTCGTGCCACGGGCGCGCAGAATCGCGCGGTCGCGCGCCGTCATGTAGACGCCGTGGGCGATGTGGCAGTCGGGCCCGAGCACGCCGAGGCGGTCGACGAACTCCGTCGCACCGGTTCCGAATCCGGCATCGCGCAGCTCGCGGAAGCTGCCGAGGCCCATGCCGTACCAGGGGTCGGTGTGCTCGTGCTCGAACTCGCGCTCGAACGCGGCCTCTCCCAGGTGCAGGTGGATCCTGCTGCCGCGTTCGCGCACGATGTCGGGGATCTCGAGCAGCGGCTCGACGTCGAGTGAGTACGGAGCGTGCGGTGAGAGCCCCGTGCCGGGAGGGGAGGGGAGCGCATCCAGCGCGTGCTCCACCTGCGCCCTGCCGGTGCGCGTCCACTCGGCGTTGGACCAGCTCATCACCTCCCAGTAGGTGATGCCGCCGAGACCGGCATCGTGCAGCACGCTCGCCGCCTCGGCGTCCGTGACGATGTCTGCGACAGCCGTCGTCCCTGCCGCGAGCATCATCCTGGCGCCTGAGGCGGCGTCGGCCGCCCAGTCGTGGCCGGACTCGTAGACCGGATCGAACGCGGAGGCCCAGTCTTCGAAGTTCGCGTACCTGCCGCGGCCGACTTCTGCCATTCCCGTGTACTGCAGGTGCGAGTGCGCATTCACCAGGCCAGGCATCAGCACGCCGTGCCAGTGCAGCTCGGTGGTGTCGCGGTCGGCGAGCAGGTGCCTGACCCACGTGCGCTCGCCGACGTGCAGGATGCGTCCGTCCCGCACGGCGATAGCGCCGTCGTGGATCGGAGGGGCGGTGATGGGGATCACCAGCGATGCCGAGTAGATCGTGATTCTGTCGTCCGTCATGACGGATCCTCCTCGGCGGCGTCTCGGAAGCGAGGAGAGCGCCATTCCGTCTCCGAGGCAGTGGCATCCGCCGTTGTGCGTCGGTCGATGACTGTGCCCCTGGCAGCCAGTGCGGCGCGCGCGACGGCGGCATCCGCCTCCTCGGGGAAGGGGTGCACGCCGATGCCGGGTCGTGTGCGCACAAGATGCTCCAGCCCCGCCAGCTGCACGGCGAACGACCAGTCCATGATCTCGATCGGATTGCCCTCGGCCGCGGTGATGTTGATGCAGCCGCCGCGGTCGAGCACGAGCGCTCCGGATGGGCGGAGCCGGTCGATGTGCGGCACTGTGGCGCCGTCGAGCGCAAGCGGCTCGAGATCGGCTCCGGTGAGATCGACCTCGCCTGGTACGCCGCCCGCGACGGCGACGACGGCCGCTCCCGCGAGCAGCTCGCGATCGATCGTCCCCGCCGCGCCGGTCGCCGAGACGACGAGCGCACCTCGACCGAGGTCGGCGGCGCGGCCCGTCTCGTAGCCGTCGTGCGCGGCGCGCAGGGCGCGCACGGGGTCGAGCTCGGCCACGCGCACCTCGGCGCCGAGCGCACGCAGGTGGCTGGCGACGCCCTGCCCGACGGGGCCGTAGCCGATGACGGCGGCCGGCTGGTCGCGCAGCGAGATCCCTGCTGCATCGAGCACATCGGCGATGGCGAAGACGCACGACTGCCCCGTGCCGTATCGGTTGTCGAAGCGGGTCTTCATCTGAGCGTCGTTGACCGCGATCACGGGTGCGCACAGTTCGCCGGCCCGTTCCATGGCGCGCAGCGGCGTCAGCCCGCTCGTGGTCTCCTCGTTCGCGCCGATCCACGAGGCGGCCTCGTCCGGTGCGGCCTCGTGGGCCAGCCGGATCAGGTGCGATCCGTCGTCGAGGAGCACATCGAAGCCGCGGCGCAGGAACGCGAGAGCAGCGCTGCGCTCGGCAGCTCCCGACAGCGCCGCGTCGGCATCGACGGGGATTCCTCGTGAGCGCAGCGCCATGGCGACATCCGGGTCCGTCTCATCCGGGTGGGCGTACACGGCGACGTCGGCGCCGGCGCCGCGCAGCATCAGAGCGAGCTGGGCGGTCTTCGGCTCCAGCACCATCGCCACGCCGACCCTCAGGCCTCTGGCGACGCCCGAGGCCGCGAGATCGTCGGCGATCCGGCGCGAGACGGGCATGTGGGTGCCGGCGAAGTCGATGCGTCCCGCCGCGTCACCGCGATCGGGGATGTCCGTTCCATCGACGAGGACGCGTGCACCACCCGTGCGCAGGCCGAACGCGACGCTGGGTGCGATCAGCGGCTGATCCCGATCGACGAGCCGCGCGCCGAGTGCGGTCAGCTGCCAGCGCAGCGCCTCGGCGACGGGGCCGTCGCCGCTCACCCGCGCGCTGCGTCCGGCGATGAGCAGGTTGGTGTCGCGGGCGAAGCCCCTGATGAGGCGCTCGGCGCTGGCCCACGAATCGGTCACCAGGCCATGGTGTCAAACGCGACCGGAATCTCGCTGGGTACGGCACCCAGGCCCCACCGCTAAGCTGATCGTCGTGTCCGGCCCTCGCCTGGCGCGAACTCGAGCTGTGCATCTACCGGCCGCGCTGCGGCAACGGCGGCACCCACCGTGGAGGCAGCCCATGACCGGTGCCGTGCGCACAGAGCCTGGCGTCGAGCCGGCCTCATCCCTGCTGCGGGCCGTCGGCCTGCCGTACTTCGTCGTCGCGTTCGTCGCGCGGCTGCCGTACGCGATGATGATCGTCGGCGTGCTGACGATCGTCTCGTCCGCACGCGAATCGATCTCGGCCGGCGGGTTCTCATCTGCGGCCGTCGGGCTGGGAACGGCCTGCTGCGGCGCGCTGCTCGGCGCGGCGGCTGACCGCTTCGGGCAGCGGCGGGTGCTGACGACCGCGGCGATCGCCCATGCGACGCTGATGGTCGCGTTCGCGCTGATCGTCTACAGCGACGCGCACATGGTCTGGGTGATCGCCGCGGCGGCAGGCATCGGCGCGACCGCTCCCCAGGTGGCGCCGATGTCGCGCGCGCGGCTCGTCGGAGTGATCGAGCGTCGGATCCGACCGGATCGCCGCTCGCGCACGGTGTCGTCGACGATGTCCTATGAATCGGCGGCGGATGAGACCGTCTTCGTGTTCGGCCCCTTCGTGGTGGGCATCCTGGCTGCCGGCCTCGCGCCCTGGGCGCCGCTGGTCGCCGCCGCCGCGCTCACCGTCGTGTTCGTGATCGCATTCGCGCTGCATCCGACGGGGCGCACAACCGGCGAAGGGCACGGAGCGGACGGTCGCCCCGCGTCTGCTGTGCGCGAGCTGTTCGCCATCCGGATCGTCGTGGTCGTGGTCGGCATGCTCGGTGTCGGCGCGTGCTTCGGCGCCAGCCTGACCGCGCTGACGGCGTTCATGACAGACCTCGGCTCCGGCGAGAGCGCTGGCGTGATGTACGGCATCATGGGCATCGGCTCCGCGGCCCTCGCCCTCGCAGTGTCGGTGATGCCTGCCTGGTTCGCGCCGCGGTGGCGGCTGGTCGTCTTCGCCGCCGTGATGGCTGCCGGCGGCATGCTGGTGTGGAACGCCGACGATCTCGCCGCGATGGCGGTGGCGTTCGGACTGGTCGGCCTCGGCGTCGGTCCGGTGCTCGTGACGATCTACAGCTTCGGCGCGGCCCACGCCCCCGCGGGGCGCTCGGCCACCGTGATGACCATGATCGGCTCCGGCCTCATCGTCGGCCAGTCGATCGGGGCGGCCGTCGCCGGAGAGGTCTCCGAGCGAGCGGGCACGTCGCCCGCACTCGGGCTCCCGCTGGCGGCATCGATGATCGTGCTCGCCGCGGCCGCCGTCAACGCCGCGCTGAACCGCCGCTGAGCGCGGTCACCGCGCTGCGAGCGGGGCCATCACCTCGAACGTCGAGTCCCTGGCGATCCTGCGCCCGTCGCGCATGCCGCGCCACAGGTTGGCTATCCCCTTCTTCGTGACCCTGCGCTCGACCATCGCGACTCGGATGAGCTCCTTCACGAACGTCGCGGCGGTGCCGATGGCGAAGTAGAACGGCTGGTACTTGCCGTGCTCGGCGTAGTAGTGCTTCATGATGCCGCGATTGCGCATGATGTAGTACCGGTACATGTCGCTCGACGCATTCAGATGCCGCAGCCCCATATCCCACTGCTTGATCTCACGGGTGCGGCGCAGCACGAACTCGTTCACGATCACGCTGCGCGTCTGCCGTGAGGCGAGCCAGCCGTACACGGTGTCGTCCCAGTAGATGAAGAACCGCGGGTCGGGCAGGCCGATCTTCTCGACGACCGAGCGGTGGATGAACATGCCCTCGAAGCAGCCGGAGTTCATCGGGCGGTATCCGCGTGCATCGAACGCGGCTGGTGCGAACGGGATCGGGATGCCCAGCGGCACCGACACGCGGTACTGCCAGTAGAACTCGCTGCCGTCGTAGTCGTACCTGCGCCCCTGGATGCTCTTGTACCGAGGCGCCCATGCGCCCATCCGCGCCAGCCCGTCCGGGAGCACCTCGACGTCGTCGTCCATCAGCCACATCCACTCGCTGCCCAGCTCGTAGGCCACGCGCACGCCCTCGCTGAAGCCGCCGGAGCCGCCTGTGTTCTCATCGAGCCTGCGGTAGACGAGCTCGGCGCCGATCGTGTCGGAGAAGCTCTTCACGACCTCGCCCGTGTCGTCGCTGGAGGCGTTGTCGACCACGACGACGCGACCGGGCTTCGGGTCCATCCGGCCGATCGACTCGAGCAGACGTGCCAGCAGGGTCGAGCGGTTGAACGTGACGACGGCGATCGTGGCGCTGGCGGGGTCGAAGGTCTCACTCACTCGGTGTGCTCTTTCGCTGGGTGCGGTCATTTCAGTTCCTCGAGGCTCTCGCGCCGCGACTGCTCCCAGGCGAGGCGAGTGATTGCCGCCCCGTACTCGTGCGACATCCTCGGCCGGTGCGCCGGCTTGGGAGGTTCTGGCGGTTCGAGCCTAATCGCTGAGTGTGTGGCATCGCTGAGTCACCCGGGGCGCCGGTCGTCCGGCGGGAGCGGCTCAGGAATGTCCTGCCTGTCGAGAATCAGTGTGCGCCACGACCTGGCCTGCCCCGCCGTGACGATGCACAGCACCAGCAGCAGCCAGCCTGGGCCCTCCAGCGTGAACGATTCGGCGAGAGATGTCACCAGGATGACGGTGAGCATCAGCGGCATCCACAAGTAGACGCTGGAGCGCCGCTCGCTGGCCATCACCCAGCCGCGAGCGAACGCGAGTGCGCACATGCCGCCGAACAGGATGAGCCCCACCGCGCCCAGCTGCAGCGTGACGTCGAGGTACGCGTTCAGCGCGGACTCGTGCGGCGCCCCCATCAGGAAGTTGACGGTGCGGAAGGGGAAGGGTTCGTCCAACCAGTCGCCGTACCAGCCCCAGCCCTGGATCGCGCGGCGCTCCACCCAGCGCAGCACCTCGCTCCACAGCGCCGACCGGTTGGCGAGGGCCGTGGCGGCGTTGACGGTCTCGAAGATGCGCTCGCGGAACAGATACGCGACCGCGCCGAGCAGTACGACACCGATGCCGAGAGCGCGGTGCACGTCGAGCCGATTCCCCGGTCTCACACGCCGGATGAGGAGCAGGACCGACAGCGCGACCGCCAGCGCACAGGCGAGCACGAGTGCTGTCGGCGAGGCGGACAGAGCGGCCGACACGCCGGCCAGGACGAGCGACCCCACGGCGACGCCGGTTGCGACCGCACGCAGGCGCCACTCCACGAAGAACGTCGCGATCGCGATCATCGCCACGAACGCGAGCATGTTGCGGGTGCCGAACATGCCCTGAATCGGACCGAGGAAGGCGATGTCACCCGGCATCGCCAATTGTGGGAAAGACGTGTCCAACAGGATGCCGACCAGCACCTCGAGCGCGATCGACAGGCCGAGCAGTGCGCGGAGCACATCGCCGAGGGCGCGCACGACCTGCATGGTGTCTCGCACCTGGGCGATCGTGACCGCGACGAAGGCGTAGCAGAGCAGTTCCAGCCATCCGGTGAACGACTCCCACCTGTCGAACGCCCACGCCACGCTGACCAGTGCCCACAGCACGAAGCCGAGCAGCATCGTCGGGGCGAACCCGATCAGCGTCAGCTCGCGCCTGCGCACCCACAGCATCGCGGCGCCGACGACGGCGAGGCCAGCCATCATCGAGTACAGCGTCCATGCGGACGCGATGTGCTCGATGGCGAAGCCCGACAGCGCCGTACCGAGGGCGATGAGCGTGTACACACGCGCGAAGTCCGCCGAACCCAGCAGGTCGATCAGTCGAGCGCGCAGCATGCGGATCATCGCGGAGCGGTGCCGAGGACGGTCGGTGAGGCGTACGACGGCACACCCCGCGGTGACTCTGCCGCGCCGACGCCGATGACGGGCGCCAGCTTGATGCGGAACGTCAGGCTCACCATGAGCATCCACCCCCACAGCATCAGCGGGCCGGACTCGGTCAGGCCCTGTGTGAGCAGGACGGCCATGATGAGCAGAGGCGCGAGCGACAGCGCAGAGTACGGCCGGTTCGCTTCGAGATCCCACCTCGGCCTGTCGATCGCGAAGAACCACGCGCGCCACGCGGCCGCGACGAAGACGACCAGAGCGACGGCGACACCGACGACGCCGAGCTGCAGGAAGACGTCGATCCACATGTTGTGCGCGTGGAAAACCGTGAGGTCGTGGTCGACGATCCAACCGTGGAACGCGTCGTCCCACGGCACCCAAGGGGTCGCGAAGCCGTTCCCGAACGCCGGATGCGCGCTCGCTCGCTCGATGACATCGGCCCAGATGGCGTCGCGGCCGCTGAGACCGTCGCTGCGGCCGAGGACGTCGGTGACCCGGTCCCACAGCAGGACGACGGCGATGATCGCCGCTGCGGCGGCGCTGAAGACCAGCGCGTACAGCCTGGTGCGACCTGCGCGAGTCGTGATGCGGCGCATCAGGAGCGCGATGACGGCGACGGCGACGGCGACGGCGAAGGCGACATGGCCCGTGGCGGAGTCGGCGCGCAGATACAGGAATGCGGCCACGACGAGCCATGCGACCTGCAGCGCGCGATGCCGCTGCCGCGCGGCGAGGCGCACGGCGACCAGGATGATCGCGATCAGGCAGACGATGCTGAGCACGTTCGCGTTGCCGACGACGCCCTGAATGCGTGCGTCGAGATCGAACAGGTCGCCGCGCGTCCAATAGATCTGCGGGTCCGGATCGTCCGGCATCTCGATGAAGTTGGGCGCCACAGGGCCGCGCACGACCGATGCGGCCCACAGTTCGAACACGAGTGACAGCCCGACGACCCACTTCAGCGCGAGCTCGATCGTGCGCAGCAGCTCGCTCCAGGTCAGCACGTGTGCGACGAACAGGGCGGGGACGGTGGTGCCGAGCAGCAGCCCCCATGTCTGGGCCGACGCGCCAGGCCACTGCGACCATGCGATGGACGCTCCGGCGAGGGCGACGTACACGAGCGTGGCCCACGGCAGTCGTCGCCATGCCAACGGCACGACGTGCACGCGTTGGTCGGAATCGCCGTCTCGCCCTGGGCGCACGATGAGCGGGATCCACACGGCGAGCGTCGCGAGGCCGAGCACGGCGAGCACGGCGAGCGAGCCGACGTTGAACAGGTTCCACAGCGCCGTGTGCGCGAACGCGGAGAAGAACAGGAGAACGGTGAGCGCCCGCAGTGCGATCCGCCCCGTGGCCTCTCTGGCCGGGGCGGTCGGTACCGGCGCGATCTGGTGACGCGTGAGCTGGGCCATCGTGTGCTTCAGCGTAGCGCGCGAAGTTTGCGCGAGCTCCGAGTGTGACGTGCCGCCTCTGCGGATATATCCTGGCGCACGTGCTGACGACTCTGACGAACGCCCCGCGCGACTACGCGTGGGGCTCGCGGACCCTGATCGCCGATCTCGAGGGCAGGCCGGCGACGGCCGGCCCGGAGGCCGAGGTGTGGTTCGGTGATCATCCATCCGATCCAGCCGAACTCGCCGACGGCACCGCGCTCGACGCCTGGACGGCACGGCGGGGAGCGGAGCACGGCATCGACGGGCGGCTGCCGTACCTGATGAAGATCCTCGCCGCCGCTTCGCCGCTGTCGATCCAGGTGCATCCGTCGAAGACGCAGGCGGAGGAGGGATACGCCCGTGAGGCGGATCTCGCCCCTGGCGCGGTGCGCAACTACGCCGACGACAACCACAAGCCGGAGATGATCGTCGCCCTCAGCGACCGCTTCGAAGCCCTCAGCGGGCTCCGCTACGCCGAGGGCAGCCGACGACTGCTGGCATCGCTCGGAGGGGCGGCGGACGACCTGATCGCGAAGATCCCGGATGACGCGTCTCTGAAGGCCGCGGTCGGGTGGCTCCTCTCCGGGGACGCGCAGGAGAGCGTCGACCGGATCATCCGGGCATTGGCCGACGCCCGCTCGACGGAGTTCGCGTCGACGCTCGCGAACGCACGACGCATCGCGCAGGCCTATCCGTCCGATCCCGGTGTCGTCGTGGCGCTGCTGATGAACCACGTCATCCTGCGCAGGGGCGAGGGCATGTTCCTGCGTGCTGGTCTGCTGCACGCGTACGTGTCGGGGCTCGGCATCGAGATCATGGCAGCCAGCGACAACGTGCTCCGCGGGGGGCTGACGCCGAAGCACATCGACGTCGACGAGCTGATGAGCGTCGTCGATGCCACGCCGGGGCCCGTGCCCGTCGTGCTGCCGACGTCGGCGAACGGCAGCTCGCGCGGCGTGGAGCTGTTCCCCGTGCCCGTGAGCGATTTCTCGCTGATGCGCGCCCGCGTGTCGAACGGAGCGGACGCGCGCGTCGCGCTGACCGGCGTCGGGATCGTGCTCGCCACCGAGGGCGAGGTCACCGTGGCGCAGGGCGATGCCTCGGTCGTGCTCGCCCCTGGGCGCGCCGCACTGGCGACACCGGACGACCTGCTCGCGCTCTCCGGCACCGGCACGGTCTTCGTTGCACAGCCGGGGGTGTGACGCACGACACGCGCGGCGCGACACGCCGGTATGCCGATTAACTCTCAATCGCGGGTTGAGGGTTTAAGGTCAGCGACTTGACCTGCGCGAATGACACGGGTGTAATTACTTGCGTCCACACGTCCATCGCAGCGCATATGAGGGGGAGGCGCTATGACAGGTTCGTACCGATCCGAAGTTCCGGAGGACTGGTTCGTCGATCCGGTCGATCTCGGCGTTCCCGGGGTTCGTGAACCGGCTCCCGACGACGACGGAGCCCTCGCCTGGCAGACGGACGCTCTGTGCTCTCAGACCGACCCCGAGGCGTTCTTCCCGGAGAAGGGCGGCTCGACTCGCGATGCCAAGCGCGTCTGCACGTCGTGCGAGGTGCGCCAGCACTGCCTCGAGTACGCGCTGCAGAACGATGAGCGGTTCGGCATCTGGGGAGGCCTGTCCGAGCGGGAGCGACGCAAGCTGAAGCGCCGCGCCAGCTGAGAATCCGCTCGGCGAGCGCGCCGCCCGGCGCGTGCACCTGAGCATCCGGCGCCTGCATGCTTAGGCTGACGACGTCATGTCGGCTCTTCTTCACGCCATCGTCGTCGCTCGCGCGACCGGATCCTCTGCCACGGCCGCGGATCAGCTCCGCCGCACGCTCGAGGCGACACGCGCCCAGTCCCGCACCCTCGACGCAGTGACGGTCGTCGCCTGTGGGAAGATCCAGGACCTCGAGGAGATCGCGCGCATCGGCGGTGCGACGAACATCATCAAGGCTCCAGACAGCACGAGCTTCGCCGCAGCAGTGTCGCTCGCCGAGGAGAAGGTTCCCGCCGAGCGGTCGATCTGGCTGCTGAGCCAGGGCACGGAGCCTGAGCCGGGCGCCGTCGCGGCGCTCGCCGGCGCGCTCGAACGGGGTCCGTCCGTCGCGATCGCCGCACCGAAGCTCGTCGACGCAGGCGACCCGTCGCGGATCGTCTCGCTCGGTGTCAGCATGACCCGTTTCGGCAGGATGGTGCCGCTCGCGAACGGCGAGATGGATCAGGGCCAGCACGATACAGATGATGACGTGCTCGGCGCAGACATCCGAGGCCTGCTGATCCGCGCCGACCAGCGTCAGGCCCTCGTCATCGACGCTGCGCTGGGTGGTGCCGACGAGGGGCTCGACCTCGGTGTGCGGGCGCGCCTGGCCGGCGGCCGCGTCGCTCTCGCTCCCGCAGCACGAATCGCTGTGACCGTCGGCGGCGAGGGCGATCTGCCGCGCGGTGCGCTCAGACGCGCCTACGCCGTGCGGACGGCACAGCTGCACCGCAGGCTCGCATACGCACCGGCGCTCGCAGTGCCGCTTCACTGGCTCCTGCTGCTTCCCCTCGCACTGTGGCGCACCATGGTCGACCTCGTGGCGAAGCGCCCGCGACGTGTGCTCGTGGAGTGGGCGGCAGCATTCACCGTGCTCGTGCGCTTCGCGAGCATCGCGCGGTCGCGCGGGCGGATCCGACGGTTCCGTTCTGGCGGGTGGTCCCAGGTCGATCCGCTTCGCGCCAGCGCGGCGCAGCTGCGCGAGCGCTACGACGACGGACACGTCGATCCCGTGCGGGAGCGCGATCTCGGGTTCTTCTCCGGCGGAGGAGCGTGGGCCGTGCTCGGCGGTCTCGCCGTGAGCGTCGGAGGGTTCTTCTCGCTGCTCGCATGGCCCGCGCTGGGCGGCGGGGCGCTGCTGCCGTTGAGCGACACCGTCGGCGGCCTGTGGCGCGGGGCGCTGTACGGGCAGAGACCGCTGGGCCTGGACGAAGTGACCGCGGCGGATCCGTTCTCAGCGCTGGTGGCGCTGATCGGATCGATCTGGCCGGTCGCTCCCTCGTTCATGATGATCGTGCTGTGGATCCTCGCGATTCCGCTGGCCGTGCTCGGCGGCTGGTTCGCCGCCACCCGGGTCTCAGATCGCGCCGGCGTACGCGTGTTCGTCGGCATCGCCTATGCGCTCGCACCCACGCTGCTCGCCGCGCTCACAGCGGGGCTTCCCGCCGCTGTGCTGACGCATCTGCTGCTGCCGTGGGCGTTCTTCACAGCGGCCGTCGCGCACCGCTCATGGGGGGCATCGGGCGCCGCCTCGCTGCTCCTGCTCGGCGTGCTCGCGGCTGCGCCGTCGCTCGCGCCGGCGATCGCCGTCGCCTGGGTCGTTCTGGTGCTCCTCACGATCGTGATGAGGGCTCGCGCCGGCATCGCCCGAGTGATCTGGCTGGTCGTGCCCGCCGCCGTGTGGTTCGCACCGATCGTCGCGGCACAGCTGGGCAGGGGGACGCCGTTCGCGGCGTTCGCCGACCCCGGGACGACAGCGGCGGGGCACGGCGCTGCGCGCGACTGGCTGCTCGCTGCCGGTTTCCCGACCGCGGATCCGGCGGGGTGGCTGAGCTTCCTCGGCCCCGACTTCCCCGTCGCGCAGGAGACTCTCGTCTGGGTCATCGCCCTGTTCGCCGCACCGCTGGCGCTGCTCGCGCTGGCGGCGCCTGCGACGGCCCGTTGGCGCCTCGGCTCCGGCCTCGTGCTGCTCACAGTGCTGGGGCTGGCGGGCGCGATCGGCGCGGTCGGTGTGCAGGTCGCCTTCTCCTCGGGAGATCCCGTGGCGCTGTGGCCGGGAACCGCGCTCAGCCTGGCATGGCTGGGAGCCTGTCTTGCCGCCGCCGTGACCCTCGACGTCGCGCCGCTGCCCGGCCCCGTGCGCGTGCTGGCGGGCTTCGTCGCAGTCGCCTGCGTCGCGGTGCTCGCCGTTCCCGGCCTCACGGCCGTCGCCCGCGACGACGCGGCGCTCACCAACGGACCGACATCGACCCTGCCTGCGTATGTCGGTGCAGAGGCAGCAGGAGACGCCGACGTGGGCACCCTCATCATCGCGGCGCGCGATGACGGCTCCGTCGCGGCGCGCGTCGTGTGGGGCGAGAGCGAGACGCTCGGCGGACAGTCGACGCTCGAGGCGACCGACGTCGTGATCTCCGACGACGATCGCCGCATCGCGGAGCTTACCGGCGACCTCGTCTCAGGCACGAGCGCCGATGCGGCGGCCCAGCTCGGCGAATTCGGACTGCGATTCGTGCTGCTCGCGGACGGCGGTGATCTCAGCGATGCCGCTCGCAGCACCAGCCTCGAGGCCGTGACGGCGATCGATCAGCGCGACGGCTTCGCGCGGGTCGGACAGACCGCGCGCGGCATGCTCTGGCGTCTCGACGCCGACCCGGAAGCGCGCCAGGGCCTCACCACGGCCGAACGCGCCACGGCAGGAGGCGTGCTGACCGCGCAGGCGGCCATCCTGCTGGCGGCGATTCTGCTCTCCGTGCCGACGGGCGCCAGCCGGCGCGCCGCGCGCGGTATGCCCACAGTGCTCGGGCGCGGATACGAGGAGAAGCGATGACTGTCGATCGCAACGACGAGAACGCCGGCTCCGCCGAAGACGCGGAGCCGACAGAGGCGGCATCCGTGCCGGACTCCGGTGAAGAGGGCGGAACGCCAGGAGAACCGGACACTGATCGGGCGGCAACGGAACCCGAGGCCGCTGACGGCGGTCCGGACGACGTGACCGAGATCGACCAGAGTGACGAACAGGCCCCGGGCGCTGAAGGCGACGGGGAATCGGATGAGGTCCCGGACGCAGAGGACCCGCACGCCCCGGAACCGGCGGCCACGGGACCCGTGAACAGCACGGCTCGCCGGCGGCGACGGATGAATCGGGTCAGGGCCGCTGCGGGGGCGGCACTGTCGCTCGTCGCCGCGGCAGCAGTCGTCGGCGCGACGAGCGTCGAATGGCCGACGTTCGGCGGCGAGTCGGCATCGATCGTCGTCTCGCCGAACGCGGCACCAGCCGTCGCCTCGTGCAACGGCCCTCTGCTCGCTGTGGGGCGGGACGCAACCGCCGCTGACGAGATCGCCGTCGCCCAGCAGGTCGGCGCCACCGTCGGCACATCGGGCGAGGGGGAGCCGACAGTCGAGGACCTCGCAGCCGACGGCGTCTCGGGCGACGCGGATGCGCAGCGGTACGAGCTGGAACCGACAGGCGGCGAAGCAGAGTCGCTCTCCGTCGCGACCTCGACCGAGATCAGAGCCGACGACATGTCGGGGTTCATGGCGGCCTCCTGTCGGACCGCGGCCATGGAGTCATGGATCGTCGGCGGCAGCACGGCCGTCGGAGACACCGATGTGCTGCTGATCGCGAACCCCGGCGGGGTGAACGCGACCGTTCAGCTGACGGTGTTCGGCACGCAGGGGGAGGCACAACCAGCCGGAGAACCGATTGCGATCCCCGCGATGTCTCAGGTGGTGCTGCCGCTCGCCGGTATCGCCGGCGGTGAGGAGGGGCCCGTCGTGCGGGTGACGGCGGAGGGCGCACCCGTTCGCGCGGCGCTGCAGTCGACGAGGGTGAGCACGCTCGATCCGGTCGGAGTGGACGCGCAGGACGCCGTCACCGCCGGCGAGAGCCAGGTGTTCCCCGGTGTCGCGATCGCCGAAGACGCGGTCGACGCTGACGAGACGCCAGCGTCCGTTCGCCTGCTCGCGCGGGAGGACGGTGAGGCGACCGTGACGATCACGGCTCAGGGCGAGAGCAGGCCCTCCTCAACGCTTTCGCTCGAGGTTCAGGCGGATGTGCCTGTGCAGGCCGCTCTCGACGATCTCGAGCCGGGGCGCTACACCGTCACGGTGTCGGGAGACGTCGGTCCTCTTGTCTCGGCGGTGTGGCAGACGACGGGCCCGAACGGCGATGAGGATTTCGCATGGCAGACCCCATCGCCCGCAGTCTCCGATCCCGTGACCGTCGCGGTTCCGGACGGCCCGCTCGCACGGGCATATTTGGTGGGCGATGCGGACGAGGCCGCGACGGTGACCATCGTCGGCGGAGACGTCGATGAGGAGATCAGACTCGCGGCGGGAGACAGCGCGTACGTGACGCTCGACGCGGACGAGGCGTACACCCTCGCCTCGGACGGAGGGCCCGTGCACGCCGTCGTCGCGTATCGGGACGGCGGCTCGCTCGCCGCGCTGCCGGTCTGGCCCGACCCGGCCGCCATGGACGACGTGACCGTCTTCCCCTGATCCGCCCGCAGCGTCAGAGAGCGGGGCCGAGATCCCACGGATCACGGCCGAGGTACTCACCGACGGCCCTGAAGATGATGCCCTCGATGATCAGCCTGCGTTGGAACGCATCGACGCGGTCGAGGCGCTCGAAGCGCTCGATGGGCGTGCGGTAGAGCACGACGCGGTTCTGCGAGCGGTCGATGCTCCAGCGCGGGACGCCGTCCTGACCGGTCTCAGGCGGGATCCTGCCGATCTCGAAGTGCACGTCGCGCAGTTCGGGCCACGCGCCCCTGAGGTACTCCACCGTTGAGCCGAGAACGACGTCGAACCGCTCGTATCGCGTGTCGATCGGCGGCAGAGGAGGACGCACGACGGGGCTGCGCCAGACGCGTCCGTGCCGTCCGTGCCGTGCCGCCCGCGCTCGGGGCGCAGGGCGAGAGAACCGCCCCCAAGTCACCATGCCTCAAGGCTACCCGGCGTGGGGCGGCATGCGCGGCGGACCTGGGCCGTATGGTGGCACTCGATGGAGAGAATCTGCTCGAAAGTGGCATGCACGCGCGAGGCGGTGTCGACGCTGACCTTCGACTACGAGGGCCAGATGGCTGCGATCGGTCCGCTCGGCGCAGGAAACGACCCGCACGCACACGACCTCTGCGCGATCCACACGGAGCGCATGAGCGTTCCCACGGGCTGGACGGTGCTGCGCCACTCGACTCCGTCGCTGTGACGGCAGCCTCAGCGCGTGAGTTGAGCGACCCGTTCCGTCTCGAGTGAGAGGGCTCGCAGCTCCCGCTCGCGCCGCACCGCCGCGATGGCACGCACGACGCTCTCCGGGTCGCCGGCCGGCATAGGGGAGACGAAAGGCGCGAGCTCGCCGGTCAGCTCCGCTGCGACGCGCGCCCGCGCCGGCGGGAACATGGCGGCCGCCCCTGAGACGAACTGATTCATCCGGCGTCCGACACGATCCGGGACCCGCGCGACGTCGGCGACGGATGCCCAGCCCTCCATGCCCGGCGGGAGCAACGGCACCACATCTGGCAGCTTCGGAGTGCGGGTGCGTTCGGCGTACGTGCCGGCCGCGAGGTCGCCGAGCCGCTGTGCGCGGGGCGTGAACATCCCGACGATCACGGCGGCGGAACCGGCGGTCATCACGATCTCGAGTACGCCGAGGATGCCGCGGATGAAAGCGTGGCGGAACCCGATCGATCCGCCGTCGCTGCGCACGATCCTGGCACCGACCGCGAGCTTGCCGAGACTGCGACCCTTCGTCGCCGTCTCCACCGTGACCGGGATGCAGACGAACACGACCACCAGCAGCACGATCGAGGCGATCCTGACGGCCGGGCCGGGGATGACCCCGACGCGCAGCAGCTCGTTGGCCGCCCAGATGAACCCGATGTACAGCACGGCGTACGTGACGAGGTCGATGAGCGACCCCGCCGCGCGCAGGACGAGCCCGATCGGCTGCACGTCGAGGGCGACAGCCTCGCCGGTGAGCACCTCGTCCTCGTGGATCTGCGGCCGTGTTCCCGCGCCGTTCGGGCGCGGGGCGTGTCCATGGGGCGTCGACATGGATACAGTTAATCAGGTGGACCTCGATGCGCTCAGCGCCGCTCGCCGTGACGAGTGGAAGCGGCTGGATGACCTCTCGCGATCGCGCGATCTCGACGGGCCGAGTGTCGACGAGTTCGTCGCCCGCTACCAGTCGGCATCGGCGGACCTCGCCGACATCAAGACGTCGGCAGGGCGAACGCCGCAGGGCGACCACGTCTCGACGATGCTCTCTCGCGCCCGACTGCGGCTGACCGGCACGCCGGACAATGTGCTCCGCCAGATCCCGCGGTTCTTCATCAATCAGCTTCCGGCAGCCCTCTACCAGCTGCGGTGGACGACGCTCGCCCTCACGCTCGCCTGCATCGGCATCGTGTGGCTCACCAGCGCCTGGATCGTCTCCGATCCGGCACTGGTGGCGACGCTGGGCTCGGAGTACCAGCTCGAGCAGTACGCGGAGGAGGACTTCGTCGCCTACTACAGCGAGCACAGCGGCGCGATGTTCGGTGCGATGGTGTGGACCAACAACGCCTGGATCGCCGTGCAGAGCGTGATCTTCGGCATCACGGGCATATGGCCGCTCTACGTGTTCGTGCAGAACGCGGTGGGCCTCGGCACGTCGGCCGCGATCATGTTCGAGTACGACAGGGGAGCAGACTTCGTCCTCTACATCCTTCCCCACGGGCAGCTCGAGATGACCAGCATCTTCGTCGCCTGCGCCGCAGGGCTGCACATGTTCTGGGCGTGGGTCGTGCCGGGGCACAGGAGCCGGATGGACGCGCTCGCATCGCAGGGCAGGGCGCTGGCGACCGTCGCGATCGGGCTGGTGCTCTCGCTCGCGCTTTCCGGCGTCGTCGAGGGATGGGTGACGCGCCAGGAGTGGCCGTGGGCGATCAAGATCGGCATCGGCACGCTCGCGCTCGCGGCGTTCCTCGTCTACATGCTGGTGCTGGGGCGCCGTGCGGCGGCATCCGGCGAATCGGGCGACCTCACGGAGTACGAGGCGGGCACGCCTCGGCTCGTCGCCGGTTGACTCGCTCGCGCAGCGCCAGCCGAACGGCCCCGCACACCTCGGTTCGGTGTGCGGGGCCGTTCGGCTGGAATCGCTACTTCTTCTCGGTGTCGAAGAGCGCGCGGTAGGAGACGCCGGCGATCAGGGCGCCGACGATGGGGAAGACGAGGAACACCCACAGCTGAACCAGCGCCTCCGGTCCGCCGTAGATCGCCGAGGCGATCGAACGCGCCGGGTTCACCGACGTGTTGTCGACCGGGATCGAGATGAGGTGGATGAGGGTCAGCGAGAGACCGATGGCGAGGCCGGCGAACGCTGTGCCGCGCTTGGCGTGCGTGACGCCGAGGATCACCACGACGAACAGGCCGGTCAGTACGATCTCGATGATGATCGCGGCCGACATGCCGAATCCGCCTGGGGAGTGCTCGCCCCAGCCGTTGCTCGCGAAGCCGCCGTCCTGCGCGGTCTGCAGCCAGCCGTCAGGGCCGAACAGAGCGACCAGGAAGATGATCGTCGAGGCGATGGCGCCGCCGACGATCTGCGCGGCGATGTAGCCGCCGACGTCCCTCCACGGCGTGCGGCCGGCAGCGGCGAGCCCGAGCGTCACGGCCGGGTTGAAGTGCCCGCCGGAGATCGGGCCGAACGCGTATGCGCCGACGACGACGGAGAGGCCGAACGCAAGCGCGACGGCCGTGTAGACGGTGCCGGTGGTTCCGCCGTCGACGAAGGTGTTCGACGCGAACACCGCGGTTCCCACACCGCCGAGGACGAGCAAGAAGGTGCCGAACGCCTCTGCGGTGAGTTTGGCGGTCGTCGTCGGAACGACAGCGGTTTCTGACTCGGACATGGTGCCCCCTTCGATGTGGAGTCCGCGGTCTCGCATCGGGATCGCGGATGATCGTGACACGCACGTATCATCCGCATAGTGGCAGAAAAAAGCGGGGCAGGCGGTGCAACCCGCCCACCCCGCTTCGGGATCGTTATGTCGAATCGTCGGATTCCGTGCATCCGGATCGGACGACCTGACGCAGATCAGCCCAGTTTCGCCCGGATTCCGGCGACGATCTTCTCGTCGACCTGGCCCCAGTACCAGAAGAAGCGCTCCTTGACGGCGTCGATCGTGAGGCCGGAGTACTGACCGGCGAGCGTCTCGTGGAAACGGTCCTTCGTATCGGCGTCGAACACGTCGTTGTAGAGCGTGCGGGCCTGGCCGAAGTCGTCGTCCTCGCTGTGCAGCGTGTACGCCGAACGCACGAGCTCGCCGTCGGACTCCCAGCTCGCCTCCACGGCACGCTCCGGCTCCGCGTGCGGGAAGCCGAACGAGTTCGGCGCATACACCGGGGTGCCCGCCGGGTTGGCGCGGTACTGCATCGGACCCTCGTGCATGTAGGTGAAGGTCGGTGCTGCGTGCGCCTGGTTGACCGGCAGCTGGTTGTAGTTCGGGCCGATGCGGTAGCGCTGCGCATCGGCGTACGCGAACGCCCGAGCCATCAGCATCTTGTCGGGCGAGATGCCGGTGCCAGGCACCTGGTTGCCCGGCGAGAACGCAGCCTGCTCGATCTCGGCGAAGAAGTTCTGCGGATTGCGGTTCAGCGTGAACTCACCGACCTTGATGCGCGGGTAGTCCTCGAAGGGCCACACCTTCGTCATGTCGAACGGGTTGAAGCGGTAGGTCTTCGCGTCGTCGTACGGCATCACCTGCACGTAGACGTCCCACCCGGGGAACTCTCCGCGGTCGATGGCCTCGTAGAGGTCACGGCGGTAGTAGTCGGCGTCCTCGCCGGCGATGCGCTCGGCATCTGCTGCGTCCATCCGCTCGACGCCCTGCTTCGAGACGAAGTGGTACTGCACCCAGAAGCGCTCGCCTGCGGCGTTGATCCACTGGTAGGTGTGCGAGCCGTAGCCGTTGACATGGCGCCACGACTTGGACAGACCGCGGTCGCCCATCAGGTAGGTGACCTGATGCGCTGACTCGGGCGAGAGCGTCCAGAAGTCCCACTGCATGTCGGCGTTGCGCAGAGCGGAGGAACCGAGGCGCTTCTGCGAGTGGATGAAGTCGGGGAACTTCATCGCGTCGCGGAGGAAGAAGATCGGGGTGTTGTTGCCGACGACGTCGAGGTTTCCCTCTTCGGTGTAGAAGCGCAGCGCGTAGCCGCGCACGTCGCGCCAGGTGTCGGGGGAGCCCTGCTCGCCGGCGACCGACGAGAAGCGCAGCACGACCTCGGCCTCGGACCCCGGCTGGAAGACCTTCGCTCTGGTGTACTGCGAGACGTCCTCGGTGACGGTGAAGGTTCCGAAAGCGCCGCCGCCCTTGGCGTGCGGGTTGCGCTCAGGCACCCGCTCGCGGTTGAACGACGCCAGCTTCTCGACCAGGTAGCGGTCGTGCAGCGCGGTGACGCCGTCGGTGCCGGTGGTGAGCGAGTACTCGTCGCTCGTCACCGGAGTACCGGTCTGCGTCGTGGTGTAGGAGATGTCAGCCATTGCCGTTCCTTTCACATTCTGGACAGATGGCACGGAACGTCACGCTCGCCTCGAGGACGCGCATGCCGTGATCGTGCGACGGATGAAGACACGGGGCATCGCCGACGACGCACGCGACGTCTTCGACCCGGCCGCACACCACGCACTGCATGTGGTGGTGATTGTCCTGCGCCGCGATCTCGTACAGCGCACTCGCAGCTCCTGGCAGGCTCACCCGTTGTGCGATCCCCGCCGCGGTGAGGTCGTTGACCACACCGTGCACGGTCTGCAGGGCGATGCCTGGAATGCGGCCGAGCACGTCGGCATGCAGCACGTCGACTGCGGCGTGCGGGTGGGCGGCCATGCTCTCCAGAACGGCGACGCGCTGGGCTGTCACGCGAAGACCGGCGCGTCGGAGCGCGTCCGTCTGTTCCGAGGAAGGTGCCGTGGTCGTCATCGTGTCGTCATTCTATCTTTTTCTGAGCCGTTCGTAAAAACGAACGGCACGTGAAAGATGAGTGGCGTGTCGCTGACCTAGAGTCTGCCGGCCTTCTTCAGTGAGAGGTAGCGGTCGGCGATGCGCGGCGGGAGATCGTCTGGGGTGTCGGCGATGGCGTCGGCGTCCGATCGCTGCACGCCGTTCGCGACCTGTGCCGCCGAGGCCAGTGCGGCTTCCGCGGCAGCTGCGCGATACATCTCGTCGCTGGTGCCCGTGCCGAGCGCCAGGTCGTCGAGCCCTGTGTCGGTCGCGGTGCCGACCAGCACGACAGTGCCCGCCCTCACCATGGTCCCGAGCGTCCCTAGGAAGCCGCGTGCGGCATCCGGGGCCTCCTGCGCCGTGAGCACGACGAGCAGAGACGGATTCGCGTACAGAGACCTGGCTTGAGCGAAGGCGGCGTCCCAGTCGGTGTCGATCAGCTGTGCCTCCACGGGCGCGAGCGCGTCGACGAGCGCGGGAAGCAGGCCGGGGCCGTCGACGCCCGTCACCCGCGCGCGCACGGCACGATCGAATGCGACGAGGTGCACGTGGTCGCCGGCGCGGTTCGCGAGCGCGGACAGGAGCAGTGCTGACTCGAACGCCGCGTCCAGTCGGGTGCCGTCACCCACACGCGTCGCGGCCGTCCTGCCTGAGTCGATCACGATCACGACGTGCCTGTCGCGCTCGGGCCGCCAGGTGCGCAGCATCGTGGTGCCCGCCCGTGCCGTCGCCCGCCAGTCGATCGAACGGACGTCGTCGCCGCGCACGTACTCGCGCAGCGAGTCGAACTCCGTACCCTGACCCCTGACCTGGATGCTCGTGTTCCCGTCGAGCTCCTTCAGTCTGGCGACGCGGCTGGCGAGGTGCCTGCGCGCATGGAACGGAGGAAGCACCCTGATGGCGCCCGGCGCCGCGATGGACCGCTGCTTCCCCGCGATGCCGAGCGGACCGGCCGCGCGCACCACGACGAACTCGCTGCGCAGCTCGCCGCGACGGCGGGGCAGCAGGGAGACAGCGACAGTGCGGGACTCGCCTGCGGGAACGTCGATCGCCATGCGGTCGCCCTGTGCACCCGCTGTCGGCTGCCACGCGTCGCGCACGCGCCCGCTGATGCGCCTGTTGGTGGGATTGCCGAACCGGATGCGCGTGCGGACGGGGTCGGAGAGCTTGGCACGCTGCGGCACGTCGCGGGAGACGATCAGACCACGGGGATCGGCTGCCGCCAGCACGTCGATCCACGCGAGCACGACGCACAGCGCGACCCAGAGCCACGCTACGAGCCACGGGTCAGCGCCGACCGCGCTGAGCAGCACGACGGGGATGATGCCGACGGCGACGACGATCGACGAGCGTCCGGTGAGGAACACGAGCGCGACCTCAGATCGGGACGCGGGTCTGCTGCAGCACCGAGTTGAGCACGGCGTCGACCGAGACCCCCTCGATCTCCGCATCGGGGCGCAGCTGGATGCGGTGGCGCCACACCGGCACGATCATCGCCTGCACGTGATCGGGCGTCACGGCGGGGTAGCCGCTCAGCCATGCCCATGCCTTCGCCGCCGCGAGCAGACCGGTCGAGGCGCGAGGGCTGGCGCCGACCTGAACGGACGGGCTCTGCCTCGTCGCCCGCGCGAGATCCACGACATAGGCGAGCACGTCATCGGTGACGGTGACGGCGGCGGCTGCCCGCTGCGCACGAAGGATCTCGTCGGCCGTGACGACCGCCTCGACCCCGTCGAGCTCGCGCGGGCGGAACCCGTCGGCGTGACGGCGCAGCACGGTGACCTCGGCGTCGCGCTCAGGCAGATCGATGACCAGCTTGAGCAGGAAACGATCGAGCTGGGCTTCGGGGAGCGTGTACGTGCCCTCGTGCTCGATCGGGTTCTGCGTCGCGCAGACGATGAACGGGTCGGGCAGTGCGCGTGTGACGCCGTCCGCCGACACCTGGCGCTCCTCCATCGCCTCGAGCAGCGCCGACTGCGTCTTCGGGGGCGTGCGGTTGATCTCGTCGGCGAGCAGCACGTTCGTGAACACCGGTCCCTCGCGGAACTCGAACTCGCCGGAGCGCGCGTCGTAGATCAGCGAGCCCGACACGTCGCCGGGCATCAGGTCGGGCGTGAACTGCACGCGCTTGGTGTCGAGGCCGAGAGCGCGGCTGAACGCGCGCACCATCAGCGTCTTCGCGACGCCTGGCACGCCCTCCAGCAGCGCGTGCCCGCGGGCGAGCAGCGTGATCAGCAGACCGGTGACGGCGCCGTCCTGGCCGACGACGGCCTTGGCGACCTCGTCGCGCACTCGGGCGATGGCCCGCTGCGATTCGTTCTGCGCCGGCCCGGATGCCGCGGCGGGCATGTTCGCGACCGCGGGCTGCGACTGCTCGGGCGTCGGCGCGTACTGGGGCGCACCCGGCTGCTGCGGTGCCTGCGGCTGACCGTACTGCGGAGCTGCCTGCTCGTATCCTGGCGGGGCTGGGCGCGGCGGGATGTCGCTCATAGCGTCTTCCTTTCGGTGCGGACGGCGGCGTCGACGGCCGCCTCGAGGTCTCTGATGCGGTTGCCGAACTCGGCGAGGTCCGCGTCGGTCGTCGGTCGGTGTTCGAAGATCGCTGCCACGTCTGCACGGTTCGCACCGATGCGCGCCGCGGCGGCATTCGCGACCTCTTCCGGTGCGGCACCGAGGTGCAGGCCGAGTCGCACCGCCATTCTGGCGATCGCACCGCGGCGCACGAGGTCCGCGGCGTGGGCCGCATCGCCTGTGCGCTGGTAGAGCCTGGCCCGGCCCTCGAGCGTCTCGCTGCCGCGCACGGTGACGGGGAGCGTCTCCGCCACCAGCGGTCCGAACCGTCGTCCGCGCCAGATGCCGCAGGCCACGGCGGCGATGCCGGCCAGCACGATCGCAGGCGAGAGCCACAGCGGCGTCAGGTCGCCGAGCGTCGGGGGAGCAAGCGTCTCGTCGACGTCGCCGGGGCTCGGCACGTACCAGACGAGTTCGTCTGCTGTGCCGAGCAGACCGATGCCGAGCGATGCGTTGCCGTCATGGGCGAGGTGCTCGTTGTCGAACAGTCGGGTTCCGTCGACGAGCACGACCTCCGCACCTGCTGTGTCTCCTGACAGCAGACCGAAGGACGACCCGACCGGGTAGCAGGCCGTGTCTGCGGAGCCCTGCTGCCAGATCAGGCCCGGCTGCACGCCGCCCGCCCGCTGCGCCGCCGGCAGGTCGCAGGCAGGCTCGGCGGCGGCATCTGCGGTGCCGGCGTAGAGCGAGGTCTCGCCGTCGCCGAAGGTGATGCGTGTGTCCCGCGAACTCGGGTCGATCAGCACGGCGCTCTGCGCGGAGCCGATCAGCTCGGAGAGGTCGGCGTCGCTGAGCAGGCTCGTATCGTTGATCACGAGCGTGCCGTCGGTCGACGCGGCCATGGCGTCTTCGCGGTTGCGGACGATCTCGACGTCGACTCCCTGTCCGCGCAGCAGCTCGGCCAGCGCCATACCGCCGGTGGGGCCAGGATGATCCGGATCGAGCGCGTCCTTCTCCTGCCACTGCTGGATGGGAATCAGAGCGATCCCGATCCCCACGACCACGATTGCGACGATGAGGGCGACCCACCCCCACGCGCGCCGCCTTCTGCCGCGCGAAGGTGCATCTGCGGCCTGGCCGGCGCCGGTGTCGTCCGCCGCGATCGCGACCTCGCTCAGATCGCTGCTCACGACGCCGCTCCGAACGCGAAGGCCAGCTTGGCCGGTGTCGTGTGCGCCACCTCGTCGTCCACGCGGGTGACTTCTGCGTAGGTCTCGGCGGTGCCTGGCCGGCGGAGGTACCTCACGTCGTCGAAGCGGGCCGCCGCACGCCGCAGTGCGTCGCCGTGTTCGGGGAAGAACTCGGCGGCCACATCGGCCAGACCGATGGCCGTGACGCCGGGCACCGGATCGAGGATGTCGCGCTCGTCGAGAGCGCGCGCGAGGGCACGGAATCGGTCGGCGATCGCCTGCTCCCACCGGCCGGAGGCCGCGTGGGAATCAGCGTCGGCGCGAAGCTCGGCAGCCGAGCGGCGGTCGTCCTCGCCGAAGAGAAGCGCAGACGGCTGTGACTGCCGGTGCGCGAGCTTCGGCCTGCCCCAGAGGATGAGGCCGGCTGCGATCAGTGCCGCGAGCAGCACGATTACGATGATGACGACGATCGGGCTCCACGAGACGCCGACGCCGCGCAGCGTGAGCGAGGAGAGGAAGTCGGCGATCGCGAGGGCGATCCGGTCGATGAGGTTCGGCTGAGCCGCCTCGTACACGTGTCGGGACAGCTCCTGTTCGGCGAGCCTGCGGGCGTCATCCGGCCCAGGCAGATCGGGGAGCGCGGTCAGAGCGTGGGCGAGTGGACTCACGGCGCCGGTGTGCCCCCCTGTGCGCCGCTGTCATCGTGCCCGCTCGGCGGAGCGTAGGGCGGAACGGGCGGCGCCTGAGGCGGGTAGGGGTGCTGCTGCGGGGGGCCGCCGTATGGCGCGGCCGGCGCGCCTGGCACCTGGTACGCGCCGGGTGCCTGGTACGCGCCTGGCGCCTGCGGGGAACCCGGTGCCTGGTACGGAGGCTGCTGCCCAGGAGCGGCGTACGCGCCATGCGGCTGGTAGCCGACTGCCCCCTGCGGTGCGTAGCCGTAGCCCGGCGCGCCCTGCGGCTGGTAGCCGGGCGCACCCTGCTGCGGGTAGCCGGGCGCGGGGTAGCCGTAGCCGAACGTCGCGCGGGGAGGGGCGGTGTCGTCGGGATCGTAGGCGTAGGGATCCTCGAACGCTGTGCCGCCGGCGTCGCGGGATTCGACGTAGCGCTGCATCTTCATATCGATGCCCTCTCGGCGCATCCGGAGATCGAGGTACACCAGCGCCGACGATGTGCTCACCACGACGGCTGTCACGCACTGCACGAGGAACGAGCCGACCATCGAGAGCCCGAACGCGAAGATGAACATCACGTCGTCACCCGCCGCCCCGCCGGTGGGGGCGATGACCGTTCCGAGCAGCATGCCGAGGAACATCAGAGGGTAGGAGACCACGGAGCCTGCCGTGCCGAGGATCAGTGACAGCAGGATGTAGATGCCGAAGGTCGGCCAGAAGCGCCCCTTCGTGAGCGTCCACGATCGCGAGATCGCACGGAATACGCCGGCGCGTTCGAGCACGATCGTCGGTGTGACGACGTAGAGCTTCGTGTAGAGCCAGTAGAAGAGGACGAGGCCGCCTGGGATCCCGAGCAGCAGGGCGACCACACCGAGCACCGGTCCCGCTCCGGTCAAGGTGAACAACGCGATCATGGCTGCGACGATCGCGACCACGACGATGAGCGCGAGAGACATCAGCAGCGTGTAGCCGACGAGAGTCCAGATGCGGCCCTTCACCCTGGCCCAGATGCGCCCGAACGTCGCCTTCTCGCCGAGGGCGGAGTACGACACCTCGCCGACGACGACCGCCTGCACGATGATGGCCAGCGCGCCGACGACCAGGCCGACCACGATGGCGCTGCCGCCGGTGATCACGGCGGCGCCCGCCTCGAGCTCGCGGTAGTCGGCGGAGCTCACGGGTACGGTGTCGAGGCGGGAGTACGCCCAGAAGGAGATCGCGCCGACGGCGGTCGCGAGGATCACACCCGCGGCCATCTGCAGGCCGATGGCGAAGCCCAGCAGCACCTTCGGGTTCCCCCGCAGGGCTCCGAACGACTTGCCCAGCACGGTGCCGAACCCGAGCGGATGCAGCGGAATCAGGCCACCGCGCGGTGCGGGCGTCCATGAGGCCGCGTTCGTCATGTCTTCCTCCTCGCGGGCGCGCGCTCGACGAGTGCCACCCGGCACCATCGTTTCACAGATGCACGACACCCGTGCCGCCGCACCACCGGGCAGAGCTGCCCGTATGCACCCGCCTATCGGCGAAGTCGGCACGCCTCATCCGGATGTGACCGGCCTTCGGATAATCTGGGCAGATGACAGCCCGGATCTTGGTCGTTGACGATGACACCGCGCTCGCCGAGATGATCGGTATCGTGCTGCGCACAGAAGGCTTCGAACCGTCCTTCTGCTCCGACGGCGCCCTGGCGGTCGAGAGCTGGCGACGGGAGAAACCCGATCTCGTGCTGCTCGATCTGATGCTGCCAGGAAAGGACGGCATTCAGATCTGCACGGAGATCCGTCAGGAGTCGGGGGTTCCGGTGATCATGCTCACGGCCAGAACCGACACCACGGACGTGGTCAACGGGCTCGAAGCCGGCGCGGACGACTACATCGTCAAACCCTTCAATCCCAAGGAGCTCGTCGCGCGCATCCGTACGCGCCTGCGCACAGGAACGGACAACGAGTCTGCGGAGACGATGAGGGTCGGCGACCTCACGATCGACGTCGCCGCCCACGAGGTCAAGCGCGACGAATCGATCATCGCACTCACTCCGCTCGAGTTCGAACTGCTCGTCGCGCTCGCGTCGAAGCCGAACCAGGTGTTCTCCCGCGAGATGCTGCTCGAACAGGTGTGGGGCTACCACTACAAGGCAGACACGCGTCTCGTGAACGTGCACGTGCAGCGTCTGCGCGCCAAGGTCGAGGTCGACCCTGACGACCCCAAGATCGTGACGACGGTGCGGGGCGTCGGCTACCGCGCCGGAGCCGTCGTCTCCTAGCTCGTGCCTCCCACGTCGGCCGTTCCTGCGCCATCGGGCGGCCGCGGCCCGTTGCGAACGGTCCGTCGTGTCTCGAGCCTGTGGCGCGGCTCGCTGCGGTTCCGGACCACCCTCATCGCGGTCATCACGACTGTCGTCGCCGTGATGATCGCGTGCGTGTGGATGGCAGCGCAGATCCAGAGCGACCTGTTCGAATCCCGCAGCGTTCAGGTGCAGTCGGACGCGGCCCGCGCCGTGCAGATGGCGCAGGAGGAGCTGAGCGAGGCGGAGGACGCGACGGAGCGCACCGAGGCGGACGGGCTCATCAAACGCGCTTTCGACGTGCTCGTCGAGCAGTCGCGCACGTCGAGTGTCGTGTATCAGCGCGTCGACCAGACACCGTCGACGATTGCACCGCCGGACGGGGGCGCCGCCGATCTGCGGCCGGAGCTGGGGCTGGTCAGCGATGGATTGAGCGAGCGCGTGATCACGAGCGACCAGCAGTGGTGGCAGTCGGTCGAGCTGCGTGCGGAGGACGGCACGGTGAATCCCGGCATCATCGTCGGCCAGCAGCTCAACCTTCCGGGTGTCGGCGCATACGCGATCTACTTCGGCTACGACCTCGTCGATTCGAACGAGACCCTCGGCTTCGTGCAGCGCACGCTGTGGATCGCCGGCGTCCTGCTCGTCGCGATCGTCGGTCTGATCACGTGGCTGGTGCTGCGCTCGATCGCGGATCCGATCATCGAGGTGGCCGAGACCAGCCGCCGCATCGCAGACGGCGACCTGCAGGTGCGCATCCCCGTGGAGGGTGAGGACGAGCTCGCCGCGCTCGGCGCATCGTTCAACCAGATGGCGGACAGCATCGAGCAGCAGATCCGCGAGCTGGCGGAGCTCTCGCTCGTGCAGCAGCGGTTCGTCTCGGATGTCTCGCACGAGCTGCGCACGCCGCTGACGACCATCCGGCTGGCGGCGGAGATGATCAACGACCAGCGCGAGAACCTCGACGGGGCGATGGCGCGCGCGGCGGAGCTGCTGTACGCGCAGGTCGCGCGCTTCGAAGAGCTGCTGGGCGACCTGCTGGAGATCAGCCGCTACGACGCCGGTTCCGTGCAGCTCGAGCATGAGGCGATCGCGCTCGCGGCCACCACCGAGGACGTCGTCGACTCGATGCGACAGCTCGCAGAGCAGCACGGAACCGACCTGAACGTGGTCGCGCCCGGCGGTCACACACCCGTCGACATGGACCCCCGTCGTGTGCGGCGCGTGCTGCGCAACCTCATCGGGAACGCGATCGAGCACGGCGATGGCAGGCCGATCACGATCACCGTCGACAGTGATGAGACCGCGGTGGCCGTCGGCGTGCGCGATCAGGGCATCGGCATGACGGAGGAGGACAGCCAGCGCGTGTTCGACCGCTTCTGGCGCGCCGACCCCTCGCGCAAGCGATCGATCGGCGGAAGCGGTCTCGGGCTGTCGATCGCGCTGGGCGACGCCGTCCTGCACGGCGGCAGGCTCGAGGTGTGGTCGAGGCCAGGCAGCGGCACGAACTTCGTGCTCACACTGCCGCGCGGCGCGGGGGAGCGGCTGGCGTCCACCGGACCGGTGCCGCTCGAACCGGACGACGCGACTGAGGAGGATCTCCCATGACGAAACCTGGTCGTCTGATCCGGGCAGTCGCCGTGCTCGCTGCGGGTGCAGCCGTGCTCGCCGCGTGCGCCGGCCTGCCGACGTCCGGGCCCGTCAACCCCGGGGTTCCGGCCGACGAGGTCGCCGACGCACCGTTCCTGTACTACCCGGGAGGCCCGGCCGTCGGAGCGACGCCGGAGCAGATCGTCAGCGGCTTCGTGGAGGCGGCGACCAGCCCTGCGGAGGGCTGGACGACCGCCAGAGAATTCCTCACCTCCGCGTTCGCCGCCGACTGGGAGCCGGATGCGCACGTGACGATCGATGTTCCGAGCGCCAGGGCGTACGACGCGGCGCGGCTCGAGGACGAGGGGATCGTCGAGGTCAGCGTCGAACCCGTCGCCACCGTCGACGAGCGCGGCGTCTACCGGGTGTCTGACACGACGCAGACCCAGCTGGCATTCGAGCTCGAGCAGCGGGAGGACGGCGAGTGGCGCATCTCGCGAGCACCGGCAGGCATCGTGCTCGATCGCGATGTGTTCCCCGATGTCTACCACGACTACACGCTGCAGTACTACGACCCGACCTGGAGCTACCTCGTGCCTGACGTGCGCTGGTATCCGGCCGAGACGAGTGAGAGCAGGATCGCCGCCGAACTGCTCCGCGGCCCGAGCCCGTACGTCGCAGGCGGCGTCAAGACGGCGTTTCCTCGGGGCACGCAGCTGGCGGCCGCCGGGGTCGTCGTGGACGGCTCGACCGGCGCGGACATCACGCTCACGCAGGACGCGGCTTCGGCAGAGGGGGCGCAGACGAGCCGGATGCGCGCGCAGATCGCAGCGAGCCTGGCGAGCTTCGGCGTGCTGAGCGTCCGGCTGCACGCGGGAGGCGGTGATCTCACTGCCGAGGCGCACGTGCCGACGTCGACTCGACCCGATTCGCGCGCCCTCGTACTGGGCGATACGGGGTACGACGAAGGCTTCGGATTCCTCGACGCGGGCGGATCGATCGACGACCTCTCGAGCTTCGGCAACGTCGCGGACGAGATCGGCGACGCCACCTCGATCTCGCTGTCGTCCGACCGCACGGCCCTGATCCTGCAGGGCGAGGACGGTGTGGTCTCACGCCGCACCACCGACGGCGGCGCCCCACTCGATCAGCGAGACAACCTGATCGAACCGACGCTCGACCCGCAGGGCTTCCCGTGGAGTGTTCCAGAGGACGCGCCTGGTGAGCTCGTCGCGTACACGCAGGACTATCAGCCGCTGCCGATCGACAACGCCTTCGACGGAGCCCAGCGGGTGCTCGCGATGCAGGTGTCGCCTGACGGGGCCAGGATGGCCGCGCTGATCTCGACCGAGTCAGGCACATGGGCCGTCGCCATCCCGGTCATCAGGGACACGGACGGAACTCCGACGGCACTCGGGGAGCCCGTGGGCGTGACCGCGCTCGATGGCGCGGGCATCGACGTGGCGTGGCTCGACGACAGTTCGATCGGCATCGTCGCGCGGGATTCGGCCGGCATCGAGGTCGTCCAGCAGCAGATCGGCGGCCCCGCGACGCGGATGTCGGCCGAGTCGGACACCACGGGCATCTCGGCGGGGTCGCAGCAGACGGTGGCGCGCCTGCTCAGCGACGGCGGCACCATGTACGTGCGCCGCGGGTCGACCTGGCAGGCCGCCGCAACCGGTATCGACGTGCTCGGCACCCAGCTCGGATCCCCGCGCGACTGACCCGATCCTCGCTGCCGAGATGCGCACTTTTTGCCGAGATGCGCCGCTTTGGTCGTCGTTTCGGACGAAAAGTGCGCATCTCGGCAGCCAGCGCGCGGGCATCCGGATGATCGGCGGCACAGTGAGGGAATGGACCGGATCCGCAGAGCGCTGAGCGAGGCGCTCGCGTTCGTGCTGCCGGTCGCATGCCCGGGGTGCGGAGCGCATGGCACGGCGCTCTGCGAGGCATGTCGCGAGCTGCTGGCGGATCGCGTGCTGGCCCGCGAACTCAGCGGCGGCATCGTCGCGAACGCCGCGCTGCCGTACGAAGGCGTCCCCGCCATGGCGATCAGGGCCATGAAGGAGCGCGGTCGCACCGACATCGCCAGAGCGTTCGCCCCCGCGATGCGCTCGGCGATGGTCGCTGCGGTGCACGACCTCGATCGCGCGGCGTTCGTGCCTGTGCCGACCTCGCGCAGGTCGATGCGCCTGCGAGGCTACCGAGTTCCCGACCTGCTCGTGCGCCGCGCCGGCGCGCCGGTCGTGCGACTGCTCCGTCCGGTGTTCGCGGCTGGCGATCAGCGCGCACTCGGGCGCGACCAACGGCGCCGCAACGTCGCAGGAACGCTGCGCGCCCGCCGGGCTGCGCGGAGAGGAGACCCGCCCGTCGTGATCGTCGACGATGTCATCACGACCGGTGCGACGTGCGAGGAGGCGGCGATCGCGCTGGCGGATGCGGGGTTCGATGTGGCCGGTGTCGTCGCGCTGGCCAGCACTCCGATGAGACAGGTTCGAGAGCCCGGCGCGATCGGCACGGAGTGACTACACGCTATCGACTTCGGGCGGTGTTGTGAACCCGAATCGCCGACCGGATCGACAGACGGAATCCATGCGGAGACAACCGCCGTTCGGGTAGTGACAGGAGCGTGAATGGCGGACTAAGTTTTAGGGAACGCGACGCCAGGTCGCCCGAACAAAGGGTCGGCGGCAACGCCGACCGGAATGGGAGGCACCAATGGACATCGACATCACGGGAGTCGGCGTGAGCATCAGCGATCGCTTCCGCACGGTGGTGGAGGAGAAGTCCGCGCGAGTCGAGAACATCGCTCCGCGAGCGCTGTCCTTGGACGTCAAGGTCACGCATCGCGTGCACCGCAATCGGGTGGAGGAAGAGACGGTTGAACTCACGCTCGAGGGCAAGGGCCCGCTGGTCCGCGCTGAGGCGCGGGACGGCGACAAGTTCGCGGCCTTCGAGATGGCGATCGACAAGCTGATCGAGCAGGTGCGCAGGGCGAAGGACAAGAGGGTCAAGGCCCGCATCCACCCCAAGCGCGCTCACTTCGAGAAGGAGACGGGAGCGCTCGAGGGGATCGACGTGAAGCCGGCTCCGGACGATGTGATCCAGGCTGTGGCGACCGGAGTGGTGCCCGTGGTGCAGCAGGACGAGGAAGAGGAGTACTCGCCGGTCGTCATCAGGACGAAGGAGTTCGAGCCCGAGTGGATGACGGTCGAGGAAGCGGTCGACCGGATGGAACTGGTCGGCCACGACTTCTTCCTCTTCATCGACTCGCGCAGCGACCACCCGAGCGTCGTGTACCGGCGCCGAGGGTGGGACTACGGCGTCATCTCCCTCACGACGCAGACGCAGCCCGAGGTGGCGCTGGCCGGCTGAGGCGCCCGCGCAGCCATGCAGAACGAGGATGGGTGCTCCGAAACTCTGGATTCGGAGCACCCGTCGTCGTTCGGGGAGGCGTCAGTCGAACATGTCGCCGATGAGGCCGCCGAGGAGAAGGCCGCCGACGGCGGGGCCCAGGATGCCTCCGCCGCCCATGCCGCCTCCGCGGCCGCCCATGCCCCAGTCGTCGTAGCCGCTGCGGTGCCTGTCGTCGTCGATGTCGCGCTGGGCGAGCTGCATCGCCTCATTCGCCAACTGGGAGATGCGCCTGGCCATGCCCTGCGACTCGCGCCTGGTGTCCTCGTTCGGCACCAGCGGCTCGACGTCGACGCGGAGCCGTTCGGCCTCGGCGAGCCTGGTGCGGGCGTCCGCACCGATGTGGCCGCGATGACCGCTGATCAGGCTGCGCGCGATCGACAGGGCGCGGTCCGCCGCGTCGATCTCGTGCCGCACGTGCGTGATCGACGGCACGGGGTTCGCCGCCCGATCCCTCGCCTTGGCGACAGCCTCATCGAGCGCGGCATTCGCCTCGCGGAGCTTGGCGAGATCGTCGAACGGGTCGGTCGGCGCCCCGGGTCCAGGCAGATCCGACAGCGCCCGTTCGAGCACGGCGACCGCTGACGTGACGCCGGAGGTCTGAGGTTCCCGCCTGGCAGCGGCGATGTCGCCGCGGGAGTCGGCCACCACGTCGGCCAGCGTCGACTGCGCCCGCATCGCTTCGATCTCGAAGTCCTCGACGCCGTCGAGGATGGTCTTCGCGCGTCTGACGGACTCCGTCGACGTCTCGAGCGCGGCAAGCGATTCCGGTGTGCGCCCGTCGTCGCGCCGCCGCTCGGCGACGCCCGCGGAGCGCGCGGCGAACTCGAGCAGCTGCTCGGCCTCATCCGGATTCGACGACACGCGCTGCATCGCCGCGGCGCTGTAGCGCTCGGTGAGCCGGTCGACGACGGCCTTCGCGTGCGGAATCCGTTCGCGCAGAAGCTCGGCGTCGCGCCGGACGCCGTCGATGATCTGCGGGGCGCGTCTGACCCGCTCGATCTGCTCCTTCAGCGCATCCGTGCGTTCGTCGAGCACATCGTCTGCCCATTCGCACAGCTGCACGATCCGTGCGTTGCGCGTGCGCAGCTCCTCCGGTGTGTCCGGAATGTCGTCGTGGTTGAGCTGGTGCAGCCGGAAGGCCTCGCCCATGTGCGTGCGGACCGCCTCGATGCCCTGCCGCACGTCGCGAGTCGGCTCATCGCCGAGCTCGGCCTGTGCGAACGAGACCTCGTCCGCGGTCGACCTGATCCGCTCATCCGTCGCCACAAGTGCCGCCTGCGCACGCTTGGCGAGATCGGCGTCCTCCGCGGACTGCCGCTCGTCGGCCTGGCGATTGCGCTTTCCCCAGAAACCCATGCTCCGATCCTACGGTCGCTGTCTGTGCCCCGGATGCGGCAGCGCGGTCACGAGATCGCCGTACGGCGGGACAGGTCGCTGCGTCGCGGAGTCACGAGCCAGGATGCGGCGGCCAGCGCGAGCGGCAGCCCCACGCCGAGCACGGCGAGGAAGAACCACGGCACGTCGGCCATCGAGAGGTCGATGCCGCTGCGTGAGCTGATCATCACGCTGCCGAGCACGGGAAGGATGCCCGTGACCGCACCGGTGAGGCACCCGGAACCGGTGATGATCAGCCCCTGCCAGAACGTCACAGACCGGCGCAGTCGGGGTGCGCCGCCCACCGCGGCGAGGGTCGCATCGTCCGAGCGGCGCTCGACTCGCGACAGCCCGAGCGCGACGGCGCTTGCACCGACGACCAGCACGGCGGTGCCGGCCAGCACGAGCCACAACCAGGTCGCCGTCTCCTCCGGACCGGATTCGAGGGTCGCTCCCGCTGAGTCGGTGCCGTCGGGGAACTGGAGTGCGATCGACGACAGCTGCTCGGTGAGACGGTCCTGCACCTCCTGGCTCGGCGGGTCGTCGTAGGCGGCGACAGCACCCTGGAACGTCGCCATGAGCCCGAGTTCCTCGGCCGTGTCGGGTGCGACGAAGATCTCCCGTCCCATCTGCATCGGGCCCGCATCGATCGCGATGCCGGGCAGCGCCGTGGCCGCTACCGGTTCGGGGGAGGCGTCCGGATCGCTGCGTTCGAACTGGCCGTACGTCCAGGTGTTGATGATGAGCTCGTCATCAGCCTCGCTCAGCCACGCCTCGTCGGTGACGATCGCTGCGCCATCGGCGTAGCCGGCCATGGCGGCATCCGGGATCGCTGTTCCCGTCACGGTGGCGAGCTCGTCCGCGGCGACCACATTGATCTGTGAGCGAGCGCCTGATCCGGCCACCTCTCCGAGCTTCGCCCCGAGTGGGCTCTGGCACAGGTCCCAGCCGGCGTCGCCGTCGGCCAGATCGGCGCACGAGACGTAGCGCTGCAGCTCGGGGCTGATCACCTCGGCATCCGCCTGGAGACCGGGGCCTCCCGACCGGACGTCGAGAGTGGCCCGGATGACACCGACCGACGCGGGAGAGGTGGCATCGAGTGCCGCCATCGCCTCCTCCTCCGCCTCCGCGGCATCAGGGAAGACCTCGAAGGTCTCGTAGTCGTAGGTGCTCACCCACATCCCGACGCTGCCGACCGGCGCCTGGTAGTACCAGTTCCGCGCGCTCTGCTCGCCGGTGGCGCCGACGAGCCCGAGCACCACGGATGCGGCGAAGGCGCACGCCGCGATCGCGCCGAACGCGGGCACGACGCGCGACGGCGCGGCGGCGGCATCCCTGGCGGCCAGACGAGCACCGAGGCTGACCCGACTGAGCAGACGGGCGAGCACCGTGAGCAGCCAGTGCCCTGCGAGGATCACGCCGACCTGCAGCACGAGCGGCCCGGCGATGACGCCCGCCATCCCAGCGAAGATGAGCAGCGACGTCCACTGCGACCACGGCTCCGCGGTCACCCACATGACGAAGCCGGCGCCGGCGAGCGTCAGGGCGATGCCGACGAGGATCAGCAGGGATCCCCATTTCGGCCGGTCGGTGCGCAGGGCGACCGGCCTGCGGGCGCCGCGCAGAGCACCGATCACGTTCTGCCGCGATGCGCTGCGGGCGGGGGCGAGGGCGGCGAGCGTGCCGACGACCACCGCGAACGCGGCCACCGCGGCCAGGGCGAGCCACGGGATGTGCAGCCCCCACGGGTGCGTCGACGAGCCGTCGGCCGTGGCGGCGACGAGCCATGCCCCCACTCCGATCCCCGCACCGGTGCCGATGATTCCGCCGAGCAGCCCCAGCACCGTGCCCTGCAGCAGCACGATCCGGAACACGTCAGAGCGGGTGGCTCCGACCCCGGCGGCCATCGCGAGCTGACGCTGCTGGCGGCGGGCGCTCACGGCGAGCGCGGCACCGGCGAGCAGGATGATCAGGTAGGCGGAGAACGCCATCACCGCGGCCGTCATCCCGGCGAAGACCAGCCCGCTCAGGCTGCTCGTGTCGAAGGCGGGCGATGCGCCGTCGCCCGGATCCGCCGCCAGTGCGGGAACGTACGCGATCACGCCCTCGGCGTTGAGGTCGTACACCTCGTCGGCCGTCGGCGCCCATTCGGCGGCGAACCATGTCGTCGCGGCGGGGGATGCGTCGAGTCCTGCTGCCAGCGCGGGATTGTGCGGCAGGAACAGTCGCACGACCTCGTCGGCGTCCTGCGCTTCCCGCATCACCGCGGCGATGGTGAGCGTCACGTCTGGATCGTGCAGGCGGAGCACGTCGCCGACGTCGGCGCCGAGACGGTCGAGTGCTGCAGGCGACACCGCCGCTTCATTCGGCCCGAGGGGCCGTGTGCCCGAGACGACGTCGAGCCTGCCGTCCAAACGGTGGTCGCCGATATCGCCGATCACTGCGGGCAGATGCGCCTCACCGCCGGCGGTCTCCGCGCGCACGCTGGTGCTCGTCAGCGTCAGCAGCTCGGTGTCCTGCGGCACGAACGGTTCGGGGGAGTCCGGCCTCTCGCCCTCGTCGTGAACGCGGCTGCCGTCGTCGGTGGTGTCGTACTCTACCCAGTCCGGATCGTCGAGGTACTGCTGGCGCGACGGGTCGGCGCCTCCCACGATGCGCAGCCACGTCTCGGTTCCACCGACCGAGACGATGGCTTCCTCCTCGGCCGTGGGCATCTGGCTGTCGGCGTACACGGCGGCGGCGGAAGCCGCGGCCAGCGGCAGTGCGACCAGCAGTGCGACGAGGGCGCTCGTGCGCCAGTCTCGCCGCACCTGCCTCGCGGCGAGACGTGCCGCCGCGCGCCATCGTGCGAATCTCGAGCGATGCTCCGGCGGTTCACCTGCTCCGGATGCTGTGCGCGCCGGCGCTTCGAGCGTCACCGCCATGCACCGGCCCCCGCACCTTCCGGAACTGTGCGGCGCGTCATCGTGCGCCCGCCAGCAGCGACTCGGCGCCTTCGCGGCGCGTCTCGTCGATGATCCTGCCGTCGCGCAGGAAGACGATCCGGTCGGCCCACGCTGCGTGCCGTGCCTCGTGGGTGACGAGGATGCCGGCCGCGCCCTCGTCGATGCGCGAGCGCAGCATCCGCATCACCGCTTCGCCCGTGACGGAATCGAGCGCTCCCGTCGGCTCGTCCGCCAGGATCAGGCGGCGCCCACCGACGACCGCCCGCGCAATGGCGACCCGCTGCTGCTGACCGCCGGAGAGGTCGTCGGGGAACGCGTCGTGCTTGGCGTCGAGGCCGACGGAAGCGAGCGCCTCGCGCCCCGCTCTGCGCGCCACGCGGCGCGAGAAGCCGTCCAGCTCGAGCGGAAGCGTCACATTCTCGATCGCTGTGAGCGTCGGGATGAGGTTGAAGTCCTGGAAGACGAAGCCGAGTGAGCGGCGGCGCAGCTGCGCGATCTGCTTCTGCGGCATGCCCTGCAGAAGCTCGCCGTCGATCACGACCTGACCCGACGTGGCCTCTGTGAGCCCTCCGGCGATCGACAGCAGCGTCGACTTGCCCGATCCGGATGCCCCCATCACCGCGACGAGCTCGCCGCGTGCGACGTCGAGGTCGATTCCTCGCAGCGCGGAGACGACGGTGGCACCCTCGCCGTACTGTCGGCTGACGGCGACGAGGCGGAGCACCGCGTCGTCACGGGCCGCGGGTGCGCGCCGCGACGCCTCCCGCGCAGCGGCGTCGATCGCCTCAGTGGTGAAGCCCGCCGTCTCCGGCGCGCTCGTCGCCTGATCGGGATCGGGGTTGGGGCTGCGACGGTACTGCGGCCCGAGATCCGCGTCGGCTTCCGCCCGGCGCGACCTGCTGCGCCGCGGTTCGCCGCTCACGCGTGGGCCCACTGCTTCGCCGGGCGCCCGCGCTTGGGGCGCTCGGTCGACAGCTCGAGCCCGATGGCATGATCCGGATGCATCATCAGGCGCTGCTCGGTGTGATCGAGCCAGCGCGCCTCCGCTTCGGCGGCGAAGATCATCGAGTCGACGACCAGCGACCACGCCAGCTCCTCAGGGCCATCCGGATTCTGGCCGGCGTACTTCGTCCGCTGCAGCGATTGCAGCTGGGCGAGCGTGGCCCGGCGCTGCGTCTGGATCACGCTCGCGACGTCCACCCCTGGCAGCGTCGCGGCCAGCGAGAGTTTGATCGCCAGCTCATCGCGGGTTCCGCCGCCGCGCTCGACGGGGCTGCCGAGCCATCCGGTCACCTCCTGCGATCCGGTGTCCGTGATCCGCCAGAACACGTGACCGCGCTCGTCCGCCTCTGAGCGGGAGACGAGCCCGTCACGCTCCAGCCGCTCGAGTGTGTTGTAGATCTGTCCCACGTTCAGCGGCCACGTCGATCCGGTGCGCCGGTCGAACTCCGCTCGCAGCTGGTAGCCGTAGCAGGGGCCCTGATCCAGGATGGCCAACAGGCTCAATCGCACCGACATCCGGTTCTCCTCGTGGTAGGCGACGGAATTGGTTTCCGCGTATGTATGTACTGAGTATATGCATACCGGGAAAACGGATAACGTCTCGACGTCGGCGCGTCGTCGCCGGGGGTCTGTGCCTGTTCATAGTCACGGCGGATAACATGGCTGTGTATGTCCGCGCCGGGCCGGTGCGGTACGAGCGTCAACCGGCAGTCCGCGACCCGCGAGACGCGCCGATGAGGAGAAAACACGTGGCCAACCCCTTCGAGAAGCTTCTTCGTGCCGGCGAGGGACGCGTCCGCCGCAAGCTGAACCAGGCCGTCAAGGCTGTGAACGCCCTCGAAGAGGACTACGAGCAGCTCAGCGACGAGGAGCTGCGCGGCGAGACCATCGAGCTGCGCGCGCGCTATCAGAAGGGCGAGACGCTCGACCAGCTCATGCCGGAGGCCTTCGCCGCGGTGAGGGAGGCTGCCAAGCGCACTCTCGGCATGCGCCCGTACGACGTGCAGGTGATGGGTGCGGCCGCGCTGCACTTCGGCAACATCGCGGAGATGAAGACCGGTGAGGGAAAGACCCTCGTGGCGACTCTGCCTGCGTATCTGAACGCGATCGCCGGCGAGGGCGTGCACGTGATCACCGTGAACGACTACCTCGCCTCGTACCAGGCGGACCTGATGGGCCGCGTCTTCCGTGCCCTCGGCATGACGACCGGAACGATCGTCTCCGGCCAGAAGCCGGCAGAGCGTCGGGAGCAGTACGAAGCCGACATCACCTACGGCACGAACAACGAGTTCGGCTTCGACTACCTGCGCGACAACATGGCGTGGCGCAAGGAGGACCTCGTCCAGCGGGGTCACTTCTTCGTGATCGTCGACGAGGTCGACTCGATCCTCATCGACGAGGCTCGCACGCCGCTGATCATCTCAGGCCCGTCATCGGGAGAGGCCAATCGCTGGTTCGCGGAGTTCGCCAAGATCGCGAACACCCTCGAGCGCGAGGTCGACTTCGAAGTCGATGAGAAGAAGCGCACGGTCGGCGTGCTCGAGCCCGGCATCGAGAAGGTCGAGGACCACCTCGGCATCGACAACCTCTACGAGTCGGCGAACACTCCGCTGATCTCGTTCCTGAACAACTCGATCAAGGCGCTGGCGCTGTTCCACCGCGACTACGACTACGTCGTCATGAACGACGAGGTCATGATCGTCGACGAGCACACCGGCCGCATCCTCGCCGGCAGGCGCTACAACGAAGGCATCCACCAGGCCATCGAGGCGAAGGAGGGCGTGCCGGTCAAGGCCGAGAACCAGACGCTCGCCACGGTGACGCTGCAGAACTACTTCCGCCTGTACGACAAGCTCTCGGGTATGACCGGTACGGCGGAGACCGAGGCCGGCGAGTTCATGTCGACCTACAAGCTCGGCGTCGTGCCGATCCCGACGAACAAACCGATGATCCGCAAGGATGAGGCCGACCTCGTCTACGCCACGGAAGAGGGCAAGTTCACGCAGGTCGTCGATGACATCGCCCAGCGGCACGAGGCAGGCCAGCCCGTGCTGGTGGGAACGGTCAGCGTCGACAAGAGCGAGCTCCTCTCCCGGATGCTCCGCAAGCGCGGCATCAGACACGAGGTGCTGAACGCGAAGAACCACGCGCGAGAGGCGGAGATCGTCGCGCGCGCCGGTCAGCTCGGCGCCGTCACCGTCGCCACCAACATGGCGGGTCGCGGAACCGACATCATGCTCGGCGGCAACGCCGAGTTCATGGCGGTGCAGCGGATGAAGGACGCCGGTCTCGACCCGAAGGAGACCCCTGAGGAGTACGAGGCCGAGTGGGACGGCGTCTACGACCAGGTCAAGGCCGAGGTCGCCGAGCAGGCGGATAAAGTCCGCGACGCCGGCGGTCTGTACGTGCTCGGCACGGAGCGGCACGAGTCGCGCCGCATCGACAACCAGCTCCGCGGCCGTTCCGGACGTCAGGGCGACCCAGGTGAGAGCCGCTTCTACCTCTCGCTGCAGGACGACCTGATGCGCAAGTTCCAGCGCGGTTCGGCCGACGCGCTGATCGCGCGCGGTGTGCCCGAGGACGTCGCGATCGACTGGAAGATCGTGGGCCGCCTGATCCGGAGCGCGCAGGGTCAGATCGAGAGCCGCAACGCCGAGTCGCGCAAGAACGTGCTCAAGTACGACGACGTTCTCAACCGCCAGCGCGAGGCGATCTACTCCGACCGCCGTCACATCCTGTCCGGCGACGACATCGCCGACCGCGTCGAGCACTTCCGCGAAGACGCGATCACCGCGGTCGTCGACGAGCACATCGTCGGCGGGCACAGCGATGGCTGGGACTTCGACGCGCTGTGGACCGAGCTGAAGACGATGTATCCCGTCAACGTCACGATCGACGAGGTCGTGGACGAAGCGGCCGGCCGCAAGGGCGGCATCACGGTCGACGGGCTCAAGCGCGAGCTGCTCAGCGATGCGACGATCGCCTATACGAGTCGCGAGGAGCAGCTAGGCGAAGCCGCGACCCGTGAGCTCGAGCGGCGCGTCGTGCTGCAGGTGCTCGACCGCCGCTGGCGCGACCACCTCTACGAGATGGACTACCTCAAGGACGGCATCGGCCTGCGGGCCATGGCCCAGCGCGATCCGCTGATCGAGTACCAGCGCGAGGGCTTCCAGATGTTCCAGACGATGATGGGGCAGATCAAGGAAGAGGTCACAGGCTACCTGTTCAACCTCGAGGTCGAGGTGCGCCGCAAGGAGGACGGCGGCGCGACCCAGCCCGAGGTCGAGGCCAAGGGCCTCGCCGACGACGCGGGCCCGCAGCAGCTCGAGTACTCGGCGCCCAGCGAGGACGGCGACATCGAGGTGCGCAACGACAACGGGCAGGTGCGCCACCAGAGCGAAGAGGCTCCGAAGCCGCAGGGCGCGTTCGGTCAGGCCGCCGACAGGGCCAAAGATCAGCAGGGCGGCGCCAACCGCGCAGCGCGCCGCGCGAACTCCAAGAAGAAGTAGCGCACCGAACGAGGGCGGCAGGCACCGGATGGGCCTGCCGCCCTCGCGCACGCGCCGGGGCGTCCGGATGTCCTGAGCAGCCGGATGCCGCGCGTATCCTGGTTCGATGACCACTCTGCGCCCGCTGGATCAGTCGTCGAAGTTGAAGAACGTCCTCTACGAGATCCGCGGCGCAGCGCTGGAACAGGCCGCACAGCTGGAGGCCGACGGGCACAACATCCTGAAGCTCAACACGGGCAACCCCGCCGTGTTCGGCTTCGAGGCGCCGCACCAGATCGTGCGCGACATGATCGAGACGATCCCGCAGTCGCACGGCTACAGCGACAGCAAGGGCATCCTCGGCGCGCGCCGCGCGATCGCGAGCCGCTACGAGAACGAGCCGGGCTTCCCGGAGGTCGACGTCGACGACGTCTACCTCGGCAACGGAGTGTCCGAGCTGATCACCATGACGATGCAGGCTCTGCTCGACGCCGGCGACGAGGTGCTCATCCCGAGCCCCGACTACCCGCTGTGGACGGCGATGACGAGCCTCGCCGGCGGCACACCGGTGCACTACGCCTGCGACGAGCAGAGCGACTGGCAGCCGGATCTCGAGGACATCCGCTCGAAGGTGACGCCGAACACCAAGGCGATCGTCATCATCAACCCGAACAACCCGACAGGCGCCGTCTACAGTCGCGAGGTGATCGAAGGGCTGGTGCAGATCGCGCGCGAGAACTCGCTGCTGCTGCTCAGCGACGAGATCTACGACCGGATCCTGTTCGACGACGCCGAGCACGTCTCCACCGCGTCGGTCGCGCCTGACCTGCTGTGCCTGACGTTCAACGGCCTGTCGAAGACGTACCGCGTGGCCGGCTACCGCTCAGGCTGGCTCGTCATCACCGGGCCCCGCGAGCACGCCTCAGGCTTCCTCGACGGCATCCAGCTGCTCGCCTCCACGCGCCTGTGCGCGAACGTGCCGGCGCAGCACGGCGTGATCGCCGCACTGACCGGACAGCAGTCCATCGATGCGCTGATCGCGACCGACGGCCGCCTGCACCAGCAGCGCGACGTCGCGTGGGAGGGGCTGAACGCCATCCCCGGCGTGAGCTGCGTCAAGCCGCGCGGCGCGCTCTACGCATTCCCGCGCCTCGACCCCGAGGTGCACGAGATCCGCGACGACTCGAAGCTCGTCTACGACTTCCTCGTGAGCGAGCACGTGCTGCTGGTGCCAGGAACCGGCTTCAACTGGCCCACCCACGACCACCTGCGCATCGTCACGCTGCCCGAGCCCCGCGTCATCGCCGAAGCCATCGAACGCTTCGGCAACTTCCTGGCGAGCTACAAGCAGTAGGCGGGCGTCATTCCCCGGGCCGGATCGGCCCGCTCGGATGCCGTCACCTCCGCCGCACGGCTTCCGAGGTGCGAGGTGCCGTTGCCCGGGCCGGAGGGAGCGGTCGTCCGGACGCCGGCACCGGGTTCGGCGGGAGCGGATGCGCAGCATCCGCGAGGGAATGCCGGCCGGATGACCGCGCCCGCAGGCCCGACGCGGACCCGGCGTCGTCGCCCCGACGCCGCGGTCCCGACCCCTACGCCTCCGAGACTCCCAGCACGTCGAACAGCCACGCCAGCTGGTAGGCGCGCTCGCGCCAGGAGTTGTACCGGCCGGTGACGCCGCCGTGCCCCGCGTTCATCTCGCACTTCATCAGCACATCGGCGCCGACCTCGCGCAGTCGCTGCACCCACTTGGCGGGTTCGACGTACAGCACGCGGGTGTCGTTCAGGCTGGTCATGGCGAGCACCCGCGGGTAGTCGACGCCCTCGCGCACGTTCTCGTAGGGCGAGTACGACTTCATGTACTCGTACACGTCGGCGTCGTGCAGCGGGTCTCCCCACTCGTCCCATTCGATCACGGTCAGCGGAAGCGACGGGTCGAGGATCGAGGTGAGCGCGTCGACGAACGGAACGTCGGCGAGGATGCCGGCGAAGGCGTCAGGTGCCATGTTCGCCACGGCGCCCATCAGCAGTCCGCCGGCCGAGCCGCCCTCTGCCACGATCCGATCCGGGCTCGTGTAGCCTTCGTCGCTGAGGAAGCGGGCCACGTCGACGAAGTCGGTGAACGTGTTGCGCTTGGCGAGCGTCTTGCCGCTCTCGTACCACTGCCTGCCCATCTCGCCGCCGCCGCGCACGTGCGCAACGGCGAACAGGATGCCGCGGTCGAGCTCGCTCAGCCTGGCGACCGAGAATCCTGGATCGATCGAATGCTCGTATGAGCCGTATCCGTACAGGTGCACGGGCCGCGCGGAGGAACCGGGCTCGCCGAACGAGCGCTTCCAGACCAGTGATACGGGGATGCGGGTGCCGTCGGCGGCCGTCACCCATACGCGGCGCTGATCGTACTCGGCGGCGTCGTAGCCGCCCAGCACCTCGGCGCGCTTGCGCAGCAGCAGCTCGCCCGTCGCCAGCTCGTACTCGTACAGCGATCCCGGCGTCGTGAACGAGCCGTAGGCGACCCGGATGACCGGGGGAGCCCACTCCGGATTCCCTGTCGCCCCCGCGGAGTACAGCGGGTCGGGGAACTCGATCTCGCTCAGCTCGCCCGTTCCGTAGTCGAGCACGCCGACGCGCGGAAGTCCGTCTGAGCGGTACTCGACGACGGCGAAATCGCGGAAGCAGTCGACGTCGATCAGGCGTCGGCCCGGCTCGTGGCCGAGCACGACCTCGGTCGCGGAGGGGTCATCGACCCGAGCGCGGACCAGCTCGAAGTCGAGGGCGCCGTCATTGTGCAGGATGTAGAGCCAGTCCTCGCCGTCGATCACCGCGTGGTCGACGCCGTACTCGACGCCGTCGCGCCGCGGCCAGACGACGGCCGGCGCCGCCTGCGGGTCCGAGGCGTCGACGATGCTGACCTCGCTGGTCACACTCGATCCGGACTCCATCACCAGGAACCGGTCGCTGCGCGTCACGCCGGCTCCGACCCAGAACCGCTCGTCGTCATCGCCGTACAGTTCGACATCGTTCGCGGCATCCGCCTCGCCGACGCTGTGCAGCCACACCTGGTGCGGGCGCCACGCATCGTCGACGGTCGAGTACACGATGTGCTCGCCGTCCGGCAGGAACTGCGCACCGCCGAAGGTCTCCGCGATCGTGTCGGGAAGCAGCTCGCCCGTGGTGAGGTCCTTGATCCGGATGGTGTAGCGCTCGTCACCGGCCTCGTCGACGGCCCAGAGCATCCGGGTGCCGTCGTCGGAGACGTCGAATGAGCCGAGGGAGAAGAAGTCCTTGCCGTCTGCCTCGACGTTGGCATCGAGCAGCACCTGCTCGCCTGGAACATCGGCGTCGGGGGAGAGGACGGGAGGCGTCCAGTCGTCGGGGGAGGCCAGCGGCGCCCTGCACTGGATGCCGTACTGCTTGCCTGCGACAGTGCGTCCGTAGTACCACCACTGGCCGCGGCGGCTCGGCACCGACAGGTCGGACTCCTTCACCCTGGAACGGATCTCGTCGAAGATCCGCTCCCGCACGGGCGCGAGGTGCGACAGCGCGGCGTCGGTGTGCGCGTTCTCCGCCTCGAGGTGCGCGATGACCTCGGGGTCGTCCTTGGCGCGCAGCCACTCGTACGGGTCGTCGAAGGTGTGGCCGTGGTGTGCGCGGCTGGTGGGGCGGCGGTCGGCGGAGGGCGCGGAAGTCACGCGTCCACGCTACCCGGGCGACCGCATCCGGGAGCTGTGCCATGCGTGCGCCGTGGGCGAACGTAGGATCGCACCATGCAGTTCGGAATGCACCAGCCGGCCCACCGCACCCTCGTGCACATCAGCGACACGCACCTGCTGGCAGGCGGGGCGCGGCTGCACGATCGCTTCGCCGTCGAGGACAATCTGCGTCGCGCGCTCCGACGCGTCGAGCAGACGGGCATCTCGCCCGACGCGCTGGTGTTCACCGGCGACCTGACCGACCTGGGCGAACCGGATGCCTATGCGCGGCTGCGGAGCATCGTCGAACCCTTCGCCGCGCAGCTGGAGGCCCCGATCGCCTGGGTCGCCGGGAACCACGACGAACGGCCGCAGATGCGCCGAGATCTGCTCGACGAGGAGCCGAGCGAGAAGCCGATCCATCACACATGGGACCTCGACGGGCTGCGCCTCATCGCGCTCGATTCGACGGTTCCCGGATGGCACCACGGAGATCTCGACGAGGCGCAGCTGGAGTGGCTGGCGGCGGAGCTCGCCGAGCCGGCCCCGCTCGGCACGATCCTCGCACTGCACCATCCGCCGCTGCCGAGCCACGTGCCGATGTTCGACATCCTCGAACTGCGCGGCCAGGACCGCTTCGCCGATGTCCTTGCAGGCAGCGATGTGCGGACCGTCCTCGCCGGGCACCTGCACTACTCGATGCACGGCACCTTCGCGGGGATCCCGGTGAGCGTCGCCGCCGCCACCTGCTACACGATGGACGTCGCCAGGGAGCCGCAGCGGGTGAACGGCATGGATGCCGGTCAGGCGTTCAACCTCGTGCACGTGTACGACGACACGATCACGCACACCGTGGTACCGGTTGACGGAGCCGACCCCGCCGGAGCGTTCTCACCTGAGTTCTACGCGCGGCTCGCCGCGATGACCCCGGATGAGCGGCTCGAGGCGTTCTCGCGCAAGCCGGGCCGCTGACATCCGATTCCTCGTGTCTTCGCTGCGTCCTCTGCAAATCGCAGCCGACCTGCGGGGGGCGTGAGGACATCCGGCGTAGGGTCGAGGCGTGACCGCAGCGACGCGAACCGAATCCGACTCTCTCGGGCCCCTCGAGATCCCCGCCGACGCGTATTGGGGGGTGCACACAGCGCGAGCCCTCGAGAACTTCGACATCACGAAACGACCGATCTCGGTGTACGCCGAGCTCATCACGGCTCTGGCGATGGTGAAACAGGCCGCGGCGAGGGCCAACCGCGACATCGGCGATCTCGACGCCGAGCGCGCCGATCTCATCGACCGCGCCTCGCAGCGCGTGATCGACGGCGAGTTCCACGACGAGTTCTGCGTCGGCGTGGTTCAGGGCGGGGCGGGGACCTCGACCAACATGAACGCCAACGAGGTCATCACCAACATCGCGCTCGAGCTGGCGGGGCGCGAGAAGGGCGATTACGACTACCTGCACCCGATCGACCACACCAACCGCAGCCAGTCGACCAACGACGTCTACCCGACGGCGCTCAAGGTCGGGCTGTCGCTGATCCACGTCTCCCTGCTCGACGAGCTGGAGCTGCTGCGCGACTCGTTCCTGCGCAAGGCGGCGGAGTTCTCCGACGTGCTCAAGGTCGGCCGCACGCAGCTGCAGGACGCGGTGCCGATGACGCTCGGACAGGAGTTCCACGGCTTCGCCACGACGGTGGACGAGGACGTCAGGCGGCTGCGGGAGAACGCATCGCTGCTCACCGAGATCAGCATGGGTGCCACAGCCATCGGCACGGGTGTCACGGCTCGGCCGGGCTACGCCGACCGCGTGCGCGTGCACCTCGCGGAGATCACGGGGCTGCCGCTGCACACAGCGAGGGACCTCGTCGAAGCCACGAGTGACATGGGTGCGTTCCTGTCGTTCTCCTCGTCGCTGAAGCGCAACGCGATCAAGCTGTCGAAGATCAGCAGCGACCTGCGTCTGCTCTCATCCGGGCCGCAGGCCGGTTTCGGCGAGATCAATCTGCCCGCCATGCAGGCGGGTTCTTCGATCATGCCCGGCAAGGTCAATCCGGTCATCCCCGAGGTCGTCAACCAGGTCGCGTTCTCCGTGGTCGGGGCGGATCTGACCGTGACGATGGCCGCGGAGAACGGGCAGCTGCAGCTGAACGCGTTCGAGCCGATCATCGCGCACTCGATGCTGCAGTCGATCACCTGGATGCGCCGCGCCTATCAGACGCTGCGCGTGAACTGCATCGACGGGATCACAGCGAACCGCGGTCGCCTCGGAGCGATGGTGGGGTCGTCGGTGGGCGTGATCACCGCGCTGACGCCGTTCATCGGATACGCGGCGGCGGCGGCCCTCGCCAAGACGGCGCTGCTGACGCACCGCAACGTGGCCGACCTCGTCGTGGATGCCGAGCTGATGACCCGCGAAGAGGTCGACAAGCAGCTCCGCCCGGAACGCCTCAGCGGCATCGAGCCCATCACCACCGCGATCCCGATCATCTCCCCTGAGGACCTCCCGTGACCCCGCACCCGTCGGTGACGCGGCAGCGGGTGGTGAGTTCGCCGATGCCGTCGATGCCGACCGTGACGGTGGTGCCGTCGCCGAGCAGGACCTGCGGGGTGCGGGAGAAGCCGGAGCCGCCGGGGCTGCCCGTGGAGATGAGGGTGCCAGGCAGGAGCGTGATGCCCTGCGACAGGTGCGCGATCAGCTTCGCGACGGAGCGCACCATCTGGCCGGTCGACGCGTCCTGCATCGTCTCGCCGTCGACGGTGGTCCAGATGTGCAGGTCCTGCGGGTCGGCGATCTCATCGGCCGTGACGACGTCAGGACCCGTCGGCGTGAAGCCGTCCAGTGACTTGCAGCGCGACCACTGCGCCTCGGAGTACTGGATGTTGCGTGCCGAGATGTCGTTGACCACGGTGTAGCCGAAGACGTGCTCAAGGGCTTCGTCCTCGGTGACATCGCGTGCCGGCCGGCCGATGATCACGCCCAGCTCGGCCTCGTAGTCGACGGCCTCGCTCATCCGGCGCGACCACGTGGCCGTCCGGTCGTGGCCCGCCAGCGAGTTCGGCCACAGCGTGAACACCGTCGGGGTGTTGTCCGTCTTCAGGTTCAGTTCACCGGAGTGGGCGGCGTAGTTCAGCCCGACCGCGATGATCGCCGGCGGCCGGTTCACCGCTGAGGCGTACTCCGCGCCGTCGAGCGGCCTCCGCGCACCGCCGCCTGCGACAACGGCCTCGCGCACTCTGGCCCACTCATCCGGCCCCCGTTCGAGCAGATCCTGCAGCGTGTCCGGCGCGTTCTCGATGAGGGACGAGACGGGAACCGCCTGGTCGCCGACCTTCACCACGAAGGTCGGTTCCGTCTCGCCGTCGAGATGCAGATGGGAGAAGCGCATTGCCCCATTCTATGGATGAGAGGAGATCCACCGGTCCTCCCCAATAGAGTGTTCGATATGACGTACGGGATGCAGCCCCATCAGCCGGGCTATCAGCCGGCGCACCATTCGGATTTCCACTCGTCGCTCGCCCAGCCCCACCACGGGCAGCCGGCACCGATCGCGCCGGCACGACGACAGCAGCATCTGCAGCTGCCGCCGGTTCCGTCGCGCGTGCACCCGCTGTGGTTCCTCGGCTGGATCGGCGTCGGGCTGCTCGCGCTGTGGGTGATCGTCTCGTTCGTGCTGCCGATGCTCTCCTTCGGCACTGTGCCGTTCGTCGTGGCCACGACGCTCGCGCTCGTCCCGTTCGCGATCGTGATCCTCACGGCGATGTGGATCGACAACTGGGAGCCGGAGCCGAAACGTCTGATCGTGTTCGCCCTCGCGTGGGGTGCACTCGCCTCCATCGGCCTGACGATGCTCTTCCTGTACGTCTTCGACTGGCTCTCACTGGCGGTGCTGCAGACCGACCCCGAGACTCACGATGTGCTCGCGACCATCCTTCGGGCGCCCCTGCTCGAAGAGGCGTGCAAGATGGTCGGCGTGTTCGTGATCATCCTGATCGCGCGCAACACGATCGATGGTCCGATCGACGGGCTCGTGTACGGCGGCCTGATCGGAGCGGGCTTCGCGTTCACCGAGAACATCCAGTACTTCTTCACATACGGCGCCAGCGAGGGCGTCGGCGCGACGGTCGGCATCTTCTTCATGCGCGGCATCCTGTCGCCATTCGCCCACGCGATGTTCACCGGAGTCTTCGGCCTGCTCGTGGGTCTCGCCCTGCGCAACAGGCGCAACGTCGCCCTGTACGCACTGCTCGGCTACGTGATCGGCGTCGGCATGCACGCGCTGTGGAACTCGTCGAGCTACGTGAACTTCCTGGTGATGTACATCGTGCTGCAGGTGCCGCAGTTCGTGCTGTTCGTGATCGCGATCGTGTACCTGCGCAAGGAGAAGGCGACGATCACGCACGAGCGGCTCAGCGACTACGCCAGGGCCGGGTGGTTCACTCCGCAGGAGGTCGACATGCTCGCAACCCCGCGCGGTCGCAGAGTCGGCATGGCCTGGGCCCGTGCCCTGCGCGGAGATCGCTCCGCACTGATGAAGACGTTCGTGCGTGACGCGACCCAACTGGCGATGGCCCGCGAGCGAGGGCTCAGCGGTCGCGACCCGAAGGCGCCGGTGGTCGAACAGCAGCTGCTCGCCCGCGCACTCGCCACTCGGCAGGCACTGCTCGCCCCGTAGGCACCGGAACGGGCCGCCGAGAAGCGCACTTCTTCGACGAAACAGCGTCAGAAGCGGCGCATCTCGGTGAGAAGTGCGCATTTCGCGAGCAGGGCACAGGGCCGGATGAGGGGAGCGGGGCGGACAACATTCAGCGCCCGGGCTGCGGCGATGCCTGCGAGTCCTCCGAGCGCTGAATGAACCTGACTTCAGAATGCGACGGAATCGCGAGGGTGTCAATACCTCCTCGCTGAGGGAACCAGGAAGCGGTGCGCTGCGGCGGTTTCTGGCCCACTGGGAGCCGTGACGTGTTTGGATGGACGCATGAGCGCAGATCGCACCAAGCCAGAGTTCGATGCTCCGCAGGGCCCGGCGCCCAGCGAGCTGGTCATCGACGACATCATCGTCGGCGAGGGCGCCGAGGCACAGCCCGGCGCAACCGTCACCGTGCACTACGCGGGCGTCGAATACGACACCGGCGAAGAGTTCGACGCGTCGTGGAACCGCGGCGAGACGCTGCAGTTCCCGCTGCGCGGTCTGATCCAGGGCTGGCAGGACGGCATCCCTGGCATGAAGACCGGCGGGCGCCGCAAGCTCACCGTGCCGCCGCACCTCGCGTACGGCCCTGCCGGGTCCGGCCACTTCCTCAGCGGAAAGACCCTTATCTTCATCATCGACCTGGTCGACGTCGCCTGAACGCACGTCTCCGAAGCCGCTCGGTCCATCCGGATCGGGCGGCTTCGTCGTTCCTGCGCGCGGCTCATCCGGAGTTCACGGACATTTCTTCGCGATGTTGGAATATATGCGGACGCATACGTATTGTAGTGTGTGTGCGCCTCATCCGATGGCGCGACGACGGCACGACCACAGGAGCAGCACAATGACGATCGACATCCCCGGCTACAAGGCAGGAACCTACGCTCTCGACCCGGCGCACAGCGAGGTCGGCTTCGAAGTGCGCCACATGATGATCTCGAAGGTGCGCGGCGCTTTCGCGTTCAAGGAGGCGACGTTCACGCTTCCGGAGAACCCGCTCGAGGCGAGCGTGACCGCCAAGGTCGACGTGGCGTCGGTCGACACGAAGGATGAGGGCCGCGACGGACACCTGCGCAGTGCCGACTTCTTCGACACCGAGAACCACCCGACCATGACATTCGTGAGCACAGGCGTGCGGGAGAACGGCGGAGATTTCCTCGTCGACGGCGACCTGACGATCAAGGGAACGACCAAGCCGGTCACCTTCGAGCTCGAGCTGGGCGGCTTCGGCACGGACCCGTGGGGCGGTTACAGGGGCGGTGCGACCGCGAAGGGCAGCATCAACCGCGAAGAGTTCGGTCTGACCTGGAACGCGGCGCTCGAAAGCGGCGGCGTTCTCGTCGGCAAAGACATCAAGATCACGCTCGACATGCAGGCGGCACTGCAGGAGTGAGGTGATGCGGGGCGGTTGCATTCCGACCGCCCCGCCGTGCCGTCACGGCTGCGGGTCGAGTGCATCGTAGTTCCGGAACGCGGCGGAGGAGCGCAGCAGCACCGCGATGAGACCGACGATGATCATGCCGCCGGCAACCGGCGGCACCCAGTGCGCGAAGAGCGTGGCGAGGGTGCCGTAGTAGAGGGCGCCGACGCGCGGTCCTCCCGCGACCACGACGATGAACACACCCTGCAGTCGGCCGCGGAACTCGTCGGAGACCGCGGTCTGCAGCATGGTCTGGCGGAAGATCGAACTGATGTTGTCCGCCGCACCCGTCCCGGCGAGGAACACGCACGCCACTGCGATGAGCGCGACGTTCGCGTGCGTCTGATCGATCTGGACCGGGGCGAACCAGCCGAAGTGCGCGGCCATCAGGGTCAGGCCGAACAGCAGGGTGCACGCTCCGTATGCCTGGATCGCACGCGCGATGCCGACGCCCTGTCGCCTGACGGATCCGACCCTGCCCGAGAACATGCTCGAGGCGATCGTGCCGACGGCGATCGACGCGGCGAGGAAGCCCGTCGTGATCTCACCGCCACCGAGCACGAGCACGCCGACGGCGGGGAAGATCGCCACCGGATGGCCGAAGGTCATGGCCGTGATGTCCATGACGAACTGCATCCGGATGTTCCGCGCCCGCTTCAGAAAGCCCAGCCCCTGTCTCAGCGACGCCAGGCCAGGGGCGGATGAGCCGCCGTCCGGCTTCAGGGGCGGCAGCGTCCAGAGCCCGAGGAACAGCGACAGCATCAGCAGCACGTCGAGCGAGTACGTGATGGAGTAGCCGAAGGAAGCCACCAGAACGCCGCCGAGCGCCGGACCGACCATCACCATGATGCCCATCGTCATGCCGGTGAGCGCCGCGGCTGCCGGGACCAGCTCCACGCCGACGAGCTTCGGCGTCATGGCCGACTTCGTCGCCATCACGATCGAGTTGGCCGCCGAGTTCACGATCGACAGCGCATAGAGCCACCACTCGTTCGTCAGGCCCGCCCACGCCAGCCCGGCAAGCAGTGCGGTGGATGCCCAGGTGAACGAAGCAGCCGACAGTGCCACTCGTCGACGGTCGAAGAAATCGGCGAGCATGCCGCCGTAGAGGCCCGCGACGATCATCGGTGCGAGTCCGGCGAACGCGATCATCGCGACCGCGAGGTCGCTTCCCGTGATCGCGTACATGTTCAGCATGACGGCCATGATCGTCAGCTGTCCGCCGAGCCCGCCCAGCAGGTTGCCGACCCACAGGCGCGCGAAGGCGGGGTGCTGGGTCAGGGGGCGCAGATCGATGAAGTGCGAGGAGCGTTTCGGCACGATCAGATCGTACGGTAGACTTTCGTGGTTGCCGTTCAATCGGCCGCGGATAAAGAGAGCTCGCACATCAGGTGACGGGCGCCGCGCAACGAGGAGAGAGGGGATCGACTACATGGCACTGGCAGCAGACGTCAAGAAGGCGATCATCGAAGAGTACGCGACGCACCCCGGTGACACCGGATCCCCCGAGGTGCAGGTCGCGCTGATGTCGAAGCGCATCAAGGACCTCACCGAGCACCTCAAGGACCACAAGCACGACCACCACTCGCGCCGTGGTCTGTTCCTGCTCGTCGGTCAGCGCCGTCGACTGCTCACGTACCTGCACGACCTCGACATCGGGCGCTACCGCTCGCTGATCGAGCGTGTCGGACTGCGTCGATAAGCAGCGCGACCAGCGTTCAATCGCTTTCTCGAAGGCCCGTCCCCGGTGTGGGACGGGCCTTCTTGGTTCCCGGGGTGCCGCCGTTCGTCTGCGTCGCCGTCGACGTTCGAGCGGTGCAGCGCCGACGAGCGCACAGATGATCGGATCGGGCGGCTTCCTACCGCGGTGCCAGCAGGTCCGCGTGCCACCGCTGCGCGACGTCCGGGTGGGCGCGCAGCCGCGACTTCAGCGCGTTCTGCCCGTACAGGCCGAAGATCGGGTTCGTCGGGTCGTTCTCGACGCCGCGGGTGAGCTCGGGTGGCAGGTCGATGATGGGCAGCTGCGCGTCGAGTGCGGGGTTGAAGAAGAACGGGATCGAGATCCGCTCCTCCGGAGCCTGGGGTGAGACGACGCGGTGCTTGGTGGCGCGCAGGTAGCCCTGTGTGGCGAACTCGAGCATCTCGCCGATGTTCACCACGAATGCACCTTCGACCGGCGGGGCGTCGACCCATGCGCCGTCGCGTTCGACCTGCAGTCCTCCCTTGCCCGGCTCGACCCACAGCAGCGTGAGGCATCCGGAGTCCTTGTGTGCGCCGACGCCCTGCTGCGGGGTCGGGTCGTCCTTGCCTGGGTACCGGATGATCTTCAGCAGCGTCTGCGGATCGCCGAAGTGCCGATCGAAGTAGTCCTCCTCGGCGCCCAGTGACAGGGCCCACGCACGCAGCAGCCGTCGGGCGATCCGCTCGAGCTCTCGTTGCCATTCGGAGACGACCTCGCGCAGCTCAGGATGTGCCGTCGGCCACTGATTCGGCCCGACGAGCCTGGTGAAGTCGGGGGCATCCGGATTCGGCGTCGGCTCCCGCTCCGGGCCGATGTCGATCTGCTCCCGCCAATCGACCCTGCCCTGGGTGCGCTCGTTGCCGACCCTGGTGTAGCCGCGGAAGTGCGGGCTGTGCACCATCTCTATGGCCGCCTTGTCCGCCTCCGGCAGCGCGAACAGCCCATGCGCCGCCTCGAGCAGGCGCCCCTGGAGTCCCGTTGGCAGCCCGGTTCCGGTGAGGTAGAAGAAGCCGACATCGCGGGCCGCTGCGGCCAGCTCAGCGCGGAAATCGGCCGCGGCGCGCTCTCCGCGGTCGAGTTGAGAGAGGTCGAGGACGGGCAGCGGCAGATCGGTCATGGCCAGACGCTATTCCCGCAGGCCGGTGAACGGAACCTCTGTTGCCGAGCGTTACGCGCATCGTCGCGACGAGGGGCCGCGTCGGACGGGCCGCGTCGGCACGCGGGGAATAGATTCGTGTCACGGGCGTTGCACCGTGTATATTCATTCGCATATAAATCGATCGGAGATGCCATGAGCGACACGACCGCCTCCCCAGCCATGCAGTTCGGCCTGTTCTCGGTGAGCGACATCACCCGCAACCCCGTCACGGGGGAGACGCCGAGTGAGGCGCAGCGCATCCGCGACGCGGTCACGATCGCCACGCACGCCGAAGAGGCAGGGCTCGACGTCTTCGCGATCGGCGAGCACCACAACCCGCCGTTCTTCTCCTCCTCTCCGACGACGACGCTGGCGTACATCGCGGCGCAGACGGAGCGGATCATCCTGTCGACGGCGACGACGCTGATCACCACGAACGACCCGGTGAAGATCGCCGAGGACTATGCGATGCTGCAGCACCTGTCCGGAGGCCGCGTCGACCTCGTGATGGGGCGCGGCAACACGGGCCCCGTCTACCCGTGGTTCGGTCAGGACATCCGGCAGGGTCTGCCGCTCGCGATCGAGAACTATCAGCTGCTGCACCGGCTATGGCGCGAAGACGTCGTCGACTTCGAGGGGAAGTTCCGCACCGCGCTGCAGGGGTTCACCTCGACGCCGCGACCGCTGGACGATGTGCCGCCCTTCGTGTGGCACGGCTCGATCCGCACTCCGGAGATCGCCGAGCAGGCCGCTTACTACGGCGACGGCTTCTTCGCGAACAACATCTTCTGGCCGAAGGAGCACTACCAGCGACTGATCGGCCTGTACCGGCAGCGCTTCGAGCACTACGGTCACGGCACAGCGGAGCAGGCGATCGTGGGCCTGGGCGGGCAGGCGTTCATGGCGAAGAACTCGCAGGACGCGATCGATCAGTTCCGGCCGTACTTCAACGAGGCCCCCGTGTACGGCAACGGACCGACCATGGAGGACTTCACGGAGATGACCCCCCTCACGGTCGGCTCGCCGCAGCAGGTGATCGACCGATACGCGTCCATGCGCGAGGCCTACGGCGACTACCAGCGCCAACTGTTCCTGATGGACCACGCAGGTCTGCCGCTGAAGATCGTGCTCGAGCAGATCGACTTCCTGGGGCAGGACGTCGTGCCGGTGCTGCGCAAGGAGCTCGACGCCGGACGGCCGGAGACGGTCCCGGATGCGCCGACGCACGCAGCGCGCGTGCAGGCGGCCTACGGCGACGGGCCGGTGCGTCAGCCGCGGCCCAACGCGAACCGCGGCGACAACGTCACGGGCGGCTCGCCCTATCAGGACACGCAGGCTCCGCAGGGCAGCGCCTTCGGACTCGGAGGGGCGAAGTGACCGGCGCCACGCGGATCGCGGTCGTCTCGGCCGGCCTCAGCGACCCCTCATCGACCCGGCTGCTCGCCGACCGCATCCTGCGCGCGGTGACGAAGGACCTCGCGGGGCGCGGGACGGAGGCGTCGTCGCGCGTGTTCGAGCTGCGCGACGTCGCACACGACATCACCAACAGTCTGCTCACCGGCTTCGCGCCGAAGCCGCTCGCGGAGATGAACGACGTCATCGCGGCGGCAGATGCCGTCGTCGCGGTCTCGCCGATCTTCTCGACCAGCTACTCGGGTCTGTTCAAGAGCTGGGTCGACGCGCTCGACCGAGACGCGCTCGCCGGAACGCCGGTGCTGCTGGCGGCGACGGCGGGAACGCCGCGCCACTCGCTCGCAATCGACTACGCGATGCGTCCGCTGTTCACCTACCTGCACGCGGAGCCCGTCTCGACGGGAGTGTTCGCCTCGAGTGACGACTGGGGCGAGAGCGCCGACCGGGTCGCTCCGCTGCAGCAGCGCATCGACCGAGCCGCGCGCGAGCTGGCCGACCGGATGACGGAGGCAGAGCGCGCGGTGCCTGCCGATCCGTTCAGCCCGGAGTCGTATCTGGGTGAGAACGGCTCATTCGCCGATCTGCTCGCGAACCCTCCCGTCCGCTGAGCGTCACGAGAGCCGGAGTCATCGCCGCGCGCCGGCGAGGGGCCCTCCAGGCACGGCGCGTCGTATCGGCAGCCTGCGCCGGCGGGCCGCGGGCCGACGCGGTGGCGAACGAACGGCGGACGCTTCGTGAACAGTTGCCGAATCCGGGCGTGAACGGCCGTCTGCGGCGCACTGATCCGGGATTCTGGAGGCATGCGAGTCGCGATCGTCGCCGAATCGTTCCTTCCTCATATGAACGGGGTCACAGGCTCCGTTCTGCACGTCGTGCACCATCTGCGCAGGATGGGGCACGACACACTGGTCATCGCTCCGAAGGCACCAGGGCAGCCTGAGGACGTCGCGGGCGTCGAAGTTCCGGAGACGACGTACCTGACATCGGTGCCGCTGCCGAGCTACCCGGATGTCAGGGTGGCGCTGGCTCCCGTCGTGCAGCTGAAGCGGATCCTCGGCGAGTTCGAGCCTGACGTGGTGCATCTCGCGTCTCCGGCGGTCCTCGGGTGGCAGGGCCTCGTCGCCGCCGACGGGCTCGGGCTGCCGACCGTCGCGATCTACCAGACCGACGTCATCTCCTACGCGGAGCGCTATGGGGTGCCCGGCGCTGCTCCGCTTGTGCAGTCGCACATCGCGCGCCTGCACAAGCGCGCCACGCTCACCCTCGCTCCCTCCTCGCACGCGCACGATCAGCTCGAGGGCCTCGGCGTCGACCGCATCGGCCGCTGGGGCAGGGGAGTCGACGCCGCGCGCTTCTCGCCGGCGCGCCGCAGCGACGCGTGGCGGCGCGATGTGCTCTCCGGTTGGACCGGGAGCGAGCTCGTCTCGGCCCCCGCCGGAGACGAGAAGATCGTCGGCTACGTCGGCAGGCTTGCGCCGGAGAAGCAGGTGGACGACCTCAGAGCGGTCGCCGATCTGCCTGGCACACGTCTGGTGATCGTCGGGGACGGACCGGAGCGCGAGCGTCTGGAGCGCGAACTGCCCGGCGCCGTGTTCACCGGTTTCCTCGGCGGCGACGACCTCGCCGAGGCCGTCGCCAGCTTCGACGTGTTCGTGCACCCCGGGGAGAGCGAGACCTTCTGCCAGACCGTGCAGGAAGCGCTCGCCTCCGGCGTCCCCGTCGTTGCGACCGGTCGCGGCGGACCGGTCGACCTGGTGCGCTCCAGTGTGGACGGCTGGCTCTACCGGCCTGGCGATCTCGATGATCTGCGGTCGAGGGTCGCAGATCTGCTCGGCGATGACGCGAAGCGGGCGTCGTTCGCCCTCGCCGCCCGCGACAGCGTGCGTTCGCGCACCTGGGCGGCGCTGACGGAGCAGCTCGTCGACCACTACGGGGAGGCCGCCCGTCTTCGGCGATTCGACGGCGCGCTGATGGCTCGCGGTGACCGGAGGGTCGCGGCAGCGGAGGCCGCGCCGACTCGCCGCTGGGCGAAGTTCGTGGCGCTCGGGGACTCACTCACCGAGGGGCTGTGCGACAGCTCGCGGATGCCGGACGGACAGTACCGAGGCTGGGCCGACCGGCTCGCGATGCTGCTCGGACAGGATGCCTCTCGTTCGCGGCGCAAGCCGTTCCGGTTCGCGAACCTCGCGGTGCGCAGTCGGCGCGTGCGTGACCTCGCCGCCGTGCAGGTGCCTGCGGCGCTCGAGCTGAAGCCCGATCTCGTGTCCATTCTGATGGGCCACAACGATCTGGTCGGTCACTCGGCCGACCCGTACGCGCTCGCCGCGGAGCTCGAGCGTTCGGTGCGCCGGCTGCGAGCGGCAGGAATCGACGTGATGCTGATCACGCCCTTCCTGCCTCGCCGTCTCGCCGCCAGAATGTTCGCCAGGCGCTTCGCCGTGTACTCGAGCGAGCTGCGCCGCATCGCGCAGGAGACGGGGAGCATCCTGTTCGACAGCGATGCGCTGCCCGAACTGAGCGACATCGACAACTGGGCGGCCGACAAGGTGCATCTGCGCTCGTCGGGGCACCGACTCATCGCCTATCGTGCGGCTGAGGTGCTCGGGGTGCGCGATGCAGAACGCCTCGCGGCCCTGGACAGGGCGTTCCACGAGGATGCTGACGACCCTGAGGGTCGCTGGATCACCAGGCACGTGCTGCCGTGGGCATGGCGCAGGATGCGCGGACGCACGGCGGGCGACGGCCTCAGCGCCAAGCACACCGATTACGTCGAGGTGCGGGGCAGGCGGAGCCGCCACGACGGTGCGGAAGCGCTGTGAGAGTTCGTCACCGGCTCGCCCTGCTGTGTTCATCCGGGGTCGCAGGCCCGAAGCGGGCGCCGCTGATAGGATCAGTCGAGAGGACCTGTGCGGTCTTCGTCAACTGAATACGTTCGTGGAGCAGGCTCGCAGGAGCTGGTCCCTAGAAGTGGCTTCCCGGCACATCGGCCGGTGGGTTTCTCCTGGTGGCCAGCACGGAACTCCTTAGCTCCTGCTCCTGAAGTTCGCCCGCGTGCATCGCGGGCTCGAAAGAAGGAGAGACCTCTTGGAAGGTCCTGAAATCACCGCAGCCGAGGCCGTTCTCGATAACGGCCGCTTCGGCACCCGCACCGTTCGCTTCGAAACCGGCCGTCTCGCCCAGCAGGCGCAGGGCTCCGTCGCGGCGTACCTCGACGACGAGACCATGCTGCTCTCGGCCACGAGCGCGTCGAAGAACCCCCGCGAGGGCTTCGACTTCTTCCCGCTCACGGTCGACGTCGAGGAGCGCGCATACGCAGCAGGGAAGATCCCCGGATCGTTCTTCCGTCGCGAGGCACGCCCCTCGACCGACGCGATCCTCGTCTGCCGACTGATCGACCGCCCGCTGCGCCCGTCGTTCGTCGACGGACTGCGCAACGAGGTGCAGATCGTCATCACGGTCCTCTCGATCGCACCTGGCGAGTTCTACGACGCGCTCGCGATCAACGCGGCCTCCGCGTCGACCCAGATCTCCGGTCTGCCGTTCTCCGGTCCGATCGCCGGTGTGCGCCTCGCGCTCATCCCCGGCTTCGGCTCGAACGAGGACCAGTGGGTCGCGTTCCCGAACGCCGAGCAGGTCGACCAGGCAGTGTTCGACCTGATGGTCGCCGGCCGCGTGCTCGACAACGGCGACGTGGCGATCATGATGGTCGAGGCAGAGGCGACCGAGAGCAGCTGGAACCACATCTCCGGCGGCGCCGTGAAGCCGAACGAGGAGATCGTCGCCGGCGGTCTCGAGGCGGCGAAGCCGTTCATCAAGCAGCTCGTCGAGGCGCAGTCGAAGATGGCTGCCGGTTCGACCAAGGAGCCGCTCGAGTTCGCGACGTTCCCCCCGTACAGCACCGAGACGTACGACTTCGTCGAGGGCAAGGCTCTCGCCGAGCTGGAGAAGATCTACCAGATCGGTGACAAGACCGAGCGGCAGAACGCCGACGACGCGCTGAAGGCCTCCGTCAAGGCAGAGGTCGTCGCGAAGACCGAGGCCGGCGAGCTCCCTGCCTCCGCGACGCAGGAGTTCTCCGCGGCGTGGAAGTCCGTCACGAAGAAGATCGTGCGCGGTCGCATCCTCACCGAGGGCGCTCGCATCGACGGCCGCGGGCTCGCCGACATCCGGCCGCTCGACGCCGAGGTGCAGGTCATCCCGCGCGTGCACGGCTCCGCGATCTTCCAGCGCGGCGAGACCCAGATCATGGGCATCACGACGCTGAACATGCTCAAGCTGGAGCAGCAGATCGACTCGCTGTCGCCCACGACGAGCAAGCGCTACATGCACCACTACAACTTCCCCCCGTACTCGACCGGTGAGACCGGTCGAGTGGGAAGCCCGAAGCGCCGCGAGATCGGTCACGGCTTCCTGGCCGAGCGTGCGCTCCTGCCGGTGCTGCCCAGCCGCGACGAGTTCCCCTACGCGATCCGTCAGGTGTCGGAGGCGCTCAGCTCCAACGGCTCGACGTCGATGGGCTCCGTGTGCGCCTCGACGCTCTCCATGCTGAACGCGGGTGTGCCGCTGCGCGCACCCGTCGCCGGCATCGCCATGGGCCTCGTCTCCGAGGAGACCGACGGTCAGACCCGCTACGCGGCGCTGACCGACATCCTCGGCGCAGAGGACGCGCTCGGCGACATGGACTTCAAGGTCGCAGGCACCAGCGAGTTCGTCACCGCGCTGCAGCTCGACACGAAGCTCGACGGCATCCCGAGCGAGGTGCTCGCCGCCGCGCTGACGCAGGCCAAGGAAGCGCGTCTGCGCATCCTCGACGTGCTGAACTCGGCGATCGACTCGCCGGATGAGATGGCACCGACCGCTCCGCGCGTGATCAGTGTGCAGATCCCGGCCGACAAGATCGGTGAGCTGATCGGCCCCAAGGGCAAGACGATCAACGGCATCCAGGACGGGACAGGGGCCACGATCTCGATCGAGGACGACGGCACCGTGTACATCGGCGCGACCGACGGTCCGACGGCCGAGGCGGCCCGCGCGCAGGTGAACGCGATCGCCAACCCGTCCAACCCCGAGGTCGGCGAGCAGTTCCTCGGCACGGTTGTGAAGATCATCCCGTCCGGTGCGTTCATCTCGCTGATGCCGGGCAAGGACGGTCGTCTGCACGTGACGCAGATCCGCAAGCTCAACGGCGGCAAGCGCGTCGAGGACATCGACGCCGTCCTCTCGGTCGGCCAGAAGATCCTGGTCCGGATCGCCGAGATCGACGATCGCGGCAAGCTCGCGCTCGAGCCGGTCATCGAGGAGCAGGCGGAAGAAGCCGCTCAGGCGGAGTAAGGCAGCGCCCGCCATACGGCGGCGCATTCAGGGCTCGGTTCTCGGCTTCCCGGTGAGGGAGGCGGGGAACCGGGCCCTTCCGCTGTATGGTGACGCGTGATCAGGGGAGGGATCATGAACCACCAGCTCCGCCGAAGGACGACAGGCATCGAGCAGGCGGGTGCGCCGCTGATGGCCTCGCACGCGGCAGACCTCGCGCTGGCGCACGTCGACGGGCCGGTGCACCCGTCCGAGCCGATTCCCACGATCGGGCCGGGTCTCGGCGCCGCGCTGCGCGAACCCCTCGGCGAATCAGGGCTCGACGTGTTCCCACTGATCCTCGGCGGAGGAGAGTTCGGCTGGACGATCGATCAGCAGACGAGCTTCGACGTGCTCGACCGCTACTTCGAATACGGCGGGAACGCCATCCACACCGCGGACAGCTTCGCGGCGGGGCGCAGCGAGCACATCATCGGCCGGTGGCTCGCCACCCGCGGCGTGCGCGAGGACACCGTCGTCGGTGTGCGCATCGGCGGACACCCGGATCATCCGGGGCTCGGTTCCGTTCCGCTCGTCCGCGCGGTGGAATCCTCGCTGGAGCGACTGGGCACCGACCGCATCGACCTGCTCTACTTCGACGCATCCGAGCTCGACGATGTGCCGCTGGAGGACGCACTGGCAACGGCCGACTGGCTCGTCGAGACCGGCAAGGCACGCGTGATCGGCGCATACGGCCTCACCGCGAATCAGCTCGTCGAGATGCGCATCCTCTCGTCTGCGGGCTATCCGCGCATTCCCGTGATCGACGTGCCTTACAACGCGCTGCGGCGCGAGGACTTCGAAGGAGACCTGCGCCTGGTCGCCCGCGCCCAGGGCATCGCGCTGACGCCCTCTCACCCGCTCGAGCACGGGTTCCTCACCGGCAGGCACCGCTCGCGATCTCAGGCGGCCGCGTCCACCAGGGGCGCGCAGCTCGCCGAGCGCATGAACCGCAGGGGCACGAAGGTGCTCAGGGTGTTCGACCGGATCTCCGCCGAGCTGAGCGTGCCGCTGGCGGCCGTCGCCGTCGCGTGGCTGCGCGCCCAGGCCGGAGTCGTGGCGCCGATCGCGAACGCCTTCGAAGCGCTCCATGTCGACGAGCTGGTGCAGGGCGCGGGCGTCTCGCTCTCCAGAGCCCACATCGCCGACCTGCAGAAGGCCGCACACTAGGTCGTGTCTGATAATTCGTCGGCTACTGCGCTGGGCGCTGTGCACCGGCTCGCGTCGTTCTCGTCGGTCGACGATGGCTCCGCATCGCCTCCCTCCTCGGCCTAGCGATCCGGCACACACCGCCCATGCTCGCAACGCCGCGAATTATCAGACACTCCCTAGAACGCGCTGTTCACCCGCGGTTGGGGCGGTGGTTGCCCGGGACGGCGCGCGCGGCGCCCCGCCTCCGATAGGCTGGACATGGCCGCGCAAGGTCGCGCGCGCCGACGAACAGGACAGGTTCTGGAGAAGAAGAGCGGATGACGCACTACATCTACCTGGTCCGTCACGGTGAGCACCAGGATGCCGAGTACGGCCTCGAAGACGGGCCGCTATCCGGCAAAGGGCAGCGTCAGGCAGCGGCGATCGCCGATCGGCTCTCCGGACTGACGTTCGATGCCGTGTGGCATTCGCCGCTCGAGCGGGCCAGCGAGACGGCCAAGTACGTGGCGGAGCGACTGCCCGCCGTCGACCCTCAGCCGCACGCGCTGCTGTTCGACTGCGTGCCGACGGGCATGACGGAGGAGACACCAGGCACATTCGAACCGTTCTTCGGCTCGTACAGCGAAGCGGAGATCGAGGCGGGCGGGGCGCAGATGTCCGACGCGACGGCTGAGTTCCTCGTGCGCAGGAACGAGGAGGTGCACGAACTGCTCATCACGCACAACTTCGTGATCTCCTGGTTCGTGCGCGAGGTGCTCGAGGCGCCGGAATGGCGATGGATGACGCTGAACCAGGCGCACTGCGGTCTGACGGTGATCGCTCAGAAGCCGGGGCGGCCGTGGACGCTGCTCACGCACAACGACCTCGGACACCTCCCGCACGAGCTGCGCACGGGACTCCCCGACGAGAACCCGATCTGAACCCTCGCGCCGGATCGTAGGATGGAGCCATGGCGTCTCGCGTGGCCCTCGTCGGCGGTAACGGCAAGCTCGGCTCGATCATCAGGCAGGTGATCGAGGAGCATGACGATTTCGACGTGCACTCGGTGCTGGGCTCCGGCAGCGATCTCGCTGAGATCGAGGGCGCCGACCTGGTGGTCGACGCCTCCGTCCCGCAGATCAGCGTCGACGTGGTGCGCGCCGCGACCCAGCGGGGTCTGCCCGTTCTGGTGGGCACGAGCGGCTGGTCGTCAGAGCGGATCGCTTCGGTGCGCCCGCTTGTCGAGGCGGCGGGCACAGCTGCCGTTTTCATTCCGAACTTCTCGCTCGGATCCGTGCTGGGCACGGCGCTCGCCGCTGCGGCGTCGCGGTTCTTCCCGTATGCCGAGATCGTCGAGGCGCACCGCGACACGAAGATCGACTCGCCGAGCGGCACAGCGGTGCGCACCGCGGAGATGATCGCGTCGGCGAGGGATGAGCCGGTCGAGGCCCCCCATGTCGACCAGCGTGCCCGCGGCCAGCAGGTCGGCGGCGTGCCGGTGCACGCGCTGCGCCGGCCGGGCGTGGTCGCCAGGCAGGAGACGATCCTCTCCGGCCATGGCGAGAGCCTGTCGGTCGTGCACGACACGATCGAGTCGGCCGCAGCGTACGCCCCTGGCATCCGGATCGCGCTCGAGCACACGCCTCGTGTGCGCGGCGTGGTCGTCGGGCTGGAGAACTTCATCGACATCGGCATCGGCGCTCCCCGCGCGAGTGCGCGGCCGCCGGTCGACGAGGGCGGCGTCACGGGCCAGGTCGCCGGCGCCACGGGCGCGTGAAGGTCCGCATCGGCGTCGCCGTGATGGCGGCGGCGCTCATCCTCTACATCATCGTCGCGGGCGGCCGCGCCGTGGCCTTCCTCAGCACGGGCGACCCGGTCGGCATCGCGATGGGCATCGCGCTCATCGTGCTGCCGATCATCGCCGTGTGGGCACTGGGACGCGAGCTGTGGTTCGGCCTGCGCGCCGACAGACTCGGCCGCCGACTCAAGGCGGAGGGCGAGCTTCCGGATGACCAGGTCGCCGTGTCGCCGAGCGGTCGCGTCGAACGCGCGGACGGCGAGACGGTGTTCCCGAAGTACCGCGCACAGGTCGAGCAGTCGCCTGAGGACTGGCGAGCGTGGTACCGGCTCGGCCTCGCCTACGACGCGGCAGGCGACCGCCGCCGCGCCCGCGAGGCGATCAGAGCGTCCATCCGTCTCGCCCCTCGCAGCTGACACAGGGCACGGGCCGACGGAGCACACACGCGCCCCGACCTTCGAGAAGGACGGGGCGCGTGTCGGTGCGGCCGAGAGATCAGGCCAGCGCCGCCTCGAGGGTGATCTCGATGCCGGAGAGGGCCTGCGAGATCGGGCAGCCGGTCTTGGCCGCTTCCGCGATCTTCGCGAACTCCGCCTCGTCGATGCCTGGCACCTTCGCGCTCACATTGAGGTGGCTGCCGGTCACGCCCGTGCCGGGCACGAAGGTGACCGACGCGGTGGTGTTGACGCTCTCCGGCGGCGTGCCGTTGCTGGTGAGCTCGTTCGACAGCGCCATCGAGAAGCACGACGAGTGCGCGGCCGCGATGAGCTCCTCCGGCGTCGTCGTGGCCGCTGCGCCCTCGCTGCGCGCCTTCCAGTTGACGTTGAAGGTGCCGATGCCCGATGCGGGGGCGACGGTGCCGGATCCCTCGAAGAGAGACCCGTTCCAGTTGGTGGTTGCTTCGCTCGTAACGCTCATGGGGAACTCCTTCGATCGACGGCCCCTGTCACGGCCAGCCTACTGACGATGGCCGCTGCTGTCGCCCGTCCGGAGCCGCGGCCGCCGCGCTTCGCGCAGGGCGTCGGCCTCGGCGTGACGCTCGTCGGCCTGGTTCTGCACTTGGCGGGGGTGCCGCTGGCGCTGCCCATCGCGGCGGCGGCAGCCCTCGTCGCCGCGCTGCTCAATGCCGTCTTCGGGCTCTGCCTGGGATGCCAGCTCTACCTCGTCCTGCAGCGCACCGGCCTCGTCGGCCGTCGTCGCTCGGTGTGAGTCCCGAGGTCGCGAAGCACCGGACGCGCCGCGGCCGCATGTCGGATCTCAGGCGTACCATCGAGGCATGAGCGCTGCGATCCCGACCCCGTACGAAGACCTGCTGCGCGACGTGCTTGCCAACGGCACTCACAAGGACGACCGAACGGGCACGGGAACGACGAGCGTCTTCGGCAGGCAGATCCGATTCGACCTGTCTGAATCGTTTCCGCTGATCACCACCAAGCGCGTGCACTTCCGCTCGCTCGCACTCGAGCTGCTGTGGTTCCTGCGCGGCGATTCCAACGTGCGCTGGCTGCAGGAGCGCGGCGTGCGCATCTGGAACGAGTGGGCCGACGAGAACGGTGATCTCGGGCCGGTCTACGGCGTGCAGTGGCGCTCGTGGCCCGCACCGAACGGGGAGCAGATCGACCAGATCGCCCGCGTCGTCGACGGCATCAGACGCAACCCCGATTCCCGACGCCACATGGTCACGGCGTGGAACCCTGCCGAGATCGAGGGGATGGCGCTGCCCCCGTGCCATGCGCTGTTCCAGTTCTACGTCGCGGACGGGAAGCTCAGCTGCCAGCTGTACCAGCGCAGCGCCGATCTGTTCCTCGGCGTGCCGTTCAACATCGCCTCCTACGCGCTGCTGACGCAGATGGTGGCACAGCAGACCGGCCTCGAGCTCGGCGACTTCGTCTGGACGGGCGGCGACTGCCACATCTACGACGACCACCACGAGCAGGTCGCTGAGCAGCTCTCGCGCGATCCGTACCCGTACCCGCAGCTGCGCATCAACCGCACGCCGGAGTCGATCTTCGACTACGACTTCGACGACTTCGAGGTCGTCGACTACCAGCACCACCCCACGATCCGCGCGGCCGTGGCGGTGTGACCGGATGACCCTCCGCGCGATCTGGGCACAGGCGCGAGGCGGCGTGATCGGCGCAGACGGCGACATGCCGTGGCACCTGCCGGAGGACCTCGCCCACTTCAAGAGCGCCACCACCGGTCGCCCCGTCGTGATGGGCCGCCGTACGTGGGAATCGTTCCCCGCACGCTTCCGGCCGCTGCCGGGCCGCGAGAACATCGTCGTCACGCGCAACGCGGAGTACGACGCACCGGGTGCCGCCGTGGTCGGTTCGCTCGACGAGGGCATCGCCGCCGCGCTCGCCGCAGACCCCGAACCGTGGATCATCGGCGGCGGCTCGATCTATGCAGCCGCCATGGACCGCCTCGACGAGCTCTGGGTCACCGAGATCGACGTCGATGTCGACGCCGACACCTACGCCCCACCCATCGGCGGAGAATGGCTTGTCTCCTCCTGCGACCCCGCAGAGGGATGGCACCTGAGCCGAGAAGGCATCCGGTACCGATTCCTGTTCTACACCCGCACAGCGCCGTAGACGCGCCCGACTTCACGCCACACGATCCGTGAGGCAGGCGCAGGACATCGTCATCCGGACGCTGGCATCGGGTCCGGCGTGAGCGCGCGAAGGAATGTCGGCCGGATGTCGAAGTCCGGAGTCTGCCGCTCGCCCACCGTCGGAGACCGCATTCGGGCTCACCGCCCATCCGCAACCCCTGGAAGTATGTCCCACGCCTCTGCGGCGCTACGCTGGGAGCATGACGCAGGCAGCCAATCCGTTCGGGCAGGTTCTCGTCGCGCTCGTCACCCCGATGACGGCCGACGGTGAAGTCGATTGGCCGGCCGTCGAGAAGCACATCGACGGTGTCATCGCCAGTGGCGCAGACGGCATCGTCGTCACGGGCACCACGGGGGAGACATCGACGCTGACCGACGATGAGAAGCTGCGCCTCGTCGAAGTCGCCAAGAGCGTCGCCGGCGGCCGGGCGAAGATCATCACGGGCGGCGGATCGAACGAGACCGCCCACGCCATCGACCTCTACCAGAAGAGCGAGAAGGCGGGCGCAGACGGCATCATGATCGTCACGCCGTACTACAACAAGCCGACCCAGGCCGGCCTGCTCACGCACTTCAGGCTGATCGCCGACTCCACCGATCTGCCGGTCATCCTCTACGACATTCCCGGCCGCACCGGTGTGCCGATCATGTACGAGACGATCATGCGCCTGGCCAAGCACCCGAACATCCTGGCCGTGAAGGATGCCAAGGGCGACTTCAGCGAAGTCAGCCGGGTGCTCAACCAGACCGACCTGATGTACTTCTCCGGCGATGACGCGAACGCGCTGCCGCATATGTCGATCGGGGCATCCGGTCTCATCGGCGTCACGGCGAACATCGCCGCCTCGCCGTACCGGGCGATGGTCGACGCCGTCAACCGGGGCGACCTCGCCGCCGCGACGGAGCAGCACCGCAAGCTAGAGCCCCTCGTGCGGGCCGTGATGACGCACGTGCCTGGCACGGTGGCGGCCAAGTACATCCTGCACGGCCTCGGCTACATCTCGAGCCCGCGCGTGCGGCTGCCGCTGGTCGGGCCGGAGGAGTGGGAGGCTGCGATCATCGAGGACGAGCTGGCGCTCGTGAACGGGATCGACAGCATCGACCTGACCGACTTCCGTCCGGACCGCAACGCGGCGGCGGGTGGCGCGCTGCCTGCCATCTCCGGCACCACGCGCTGACGCCGACACCAGACCCCGCGGACGATGAAGCCGCACACAACAGAACACGCACGACGAACCGGACGCTGAGGCGTCCCGGGAAGGCGGACCATGTCCACACCTGTCTACGACCCGCAGCCGCTGAAGAACGGCACGCTGCGCATCACTCCGCTCGGCGGCCTCGGCGAGGTCGGCCGCAACATGATGACGTACGAGTACGACGGCAAGATCCTGATCATCGACTGCGGCGTGCTCTTCCCCGAGGAGCACCAGCCGGGCGTCGATCTGATCCTGCCCGATTTCGAGTCGATCAGGGATCGCCTCGACGACATCGAGGGCATCGTCCTCACCCACGGTCACGAGGACCACATCGGGGCAGTGCCCTACCTGCTGAAGCTGCGCGAGGACATCCCGCTGATCGGTTCCGGCCTCACTCTCGCGCTGATTCAGGCGAAGCTCAAAGAGCACCGGATCAAGCCGATCGTCGAGAAGGTCGTCGAGGGGGAGCGGTGGGACATCGGCCCCTTCGACCTCGAGTTCATCGCGGTGAACCACTCGATCCCGGATGCGCTGGCCGTCGCCGTGCGTACGCCAGCCGGCATGGTGCTGCACACCGGCGACTTCAAGATGGACCAGCTCCCGCTGGACGGTCGCATCACCGACATGCGCGCCTTCGCCAGGCTGGGGGAGGAGGGCGTCGACCTGTTCCTGCCGGACTCGACGAACGCCGACGTCCCCGGCTTCACTCCGACGGAGCGTCAGATCGGCCCCGTCATCGACCAGGTGATCTCCAAGACGCCAGGCAGGGTGATCGTCGCGAGCTTCTCCAGCCATGTGCACCGCGTGCAGCAGGTGCTGGAGGCGGCGAACAACAACGGTCGTCGCGTCGCACTGCTGGGTCGCAGCATGGTGCGGAACATGAAGATCGCCGCTGACCTGGGCTATCTGAACGTTCCGGATGGCGTGCTCATCGACTACAAGAAGGCGCGCGACGTGCCAGACGACAAGATCGTCTACATGTCGACGGGTTCGCAGGGCGAGCCGATGGCGGTGCTCAGCCGCATGGTGAACCTGAACCACGAGATCGAGCCGGGTGAGGGAGACACAGTCATCCTGGCCTCCAGCCTGATCCCCGGCAACGAGAACGCTGTGTACCGCGTGATCGACGGACTGACCAAGCTCGGGGCGAACGTCGTGCACAAGGCCAATGCCAAGGTGCACGTCTCCGGCCACGCCGCGGCGGGTGAGCTGCTGTACTGCTACAACATCCTGAAGCCGAAGAACGTCTTCCCGGTGCACGGCGAGTACCGCCACCTCACGGCCAACGCCAAGATCGCGCGGGACAGCGGCATCGCACAGGAGAACGCGATCGTCGGCGAGAACGGCACGGTGCTCGACCTGCGCGACGGACAGGCCACGGTGGTCGGCCAGATCGACATCGGCTACGTCTACGTCGATGGTTCGAGCGTCGGGACGATCACGGACGCCGATCTCAAGGACCGCCGCGTGCTCAGCGAGGAGGGATTCGTCTCGGTCATCGTCGTCGTCGATTCGAAGACGGGAACGATCGTCTCCGGACCCGAGATCCATGCTCGCGGTGTGGCCGAGGACGACAAGGTGTTCGACAAGATCAAGCCGAAGGTCGCCGCAGCGCTCGAAGAGGCGGTCAAGAACGGCGTGCGCGACAACCACGCGCTCACGCAGACCGCCCGGCGTGCGATCGGACGCTGGGTCGGCACGTCCCTGAAACGACGGCCGATGATCGTCCCGGTCGTCATCGAGGCGTAACCCCCTCGCCCCCTCCCTGTCTCCGTTTTTCTTCATTTCTGGCACTTCTCGGGTGTTGTGCACCCCATGAGATGTGCCAGAGATGAAGAGATAGGGGTGGTCCGAGTGCCGCGGAATTGCGCGTCACTGAGGGGGAATGTCGTCGGTGCCGCGTACCGTGGGTGATATGGCACGTGCGAGCACCGAGAACAAGAGCGCGCGCTCGAAAACGTCCTCGAGCGCGCGCAAGTCTGCGCCCGCGCCGAAGAAGTATGTCGGAGACGAAGACAAGCCAGGCGTCCCGGCACGGATGTGGTACGGCCTCGCCCGCGCCGTCGGCGGACTGTTCCGCGCGTTCGGGCCCGAGACTCTTGACAAGAACGACAGGCGCGACGGCTTCCCCTTCCTCATCGTGCTGTTGGCGATCGCCGGGGCGGTCACGGAATGGTTCTTCATCGGCACCCCCGTCGCGGCGAACATCAGCGCGTACACATTCGGCATGCTCATCGGCCGCACCGCGTTCGTCTTCCCCGTCCTGCTGCTGCTCCTGGCGGGGTGGCTGTTCCGCCACCCGTCGTCCGTGCACGACAACGGCCGTATCGGCATCGGATTCGGGCTGCTCACGATCGTGATCGCGGCGTTCTGCCACGTGGCCGGAGACCGTCCAGAACCGCAGCTCGGCATGCCTGCGCTCAGCGCATCCGGCGGGCTCTTCGGCTGGATGCTGGGCCAGCCGCTGACATACCTCACCCCGATCGGCGCGTACATCGTGCTCTCGCTTCTGGGCGCTCTCAGCCTGCTCATCGTCACGAAGACCCCGCCGAACCGCATCATCAGCAGGCTCGGCGAGCTCTATGACTGGATGTTCGGTGCGGAGCGTGCGCGGTCGGGTTCCGACACCGCTGCCACGGAGGTGCTTGAGGAGCCGGAGCCGAAGAAGAAGCGTCGTGACAAGAAGAAGACGGACGACGCCGCAGACGGCGACGACGAGCTGCCGTGGTGGCGTCGGAACAAGACCGGGCGCGAGGAGGACGGCGACGTCCTCACCGACCCGCAGGAGCTCACGGACCTCCTCCCGACGCAGTCGGACGGGGGCTACGACCAAGCCGTGGTCGTCGATGCCGAACCGGCCGACGCCGCGACCGAGGTGCTCAGCGACATCGGCGGCGTCACCGCCGGCCTGAGCGAGTCGGGGTCGACGGCGCTGATGGGCGACGGCGACGACACCGGAGACCTCTCGGAGGCGCTGCCAGGGCTGAGCGGATTCGGCACGGAGGGGCCGGGCGCTCGCGGCCCTCAGCCGCCTGCCGCGCCATACGAACTGCCGTCGGCCGGCACGCTGTCGGCCGGCCCGCCCGCCGTGGTCAAGTCCGATGCGAACGACCGGATGGTCGCTCAGATCGAGAGCGTGTTCGAACAGTTCAAGATCAACGCCGGCGTGACGGGCTTCTCGCGCGGCCCGACCGTCACACAGTACGAGGTCGAGCTCGGCCCCGGTGTGAAGGTCGAGAAGATCACGCAGCTGTCGAGCAACATCGCCTACGCCGTCGCGTCGAACGACGTGCGCATCCTCGCACCGATCCCCGGCAAGAGCGCGATCGGCATCGAGATCCCGAACGTCGACCGCGAGACGGTCGCGCTCGGCGACGTGCTGCGCTCGAGCGCCGCCCACAAGTCGACGCACCCGCTGACGATCGGTGTCGGCAAGGACGTCTCAGGCGGCTTCGTCGTGGCGAACCTGGCCAAGATGCCCCACCTTCTCGTGGCAGGCTCCACCGGGTCGGGAAAATCCAGCTTCGTGAACTCGATGATCACGAGCCTGCTGATGCGCGCGAAGCCGAGCGACGTCCGGATGGTCCTGGTCGACCCGAAGCGCGTCGAGCTGACCAACTATGCCGGCGTTCCGCACCTGATCACACCCATCATCACGAACCCGAAGAAGGCAGCCGAGGCGCTGCAGTGGGTCGTGAAGGAGATGGACATGCGCTACGACGACCTCGCGTCGTTCGGGTACCGCCACATCGACGACTTCAACAAGGCGGTCGTCGCAGGCGAGATCGAGCTCCCGCCAGGCAGCGAGCGCGTGCTCAAGCCGTACCCGTACCTCCTCGTCGTCGTCGACGAGCTCGCCGATCTGATGATGGTCGCCCCGCGAGACGTCGAGGAGTCGATCGTTCGCATCACTCAGCTGGCCCGCGCATCAGGCATCCACCTGGTGCTCGCGACCCAGCGTCCGTCCGTCGACGTGGTGACGGGATTGATCAAGGCGAACGTGCCCTCGCGCCTCGCATTCGCGGTGACGAGCGTCACCGACTCGCGTGTGATCCTCGACGGGCCGGGCGCCGACAAGCTGATCGGTCAGGGCGACGCGCTCTTCTCTCCGATGGGCTCGGGCAAGCCGTTCCGACTGCAGGGCGCGTGGGTGACGGAGGACGAGATCAGCACCGTCGTCAAGCACGTCACGCGGCAGGCGCAGCCGGAGTACCGCTCGGACGTGGCGGAGGCCATCGACGCGCCGAAGCGCGAGATCGACTCCGACATCGGCGACGACCTCGAGGTTCTCCTCGCAGCCGCCGAGCTCGTGGTCTCGAGCCAGTTCGGCTCGACGTCGATGCTGCAGCGCAAGCTGCGCGTGGGGTTCGCGAAGGCGGGGCGTCTGATGGACCTGCTCGAGTCCCGCGAGATCGTCGGCCCGAGCGAGGGTTCCAAAGCGCGCGACGTGCTCGTCGCTCCGGAGCAGCTGGCGACCGTGCTCGCCAAGCTCAAGGGCGAAGAGCCGCCCGCCGCGCCGGCTCCGGCTGCCCCGGCACCCGCGGCGCAGCCGCCGGCGGAGACGGCTCCTGCCCCTGCTGAACCGGATCGCTATGCGGTCGACCCGATCGAGGCGCAGTTCCAGGGGATCGAGATCGACGACCGCGACGATGACGGCGACGAAGATGCCTGGCAGCTGACGGGCCGCGACTGAGATGGCCTTCCCTCGCCAGCTGCCCAATGCGATCACGATCGCGCGCATCCCGCTCGCCGGAGTGTTCTTCGTCCTCCTGCTCATCGGGGGCACCTGGGGCGAGGGGAGCATGCCGCTTCGGGTGACCGCTGCGATCCTGTTCATCGTCGCGATCTCGACCGACTGGGTCGACGGCTTCCTCGCACGCAGATTCGATGCGGTCAGCGATTTCGGGAAGCTGTGGGATCCGATCGCCGACAAGCTGCTCACAGGGCTCGCGTTCGTCGGGCTCGCAGTGCTCGGCGAGATCGCGTGGTGGATGGTCGTGGTGATCCTGATCCGCGAATGGGGCATCACGGTCCATCGACTGATCGTACGCAAGTCGCACGTCGTGGCTGCGGCATGGATGGGCAAGGTCAAGACTGCGGCGCAGGGCGTCGCACTGGCGTGGGCGCTCCTGCCTGGACACCTCGTGGTCGGTGAGAACTGGTGGGCGACCATCACCACGATCCTGATGTGGATCGTGGTCGTGCTCACCATCGCCAGCGGGATCGACTACGTCGCAGCGCAGGCGCGCGGGGCGAGGGCGAGCAGGGGATGACCGACGCCCGCGCCGCAGAACGGTTCCTCGCGGGCCTGCGGGCGCGCGGATGGCGCGTTGCGGTCGCCGAATCGCTCACCGGCGGTCTCGTCACCTCCGCTTTGGTCGAGGTGCCGGGAGCATCCGTGAGTCTCGTCGGGAGCGTGACGGCATACGAGACGTCGCTGAAGCACGATGTGCTCGGCGTCGACGCCCGCCTGCTCGCCGAGCACGGTCCCGTCCACCCGGATGTGGCCGCGCAGATGGCCGCCGGCGTGCGTCGGGTGCTCGCCGTCGACGGGCGTGAGCCGGAAGTCGGGCTCGCCACGACGGGAATCGCGGGCCCCCAGTCACCGGACGGACAACCGGTCGGCACCGTGCACATCGCGGTCGCCGCACCGTCGGGACCGCTCGCAGAGAGCCACGTGTTCTCCGGAACGAGGGCCGAGATCCGCGCACAGGCGGTCGCCGCTGTGCTCCGTCTCGCGCTCGACGTCCTATGAATCTGCTTCGAACACGGCCGAGTCGGCGACTTTTCGGCCGAGATTCGGCTCGTCGCAGCTCGGACACGGTTAGATTGTCAGTGCGGGATTAGATTTCGCGTCTCGGTCGTTGTACTATGATGCACCCGCGAAGACCACGGCTGCAGGAGGAGGGGCCCGACATGATCCTGGTACGTCAAGAGATCGGCGACGTCCTGCGCGAGCTCCGGCAGCAGCAGGGGCAGACGCTACGACAGGTCGCGAGCAAGGCTTCGGTCGCGCTCGGGTACCTGAGCGAGGTCGAGCGCGGTCAGAAAGAGGCCTCGAGCGAGATCCTCGCCTCGGTCGCCGAGGCGCTCGACATCCCGATCTCCATCATCATGCGCACGGTCGGCGACCGCCTCGCAGTGCTTGAGGGCGTCGATCACTTCCCGGACGTCGTGCCGGACGACCTCGTGGCCGAGGTCGGACCAGAACTGTCGCTGCGCTGACCGCGTGAAGCGCAGCGAGTTCCACCGCGCCGTCGACGACGAGTTCGGCGCGCGCGCAGCGACACTCATCGCGGACCTCGTGCTGCCGCCGTTCGGCCGCACGGCGTCGGAAGCGCTCGATGTCGGCATCGCTCCGCGCGACATCTGGCAGGCGCTCTGCGACGAGACCGATGTCCCCGACCAACGCCGACACGGCGCGGGTCGCAGGGAGCCGAAGCGCCGCTGAACGGCGCGATCGCACTCCACGGCCGCACCCGACGGACCCGCACGCTCCTTCGAGAAACACCTCGGCGTGTCGTCGAAGATGCGTTCGATAAGGGCGCGTAGTGTGTTCCACACGTGGGGAAGTTCCGCGATCCATCCACAATCGCGGGGGTCTCCGGCACGAATGTCGGAGGTCCCTCGTAGCGTATGGACCACGGTACGAACCACGCGCCTTGTCGCCAGAGTCGGATCACCTGATCCGGCCGCGACAGCCTAGAGGCAGCGGAACACCAAGAGACGAAGGAGAACGCGATGCCCGCTTCAGCAGACCGTGAGAAGGCACTCGAAACAGCCCTCACGCAGATCGACCGTCAGTTCGGAAAAGGCTCAGTCATGCGGCTGGGCAGCGACGAGCGCGCTCCCGTCGAGGTGATCCCGACAGGTTCGATCGCGCTCGACGTGGCACTCGGCATCGGGGGCATTCCCCGCGGCCGCGTCGTCGAGATCTACGGCCCGGAATCGTCGGGCAAGACGACGCTCACGCTGCACGCGATCGCCAACGCACAGAAGGCGGGCGGCATCGCCGCCTTCGTCGACGCGGAGCACGCACTCGATCCGGAGTACGCGCAGAAGCTCGGCGTCGACATCGACGCCCTGCTCGTGTCGCAGCCAGACACGGGTGAGCAGGCGCTCGAGATCGCCGACATGCTGATCCGCTCCGGCGCGATCGACCTCGTCGTCATCGACTCCGTCGCCGCGCTCGTGCCGCGTGCCGAGATCGAGGGCGAGATGGGCGACTCGCATGTGGGCCTTCAGGCCAGGCTGATGTCGCAGGCGCTGCGCAAGATCGCCGGTGGTCTGAACCAGTCCAAGACGACGGCGATCTTCATCAATCAGCTGCGTGAGAAGATCGGCGTGTTCTTCGGGTCACCCGAGACCACGTCCGGTGGAAAGGCGCTGAAGTTCTACGCGTCGGTCCGCCTCGACATCCGTCGTATCGAGACGCTGAAGGACGGCGCAGACGCTGTCGGCAACAGGACCCGCGTCAAGGTCGTGAAGAACAAGATGGCCCCGCCGTTCAAGCAGGCGGAGTTCGACATCCTGTACGGCACGGGCATCTCCCGCGAGGGCAGCCTCATCGACTTCGGCGTCGAGCATTCGATCGTCAAGAAGTCCGGCTCCTGGTACACCTACGACGGCGACCAGCTCGGCCAGGGCAAGGAGAATGCGCGCAACTTCCTGCTGAAGAATCCGGATGTCGCCGCCGAGATCGAGAACAAGATCAAGGTGAAGCTCGGCATCGGCGGTGCTGTGGCGGCCGAGACGCCGGAGCCGGTGCAGGAGGCCCCCGCCCGCAAATCGGCGTAGACGATTCGACGCGGCAGGGCGGCTGAGGGCCCGAGAAGCAGCAGCCGCCCCACCGCAATCGTGACGAGGTGAGAGCATGACGGCGAACGAGTCCGATGACGATGTCGCACCGGTGATTCCACTCTTCGGCGGCCGACACGCGCCCAACGGTGCGAGCACGGAACCGGGGGAGACCGCGCGAGAGGGTGGGAGCCCGCGCACGTTCCCCGTGCGGCGATTTCCTGCAGCAGGTGCAGAGGGCACGTCCGACCAGGTGCGCACGGAAGCGCCGGATGATGCCGACGCGATCGGCGGGCGCGGTGAGCGCCGAGACGAGAACGAGCGCGACGCTCCCGCAGGGCCCGAGGGCGAAGCGTGGCACACGACGTGGCGCGACCTGAGGCCGACCGACAGGGGCGTTCGCCCCGCGCCGAGAGTGGAGACCGCGGAACGCGACGGCGTGCGCTTCGTCGCGCTCTCAGACGTCGAAGACGATTCGGCAGGCGAGGTCGACGAGGCCGCAGCGAAGGCAGAGCGCAAGCTGCTGCGCTCGCTCGGGGCGCGCGGGCTGTCGGTCTCGGAGGCGCGCGGCAAGCTTCGACAGCAGGAGGTGCACGCCGACGCGGTCGAAGACATCATCGATCGGCTCGAGCGGTCGGGCGCTCTCGATGACGAGCGTCTCGCCGAGCAGATCGTGTTCCAGGCGACCACGCATCGCAACGAGGGGCGGCGCGCCATCTCGCAGTCGCTGCAGAAGCGCGGCGTCGCTCGCGACGTCGTCGACCGTGTGATCGCGGAGCTTCCGGATGACGATTACGAGCGTGCGCTCGAGTTCGCCCGCACGAAGGCGCGGCAGCTTGCGCGCTACGACGACGACGTGGCGCTGCGCAGGCTCGTCGGGCAGCTCTCCCGGCGCGGATACGGCGGGTTCGCCATGTCCGTGGCCAGGCGCGCGCTCGATGAGCAGAACGCACCGCCCAGCCGCGTGCGCTTCGAGTAGCCCCGCGTCGGCCAGCGCGGCACGGCGATCGATCCGGCAGATCCCGCATCAGGGTCGCCGCGTACAATGGAGCGGTCATGACTATGCCATCCAGCGCTCCGACCCTGATCGAGCCGTCGCTCGCCGCCGTGACGCCCGACGGCCGCGCACGTTCCTATGAGGTGCGCACCTTCGGCTGCCAGATGAACGTGCACGACTCCGAGCGCCTCTCCGGTTCGCTCGAGAGCGCGGGGTACGTGAAAGCGCCCGCCGGCGAGGACGCCGATGTGGTGATCATCAACACCTGTGCGGTCCGCGACAACGCGGCGGGAAAGCTGTACGGCACGCTCGGCTATCTGAAGTCGCGCAAGGAGAAGCACGAGGGCATGCAGATCGCCGTCGGCGGCTGCCTCGCGCAGATGGACAAGGACGCGGTGCAGGAGAAGGCGCCGTGGGTCGACGTCGTGTTCGGCACACACAACATGGGCTCGCTCCCTCAGCTGCTCGAGCGGTCGCGCCACAACGAGGAAGCCGAGCTCGAGATCCTCGAATCGCTCGAGGTCTTCCCCTCCACGCTGCCGACGAAGCGAGACAACATCTACAGCGGCTGGGTCTCGATCTCGGTCGGCTGCAACAACACCTGCACGTTCTGCATCGTGCCGAGCCTGCGCGGCAAGGAGAAGGATCGCCGACCGGGCGACATCCTGAACGAGATCCGGCTTCTTGTCGATGACGGCGCGATCGAGGTGACGCTGCTGGGCCAGAACGTCAACTCGTACGGCGTGGAGTTCGGCGACAGGCACGCCTTCGGCAAGCTGCTGCGCGCAGCCGGCGACGTCGAGGGGCTCGAGCGCGTCCGCTTCACCAGCCCGCACCCTGCGGCCTTCACCGACGATGTCATCGACGCGATGGCCGAGACCGAGAACGTGATGCCGCAGCTGCACATGCCGCTGCAGTCGGGCAGCGACCGCATCCTGCGCGCCATGCGACGCTCGTACCGCAGCCGGAAGTTCCTCGGAATCCTCGAGAGGGTTCGCGAGCGCATGCCCGACGCGGCGATCACGACCGACATCATCGTCGGTTTCCCCGGCGAGACGGAAGAGGACTTCCAGGAGACGCTCCGCGTCGTCGAAGAGGCACGCTTCTCCAGCGCCTTCACGTTCCAGTACTCGATCCGCGAGGGCACGCCGGCGGCCACGATGGCCGACCAGGTGCCGAAGGACGTCGTGCAGGAGCGCTACAACCGCCTCATGGAGCTGCAGCAGCGCATCACGCTCGAGGAGAACCAGAAGCAGCTCGGGCGCACGCTCGAGGTGCTCGTCTCGAAGGGCGAAGGCAAGAAGGACGCGGCAACGCTCCGCCTCACCGGCCGAGCCGAAGACAACCGGCTCGTGCATTTCGAGGTGCCTGAGGGATCGGACGCACCGCGCCCCGGCGACGTCGTCACCGTCACTGTCACGCATGCTGCCCCGTCGCATCTGCTCGCCGACGCTCCGGCCGGTGCCGAGCTGCGGATTCGTCGCACACGCGCCGGCGACGCGTGGGAGAACGCGGATGCTGCCAGCTGCGGCGTCCCGAGCAGCGACACGACGCAGCAGGCAGGCCCGGTCAGGCTCGGACTTCCCGCGCTGCGCGTCGGCGTCTGAGCGGATGACGCAGGCCGCCTCACAGCGACCGCGGCTGATCGCCGTCGTCGGCGCCACAGGGACGGGCAAGAGCGACTTCTCGCTCGACCTCGCCGAGGCGCTCGGAGGTGAGGGCGCCGAGATCGTGAACGCCGATGCCATGCAGCTGTACCGCGGCATGGACATCGGCACGGCCAAGGTCGCCGTCGACGAGCGTCGCGGCATCGCCCACCACCTGTTCGACGTGCTCGATGTCACCCAGGAAGCGGCCGTCGCCCGCTACCAGGAGGCGGCGCGCGAGGCCGTTCGCGACATCTTCGCGCGGGGAAGGCATGCGATCCTCGTCGGAGGCTCCGGTCTGTACGTCTCCAGCGTCGTGTACGACTTCCGCTTCCCTCCGCGTGACCACGCGCTGCGCGCGCGCCTGGAGGCACAGCTCGAGGCGGAGGGGGCGAGCGCCCTGTTCGCGCGGCTCCGCGAACGCGACCCCGAGACGGCGGAGCGGATCGACCCCCGCAACGGCCGCCGCGTCGTGCGCGCTCTCGAGGTGCTGGAGCAGGGTGAGAACGGGCATCGGGCCTCCCTTCCGGAACGACCGGTGCTGTGGCGGGAAGGCACGGCGATCATCGGCCTGCGCGCGGAGCGCGCCGCACTCGTGGAACGCCTCGATCGACGGGTCGAACGGATGTGGCAGGACGGCATGCTGCTCGAGACCGCTCGCCTGCGCGAGGTGGGGCTGGAGCGCGGCGCGACCGCCAGCCGCGCGATCGGATACGCACAGGCGCTGGCGCAGCTGAACGGCGAGATCGCCGAGCAGGAAGCGATCGAGCGCACCCAGGCGCTCACCCGGCGCTACGCCCGCCGGCAGGTGAGCTGGTTCAACCGCTACGCGGAGACTCGCTGGCTCGACACCCCCCTCGCCCCCACCACCGCAGCCGACATCGCCGCTTCCCTACGCGACTAGGTCGTGTCTGATAATTCGTCGGCTACTGCGCTGGGTGCTGTGCACCGGCTCGCGTCGTTCTCGTCGGTCGACGATGGCTCCGCATCGCCTCCCTCCTCGGCCTAGCGATCCGGCACACATCACCCATGCTCGCAACGCCGCGAATTATCAGACACTCCCTAGCCCCGCTGCCGAGATGCGCACTTTCCGTCCAGATGCGCCGATCTATACGCGCCTTCGTCGAAAAAGTGCGTATCTCGCGGGCCGTGCGGCTGTCCTTCGCGGCGGTCCGGATGGGCAGCAGCGGCGCATCCGGCGGTGGCTTCGAAACGTAGACTGGGAGTATGACGGACATCGCGTTCACCAAGGGGCATGGCACCGGCAACGACTTCGTCGTGATCTCCGACCCTTCAGCGGAGCTCGACCTCTCGGATGAGCAGGTCGCCGCGCTGTGCGACCGGCACGTCGGAATCGGGGCGGACGGCCTGCTGCGCGCGGTCAAGTCGGCGAGCATCCCGGATGGCGCCTCGGCGCTCGCCGAGAACGCGGATGCCGAATGGTTCATGGACTACCGGAACGCCGACGGCTCCGTCGCCGAGATGTGTGGCAACGGCGTGCGCGTATTCGCCAGGTACCTGATCGACTCCGGCCTCGCGGAGGTGGCATCGGATGGCTCCCTCCCCATCGGCACCCGAGCCGGCGTGCGCGAGGTGACCCGCAGCGACGACGGCTTCCTGGTCGACATGGGCGGCTGGCGCGCTTCGACGACCGAGCCGACGGTGCGCGGTCGCGGCGTCAGCGTCGCCCGACCCGGTCTCGGCATCGACGTCGGCAATCCTCACATCGTCGTTGCGCTCGCCTCGACCGAAGAGCTGGACACGCTCGACCTCGCTGTGCAGCCGATCGTCGAACCACTTCCCGAGCACGGTGCGAACATCGAGTTCGTGGTGCCGGAGGATCCGCTCGTGGTCGACGGCGTGGGCCAGGTGCGGATGCGTGTGTTCGAGCGCGGGGTGGGGGAGACGCTCAGCTGCGGCACCGGCGTCGTCGCCACGGCGCTCGCGGTGCGCGAATGGGCGGGAGCCGGCGCTCCGGACCACTGGCACGTCGATGTCCCAGGCGGCACGCTCTCGGTGAAGATGACTGCGCACCCCGACGGGGAGCGCGTCTCGCTCTCCGGGCCCGCAACGCTCGTATACACCGGCACAGTCACACTGGCCGACTGAGCGACCGCGGCGACGGGACCGCCTGCTCGTTCGAACGGCGACATCCGGCACTGTATGCCTCAGACGGAATACGATCCTCCGGCGTCAGCCGATGGTGAGAGGTTCGGTCCTCGGCGTCCCGTGGTGGCGCACCTTGATCACGCGGAAGCCCTTCGCGGTCGCGTGCCTGCGCACACTGAAGTCGCGTGCCAGGGAGGCATCGAGCCACCGCTGCAGTGAATCGCTGCCGAGATCGCGCTTGACCACGAGGTAGGCGTCGCTGCGCTCGTCGAGCCGCGGGATCCACTCCTCCATCAGATCGTGCAGCACGGCCTTCCCGACCCGGATGGGAGGGTTCGACCGGATGGTGCGGAACCGCACGTCGGCGGGAACATCTTCCGGCCTGACCGCGTTGACATTGTCGAGACCGAGCTCGGCCGCATTGCTGCGCACGAGGTCGAGCGCCCGCTCGTTCACGTCGACCGCCCACACCCGCGCATGCGGTGAGGCACCGGCGAGGTCGAGCGTGATCGGCCCCCAGCCGCATCCGAGGTCGAGGAAGTCGCCACCCGAGGGCGGCGCCGGCGTGTGCGTCAGCAGGACCCGCGTACCGACATCGAGTCGATCGGGGCTGAAGACGCCGGCGTTCGTCGTCACCTCCACCTCACGGCCTGCGACCGGGATGCGGATGCGTCGAGGCTTGTCGACGCTGGAGGGAGCTTCGCTGAAATAGTGGTCTCCCATAGCCCGCAACGTTACCCTTAAAGGCTCCCGTTTCCCATCGAAGGATTACATGACTGATACGACGTCCCCCCTCCCGACGTCCGACGACGCACCGCACACGGCGGCCGACGACGCGGTCGATCGCGTCCTGGCCCGCGCGGGCTCCCGCAGCGGTGTGCGGATCTTCGGGGCGGCACAGGCGCTGCAGGAGACGTCGACGGCCGCAGGAAGCGCCGACGGCGACCAGTGGGACGTCGAGGACCGGCACGCGCTGCGTCGGGTGCCGAGCCTGTCGACGGAGCTCGAGGACGTCACGGAGGTCGAGTACCGCGAGACGAGGCTGGAGAACGTCGTGCTCGTCGGTGTGTACACGCAGGGATCTCTCGCCGACGCGGAGAACTCGCTGCACGAGCTCGCCGCGCTCGCGGAGACCGCCGGTGCCGTCGTCCTCGACGGCGTGCTGCAGGGCCGTCCCCATCCGGATCCGGCGACCTACCTGGGCAAGGGCAAGGCGGAGCAGCTGCGCGATCTGGTCGCATCGGTCGGCGCCGACACGGTGGTCGCCGACACGGAGCTGGCTCCGTCGCAGCGCCGCGCGCTCGAGGACGTCGTCAAGGTGAAGGTCGTCGACCGCACGGCCGTGATCCTCGACATCTTCGCCCAGCACGCGAAGACGCGCGAGGGCAAGGCCCAGGTGGAGCTGGCGCAGCTCGAGTACCTGCTGCCGCGTCTGCGCGGCTGGGGTGACTCGATGAGCCGGCAGGCCGGTGGCCAGGTCGGCGCAGCGGGAGCCGGCATGGGCTCGCGCGGGCCAGGCGAGACGAAGATGGAGCTCGACCGTCGCCGTATCCGCACCCGGATGGCGATCCTGCGCAAGCAGATCGCGCAGTTCGCCCCGGCCCGCGACGCGAAGCGGTCAGAGCGCAAACGCCACACCATCCCGTCCGTCGCGATCGCCGGGTACACCAACGCGGGCAAGTCGAGCCTACTCAACCGGCTCACGGCCGCCGGAGTGCTCGTCGAGAACGCGCTGTTCGCCACCCTCGACTCGACCGTGCGGCGCTCCCAGACATCGGACGGTCGGGTGTTCACCTTCGCCGACACCGTCGGCTTCGTGCGCAATCTGCCGCACCAGCTCGTCGAGGCGTTCCGCTCCACCCTCGAGGAGGTCGCGGAGGCCGACGTCGTGCTGCACGTGGTCGACGCCAACCATCCGGATCCGGCGAGCCAGATCAAGACGGTGCGCGACGTGATGGGCGATGTCGGCGCGCGCGACCTGCCGGAGGTCGTGGTGTTCAACAAGGCCGACCTGATCGACGAGAGCGCGCGCCTGGTGCTGCACGGACTCGAGCCGCGCGCCGTGTTCGTGTCATCGCACACGGGCGAGGGCATCGACGAGCTGCGTCGCATCGTCGAGGAGACGCTTCCGCTGCCGGCGGTCGAGGTGCGAGTGGTGGTGCCGTACGACCGCGGTGACCTCGTGTCGGCGGTGCACGAAACCGGTCAGCTGCTCGAACGGCGCCACGAGACGGACGGCACCTTCGTGCACGCCCGTGTCAGCCCCCGACTCGCCGCCGACCTCGAGGCGTTCCGCACCGAGTGAGCAGCTCCGGCCCCGCGGTGGTCAGGCGAGGTCGACGGGGCTGACGCCTGGAGTTTCGAACCCGAGCACCTGACCGAGGAAGGCCAGCTCGGACGCGAAGCACTTCACGATGGTGTCGGACTGCCGGAACCCGTGCCCTTCTCCTTCGAACAGCAGATAGGCGTGCGGCACCCCGTTGTCCGCGAGCGCGTCGCGCAGCGCCTCCGACTGCGACGGCGGCACGACCGGGTCGTCGCTGCCCTGCAGGATGAGAAGCGGCGTGGTGAGGCTCTCCGGGCGCGACAGGGGCGAGCGCTCGATGTAGTCGGCCTCCGCCTCCGGCCACGGGCCGACGAGGCCATCGAGGTAGCGGGCCTCGAAGTCGTGCGTCTCGGCCAGCAGCATGCGCAGGTCGGCGACGCCGTAGCGGCAGATGCCTGCGGCGAACACGTCGGTGTCGGCGAGAGCGCACAGCACGGTCCAGCCGCCGGCCGACCCGCCCTTGATCGCGATGCGAGCGGGGTCGGCGAGCCCCGCATCGACGAGTCCGCGCGCAGCGGCGGCCACATCCTGCACGTCGGAGAGGCCCCACCCGCCGGACAGCCGCTCGCGGTAGGCGCGCCCGTAGCCGGATGAGCCGCCGTAGTTCACATCCAGCACGCCGATCCCGCGGCTGGTGAAGAACGCGGCGTTCTGCGACAGGTCGCCGGTGACGTGACCGGTCGGGCCGCCGTGCACGAGCACGACGACGGGCGGCAGCTCTCCGTCGAGACCGACGGCGCTGGGGCTCGATGGCGGGTAGAAGAACGCGTGCACCGGGCCGAGGGGGCCGGCGAAGGTCATCGGGGAGGCAGGAGGGCGCGGCCCCGACGCCGGGTCGACCTCGCCGCCGCGCAGCGGCGCGAGGGACCGGGCCGACACGTCGAGCTCCCAGAGTCCGCCTGGCACGGACGCTCCCGCGCCGGTGAGCAGCACCCGCCTGCCGCGCACGTCGTGCACCTGCACGTCGCCGGTCAGCGGCGTCTCCAGCTCCGTGACGTTGCCGGAGACGGGTTCGATGAGCATCAGTCGGGAACGGCCGTCCGTGACGACCGCCACGACGTTGCCGTCGTCGAGCGCCGCGTACCAACGTGATCCGAGGCTCCACAGCGGGCCTCCCGTGTCACCGTCGACGACGTAGACCGGCGCGGCCGGAGCGTGCGTGAGATCGTCGTCGAATCGGATGACGAACAGGTTCCATCGTGCGCCGCGCGCGGGATCGGAGCGGGACGCGCTCGGGGGGTCCTGGGTGAACAGCAGCTCGTCGTCGCCCGTCCACTCCGGCTGCAGGGCCGCGACGTCCGCGCCGCCCGTCGCGCCGTGCCCGCCTGCGGCGACGACCCAGTCCGACACCGTGCCGTCCTCGTCGAGTGTGCCGACCCGCAGCTCCGCGGCGTCCCACGGCATGTCGGGGTGGTCCCACGCGATCCACGCGAGCCTGCCAGCGCGCGGGGCGGGGTAGGCGACGAAGTCGCTTCCTGCGACGACGACTGTGACGGCATCGGGATCGGCTGCGCCGGAGCCGTCATCCGGGATCCGGACGATCTCCCGTCGCGGCGTCGACAGCGCGGCGTCGTGTGTCTCGCGCACCGCCCACAGTGCGCCGTCCGCCCACACGAGATCGCCGTGAGCCAGCCTGGCGTCGTCCGCGGTCAGCGGGGACGGCTCGGTACCGGCACGGGCGATGTAGACGCGCTGGTCCGCCTGGTTCACGAAGGCGAATCGCTCGTCGTCGAGAGCAGCCCACGCGCCCCCGCCGTATTCGTGCACGCGAGATCGCGCGCTCCACGGGGCGGGCAGCACAGGGTCAGAACCGCCGGAGCGGAGGATCGCCGTGCGCCCCCGCTCCGCCGGCACGGACTCGGCCCACCAGGCCTCGCCTGAGACGTACTGGGCACGACCGAGTCTGAGGGATCCGGACGGCATGTCCTCTGGACGAATCGGCGACGGCCATGTGCCGTACGCGAGCTGGTCGATAGGGGCCATGTCACCACGCTATTGCACGCCGGAGCAATCGCGCACGACGTCGAAGGCGACGTCACGCCGCGACCCATGCCGACACATACCGATGCGTCGCTCGAGCCGTCGCCGGCATCGTGGGGTGCACGAGGCGTCGGCGAAACGGAGGGAGCCGGATCCGCCAGACGAGCTCGTGCCGGATCTCGTCAGCAGCTGACGCGGTCGCGCCCGTTCGACGTCGTCACAGCAGCAGGGGGGCGGTGCCGGATGACTCCGGCACCGCCCCCCTGCTCACGCGCTCAGACCGCGCGCAGCACCGCGACGATCTTGCCGAGCACCGTCGACTCGTCGCCGAGGATCGGCTCGAAGTTCGTATTGCGGGGGAGCAGCCAGGTGTGCCCGTCGCGCTGACGGAACACCTTCACGGTCGCCTCACCGTCGAGCATCGCCGCGACGATGTCGCCGTTCTCCGCAGTGCTCTGCGTGCGCACGACGACCCAGTCGCCATCGCAGATGGCCGCGTCGATCATCGATTCGCCGTTGACCTTGAGCATGAACAGCTCCCCCTTGCCCACCAGCTGCCTGGGGAGTGGGAAGACTTCTTCGACCTGCTGCTCGGCCGTGATCGGGACACCTGCGGCGATCTGGCCGACGAGCGGGATCATCGCCGCGTCTCCGACAGGAGGGGCGACGTCGGCCGGGTTCTCGCCCGACACACCGGGTAGGTCGATGAGCACCTCCATCGCGCGCGTCTTGCCTGGGTCGCGTCGCAGATAGCCGCTCAGCTCGAGCTGGCCGAGCTGATGGGTGACGCTGGAGAGCGACTTGAGGCCGACGGCGTCGCCGATCTCGCGCATCGAGGGCGGATAGCCGTGCTTCTGGATCGACCGCTGGATGACCTCGAGGATCGCCATCTGCTTGTCGCTGAGGCTGCGACGCCGCCGCGTGCGCGGGGTCGAAGGTGCGGTGCCGCTGTGCGCTGCGTCGTCGCTCATGAGTGCTCCAGGTTCGATTCGACATCTCGAATGTCGGAGGTCCGTGGTGAGGTTGCCTCCGACACCACGACCGTACCCCAGTCGCCGGGAGTTTCGAGAGCTTTGTTCGAGCGTGTCCGGAGAAATCTCGAAGCCCGTTTCGAAGAAAGGCTTGACCCAGCGATGTATTCGAAGATAGATTCGGTACGTAGCTTCGCACTCGGCTCTCCCGGCCGAGCAGCCGAGTGCGAAGCGCGTTCCATCCGAGGAGGAGACATGACCACCGTTGCACTCGCCGTACCGCACACGCGCCTTCGGCTGACGGTTCGCGGACGCCGCGTGCTCGCAGCCTTTGCTGCGCTCCCCGTCGTCGCCGGTCTCGCCGTCGCCGCCGTGATGGGCTCCGGTGCCGCTCTCGGCTCTATCGATGGCGGCGCGCCTGCTGGATCGTTCGAGACCGTCACCGTTCTGTCTGGCGACTCGCTCTGGAGCATCGCGCAGCTCGTGGCGCCAGGCCACGATCCCCGCGACGTCGTCGACGACATCGCCCACCTCAATCAGCTTCAGGGCGGCGCGCTGATGGCGGGCCAGGAGCTCGCGATTCCCACGGAGTACGCGCAGGACTGATCCTGAGCGGCGCTCCGGCGGCGGCCGCGCCGCGTACGATTGACCGGTGGCACTCTCCTTCGAAGACCTCCCGATCCGCGACGACCTGCGCGGCCAGTCGCCGTACGGCGCACCGCAGATGCCGGTGCCGGTTGCGCTCAACGTCAATGAGAACACCCATCGGGTCCCCGACGAGGTGGTCGCAGACGTGACATCGTCGGTCGCGGCGGCACTCAGCGAGGTCAACCGCTATCCCGACCGCGAGTTCACCCGACTGCGCGAGGGCTTCGCGCGCTACCTCGGCCACGACCTCGACGCGTCGAACATCTGGGCGGCCAACGGGTCGAACGAGGTGCTGCAGCACATCCTCCAGGCCTTCGCCGGCCCCGGCCGGTCTGCCTTCGGCTTCGCGCCGACCTACTCGATGTACTCACTGCTCGCGCGCGGCGTCGGCTCGGAGTGGGCAGCAGGAACACGGGGACCCGATTTCGAACTCGAGCCGGCCGATGCCGCAGCGCAGGTGCGGGAGGCGAGGCCGGACGTCGTGTTCCTGTGCGCGCCGAACAACCCGACGGGGACGCCGCTTCCGCTCTCGGTGATCGAGGCCGTCTACGACGCGGCGGACGGCATCGTGATCGTCGACGAGGCCTATGCCGAGTTCTCGCGCGGCAGTGAGTCCGCGCTCACGCTGCTGGAAGGGCGCGAGCGCCTCGTCGTGTCGCGCACGATGAGCAAGGCCTTCGCCTTCGCCGGCGCACGCGTCGGATATCTCGCGGCTCACCCCGCATTCGTCGATGCGCTGCGGCTGGTTCGGCTGCCGTACCATCTCAGCGCGATCACACAGGCGGCGGCCGAGGCCGCGTTGCGGCACGCGGGCACGATGCTCAGAACAGTCGACGACATCGTCGCCCAGCGCGACCGCATGTCGGCCGGCCTCGACGCGTTGGGCTATCGGGCGTACCCGTCTGGGGCCAACTTCGTGCTGTTCTCCGGTGTGGCCGACCCGCAGGCGACGTTCGCGCAGCTGCGCGACCGCGGCATCCTCATCCGGGATCTGGGCATACCCGGTCACATGCGCGTGACCGCGGGCACGGAGACAGAGACGACGGCCTTCATCGACGCGATGGCCGAGCTGACGCCCGCCCGCTGACGACCGGTGAGACGCTGCGGTGGGCTGCGCACTCGGCGTGCCTCCTGCGATCGCTGCGGCACCGGGATTCGCTGCGCACCCTAAACTGGTGCCATGACCAGCGACCGCATCGCACGCCGCACCCGTTCCACGAGCGAATCGTCGATCGAGCTCGAGCTCGACCTCGACGGGACGGGGAACAGCGACATCTCGACGAGTGTGCCGTTCTTCGACCACATGCTCACCGCGTTCGCGAAGCACTCGCTGACCGACCTCACCGTGAAGGCGACGGGCGACACTCATATCGATGTGCACCACACCGTGGAGGACACCGCGATCGTGCTCGGCGAAGCGATCCGTGAGGCGCTGGGTGACAAGTCGGGCATCTCGCGCTACGGCGACGCCCTGGTGCCGCTCGACGAAGCGCTCGCGCAGGCGGTCGTCGACATCTCAGGCCGGCCGTACCTCGTGCACACCGGTGAGCCGGCGGGATTCGAGATGCACCTGATCGGCGGTCACTTCACCGGCTCGATGGTGCGCCACGCATTCGAGGCACTGACCTTCCACGCTGGCCTCACTGTGCACGTGCGGGTGCTCGGCGGTCGTGACCCGCACCATATCGCCGAAGCGGAGTTCAAGGCGCTCGCCCGCGCGTTCCGCCAGGCGAAGTCACTCGACCCGCTCGTGCAGGGGATTCCCTCGACCAAGGGAGCCCTGTGACCGTCAGGGCGCCGCTCGTCGCCGTTCTCGATTACGGCTCAGGCAACGTCCACTCCGCCGTCAAAGCGCTGCAGGCGGCGGGAGCGGAGGTGAGGCTCACGCGCGATCGCGGCCTGGTCGCCGACGCGGACGGCCTGGTCGTTCCGGGGGTCGGCGCGTTCGGCGCGGTGATGGAGCAGCTGAACGCGATCCGCGGCGGCGAGCTCGTCGAGCGTCGGCTCGCGGGCGGGCGGCCCGTACTCGGCATCTGCGTCGGTATGCAGGTCCTGTTCTCCCGAGGCGTCGAGCGCGGAGTCTCCACCGACGGGCTGGGGGAGTGGCCGGGCGAGGTCACGAGGCTCGAGGCCGACGTCGTTCCGCACATGGGCTGGAACACCGTCGTGCCAGGCGAAGGATCCGTGCTGTTCGACGGCCTCGAGAACGAGCGGTTCTACTTCGTGCACTCGTATGCGGCGCAGAGCTGGACGCTGGATGTCATCCCGCCGTTCCCCGAGCCCGCCGTGACCTGGGCACAGCACGGCGGACGCTTCATCGCCGCCGTCGAGAACGGGCCGCTGTCGGCGACCCAGTTCCATCCTGAGAAGTCGGGCGAGGCAGGTGTGCGGCTGCTGCGCAACTGGGTGACGTCACTGCGCGACTGATCGGCGCAGCAGTCGCGCTGCGGCGGTCGCAGGGCGCGGGGGCAGTCAGTCCACGGGCATCGTCCGGTGCGCGCGACACGCCGGAGCGGCATCCGGACCGCTCGGATTGGCAAGTTGGGTGCCAGCACGCGTACTCTCAGTGCTCGTGCGACACGGTGGGAGAGCCCTGCCGGCACGAGGAGCTATGAACGATTTCGCGTCTACGCCAGGACTGACCCTGCTTCCCGCCATCGATGTCGCCGACGGCAAGGCCGTGCGCATGACGCAGGGGGAGGCGGGCACCGAGACCAGCTACGGCAGCCCCATCGAGGCCGCCGAGAACTGGGTCGACCAGGGAGCGGAGTGGATCCACCTCGTCGACCTCGACGCGGCCTTCGGCCGCGGCAACAACGCCGGCATCATCCGCAAGGTGATCAAGCAGGTCCGCGGCGTCAAGATCGAGCTGTCGGGCGGGATCCGCGACGACGCGTCGCTCGAGGCCGCGCTCGAGAGCGGTGCCCACCGGATCAATCTCGGAACGGCAGCGCTCGAGAACCCGGAATGGACCGGATCGATCATCAGCCGCTACGGCGAGGCGATCGCCGTCGGTCTCGATGTGCGCGGCACCACGCTCGCCGCTCGCGGCTGGACGCAGGAGGGCGGCGACCTCTGGGAGGTGCTCGACAGGCTCGAGGCCGCCGGATGCGCGCGCTATGTCCTCACCGACGTCACCAAGGACGGCACGCTGCGCGGGCCGAACCTCGAGCTGCTCACCCAGGTCGCCCGACGCACCGACAAGCCCGTGATCGCCTCCGGAGGCGTGTCGAACCTCGACGATATCGCGGCACTGCGCGATCTGGTTCCCGAGGGCGTCGAGGGTGCGATCGTCGGCAAGGCCCTGTACGCGGGAGCATTCACGCTCGTCGAGGCGCTCGACATCGCCTCGAACTGACACCATGAGCCACGGGCACGAGGAGCACACGGCAGATTCCGCCGGCGTGCCGTGGGAAGGCCGCACCTTCCGGCCGAATCCTGCCGCGGGAGACGACGGTTCGGCAGATCCTCGTCTGCTCGCCGCACTCGAAGGCTTCCGCGAGGGCTCCGGCGATCAGGTCTCGGTCGTCGACGCGCTGCGCGAGGCGCGTGTGCTGGCACCCCTCGTCGCCGAAGCGGGGGACGAGGGCATCGGCCCGCACGGTCACACCGTCGACAAGACCCAGGAGCTGTCGATCGTGTCGGTCGCCGCACCGGATGGACGCACGGTGCTCCCGGTGTTCTCCAGCGTCGACACCATGCGCGCGTGGGACCCGAAGGCCCGTCCGATCCCCGTTCCCGGCACCCGTGCTGCGCTGGCGGCCGCCGGTGAGGAAACGGATCTGGTCGTCGTCGACGCAGGCAGTCGCACCGAGTTCGTCGTGCGCCGACCGGCGGTATGGGCCATCGCGCAGTCGCAGCCGTGGGAACCGGGATGGCGCAGCCCCGAGGTCGTGCGCGGATTCCAGGAGTCGATCGGTCAGGAGCTCGCGGTCATCGACGTGTCGGTCGAGCCCGGTGACCCCGAAGCACGCATGCGCGGCCCGGAGGTCACGGTGCACCTGCGCCTCATCGACGGCCTCGACCGCGCGGAGCTCGACACGGTCCTGCAGCGACTTTCGCGCCGTTGGGCCGCCGACGACCGCATCGCGGTGCTCGTCGACTCCCTCCAGGTCAAACTCCACCGCTGACCGCGCCCTGTCGCTGACCGCGCCCTGTCGCTGACCGCGCCCTGTCGCTGACCGCGCCCCGTCGCTCAGGTGCGGGAAACGCCCGCAAGCCAGCCGGATAGCGGCAGTTCGCCGCACCTGAGCAACGGTGGTCAGGACACCGGGCCCGTCCACTTCTCGCCGGGGCCAGAGCCGGGGGCGTCTGGCACCTGAGAGATCTCGCGGAAGCGCAGCTGCAGGGAGCGCAGGCCGTCGCGGATGGGGCGGGCGTGCATATCGCTGATCTCGGGCGCCGCCGCCGTGACGAGCCCTGCGAGACCGTTGAGCAGCTTGCGGGCTTCGTCGAGATCGACGAGCTCTTCGGCGTTCTCGCCCTCCGACAGCCCGAGCTTCACCGCTGCGGCGCTCATCAGGTGCACGCACGCGGTCGAGAGCACCTCGACGGCTCCGACATCCGCGATGTCGCGCACCGCGTCGACCGAGGCGGACGCCGCCTGCTGCTCGTCCCAGCGCTCCTGCCGCTCGGCATCGAAGGCGCGGCGGTGGTCATCGGCTGCCGGATCGGGCGAAATGGTGCTCATTGAGGTCTCTCTGCTAGAGTGGTCCGCGGCTCCGGAATTATCCGGACGAAAGAGGATTCTCATCCCACCCGCGCTTGCCGTTCCAGGCTACCGGGTCACACACTCCACCGGCGTTCTGCGCCGGTTGTCATTCGCCTCGCGGATGTACGGGTGAGCCGACGTGAGTCGTGCACGGGTGGAATGCATCATCTTCTTCGCCTGTGACGCGCCCGTCGCGCCACGGTGGTCGAAGCCATCGCACCCAAGGAGTTCCGCATCAGCGATCCCCGCACCAACGAGCGCATCCGCGTTCCGGAGGTCCGACTCGTCGGGCCGAACGGCGAACAGATCGGCGTTGTCCGCATCGAGGCTGCGCTGCGTCTGGCCCAGGAAGCCGATCTCGACCTGGTCGAGGTCGCTCCTAACTCGAAGCCGCCCGTGGTCAAGATCATGGACCACGGAAAGTTCAAGTACGAGGCCGCTCAGAAGGCCAAGGAAGCGCGCCGCAATCAGGCGAACACGATCCTCAAAGAGGTTCGTTTCCGCCTGAAGATCGATGCGCACGACTACGAGACCAAGCTCAAGCGTGCGGAGAAGTTCCTGCAGGCGGGAGACAAGGTCAAGGCGATGATCCTTTTCCGCGGGCGCGAGCAGTCCCGTCCGGAGATGGGTGCGAAGCTCCTGCAGAAGTTCGCCGAGGACGTGTCGGAGTTCGGCTCGATCGAACACCGCCCGACACTCGACGGGCGCAACATGACGATGGTCGTCGCGCCGCACCGCAACAAATCCGACGCGAAGGCCGAACAGAACGCCACCCGCGCCAAGAACAAGCAGGCCGCGCGCGACGCGAAGTCGACCGATCAGGCGAACTGACACCGCACAGAACTTCCCGCGCAAGCGGGTAGCACCGGACGTCGCCCCCACGGGCGCAGACCAAGGAAGAGAAGATGCCGAAGCAGAAGACCCACTCGGGCAGCAAGAAGCGCTTCAAGATCACCGGCAGCGGAAAGATCAAGAAGCAGCAGGCGGGCATGCGCCACAACCTCGAGCACAAGTCGAGTCGAGTGACGCGCCGCCTGAACAGGGACCAGATCGTTTCGGGCAACGATCTCAAGGCAGTCAAGAAGCTCCTCGGTCGTTGAGACGCGAGATCTCGTTAGGAAGATAGACAATGGCTAGAGTCAAGCGGGCAGTCAACGCCCACAAGAAGCGTCGCGTCATCCTCGAGCGTGCCTCGGGTTACCGCGGTCAGCGTTCGCGCCTTTACCGCAAGGCCAAGGAGCAGGTCACACACTCGCTGGTCTACGCGTACCGCGACCGCCGCAAGCGCAAGGGCGAATTCCGTCGCCTCTGGATCCAGCGGATCAACGCGGCCAGCCGCGCGCAGGGCCTCACCTACAACCGCCTCATCCAGGGTCTGAACCTGGCAGGGGTCGAGGTCGACCGCCGCATGCTCGCAGAGCTTGCTGTGAACGAGCCTGCTGCTTTCACCTCGCTGGTCGAGACCGCGAAGAAGGCGCTGCCTGAAGACGTCAACGCGCCCAAGGCTGCGTAACGACTTCTCCGAACGAGGGGCGCTCCGGATGGAGTGCCCCTCGTTTCGTGCATTCGGCATCCGGATGGTGGGGACAGCACGAACGGGAGGGTGCGGATAACCAGCCGATGCTCCTCGTATTCCGCGATCTCCCGCGCGTGTGATTGCCGTCGGGGCGCCGAACGTGTGTACTGAGCCCATGGACCACGATCTGCCGGCACGGCCTGACGGACTGCCGACGGTGACCGTGGTGGTCCCCGCGCACGACGAGGAATCGATCATCGCCAGGTGCCTGAGAGCACTGGCCGCACAGACTGCGCAGGCCGACGAGATCATCGTTGTCGACAACGCCAGCTCCGACCGCACAGCGGTGGTGGCCGCGTCCTTCGATCGCGTTCGCGTCGTCGCGGAGCCGCGCCCCGGCGTCACCTTCGCGCGCACGGCAGGATTCGACGCCGCGCGCGGCGATGTCATCGCGCGCATCGACGCTGACTCGCTCGTACGCCGCGACTGGGTCGCGCGCGTGCGAGAGGTGTTCTCGGAATCGGGGGTCGACGCGATCGGCGGCTCGGCGGCGATCGCCGAGCTGTCGCCGGGCGAGGCGAGCTGGTTCGGCTGGTGGTACCGCGGATTCCGCGCATGGCACCAGCGCAGCATCGGCGTGCGTCCTATGCTCTACGGCTTCAACAGCGCGATCCGCCGCGACGCATGGCACCGCGCCAGGCCGCTGTGCGCGATGGGGGACGAGCACGTGAGCGAGGACCTCGACGTCACGATCGCGCTGCTGCGCTCCGGTCACCGGCTCGCTTTCGACCGCAGACTCGTGGTGCGGGCCAGGCTGTTCCGATCGATCGATCGCGACAAGCTCGCCCGCTACTACCGCACGGACGGGCTCACGCTGGCCCGCCACCGCTACGGCCGCCGGACACGGTGGGTCAGGGACGACGCCGTCCCGCCGGCAGCCGCGGCTCGCCGGGCCCGTGGCGGTGTCAGCGGATGACCGCATCCGAACACAGGCGGCGCCCGTCGCTGCGCTTCTGGGTCAGTCTCGTCACCGCGATTCTGGTCGGCATCATCGTCTGGCAGGCATGGCCGACCATGCTCGAAGCGGCGGGGAGCCTCTCCGACGTCGACATCGCGGTGTTCGCCCTGCTGATTCCCGTGCAGCTGGCCAGCTTCGCGGCGACGGGTGAAGTGCTGTTCTCCTTCCTGCGAGGCAGGGGAGAGCTGCACGGCATGCATCCGCTGACGGCGATGCGGATGTCGCTCGAGTTCAACTTCGCCAACCACATGCTCCCCTCGGGTGGGGCGGCGGGGATCGCCTACACGTCGTGGAAGCTGAACACGCTCGGCGTCTCGGCGAGCCGCGGCACGCTCGCCCAGTTCGCCCGCTTCGCCGTCACGTTCGTCTCGTTCAGCATCATGCTCGCCGTCTCCGGCGTGTGGCTGATCCTGTCAGGACACGGAACATCGACCGTGCTGTGGGCGGCCGCGGGCATCGGAGCACTCGCCGTCGTCTGCACAGCCTCCGGCGCGTGGCTGCTGCGCCGCCGCCGTCTGCTGCACAGGTTCGCGGGCGTCGTCACGCGCGTCGCCAGGTGGGGCGCGAGGCTCATCCGACGCCCGAACCTGGTCGATCCGGTGCCGCTCGTCCGCTTCGTCGACGGCGTGCACATCGAGGTGCGCGAGGTGACGGCGAACGCTCGCACGCTCGCGGTGCCCTTCCTCTGGTCCTTCCTGGTCAACGCCCTCGACGCGGGTCTGTTCTGGGTGGCGCTCGTCGCGTTCGGCATCAGGCCCGACCCTGCGCTCGTCTTCGTCGCGTACGGTGTGGCGACGGTCGCGAGCATGATCATCGTCACGCCCAACGGTGTGGGTGCCTACGAGGTGGTCATGGTCGGCACGTTCGTTGCGGGAGGGCTGCCAGCCGACACCACGATCGCAGCGATCGTGCTCGCCCGCGCGGTGCTGCTGCTCGGCACGATCGTCTTCGGCTGGGGCTTCTACCAGCACAGCGTCGCCACAGCGCACGCGCCCCGCATCCGACGGGAGCGAAAATGAACCGTCTCGGTCCGCCGCCGCGGGGCTCCCTTAGACTGACCCGGTGCTGACAAACCCCCGTTCGCCGCGTGTGCGCGCGGTCGCCAAGCTCGCCAAGCGCAGCGCGAGGCGCGAGACCGGCCTCTACCTGCTCGAAGGTCCGCAGGCGGTGAGGGAGGCTCTGGACTCGGCACCGGACGTGGTCACCGAGGTGTACGCGACGGAAGGTGCGCTCGAGCGCAATCGCGACATCGTCACCGCTCTGACCGACGCGGGGCTCCGCGCGGACATCGCCGAGGAGCGCGTCGTCGCGGCGATGGCGGACACCGTAACGCCGCAGGGGATCATCGCCGTGGCGCGGCAGCGGCCAGCATCGCTGGACGAGGTGCTCTCCGGCGGGCCGACGCTCCTGGCCATCTGCCACGAGATCCGCGATCCTGGCAATCTCGGCACGATCATCCGAGTGGCCGACGCGTCGGGTGCGGATGCCGTGATCCTCACGGGCGACACCGTCGACCCGTACAACCCGAAGGCGGTGCGTTCGACGACCGGATCGCTGTTCCACATTCCGATCGTGACGGCTGCGGCGCTCTCCGAGGCCGCAGTGGCGACGCAGCAGGCGGGCCTGCGGGTGCTGGCGGCGGATGTGAGCGGGGAGGATCTGATGGCGGTGCGCGCCGAACTGGCGGCACCGACGGCCTGGCTGTTCGGCAACGAAGCACGTGGACTCGACAGCGAGGCGCTGGCGCTCGCGGATCGCGCGCTGCGACTGCCGATCTACGGGCGCGCCGAATCGCTCAACCTCGCGACCGCCGCCAGCGTCTGCCTGTACGAATCCGCGTTCGCCCAGCGAACATGAGGGCGGCGTGACCATGCATCCCTAGGCGTCCCTGCGCAACTTGCTCACCTGTTACGAACTGATTACGCACAACGCATGGTCTGGCGCCGCGGTGGGCAAGCGGCTTAGTGTGTGTTCATGGCAGAGCCGCTCGTCGTCATGGACAACGTACAGAAGCACTACGGAGACTTCCACGCGCTGAAGCACATCGACCTGACGGTCGACCAGGGTGAGGTGGTCGTCGTGATCGGACCGTCCGGGTCCGGCAAGTCGACGCTGTGCCGCACGATCAACCGTCTCGAGACCATCACGAGCGGGTCGATCACGATCGACGGCAATGAGCTTCCCAAAGAGGGGAAGGCCCTCGCGAAGCTGCGCGCAGACGTGGGCATGGTGTTCCAGTCGTTCAACCTGTTCTCCCACCTGACGATCCTGCAGAACGTCACGCTCGGGCCGATCTCGGTGAAGGGCATGAAGCAGGCGGACGCCGATCGCGAGGCGCGCCAACTGCTCGATCGGGTCGGCGTGTCCGAGCAGGCCGATAAGCTTCCCGCTCAGCTCTCCGGCGGTCAGCAGCAGCGCGTCGCGATCGCTCGTGCCCTGGCGATGCGCCCGAAGGTGATGCTCTTCGACGAGCCCACCAGCGCGCTCGACCCCGAGATGATCAACGAGGTGCTCGATGTCATGGTCGGGCTCGCCAAGGAGGGGATGACGATGGTCGTCGTCACCCACGAGATGGGCTTCGCACGCAAGGCCGCCGACCGTGTCGTGTTCATGGCGGACGGCGAGATCGTCGAGCAGGAGACCCCAGAGGAGTTCTTCACCAACCCCAGCTCCGACAGGGCCAAGGACTTCCTGTCGAAGCTGCTCACCAACTGACCGGCCAACGGGTGCCGCGCACAGCAGCCGGGCACCATCACACACCAGGAGGAATCATGCGAAAGATCCGCAATCTCGCCGTCATCGGCATCGCCGCGACGGCGCTGCTCGCGCTCAGCGCGTGCAACAGTGGCAGTCCGAGCGGCACCGGCGGTGAAGACGTCCCTGACGCGGACGTCGACGACGAGGTCTCGCTCGAGGGGAGCGCCACCTACGACGCGATGGTCGAACGGGGCGGCCCGGTCATCGGCGTGAAGGAGGATCAGCCCAACCTCGGCTTCCTCGACGCCACGACGAACGAGCGCAGCGGCTTCGACATCGAGATCGCTCGCTGGATCGCCGGCTCGCTCGGCTTCGATGAGGGCGACATCGAGTACAAGCCGATCGCCTCGGCCAACCGCGAGCAGGCGCTCGTGAACGGAGACGTCGACTACTACGTCGGCACGTACTCGATCACCGACCAGCGCAAGGAGCAGATCGACTTCGCCGGGCCGTACTTCGTCACCGGCCAGGGCTTCCTGGTCAGCGCCGACAGCGACATGACCGAGGTCTCCGGTGTCGAGGACTTCAACGGCATGACCGTGTGCTCGGCGACCGGCTCCACGCCGATCCAGAACATCAAGGAGAACTTCCCCGAGATCGACACGGAGGAGTACGACCTGTACTCCGCCTGCGTCGACGACCTGCTCAACGACAAGGTCGACGCGGTCACCACCGACGCGGCGATCCTGATCGGCTACGCCGCGCAGTACCCGGATGAGGTGAAGGTGCTCGACGGGCTGTTCACCGAGGAGCGCTACGGCGTCGGCATCCCGAAGGGCGACGCGGCACTGCAGGAGCACATCAACACGCTGTTCACGGACGGCGGCGACACCTGGCAGGAGATCTTCGACGCCACGCTCGGTCAGTCGGGCATCGAGGTCGAGCAGCCGGCCGTCGATCCGGTCGAGTAGTCCGCAACGGCGAGGGGTCCGCTCGGGCCCCTCGCCGACACCCGAGAAGAAGGAGGGCGCGTGGACGCCATCTTCGGCAACCTCGATCTGTGGCGCGAGGGCATCTCTCTCACACTGCTGGTGTTCGTCTTCGGTGCGCTGCTCGCCCTCGTGCTCGGCACCATCGTCGGTGCGATGCGCGTCTCGCCGGTGCCGATCGCGCGCGGGGTCGGCACCGTGTACGTCAACCTGGTGCGGAACACCCCGCTCACGCTGGTGTTCTTCTTCTTCGTGTTCGGCTACAGCGCGCTGGCGCTGCCGACGCTGTCGAATACGGTGCTCGGCATCCTCGCGGTCGGTGTGTACACCGCCACGTACGTCGCCGAGACGATCCGGGCCGGCATCAACACGGTGCCCGTGGGACAGGCGGAAGCCGCCCGCGCGATCGGTCTCCCGTTCGGCCAGGTGATGACCAAGGTGGTGCTGCCGCAGGCCTTCCGTTCTGTGGTGCCTCCCATGATGAGCGTATTCATCGCGTTGCTGAAGAACACCACCGTCGCTGCCGGGTTCTCCATCTCGGTGCTTCCCGCGCTGCAGGCCACGATCTCCAACTCGCACACGCGGCCGGGAACGCCTATGGAAGTGCTGTTCTGGGTCGCTCTGATCTTTGTGGCGCTGGTGATGCTGCTGACCTGGCTGCAGCGCACGCTCGAGGACAAGTGGAGGATCGCGCGATGACTTCCGTTCTCTACGACGTTCCAGGCCCCAAGGCCAGGCGACGAAATGCGATCCTCGCGGTCGCCACCGTCATCGTGGTCCTCGCGGTCCTCGCCTTCATCGTGTGGCGGTTCAGCCTGACGAACCAGTTCAGCGCCGAGAAGTGGCACGTGTTCACATTCTCCGCGGTGTGGGTCTCCATCGGCGAGATGCTGCTGAACACGCTCAGGGCGTTCGCCCTCGCCGCCGTGCTCAGCCTCGCCCTCGGCTTCGTGCTCGCCATCGGCCGGGTCTCGGAACACACATGGGTGCGCGTTCCGGTCACCGTGATAACCGAAGCGTTCCGGGCCGTTCCCGTGCTCGTGATGATGATGATCCTGTACTACGGCCTGCCGACGCTCGGGGTGTCGATGAGCCCGTACTGGGCCGTCGTGATCGCGCTGATGGCGTACAACGGCTCCGTGCTCGCCGAGGCGCTGCGTGCCGGCATCGAGTCGCTGCCGCGCGGGCAGAAGGAAGCCGGGTACGCGATCGGCCTGCGCAAGAGCGGCGTGATGATCAAGATCCTGCTGCCGCAGGCCGTGCGGGCGATGCTGCCCGTGATCATCGCGCAGCTCGTCGTCACCATGAAGGACACCGCGCTCGGCTTCCTGATCACGTACCAGGAGCTGCTGTACTACGCGAAGCTGCTCGGCTCGCAGCAGGGCAGGCCGATTCTGCAGGCGGCGTTCATCATCGGCGGCATCTACATCGTGATGTGTCTGCTGCTGAGCTGGCTCGCGAAGTGGGCGGAGAAGCGCACCAGCCGGTCCCCGAAGGTCGTTGCCGCTCCGCGCGACCCGGCCGCGGACGACGATTCGACGCTGACCGAAGCAATCGCGCTGCAGTCTCGCTCTGGCAGGTTCGATCCGGGTGGACAGCTCGGCAGGTGACGGCACGCACGGCCCGGCTCCAGAACGAGGCTCGTCTCCGCGCGCGTGCAGACCGGTTGCGGGTGCCTCGCTATCGGAGCGGACTCACACCGATGCGTCGCCGACCTGTGCGCCGAGTGACGCGGAGATCTCGGCGCCCACCCGCGCGATGTATGTTCCGAGCGGCACCGGATCCGCTCCGACGCGGGAGATCGGTGCGCTGATGTTGACCGCGGCGACGACGGCCCCCGTGAAGTCGATGATCGGCGCCGACGCCGCGACGATGCCCCGTTCCAGCTCCTCGACGGACGGCGCATAGCCCAGCTCCCGCACGCGCGCCACTTCGGCCAGCAGCGTCGTCAGGTCGCGCACATGATCGGAGGCCGGCGACGGGTCCTGGACGACGGCGAAGGGGGAGGCGATCACGCTCCGATCGGCACGTCCGACGATCGGCGTCTCGTCGGCGTGCTCGACGAACCATTCGCGCAGTGCCGTGTCGTCCCACTGGCTGAGCAGAGCACGCCCTGACGGCGTGCGCCAGGCGGATGTCGTCACACCCTCCCACCCGGTTGCGCGGAACTCGTGCGGGCTGAGCTCGCTCAGCACCGTCAGCACATGCCCTCCGCGCAGGACGTTCAGGCTGGCGGTCTCGCGCGTCTCGTTCGCAATGCGACGAAGGATGGGCCGGGCGACGGACGTCAACCGGGTCTCGCGCGTGTGCGCGGCGAGGGCATAGAGGCGCGGACCGAGCCGATAGGCGCGTGTCAGAGGGTCGCGCTCGGCGAGCCCTGAGTCGGCGAGGGTCGCCAGGGAACGCGAGACGACGCCTTTGTCTCGGCCGCTCAGTTCGGCCAGGCGCACGACGCCGAGTCCGTCGGCGCGCGCGGACTCGGCGGAACCGAGCAGCTCGAGCAGCTCCAGATCGCGGGCGAGGCCGGAGGTGTTGCGTCGCGCAGGACGGTGCGGCACGTCGGTCATGCACACACCATATCTTGGAGTTGTCATATGAACAACCAGCTTTGTGTAAATGAAGACTGTTTCGTATGGTTGTCGACACGAAGACAACAGTGTCCGGCAGCGCGGAGGAGCGCCTCGGCGGTGAGGAGCGGAATGAACGGGTTCGATCTCGAGAGCCTCGCTCGGTTCGTCGAGCGCCGATGGGACGAGATCCTGACGCTCGCCGCCGAGCACCTCGCGGTCGTCCTGCTGTCGCTGGCGATCTCCGCCGTGATCGGCGTCGGCCTCGGCATGCTCGTGTGGGATCGCCCTGGCGTGCGCAGCGCCGCGATCACGACCGCGTCGGTGGCGATCACCGTCCCTTCGCTCGCGCTCCTCGCCCTGCTGAGCCCCGTGCTCGGCCTCGGCTGGGGAGCCACGATCGTGGCGCTCGTCGTATACGCGTTGCTGCCCGTCATCCGGAACACGGCCGTCGGGCTCAGCGAGGTGCCGCGCCACATCCTCGAGGCAGCCAGGGGCGTCGGGATGTCGCGCGTGCGCATCCTGTGCTCGATGCAGTTGCCGATCGCCTGGCCCGTCATCCTGACCGGACTGCGCGTGGCGACGCAGCTGTCGGTCGGCGTGGCGGCCATCGCGGCGTACGTCGCCGGCCCCGGTCTCGGCACGTACATCTTCCGGGGGCTGTCGACGCTCGGCTCGGCGAACGCGCTCAACTACGCGCTCGTCGGCACAGTGGCGACGATCGTCATCGCGCTCGTGCTCGACGGCCTCCTCGTTCTGCTCGCCCGTACGACGACCTCAAGGGGACTCCGATGACCGCCTCCACCCGCAGCGGGACCAGCAAGTCGACCAACGGCGCCACGGCCGCGTTCGCCCATGCGGGATCGAGTGTCGGCATCGAGCTCGACGGCGTCACCAAGAGGTACCAGGGGCAGGAGCACCCGGCCGTCGAGGACTTCACCATGTCGGTGAGCCCTGGAGAACTGGTCATGTTCGTCGGCCCGTCCGGATGCGGCAAGACGACGACGATGAAGATGATCAACCGGATCATCGAGCCGACGTCGGGTTCGATCCGGATCGCCGACCAGGATGTGCTGTCGCTCGAGCCGAACGAGCTGCGCCGGCACATCGGATACGTGATCCAGCAGATCGGGCTGTTCCCGCACCTGACGATCTTCGACAACATCGCGACGGTGCCGAAGCTGCTCGGCTGGTCGAAGTCTCGTATCGCCGAGCGCGTGGACGAACTGCTGCGGCTGGTCGACCTCGACCCCGGTGTGTTCGCACGCCGCTACCCGAAGGAGCTCTCCGGCGGTCAGCAGCAGCGGGTCGGCGTCGCCCGAGCGCTCGCCGCCGATCCTCCCGTCATGCTCATGGACGAGCCGTTCGGCGCCACAGACCCGATCACCAGGGACGGGCTGCAGGCCGAGTTCCTGAAGATCCAGGAGGGCATCGGGAAGACGATCGTCTTCGTCACACACGACTTCGATGAGGCGATCAAGCTCGGCGACCGGATCGCCGTGCTCAGCGATCGCAGTCAGATCGAGCAGTTCGACACACCTGCGAACATCCTCGCCGCCCCTGCCAACGACTACGTGCAGTCGTTCATCGGCAAGGGCGCGGCGCTGAAGCGACTCGCCCTGATCGGCCTCTCGCACGTCGACCTGACCGGTGTCTCGGCGTCGACCTCCGCGCTCGAGGTCGATGAGCACGACTCGCTGCGGGACGCCCTCGACATGCTGGTCCGCTCGGGAGCCTCGAGCGTGCGCGTCACACGCGGAGATCGCGTCGTGGGCGCAATCGACTTCGACACCATCTCGACGCTGCTCGACGCGGACGCCCGCGACATCCCCTCGCGTGAGCAGGGCGCACCGTGAGCGCCTCGAACGCGACCATGCCCGTCACGGCCACCGCGCTCGGAGCCGGTGGCCCGGCCGCCGGCTCGTCCGGCCGCCGCTGGCTGCGTCGATTCGTGCCGCTCATCGCCGTGGCCGTCGTGCTGGCGGTGCTGGCGATCTGGGCGTCGTCGCGTGATCTCGACTCGATCGAGGCGCGCACCCTCAACTGGGACTACATCATCACGAAGACCGGCGAGCATCTCATCCTGACGCTCGTCGCCTCGGCCCTCGTCGCCGCCCTCGCCATCCCGATCGGAATCGCCGTGTCGCGCTCGCGCTCTCGCCTCTTCCGGGGTGCGGTCGGTGTCGTCGCGAACATCGGGCAGGCCACGCCGGCCGTCGGCCTCATCATCCTGCTCGCCATCGCGTGGCAGACCGGGTTCGTCACGGCGCTGGTGGCCCTCGTCGCGTACTCGTTCCTGCCGGTCCTGCGCAACACGGTGGCAGGACTCGACCAGATCCCCGCCAGCGTTCGGGAGTCGGCACGCGGCATGGGCATGACCGTCGGGCAATCGCTGCGCCGCATCGAACTCCCGCTCGCGTCGCCTGTGATCATCGCCGGCCTGCGCACAGCCCTCGTCTTCGCCGTCGGCGTCGCGACCGTCGCCACCTTCATCAACGCCGGTGGCCTCGGCGACATGATCGTCAACGGCCTCAAGCTGCAGCGTTATCCGGTGATAGTCGTGGGCGCCGTGCTGGTCGCCGCGATCGCCGTGCTCATCGACTGGCTCGCGGGCCTCGTCGAAGACCTCGTCAGGCCGAAGGGCCTGTGACCACCCCCACCAACCGCAACCGCGCTTCACGCTGGGGCGGTTGCCACCGAAAGGAACGCACATGAACAAGCGCATCGGCGCTCTCGCGCTCGTCGCGGCCTCGGCCGTCGCCCTGGCCGGCTGCACGGGCGGAGCAGGAGCAGGAACCGAGACCGGGTCGCAGGGCGACGAGCTCGACAGCCTCACCGGCGTCATCGGAAGCAAGGACTTCGCCGAACAGTACGTTCTCTCCTACATCACGACCGAGCTGTTCCGTGCGCACGGCGCCGATGTCGAGGCGAACATCGACCTCGTCGGCTCGAGCAACGTGCGCCAGGCCTTCGAGAACGACGAGTTCCTGGGCTACTGGGACTACACCGGAACCGGCTGGATCACCTACCTCGGCGAGACCGAGCCGGTGCAGGGTGCCGAGGCGCAGTTCGACGCCGTCGCCGAGGCAGACCTCGAGCAGAACGGGATCGTGTGGCTCGAGCCCGCTCCGCTCAACAACACCTACGCGCTCGCCGGTGCGAGCGGCACGATCGAAGATCTCGGTGTGTCCACGCTCAGCGACATCGCAGCCCTGCCCGCTGACGAGCAGACGTTCTGCATCGAGAGCGAGTTCTCCACGCGCGATGACGGGTGGCCCGGCCTGCGCGACGCGTACGGATTCGAGGACAGCACCGCACTGCTCGACACGGGCATCATCTACACCGCGACTGCCGAGGGCACCGACTGCACCTTCGGCGAGGTCTTCGAGACCGACGGCCGCATTCCCGCCATGGATCTGACGGTGCTCGAGGACGACCAGGAGTTCTTCCCTGCCTACCAGGGCTCGTTCACGGTCAAGCAGGAGACCCTCGACGAGCATCCGGCGATCGCGGACGTGATCGGCCTGGTCTCGCCGTTGCTCACCACCGAGGTGATGCAGGATCTCAACAGCCAGGTCGACGTCGACGGCGAGGACCCTGAGGACGTCGCGATCGACTGGCTGACCGAGCAGGGCCTGATCTGACCCGATCCGAAGCGGTCGGATGCGGCACCTGATTCTTGGGAAGCGAGAACCGGATGCCGCATCCCGGGCCCTTCACCTGACATCCGTATCGTCTCCCGTCGAGAAGGACCCAGTTGGACATCACCGATTTCTCCCTCGCCCGCTTCTCGCTCACCGGTCGCATCGCCGTCGTCACCGGTGGCAACAGCGGGCTCGGTCAGGCATTCACGCTGGCTCTGGCGGCGGCCGGCGCCGACGTGTTCGTACCGAGTGCGAGCGATGACGGCGGAGAGACGGAAGCGCTCGTCGTGGCAGCCGGCGCCCGGTACTCGGGGATGATCGCCGACCTGACTGAGCCGGGCGCTCCCGAGCGCGTCATGGCCGAGGCGGTCGAGGTGTTCGGCCGCGTCGACATCCTCGTCAACTCCGCTGGAGTCAATCTCGTCGCGCCGTGGCGGGATTTCGGCCGTGCCGAGTGGGACAGGATGATCGCCGTCAATCTCACCGCCGCCTTCGAACTCGGCCGTCTCGCCGCAGCGCACATGAGCGACCGCGGTTCAGGCAAGATCATCAACATCGCCTCGCTCTTCTCCTTCCTGGGGGGCGTCGGCTCACCCGCGTACGCCGCGACGAAGCACGGCATCGTCGGGTTCACCCGCGCCTATGCCGACGAGCTCGCTTCGTCTGGGGTGCAGGTCAACGCCATCGCTCCCGGCTACTTCGAGACTGCGCTCACCGCTGAGACGCGCTCGGAGCCCGAAGCGAACCGCAGGGTGCTCGATCATGTGCCAGCCGGTCGCTGGGGGCGGCGCGACGATCTCATGGGCGCCGCGGTGTTCCTCGCCAGTCCCGCCTCCGACTATGTGAACGGTCAGGTGCTCGCCGTCGACGGCGGGTACCTCGTCCGCTGACGGTCGTCCGCGGCGCCGTCGACTTCCGCCTTCAGACCGAATCCCCTCAGACCGAAACGAGGAAATCATGGCCGTGCCCACCTTCACCAGGCCGACGCCGACGATCGGCCGTGCGGCGATCGTCGCGCGACTCGTCGACATGCTCGGAGCCGACAGCGTCGACACCGACGAGCAGCGACTGCGCGAGGCGAGTGTCGACCGCTTCCACAAGTACGAGGCCGCCCACGGCATCTACGACGGCCCGTTCCCCGCAGCGATCGCCTACGCGACCTCGACCGAGCAGGTCCGCGCCGTGCTCGTCTTCGCCGACGGGCACGGCGTCAACGTCGTGCCGCGGACGGGCCGCACGGGCACGGAGGGCGGTCTCGAGACGGCTGTCGAGGACACGATCGTGCTCGACTGCTCGCGCATGGACGCCGTGATCGAGATCGACGAAGAGAACATGCAGGCGACAGTGCAGGCGGGGGTGCCGCTGCAGCGGCTCGACGACGCGCTGCGTGACCGCGGGCTCACGACGGCGCACTCGCCCCAGTCGAAGCCCCTCGCGCAGTTCGGCGGCCTCGTCGCGACGCGTTCGATCGGGCAGCTCTCGACCCTCTACGGGGGGATCGAAGACATGGTCGTCGGCCTCGAGGCAGTGTTCCCCGACGGCAGCGTCACGCGCATCAAGAACGTGCCGCGCCGAGCGGCCGGGCCCGACATCCGGCACGTGGTGATCGGCAACGAGGGGGCGCTGTGCGTCGTGACCGAGGTCACGGTGAAGCTGTTCCGCTTCGAACCCGACAACCGCCGCGCGCTGGGCTTCGTCGTCGACGAGTTCGCTGACGGGATCGACGTCCTGCGCCGCATCGTGCAGGCCGGCTATCGGCCGAGCATCGCTCGCGTGTATTCGGCAGGCGATGCCGGTCAGCACTTCAGCGACGTCGCCGATGGCAGACCGGTGGTGATCGTCGTCGCCGACGGGCCGAAGCGCATCGCCGACGCCATCGCGGAAGGCGTCGAGGAGGCGCTCACCACGATCCCGCATCGGGCGCTCGCCCCGCAGTACGTGGCGGACTGGCTCGACGGCCTGAACTGGGGAGCCGACAAGATCGACGCCGAGAGGCGCGACATGGTCGAGCACGGACGTCTCGGCTACACGACCGAGGTCGCGGTCGACTGGTCGCGCACGCACGAGCTGTACGACGCGGTGATGAACCGCATCCGCACGGAGTTCCCGCGCCGCGACGACCTGCACCTGCTCGGGGCGCACTCGTCGCACAGCTATCAGACGGGAACCAACCTCTACTTCGTGTACGACTACACGATCCGCTGCGAACCGCGCGAGGAGATCCGTGAGTACCACCAGCCGCTCAATGCGATCATCGTCGAGGAGGCGCTGCGCGTGGGCGGGTCGATGGTGCACCACCACGGCGTCGGCAAGTACCGCACCCCATGGACGCGCGAGGAGCACGGCAGCGCGTATCGCATCCTCGCCGGCCTCAAGCGCGAGTTCGACCCGAACGGCGTGATGAACGCCGGCACGATCTATCCGGTCGACTAGCGGGCCCCGGATGGACGGCCCACTGCTGCTCGCGATCGACAACGGGTCGCAGAGCACGAAGGTCTCGATCGTCGACGCGGCCGGTGGCGTCCTCGCGCGCGGGCGCGCCGCCCTGCGCCCGGCGGTTCGTCTCGCGCCCGGCCGCGTCGAGCATCCGGATGACGACCTCTGGGACTCCGTCGTCGCGGCCTGCCGCGAAGCGATGGATGCCTTCGACGGTGACCCGGCGCGCATCGTCGGCGTCGGCCTGTGCACGATCCGGTTCTGTCGTGCGCTGCTGCGCGCCGACGGTTCGCTCGCCGCGCCGGTGATCAACTGGATGGACGAGCGCCTGTCCCGCCCGTATGCGCCAGAGCACGACGACGTCAGGTACGTGGCGACGTCGACCGGCTACATCGCAGGGCAGCTGACGGGCCGACTCACCGACGCCGCAGGCAACACCGAGGGGCACTGGCCGGTCGACCACGACACCTGGCGCTGGAGCGAAGACGACGCCGTGATCGCCCGCGAGGGCGTGCCGCGCGACATGCTGCTGCCCCTCGTGATGCCGGGCGAGCTGCACGGGCGAGTGACGGCGGCGGCCGCGGACGCGACCGGGCTGCCCGAGGGTCTGCCGGTGTACGCCACCTCGAACGACAAAGCCGTCGAAGCGCTCGGCTCTGGTCTCATCGACGAGGGCGACGCGCTGCTGTCGCTCGGCACCTACGTCGCGGCGATGACTCCCGGGGAGAGCGGTTTCGCGCCCCGTCGCGCCGCTGGCCCGTGGCGCAACTTCGGCGCGATGCCGGGGGCCACGTTCTACGAGAGCGGCGGAGTGCGTCGCGGCATGTGGACGGTGAGCTGGCTGCGCGACCTCGTCTTCGATGCGCGCCCCGGCGAGAACGCGGCGCCCGCGTTCGGCGACGGCGAGCGCGAGCGGACCCTGGAGGCAGAGGCGGCGTCGGCCCCCGCCGGTGCCGGCGGGCTCGTGACCGTTCTGGACTGGCTCGCCCCGGCGGACGAGCCGTGGCGCCGCGGTGCCATGATCGGGTTCGACGGCTCGCAGGGGCGCGGCCATCTGCATCGCTCGGTGCTCGAAGCGCTGGCACTGATGATGGCCGACGAAACCCGCGACCTCTTCGACGCGCTCGGTCGCGCACCGCGAACGCTCATCGTCGCTGGCGGTGGTGCGCGTTCCGATCTGATGCTGCGGATCCTGGCCGCGACCTTCGAGATCCCCGTCCGTCGAATGCGGGTCGCCGACGGCGCGGGAACAGGGGCGGCGGTCAGCGCGGCGGTCGGATCCGGTGTGCATGCGACATGGCACGGTGCCGTCGAGGCGATGGTCCACTCCGAGGCCGACGTCCTGCCCGATCCGTACCTCGTCGAGGCCTACCGCAGGATCGCCGTCCGGCACCGGATGGTGCGGCGTCGGACAGGAGACATGCTCGCCGATGCCGGTTCGTCTCCGTCCGCGGCCGCCACGTAGAATCGTGTCTTGTGTCCGAACCACTCGAAATCACGCCAGAGGCGGTAGAAGCTGCGGTCGCCGAAGCACTCGCCGCCGTGGCCGCCGCAGCCGACATCTCCGCTCTGAAGGCCGCCCGTTCCGCCCACCAGGGCGAGGGCAGTCCGCTCGCCGCGCTGAACGCGCAGATGCGCAGCGTTCCGAAGGAGCACAAGGCCGAGTTCGGCAAGCTCGTCGGCGGCGCGCGCGCCAGGGTGAACCAGGCGTTCGCCGCACGTGAGGAAGAACTCGCGGAGGCGGAGCTGACAGCGCGCCTCGAGGCGGAACGCGTCGACATCACCGCCATCGCCCACCGCACGCGCACCGGTGCGCGTCACCCGATCAGCTCGCTGCAGGAGCACGTCAGCGACATCTTCGTCGGCATGGGGTGGGAGATCGCCGAGGGGCCGGAGCTCGAGCACGAGTGGTTCAACTTCGACGCACTGAACTTCGACGTCGACCACCCCGCCCGCCAGGAGCAGGACACGTTCTACGTCGACCCCGTGGAGCGCCACCTCGTGATGCGCACCCACACCAGCCCCGTGCAGGTGCGCTCGATGCTCGACCGCGAGGTGCCGATCTACGTGCTGTGCCCCGGCCGCACCTACCGCACCGACGAGTTCGACGCGACCCACCTGCCCGTGTTCACCCAGTTCGAGGGTCTCGTGATCGACAAGGGCATCACGATGGCGCACCTGAAGGGCACCCTCGACCACATCGCGCGGCAGATGTTCGGCGATGAGGCGAAGACGCGCCTGCGCACGAATCACTTCCCGTTCACCGAGCCGAGCGCCGAGTTCGACCTGTGGCACCCGACCTTCGCCGGCGGTGCGCGCTGGATCGAGTGGGGCGGCTGCGGCATGGTGAACCCCAACGTGCTGCGCGCGGCCGGGATCGACCCTGAGGAGTACAGCGGCTTCGCCTTCGGCATCGGCATCGAGCGGGCGGTGATGTTCCGCAGCGATGTGCAGGACATGCGAGACATGGCAGAGGGCGATGTCCGCTTCAGCGAGCAGTTCGGGATGGTGGTGTGATGCGCGTCCCCGTTTCGTGGCTGCGTGAGTTCGTCGAGGTTCCGCAGGAGGCGACCCCGGATGAGGTGTTCGCGTCCCTCGTGTCGGTCGGCTTCGAGGAGGAGGAGCTCGTCTCGTTCGACGTGACGGGCCCCGTCGTCGTCGGTCGGGTGGTCTCCTTCGAGGTCGAACCGCAGAAGAACGGCAAGAACATCCGCTGGTGCCAGGTCGATGTCGGCGAGGCGAACGGAGGCGTGCGCGGCATCGTCTGCGGCGCGCAGAACTTCCTCGAGGACGACAAGGTCGTGGTGACGCTTCCGGGCGCCGTGCTGCCTGGCGGCTTCGCCATCGCCGCGCGCAAGACGTACGGCCATGTCTCCGACGGCATGATCGCATCGGCGACCGAACTCGGCCTCGGCGACGAGAGCGACGGCATCATCCGGCTCGTCGAGTGGGGTCTCGACCCGGAGGTCGGCGCGGACGCGATCGCGCTGCTCGGCCTCGATGACGCGGCTGTCGACGTGAACGTCACCCCGGACCGCGGCTATGCGCTGTCCATCCGCGGCATCGCCCGCGAGTACTCGCTCGCGACCGGCGCAGCGTTCTCCGACCCCGCGGTCGGCGCGGCGGTCGCCGAGGCATCCGGCTTCGACGTCGAGCTGAGCGACGACACCCCGATCCGCGGCAACGACGGCGCGACGCAGTTCGTCGCCCGCGTCGTACGCGGCGTCGACCCGTCGCGCCCGACGCCCGCCTGGATGGTCTCGCGACTCGCGCTTGCCGGCATCCGGTCGCTCGGCCTGCTCATCGACATCACCAACTACGTGATGGTCGAACTGGGGCAGCCGATCCACGGCTACGACCTCGACGCGCTCACCGACGGCATCACCGTGCGCCGTGCGCGTGCGGGGGAGACCCTCACCACGCTCGACGGCCAGAAGCGCGAGCTGCTCGCCGAGGACCTGCTGATCACCGACGGCTCCGGGCCGATCGGGCTCGCCGGCGTCATGGGCGGCGGCACCACCGAGATGGGTGGAGCGACGACGAACGTGCTCGTCGAGGCGGCGACTTTCGACCGAGTCTCCATCGCCCGCACCGCCCGACGTCACAAGCTGCCCAGCGAGGCCTCCCGACGATTCGAGCGCGGCGTCGACCCCGCCGTCGCTCCCGTCGCCGCGCAGCGGGTCGTCGACCTGATGGTCGAGCTCGCCGGTGGCACGGCGACCGACGAGGGCACCCGCGTCGGGGGCGTCGCCCTGGCCGATCCGGTCGAGCTGCCTGCGGGCTTCGCCGGCGGGCTGATCGGCGTCGACTACGCGCCGGAGCGCATCCGCGAGGTGCTCGAGGCGATCGGCTGCACCGTCGCCGACGCCTCGGACGGCTGGAGCATCACAGCGCCGACATGGCGGGGCGACCTGACGGACAAGTGGGCGCTCACCGAGGAGATCGTCCGCGTCGACGGCCTGGACAAGGTGCCGTCGGTTCTGCCGACGCCGCCCTCGGGCCGCGGCCTCACCGCCGCCCAGCAGGGGCGCCGTCGCGTGTCGAACGCGCTCGCCGCCGCCGGATTCGTCGAGACGCCGGCGTTCCCGTTCGTCTCCGAGGAGCACAACGACCTCTACGGATCGCCGTCGGGGGAGTCGCTGCCAGGAGTCAGGCTCGCCAACCCGCTCAGCGCGCAGCAGGCCTTCCTGCGCCGTTCGCTGATCCCGGGCCTGGCGCAGACCGCGCACCGCAACATCTCACGCGGGCTGACCGATCTTGCGATGTTCGAAGTCGGCAGCGTGTTCCTGCCGGAGCGCGGCGTGGCCTATGGCACCGACACGGTGCCGCCGATCGCCGAGCGTCCGGATGAGGAGACCCTCGCGACGCTGAACGCCTCCGTTCCGCCGCAGCCGCGCCACGTCGCGATCCTGCTGTCGGGCAACGTGACGCCGAAGCAGCCGGGGCGGGCAGCAGAGCAGGCGGGGCTCGAAGCCGCGCTGGACGCTGTGCGCACCATCGGCGTCGCGGCGGGGATCGACATCATCGTCTCGCAGGGGGAGCGGGCGGCGCTGCACCCGGGTCGCACCGGCACGCTGTCGGCCGCCGGCGAGGAGATCGGGTACGTCGGCGAGCTGCTGCCCAGCGTGGCAGCCGACGCCGACCTGCCGGCGCACACCATCGTCGCCGAGCTGAACCTCGATCTGCTCCTCGGGCTCGTCGGTCGCCGCGTGGTGGCCGCCTCGCTGTCGACCTACCCCGCCGCAACGCAGGACGTGTCCCTCGTCGTCGATGCCGCGCTTGCGGCTGCCGACCTGAGGGCGGCGCTCGTCGAGGGGGCAGGCGACCTGCTCGAGCACATCCGGCTCGTCGACGACTACCGCGGCGAAGGCCTCGACGCCGGAACGAAGAGCCTCACCTTCGCGATGCGATTCCGCGCGGACGACCGGACGCTGACGGCCGCGGAAGCCACAGAGGCGAAGCTGGCAGGCGTGCGCGTCGCCGACGAGCGGTTCGGCGCGAAGATCCGCGACTGACCCACCATCGATGACGCCGGTCGGCACCTCGGACGGTGCCGACCGGCGTCATCGATGGCCGACCGGATGAGCGCGCGCGCCGGAACCGGCCGGACGGCCGATGCGCGGGCCAGGCGGTCGCGCGAGCATGGCCGCATGACCTCGACGACCCGCACGGCCGCTCCCCGTCCCTCGCCCGCGAAACCCCGCATCCCCGCCCGCGAGCGGTGGCTCATCGCCGGCCTCCTCGTGCTGGCACTGGTGCCGTCGATCGCCGGTGCCGTCCGCGTCGGCGGCGTCGCCGTGGGCGATCCCTCCACTCCCGATCGCTTCGCGGACGATCCGCTCCCTGTCCTCGCCCACATCGTCGGCGCGCTGATCTACGCGTTCGTCGGCGCCTTCCAGTTCCCTCCGACGTTCCGGCGCCGCCACATCGTGTGGCATCGCTTCGCCGGTCGCTACCTGCTCGTACCCACCGGCTTCATCGTCGCCCTGTCCGGGCTGTGGATGAACGCGACATACGTCCTTCCGCCGATCGACGACGGGCTCGTGCTGCTCCTGTCCCGCTATGCCGTCGGCGTGTGGATGTTCGTGTGCCTCGTGCTGGCTCTCGTCGCCGTCGCCATGCGACGCTTCCAGTCGCACGGGGCGTGGATGATCCGCGCATACGCGGTGGCGATGGGAGCGGGCACCCAGGTGTTCACATCGATGCCGTCCATGCTGCTGTTCGGGCCACCGGATGAGCTGCGCCGCGTCATCGAGATGGACGCCGGCTGGCTGATCAACATCGTCGCCGCGGAGATCGTGATCAGGGTCTGGCACGCGCGCGCCGCGGGCCTGCGCCGAAGCGCGGCGGCGTAGCGTGGCAGTCATGGAAACGCGCATCGCCTCGGCTGCCGCGGCGCCCGCCGCCGCTGGCGCGTCGGGGCCGCGTGCGCGCGACGTCGTGCTCGTCGCCGTCGCGACCGCCGTCGCCGTCGCGGAGACCCTCGTGCGGTCCGACCTGGTCTGGCCGGTGCCCTCCCTCATCGTCACACTCGCCGTGCTCCCTGGGCTGCTCTGGCGGCGCACGCATCCGCTCGTCGTCGTGGCCGGCATGACGGCGATCTCCTCCGGCTACGAGATCACAGCATGGGCGGCGGGCGAGCGGGCGAGTGCGCTCGGCGCCGTGGCTGTGATGCTTCTCGTGCCGTACGCGCTGTTCCGCTGGGGGAGCGGCTTCGCGCGGATGCTGGGCGGCGCGCTGCTGGGGCTCGGCGTCGTCGTCTCACTCGCCGCGAGCGGCGGCGATTGGATCGGCGCGGCGGCAGCCGTGGTGATCGTGGGTGGTGCCTGCCTGGTCGGTGTGATCCGGCGCCAGCGCGTCGACGCGCACGCCGCCGCACGGGAGCGGGAACGGGGCAGGGAGCGCGAGGAGCTGGCCCGCGACCTGCACGACACAGTGGCGCACCACGTGTCGGCGATCGCGATCCGCGCCCAGGCAGCACAGGCGCTGCCGCCGGACGTCGAGCGATCGACGACCGCGTTCGGGGCGATCGAACGGGAGGCGCGCGAGGCGCTGGCCGAGATGCGATCGCTGGTCAGGGTGCTGCGCGGCGATGAAGCATCGGCGCCGTTGCAGCCCATCGCGGGGCTCGACGAGATCGAAGCGCTCGCCGCCCCCGGCCCTCCGGTCGTGCAGGTACGTGCCGCCTCAGCCGCCCGCGTCGCCGTCTCGCAGATGCCGCAGATGGCGCAGAACGCGCTCTTCCGCATCGCGCAGGAGGCGGTTGCGAACGCGCGGCGCCACGCGAGTGGTGCCACGCGCGTCGTGGTCGAACTCGCCGTGAGCGCCGCCGGTGTCGAACTGCGCGTGACGGACGACGGCTCCGCGGCTCCATCCGGAGCATCCGGCGGTTACGGCATCACAGGGATGACCGAGCGCGCGTCGATGCTCGGTGGTCGCCTGCACGCGGGGCAGGGGGAGTCCGGATGGATCGTCTCGGCAGTCGTGCCGTCGGCGCGCGATGAACGGAACGCATCATCGTGATCCGCGTGCTCATCACGGACGACCAGGAGTCGATCCGCGTCGGCCTGCGCATGATGCTCGACGCGCAGCCGGACATCGAGGTCGTCGGCGAAGCCCCTGACGGGATCGTCGCCGTCGATCTGGCCAGGCGTCAGCGTCCGGACGTCGTGCTGATGGACATCCGGATGCCCCGCATGGACGGGCTGGAGGCGACTCGTGCGCTCGCCGCGGACGCCGCGCCGCCCGCGGTCGTCATCCTCACCACCTTCGATCTGGACGAGTACGTGCACGGCGCTCTGCGTGCCGGAGCGAAGGGCTTCCTGCTCAAGGACTCGGGGCCGAGGCTGCTCGCCGAGGCCGTGCGCGCCGCCGCAACGGGCGATGCCCTGATCGCCCCCGAGATCACGGCGCGGCTGTTGGCAGAGTTCTCACCGGCCGCGCCGCGATCGACGGAGCCGGCTGACCCTCTCACCTCGCGGGAGGAGGAGGTGCTCGTCGCGCTCGCCGCAGGCTTCACCAACGCCGAGATCGGAGCGCGGCTGAACCTCTCGCTCGGCACGGTGAAGGCGCACATCGCCGCTGTGCTCGGCAAGCTCGGCGTGCGCAACCGGGTGGAGGCGGCCATGTGGGCGTACGAATCGGGGCGCGTCCGCGGCTCGCGGCGGGCGTCCGATGACGGCACGTCCTGATCGGGGCACGGCCGGTAGTGTTGTCGGCGACGGTCGGCCGGATGGGGGAGCAGAGTGACGAACGAACAGCACGGCGGAGAAGTGCGTCGCGTGCCTGATGCAGATCTTCCCGACCTCCCGCCGATGCCGGAACCGCCGCCGATGCCGCCGCTGCCGTTCGAAACGGCCCACGGCGACGTCGCACCGAGTCCGTCAGAGCCAGCGCCCGCCGCGCACGAGGCCGCAGCCGGCAACGATGACGCCGTCGCGTTCGCCGTCCCCGGCTACGGGCAGCCACTGAGTCCGCCGCCGTTCGGCGAACCGCGTCCGCCGGCGGACGGTGTTCCGCCCGTTGCGGGAGGGGAGCTGGCGCAGCAGCCGCCGTTCGGCCAGCCGGTTGCGCCTCTGCCACCGTACGCACAGCCGTACGCGGGCCCTCAGAGCTATGCGGGACCGTATGCGCCGCAGGCGATGAAGCGGGCGAACGGTCTCGCCACGGCCGGTTTCGTCGTCGGCCTCGTCTCGATCTTCCTCCCGCTGTTCTTCGGATTCATCGGCGGAGTCGTCGGCATCGTGCTCTCGATCGTCGGCGTCGTCAAGCACGATCCCGCCACTCAGAGCAACAAGGGCCTCGGCATCGCGGGCATCGTGCTCAGCGCCGTCGCGATCATCTTCATCCTCTGACGCTCTTCGTCCTGTGTGAGAGGCCCGTGGACCCGCGGCGCACGTCCGGGGTCTGGAAACGGCGCCAGTGCCGCGGCACACTGGAGGGAGTCGACGAAAGGAATCGTGATGCGAGCCGAAGTCGGAGACAAGGTGCACGTCCACGGCAGGACGGTCGGTGCTCCCGACCAACTGGTCGAGGTGCTCGAAGTGCGAGGGGACGACGGCGCACCGCCGTATCTGGTGAGGTACGAGGACGGCCACGAGACGCTGGTCTTCCCTGGCAGCGACGCCCAGGTGGAGCCGCCTGCGACGTCCCGCGGATGAGGCGTCGATGACGCGAGCGCGGCACCAGCGCCACGGGAGCCGCGCGAACCCGTCGGCGCGCGCCCTCAGCTGAGGAACCGCGGCTCCGCCGTGCCGTAGTCGTCGGGTGCGGTGGTGTGCTTCATCACGGCGTCGTCGCGCGTCACCGCGGGGGCGGCGAGGTCGAGCGGACCGTAGGGCGAGTCGAGCCTCCGGATGACGGGAACCGGTGACGGCGAGAGCGCGTCGGTCGCCGACGGCTGGTCGAGCAGCAGGTGCGCGGTTCGCGCGAGCGACATTCGAGCCGAACCGCCCAGGCCCGTGTGAGCGCGGCGATGCAACAGCGCGCAGACGGCGGCGGCGATGCCGAAGCCCGTCGCGTAGTCGAGTGCCTGCACCGGCAGGGCGCCCGGTGTCCCGTCGTCGTGCCGATACGCGTCGGCGATCCCCGTCGCGGCCTGCACGATCGAGTCGAACCCGCGTCGCCCGGCCCAAGCGCCGTCGAAGCCCCACGCCGAGAACTCCGCGACGACAAGGTCTGCGCGCCGTTCGCGCAGCGCTCCGGCGTCGAGCCCGAGGTGTGCGAGAGCGCCTGGCCGGTACCCGGTCACCACGACGTCGGCGCGTGCGACGAGGTCGTCGATCACCGCCAGGTGCGCCAGGTCGCGCGCGTCGAGCAGAGTCGTGCGCTTGCCGGCATTGCGATCGACGTGCATGTCGACGAGCTCAGGCAGACCGGGCGGGTCGACCCGCAGCACGTCGGCTCCCAGCTGGGCCAGCAGCTGCGTCGCCGTCGGCCCGGCGATCACCCTGGTCAGATCGAGCACCCTGACGCCGTCGAGCCCGCCGCTGGTCGGGACGAGCGGTTCCGCGTCCGCGCGCTCCCCGACATCGAACTCGATCCACCCTGACCCGTCGACGGCTCGCGCCGGCGCAGAGCCCCGCCAATCCTGCGCTGTTCTGACCCGTGCGGCCGCACCTCCCGCCGCGTCGATGTCGTGCTCGGCATCGGCGGCGGCGACACCGGCCAGGGCGGCTGCCAGCGACGGAGCGTCCGTCGCGCCGTAGAGGCGCTCCAGGACCGCCGCGTGATGCGGATAGTTCGCGTGGGTGCGCAGCCACCCGTCGGAGGCGGGGAAGAACCCGGACAGCGGCGCGAACCCCTCAGGCTTCCGCCCGTCGATCCTGGTGTGACGGATCGAGCTGAAGGCACCGGCGACGAGGTCGGCCCGCACACCGAGCCGGTGACCCGTCACCGCGGCTGCGGCCGACGCTGCCGCTGCCACGCTTGCGAGGGCGAGCCCTTCTACGTCGAGCGGACCGCCCCACCAGCGCCGGGGCCCGTTGAGTGGGACCTCAGGGAGTGCGGTGATCGTGCGGAGCTCGGCCGTCAGCTCGGGGAGCGGGTCGTCCATACCGGCAAGCCTGCACGACCGATCGTGCAGAGAACAACAGTTCGCGCGCTCCTGCACACCTGATTCACGATGCGACGTGCAGGAGCGCGCATTCTGTCGAGCTACGCAGTGGGAGCGTTCGTTTCCGGCGACGGGCGGTCGGCCTGGGTTTCTGCTGACGCACCGGGCATCGCGCGGTCGGGTCCTGGTCGGAAACCGCGGGCGAGCAGCAGCAGCCCGATCGCGACGGCCATCATGATCCATCCGGGAACGCCCATCACGGTTCCGGCGACCGCCTCCGTGCCCTCGGGGTCCAGGATCATCAGCGACATCGGGAAGGCGGCGTTCAGAGCGCCGTGCGCCAGGGCTGCGGGCCACACGCTCCTGGTGAAGTAACGCGTCCACTGCACGATCACGCCCGCGACGAGGCAGAACGCGCACATGTACGCCAGGCCGAGCGCGTCGGTGCGGGCGAAGTTGTAGCCGAGCAGGATGATCGGGGCGTGCCAGAGGCCCCAGACGATGCCGGAGACGAGCGCGGAGCGCCAGAAGCCCAGCGGTGACAGCGCTGTGGCGAGGTATCCGCGCCAGCCGAGCTCCTCGCCGAAGGCCGACGCCGTGGCGATCACGACGACGATGGGCAGCGAGACGAACTGGCCCACCAGGTACATCTCGACGGGAACCTCTGGCGGAAGAAGTGCGGCCGCGCCTGCGAGCGCCAGATCGGGCGTCGCCCAGCCCAGGCCGATCGCGAGGAGCGACGCGGCGAAGCCGATCACCAGGAACGCGACGGGCAGAAGCAGGAAGAGCCAGATCTTGCGTGCGACGGGCCGGAACGGCAGCAGGCCGAGCCAGCGGGCCCTGGCTCCCTTCCTGACGGTCGTGAACGTCATGATCAGCGCCGCGACGGTCGGCGTGAACATGAGGGCGGGCACCAGCACCCCGAACAGCGGAGAGGCGAGGCCGTCACCGAGCCAGAGCGGCAGACAGACGAGCCAGCCGAGCCCGAAGGCGATCAGGAGGTAGCACGCGACGGGCCCCCAGGGAACGCGCTGCGGCGGGACGCCCTCTCTGACATCGAGCGGTGAGTACAGGTCTGAAGCGTTCATGCACCGATCGTCTCCCGCTGCTGCGTCACGCGCCTCCGCCGCGCGACGGAGATCCGAGCCGTGCTCTCCGCTGGACGGCGGATCTCCGAGACGGGTCTGCTAACGTCGTCGCCATGGCATCGACCGCGACCGTCTCGCCGCTCTCACCGAGCAGCGTCGTCGCGCGCCGTCCGCGTGCCCGCCGAGTCTGGGCGGCACTGCGAACCTTCGTGTCTGCGTGAGGGAGCGGTGTCGCCGTTACGGCAACCCACTCGCACGGACTTAAGGTAGGAACTATGACGTATTCGGTCGCTGTCTCCGGCGCTTCTGGCTACGCGGGCGGCGAGATCCTGCGCCTGCTCGCTGGCCATCCCGACATCGAGATCCGCACGGTCACCGCGCATTCGAACGCCGGCGACGACCTCGTCGATCACCAGCCGCACCTCAGGTCGCTGCGCCACCTGACGCTGCAGCCGACCACACCGGATGTGCTGGCCGGTCACGACGTCGTCTTCCTCGCGCTCCCGCACGGGCAGTCGGGTCAGTACACCGACGCGCTCGGCGATGCGGCGCTCGTGATCGATGCCGGGGCGGACCACCGTCTCACCAGCGAGGCCGAGTGGGCGGCGTTCTACGGCGGAGACTTCCACGAGCCGTGGACGTACGGCGTGCCTGAGCTGCTGATCAGCGGAGCCAAGCAGCGCGAGAGTCTGCGCGGTGCGACCCGCATCGCCGCCCCCGGATGCAATGCGTCGACGGTGTCGCTGTCGCTCGTCCCCGGCGTGGCTGCCGGCGTGATCGATGCGGGAGACATCGTCAGCGTGCTCGCCGTCGGGCCCTCCGGTGCGGGCAGGAGCCTGAAGCCGCACCTGCTCGGGGCCGAGCTGCTCGGCACAGCGAACCCGTACGCCGTCGGCGGCACGCACCGCCACATCCCCGAGATCCAGCAGGCGCTGCGCGCGGCGGGGGCGAGCGACCCCCGCATCTCGTTCACACCTGTGCTCGTGCCGATGTCGCGCGGCATTCTCGCCACCTCGTCGGCCCCGATCGTCGACGGCGCCACCGATGCGCAGATCCGCGACGCGTGGGAGTCCGCATACGGTGACGAGCACTTCGTGCAGCTCCTGCCAGAAGGGCGGATGCCGCGCACGGCCGATGTCGCCGGCGCGAACACCGCACTGATCGGCCTCGCCATCGATCGCAGCGCGAACCGGGTCACGGTCGTCACCGCCGTCGACAATCTCGCCAAGGGCACAGCGGGGGCCGCCATCCAATCCATGAACATCGCGCTCGGTCTCGACGAGTCCACGGCGCTGACGACGAACGGAGTCGCACCGTGAGCGTGACCGCACCAGCGGGCTTCGAGGCGGCAGGCGTCGCAGCCGGCCTGAAGTCCACGGGCAAGAAGGACGTCGCCGTCATCGTGAACCGCGGCCCGCAGAGAACGGCGGCGGCGGTGTTCACGTCGAACCGTGCCAAGGCGAACCCGATTCTCTGGTCGCAGCAGGCGATCAAGGCGGGTGCAGCCGACGCGGTCGTGCTCAACTCGGGCGGAGCGAACTGCTTCACCGGCGACTTCGGGTTCCAGACCACGCACCAGACAGCGGAACGGGCGGCCGAGCTGCTCGGCGTCGGGGCCGTGGGCATCCAGGTGTGCTCAACCGGCCTGATCGGCACGGGCGACGAGATCTTCCGCACCAAGGTGCTCTCCGGCACCGCAGACGCGATCTCGCGCCTGTCCGCAGACGGAGGCGACGACGCGGCGCACGCGATCATGACGACCGACTCGGTTCCCAAGACCGTTGAGATCACGGGCGACGGATGGACGATCGGGGGCATGGCGAAGGGTGCGGGCATGCTCGCCCCAGGGCTCGCCACGATGCTCGTCGTGCTGACCACCGATGCACAGCTCACCAGCGAGGAGGCCGACGCGCACCTGCGTGCCGCCACCCGCGTGAGCTTCGACCGCCTCGACTCCGACGGCGCGATGTCGACCAACGATCAGGTCACCCTGATGGCGAGCGGGGCATCCGGGCGCGCTCCGGATGCTGACGCGTTCCGTGCGGCACTCACTGAGGCGTGCATGTCGCTCGCGACCCAGCTGATGGCCGACGCCGAGGGTGCGGGCCACGACATCTTCATCCGGGTGCTGCATGCAGTGAACGAGGAGGACGCCGTCACCGTTGCGCGCTCCGTCGCGCGCAACAACCTGTTCAAGACCGCGATCTTCGGAGAGGACCCGAACTGGGGGCGCGTGCTCGCCGCGATCGGCACGACCGACGCCGAGTTCGACCCGTACGACGTCGACGTGACGATGAACGGTGTGCGGGTGTGCACCGGCGGCGGCCCCGACCAGCCTCGCGAAGAGGTCGACCTCTCCGGTCGCACGACCCTGGTCGACATCGATCTGCGGGTCGGCGAGGCGGAGGCGACCGTGATGACCAACGACCTCACGCACGCCTACGTCCACGAGAACAGCGCATACAGCTCATGAGCGAGATCGATCTCCAGCAGACCACACCGGAACAGGCCGCTTTCAAAGCGACCACGCTGATCGAATCGCTGCCGTGGCTGAAGAAGTACCGCGACGAGGTCGTCGTCGTGAAGTACGGCGGCAACGCGATGATCTCCGAGGAGCTGCAGGACGCGTTCGCACAGGACATCGCCTACCTGCGCTACGTCGGCATCAAGCCCGTCGTCGTGCACGGCGGGGGACCGCAGATCTCCAGCATGCTCGACCGACTCGCCATCCCGAGCGAGTTCAAGGGCGGCTACCGCGTCACCTCGACCGAGGCGATCAGCGTCGTCCGGATGGTGCTCACCGGGCAGATCAATCCGCAGCTCGTGGCGAAGATCAACTCGCACGGCCCATTCGCCGTCGGCCTCTCCGGCGAAGACGCTGCGCTGTTCGGCGGGCGTCGCCGCGGCGTGGTGATCGATGGCGTCGAGGAGAGCCTCGGCCGAGTCGGCGACGTCACCGAGGTCGATCCGCAGCCCGTGCTCGACCACTTGGCGGCGGAGCGCATCCCCGTCATCGCCGGCGTCGCGCCGGATCTCGATCATCCAGGCCACACGCTCAACATCAACGCGGACGCCGCAGCCAGCGCGCTCGCCCGTGCTCTCGGCGCGAAGAAGCTCGTCGTCCTGACGGACGTGCCTGGCCTCTACGCCGACTGGCCCAACCGCGACTCGCTCGTCTCGCACCTGTCGGCGAGCGAACTGCGCGAGCTCATGCCGAAACTCGAGTCCGGCATGATCCCGAAGATGCAGGCCTGCCTCGACGCGGTCGAGAACGGCGTGCGGAAAGCATCGATCATCGACGGGCGCGTGCCGCACTCGGTGCTCGTGGAACTGTTCACCAGCGACGGAATCGGTACGGAGGTGTCGGCATGAGCGATGCGAACTGGAAGGTGGCCGCAGAGCGCGACCTGATGAGCCTCGGGGGCCGCCCGCGCCTGTTCGAGAGCGGTTCCGGGTCGTACGTGACCGACGACGCCGGCCGCGAGCACCTCGACTTCCTCGGCGGCATCGCGGTCAACAGCCTCGGCCACGCGCATCCGGTGTTCGTCTCCGCTGTCGCCGAGCAGGCGGCGAAGCTCGCCCACGTGTCGAACCTGTTCGCCTCACAGCCGCAGCTCGACCTCGCCGCACGCCTGAAGCGGCTGGCGGGAACCGGAGAGGACGGCCGGGTGTTCCTGGCCAACGCGGGAAGCGAAGCCAACGAGACAGCGCTGAAGCTCGCGCGTCTGCACGGCAACCCGCGGGGGAAGACAGCGATCCTGTCGCTGGCCGGCGCGTTCCACGGCCGCTCGATCGGCGCACTGTCGATCACGCCCAAGGCCGCGTACCAGGATCCCTTCGCGCCGCTGCTTCCAGACACCAGGACCATCGAGCCGACGCTCGACGCCCTCGAGCACGCGTTCGCCGCAGACGACGTCGCGGCGATCTTCATCGAGCCGATTCAGGGCGAGGCCGGTGTCCGCGAGTTGCCGGATGGCTTCCTCGCCCGCGCCCGTGAACTCACGCGCCGGCACGACGCGCTGCTGATCCTCGACGAGGTGCAGACGGGGTCGGGGCGCACGGGGGAGTGGTTCGCCTTCCAGCTGCCCGGCATGCTCCCGGACGGGGAGCTGCCGGACGCGGTGACCTTCGCCAAGGCGGTCGGCGCTGGCTTCCCTCTGGGCGGCCTGATCACGTTCGGCCGCGCGAGCGACCTGTTCGCACCTGGAATGCACAACTCGACCTTCGGCGGCAACCCGTTGGCGAGCCACGTCGCCGATCGAGTGCTCGCCCACGTCGAGGACGAAGGACTGCTCGCGAACGTGACCCGCCGCGGTGCGCAGCTGCGCGAGGCGGTCTCCGCACTGCCGGGGGTCTCGGGCACACGCGGGGCTGGACTGCTCATCGGCATCGCTCTGGAGCGGCCGATCGCCGCCGACGTGGTCGCACACGCGCTCGACGGCGGTCTGATCGTGAACGCGCCGGCGCCTGACACCATCCGGATCGCTCCGGCGTTCACCGTGGGCGACCCCGAGATCGAAGATTTCATTCGGAGGTTCGGCGACGCGCTGAACGCCGCAAGCCAGAGTTCGGAGACGACAGTATGACCCGTCACTTCCTGCGCGACGACAGCATCACGCCGGCCGAGCAGAACGAGATTCTGTCGCTCGCCGCCGAGATGAAGCGCGACCGCTTCTCGCACAAGCCGCTGGACGGCCCCCAGACGGTCGCCGTGATCTTCGACAAATCATCGACGCGCACGCGCGTCTCGTTCGCGGTGGGCATCGCGGACCTCGGCGGCTCGCCGCTGATCATCGCCACGGCGTCGAGTCAGCTGGGCGGCAAGGAGACACCGGCCGACACGGCGCGAGTGCTCGAGCGGCAGGTGGCGGCCATCGTCTGGCGCACCTACGCTCAGGCGGGCCTGGAGCAGATCGCCGACGGTACGACGGTGCCGGTCGTCAACGCGCTCAGCGATGACTTCCACCCCTGCCAGCTGCTCGCCGACCTGCTCACCATCCGCGAGCACAAGGGCGGGACCGAAGGCAGGACGCTGACGTTCTTCGGCGACGGCCAGAGCAACATGGCGCATTCGTACGTGCTGGCCGGTGCGATGGCGGGAATGCACGTGCGCATCGCGTCACCCGCCGCGTACTTCCCCCGGGCTGATGTCGTCGCCGACGCCGTCTCTCTCGCACGCGAGACGGGCGGATCGGTGACACTGCTCAGCGACGCGCGCGAGGCCGCGGCCGGATCGGACGTCGTGATCACGGACACCTGGGTGTCGATGGGCAAGGAGGAGGAGAAGCAGCGTCGCATCGACGATCTCGGCGGTTACAAGATCACCGAGGAGCTGATGGCTCTCGCGAACGATGACGCGATCTTCATGCACTGCCTCCCCGCCGACCGCGGCTACGAGGTCGACTCCGCAGTCATCGACGGGCCGCAGAGCGTCATCTGGGACGAAGCAGAGAACCGCCTGCACGCGCAGAAGGCGCTGCTGGCGTGGCTGCTCGAACAGCAGCGAGCGCATACGGTGGCGTGACCAGGCGGCAGTGAGGCCGACCATGCGATCATCCGGACCATCTCCGCCGCGCACGGCAGGGGCGCGGTCCGGATGGGTCCGTTCGCGCTGGGAGCGCTTCGACGCCGATGGGCGCATGCCGGGCATCGACCTTGCGCGCGGATCAGCCGTCGTCGGGATGTTCGCGGCGCACATGCTGCCGCTGCCGCCGCTGATGTGGACCGTGCAGTCGACGTGGCATGGCATCGCCGACGGGCGCTCATCCATTCTGTTCGCCGTGCTGGCAGGCGTTTCCATTGCGCTCGTATCCGGGGGAGCATCGCCGATCCCGCGCAGGCAAGCGGCGACCGCTCGAATCAGGATGCTCGCGCGTGCCGGGTGCATCTGGCTGCTCGGCATCGCTCTCGCACTGACGCCTGTGCCCGTCTACGTGATCCTGCCCGCGTACGGACTGCTGTTCCTCCTCGCCATCCCCGCGCTGCGCTGGCGGGCACCAGCGCTGTTCGGTACGGCTGCGACGATCGCACTCGTCGGGCCGTTCATCGTGCATGCGGCGAACGCCTCAGCATGGTGGGAGACGGAATCAGGCGGGTACGCGGCCACGGCCCTCGGCTGGCACTATCCGGTTCCGCTGTGGGCGGCGTTCATCGCCGCGGGCATGGGCATCGGTCGGCTTCGGCTGGACGACTGGCGCGTGCTGATCGCGCTGCTGTGCTCAGGCACAGCTCTCGCAGTGATCGGATACGCGGTGATTGCGCCTGCCTCGCGCTCCCTTCCATGGGGTCAGGCGCTCACCGATGCGCCTCACTCGAGCGGATTGGGTGAGTCCGTCGGCTCCGGCGGCTTCGCCGTGGCGGTCGTCGCGGCGTGCGTGCTGGCATGTCGGACCCCGGCGCGGTGGCTCGCGATCCCGCTGCGCGCCGTCGGCGCGATGCCGCTGACGGCGTACACGGCCCAGTTCGTGGTGTGGTGGGCGGCCACGTCGGGTGAGGCTGCTCCGCTCGGGGCGTTCCGCGATCTCGAGCCGTTCTGGCCGTTCACCCTGTGCACCATCGCCGTGTGCACCGCATGGACCCTGCTGATCGGGCGCGGCCCTCTCGAACTGGCGATCGGGGCGGCCTCGCGCGCCGCGGCGGGATGGGGGAGCGGCACGCGCATGCCGTAGCCTTGGACCGTGAGCACCACTGGCGACAGCACCACGGGCAAGACCGGCGACGGAACCCTCTGGGGAGGGCGATTCGCGAGCGGACCTTCGCCAGAACTGCAGGAGCTGAGTCGCTCCACCCAATTCGACTGGGCTCTCGCCCCGTACGACCTCGCGGGCTCGCACGCGCACGCCAAGGCGCTCGCCGCGGCCGGCTACCTCACAGAAGACGAGGAGCGCCGGATGCACGAGGGCCTCGACGCCCTGCTGCGCCGCTTCGAGGACGGAACGCTGCGCCCCCGTGCCGAAGATGAGGACGTGCACGGCGCGCTCGAGATCGCGCTGATCGCCGAACTCGGCGCCGACCTCGGCGGGCGTCTGCGCGCCGGGCGCAGCCGCAACGACCAGATCGCCACGCTCGTGCGGATGTACCTGCTCGACCACGCCCGCGTCATCGCGCGCGAGCTGCTCGGCCTCATCGACGCGCTCGTCGCGCAGGCGGAGGCACACCCCGGCGCGATCCTGCCAGGTAGGACGCACCTCCAGCACGCGCAGCCCGTGCTGCTGGCGCACCACCTGCAGGCGCATGCCTGGCCGCTCGTGCGCAACCTCGAGCGCCTGCGCGACTGGCGTTCGCGCGCAGCCGTTTCGCCGTACGGCGGGGGAGCTCTCGCGGGCTCCACGCTCGGGCTCGATCCGCAGCTGGTCGCTACGGAGCTCGGTCTCGACCGGCCCAGTGAGAACTCACTCGACGGCACGGCTGCACGCGACGTCGCCGCGGAGTTCGCGTACATCGCCGCGCAGATCGGCATCGACCTGTCGCGGATCTCGGAGGAGATCATCCTCTGGAACACGCGCGAGTTCGGCTTCGTCACGCTCGACGACGGGTACTCGACCGGTTCGAGCATCATGCCGCAGAAGAAGAACCCCGACATAGCGGAACTGGCGCGAGGCAAAGCCGGTCGCCTCGTGGGCAATCTCACGGGTCTGCTGGCGACGCTGAAGGCGCTGCCGCTGGCCTACAACCGCGACCTGCAGGAGGACAAGGAGCCGCTGTTCGACTCCGTCGCCACTCTCGAGGTCGTGCTTCCGGCATTCCGCGGCATGGTCGCCACCGTGTCCTTCAACACGGAGCGGATGGCCGAGCTCGCACCCGAGGGCTTCTCGCTCGCCACCGACGTGGCGGAGTGGCTCGTCAAGCATCGCGTGCCGTTCCGCGATGCGCACGAGATATCCGGTGCGCTCGTGAGCGCCTGCGAAGGGCTCGGCATCGGCCTCGAGGACGCGGACGATGAGCTGCTCGCCTCGGTGTCGGCCCATCTGACGCCCGACGTCAGGGACGTGCTCACGATCACCGGCTCCGTGGAGTCGCGCCGCGGTGTCGGCGGTACGGCGCCGGAGCGCGTCGTCGAGCAGCGTGCTGAGCTGGTCGAGCGCGCCCAGCACGCGGTGCACGCGCTCGGGCTGTAGACCCTCGACAGCCAGGGCGCGCAGTGAAGCGCGACGAAGCGGTCGACGGGCACCGGACGGGCGCGGTCCAGCCACTAAACTGGATGGGTGACCGACACAGCAACCGCAGAGCAGACGAACGACCCCTCGTTCGAGAACGTCTTCGACGAGTTGGAATGGCGCGGCCTCGTGCACGTGTCCACCGATCGCGACGCTCTTCGTGACGTCCTGGGCGGCGATCCGATCACCTATTACTGCGGTTTCGACCCGACGGCGCCCAGCCTGCATCTGGGAAACCTCGTGCAGCTGCTGACGATGCGGCGACTGCAGCTGGCCGGCCACCGTCCGCTCGGCCTCGTCGGCGGGGCAACGGGGCTGATCGGCGATCCGAAGCAGACAGCGGAGCGAGTGCTCAACGACGCGGAGACCGTCACAGGCTGGGTCGCCAGGCTGAGCGGCCAGGTGGAGCGCTTCCTCAGCTTCTCCGGCGAGAACGCGGCTCGAATGGTGAACAATCTCGACTGGACGGCGCAGCTGAGCGCAATCGACTTCCTCAGGGACATCGGCAAGCACTTCCGTGTGGGCACGATGATCAAGAAGGAGACGGTGAGCGCGCGGCTGAACTCCGACGCGGGCATCAGCTACACCGAGTTCAGCTACCAGATCCTGCAGGGCATGGACTACCTGCGCCTGCACGAGAGCTACGAGTGCGTGCTGCAGACGGGCGGCAGCGACCAGTGGGGCAACCTCACCAGCGGCGCCGACCTCGTGCACAAGGTCACCGGTACGTCGGTGCACGCCTTCGGCACCCCGCTGATCACCGACGAGAACGGCAAGAAGTTCGGCAAGAGCGAGGGGAACGCGATCTGGCTCGACGCCGAGATGTGCAGCCCGTACGCGATGTACCAGTTCTGGCTCAATGTCGATGACGCCATCGTCGTGAAGCTGATGAAGGTGTTCACATTCCTCCCTCAGGGCGAGATCGCGGAGTACGAGCGCCTCGTCGCGGAGGAGGGGTTCCGACGCGCTGCGCAGAAGCGGCTCGCTCTCGAGGTGACCACGCTGGTGCATGGTGCGGAGGCGACATCATCGGCGATCGCGGCTTCCGATGCGCTGTTCGGTCGGGGCGATCTGACCGCGATCGACGCCGGCACGCTGGCCGCCGCGCTGCGCGAGCTCCCGCACGCGGAACTCGACGCTGACACCCCGGTGATCAGCGCACTCGTCGCGACGGGGCTGGTGTCATCGACATCCGAAGCCAGGCGCGCGATCGCGCAGGGCGGCGTCACGCTCGACGGCGAACGGGTCACCGCAGACGACGCAACCGTACGGGGGACGCTCCCCGGGGGAGTGTCGGTCATCAAGCGCGGCAAGAAGTCGCTCGCCGGCGTCTTCATCGCATGAGCGGGCGGTCGCGCGCGACACGCCATGAGGCGTGAGGATTTGCCGCGATGGCCGGATCCCCGTAATGTTTTCTCTTGTCGCCGCCAAGAGGTGAGGTTGAGCCGGAAGGTTCCCATCCCAAGACGGCGACACGGACTCATCCGGAACATCTCGTGACAGCTCAGCTGGAACGCGATAGGATGAGGATCTCGACTCCACGGCGTGTCGCAAGTTGCGGCAGTCACAGAGGAGAGTTAGGCTACTGAAGTTGCCTCAAACGGTTCCGATCGGATGAGGTGGCGGAAGAATGAAGCTTCCCGAACTTACGGCGTGTCGAATTGCGAGGCGCCAACAGCTCGGTTAAGCTGAGGAAGTTGCCCCGGAGGGCTGCGGCGGGAGTCGCAGGGCTGGGAGCGTCC
>NZ_FUIA01000024.1 GCF_900163665.1 Frigoribacterium sp. JB110
CCAACGCCCCCGTCGCTGATGCTCGGTAGTGGCGTCAGAGATTGCATGTGGTATTACCGGCGTGCGTCGCGCCGGACACGATGATGCTGCGGCCTGCGGCCATGGCCTCACGCAGCAGCGAGGCGGCTTCGATGTCGACCGAGCCCGCGTGCACGAGATCCTCGAGGCTGCGGTAGGACGGCAGGAAGCGCCGGATGTTGACCAGCCAGTTCTTCCTGGATACGTCCGGAATGACGACGTGAAGCCGTGAACCATCGGGAAGCGAGGCGTCGACGAGAGGCTGGCTGAGGTCGACCCGTCGACCGGCGGAATGCAGCATGCGTTCGACCAGCTCGCGCACCTCGTTCTCGCTCAGGCGCAGCGGCACGCGCTCGCTGCGCCCGTCGCGCGCCACATAGATCCGGTCTGCCGCATTGATCCACAGCTCCTCGACGGTGTCGTCGGTGAGATAGGGCTCGAGCGGCCCGTACCCCGACAGCGCCGCGAGCACCTCCCGTTCGCACTCCGTCTCGTCATCGATGGGTGCGAACCCGCGTGCCGAGGCGATGTCGTTGTGGCGGCGCACCTCGACGCGGACCAGACGCCTGGTCGATTCCCCGTCGCGCGACGGATCGATGCTCTCGGCACGCAGACGCGCCCGGATGCGATCGGTCAGGTCAGCAGGAACAGCGCTCACGCCTTCCTGTCTACTTCAGATCGTGTCGACCCTGCAGAAATTATCCACAGGCAGGCCGCGCGCCGCTCTCGCCGGATCACGGCGTGGTCACGTGATAGCCTGCCCGCATGGGAAGTCTGATCTGCACGTCGCTGATGGCGTGTGACCGCATGGTTCGCGACCGCCGCGCCTGACGGCGCGCTCGCTTACCCCTCTTATCGCGCGCCGTCCATCCGAGATTCCACTGCGCCTCGGATCGGCGACTTCTCGCATTCTGCGCTCGCCCTGTCTCGAGGCGCTCCAACTTCTCTTCTTGGAGCGCGACTTGCCTCGTTCTGCCTCTGGCGGCCGACACGAACTCGGCCAGAACTTCCTTCACCACCGCCCCACTCTGCACCGCATCACGTCGCTGGTCTCCGACACGTCCGGCGCCATACTCGAGCTCGGCGCCGGTGACGGCGCGCTCACCGCGCGCCTCGCTCGGCTGAACCGCCCCGTCACGGCGATCGACATCGACGAGCATCGCGTCGCCCGGCTGCGCACGTCACTGCCAGGTGTCCGTGTGCACCACGCAGATGTGCTCACGCACCCGCTCGCCGACCCGGTGATCGTCGGAAACCTGCCGTTCCATCTGACGACGCCGATCTTCCGTCGGCTGCTCGGCCGCCGGTCGTGGCGAACGGCGATCCTGCTGACCCAGTGGGAGGTCGCTCGCAAACGCGCAGGAGTCGGCGGAGGCACGATGATGACCGCGCAGTCCGCGCCCTGGTTCGCATTCGACCTCGCAGGACGCGTGCCGTCGTGGGGTTTTGCTCCTCAGCCGAGTGTGGACGGGGGCATCCTCCGGATCTCCCGACGCGACGAACCGCTGGTGCCCGACAGCGATCGCACCGCGTACACGTCGTTCGTCAGCAACGTGTTCACGGGCAGGGGCGGTTCGCTCACCGCGCTCATCTCGCGTGCCGCCCGTGTCGACCGGAACCGCACCAAACGCGCGCTGCGCGATGCGGGCGTGCACGGCGACGGGCGCCCGCGCGACCTGCGCCCCGAGCACTGGGCGGCGCTGTGGCGCAGGCTGCGGTGATCGCCTTACGTCCGCGAAGCGCGGATCGTGTCGACGATCTGCGGTGCGGCGGCTTCGATGAGATCGAGTGTCTCTTCGAAGCCGTCGCGGTCGCCGAACCACGGGTCGGAGACGTCGGCATCATCTGCACCCGGCACGAACTCCATCCAGAGCCGCGTCCGTGCCGGATCAGCACCGCGGCGGATCAGCGCGTCGCGGTGCTGTCGGGTCATCGCCAGGATCAGGTCGCCGGAGACGTCGTCCGTGTCGCCGACCCAGCGCGCCGTCCGCCGCGGCACCTCGTACCCGCGAGCCGCCAGCGCTTCGGCTGCACGCGGGTCGATCGGGTTGCCCAGCTCCTCCGAGCTGATTCCGGATGAGACGACATCCGCATCGATCTCGCCCTCAGCCAGGCGCTCTCGCAGGACCACCTCCCCCATCGGCGAACGGCAGATGTTCCCTGTGCAGACCACGATGACCTTCGAAATGCTCACGAGCATCAGCCTACGAGTGCGGGACGCCCCGTAGGTGCCTTGGACGGCCCCATAGAATGGATCCGCGCGGGCGTGGTGGAACTGGTAGACACGCAGGATTTAGGTTCCTGTGCTTCACGGCGTGCGGGTTCGAGTCCCGCCGCCCGCACTCAATGAGCGATGTTGTAACCCGGGCCTGAGGAAACAGGTCTTGGGTTACAACATCGCTCTTCTCGTCTGAGGCCGTGTGTGCTTCGGCCCAGGTGATGGCTTGCTGCTTCGTGGTGTCGTCGAGGATGGTGGCGAAGGGCGCGGCGGTGTCGGCGGTGAGTGTGTCGCCCTCGTTGAGGTAGATGCGGGTGAAGAAGGTCTGGTTCGCGAGGCGCTTGTTCTGCTCGTCGCACCGCTCATACATGCGTGCGAAGTCGCGTGCGAGGTCGAGGGCTCCGTCGATGAGGTCGCGGGCTCCTTGGTAGTCGTTGTGGTGTTCGGCGATCTGCGCTTCGATGCCCTCGAGCTCGGCGCGCAGCCGGGTCTGGAACTTCCCCAGCTGGTCCAGTGACAGTGCGTCGGCGAGGTGGGCTTCGAGGAGCTTGTCCTGCTCGGTGAGGATCTGTTTGCGGCGGTCGGTGAGGTCTCGGATGGACTGGTTCGTGCCCGCGGTGAGCTGGTCGAATTCGTGGGTGAGCATGCCCCGGAGTGCGTCGGTCATGGCTGGGGTGAGGGTGATGCGCTGGTAGTAGTCGGCGACGAGCTTCTCGACCCGGCCTGCGGGGGCGTAGGGCATGTGGGTCTGCTGCACGGATAGGTGACATCTGAGGTGGCTAGCCCGGAGGGCTGGCCT
>NZ_FUIA01000010.1 GCF_900163665.1 Frigoribacterium sp. JB110
CATGTGGTATTCGCTGCAATGCCACCTACATTTTCACTCCAGGATCTCCACCCTGACCAGGAATTTCACCCCTCGATGCAAGCCCATCTCTACGGCCGTAACCTGCGTGCAGTCAGAAGAACAGAAGGGGTTAGGGGTGCAAGCGGGGTGAGCCGGTTGATCGCTTGAGGGGGTAGGGGTTTCCGTAGTTGGAAGCGGGGGCTGTCTGGAGAATCGTGAGGGCTTTCAGCGGGCGCGGGTAAGGATGGGCTTAGATTGCTGTATGAGCCTTCCTGTTCCGAATGCATCCGATGCATCGCCGCTGGTCGCGTGCGTGAATCTTGAGAAGACGTTTGAGACGGTGAAGGGGCAGCCGCCCGTGGCGGTGCTGCGCAACGTATCGCTCCAAGTGAACCCCGGTGAGATGGTCGCGATCGTGGGGCCATCAGGTTCGGGGAAGTCCACGCTGCTGTACTGCCTGGCAGGGCTGGAACCGGCATCGGCTGGCGGGGTGAGTATGTTCGGGCAGAGCATCGCGGCGCTGAGCCGAAACGCTTTGGCGAAGATGCGTCGGGATCGTGTGGGGTTCATCTTCCAGTCCTACAATCTGGTGCCGTCGCTCACCGCGATGGAGAACGCGGCACTTCCTGCACGGATCGCTCGTAAGCGGGGCGCGGCAGCCGATGCAAGCGCCGCAGTTGACGCGGTCGGGCTCACGGAGCGAGCCGGGTTCTTGCCGAGCAAGCTCTCTGGCGGTCAGCAGCAGCGTGTCGCTATCGCACGGGTGCTCGCGTCAGGCGCTTCGCTCGTGTTCGCTGACGAGCCGACCGGGGCGCTCGATACTACGACCGGGGCGCAAGTGCTTTCCCTGTTGCGCGAGACAGCTTCCGGAGCGCGCAGCGTGGTACTGGTCACGCATGACCTCGAAGCGGCCGCACGCGCCGATCGGGTGCTCGTGCTGCGCGATGGTTCCATCCACGCGGAGCTTCATAAGCCGAGCGCGCAGGCAGTGCTGGACGCGGTGCGCGCCGCAGGAGAGGAATCGCTGGCCGCATGATCGCGATCGTCGCCGCCAAGGAACTCGTGCGGGAATGGAGACTCTGGATCGGCGGTCTTCTCATGATCGCCGTGGCGACGATGGTGCTGTCCGCTGTCATATCCCAGTTTGAGACGGCGGCGACCCTCAGCCCAGCCGATGGTGATTCGCTGGTGTCGATGACGCAGGGCACGATCCTGTTCACGGTGCTTGCCGCAGTCGCGGTCACCGGAGCGACGACGAATCTTGCGATCAGTTCGGGCAGGCGCGGCTACGCGCTTCTGCAACTGGCTGGAATCCTCCCGCGTCAAGTGACCTTGGTCGTGCTGATCCAGCTTTGCCTGCTCGCCCTCACCGGTACGGGTGCCGGGCTGATCCTTGGACGGTTGACGGCGGGAGTGTTCCTCTCCCTCGCTGGGCAGCAAGCTTCCCTGCGGAACCTCCCCGTTGTGTTCGGTGCCAGCACGGTGGCATGGACGGTTGGGATTGCTCTGACGCTCGTGATCGTCTCGGGACTGCGCGGTGCGTTCCGCGCGGGACGGGTGCCCGCGATCGAAGCCGTGAGAGAGCCCGAGGAGCCCCGCGCGCGCCTCGCCGTGATGCGCTGGATCGGGGTAGGAGTGGCGACGCTCGCCACAGTGATTCTCGGCATCAACGTGATCGCCGCCCCCCTGATCGCAAGGATGGTGACTGATGATCCTGATGGGAGTATGGGCATCGCGGGCATCGTCAGCGGGGCACAACTGTTCAGCATCGCCCTCACCGCCCTGATCGCCGCGCTCGGGCCCTTCGTCTACCCGCTCATCCTCCGCGCCTGGACAGCGATCATCCCAGCCTCCTGGTCACCGGCCTGGTTCCTCGCCCGCACAGGATGCCGGTACCGCCTCACGCAGAGCACCGCAGCGGTCACCCCGCTCATGGTCGGCATCGCCCTTACCGGCAGCCTGTACACGCTGTTCATGACCGCCGGAACTACGCTCGAAGGCGGCGGAACCCAGAACATGACCATCAACCATGCGTCGATCTTCACCATCATCGGCCCCGCACTTCTGATCGCCGCGCTCGGCGCGGCAGCGGTGATCTTCATGACCGGACGCACCCGCGACCGAGACAACGCGCTCATCGAAACTGGTGGCGGAACCCTCGCTACCACGACGCTCAGCGCAGCTTTCGAGACCATCATCTACGTCGGCACAGCGTTCCTCACCGGAGCACTCGTCTACGGCGCGGTCGGACTCGTCGCGACGGCCGCACTGATGCAGGTCAGCGACACCGCCACCCCGGTGTATGGGGTCGGCATCTCTAGTCTTGTCGCCGTCGCTGGACTCCTCGTCGTCGGAATCGCGACCATCACCCCAGCACTCACGGCTCGACGCCACACAATCCCCGCACTCCTCGCCCATTAACTCACATACGCAATCAGTGCGGCCGCCAGAAGTGCTAACGAAAGCGCTAAGCAACCTGTAGGTCAGGGTATCGCGGTGAAGTTATCCACAGGTCACATGTCCTAGATCGTTGATTTCATGCGGCACAACGCTCACCCCGGTATCGCGGCGCGATGGGGTCGAGGTCAGTCCAACTCCCCCGTCGCTGATGCTCGGTAGTGGCGTCAGAGATTGCATGTGGTATT
>NZ_FUIA01000023.1 GCF_900163665.1 Frigoribacterium sp. JB110
ACGTGGTCAGGCAGGGCGCATCAAAAGTAGGGTGGGACATGTCGAGGTCTTCCGGGTGGGCAGTGTAGGAACTTCCATCTTCAGGGAGACCTCGACTCCTACACGGACAGCGACGCGCTCAACGGACTACACCCTCGTTCGAGAAGAGCCGCAAAGGGGCAGCTCATTCGGTGCGAGGCGCTGACAAATTAGTCAGTGACAGCCTGGCCACTGCCAAACGCATCATCGATCCCGATACCCCTGTGTTGGCGCGGTTTGATTCGGCCTTTTATAGTGCCAACGTCGCCAAAGCAGTCCGCGCGGCTGGAGTCCACTACTCAGTGACCCTGCCCCAAAACGCTGCCGTGAAGAAAGCTATTGCTCACATCCCGGCCGAGGCCTGGAGAGGGATCAATTACCCACAGGCGATCTATGACGACGAAACGGGTCGATGGATCTCTGATGCGCAGGTGGCTGAAATTGATTTCACCGCCTTCTCGTCCAAAGCCCAAGAGGAGCAACTGGCTGGCCGGTTGGTGGTCCGCCGCATCCCGGAACTCAATACCACCAAACTGGCAGCCGCTCAAGGCCAGCTGTTTGACACGTTCCGTTATCACGCCTTCTTTACTACCGTCGAACAATCTGTCTTGGATACGGTGGCTGCAGACAAAGTCCACCGTCAACATGCCGTCGTCGAGCAGGTTTTTGCTGATCTCAAAGCCGGGCCATTAGCCCACATGCCCTCCGGGCGGTTTTATGCCAACGCGGCCTGGCTAGTCATCGCGGCCATCAGCCACAATCTGCTGCGAGCAGCAGGCAGTGTTGCCGGTGGCAAGCTGGTCAATGCCAGAACGGTCAGCCTGCGCCAGAAACTGGTCAATATTCCCGCCCGGATTGCGCATCGGGCTCGCAAACTGATCCTGCATTTACCTACGCACTGGAAATGGGCCACCGCCTTTGACCGGCTATGGCACAACACGCTGAGCCCACCACAGCTGGCCACACCGTGACCACCCAGCCCGAAAAGGGGCGCCCGGCCGAGCAGCAGAAAGGAATGCTCGGAAACCCATCAGTGGACACAACCGGTGCCAGGCCGGGAGACATCAACGACCCCAAAACGCTCAACCGCGCACCATCGATTCCTCAGCGTCGCAACTGCACATCGCTTATCTAATCGGTGGATCCAGGTTTAGTTTCACCGGCCAAAATCGCAGCCTGACCATACTGTTTGGGCAGAGCCTACCACCGCACTTAGCATGTCAATCTCTTGGTTTGGCGTTACAGTCATGGTTCACGGGAGATGCATCGTCGGCTCGAAGTTATGCGTTGATAGATCTGTAGGGGGCTGGAAGGATCGTGCCGGTTCGGGCTTGGGCTGGGTGAAAGCCGGGTCGCACTACGGGAGCAAGCTAAGGTTGACAGACTCAGCAACTCAGCAGTGCAGGAGGATGCTTCCCGGGGCGCGGATGTCGAGCTCTGTATTGCTGATGCTTGCGTGCCTGGCGAAGATGCACCCCGCAGGATGACCTGGCGGAGGTGGCTTTTGTGCAACATGACGGCAACACAGATACTTGGTTATTCACCGCCGGAATGAGTAGCGCAAGCGAGTTTCCAGTGCGCCTCTACGACACGGAGGGCGTCGTGCTCTCCGACACGGCGGCCGCCCCGGCGAAGCGACGGTCCTAGTGGGGCACTGACGGGGCCACTATCAAGTCTATTTCCGGCTCATTACCGCAGTTCAGTAGCGTCGGGATCGGGCCCGGTCTGCACCGGGAGGGCGGCTCTGGCGTCAAACTGGTGAATTAACAATACGAAGCTGCCTGGAATTGATCAGGGGGCAAGCTGCCTGTCAGGCACCTCTACATTCTTTCGAGGAATACGGCAATGAAAATGCTGCATACCCATACTGCGATGAGAATAGCCAGCTCGAACGCTCGGAGCGGTCGACTCTGGTGGACCGTGCGTTTCGGATGGGCACCGAAACCACGAGTGTCCAGGGCGAGAGCGAGCTCATCGCTATGCCGGAAACTTGCCACGAGAACTGGCAGCGTCGTCCGCAGTAATAATCGCGTCTGTCCACGAATGCTCCCGCGGGCACGTAGTCGAGCCATCCTGCGGGCGGTGCGCAGGTCAGCTCGCATGAGCATAGTGAAACGTTCCCCGAGTAGCACGGTGTCCATGACCCGATAGGAAACACGGAACCGATCAATCAACGAGTCTGCCAGCACCGGCCAGTTCACATAGAAAAACGGCACCACGAGTAGGGCGCTGAGTGCAACGATACGCAACGCCCCGTTCGTCGCGGCCTCTAGAGGCAGCCACAGGCCCATCCCGACCCAAAGAACCAGGGATAGCGCGCCAGCCGCCGCGATAAAGACAGCGGCAAAGCGGGGTTTCGTCACCACTGTCACCAAGAGACAGCACGCCAGCACTGTAATACTGAACCAGGGCCGTTGGGCGAGCAATACCGCGAGCTGTGCGGGAACGGTGAGCAATACGATAATCAGCGGATGCGGAACCCACCTGCGGGAGTTGAAGCGGGTCATATCTGCCAGACCCCTTTGACGATTCCGGTTTGTAGCTCGATGTGATGAGTGGCGATGCCGCGGAAGGAGCCCGCATCATGCGTCGCGATGACGGCGACGCGATCCTGAGCATTTCCTGCTAACAGCGCACGAATCTGTGCTGTGCCAGTCACATCCTGTGCATTCGTAGGTTCGTCCAGCAGGAGAAATGCCGGTCTTCCGGCGACGGCGAGGAGCACCGAGAGCCGCTGTCGTTGCCCGCCCGATAAGTGCTGCGGATGCACTTCGGCCAGACACAAGAGCCCCGCCCGGTTCAACATATCGTCGATCTCCGCGGCACTAGAACGCGCCCCCGGTGGTAATGCCAGGTGTAGCTCCGTCCGAACGGTGTGGGCGAACATGAGCTCGCTCCCGCGTTGTGGCAGGTACCCAATGCCTCTGGTGAGCCTTACCCGCCGTGACGGATCGATGTGCCCGCGCACCCCGCGTTTCTCGCCGGCAAGCGCATCCAGCAGGCTGGTCTTACCCGCGCCGTTTGGGCCCAGCAGCAGCGCGATTGCTCCTCGGGGAAGTGTGAGGGTGGCGTCTCGCAACAACAGTGCGCTGCGTCTGGCGACCGTAAGAGCCTGGGTTGTCAGACCGGGTGCTGTCTGGTGGACGGTCAACGCGCCGAAGTCTGTGTCACTGCTCGAGGTCTCTTTTGCGGGTAGATGCACGCCGATTCTGCGGCAGAAGTCTACGTTCTCACCGTATACACTGGCGGGCTTGTCGTCGAGCGCGATTCTGCCGTTCTCATCGAGTACGATGACCCGATCGGTATGTTCCAGATGTGGGTCCGGACGGTGGTCGAACGCCACGACGGTGAGCTGGCGAGCGGACCGAATCTCCCTGATGATTTTTCCGAGCCGGTGGCTTGCGGTGCGATCCAACTGTGACGCGACCTCGTCGAGCACCAGGATAGGCGCTCGCAGCACGAGTGCTGACGCGAGGGCAAGTCGCTGTTGTTCGCCGCCCGAGAGGGTCAGTGGGTTACGGGATTCGTCAATGTGGCTCAGACCGACGAGGTGCAGGGCTCTGCGCGCCCTGAACGTGGCCTCGTTGGGTGCTATGAGTTGGAAGTCGAGGCCGGCACGGACTTCTGCCAAGACGGTGCTGGCGAAAAGCTGGGTTTCTGGGCGCTGCCAGACCGCAGCGATCGTACCGGAGCGTTGGGCTGAGTCTAGGGTTGCAAGCTGGGTTCCGTTCATGCTGATGCTGCCTGCAACCCGAGCTGTCGTCATATCTTCAAGCACCCCGACCAGTGCGTGTGCCAGACTTGACTTACCGCAACCGGTGGGTCCGGTGATGAGCGTGTAGCTCCCGCTGACCAGCTCCAGGTAAGGTATATTGAGCACCGGATTTGCGCCATCGTAGGCGATTGTGAACTGCTGTATCCGTACGTTGTAGCGGCCAGGGTCGGCCGAGTTCGGGAGGCTCATGCGACGACGATGCGCTGTGGGTTCACATTTGCACGTAGCAATCCGATGGTCATGACCCAGGCGCCCCACCCGTAGAGCACGCCAAGTCCAACCCGAATGATGAGGGCGAGTAGCTTGATGCTGGGGTCTAGCAGCAGAAACTCTTGGTAGAAGAACATGAAACCGAAGCTCATCAGACTCACGATTGCGCAGGCCAGGATGGCCCACCACAGCCAGAACTGGGACCGGGCAGGGGGCCAGGTGGGCTGGGTTTGTGAGCGCAACCGTCTGGTAATGAAGAAGGTGAGTTCGATGACGATGCCCGCGCACAGGGCGAGTGCGCCGAAGCCTGCGACGGTTGTGACAATCGAGGTGAGCAGCGCCGCGCCGCTGCGTTGAATCAGCAGGGCGGCGATGAGGATCCCCAGAAACCAGGGGACTGGTGCCGGGAATGCTAGCCACGGGACCGTGGCTTGTAATGCGACCCCGAGAATTCGTGATACGTGGACGATGATCGCGCCCAGCGCGCCGAGTACAACGAAAGTCAGCAGAGCACGAGTGGAGAATCTGTCGGATTTCAGGCTCGTAATTCTTGTCTCGCCGTTCACAGTTCGATCTCGAAGTCGTCGGTATCGGTGAATGCGCGCCCCGCTGCGAGCCCCTTTTGCGTTGCCCGGAGTCTGGCGAAGTCCAGCCGGGTGTTCGTCATCCCATATTTCCAGTAGCCGAATACCTGTGTTTGCTCGGACAGTAGTCCGAGATGGTGTTTGCAGCGGTGGCGAATTTCGCGCATATCTTCCCGTTCGCCGGCCGCCCACACGCTGGCGTCAGTGGTGAGATCGAATTCGGCGAAAGCAGTGGCCAGTGGGTATTGGCCGTGCGGCTCTACTCGAAACGCGGTGATGGGTTCTGCTAATGCGGAGATCTCCTGTTGCAGGATAGCAAACTCATCCTCCGGGACGGCAGCAAAGACGAAAGTCTCGTCCACGTGGGGCATGGTGCGCAGGAGCCGCGTCGCCGCGGGGAGCGCAGAGGAGTCGGCAAGCAGCACCCGCGGGGTGCCCTCACCGGGGGTGCGGTGCGGGCGTGGTCCGACAATGTCAATGCGGTCGCCAATCCTGAGCTGCGCTAGCCAGCGCATCGCAGGAGAAGCTTCGGCGTGCACTACGAGGTCTATTTGCGCGGTGCGGGTTGCTGGATCGATTTCCACGAGTGTGTATACCCGCGTCGTGGTCTTTGGTACCCCGGGGATTGCGGCGAATTCCTCGGGTGGTTCCGGCAATGCGACGCGGACCGTGGGATTTGCCAGAGTCCATTCGTTGAGTGGGTCGTCGCCAGAAATCGTCGCTGAGATACGAGTGAGTTTTCGTGCGCGGTGCTCAATTGCGGTGACGGTCAGATAGCGGTCCTCGAGCCCCTGCTGATGATCGGGGTGTTTGAGTACCTCGAGTAGTCCTGCGAGCTCGTCTTGGGTGAGGTTGATCGAATCTGTCATGTTGGCCCCGTCAGTATGATGTTAGTAAGGCTAACCTTACTTATAGTTTGGCGTGGACGCAATCGGACATGGCAGGATGGCGTTATGAGGCTCTTCACGAACGAGGGTGTAGTCGAGGTCTGAAACCGCCGGCTTCGAGCAGA
>NZ_FUIA01000017.1 GCF_900163665.1 Frigoribacterium sp. JB110
ACCGAGATCAGCACCTCGGCATTCTGGGAAAGCGTCGTCGACAAGGGAGCTGTTGTCGAAGTGTTGGCCTCTTCAACCGAAGTATTCAAGATTGATGCCGCCGGGTTGCGAGCCGAGCTAGGAACAATGGTGCCGGAACGTTGGTCTGTCCAGAAGCGGGCAGCGCACACCGCGGAATTGCAGCGCCTTCGGGGTCTCCAGCAGTGGCTTCGCTCCGCGGACTTCCACGCCCTCACCGATCCAAGACGAGAATTGCACCGCAAGGACAAGACGGAAGTTGACTTCCGGACGACGTACGTCGAGGCACTAGCCGACCCCCTCCTCGAGGATCTCATCCTTGACGGACACATCGATCGCAACTACCACCTCTACATGTCCGAGTTCCATGGCCAGGTGGCCTCCGCGGACGCGATGAGCTTCCTCATCCAGCATGTACGCGCTGAACAGCCCTCGTACCGCTACCCACTGAAACCTGAAGAAGTTGGAGCCGTCCTGCGCGAAGGAGGCCCAGGAGTCTTCAACTCGACCGGTCTCTTCAACATCGCCGTGTACGACACGCTCCTCCAATCTTCCGACACGCGGCTCGAACGCAACCTGAAGCTCCTTTCGTGGGTCCGACCATCCGGTGCTGAATTCATCGAGGCATACATCGCAGAAGGTAAGCATCAAGAGCAGCTCTTCGAACGCCTCGCCCCCTTGTGGGATGAGGTATTCGTGTTCATTTCTGAACAGGCCAAAGATGAAATCACACGGCTCGCGATCGCGGCGCTTGACGGAGTCGATCTCGCCACCGAATATCCAGTACCGGAACCCGTGCGCGAGCGCATCGCCGCCAACTACAACAAGATCCAAAGCCTCACCGACGACGCCCGTGAACCTACTCGGACCGTCGAAGTCCTCCAACATCTTGGAGTCCGACTACCGTCGCTTCGAGACCTGTCCCGCACAGCACTCCAAGAAATCATTGCGGCACGTCAATACCGAGTCACCGAAGAAAACCTTCGAATCGTCCTTGACGGAACTGACGAGATCGGCATCGACAAGGTCTTCGAAGCAGGACACGACGTATCCGATCACGTCCTGGCGCACTTCGACGAGTACCTCGCCGCGCTCGACGGCACGAATCCGTCTGAGCCAAGCCTCCGCAATATGGACTCCCTCATCGAGATCATGACAGCCGTCGAGGCATCCGAACCGGGAGAGTCGATGCAACTGCTCACCCGTCTTCCCAAGGGCGCCAAAGTCCAAGACCTCACGGCCGTCCCCGACAGCCTCAAGACGTTGCTCGCTCGAGCCCAGCGTTTCGCGCTCAACTTCTCCAACGTCAACGCATACATCGCGGCATGCACCATCGACGAAGCACTGGTCGACTTCTTGGAAGCTCAACCGTCTATCGACGCGAGTGATGCGAGCGCTGAGCAACAAGATCTGCTTGCGTCCCAGCTCCTGAACGTCAAGAAGCTCACCGTAGCCAGCCGCGTGAACCTAGCCAAGTCGATCACACGCGCACCCCTCGCGATCAGCAAAATCTCTGCACGAGAACCAGAACTCATTTCAGGTCTGATGCAAGCTGGACTGCTCGTGGATGACCCCGACACGTTCGCCGCACTGAGTAAGTCCCAGGGAGCACAAGTAGCCTTCATCATCAGCTCGACGGACGCGGAAAACTACTTCACGCAGCTCACTCTCACGCCAGCGGTCCTGGCTCTCTTCCTGCGCGATGATCACGTCAAAGACGGGATCAAAACGCTGATCGTCAACGGACTGCCCCAGGCCCCGCAGAACGCCACCGACGAAGTCCTCGAAGCAGCCGCAGAGTGGGCAACCACAACCTCGACGCCGCTGCCTCACGACACAGCTCAGCTTGTCCAGCAGAGCGGCGTTGCGACGCCGCTGAAGGCTGCGATGCTCAACCTGAGCGCGTCTGAGTGTGGGACTGATGAGCTCGTGGAGTACATTCAACAACTCCCGAGCCCCTATCGCGACCTGCTCGAGCGCGGAACCACGGTCGTCGACCTCCCAGCCGATCCCGACTTCGAGACCGCACTCCAGAAACTCGAGACTGACGGAGCTGGCGCTGTCACATCATGGAAGCGTGTGGACGATTTTACCCGGGTCTGGCGACGGCACCCACCCAAGAAACGTGACGATTCTGCACCGGCATAGTGGCGTCAGATTTCCCATGTGGTATTCGCTGCAATGCCACCTACATTTTCACTCCAGGATCTCCACCCTG
>NZ_FUIA01000007.1 GCF_900163665.1 Frigoribacterium sp. JB110
TTACCTGAGGCAAGCACCAATCGCTCCCGGACCTATTGACATGAGGCAAGACGGGGCGGCCGGGCGACACCGTCGCCCGCATGCGAGAGCGGGGCGGCACGGCGCGGGGCGGCGCCGACCCGCTCACTGCCCGGCGGAACTCGGAATGATCGGTGGCACGGACATCCCCACGATGCCGAACACGTCGTCGGCGTGAGTCCGGAATGCGTGCACGAGGGCGCCGTGGGCCGGCGCATCGGCACCCAGCCTGGCTTCGACGACGGGGAGATCGATCGGGTACCCGACCTGCGCGGGGATCGCGCGGCGCAGAGGACCTAGGAATCGCTCGTGCGCACCGGAAAGACCGCCGCCGACCACGATCATCGCCGGGTCGATCGCCATGCTCAGCACGGCGATGCCGTGTGCCACCTCGTCGACGAACCGGGCGATCTCATCGACGGCCGCCTTGTCGCCGGCATCGGCGCGATCGAATACTTCGCGCGCAGTGGGCGCCGACTCCCAGACGATTCGGCCGGTATGCGCCTTGAGCCCTCGAAACGCCACCCGGCCGACATCGCCGGCGATGTGGTGCGCACCCCGCCGCGGGACACCGTTCAGGATGAGGCTCGTCGCGATGCGGTTGCCGACGGAGACATAGAGGATGTCGTCGATGAGCTGAGCCACGCCCAGATGATGCTCCGCGACGGCCGCGAGCCTGACGCCGTTGTCGACGGTGACTGGGCAGGCGAACGTCTCGCGCATACGAGCGGCGATGTCCGCGCCGGTCCACTCCGGGATCACGATCGATCGCACCACCTGCCCGCGGTCGTTCACGATTCCGGGCAGCGCGGTGCCGATGGATCGCACTCTCGCTTGGAGGATCCCCGCTTCGGAAAGCGTTGCGCGGATGCACTCGATCGTGGCGACCAGCTTGTCCGCCCCGCTGCCCGCCTCTTCGATACCGGCGAACTGGCGACTTGCGGCGACGGTGCCCGCAAGATCCGCAACCACCACGCGTACACTCGCGAGCCCGACGTCCACCCCGACGACCACACCCTCGGAGGCGACGAACCGGTACCGCTTTGCCGGTCGCCCCGCCCCTGTCCCCTGCGTCGCCGGCGCGAGCGCGACCAGGCCGCTCCTCGAGAGCTGCGGAAGGGCGTTCTCGACGGATGTGCGTGAGAGGTCGAGTTCCCGGGACAGCTCAGAGAGCGTCGCGGGGCCGAGATCGCGCAGACGCATCGCCGCGCGAGCGGCGACCGATCGCATCTGGCGCTGTTCCAACGATCCTCCTCAGGTCGTGTCGAAAAATTAGCACACGAGCAGGTGAGATTCCGCCCGCACAGTCTGCATTTCTCGAGGGTGGGGCTTGACGAATTATATGAGCATGGTTGCATAATTGGTGCATCCACATGACGAGCAAAGGGGCATCATGAGTTCACAGACGACATCCGGAGCCGCGGCCGGGCACGCACGGTCGCGATGGCGAATCGGCCCCGCATTCGTGACGGCTGCCCTGGTGTTCGGGCCCGGGTCCATCACGACGGCGAGTTCACTCGGCGCAGGCTTCGCGTACGACCTCGTGTGGGTTCCCGTGGTCGCGACGATCCTGATGCTGTGCTTCGTGAACATCGCCGTGCGAATCGGGCTCACCACGGATCAAGGCTCCGTCGGCACCGTCTCCGCCCGCTTCGGTCGCATCGTCGGCATCCTCATCGCGCTGGGGGCACTCGTCGTGGTCGCCTCGTTCCAAGCCGGCAACTCGGTCGGCGCGGGCGCGGCGGCGGAGGTCCTGTTCGACACGAACACGGCGGTTCTCGCCGGCGTCTTCACCGCGGTCGCGATCGCGTTCGTCTGGCTGCCGTCCTTCTACCGCAATCTCGAGCGCGTGATGGTTCCGCTCGTACTGCTGATGCTCGTCCTCTTCGTGATCACCGCAGTCGTCTCGCAGCCCGACCCCGGCGCGCTGCTGCGCGGGCTGATCCCGACCATCCCGACCGGCTCCAACGCCGTCGTCGTGGCAGCCGTGGCGACGACCTTCTCGGTCGTCGGAGCGTTCTATCAGATCACCCTGGTGCGCGAGAAGGGTTGGGGGCCGGATGAGTTCGTGCAGGCCCGGCGCGACGCCAGCCTCGGCACAGTCATCCTCGGCGGCCTGTCGTTCGTGATCATGATCGCGGCCGCCGGCGTGCTGAACCCGGCGGGTGAAACGGTCAGCTCACCCGCCGATCTGGCGGCGGTGTTGCAACCGATCGGCCAGTGGGCACCGGTGCTGTTCGCGATCGGCCTGTGGGCCGCGGCCTTCACCTCTCTCGTCGGAAACGCCACGATCGGCGGCTCGATGCTGGCCGGTGCGATCGGCAAGGAGTCCGGTGGACTGGACTCCCCGATCGTGAAGGTGTGCGTCACGGTCGTCATGGCGATCGGCGGAATCGTCGCGATCGTCTTCGGCGGCATCCCGATCCAGCTGATCCTGACCGCACAGGCGGTCACGATCTTCATCGTGCCGCTGATCGGCCTGGTGATGGTTCTGCTCGCACGCCATCGCGACCGCGGTCGTCTGAAGATCTCGATCCCACAGCTCGTCCTCGCCGGCCTCGGCGTGCTGTTCCTCATCCTCCTGGCCATCACCTACGCAGGGAAGTTCCTATGACCCAGACCGAACCGAACAGAACCGGGTACGCCTCGGAAACGGAGCTCGAGGAGGCGCTCGCGACACCGTCAGACGCACTCGTCGCGGATCTTGCCGCAGGTTCCGGCGACATCGTGATCCTCGGCGCCGGCGGCAAGATGGGCCCGACGCTGGCGACGCTCGCCCGGCGCGGTCTCGATGCCGCCGGGCGGGAGAGCGACGTCGTGCACGCCGTCTCCCGATTCGGCGATGCCGATGTGCGCGCGCGGCTCAACGCCGCGGGCGTCGAGGTCATCCCCTTCGACCTCGTCGATAACGACGACTTCTCCTCGCTTCCGGATGCGGCGAACGTCGTGTTCATGGTCGGAGCCAAGTTCGGTGCCGCCACAAACGCCTCATGGGCGTGGCAGGTCAACGCGGCTCTGCCCGACCGGGTCGCACGGCGCTACCGCGACAGCGCGATCTCCGTGCTCTCCACAGGCAACGTGTATCCCTTCGTCCCTGCGACATCCGGGGGCGCGGGCGAGGATGTGCAGCCAGCGCCGATCGGCGAGTACGCGCAGTCGTGTCTCGGCCGCGAGCGGGTGTTCGAGTTCGGTGCCCAGGAACGCGGCACGCGCGTGTCGATCGTCCGGCTCAACTACGCCGTCGATCTGCGATACGGGGTGCTCGCCGATATCGGGCGCGCCGTGCACGCAGGCGAACCCGTGTCGCTGAGCACCGGCAACGTGAACGTGGTCTGGCAGGGATACGCGAACGAGGTCGTGCTGCGATCACTGCGGCACGCGTCGTCCGACCGCTTCACGATCAATCTCACCGGGCCCGAGACGCTCAGCGTCGAGTCGATCGCCCGACAGTTCGCAGAGCTGCTCGGCCGAGATGTCTCGCTGGTCGATGAGCCGCAGAGTACGGCCCTGCTCAGCGATGCTCGCCGATGCATGGGTCTGTTCGGCTACCCGCAGCTCTCGGCCGACAGCCTGATCCGGTTGCAGGCGGCCTGGCTGCGGGACGAGCTGCCCATGCTCGGCAAGCCCACGAAGTGGGCCGTGCGGGATGGGAAGTTCTGATGGCGACGGTTCCCGTACTGCGCACCGCGGCGGCGCGCACACTCGCAGCAGGCACAGTCATCCCCGCGCATCCGCTGGCGCTGACCGCGCAACGACGACTCGACGAGCGTCGTCAGCGCGCTCTGACACGGTACTACATCGACTCAGGCGCAGGAGGCATCGCCGTCGGCGTGCACACGACCCAGTTCGCCATCCGGGATCCGCAGCACGCGCTGTTCGAGCCGGTGCTCGCCCTCGCCGCGGAGGAGATGTCCGAGCGGGCCGACGACAGCGTCGTACGCGTCGCGGGGGTGGCAGGCGACACCGCGCAGGCAGTCGCCGAGGCTGAGATCGCGCGCGGGCTCGGATACGACGCGGTCCTGGTCAGCCCGCGGGTGCCCGGTGCGACCGATGCGCAGCTGCTGGATCGCGCTCGCGCGGTGGGTGAGGTGCTGCCGGTCATCGGCTTCTACCTGCAGGAGGCGATCGGCGGCCCGGTGCTCCACCGCGATTTCTGGCGCGAGTTCGCCCGGATCCCCTCAGTCGTTGCGGTGAAATCCGCCCCATTCGACCGCTACCGCACGCTCGAACTGGTGCGCGGAGTCGCCGAGTCGGGGCGTGCGGACGAGGTCGCCCTGTACACGGGGAATGACGACGCGATCGTCGCCGACCTGCTCGCGGAGTTTCACGTCGACTCCGCGGACGGGCCGCGCACGCTGCGCTTCGCCGGTGGCCTGCTCGGGCAGTGGGCCGTCGGCACGCGTGCGGCGGTGCGGATGCTGGATCAGGCCCACCGTGCCGCCACCGACCCCGCCGCGTATCGCGAGCTCGGTAGCCAGGCCGTCGACATGGTCGACGTCAACCAGGCGGTCTTCGACCCGCGTCACGCGTTCCACGGGGTCATCGCCGGCGTACACGAGGTCCTCCGGCAGCAGGGGCTGCTCAAGGGCGTGTGGTGCCTCGACCCCGACGAGGGCCTCTCCCCCGGCCAGGCCGACGAGATCGAACGGGTCAGACGCGCGTATCCCGATCTGCACGACGACGCCTTCATCGCGGAGAACCGCGACGCGTGGCTGCGCTAGTACGGCCTCAGCACTCGATGACGTTCACGGCGAGGCCGCCGAGGCTCGTCTCCTTGTACTTGCTGCTCATGTCGACGCCCGTCTGACGCATTGTCTCGATCGCGATGTCGAGCGAGACGCGGTGACTGCCATCGCCGTGCAGGGCGAGCCGCGCGGCCGTGACGGCGGTCGACGCGGCGACGGCGTTCCGCTCGATGCATGGAATCTGCACGAGGCCGCCGACGGGGTCGCACGTGAGCCCGAGGTGATGCTCGATCGCGATCTCTGCGGCATTCTCGACCTGCCACGGCGTTCCGCCGAGCACGGCGCACAGTCCGGCCGCCGCCATCGCGCAGGCAGAGCCGACTTCGGCCTGACAACCACCGTCGGCGCCTGAGATCGAGGCGTTCGCCTTCACCAGGGAGCCGATCGCCGTCGCCGTGAGCAGGAACTCGCGCGAGCCCGCGACGAGGTCAGCAGGGTGCGCGTCGAGGTAGTACTGCAGAACGGCCGGAACGATCCCGGCGGCGCCGTTCGTGGGAGCGGTGACGACGCGTCCGCCCGCTGCGTTCTCCTCGTTGACGGCGAGCGTGTACGCATGCAGCCAGCTGACCGCGAGATCGGGGGTGCCCGGATCTGCCTGCTCCAGCCGCGCACGGAACGCGGGCGCGCGACGGGGAACGTCGAGCCCGCCCGGCAGGACGCCGCCCGTCGAGAGACCGGCCCGGATACAGCCCGTCATCGCGGCGACAATCGCGTCGATGCCGGCGTCGAGTTCGTCGTCGTTGCGCGCTGTGCGTTCGGCCTCGCGTGCGATGTCTCCGATGGAGCGGCCGCGGTTCGCGCAGAGCGCGAGCAGCTCGGCCGCAGTCGAGAATGCGGACAGGGCGGCGTTGCCCTTCTGTTCGTCGTCGCCGAGTCTGCGGATGAAGCCCCCGCCGACTGAGAGATAGGTGGTCTCCGCCAGCACACCGGCGTCGCTCGAGGCAGTGAACACAATCGTGTTGGGGTGAGCGAGATCCGGTGTGCGCGCCGCGAACTCGACGTCGTCGGGGCGGATCCGCACCATCGGGCCGCCCTCCAGCACGACCTCGGACCCCTCGGCCGCAGGCGGCCACGCAACGCGCACCTCGTCGGGGTCGCAGGTGCTCGGATCCAGCCCTGTCAGTCCCGCGACGACGGCGCCCGGCGTACCGTGCCCGATTCCGGTCGCAGCAAGAGATCCGTGCAGCGCGATGCGCACATGCGTCACACCAGTGAGAACGCCCGAGGCCTCCAGCTCTGCGACGAACGCGCGGGCAGCACGCATCGGCCCCACGGTATGCGAACTCGACGGACCGATGCCGATCGAGAACATGTCGAGAACTGAAACATAGGCGCCGTTGCTCATGCCTCCCAGCTTGTCATCGACGAGCCGACCTGCGAAGCATTCGCCGTATGCGATGAGGACGGCGAACGCTCGGCAGCCGCTCTACTCCAACGCCCCGAGCACGACTTCGGGATATGACACGGACCTACGCGTCCGGTATCGGCTCCTGACTGACTTGCATGCTCAGACCCCCGCGAACAACCGCCGCGTGGCCTCGGCGTACGCCGCCATCTCCGCGTCCTTCTCCGGATACTCGAGATGACCGGCGGTCATCGGCATCACCGTGCGATGCTCGCGCGGCACGGCATCCGCAATCGCCCGCTGACCGACGGGCGGCACTGACGGATCCTCTGCGGCAGGAGCGACGATAGTGGCGACCTTCAGACGCCGGGCCGAGGCGGCCGCGTCGAAGTAGTCGAGGACCGACCACGCCTCGGGATGGTGCTCGACCCACTGCGCCAGCGCTGAGCCGCTGCCGACGCTCGGTTCAGCGAGCCGAGCGACGTGCGCGCCGAAACTCGGCACGTAGAGCGATGCCGCGTCGATCCGGTCGTCCCACGGAACTGCCATCGCCCCGATCCCGCCTCCGAAGCTCGGGCCGAAGTAGCCCAGGCGAAGCCCTCCCTGCGATGCCCCCAACGCCCTGCCGAGCACCTCTTCCAGCGCGCTGACGGCGCACCACACGTCGGCAGCGCACCCGCCGTGCACATACGTCTCGCGCGACCCGATCCCGTGCAGCACGTGTTCTTTCGAGAACCCCGGGATTCCTTCCACTGTCGACAGCGTCGGCAGCCCGCGCGCCACCGGATAGAAGACCGCCGCGCCCGCGGGCGCCCATTCTGCGTCGAGCGAGTTCCGCCCTCCGTAGCCGTGCGCCACGATGACGGCCGAGGTGACCTCGCCTTCCGGCAGCACGAGCCAGCCGCCCAGACGGACTCCGCCGAGCGACGTGAACCGCACGATATCCGCACCGTCGATCCCGCCCGACGAGCGCCGCGACTCCGGTGCCATCGACCGGGAACGTGCGGCCATGTCACCCCAGAAGTCGTCGAAATCCTGCGGTTCGGGGCGAGGGTCGTTCATCCGGCCAGTGTGGCACGGCTCGACCATGTTGACCGGCGTCGCGAATCGCCCTAAGCTCTACTGCAACCGATTGCAACAAGGGGGTGCTCATGACGGACGTCGACAACCACGATCCGCAGGCCGAGTGGATCGTGGTGGAGACCGCGGAGCGTGAGACCGCGCGGCGTGCGGCGGCTTGCGCCGCCGCGACGATCGAACGCGCGATCGCCGAAAAGGGCCACGCCCGTGTCGTGTTCGCCAGCGCCCCGTCCCAGGAGGCGATGCTCGCCGAACTGACGACGGATCCGCGTATCGACTGGTCGCGCATCACGGCGTTCCACATGGATGAGTACCTGGACCTGCGGATGGACCACCCTCAGGCGTTCGGCAGCTGGCTCGAGCAGCGTCTCCCCCGCGATGCGCACGTCGGTCTCGCGCGCATCAGGACCGATGCCGTCGTCGTCGACGAGATCACCAGGTACACCGCACTTCTCGCAGAAGCGCCGATCGACCTCGTATGCCTCGGCGTCGGGGTCAACGGTCATATCGCCTTCAACGAACCGGGCCAGGCCGACATCGACGACGATGTGACGATGCGTGAGATCCGGCTCGACGATGCCTCACGCACCCAGCAGGTCGACGACGGCCTCTTTCCCACGTTCGACGACGTACCGGCACGTGCACTCACACTCACCGTTCCCGCACTGATGTCGGCGACGACGCTCGTATGCACAGTACTCGGCTCGCACAAGGCCGCGGCCGTCGCCGCCGCGCTCGAGGGCCCCGTGGCACGCTCCTGCCCCGCGAGCTACCTGCAGCGCCACCACCACGCGCACTGGTTCGTCGATACCTCTGCCGCACGGCTGCTCACAGGCTCCTCGGTACGCTCGCAGCTATGAGTCCCTCGACACAGCCCGGCTTCGTCGACCTGCAGGTGAATGGCTTCGGCGGGGAGGATGCGAACGCGCCGGATCTCACGACGGAGACGGTCGTCGCTCTCACGAGGAAGCTGTGGGCAGAGGGAACGACCACCTATCTCCCCACCATCATCACCGCCTCCGAACCGAGGATGCTGCATGCGTTGGAGGTGGTGGCCGCAGCGCGCAGACTCGACTCCCGCGTCGCGCACTCGATCGCGGGAGTGCACTTGGAAGGGCCCGCCCTCAGTGCGATCGATGGGGCACGAGGAGCGCACGATCCGAGCGCGATGCGCGATCCGAGCCTTGCGGAGCTCGACCGTTGGCAGGAGGCCTCAGGGGGCCTGGTCCGTGTGGTCACACTCGCGCCTGAGCGCCCGGGCGCTGCCGAGTTCGCGTCAGGTGCCGTCGAGCGGGGCGTGCACGTGTCCCTCGGCCACGCGGCCCCGACTCCGGATGATGTGCACGCGGCGGCGGATGCCGGAGCGACGCTGTCGACTCACCTGGGCAACGGATCCGCCAGGCTGCTCCCCCGGCATCCGAACCATCTCTGGGCACAGCTCGCCGACGATCGCCTCACGGCGATGCTCATCACCGACGGGCACCACCTGGATGCGGACACGGCGACCGCGATGATTCGTGCGAAGGGCACGCATCGGGTCCTTCTGACGTCCGACTCCGCCGCGCTGGCAGGGTCCGCTCCCGGCACGTATCGCACACCTGTCGGCGGTGACGTCACGGTCTGCGACGACGGGCGCCTGCAGCTGTCAGCGACAGGGCTGCTCGCCGGCTCCGGATGTTCGCTGCGGCAGTGCGTCGATTGGGCACGCTCTGCACTGCCCCTTCCCGACGAGGACCTGGTCGCGATGGCGACGACACAGCCCGCCCGGATGCTCGGTCTCACCGACCGCACAGCCGACACCGTCGTTCTCGATCTCGACGAAAGCACGAGCCGCGTGCGCGAGGTTCGCGTCGCCGGCGACATCGTGCACACCGCCTGAACTCAATGAGGAGGAGCACTCCATGACCGCACGCATCTACGTCGCACTCTCGGACAATGACTTCGATCGGCTCTATGACGAAGACGCACGCAAGCGGCTGGCCGCGATCGGCGACGTCGTGCGCGGCGAGGAACACGAGGGAAGGGTTCCCGTTCCGAGCGACATCGGCGACGAGTACGATGCACTCGTCACGTCGTGGAGCACGAAGCCGTTCGATCCGAGCGTCCTGCGCGGACGTCGGCTGCGCCTCGCCGTGCACAGCGCGGGGTCGGTGCGGAACCTGTTCCCGGTTGATGCGCTCGGCGGCTCACTGCGGCTCGCTCAGGGCGGCGCGGATGCGATGGCACTCGCCGTCGCCGAGATGAGCGTCGCATTCGCCATGGCGCATCTGCGCAACGTGGTGTGGCATGACCGCCGCTTCCAAGCTTCTCGCGATTGGGCCGAGGGCGGAAAGGGTGTGGTCGGTCAGAGCATCGCAGCGCAGCGGATCGGCATCGTCTCACTCAGCCGCGTCGGCCGCCACTTCGCTCGGCTGGTGCGCGGCCTCGGCGCCACGACGATCAGAGCGTTCGACCCGTACGCCTCCGCCGACGATGCGCGCGAGCTGGGTGCCGAGCCGGTGGGGCTCGATGAGCTGTGCGCGTCCAGCGACGTGCTGTCGGTCCACGCGCCGAGCACTCCGGAGACGGAGGGCATGCTGGGCGCAGCGCAGTTCGCGCTACTTCCGGACAACGCCGTCGTGATCAACACGGCTCGCGCACAGGTCGCGGACGAGGCGGCGCTGCTGGCCGAGGTGCAGTCGGGACGACTGCGCGTCGCCCTCGACGTCTTCTCGGACGAGCCGCTGCCATCCGACAGCCCGTTCTTCGGCTTGGAGGGCGCGATCCTCACACCCCATGTCGCGGGCGGCACGGTGGAGGCGCGCTGGGCGCAAGGCGAACGCGTGGTCGACGAGATCGAACAGTTCCTGCACGACGGCACGCTGCAGGGCGAGGTGACTGCCGAGAACTACCACCGACTGGGGTAGACCGGGCGGGCACGCCGGGGCGTCAGAAAGGCGCCGGCTCGGGGTCGCGTTCGCGTCTGTCGTGTCTGTCGGGCATGAGGGTGCCGTTGGCGAGTTCTTCGCTGTCGACGAACCGGACTGAGGGTTCGGGCTTGTCGCGGTAGGCACGCCCGGTGGGGCTGGTCCATTCATATACGCCGGCGGCGGTCTGTGAACCGCCCTGGGTTTCGTTCCGTTCCTTTATCGAGAGGATGGGAACATGCCCGCGAAGTATCCGGAAGCGTTCAAGGACCGTGCGGTCCGCATGGTGTTGGACAGGCTCGACTCCGATGAGGACGGTCTGACCAGCTATCAGGTGATCAAACTCACTGCCCCGAAATTGAATGTCTCGGTCGAGGCGCTGCGCCGCTGGGTCGAACAAGCCCGTGTCGACACAGGGGCGAAGCCGGGTGTCACGAGTGATGCGCACTCGGAGATCCGCCGGCTCAAGCGTGAGAACGCGGAGCTGCGACGTTCGAACGAGATACTCAAGTCCGCGTCGGCGTTTTTCGCCGCGGAGCTCGACCGGCCCACGCCGAGATGATCGCGTATATCGACATGTATCGCGACCAGTTCGGGGTCGAGCTCATCTGTCGCACCCTGGGCGCGACAGAGGGTGGGTTCCTCACATCTCGCGGGTATCGGGCCGCGAAGACCCGCCCCGCCAGCGACCGCCACCTCCGCGACGCCGCGCTGACCCCTGTGATCGAGCGGATCCATGCAGAGAACTACGGTGTTTACGGGGCCCGGAAGATTTGGCATGCGATGCGCCGGGAAGGGTGGTTCATCGGACGCGATCAGGTTGCTGCCGCCACGTCAACCCCGACCGCGACGGCCCGCCCACACTCCTCAGCCGGCTCCGGTTGCAGGACACCGGCGACACCCGTACCCGCACGTCTCCCTGCCGCGAGCGCGGGCAGCGCCCGGCCGTCTGCACACGAAGCGCAGCGACGCGATCACGCCCGCGCCCGCAGCCACGGCGCCCGCCGTCGCCGACACGAACAGCACAGGCGACGCGTTCATGGCCAGATTCCTCACCGCATCGCCGCGCGTTTCATCGGTCGACGACGCGCTCCGTCGCGCCACATCCCTCACGCCTGTACCGCATCCCTCACGGGAGAGCCGCATCACGCGGGGATCATCAGGCTCCCGCTCCGGGAATTCGGGTCCCAGACATCGAGTTCGCGCATCAGCGTCCGCGCCATCGCGCGATGACCGTAGGCGTTGGGGTGGCAGCCGTGGCCGAGCCAGTGGAACCACGCTGCTTCGTTCGTCCGCTGCCACTCGTCGTAGTGATCGACGAGCGGCATTCCGCAGTCGGCGGCGACCGCGCGAACCTCGTCGACATAGGCAGGCAGATGCGTCACGACGTGCTCCGGCGCCGTGGGGAGAGTTCCGTTGGGGGTGGCGATGATCACGGCCGCCGCGGTCTCCGCCTGGATCCGCCGAACGACATCGCGATAGACGCGGCCGAATTCCGCGACGCCGTCGGCGCCCCCGCGCGTGTCGTTGAGCCCGAACGCGATCGACACGACATCCGGCCGGAACCGCGTGCACAGCGCCTCGACCTGCGGTTCGAGATCGGTGACCTGCCAACCGGAGACGGCGGTGTTGATGACCGCGTCGCGCGACCGTCCGAGCTCGCGCAGTCGCTCCTCGAACAGCTCGGCGTACCCGCGGCCGCCCCAGGTGTGCCACTGCGCGGCGGTGACGCTGTCGCCGAGGAACACCCAGACTTTCGGGTCCGCTGCGTCGAGCACAGGCCGGACGGCCTCACCGGCCGCGGTCATCGCGGCACTACCGGCTTGCCCGTGCGCATCGAGTCGTAGGCGGCCTCGATGAACGCCACGGCGGCGCGCGCCTGCTGCGAGGTGACCAGCGGTGCGTGTCCGTTCTGCACGGCGGCGACGAAGTCGTTCAGGCCTGCCATTCCGACGTCGTTCGGTTCGAAGTCCGGCACCTCACGACCGTTCGCCGTCGTGAAGTGCGCGTATTGTTCGTCGAGCGTCACCGCAACGCCGCCGTCGCCCATCACCGCAACACGAATCGGGAGTTCGCCGTTGGCCGTGGTGCTCGCGAGGAACGTCAGCATCGAGCCGCTCGCGAAGCGCGCGGTGATGGCGATCGTGTCCTCCACCTCGATGCGCTCGTGCGCCAACAGCCCTCCGTATGCGTGCACCTCTTCGACGTCGCCGAGCAGCCACAGGATCAGGTCGACCATGTGCACGCCCTGGTTCATCAGAGCACCGCCGCCGTCCAGCTTCCACGTGCCGCGCCAGGCACCGGAGTCGTAGTACTCCTGTGTGCGCCACAGCGCGATTTCGATGTTCGCCGAGGTGATCTTTCCGAGATCCCCCTGCTGGATCGCCTCGCGCAGGAACTGGTTCTCCGGCGCGAAGCGGCGCTGGCTCACGACGGTGAGCACCTTGCCGGAGCGGCGTTCGGCGTCGATGATCCGGTCGGCTGCGTCGACGGTCACGTCGATCGGCTTCTCCAGCAGCACGTGCTTGCCCGCGTCGAGTGCGGCCACGGCCGTCTCGGCGTGCAGCCCCGACGGGATCGCGATCACAACGGCGTCGATGTCGTCGCGGGCGAAGAGCCCGTCGACCGTCTCGGCGACGGTGCCGTGCTCGGCCGCGACGGCGCGAGCGGCGTCCTCCGAGACGTCGGCGATGGCGATGAGGTCGGCGGGGCTGTCATCGGAGAGCAGCCGGGCGACGTGCTGGCGCCCGATGATGCCCACTCCGATCACACCGAAGCGCAGGCGGGGGTCGGTCATGAGTTGTCCTCTCCAGTGGGAAGGGCGTCGACGATCGCGGAGAGCACCGCGACCGGGGTTCGCATCGTGTTCGCATCGGCGGGGGCGTGCCCCGATGTGATCGCGCCGACGAAGGCCGCCAGCGCAGGGGCGTTGTAGTCAGGGCCGAGCGAGAGCTCTCGGGTGAGCACGCCACCGGCGTGCACCGCGGTGGCGTGGAACGGCGTGCGTTCGCTCTCGCTCGGCACGACGAACGTCAGCGTCACTTCGGCATTCCCGAGTCGGAGCGTCGCCACCGTCGTGGCGGCGACGCGCTGCACCGCGACCTCGATGTCGCCCTCGCCGATGACGGGATCGCCGAGCATCTCGAGCGCGGTCTCGACGTGGTGGATACCGTAGAAGAACAGTCCGGAGTAGGGGCTGTCGGGGTCGCCGGCGCCCGCCACGTGCAGGTGCCGCAGCGCTCCGGCGGCCCGGCCCGCTTCCGTCAGTTCGCCGACCTGCGGCACGAACCGCAGCGCCGACGCCGAGTACACCAGGGCGCCGGATGTCTCGGCCGTGCGCAGGATCGCATCGGCGTCGGAAACGGTCGTCGCAAGCGGCTTATCGACCAGCACCGGGATCCCCGCCCGCAGCAGCGGTTCGGCCTGTTCGCGGTGCAGCGCACCATCGCGGGTCGAGATGATCGCCGCGTCCACCCGACCGATCAGATCCGCCGGCTCGTCGACGACGACACCGATGTCGCCGGCCTCCGCCAGCGCGAGATTCCTCTCGTTCTCTCCGCCGGCGAGCGCCGCCGCGATGAAGCCGGGGTGGCGCCCTTCCCGATTCAGGAACCGGATGAAGTGGTCGGTGTGCGAGTTCTCGGTACCGATGAAGCCGATGCGTTTCACGCGTGCCCTTCCGTCGTTGCAGTTCACGAACTCCGACGACACGCGAACCTGGTGCGCCGTCGCACTCATCCTGTCATGCGCTCACATTTTCTGCAATCGGTTGCATGTCCTCCCTCACCCCCCTTACGCTGGAACGGTATCGAAGGCGAACGACGGGAGCAGCGTGACCGCGACATCGGACATCAAAGTGGGGGTCATCGGCCTCGGCAGCATCGGCACGACGCACGCGAAAGCGCTGCGCTCCGTGCCCGGCGCGCACGTGATCGCGTTCAGCGGCGGCTCCCCCGAGACGATGGCGGAGTGCGGATGGCCGGATGCCGCCCGCCTCTCCCCCACCGACGTGATCGCGCATCCGGATGTGGATGTGGTTGCGATCTGCACGCCGTCCGACAGCCACGCCGCACTCGCCCTGCAGGCGGCGCAGGCAGGCAGGCACGCACTCGTGGAGAAGCCGATCGCGCTCTCGACTCAGGATGCGGACGCCCTCGTGCAGGCTCAGGACACGCACGGCGTCGTCATCGCGATGGTCGCTCAGCGACGCTTCGAACCCGAAGCCGCGGCGATCAAGGCGCTGCTCGACGACGGCAGTCTCGGCCGGGTCCGCGTCGCGTCGACGCAGGTGCACTGGACGCGCGACGACGCCTACTACGCGGCCGCCCCGTGGCGAGCCGCTCATCCGGGCGGCGGTTCGCTGATGAACCAGGGCGTGCACAACGTCGACCTGCTGCAGTGGCTCTGCGGCCCGGCCGATGAGGTGACGGCGCAGAGCGCCACACTCGCCCACGATATGGAGGCCGAAGACACCACGGTCTCCACCGTGCGCTTCGCCTCGGGCGCGCTCGGCACGATCAGCACGACGACGGGAGCACCCCCGGGCACCCCCGCGACGCTGACGCTGCACACCTCGCTCGGCACGGTGGAGCTCGGTCAGGGCGAGATCACCCGGTGGGATGTGCCCGGCGTGACGCGCCCGGAGTTCGGCGACGGCGTCACCAGCGGAGCCTCCGATCCGGCCGCGATCGGCCTGGTCGGCCACGTGTCGATGTGGCAGGAAGTGTTCTCGGCCATCCGAGACAGACGCCCCTGCACGGTCGACGCGCACGAGGCCGCACACACGGTGAGACTGCTCTGCGGCATCTACGACGCTGCCGAGTCGGGTCGCCGCGTGACCGTCGGGGCCGGCAGCTGATGCGCGTCGCCATTCTCGGGGCAGCGCACCCGCACGTCGCATATGCGCTCGACGAGGTTGCCGCCAGGAGCGACTGCGAGCTCGTCGCCGCAGCCGAACCGGATGAGACGATGCGGCACACCTTCCTCTCCGACCTCGGCGACGTGCCCGTCTACGACCGCATCGACGATCTGCTGCGCGCGCACGAGATCGACATCGCCCTCGTCGTCGGCATCTACAGCGAGCGCGCGTCGGCGGTGCTCTCCGCTCTTGACGCGGGTGCGCACGTCGTCGCCGACAAGCCGCTGTGCACGTCGCTCGCAGACCTCGACCGCATCGAGCGCCGAGCGGAGCAGACCGGCCTGCACGTGTCGGTCGTGTTCGAGAAGCGCTTCTATCCGGCCACGCTCGCCCTACGGCGTCTGCTCGCGGAAGGCACCCTCGGCGAAGTCGCGCTCGTGGCGAGCACCGGCCCGCACAAACTCAACCAGCCCGCCCGTCCGGGGTGGTTTCTGCATCGGGACACGTACGGCGGCATCGCCGGCGATCTGCCCGTGCACGACATCGACCTTGTCCTCACACTCAGCGGCGCCGCCGCGGGTACCGTGTCGGCGCTCACCGGCAATGCCCGCCGTGCACACCATCCGGACTTCGATGATCACGTCGCCGTGTTGCTTCACGCCGGAGAGGTCTCCGCCACGATCGAGGCCAACTGGCTCGCCCCGCAGGCGTCCGAGGTGCACGGGCACTATCGCATGCGCGTGACGGGCACTCGGGGCACCGCAGAACTCGATTGGGCGTACGACGCGCTCACGGTCGAAACCCACGACCAGCCGCGGCACGTGATCGACCTTCCTCCGGCCCGTCGCCCTGCCGCGTACTTCTTCGACGCGGTCGCCGCGGGCCGCGAACCCGAAGTCACCACACGACAGAGCCTGCTCGCGACGCGTGTGGCGCTGTTGGCGCAGGAAAGCGCCGACGACGGCGGAACCCACCGGGTCTGGTGACCCCGCCGGAGTGAGGAGAGACTGGCATGACCGGATCTGCACCGCGCAAGCGCCCGAACATCCTGATGATCCTGGCCGACGACCACGCCGCGCACGCCGTCGGCACCTACGGATCGGTCGTCAACACGACGCCCCGCATCGACGAGATCGCCGAGCACGGCAGGCGGCTCGACAACTGCTTCTGCACGAATGCGTTGTGCACGCCGAGCCGCGCCTCGATCCTGACCGGCACGTACAGCCATGTGAACGGCGCGACGACGCTGGAGACACCACTGGATGCGAGCCGGCCGACGTTCGTCTCGCAGTTGAAGCGAGCCGGGTACCGCACCGGCATCGTCGGCAAGTGGCACCTCGGGGAGGGAGAAGGCCACGACCCGCAGGGCTTCGACCACTGGGAGGTGCTGCGCGACCAGGGCGAGTACTTCGACCCGCAGCTGCTCTCCGCGGCAGGAGCTGAGACCGTGCCGGGGTACGTCACGGATGTGCTCACCGACAGAGCGTTGGGCTGGCTGGACTCGCTCGACTCGGACGAGCCGTGGTGCCTGCTCATCCATCACAAGGCACCGCATCGGTGGTGGGAGCCGGATGCCGCCCACGACGGCATGTACGCGGATGCGCCCCTTCCGGTTCCGGCAACGTTCGACGACGACGGGTCCGGTCGATCGGCAGCGGCGAAGCGTGCGGCGATGCGTGTCGCCGCCGACCTGAACAGACGGGATCTGAAGACGGACCCGCCGGAAGACCTCTCCCCCGACGAGCTGGACCTCTGGAAGTACCGCAGGTACATGGAGGACTACTTGGCGTGCGTGGCGAGCGTCGACGACAACGTCGGGCGCGTGATCGATCGGCTTCGCGAACGCGGCGAGTTCGACGACACCCTGCTGGCCTACACCTCCGACCAGGGATTCTTCCTCGGCGACCACGGCTGGTTCGACAAGCGCTTCATGTATGAGGAGTCCATCCGGATGCCCCTCCTGCTGAGCTACCCGGCCGCGATCGCCCCCGGCGACCCCGTCGACCGGATCGTCACCAACGTCGACTTCGCGCGCACCATCCTGGACGCGGCGGGCGTCGAACCCGCAGACGGCATGCAAGGCGAGAGCTTCCTGCCCACGCTCACGGGGCGCGAGCAACCGGATCGTGACGCGTTCTACTATCGCTACTACGAGAACGACGACGCCAACCATCATGCACCGGCGCACTACGGCATCCGCACGAAGCGGTACAAGCTCATCTACTTCTACGGCGACGGCCTCGGCCTGCCGGGCACCTCGGGTCAGACCTATCCGCCGGAGTGGGAGCTGTACGACCTCGCAGAGGATCCGGATGAGGTGCACAACGTGTACCACCACACCGCCTACGCCGAGATCCGCGAGAGCCTCAAGGCGCAGCTGTGGCAACTGCAGCACGACGTCGGCGACGAGCCGCATCCGTCACAGCCTGTGCCCGCGCTGCTGGCGGAGTGAACGACGGCAGACCGAGCACGGGAGGACACCTGAATGCAGACCTTCGACCTGAGCACCCCCGACGCACTGGCGGCGTCCGCCCCCGTGATGCGCCAGCACGGACCACACCGATTCGTCGAAGCGGACGGCCACAGCGGGTACCACCCCACGACCCGCGACACCGAGCTGACGCTGGACACCGACCTGCTGCGCTCCGGCGAGTGGGCGATCGGCCTGTGGGTGTGCCCGCTGGAGGATCTCGACATCGCCGCCCCGCTGCCCTGGATCGCAGAGCATGACCCCGAGGCCGCACGCTATCCACTCATCACCGATGCTCCTGCTCACAAGGGCCTGGGCGGGAATGTGTTCGGCTGGTACTGGACCTCGCAGATCCGCCCCGCCATGCTGGCGAAGCTCGTTCACGGCACACCGGCGCCGGGCAAGCTGCCCGCGTCCACCCAGGTCGAGCAGCTGCTTCTCTCCGCGGCGACCTGGTACCGCTTCGTGCTGACCTACTCCGAATCGCAGAAGCGGATGTGCATCTGGGTGAACGGCGTGCTCGCGGGCATCAGCGAGTTCGACTTCACCGCCGATACGCCGGGCACCAGGCTGCACATCGGCAACCCGGCGATGACCTTCGGCGAGATCGAGCTGCACGAGCGCGCCCTTGACGACGACGAAGTGAAGACGGACTTCGATACGTCGGCGTCACCGCGCAGCCGGGAGGCCGCCGACCGGCTCCGGCCCCTGTTCGAACCCAGGCCGGGAAGAACTGTTGATTGGCACCCGAGCCCTGAATGGGTTCTGCGCAGAGAGACGGACTTCACCCGCCCCGAGGATATCGATGGCTGGACGCTGCACGGCTGCCAGCAGGAGCCGTACGGCATGAAAGAGCTGCGCACCACGCCAGAGGGACTGCTGCTGCAGACACCGGACGAGATCGCCGACGAGTCACGGATGTATCTGTGGAGCCCCGAGACGTTCGAGGGAGACCTCGCCGTCTCCTTCGACTTCCGCATGGAGCAGGACAGCGGGTTCGGGATGCTCGTGACGCACGCCGCCGGAATGCAGCGAGAGGATGTGCTGGCTGATCCGGGCAACCTCGCCCGCGGAGCGATGCAGGTGATCAACCGAAACCGGCTGCGCAACTACTACTGGGGCTTCTACCGCCGCACACCGACGACGCCGAAGCATCTCGCGTCGCACACCCTCGTGAAGAACCCGTGGGCGCGCAATCTCGCCCTTTCCGCCTCGGAGAACATCACCGTCGGCGAATGGCACACCCTGCTGTTCCTGCAGCAGGGCGGGCTTCTCCGCGGCGCGATCGACGGTGAGTGGGTGGTCGAAGGGCACGACGACCCCCACCAGAACCACGGCCCCGTGCTGAGCGCGGGGAGAATCGCGCTGCGTCTGATGTATCAGACCCGAATGCGAGTGCGGGGTCTGCGCGTGTGGACCCGCAGCACCGGGTTCAGCGTGGCCGCATCCGGCGACTGAGCGCACGGGCCCATCCGCCGGATCAACGGCGCACGGTGGAACAGCACCCCTTGACACACGTCTGGAGCGCTCACTACGTTTACTGCAACCGATTGCAGTGCTCATCGCACAGTACGTCCGAACCCAATGGAGGGACTCATGAGGAACCAGGCGAGAATTGCGACAGGCGTTGCGGCGGCGGGCACGTTGCTACTTCTCACAGCGTGCGGAGGCGCAGAAGCCCCCGGGGCGCAGAGCGGCGACGACATCTCCGGGAAGGTGACCATGTGGGCGTTCCCGCTAGCGACGGTCGACGACCCCTCGTGGTACCAGCCCCACATCGACCGGTTCAACGAGATCTACCCGGACGTGGAGATCGAGGTCGTGGTGAAGCCGTGGAAGAACCGCGAAACCATGCTGGTGACCGCGATCACAGGAGGCACCGAGCCCGATGTCGTCTACTTCAATCCGGGTTATGTGACGAACTTCGCCGGCCAGGACCTGCTCCTGCCGCTCGACGACATCCGGGACGACTGGAGCGCGTTCGCCGACTCCGCACTCGAAGCGGGCACCCGCGAAGGCACTCTCTACGCTGCGCCGACGCTCGTGTCGTTCAACACCTCCTACTGCAACGCCGAAGTCCTCGCCGCAGCCGACATCGCTGACTGCCCGACGAGCTGGGACGACCTCCGCGAGGCGGCGCCCGCCGTGAAGGACGCCGGCTACTACCTGACGGAGTACTCCGGCACCAACAGCCTCAATCTCACGTTCTTCCCCTACCTCTGGCAGGCCGGCGGCGAGGTTCTGAACGAAGACCAGACCGAAGCGGCATTTAACGGCCCTGAAGGCGTGAAGGCGCTGGAGTTCCTCAAGGAGATGGTGGACAACGACTGGGTGCCGACCGAGCCCTTGGGCGTCGAGCAGCCGTTCGAGCAGTCCTCGGTCGGCCAGGAACACGTCGCCTACGTCATGGGCGAGAACCTCCGCGCAACGCGAGAGGTCGTGAATCCGGACGTGATCGAGACGGTGCCGCCAATGAAGGATGTCGAGCAGGTTGCGTCCGGCTCCGTCGGCGGCTGGTCCGTCTTCAACACCACAGACGTGCCCGAGGCCGCCAAGGCATGGGTGCGCTTCCTCGGCGAACCAGAGTTCCTCGAGGACCTCCTCGGCGAATCCGGGTTCCTCTCGCCTCGCACGGACATCACCGGGCTGTTCTCCGATGATCCCCAGATCGCCGAGGGAACCGAGCACCTTGAGCACCTTCGCACCGATTTCCCCCACGCGCAGGCCACGAAGATCATGAACATGATCCGCCCGCACATCCAGAGCGCACTCCTGGAAGACACTGATCCTCAGGAAGCACTCGACGCTGCCGCAGAAGAAGTCAACACAGCTCTCGAAGCATCCGGCTGAAACCATGTGCGACGACGTGCCCGATTCCTCTTGACAGGCGTCCTGAGCACTCGTTACGGTTACTGCAACCGATTGCATCAGTTTCGGCATCACAGACCCACGACCCCAATGGAGGGATCATGAGGAAACTATCGAAAGTCGCAGCGGGCACAGCGACTGCGGGCGCGCTCGTGCTGCTCACCGCATGCAGCGGCGGCAGCGACAACTCGTCGAGCGGCGACACACCCGACCCTGCCGAGGTCTCTGGAACCGTCACTTTCTGGCCGTACCCATTCGGCGAGGTCAACGAAGCCACCTGGTGGCAGCCGCACATCGAGAATTTCAACGAGGAGTACCCCGACGTTGAGATCGACCTTCAGCTGCAGGCATACAGCGGGCGCGAGGAGTCACTAGTCACGTCGATCTCCGGCGGCACGGAGCCCGATGTCGTCTACTTCAACCCCGACTTCATCCCGAAGTACGCCGTCGAAGATCTGCTCCTCCCCCTGGACGACATGCGCGATGACTGGGACAGCTTCCATGACTCCGCCCTTGACGCGATGAGCTATGACGACACTCTCTACGGCGCGCCGCAGTTGGTGAGCGTCCAGACGAACTTCTGCAATGTCGCCATTCTCGAAGAGGCGGATGTCGAGTGCCCGACGACCTGGGACGAACTCCGCGAGATCGCCCCCGCCGTGAAGGACGCTGGGCATTACGTCACCAACTACTACGGAACGGGGAACCTGAACGCGAGTTTCTACCAGTACCTGTGGCAGGCCGATGGAGAAGTCCTCAATGACGACATGACCGAGGCGACTTTCAACGGCCCCGAGGGTGTGAAGGCGCTGAAGCTCATCAAGGAGATGGCAGACAACGAGTGGATCCCCCGCGAGGAGATCGCCACGATCCCACCGTTCGAGCAGTCCGAAGGCGGAAAGGGCAACGTCGCATACAACGGCGGTGGAAACGTCAGCAACGTGCAGAGCATTCTCGGAGAGGACGCGGTTGAGACCGTGCCGCCGATGCAGGATGCAGAGCCCGTGATCGGAGGAACGGTGGGAGGCTGGTCGATCTTCAACACCACCGACGTACCCGATGCGGCCAAGGCCTGGGTGAGTCACCTCACCGATACCGAGTTCCTCGACGAGTTCCTGCCCGCGAGCGACAGGTTCTACTCACCGCGCACGGATACCGCTGATCTCTACACAGACAACCCTGCGCTGGCCGCTGGCGCCGAGTACGTTCCAGACATGCGCGCCGCCGTACAGCATCCTGCAGCGCGCGAGATCATCGACATCATCAAGCCGCACATCCAGAGCGTGCTCCTGGAGGATGCCGACCCGCAGGAGGCTCTGGACGCCGCTGCGGATGAAGTGAACCGCATCCTCTGACTCGATCCACGACCAGTCGCGGTGGGGCCGCTCCGGCCCCACCGCGCAACCCCCTTGGGAGTTCCATGACAACGCTCACGCCGAGACCAACGGCGCCGCCGGAGGAACCGTCAGCGCAACCGACGCAGACGACGCCCCGTCGTCGACGCCCGTGGTGGAGATCCAAGGAGGCGATCGCCGCCTACATCTTCATCGGCCCGATGGTGGTGCTCTTCGGCTTGTTCCGCGTGTGGCCGGCACTCCACGGCATCGTTCTTGCCTTCGGTGACTACAGCCTGCGACGCACGTACGATTTCGTCGGCGTCGACCACTTCGTTCGCCTGTTCCAGGATCCGATCTTCTGGGACTCACTCCGAGTGACCTTCATCTTCGCGGCGATTCAGATGCCGCTCGCGGTGATCGTCTCGCTCGCGATGGCCCAGCTGTGCAACCGCGTGATGCGCGGCATGGCCGTGTATCGCTCCGTCTTCTTCCTCCCCACGGTGACCTCGAGCGTGCTCATCGCATTGGTCTTCATGTGGATCTTCTCTGGCGCCGGTCCGGTGAACGCCATCCTGGACACCGTGGGGATCGAACCCGTGGGGTGGCTCACCGACAAGTTCTGGGTGCTGTTCACTTTGGCCATCCTGAGCGTGTGGAGCAGCTTCGGATACAACATGCTCATCCTGCTGGCTGGCATGTTGAGCATCCCTCAGGAGTACTACGAGGCGGCTTCCATCGACGGTGCGAACGGCTGGCAGAAGTTCTGGCACATCACCCTGCCCAATCTGAAACCCGCCCTGTTCTTCGTGCTGGTGATCGAAACGATTAAGTCGCTGCAGACCTTCGACACGATCTTCGTGATGACCGGTGGCGGCCCTGCCCGCGGCAGCTACACCCTGACGTTCATGATCTACGACCAGGGCTTCGGCTATTTCGACTTCGGCTACGCAAGCGCCGCGGGCGTCGTCCTGCTCATCATCACACTCGTGCTCTCGCTGCTTCAGCGCAAACTCGTGGGGAAGAACGACTGATATGTCCGAAACCATGACCAACGTCCTACCCGACGCCAGCAAGAAGGAACGCGAGGCGAAGCGATCGCCGCGCGCCGTCCGGCAGTTCCGCAAGCTCGCCCCGACGCACGTACTGCTCATATTTCTCGCTCTCGTCACCGCGTTCCCCTTCTATTCCATGGTGGTGATCGCCTTCCAACCGGGACAGGCAATAGAGATGCCTGGCTCGCTGTTCCCGGGCTCGCTCTCGCTCGACGCCTTCGTCGACGCACTTGCCAGCAAAGACATTCCCCGCTGGGTGCTGAACTCGACCGTCTACTCGGTCGTCTCGACCGTTTTCGTTCTGTTGTTCGCGTCGATGGCAGGATATGCCTTCGCGAAGAAGCGGTTCGTGGGGCGTGAAGTGATCTTCTGGGTCTTCATCGCGATGCTGATGATCCCGTACCACCTCACGATCATCCCGCAGTACATCCTCGTAGGAGACATGGGCGGGCTCGACACCATGTGGGGAATGCTCGTACCCACGATCGCCAACGCCCAGGCGATGTTCCTCATGCGCCAGTTCATCCACGCGATCCCCGATGAGATGCTCGACGCCGCCAAGATCGACGGCGCCGGGGAGTTCCGTATCTACTGGTCGATCATCTTGCCGCAGACGAAGCCCATCATGGCAACCTTGACGACCTTCGTCTTCCTGTGGCACTGGAACGACTTCCTCTGGCCGATGGTCTCGCAGCAGTCTCAGGAGAACTCCGTGCTCACTGTGGGTCTCAACACGCTGCAGGAGGAGCAGTCGCCGCTGGCGACCGTCATGGCCGCTGCTGTGATCAGCTTCATCCCCACCTTCCTCGTGTTCGTCTTCTTGCAGCGCTACTTCGTACGCGGCGTGATGATGTCAGGGCTGAAGTAGAAGACACAACGGGTTCGCCTCACTTTTCGCCCTGAAGAAGTCCGTCTCGACGAAGGGTCGTGTCACTCCAGATGAGAACCAGAACGCATGCCGTAGCCGCTCTGGCGATGTCGAGCACGCTCGTGCTCCTCGCAGCATGCGACAGCCAGGAAGAACCAAGCGGCCTGGACTCGGAATCAGTTCAGATTGCGGGAGACGTCACGGTGTGGACGTACCCCCTGCCTGGCACCCAGGATCCGGAGTGGTGGAAGCCGCACATCGCCAGGTTCAATGAGACGGGTCTGCTGCACGGATAGGTGACATCTGAGGTGGCTAGCCCGGAGGGCTGGCCT
>NZ_FUIA01000013.1 GCF_900163665.1 Frigoribacterium sp. JB110
ATGTTCCACTCCAGGCTGCCGAGATGCGCACTTATCGTCGAGATGCGCCGTTTTCGTGCGCTTCTCGAACGAGAACAGCGCATCTCGCGAGCCTGCGCCGACAATCTGATTCCCGAATCGACGCCCACGTAAGAGGTATGTTGCGGTTCTGTTTCCGCGACCGATTCGCTCCGCGGCCGCCCATAGGTTGAAGCCGCACGCGATGGCGATTCGGGGCGACTTTCTTCATGGGCTCCCCGGAAGCCGCGGCGTGCTCCGCTTCCCCCGACCAGCAGGAGACTCTGTGCCCCGTTCCGTTCGCCCGATGAGACCCGTTGTGGTCGCCGCCCTCATATGTGCCCTGTCTGTGCCCGTGCTCTCAGCGACTCCGGCAGCAGCCGATCCGCTCACTCTCGACGGCCCCGACTGGAGCGTCACCGACGTGCCGGGCGGCTACGAAGTGGTCAAGCAGCTCGACGAGCCGCTGGAGGTTCGGTCCGACCTCCCGACTCTCTGGGCCGACGGCGTCGATCTCGGTGCGGCGACCGAGTCGCTCGATGGTCTCACGCTCACTGTCACGACAGCCGATCCGGCCGCGGCGAATCCAGACGACGTGCTGCAGGGTTGGGCGGGCGTCGGCGATCCGGCCGCGGAGCCGGTGCAGCGCCAACAGCAGATCGTCGAATCTGCCGCGCCCTCTGTGCCTTCGCCGTCATTGGCAGCGGATCCGTCCGACCGCGGCGAGTACGCCATCGAACGGCATGACTACGATCTCGGTGATGAGGCCGTCGAGCTGCGCGGCTTCGATCGCCGGGGTGAGATCCGCGCGTCGGTCTTCACACCGATCGGAATCGAGGGCGAGCGACCTGTTGCCCTCTTCCTGCACGGCCGCCACACGGCGTGTGCAGGAGGGACGCGCAACCCTGAAGCGTGGCCCTGCAATCCGGATCAAGTCGATATCCCGAGCCACAAGGGATACGACGACGCTGCGGAGGTGCTCGCAAGCCAGGGGTACGCGGTCGTCTCGATCTCCGCCAACGCAATCAATTCACTCGACGGTTCCCTGGCCGATGACACCGGGGCCGCGGCGCGCGGCCAGCTCGTCCTCGACCACCTCCAGCTGCTCCGCGATGCGAACGCCGGTGCAGCACCGGATGGAGTCGATCCAGCGCTGAAAGGGCGACTGGATCTCGACAACGTCGGCCTGATGGGCCATTCCCGCGGCGGCGAAGGCATCATGCGCGCAGCGGTCCTCAACTTCGAGCTCGATGACCCATTCGGCATCCGGGGCCTGCTGCCGCTCGCACCGACGGATTACACGCGCATCACCGTCCCCGGCATCCCGACGGCCACGATCCTGCCGTACTGCGACGGCGACGTTGAGGACCAGATGGGCCAGAAGTACATCGACGACTCGCGCCACGCCTTCGGTGACGATGTCCTGCGCTCGTCCGTACTGGTGATGGGCACGAACCACAATTTCTTCAACACCTATTGGACCCCGGGGAAGTACGACGTCGCCACAAGCGACGACTGGGCGATCATGGACCGTTCGCAAACAGACCCCGTCTGCGGCGAAAGCGCACCGACTCGCCTCGACGCAGACGCCCAGTACGCCTTCGGCACCGCCTACATCGCCGGCTTCTTCCGCCTCACACTCGGAGAAGACGAGCAGTTCCTCCCGATGTTCGACGGTTCGGACGCCGTACCGTCCTCCGCCGGCGACTCGGACGTCAGAGTCAGCGCGACCCTGCCCTCCTCACGGCGCTTCGACATCGACAACTTCGCCTCCCCCGGAACGCCGGTGCAGCTGGCCGGTGCAGGTGACTTCGCCATCTGCGAGAGTCTCAAACCGCTTCAGGTGCCCGGTACGCTCCCGTACTGCGTCAACGACCTCGGCTTCGCCCAGGCACCCGACTGGAGCACCCTCGGTTGGAACGGCAAAGCGGGATCAGTCCCGTCCACCCCCGCCATGCACTTCACCTATGAGGCTCCGGACTCCGATGAAGAGGCAGCAGGCGAACTGCGCGTGCCTGTGCCTGGGGGAACGGTCGACGCGACAGCATATGCGCAGCTGTCATTCCGAGTCTCGCCCGACGAGAACGTCACGGATGCCACCAGCCTCGACGTCACTCTCGTCGACGGATCGGGCGGCCAGGCAACCGTGTCGGCGTCGGAGTTCGGGGACGCATTGACGGTGCTCCCCGGAACGGAGAACCCGTTGCGCAAGGTGCTGCTCCAGCAGATCACGATCCCGCTCGCGGAGTATGACGGCGTGGAGCTCGCCGACGTCCGCCAGGTGCGTCTCACGGCGCCACGGGAGGACGGCGGAGTCCTGCTCTCTGACCTGTCGTTCATCGGCGAGCCCACGCTCGGGACGGTGGAGGTCTCCTCGCGACCTGCGGTTTCGGTCCCGGATGTGAAGGTCGAAGAGGGCGCCGGCGTGGGAAGCGTCGACGTTCCCATCGTGCTCTCGCGGCCCGCAACGACGCCCGCCACGGTATATCTCACCGTGCTCGGTTCTCCCGCGGGTCAGGTAGGCGCCGTCATGCAGAAGGTCGACTTCGCTGAAGGGGAGGTCTGCGCATCGGTCACGGTGCCGATGCAGGGCGACCGCAGCGCGAGCGCTTCGACGACGGCCTCGTACGTCACGAACGTGTCGAACACTCAGCGCGGCGCCACAATCGGCGACTCGTTCGGCGCGATCGTGCTGCGTGAGGACGATGGCGTGCAGGACGACGACGGGCAGCCCGTCGACCCGATTCCTGCCGTCGGCTCTCAGGGCGATGCGTGTGTCGAGGCGCTCGCAGAACCGGGCGCTCTGTCGGTCTCGCCGGCATCCGCTGCGCCGGGCGAGAAGGTCACCATCACCGGAGACGGCTTCCGCGCGGGCGAATCGGTGAGTCTCGAACTCCGTTCGGATCCGGTGCCGATGGGCTCGGTGACGACCGACGACGGAGACGTTTCATTCGAAGCGACGTTGCCGACGGATGCGGAGGTGGGCGATCACACGTTCGTCGCCACCGGCTACGGATCGGGCTACGCCCAGACGGCAGCCTTCAACATCGCCGACCCGAGCGCGCCGACTGATCCGACCGACCCCGGCGAGCCGACGGATCCGACTGATCCCGGCGAGCCGACGGATCCGACTGATCCCGGTGAACCGACCGATCCCGGCGACTCCGGAGACGCGGACACGTCCTCAGATGGCGACTCGGGAAGCGACCCGGACGATACAGGAGTCGGGGCACCGGCCGCTGATGGTCCGGACGACCTGGCGGTGACCGGCGCAGACGTCGCGGGTTGGGCTGCAGCCGGGGCCCTTCTGATCCTGGGAGGTCTTGTCGCACTCAGCAGACGACGCGCCTCGGCAAAGGGGATCACTGGTCAGCAGGTGTGACGACCCTGCTCCTGCCCAGGAGTTGATGCGCCGCCGGTGATGCAGGAGCTTCACCGGCGGCGCATCAGCGTTCACCACCCGACGAGATGATCGTCCGCCCGGATCAGCTCCGGTAGTTCGGCGCCTCGACCATCATGGCGAGGTCGTGCGGGTGCGACTCCTTCAGGCCGGCCGGCGTGATCCGCACGAACTTGCCTCGCGCCTTCAGCTCGGGCACGGAGCCGCCGCCCACGTAGAACATGGTCTGACGCAGTCCGCCGACGAGCTGGTGCACGACCGAGGCCAGCGGGCCGCGATAGGCGACCTGGCCTTCGATTCCCTCGGCGATCAGTTTCTCGTCGCTGGGCACATCGGCCTGGAAGTAGCGGTCCTTCGAGTACGAGGTGTTCTTGCCGCGCGTCTGCATGGCGCCCATCGATCCCATGCCGCGGTACGCCTTGAACTGACGGCCGTTGGCGAAGATCAGGTCGCCAGGCGACTCCTTCGTGCCTGCCAGGAGCGATCCGAGCATCACCGAGTCGGCACCGGCGACGAGCGCCTTGCCGATGTCGCCCGAATGCTGCAGCCCGCCGTCGGCGATCACGGGAACGCCTGCAGGAATGGCGGCCTTGGCCGACTCGTAGATCGCGGTGATCTGCGGAACGCCGACGCCCGCGACGATGCGCGTGGTGCAGATCGAGCCAGGGCCGACTCCGACTTTGATGGCGTCAGCGCCTGCGTCGATGAGCGCCTGTGCGCCCTCGCGGGTCGCCGCCTGCCCACCGATCACGTCGACGTGCGCGGCCGCCGGGTCGTTCTTGAGCCGGGAGATCATGTCGAGCACGCCTTGGCTGTGGCCGTTGGCCGTGTCGACGACGAGCACGTCGACGCCCGCATCGACGAGCGCCATCGCCCGCTCGTACCCGTCGCCGAAGAAGCCGACAGCGGCTCCTGCGCGCAGCCGCCCCTCGTCGTCCTTCGCGGCGAACGGGTAGTCCTCTGCCTTGTCGAAGTCTTTGACGGTGATGAGCCCCTGCAGAGTGTCGGCGTCGTCCACGAGCGGGAGCTTCTCGATGCGGTGCTTCGCCAGCAGCTCGAGAACCTGCTCGCGGGGAGTGCCCACCGGCGCCGTGACGAGCGGCATCCGGGTCATCTTCTCGCGCACCTTCATCGTGGCCCACTCCGCGCGAGGCACGAATCGGGTGTCGCGATTGGTGATGATGCCGAGCAGCCTGCGGTTCTCGTCGACGACGGGAAGGCCGGAGACGCGGAAGTGCGCACACAGTGCGTCGAGCTCGGCGAGCGTTGCCTCTGGTGTCACCGTCACCGGGTCGGTGATCATGCCGGACTCCGAGCGCTTGACCTGATCGACCTGCTTGGCCTGATCCTCGATGGAGATGTTGCGGTGGATGATGCCGATGCCGCCCTGGCGTGCCATCGCGATCGCCATGGACGCCTCTGTGACCGTGTCCATCGCTGCGGAGGCCACCGGGATGTTCAGCGAGATCCGCTTGGTCAGTCGGGTCGATGTGTCCGCCTCAGACGGAATCACGTCGGTGTGCCCCGGCAGGAGCAGCACATCGTCATACGTCAGCCCGACGAAGCCGAAGGGATCGTGGTCAGTCATGGGCAGCACCTCTCCTGTGGAACTCGGCTCGCGTGGCTTGTGACCTGCGCCTGTTGCACATTCTAAGTCGCGCGAACGTGCAGATATTCCGTGTGCCGAGCCGAGCTGCGGATGAGCACCTCGGCTCACACCGGTGCGACGGTCTCGTCCGTGATGTGTCGGGCCGCGCGCCTCGCCCGGCGGCCGCGGCGGGAGGAGCGCAGGATGTCGACGATGAGCAGCGCGCACGCGACCCACACGAGCGCGAAGCCGGTGAGCCGCTCTGGCGGCATCGCCTCGCCGAGGAAGAAGACGCCGGTGATGAACTGCAGGATCGGGGCGATGAACTGCAGCATGCCCATCGTCGAGAGCGACACGCGTCGCGATCCGGCGGCGAACAGCAGCAGCGGCACCGTCGTGACAGCACCCGCGCAGGCGAGGGCGACGGCGTGCCAGAAGCCGCTCACGCCGAAGGTGAGGCCCGTCGTCGCGGCGACCAGCACGAGCTGAGCGATCGCGATGGGTGTCAGCCACAGCGTTTCGAGCGCGAGACCGCCGACGGCGTCGACCGCGGGGCCGATGCGGTTCTTCACGAGGCCGTAGAACCCGAAGGACAGCGCCATCGCCAGCGACAGCCATGGCACGGCGCCGTACCCCACGACGATCACGCCGACCGCCACGGCGACGACGCCGATGGCAGCCCACTGCAGCGGGCGCGGGCGCTCGCGCAGGAAGATGACCGCGAGCAGCACCGTCACAATCGGGTTGATGAAGTACCCGAGGCTCGCCTGCAGCACCTGACCGCTCTGCGCGGCGATCAGGAACGCCTGCCAGTTCACGTAGATGAGAAGGCCGGCCAGCACGGTCCACCACACCAGCCGGGGGTTGCGCAGCACGGCAGCCAGCCGGCGCCATCCGCGCGTGAAGGTGAGCAGCACGGCGCACAGCACCAGCGACAGGATCACCCGCCAGGCGACGACCTCCCATGGGCCGGTCGGCGCGAGCAGGACGAAGTACAGCGGCAGGAAGCCCCACAGCAGGTACGCACTGAACCCGTACCCTGTTCCTGCCATCCGCACACGTGCGTCATCCGGGTCGCTGCTCACCGGACAAGCCTAGTCTCGCGGGGCATGTCGGGCGCCGCGAAGGACTGTCCGCGCACAGGACAACAGATCGCGCGTTCACGAACACGTTCTGCGGGGATCGGTGTTATCATGCGCGCATTCTGTTCGCGAACGCGCGCAGTCCGCCGCACCCGGGCGTGGCCGGCTCACCGGACACGCAAAGAACCCCGGACCGCCAGGGCCCGGGGTTCTGAGGAACGCGGTGTCAGCGAACGACGACGGCGAGCACGTCGCGCGCCGAGAGCACCAGGTACTCGTCAGCGCCGAACTTCACCTCGGTGCCGCCGTACTTGCTGTAGAGCACGCGGTCGCCGACTGCGACGTCGACCGGAACGCGGTTGCCGTTGTCGTCGATGCGGCCGGGACCAACGGCCACGACCTCGCCCTCCTGGGGCTTCTCCTTGGCAGTGTCGGGGATGACCAGACCGCTGGCGGTGGTCTGCTCTGCCTCGACCTGCTGAATGACGATGCGGTCCTCGAGCGGCTTGATGGAAACCGACACGGTGTACCTCTTCCCTGTGGTGTCAGAAGACTATAGGTTCGCACTCTCAATGCGAGAGTGCTAACGGCAGTTTAGGACGCTCTCTGGCACTCTCGCAACGCGAGTGCCAATTTTGTTTCGCCCGACGCCGATCGGGGAGCAGGAGAGGCCGGATGATGACCCGTTCGCCACCGGCACCGACACGTAGGCTGGGCGGATGGAACAGGCGGAGATCGATGCCCTCCTCACGCGCGAGGGGCTCGCTCTCCTCGACTCCCTCGACCCGGTCGAGACGGCGACCGATGTGGCGCACTCGGTCTCGCGGCTGCGGGCAGCAGGACATTCTCCCGATCTGGTCTCCGCCGTGGTCGGCCAGGCACGGCTGCGCGTGCGGGCGACGGCGAAGTTCGGCGACATGGCGAATCGGATGCTGTTCACACGCGCAGGGCTCGAGCAGGCCACGCGCACATCCGTCGCGATGCGGCACGCCGAACGGATGCGGCGGGCGGGCATCTCGTCCGTTGCAGACCTGGGCTGCGGCATCGGCGGCGACTCCCTCGCCTTCGCCGGCGTCGGTATGCGCGTGCACTCGGTCGACGCCGACGAGGTGACCGCGGCCATCGCCGCATTCAACCTGGCGGCTTTCCGTCCCGAGTGCACCGTCGCGCACGGCACGGCCGAGCGTGCCGACCTCACGGGGGTCGACGCCGTGTGGCTCGATCCCGCGCGCCGAACCGGTGGCCGCACGGAGACGCAGCGGGTGGGCGCCGACGCGTACTCGCCGCCGCTTGACTGGACCTTCGACCTCGCCTCGCGCATGCCGGCCGGCGTGAAGCTCGGCCCCGCGCACGATCGGGACGCGCTTCCGGAGGACTGCGAGGCCCAGTGGATCAGCGTCGACGGTTCGACGGTCGAGCTCGTCATCTGGACCGGCGCGCTCGCACGGGAGGGCGTGGGCAGGTCCGCGCTCGTGCTGCGCGGCGACAGCGCCCACGAGCTCACCGCCCCGACCGACGCCGAGGACGAGCCGGTCCGCGAGCTGGGAGCGTACGTGCACGAGCCGGAGGGCGCCGTCATCCGCGCCAGACTCATCGGCGACGTGGCACGCGCGCTGGAGGCCGGCCCCGTGGCATCCGGAATCGCGTATCTCACCGGCGATGCCGCCGCGACGAGCCCGTTCGTCTCGTCGTTCCGCGTGCGCGAGACGCTGCCGGCCGACGTCAGACATCTCGGCAAGGCCCTGCGGGCCCGCGGCATCGGCACGCTCGAGATCAAGAAGCGCGGCGTCGACATCGACCCCGCCGTGCTGCGCCGCAGGCTCGCCCTGCGCGGCGACGAGGCCGCAACGCTCATCCTCACCCGCATCGACGGAAGGCGCGTGGCCGTGCTCGCCGATCGGGTCTGACGACCGGGTTCACCTGACACGTTTAGTGGGTGTCGCGATGGTCTGCCCACGACTGGCGTCAGGTGAACGGTGCGCACGTACGATGAAGGCCATGGAGTACTGCGTTTTCACCGAGCCCCAGCAGGGCGCCTCGTACGACACCCAGCTCGACTTCGCTCAGGCCGCGGAACGGCACGGCTTCACGGGGTTCTTCCGCTCCGATCACTATCTGAAGATGGGCGAGTTCTTCGACGGCCTGCCCGGCCCGACCGACGCCTGGACGACGCTCGCCGGCCTGGCACGCGAGACCAGCACCATCCGGCTCGGCACGCTGGTGTCGTCGGTGACCTATCGTTTGCCCGGACTGCTCGCGCTCCAGGTCGCGCAGGTCGACCAGATGTCGGGCGGCCGCGTCGAGCTGGGCCTGGGCACCGGATGGTTCGAAGCCGAGCACGCGGCGTACGGCATTCCGTTCCCCGCCAAGCGCTTCTCACACCTGGAGGAGCAGCTCGAGATCGTCACCGGGCTGTGGGGCACGCCGCACGGAGAGACGTACTCGTTCGAGGGGCGCCACTACCGGCTCGATGATTCCCCCGCACTGCCGAAACCGGTTCAGCAGCCGATCCCGCTGATCGTGGGCGGCCCTGGCCCCAAGCGCACTCCCGCGCTCGCAGCGAAGTACGCCAGCGAGTTCAACATCGTGTTCCAGACGGAAGAGGTGACAGCCGACCGGTTGCAGAACGTGGTCCGCGCGTGCGAGGCGATCGACCGCGACCCCGCCACGCTCAAGCGCACCGTCGGCCTGACCACCCTCGCCGGCGCGACCGAGCAGGACGTGCGTCGCCGCGCCGCGAACACCGGCGTCGATCTCGACGACTTCCGCGCCGGCTACACGTTCTGCGGATCTGCGGACGAGATCGTCGACCGCGTCGGCACACTGATCGAGCACGGCGCCGAGCGCATCTACTTCCAGATGATCGATATGACCGATCTCGACCACCTCGCCTACCTCGGCGAGGAGATCCTGCCAAAGCTCCCCCGCTGAGGCGGGCAGGCCCAGTTCGCCGCGGTGCTCGGGCTCACGCCATCGCGCTATCGCGGCGAATCATGACGGCGCTTCGCCCTCATCCGGCTCCGGATGTCGCGCAGGGCCGGTTCGAGCTGCGGATGCTGGAACTCGTAGCCCGCGTCGACGAGGCGCCTCGGCTCGACCCAGCGGCTCTTCAGCACGAGCTCCGACTCGGTGCGAAGCGCCCACATCGCCGGCTCGATCATCCAGCGCCATGCCGGCAGCCCGATCGGCATGCCGACCGTGCGACGCAGGGCGCCCATCAGGGCGCGGTTGTCCGGCGTGACGGGGGCGGCGAGGTTGATCGGGCCCGAGATGTCGGCTCGGTCACGCAGGAACCGGATGGCGCCGATCACGTCGTCGATGTGGATCCAGCTGAACTTCTGACGGCCGCCGGTGTGCTCGGAGTGGAATCCGTCGCGGCTCGGGTCCGGGCCGATCCCTCGGTACCGGTTGTGGCGGAACCACCAGCCGCCGGACTGCCAGCCGCCGAGCCCGACGCGTGCCAGCCGGAAGAACAGCGCCGTCGCAGGCCCGTCGCCGAGGCAGATCGATGTGCGCAGCGCGACGCGTCGCGTCCGCGGCAGGTCGCCTGCGAAGAACTCCTTCTCCCAGGTGCGGGCGACGTCGCAGGAGAAGCCCCAGCCGATGTCCCCGGATTCCTCGCTCTGCGGCCGGTCCATCGCGTCGCGGTAGATCGTCGCGGTGCTGGCGTTGAACCACACCTTCGGCGGGTTGTCGCTGGCGGAGACCGCCTCGCGCAGCTCCCGCGTTGTGTCCACGCGCGAGCGCAGGATCTCGTTGCGATTGGCGTCGTCGTATCGGCAGTTGACCGACTTTCCCGCCAGGTTGATGAGCAGTTCGGCTCCGGTGACGGCGTCGAGGATCGCCGCGGCCTCGCCCCAGCGCACCGCCTCGCTCCGCCCGATCGAACGGACCTCGTATCCTTCGTCGACGAGCGCTTCGCGCAGGGCCGAGCCCATGAAGCCGCTTGCGCCGGCGATCACGGCGACCCGATCCGGATGTGTCATCGTCGCTCCTCGAAGAAGGCTTCCAGCGGCGCCCGCGTCTCCTGCTCCATCACACCACCGATGACCTCGGCGCGGTAGGGCAGACGCCGATCGCGCACCACGTCGTACATCGACCCGGCGGCGCCCGCCTTGTCATCCCATGCGCCGAAGACCAGGCGCGAGATGTGCGCCTGCAGCAGCGCGCCGGCGCACATCAGGCACGGCTCGAGCGTGACGACGAGCGTGCATCCGGAGAGGTTCCATCCGCCCCGCTGGGAGGCGGCCTCACGCAGCGCCGCGATCTCGGCGTGCGCGCTCGGATCCCCCGTCGACTCTCGACGGTTCCGTCCTCGGCCGATGACGGTGCCGGTCGGGTCGGTCACGACCGCACCGACCGGCACCTCGCCTGCCGCAGCGGCCTCTTCGGCGAGCGCGAGCGCGCCGCGCATGAGGTCGACGTCGGCGCGGTCAGGAGTCATGCCCTCAGATTACGGTGTGACCACGGCTCGTCCGCGCAAGGTGCCCTCGTGCAGACGGGCGTATGCCTCCGCGGCGTCGTCCAGGGAGAAGCGCTCGATCTCCACCTTCACGTTTCCTGCTTCGGCGAGGGCGAGCACATCCATGAGCTCCGAGCGCGAACCCCAGTACGGCGCGCGCACCGTGGCGTCGAACGGACTGCCCAGCGTGCCCATTGCGATCTCGGCACGGCCGACGCCGACGAGCACCTGGTCGGATTCGGTGCCGCGGAGCTTGGTGCCGAGGTCGGCTGTCACCTGCGCACCGACGAAGTCGAAGATCGCGGTGACAGCGGGCTGCCCCGTGGCCCCACGAATCGCGTCGACGGCGTCATCGTTCGAGAGGAACGCGTGGTGGGCACCCACGTCCTTCGCGAGCTCGAGCTTGGCTTCGTCGACGTCGAGGGCGATCACCGTGGCGGGAGTCAGCGACCTCAGAATCTGAATCGCGACGTGACCGAGCCCACCCGTGCCGATGACCACTGCGGTCGATCCGGGAACAAGCTTCGCCAGCGACCCCTTGATCGCGTGGTACGGCGTCAGCCCGGCATCGGTGAGTGCGACGTTCTCGGCGGCGTCGAGGTCTCCGAGCGGAACCAGGAATCGCGGCGAATCGACGATCATGTACTCGGCCATCGACCCGTCGTGTCCGAGCCCGGGAGGCGTGATGCCGAGCTCTGCGGCCCGCTCGCAGTAGTTCTCCTTGCCCTGGGCGCATTGGTAGCAGCGTCCGCAGCCCCACGGGCCGTAGACGGCGACAGCATCGTCGAGAGCGACCTCCGTGACGCCCTCTCCGAGCTTGTCGACGATGCCCGCGCCCTCGTGTCCGAGCGTCATCGGCAGCGGATAGGCGGCCGTGTACTGCTCCTCGTCGAGGCCCATGACGAACGAATCGGAGTGGCACGCACCGGCCGCCGTGACTCTGAGACGCACCTGGCCGGGTCCCGGTTCCGGTGTCGGCACCTCTTGAACGCGCGGAGGCTTGCCGATTTCGACGTACTGAAGTGCCTTCATTGAAGTCAACCTTTCTCGTTCGCGAAGCGGAGCATCCCCGCCGTTCCATCCTCTCGCGGAACTGGCATCGAAGCCCCGGGCTGGCCCGTTCATCGAGAGCATCTCGCCTCGGGCGAACTCCACGACGACACTTCGGTCCGTCACGATTCGGAAGCACGCCGAGTAGCCTGTTCTCATGCGCCTGCACGTCGCGGATCACCCGCTCATCACGCACAAACTGACCGTCCTCCGCGACAAGCGAACTCCGTCACCCGTCTTCCGGCAGCTGACGCACGAGCTCGTCACGCTTCTCGCCTACGAGGCCACGCGCGATGTCCGCGTGACGCCGCGTGAGATCGAGACGCCGGTGACGACGACGGTGGGCGTCGAGATCAGCAGCCCGCGGCCGCTGGTGGTGCCCATCCTGCGCGCGGGGCTCGGCATGCTCGAGGGCATGACGACGCTGATCCCCACGGCGGAGGTCGGTTTTCTCGGCATGGTGCGCGACGACGAGACGCTCCAGCCGATGACGTATGCCGAGCGGCTCCCGGATGACCTGAGCGGCCGGCAGTGCTTCGTGGTCGACCCGATGCTCGCGACGGGCGGTTCGCTGGGCGCCGCCATCGAGTTCCTGTTCGCGCGCGGCGCGGACGATGTCACCGCGGTGTGCCTGCTGGGCACTCCGGAGGGCGTGAAGATGATCGAGGACATGGTCGGGAATCGCAACGTGCACCTCGTGCTGGGCGCGCTCGACGAGGGACTCGACGACAACGCCTACATCGTTCCCGGTCTCGGCGACGCCGGCGACCGGCTCTACGGCACGGTCTGAGCGACCTCTCCCCCGCGCGGCGCTTCCGCATCCGGTCCGCCGCGACGCATGCGCGCTCGACTCAGGCGTGCTCGGGCGCGGCGCTGACGACGGTCGGCCCCGAGGTCTCCTGCGTCCGACCGCTGGCCGAGACGGCGCCGACGAGCCTCGCGAAGGCACTCATCCGCGACACGCCCTCCGGCGTGTGCGGCAGGTCGTCGAGCAGCGCCGGACTGTGCACGACGTAGGCGGCGACCTTCGCTCGACTGATCGCGACGTTGAGGCGGTTCTCGAGCAGCAGGAATTCGGGGCCGCGGGGCGCATCGCGGCCGGATGAGGCGGCCAGCGTCAGGATCGCCACGGCGGCTTCCTGCCCCTGGAACTTGTCGACGGTGCCCACGCGCACGTCGCCGAACCCCGCGTCCGACAGCACGCGCTCGACGAGCTGCTGCTGTGCGTTGTACGGGGCGACGACGATCACGTCTGCCTGCGTCAGCGCACGAGCGGGCTCGCTGGCGGCCTGTTGTTCGTCGTCGATCGAGATGTCGACGAACTCCCGGCCGATCGTCTCGCGAACGATCCTGAGCACCTCTGCGGCTTCCTCAGGCGAATCGGTGACGTTGCCGCGGTGCGCGACGGCGACCGAATGCACGCCGGGCGCGATTCCGGTGACGGAGCGTCGCTCGGCGCCGGCGCGGGAACGCAGCTGGCCACTGTAGGAGAGGTCGGAGACCGGCCGCGCCACATCGGGGTGCAGCCGCCAGGTCTGCGCGAGGAAGTAGCCGTGCCCTGCCGGGAGCACCGCTTCGCCTCGCATCAGCCAACCGAGCGCCGACGTGTCGATCGGAGCGGGGTGGGTTCCCTGGCTGACCTGAGGAAGCTGCTGCGGGTCGCCGAGCAGGAGCAGTCGGCGCGACGCCATCGACACTGCGATCGTCGACGCCAGTGAGAACTGACCTGCCTCATCGACGACGAGCAGGTCGAGTGCACGGCGGTCGACGCGTGTGGTGTTCGCGAAGTCCCAGGCCGTGCCGCCGATGACGTAGCCCTTCGACGTCGAGCGCCCCTGCTGGAACGCGGCGAGGCCGTTCTTCGGCACGACGGTGAACGTCTCGCCGTTCGCACGTGCCCCGCCCTTGAGCGTCTTGCCGACCTGATCGGCAGGGACTCCGGCAGCCACCACGCGGTCGAGCATGTTCTCCACGACTGCGTGCGACTGTGCCACGACGCCGACCTTCCAGCCGTGGTCGTTGACGAGCCGCGCGATCACGTGCGAGCCGACGTAGGTCTTCCCCGTGCCTGGCGGACCCTGCACCGCGAGGTAGGTGGGAATGCTCAGCAGCGAGAAGACGATCGCGTCGACGTCGTTGCCGATCGAGGACGACATCACACGCCCTGCGTGATGATCGGCGCGCAGCGAACGCAGGATGTCGGTGGCCGGGTCGACCGGGTAGGCGCCGTCGCTGGCGCCGACGTTCTTCTCGCCCAGGAGCAGCTGGTCGGCCCACTCGTCGATTGCGCCCTGCTGCGCCCCCGCGGGCGGCGGCTTCGGCGGCGTCATCGCGACGGGCAGCTCGTGCCAGGTGTTGCCGGCGACGGCGAACTCCTCGACGATCGCACCGTCGTCGAGCGTCTCCACGACCCGCGCCTCCCGCGGCACGTGGATCCAGCGGTTCGACGCGCCATCGGCCGGGAACGGCGCGGGCACCGGATAGAGCAGGTACGGGCTCGCCCCTTCACGCAGCCTGGTGCCTGGGGCGACATCGCCTCGCAGTTCGATCAGTCGGCGCTCGGCGCGCCGACCGTCGGGCACATGCCAGTCCTGCACGACGTCGGAGCGGCGCAGGTCGACGATGACGACGTCGCGCGTCTCGCCCCACAGCGACATGGGTTCGCGGAGGCGTTCGAAGTGCCCCTGCCAGAATGCCTTCTGCTCGCGCGGATAGTAGTCGATGGCAGCCGCGGCCAGGCGGAGTGCATTCTCGTCGGCCCCTGCGGCTTCAGCAGGGTCGCGCGATTCGCGCAGCTCCTCGGCGCGCGCGTTCAGCGCCGTGGCGCGGGGCGACGGCTCGTACGCATCTGAAGGGCGATCCTCGGGTGCGGCAGGGAGCACCTGCGATTCGCGTGCGCGCTCGACGAGCCAATCGCGCAGGCGCCGGGTGGAGACGCAGTCGTAGCGGTTGTAGTCGGCGAGGTCGTCGAGGATCTGCTGTGCGTCGTCGGCGCGGCCGGACTCGAGCATTCCGCGGGCCTCGACATAGCGGCCGATCGAGTCGTCGCCCTTCTGCACGTCCTGCGTGCGCACCTCTGCCCCCATGTACAACGGCTCGAGCTTCTTGATCGAGTACGACCTGGAACCGACGCGAAGGGCGTTCTTCACGATCGGGTACAGGTCGACGAACACCTCGTCGCGCAGCATGCGGTCGACATCGGCCTCACGCACGCCGTGCCGTGCGGCCATCGCAGCGAGGTGACTCGGCTCGTACGGCGCGTAGTGGTAGATGTGCATACCGGGCGAGGCGCGCCTGCGCGTGGCGACGAAGTCGCAGAACCGTTCGAGCGCTTGTCGCTCAGCATCCAGATCGTGCGCCCAGAGCGGTGTGTACTGCTCGTCGAGGTCGACCCAGCCGAACAGGTAGTCGATGCCCCAGGCGAGCCGGCCGTCCGGAAGCGACTCGCTGTGCAGCGGGTCGCCCTCGAAGTCGAAGAAGATGTCGCCGCGGTCGGGTCGCGGCATCGCGCCCAGTGCAGCGGGGTTGACGACCTCGTACAGCGGTGCGCCCGTGCCGTCGCGCTCGGTCTCCACCTGCAGGCGCGCCTGAGTGCGCAGTGCCTGGAACGCCTCGTCGCCCATCCTGGCCGGCTTCTCGGTCGCCTCGGCGAGTGCGTCGATCGTGTCGATGCCGACCTCGCGCAGCCGGTCGCGCTGGGTGACGCGCATACCGGCTACGAGCAGCACGTCGCGGTGGAGCTCGACCTGCCGCTGGCATGTTGCGCATCGACCGCAGGTTCGCACGTCGAGCGCCCCGCGCCGGTCGCCCCACGCGATCGGCGCGTACGCCCCGCCCTGCTCGACCCTGCGGTCGGCGATCAGCGCCCTGATGCGATCGCGCCGCACGAAGAACAGCGGCAGCACATCGTCGACGCGGTGCGTCGAGGTCGTGCCGTCGCCGAGGAGCAGATCGACCTCACTCGATCTGGTGACGCCGAGACGATCGAGCTGGTCGACGTAGGCGCCGAGCTGCATCAGTGCCGTCGACTTCGCGCGACGGGCGAGCTTGGTGTCCTGCACGCGCCACGCGCCGCTCTCGTCGCGCACGATGAAGTCGGCGAACCCGACGAACTCCTGGGTCTGGAACGCCGCTTGGAAGACGACCTCGGCGTGAGGATTCGCCAGGGCCGCTGCCGTCTCGTCCGTGGCACGCGCCATGCCCTCCGCGTCACCCGACCGTACCGAGGCGATCTCGATGACCGCGTCGCCGCGCTCGGCTCGATAGCGCTCGAGCACCCGTTCCTCGTGCGCGTCGCCCATGCGCGCCGCACGCTCGAGCATCTCGTCGTCGGGTTCCTCCACCGCCTCGACGCGGCCCAGCCTCGCGTCGAGCGCCCACAGCCACTCGAACTCGCAGTTCGCGCTCACGGTCATGTCGCTCGCGCTGAACACGACCCGCTGCTCGGAAGGAATGTATCTCACGCTTCGAGGCTACGCGGGCCCTCCGACATCCCCGGCGCGGGGTGTCGCCCTTCCCCTTCCGATACCCCAAACTGCACCACCACCGTCGGCGCACCGCTTCCGGTCCCCCGAGCTGCACCAACGCCGCACCGGAACCGCACTTCCGGGAACCGGAACGCCCGGCCAGACCAGAAACACCCGCGCACCCGCACGCTCGCGGCCCGCGTGCCAGACTTGGGGCGTGATCGACTTCGACTTCGCCAGCGCATATCGGCACGGCTTCGCGCGCGTCGCGGCCTGCACCGTCCCGGTCGCCGTCGCCGACCCGGCCGCCAATGCCGAGGCCGTCATCTCCAGCGCGCGCGAACTCGACGACGCCTCCGTCGCGGTCGCGGTGTTCCCCGAACTGGCGCTGTCGGGCTATGCCATCGACGACCTCGTCATGCAGGACGCGCTGCTCGATGGCGTCGAGACCGCAGTGGAGCAGATCCGCGCGGCGTCCGCCGACATCATGCCGCTCATGTTCGTCGGCGCCCCGCTGCGCCACGGCAACCGCATCTACAACTGCGCCGTCGCGATCCACCGCGGCGAGATCCTCGGAGCCGTGCCGAAGTCGTACCTGCCCACGTACCGGGAGTTCTACGAGCGCCGCTGGTACGCAGACGGCGCGGGCGCGACCGGCTTCATCCGGCTGAACGGCGGCGACGTGCCGTTCGGCCCCGACCTGCTCTTCCGTGCGGCGGACGTTCCGGATCTCACGGTGCACGCCGAGGTCTGCGAGGACCTCTGGGTGCCCGTCCCCCCATCGGCTCTGGCGGCGCTGGCCGGCGCGACCGTGCAGGTGAACCTCTCTGGCAGTCCGATCACGATCGCGCGCGCCGACGAGCGCCGGATGCTCGTGCAGTCTTCGTCCGCACGGAACCTGTCGGCGTATGTATATGCCGCTGCCGGCATGGGCGAGTCGACGAACGACGTCTCGTGGGACGGCCAGACGATGATCTACGAGGCCGGCGCACTGCTGGCCGAGACGGAGCGCTTCCCCGACGGGCCGCGCAGCGCCGTCGCCGATGTCGACCTCGACCTGCTGCGGCAGAGCCGGGTGCGTCAGGGCACCTTCGACGACAACGCGCGGGCGACGCTTCCGGACGACAGCGGCTTCCGCACGGTCGAGTTCGAGCTGAACCCTCCGGCCGGCGACATCGGCCTGCGCCGCACCGTCGACCGGTTCCCGTTCGTTCCGGATGATCCGAAGCGGCTCGCGCAGGACTGCTACGAGGCGTTCAACATCCAGGTCGCAGGCCTGATGCAGCGCATGCGCCAGATCGGCGATCCGCGCCCTGTGATCGGCATCTCCGGCGGGCTCGACTCGACGCATGCTCTGCTGGTCATCGCCAGGGCGATGGACCGGATGGGCCGCGACCGCAGCGAGATCCTCGCCTACACGATGCCCGGATTCGCCACCAGCGAGCACACCAGGTCGAACGCCCTCGCGCTGGCCGAGTCGATCGGCGCCACCACCGAGACGATCGACATCCGGCCAGCCGCCCGCGAGATGCTCAGGCAGATGGATCACCCCTTCGCGCGCGGCGAGGAGGTCTACGACGTCACGTTCGAGAACGTGCAGGCGGGGCTGCGCACCGACTACCTGTTCCGGCTCGCGAACCACCGCGGCGGCATCGTGGTCGGCACGGGCGACCTCTCGGAGATCGCCCTCGGCTGGTCGACATACGGCGTCGGCGACCAGATGAGCCACTACGCCGTGAACTCCGGTGTGCCGAAGACGCTGATCCAGCACCTGATCCGCTGGGTGATCGCCGACGGCCAGGGCGTCACCGATGAGGAGGCCCGGGTGCTGCAGTCGGTGCTCGACACCGAGATCTCACCGGAGCTCGTCCCCGCAGGTCAGGACGGCGAGGTGCAGTCGACAGAAGACACGATCGGCCCGTACGCGCTGCATGACTTCGCCCTCGCGCACGTGCTGCGCTTCGGCACGAGGCCGTCGAAGATCGCATTCCTCGCCGAGCATGCATGGGCGGACCCGCAGTCGGGCGCATGGCCCGCAGGGTTCCCGGACGATGAGCGCTTCGGCTACGACCGGGAGACGATCCTGCGCTGGCTGCGGGTGTTCATCCGGCGCTTCTTCGGCTTCGCGCAGTTCAAACGCACCGCGATCCCGAACGGCCCGAAGGTCTCCGCGATCGGATCCCTCTCACCCCGCGGCGACTGGCGCGCCCCCTCGGACGGCAATGCCCGCGCCTGGCTCGCAGAGCTCGACGCGGCCGTCGACGCGGGCTGAGCCGGGCACCGCTCCCCCGCGTACGGTCAGATACGGAATGCGACAAGCGGCGAACTCCGCCCTTCTGCTCACTCGTCGAGACGACGGAGCAAGCGTTCGCTGATCAGTTCGGCCGCACTGTTCAGTTCGTACCCCGGCGGCCAAGCTGTCACCAAAGGGTCCAGGTCGTGCCGAAAGTTCGAATCGTCGAGCTTGCGCAGCAGGTTCTCTGTGGCTTTGGAAGCTGTGATTCCCTTCGGCCGATAGGGGCCGAAGGCCTCGAGGATCTCCGACGGATCGAGTTGCAGATGGTCAAGTGCAAGCCAGAGGTCGAAGACGTCGCGCCCTTTTGAGGCTCTTCACGAACGAGGGTGTAGTCGAGGTCTGAAACCGCCGGCTTCGAGCAGA
>NZ_FUIA01000006.1 GCF_900163665.1 Frigoribacterium sp. JB110
GGGGGTGTCAAGTTTTCTGTGTAAGGGTCCGGTCGGTTAGCCCCTCTGCCAGGTGGTCAGAGCGGGAGTCGGTTGGGGAATTGCACGGCGAACGCATTCAACGCCTGATGCCATCCTTGGGTGCCGGTGCCGAGCTCACCACCACGGGTGGTCTCGATGTTCCGGATACCCAGGTAGACCAGCTTGATCGCCGCCTCGTTCGAGGGGAAGGAGCCTCTGGTCTTGGTGATCTTCCGCAGCTGGTAGTTGATCGATTCGATCTGGTTCGTGGTGTAGATGACCTTGCGGATCTCCGGGGTGAACGCCAGGAACGGAGTGAAGTCCTCCCACGCGTTCCGCCACGCCAACACCGCCCCCGGCGCCTTCGCCTGCCAGACCTCGGCGAAGGCCTCCATCGCCATCTCGGCGGCCTGCACGGTGGCCGCCGTGTAGATCGGTTTCATGTCCTTGGCCATGGTCTTGCGGTCGGAGTAGGAGGCGTATTTCATCGCTGATCGCAACAGGTGCACCACGCAGGTCTGGACCACGGTTTCGGGGTAGACGCTGTTGACCGCGGCCGGCAGCCCGGTGAGCCCGTCGCAACACAGGATCAGAATGTCCCGCACCCCGCGGTTGCGGATCTCGGTCAGGACATTGGCCCAGAACTTCGCCCCCTCCGTGGCGCCCAGCCACAGGCCCAACACCTGCTTGCGGCCTTCCAGGTCCACGCCTACGGCCACGTGGCAGGCCCGGTTGGCCACGACCCCACCGTCCCTGATTTTGAGCCAGATCGCGTCGATGTAGACGATCGGATATACCGATTCCAGGGGCCGGGACTGCCATTGGGCGACCTCGTCGGCGACCACGTCGGTGACCCTGGAGATCGTGGCGGCGGAGACCTTGGACCCGTAGATCTCCTCCAGGTGTGAGCCGATGTCCCTCGTGGTCATCCCGCGGGCGTAGAGCGAGAGGATCATGTCCTCGACCTTGCCCAGCCGGCGGGCCCGTTTCGGGACGATCACCGGCTCGAAGGAGCCGTTGCGGTCCCGCGGGACGGTGAGCTGCACGGGGCCCTGGAGGGTCTGCACGGACTTGGTGTTCTTGCCGTTGCGGGAGTTGCCGGTCCCGTGGCCAGCGGGGTCACCTGCCTCGTATCCGAGGTGGTCGCTGAGCTCGGTCTCCATGGCCCGTTCCAGCACCGCCTTGGTCATCTGTGAGAGCAGTTCCTCGACCCCGTGGCGGCCCTGGCCGAGGTCCTCTGCGGCGGTCACCAGCGCGTCGATCTGGTCGGCGCTCAACACCCCGGCAAGGGGGTTCTGGGCATCAGCTATTTCGGTCATTCGTTCGGTCCTTTTCAGAGGTGAAACCCGCAGGTCACACCTCGGTTTGAGACCGGACCCTTACACAGTCAATGAAACACCCTC
>NZ_FUIA01000004.1 GCF_900163665.1 Frigoribacterium sp. JB110
TTAATGATACGGCGACCACCGAGATCTACACTATCCTCTTCGTCGGCAGCGTCAGATGTGTATTAGAGAGAGGTTGGGGTGAGTGGGAGCCGGGCGGGGGAGGTGGTGAATCGCGGTGCCGGCGCCGCGTACGAGGGTGCGCTGGGCACATCCGGCACTCTGCGCACAGCGGGTGGCGGGCATAATCGCCCGATGACCTCTTCTTCGCTTCCCTCCCTCGACGGCCGGGTGTTCCGCATGGTCTCCTCTACGACGTCGCGCGTCGACCCCGCCTCTCCCACGGTCTTCCGCTACTCCGAGCGGGACGGTGCGATCTGGGGCGAGTACGACGGCGACACCGTGACCTTCGGCCGCTTCGTCGGCGTCCGTGCGCCGCGTGCGATCCGTGTGTCCTTCGTCCACGTGCTCCGAAAGGACGGCACCGTCGTCGAAGGGGAGGGCAACAGTGACATACGGGAGCAGGACGGACTTCTGCGGCTCGTCGAACACTACGAGATGCACGGTTCCGCGCAGCTCAGCGTGTGCGAGGAAGTGCAGGAGGAATGACCTCGCAGAGTCGCTAGCCGCCTTCTGACGTCATCGACGCGCGCCCTTCGGCGGCGGGCGTCCAGCGAGTCATGCCCAGCTGCGAAACGCTTTCGCGCTCCGGCAGATCGGTCGGCAGCACGTACGGCCTGCGGACGACCTCGTCGAGCACGACGACACTGACCACGGTGCGCACCTCGGGCAGCGTCGCGATCACGCCGGTCGTCAGCGTGTGAATGCCGCTCACGTCGGTTGCGCGCACGAGCAGCATCGCGTCGTGCTCCCCGGTGGTGATCGCGCAGTATTCGATGTCGGGCAGCTCGGTGATCCGGTCGCGAAACGACGCCCATGACTGCGGCAGCACGGTGACGAATACGAGGGCGCATACCGACAGCCCAGCGCGCGATGCGTCTATCTGTGCTGAGAAGCCGGTGATGACGCCCGTCTGCATCAGGTTCTCGACTCGCGTGTAGGCACTCGAGCGCGAGATTCCCACCTGCTCAGCGAGGGCGGCGATGGAGATCCTGCCGTTGGCACGCATCGAATCGAGGATCTGATAGGAGATGTCGTCGAGGGCAGCATTTCGTCCGGCAGGACCCGGCTCGTTTCGGCTTGAGTTGGACATTCTGCAGGTCAGCCTCCGAACGTGTGACGACTGTGTTTCAGTCGCACGGTCTCAATGGACAAATAGTCGCACATCGTGTCATTCTGATCGCCGTTGTCCACAGTGCTCATCCAGCTGCTGCCGCTTCGTCCTCAGGAGTCCCTCATGATCCCTCGCACGCTCCGGCTTCCCGCCGTCGCCCTCGGCACCGCCGCGGTCATTGCTCTTGCCGGATGCTCGGGCGGAAACTCCGCCAACGACTCGGGTGATGCCGGAGGGGAGAGCGGGGGTTCGCTCGTCATCGACGCCGCGTTCTCGATCGAGACGGCTGACCCCGGCCACAGCTACGATCCCACGGGCAACATGATCGCGAAGGCCCTCTACGAGACGCTGGTGACCTTCGAAGGCGCTGACGTCGCTGATCCGCAGCCGGGGCTGGCGAGCTGGGAGCAGAACGACGACGCGACCGAGTTCGTCTTCACACTCGACGATGGTCGCACCTTCTCTGACGGCACCGAGGTCACCGCGGACGATGTCGTCTTCACTCTGCAACGCATTCAGAGCCTGGAGTCGGCCAAGCCGCACTTCCTGCTCGAGGGCCTCACGATCGAGAAGGTCGACGACAGCACGATCCGTTTCACGACCGAGACGCCGAGCCTGCAGCTGCCGGCGATCCTCGCCAACCCGGCCCTGGGCATCCTGAACCAGGAGGTCGTCGAGGAGAACGGCGGCGCAACGGACGGCTCCGACTCGGCCCAGGAGTTCCTCGATGGCGAATCGGCCGGCTCGGGCCCCTACGTTCTCGAGACGCTCGACCTGACCTCGCAGGTCGTGCTGACGAAGAACCCCGACTACACAGGGGACGAGAACGTCGCATACGACCGCGTCGTCGTGCGCAACGTGACCGAGAGCGCCACTCAGCTGATCAACCTGCAGGGCGGCGACACCATGGCGGCGTTGGATCTCAACGGCGACCAGGTCAGCGGCCTGGGCGACGGTGATGGTCTGGCGGTGAACCCCGTGGCTTCCGCGCAGACGATCTTCCTGCTCTTCAACCAGAACGACGAGGTCGCCGGCGACATGGCGAACACCGACATCGCGGAGGCCGTGCGCTACGCACTCGACTACGACGGTCTGCTCGAACTCGCCGGCGAAGGCGCCCTCCAGGCGACCGGCGTCATCCCGCCTGGCTTCGAAGGCTCTCTCGACGCGGGCGTCGAACAGGATCTCGATCGCGCGCAGGAGGCGCTCGACGCGGCAGGGTACGACGGCGAGACGTTGACACTGCAGTACCCGAACGACTACCCGGTCGGCGGCGTCGAGTTCACCCCGCTCGCCGAGCGCATCCAGGCCCAGCTGGGCGATGCCGGCATCGACGTGGAGCTTGCCGGTCAGCCCTTCGCCACGGAGCTCGACCTGTACACCGGCGGTCAGGAAGGCTTCGGGCTGTGGTTCTGGGGCCCCGACTACGCGGACTCGGCGAACTTCCTGCCCTTCGGTCCGGGCCTCACGGTCGGCGAACGCGCCGGATGGGACGAGGCCGCAGCAGGTGAGATCGCGGAGCTGGCGACGTCTGCGAGCACGGCGACCGATCCGGAGGAACGGACTGCGGCGTTCACCGAGTTCGCCGAACACATGCAGCAGGAGGGGCCGTTCGTGCCGCTCATCGTGCCGGGGAAGAACTTCGCCACCACCGACGAGATCACCGGCGCCGTGTACAACCCCGTGTGGGAGCTGAACATCGCCGAGATCCAGCCGGCGGGTTGACGGCCGGCTCATCCGGCCGCGTTCCACACCGATGGCTTCTGACACCCCGACGCGCAATCGCCCGGCGAGGTCGCCCCTCGCCGGGTACCTGCTGCGTCGCGCCGGAACATCCGTCCTGCTGCTCATCGGCGTCACGGTCGTCACGTTCCTGCTCACGAACCTCGTTCCCGGCGACCCCGTCGCCGCGGCTCTCGGCGAGGGAGCATCGCAGAACGAGGCCACCCGCGAGGCGTTCATCCGCGAGCACGGACTCGATCAGCCGCTCGTCGTGCAGTACTTCCTCTACATGGCCAACGTCTTCCAGGGCGACCTCGGTACGTCCCTCGTAACGGGGCAGCCCGTCGTCGACGATCTCGCGACCGCTGTGCCGGCCACGATTGAGATCGCCGTGGCCGCCATCATCGTCAGCCTGGCCGTGAGCATCGTGCTCGGCACGCTGGCCGCGTACCGACGGGGGCTCGTCACTGACCAGATCGTGCGCGTCATCACCCTGATCGGGTTGAGCGTTCCGACGTTCTGGCTCGCGCTGGTCAGCTTCTACGTGTTCTTCCTCCAGCTGGGCGTCGCCCCGGGCTCCGGTCGCGTCTCACCGAACATCGTGCCTCCGCCGAACATCACCGGCTTCTACACGATCGACTACCTTCTCAACGGCGACGCCGTCGGCTTCTTCGATGCGGCGGCCCACATGGCGCTGCCCGTGCTCGTGCTGTCTCTGGTGACGATCGGACTGCTGACCCGGTTCATCCGGACCTCCGTGCTGGAGGTGCTGGCGAGCGACTACGTGCGAACGGCCCGCGCCAAGGGCCTCAACGGCACCCGTGTCGTGCTCGACTACGTGCTGCGCGGCGCCGCGCTGCCCATCCTGACCGTCGTGGGCATCGCCTTCGGGGCGCTGCTGTCAGGCACCGTGCTGGTCGAGGCCGTGTTCGCGTGGCCCGGATTGGGCACCTACGCCTACGGTTCGGCGTCGAACCTCGATCTGCCCGGAGTGATGGGCGTCGGACTCGTCGTCGGTGTCATCTATCTCGTGATCAACTTCGTCGTCGATGTGCTCTACGGCGTGCTCGACCCGAGAGTGAGGCTTGCATGAGCCCGGATGAACGCGGCGACGGCACGACGAACGCGAGTGCTTTCGAGACGGCGCGCCCCTGGTGGCGGCCGCGCGTGCGCCTGCCGCGGGCGTGGCGCACACCCCTTGGGATCGTCGGGACCGTGCTCGCCCTCGCATGGGTGATAGTCGGATTCACGGCGCAGTGGTGGGTGCCGCACGACCCGCTCGCCCAGTCGCTGCCTCGCCTGCAGGCGCCGGGCAGTGAGGCAGTGCTCGGCACCGACGGCAACGGCCGTGACATCTTCTCGCGTCTGATGTCCGGTGCCACCGTGACGCTGCCGCTCGCGCTCGCCCTCGTCGTCGCCGCGACCGTGATCGGCACGATCATCGGCTCCGTCGCCGGCTACGTCGGCGGCTGGGTCGACGAGACGTTGATGCGACTGACGGATCTGTTCATGGCCTTCCCGACCGTCATCCTCGCGATGGTGGTGGCGGCATCACTCGGGCCGTCGCTGTTCAACGCCGTGATCGCGGCGGTCGTCGTCTCCTGGCCGCAGTATGCGCGCGTCGTCCGGAGCCTCGTGATCAGCCTGCGCACGCAGAACTACGTCGTCTCGGGTCGACTGCTGGGCTACTCACCCCTGCGCACACTCACCGTCGACATCCTGCCCAACATCGCCGGCCCCGTGATCGTGCTCGCAACGCTCGATGTGGGAACGGCCATCCTGCTGCTGTCCGGTCTGTCCTTCCTCGGGCTGGGGGCCCAGCCGCCGACGCCGGAATGGGGCTCGATGATCTCGGCTGCGATGCAGAACTTCGACGCGTGGTGGCTCGGAGTGTTTCCCGGACTGGCCATCCTCACAGTCGTGATGGCATTCAACTTCCTCGGCGATGCGCTGCGAGATGTGCTCGACCCGGCATCGGATGCCGTGCGTGCTGAACCCGGGCTGAGCGCGCCCGCAGACGACGGGGCGGCGAAGGGGGTTGCTTCATGAGCGCTCTCAGCATCACCGATCTGCACATCTCGATCGGACGCCCACTCGTGCAGGGCATCTCGTTGGAGCTGTCGGCGGGGCGTGTGCAGGGCCTGGCCGGCGAGTCCGGATCGGGCAAGACGCTCACCTCGCTCGCCGTGCTGGGCCTGCTGCCGCGGCAGGCGCGGGCCTGCGGATCGATCCGACTGGGCGACACCGAATTGCTCGGCATGAAGCGGCGCGCCCTCAACCGGGTGCGCGGCAACCGCGTCGCGATGGTGTTCCAGGATCCGTCGTCCGCGCTGCACCCGCAGCTCACCATCGGTCACCAGCTCACCGATCATGTGCGCACGCACCTCGGATCCGACCGGAAGAAGGCCATGGAGCATGCGGCCGAGCTGCTCGAGCGCGTGAGCGTGCCGGATGCGGAGGATGCGCTCACTCGATACCCGCACCAGTTCTCCGGGGGCCAGCGCCAGCGCATCGCGATCGCCATCGCACTGGCGTGCGACCCGGAGGTGCTGCTCGCCGATGAGCCGACCACGGCTCTCGATGTCACCGTGCAGGCGGGCATTCTGCGCCTGCTGCGCGATCTTGCCATCGAACGCGAACTCGCGGTGCTGCTGGTCACGCACGACCTCGGCGTGATGAGCGCAATCGCCGACGACGTCGCGGTGATGCGCGGCGGTCGGATCGTGGAGAGTTCGACTCGCGAGGGGCTGTTCTCGAATCCGCAGCATGACTACACGCGGAGCCTGTTGGCCGCGCTGCCGGGCTCGCGCATCGCCGACGAAGGAGGTGCCGCGTGAGCGCCGAAACCTCATCAACGAGCTCGACGGTGCTGGAAGCACGCGGCCTGGTCGTCCGCTACGGCAGGCGCACACCGCTCACGGCCGTCGATGACGTCTCGTTCGACATCCACGAGGGCGAGACGGTCGCGCTGGTCGGCGAGAGCGGCAGCGGCAAGTCGAGCGTCGCCCGCGCGGTCGCCGGTATCGAGAACCTCGCACAGGGCACCGCGGAGTTCGTGGGATCCTCCGTGACTCCGCTGCGGCTCCGCCGACGTCGAGCCGACCTGACGGGAATCCAGATGGTGTTCCAGGATCCGTCGACCTCGCTCAATCCTCGCCGCAGGATCGGCGGCCAGATCGCCGATGGTGCGGCTGCAGCGCGTGCCCGCGGTCTGGAGGGTTCGGATCCGCAGGAGTGGCTCGAGCGCGTCGGCCTCGACCCCGCTGCGGTCTCGCGGTTCCCGCACGAGTTCTCCGGAGGTCAGAAGCAGCGCATCGCGATCGCCAGAGCGCTCGCCGCGAGGCCGAAGCTGCTGGTCGCCGACGAGCCGATCTCGGCACTCGATGCCTCGACGCAGACATCCGTGGCTGCGCTGATGCGCGATCTCGTCTCCGAATCGGGCGCAGGAATGCTGTTCATCTCGCACGATCTCGCGGTGGTGCGCAGAATCGCCGATCGCACGCTGGTGATGTACGGCGGTCGGGTGCTCGAAGCGGGTGGCACCGCGCGTGTGTGGGCCGATCCGCAGCACCCCTACACGCGGTCGCTCCTGAGAGCGATCCCCGAACCGGACGGCCTCGGCAGAATCCCGGTTGCGCCGTCGGCCGAGGAGCGCGCGTCGTGGTCGACGCACCCTCCCGTCATCGAGTGAGGGGCGCACCCTCCCGCCCACCGGTAGGCCCCCTCCCGCACCGTCCGACGTCTGGGTTAGCCTCGTGGCAGGCCCATCGTCGGGTCGGACGACGTCCCGAGGAGGAACAGCATGAGCGACGCAAGCGGAACCCCGGTGCGGGCAGCGGTGTTCGAGAAGGTCGGCGAGCCCCTCGCCATCCGGGATCTGGTGCTCGAGGAGCCCCGTGCCAACGAGGTGCAGGTGCGGATGGTCGCCACCGGTGTCTGCCACACCGATGCCGTGGTGCGCGACGGGTGGATGCCGACGGATCCGAACTTCGTGCTCGGGCATGAGGGCGCAGGCGTTGTGGAGAAGATCGGGCCGGGCGTCACGCACGTCGCGCCGGGCGACCACGTCGTGCTCACCGTGAACAGCTGCGGTGCGTGCCAGAACTGCTGGAGCGGACATCCGGCGTACTGCGCCGATATCTTCATCCACAACTTCGCCGGCGGCCGCCCCGATGGGTCGACGGCCTTCTCCGACGCCGAGGGAGAACCGGTGCGTTCGCATTTCTTCGGCCAATCCTCGTTCGCGACTCTGACCAATGCGGCTTCGCGCAGCGTGGTGAAGATTCCGGATGACTTCCCGCTCGAGATCGCAGGTCCCCTCGGCTGCGGTGTGCAGACGGGTGCGGGTGCGGTGCTCAACGTGCTCCAGCCCCGACCGGGCGGCACCTTCGTCGTCTTCGGCGCGGGCGCCGTGGGCCTGTCCGCGCTGATGGCCGCCGTGGCGAATCGTGCAGGAACGGTCATCGCCGTCGACATGGTCGACTCACGCCTCGAGCTGGCCACAGAGCTCGGCGCGACGCATGTGATCAACCCCGGCCGAGAGGACTCGGTCGCGCGCATCCACGAGATCACCGGCGGCGGCGTGCAGACCGCACTCGACACCACGGGCAACGACCGCGTGTTCGCGCAGATGATCGACTCGCTCGCCGTCGCGGGCCACGCCGGTGCGCTCGGCGCGGCCAAGGCCGACGCCAAGGGCGTGATCGATCTGCCCTCCGCACTCGCCCGCGGCATCCGGTTGACCTGGATCGTCGAGGGCGACGCGATGCCGCAGACGTTCATCCCGGAGCTGATCGCGCTGAACCGCGCCGGCCAGTTCCCCTTCGAGCGCCTCGTGCGCTCCTACGCCTTCGACGATCTGACGACCGCGTTCGCCGACTCCGAGTCCGGTGAGGTGCTCAAGCCCGTCGTCGCGTTCTGAGGAGGGAATCGGCCCGGCCCGCACCCCTCCCGGAGCAGACCGGGCCGCCATAGACTGGTGCCCCACCTGTTCCCTCGACGAGGAAGGGACACCATGTCGTCGCCGTGGCTCGTGCCCACCAGCGGATCGATCGAACGCGACGAGATCGAGCGCGCGTACGGGGCGCTCCTCGCCGGTGACGCCGCGGCGTCCGGGCTCGAGCGTGTGCGGCCCGTCGTGCGCGAATCGTGGACCCGCTCCGTCGACCGCAGGGTGCACGCGGAGGGCCTGCCGGAGCTCGAACTGAGCGGCGACGCGCTCGAGGCCTATCGCGCGGGGCATCCGCTCTCTGCCACGCTGTCGCTCATCCGGACCCTGCTGCTGCCGGGCGCGAGCGACGACGCCGGCGTGGTCGTGGCCGTCGGCGACGCAGCGGGTCGGCTGCTGTGGATCGAGGGCGACCGGATGCTGCGCAGCCGCGCAGGCGATATGGGCTTCGTCGAGGGGGCGAACTGGTCTGAGGAGCGCGTCGGCACCGCGGCTCCCGGCACGGCTCTCGCACTGGGGCGCTCGGTGCAGGTGCGCGGTGCCGAGCACTTCAATCGGTTCGTGCAGCCATGGTCGTGCACCGCGGCGCCCGTACGCGACCCGGAGACGGGGACGCTGCTGGGCGTGATCGACGTCACAGGCGGCAACGAGGCCGCCAGCGCACCCGCACAGATGCTCGTGGACGCGACCGCACGGGCGGTCGAGGGAGAGCTGCTCGTCGCTCGCTTGCGCGAGGGCTCGTCAGGGAAGAGAACCGGTCAGAGAGCATCCTCGACACCGTGCGCGACCCTGAGCGTGCTCGGACGCGACCGAGCAGTTCTGACCGTCCCCTCCGGCGACGCGGAGCACAGCGTCGAGCTCGGGCTGCGCCATGCCGAGATCGTGCTGATGCTCGCCACGCATCGCCAGGGCCTCACCGCGGAGCGACTGGCGGAGCTCGTCTACGGCGACCCCTCGGCGGTCGCGACGCTGCGCCCCGAGATGGTGCGGCTGCGTCGACTGCTGGCCGCGTCGGCTCCCGACCTCGTGCCGGAATCGCGCCCGTACCGGATCTCCGCCGTCGAGACCGACGCCCAGCAGATCCTCGCCCTGCTCGACCGTGGCGCCCACCGCGTCGCGCTCGCCGCCTTCCGCGGCGACGCGCTGCCAGACTCGGTCGCCCCCGGCGTCGAGGAGCTGCGCGAGCGCGTGCGCACCTCGCTGCGCGAGACGCTGCTCGGCGAAGCGGGCGTCGACGTGCTGCTGAGCTACCTCGACACCGACGTCGGTGCCGACGACGCCGACGCCATGCGGCAGGTGCTCCGGATGCTGCCGCCGCGCTCCCCGCGCCGCGCCGGGCTGGTCGCTCGGCTCGAGAGCTTCGACCGACACGTCTGACCGCGTGGCCCTGCCACGTCGCGCTCTCCGGTGACCCGGGTCGACGACGACGCAGCCCGCGACGCGCTCCGGTCGCGTACCGCATCCGGCGCAATCCGATGCAACCTGCGCCGTCGTAGCTTGGCAGTGTCCGACGCGGGTACCCCCCCCCGCGAATGTCGCGCAGTCGAAGGAGACAGCCATGACCGTGTACACCCCGCCTGGACAGGACGGCGCCGTCGCGAACTACCGCTCGCGCTACGGCCACTACATCGGGGGCGAGTTCGTCGACCCGGTGAAGGGCGACTACTTCGAGAACATCACCCCGATCACGGGGAAGCCGTTCACCGAGATCGGTCGGGGCACGCCGGAGGACATCGACCGTGCCGTCGACACGGCGTGGAAGGCGTTCGCCTCGTGGAAGCGCACCAGCGCCGCCGAACGCGCCGTGCTGCTGAACCGCATCGCCGACCGGATGGAGGAGCATCTCGAAGAGATCGCGGTCGCCGAGTGCTGGGAGAACGGCAAGCCGGTGCGCGAGACGCTCGCCGCCGACATCCCGCTCGCCATCGACCACTTCCGCTACTTCGCCGGTGCGCTGCGCGCCCAGGAGGGCGGCATCAGCCAGCTCGACGAGGACACGGTCGCCTACCACTTCCACGAGCCGCTCGGCGTGGTCGGTCAGATCATCCCGTGGAACTTCCCGATCCTGATGGCGGTGTGGAAGCTGGCGCCGGCGCTCGCCGCAGGGAACTGCGTCGTGCTCAAGCCGGCTGAGCAGACACCCGCGTCGATCCTGTTCCTGTTCGACATCATCGGCGACCTGCTCCCGGCAGGCGTCGTGAACATCGTGAACGGCTTCGGCATCGAGGCAGGCGCCCCGCTCGCCTCGCATCCGCGCATCCGGAAGATCGCCTTCACGGGTGAGACGACCACCGGCCGCCTCATCATGCAGTACGCGTCGCAGAACCTCATTCCCGTCACGCTCGAGCTCGGCGGCAAGAGTCCGAACATCTTCTTCGAAGACGTCGCTGCAGGCAGAGACGCCTACTACGACAAGGCTCTCGAGGGCTTTGCGATGTTCGCGCTCAACCAGGGAGAGGTCTGCACCTGCCCGTCGCGCGCGCTCATCCAGCGCTCCATCTATGACGACTTCCTCGGCGACGGGCTCGCCCGTGTCGGCAAGATCGTGCAGGGCAACCCGCTCGACACGGAGACGATGGTCGGGGCGCAGGCCTCCAACGACCAGCTCGAGAAGATCCTGTCGTACATCGACATCGGCAAGGAGGAGGGCGCGAAGGTGCTCACCGGCGGCGAGCGGGTCGACCTCGGTGGCGACCTCACTGACGGCTACTACGTCGCACCGACGGTGTTCGAGGGGTCCAACAGCATGCGCATCTTCCAGGAGGAGATCTTCGGGCCCGTGCTGTCGGTTGCCGCCTTCGACGGTTACGACGATGCGATCACCACAGCCAACGACACCCTCTACGGGCTCGGGGCCGGCGTATGGAGCCGCAGCGCGGACACCTGTTACCGCGCGGGCAGGGCGATCGAAGCCGGCAGGGTGTGGACGAACACCTACCACCAGTACCCGGCACATGCCGCGTTCGGAGGATACAAGCAGTCGGGCATCGGCCGCGAGAACCACCGGATGATGCTCGATCACTACCAGCAGACGAAGAACCTGCTCGTCTCGTATGCGGAGGGCCCGATGGGCTTCTTCTGATCCGGATGCGCATACCGGGGCGGTTCTATCCGCCCCGGTATCGCTCCGCGGCGTTCTGCGGGACGATGAGGGAACCACCGAAGGAGGTGCGGAATGGGCGATCAGCTGAGCCGAGTCGCCGTGACCGACGAGGCCGCGGAGCTGCTGCGCACGCTCACGGAACAGCACGGTCCGCTGATGTTCCACCAGTCAGGCGGCTGCTGCGACGGCTCGTCGCCGATGTGCTATCCGGTCGGGATGTTCGCCACCGGATCCGGCGACGTGCTGCTGGGGGAGATCGACGCGGGCCTGGAGCAGCCGATCGAGGTGTACATGTCGCGGTCGCAGTTCGAGTACTGGAAGTACACCCACCTGACGATCGACGTCGTGGCGGGCCGCGGCGGCGGCTTCAGCGTGGAGGCGCCGACCGGCAAGAGGTTCCTGATCCGGTCGCGCCTGCTCGATGAGGCGGAGCTGGAGCACTTCGGGCTCGTGCCGTCCGACGCGCACGCCGGGGCCTGAGCCCCGGACGCCGCGCATCCGGCCGCCCCTCAGCTGCGCCCGCCCCCGAGCCGGCGCGAGATCGCGCGGGCCGCCATCGACAGCGCCGGCAGCACCGACTCCGGCGGGCAGCTGCCGCGCCGGATCGTCGCGCCGATCGCGGAGACGACACGGTCGGCCTGCCCGAACACGGGAACCGCGATGGCGACGGCGCCCGTCGTGATCGCCTCGTCGACGATCGTGTATCCGGCGCTGCGGATGTCGCCGAGCCTGCGCCGCAGGTCGTCGCCGTCCGTGCAGGTCTTCGCCGTGAAACGACGCAGATCGCCGTCCAGCACCTCGTGCTGCACGTCGAGGGGAGCGTGCGCGAGCAGCACCTGCCCCGTCGCCGTGGCGTGCATCGGCCACCGCCCGCCGAACCGTGTCAGCACCGGTGCACCGCGGCGCGAGCGCAGCGACTCGACGTAGACGATGTCGGTGCCGTCTCGCACGGACAGCATCACGTCGGCGGCGATCGCGGAGTGCAGATCGCTGAGGTACGGCAGCGCGACCGTGCGCAGGCGCAACCCCTGCGGCTCGAGCGAACCGAGCTCGAGCACGCGCAGGCCGATCGTGTACCTGCCGTCGTCACGCCGGTCGAGCGCGCCCCACTCCTTGAGCTCTCCCACCAGCCGGTGCGTCGTCGACAGACTCAGCCCCGCTCGGCGCGAGATCTCGCTGAGGGTGAGCACCAGGTGCTCCTGATCGAAGACATCGAGCACCGACAGCACGCGCTGAGCGGCGGTCGGTCGTTCCGCGCGCCGCGTGCGCACACGGGACTCTGCCGGCCTCATGCCCATCGGAATCGGCGGGGCGGAGACCTTCGGGGCGTCCAGGGTCATGGTCTTCATCGACCAGCCTCCTCAGCGTTGGGAGCACAGCGGCGTGCTCCTGGATCGACATTACGGCACCGAGTGCCAGAAGTGGCGTGACGCATACGCTAGCGAGCCGGAGCAGCGGTCGCAATGCTCGTCGGCGTCCTCGCTGCGCGATCCGCGGAACCGCGCGGCACGTCGCCACCGCTTTCTTCCGTCACACGGAAGAAAGCGGCAAGCGAGGCCCGGGGCGGCGCATATTTGCACGTGCGCCGCGGTGCCGGATGCCGGTGCGCGGTGACTGCGCGAACGGCGACGGAGATGAGAGAGGTGACGGCATGGCGACCGACAACTGGGCGGCACAGACGACGGCGGACGAGTTGGCGACGACCGACGGCATCCGGATGGACGGCAAGGTCGCACTCGTAGCCGGCGGCGGCCTGAGCGGCCCGCTCGGCGGAGTCGGATTCTCGATCGCATGGCTCTGCGCCGCAGCCGGGGCCCGCGTGGCCGTCGTCGACCTCGATGGTGAGGCGGGGCGGCGTGCCGTCGAGGCGATCCGCGAAGCGGGAGGCGAGGCAGAGTGGTTCCCCGCCGACGTCACCGACTCCGCATCCGTCTCCGAGGCGGTCGGCAAGGCCGTCGACCGATTCGGCCGGCTCGACATCGTCGCCGACTCGATCGGCGGCGGGGGAGCGGTGCCCGCCTTCGACATCGACGACGACGAGTTCGACCGAGTGATGCAGCTGAACTTCCTCTCGGCGTGGCGCCTGATCAAGTTCGCCAAGCCCCATCTGCGCCCCGGCGGCTCGATCGTGACCGTCTCATCCGGAGCCACAGAGGGACGCGGCCCGACGATGCCCTACACGATCGCGAAGACCGCGCTCGAGAAGCTCACGGTGAGCGCCGCCTCCACGTTCGCTCCCGACGGCATCCGGGTCAACGGCGTGCGCGTCGGCATGATCTGGGGAGCCTTCGCCGCCCGCGGCATGAGCGAGGAGCAGCGCGAACTGCGCCGCCAGAACGTCGCGCTGCAGACCGAGGGCAACGTGTGGGACATCGCCTCCGCTGCGTTCTTCCTGCTCAGCGACCGCGCCCGCTGGGTCTCCGGGCAGGTGCTCGCCGTCGACGGCGGCGGCTTCGCCATGAAGGCCGGTACCGGCGCGGCCGGCTCTGCGCCGAAGTGAGTGGTCGAGTTCGGCGGTGAGCCGCGGCAGAATCCCCGAAATGATGCACAATCCGGCGGGTTCTGCCGCGGTTCGGCGATTCTGCCGGGGCTCGGAGCCGCGCCGCGCGGGCAACACGCCCCGCAGCGGCCCCGCGCGGGGCAACACGACTCACGGGCGGCCCCGCGCGCAGCCCGCTTGGAGCGGTGGGTGCGCGGACAGCGGAGCGCCGCGCCACGCTCTCAGGCGCCGCCGCGTACGTCCACGCCGTGCTGCGGCGACGGGCGCTCGCTCTCCGTGCGGTAGGCCCTGCCGTCGGTGAGGAAGGGGATGGCCCTGGCGCGGTCCTCGCTGATCGGCTCGTCGGGGAAGGCGTTCTCGATCGCCCTGTGGCGGTCGACCACCCCGGCCTTGAACTCCGGATGCGTGAGCAGGAACATGTCGCCGCGCAGCACCCCCTGCAGCACCCGCTCGCCCGCCTCGCGCGCCGACATGTACGGCTGCTTCTTGTCGAACCCGGGCCGCGACAGATCGGGCGTCGGGTACCCCGACTCGCCGTAGCGGGACGGCCTGCGCGCCGCGCCAGAGCCGATATTGCTGTGCACGGGTCCAGGGCAGTAGGCCGAGACGCCGATGCCGTCGCCGGCGAGCTCGATGCTCATCGACTCGCTCAGCGCGATGATCGCGGCCTTCGACATCGAGTAGAGCCCGGCGACGATCGGCATCAGCCCGCCCATCGAAGCCGTGTTCACGATATGGCCGCCGCGCCCGTGCGCGCGCATCTGCGGCAGGAACGCGAGGATGCCGTTGCCGACCCCCCGCACGTTCACGTCGACGATCCAGTCCCAGTCGGCGGCCGTCGCGGTTGCGACAGGCCCAGTCAGTCCGAGACCCGCATTGTTGATCAGGATGTCGACCCCGCCACGGCGTTCGTCGATCTCGCCGGCGAGGCGCTGCATCGCGTCCCTGTCGGTCACGTCGACGCTCGCGAGTTCGACGGGCAGCCGTTCTGCCGCGAACTCCCGCTCCGTCTCGGCGAGATGCTCCTCCTTCCGCCCCGTGACGGTGACGAGTGCCCCTGCGCGCGCGAACGCGAGGGCGATTCCGCGGCCGATGCCGCTCGAGCCGCCGGTGACGACGACCACTTTGTTCTGCACATCCTTCATGAGGGCATCCGACCGCGTCTGCGGCACTCATCCCACTTCTCTTCCGTCCGGCAGAAGGGACGCGCCGCCGGGATCATCCGGGATTCACTGTGGAACGAGCACGCGACGGAGCTGCCAGGACGAGGAAGTCCGAAGCTCCCCAGGCCGAGGAGAGGTTTGATGAGCATCACTGCAGAGGCGCCGGAAGCGGTCGCCGCAGAGCCGAAACCGATGACGACCCGCGCGGTCGTCTGCTACGAGGGCGGCCAGCCGTGGCAGCTCACGGAGCTCGAGCTCGACCCGCCTGGGCCCAAAGAGGTCCGCGTGAAGATGATCGCGGCGGGCATGTGCCACTCGGACGACCACATCCAGAAGGGCGACGCCCCGATGCGGATGCCCGTCGTCGGCGGCCACGAGGGTGCAGGCATCGTCGAGTCGGTCGGCACGGGTGTGACCCGTACGAAGGTCGGCGACCACGTGGTGTTCTCCTTCATCCCCGCCTGCGGCAAATGCCGCTACTGCTCCACCGGCAGGCAGAACCTCTGCGACGAAGGCAAGAACGCCGGTACGGGCCAGTTCCCCGACGGCACCTTCCGCTTCCACAAGGACGGGGTCGACTACGGCGGGCTCTGCGTGCTCGGCACCTTCTCCGAGTACACGGTCGTCTCCGAGCACTCCGTGATTCCGATCCCGGATGAGATCCCCTTCGAGGTCGCGTGCCTGACCGGGTGCGCCGTGCCGACAGGGTGGGGGACGGCCGTGCACGCGGCGGGAGTCCGCGCCGGCCAGACGGTCGTCATCTACGGCGCCGGCGGCGTCGGCAGCAACGCCGTGCAGGGAGCAGCGCTCGCCGGGGCCGAACGCGTGATCGTCGTCGACCCCGTCGAGTTCAAGCGCGAGATGGCGATGGTCTTCGGCGCCACGCACACCTTCGCCACGGCGGAGGAGGCGCAGGAGTTCATCGTCGGCATCACATGGGGAAACCTCGCCGACCACGCGATCATCACGGTCAGCCAGCTGCACGACGAGGTCATCGCCAGCGCGATCCAGGCCGTCGGCAAGACCGGCCAGGTCACGATCACGGCGGTCGGCCCCGGCAAGATCAGCGAGAACCCCGGCGCTCTGATCGGCTTCCAGCGCCGCATCCAGGGCGCGATCTTCGGCGGCTGCAACCCCCTGTTCGACGTGCCCCGTCTGATCAGCCTCTATCAGTCGGGAAAGCTCAAGCTCGACGAGCTGGTCACGAACACCTACACGCTCGAGACCGTGAACGAGGGGTACCAGGACATGCTCGACGGCAAGAACATCCGCGGCGTCGTGAAGATCGCCGAGGCGTGAGAGAGGAACACCATGACCATCATCGACACGGAGACCGTCGCCCCCTCCACGCTCGTCGTCGACGGCGCACAGCTCATCGACGGCGAGTGGGTGCCGTCGCACAGCGGCCGCACCATCGACGTCGCGAACCCCGCGAACGGCGAGGTGATCGCACGCATCCCGCGCAGCGACGCGGAGGACGTCGAGCAGGCCGTGCAGGCGGGCGAGCGCGCGTTCCCCGCCTGGCGCGACATGAACGCCACTGCCCGAGGCCGGCTGCTGTTCCGCTGGGCCGACCTGATCGAGCAGCACAGCGCTGCGCTCGACAGCCTCGAATCCCAGGAGGTCGGCCGACCCAGTTGGGGGCCGCCGCCGATGGCAGGCCAGCTGCGTTTCATCGCCGGCCAGACCGATAAAGTCCAGGGCGTCTCGCTCCCGACCTATTCGCCCGATGTCGTGGGCTACACGCTGCGTGAGCCGTTCGGCGTCGTCGGCGGCGTCATCCCGTGGAACGCGCCCGGCCCCATGTTCATCACCGAGGTGGGTGCCGCGATCGCCGCGGGCAACACGATCGTGATGAAGCCGGCGGAGGATGCGCCTCTCACACCGCTCGCCCTGGCGAAGCTGTCGCTCGAGGCGGGCATCCCGGCCGGCGTGATCAACGTCGTCACCGGCTACGGCGCTGAGGCGGGCGCCGCGATCCCCGCCCACCCGCGCATCCGCCGGATGGGCTTCACGGGCTCACCGCAGACGGGTCGCGCCATCATGGAGGCCTGCTCGCGCAACCTCACCCCGCTCCACCTCGAGCTCGGCGGCAAGTCACCGCAGGTGGTCTTCCCCGACGCCGACCTCGACGTCGCCGCCGCCGCGATCGCCACGGGCGTCACACTCAACACCGGACAGATCTGCGCCGCGGGCACCCGCGTCATCGTCGATCGCAGCATCCACGCCGAGGTCGTCGACAAGCTCGCCGACGCTATGACGAAGGTCACCGTCGGGCCGTGGCACCAGAAGGTGCAGATGGGGCCGCTGATCAACGGCAAGCAGCACGAGCGCGTCTGCGGCTTCATCGACATCGGCAAGGAGCAGGGTGCGACCCTCGTCACCGGCGGCGGGCGCCCGTCCGGCACCGATTTCGACGGAGGCTGGTTCGTCGAGCCGACGCTGTTCGACGATGTGACCCCCGACATGCGCATCGCGCAGGAGGAGATCTTCGGTCCCGTGCTCTCGGTCATCCCGGTCGACGGCGAAGCCGAGGCGATCGAGGTCGCCAACGGGGTCGACTACGGCCTGGTCGCCTCGGTCTGGACGCGCGACGTCGGAACGGCGGTCCGGATGACCAGGGCGCTGCAGGCGGGCCAGGTCGGTGTGAACAACGCCCTCGGCGCCGGGGTCATCGGCGGGCCGTTCGGCGGCTACAAGAACAGCGGTTTCGGCCGCACCATGGGCGCCGACGCAGTCCTCGAGTGGACACAGGTCAAGACCGTCTCGATGCGGGAAGCCCCGCTGCCCCGCTTCTGAGGAGAACCGACATGGCAACCATCACCACCACCGCGGCCGTCGCGCATCAGGCCCACACCGGCTGGGAGCTCACGCAGCTCGATCTCGACGACCCGAAGGAGCACGAAGTCCGGGTCAAGTTCGCCGCATCCGGTCTGTGCCACTCAGACGATCACATCACCCGCGGCGACGCCAAGGTCCGGATGCCCGTGGTCGGCGGGCACGAGGGTGCAGGCATCGTCGAGTCGGTCGGCGAGAACGTCACCCGCGTGAAGCCGGGCGACCGCGTCGTCTGCTCGTACATCCCGGCGTGCGGCGCCTGCCGGCCCTGCTCGCTCGGACACCAGAACATGTGCGTCAAGGGGCTCAATGCCGGCACGGGCATGTTCCTCGACGGCACGTTCCGCTTCCACAAGGACGGCGAGGACTACGGCGGGTTCTGCTCGCTCGGCACGTTCTCCGAGTACGCGGTCGTCTCCGAATGGGCCGTCGTGCCCCTCGACGACGACATCCCGTTCGAGATCGCGTGCCTCGTCGGCTGCGGCGTTCCGACCGGATGGGGCTCCGCTGTGTATGCGGCGGGCGTGAGGCCGGGCGACACCGTCGTCGTCTTCGGTGCGGGCGGCGTCGGCAGCAATGCCGTGCAGGGTGCGCGATACGCCGGTGCGAAGAACGTCGTCGTCGTCGACCCCGTGCAGTTCAAGCGCGACAGCGCGCTCGGCCTCGGTGCGACCGAGACCTTCGCGACCGCCGAAGAAGCGCACGAGTACGTCAACGCCGTCACCTGGGGCCAGTTGGCCGACCACTGCATCCTCACCCCGGATGCCGTCACGGAGGAGATCGTCACGGCGGCCGTCCTGATGACGGGGAAGGGAGGCAAGACCACGATCACCGCGGTCGGCCACGCGGAGGAGAAGGCCGTGACGCTGCCGGGCGGCTTCCTGATCAGCTATCAGCGACAGGTGCGCGGCGCACTGTTCGGCGACTGCAATCCGCTCTACGACATCCCCAAGCTCCTCGGTCTCTATCGGTCGGGCGACCTGAAGATCAAGGAGCTCATCACGAACCGCTACACGCTCGATCAGGTCAACCTCGCGTACGACGACCTGCACGCGGGCAAGAACATCCGCAGCGTCATCCTGCATGACGCGTGATCGAGGAGTGAACGCACGATGGTGAACCCGATTCTCGACCCCACAGGGCTGGCCAAGCAGAAGACCGAAGGCGGCCTCGCGCAGCGGCGCCCGCTCTCCGGTGCGCGCGTCGGGCTGCTCGACAACACCAAACACAACGCGATGCTGTTCCTGCAGGAGGTGGGCCGGCTCCTCGTCGAGGAGGCCGGTGCCGGCCAGGTCACGATCGTCGAGACGAAGAAGAGCTTCTCCGTGCCCGTCGACGACGAGATCGTCGGGCGCTACCGGGGCGTCGCCGATGTCGTCGTGACGGGTATCGGCGACTGCGGCTCGTGCAGCGCGGCGGCCGTGGCCGACGGCATCAACTTCGAGAAGGCGGGGATGCCTGCCGCCGTCGTGCTCACCGACGCGTTCACGACCACAGGTCGCACCATGGCGGGCGTGCACGGCAACCCCGACTACGAGTGGATCACCACAGAGCACCCCGTCGCAGTGCTCGCCGAGGACGAGGTGCGCGAGAGGGCGAGGGCTCTGCTGCCGGAGATCGTGCGCACGCTCACGGAGGAGGGTCAGTGACCGCGCCGGACCCGGATGTCGCACGGGAGGCCATCGAGTACGCCTACGACCAGGGCTGGTCGGACGGATTGCCGCTCGTGCCCGTCAGCGAGCCGCTGCTGGAGCGCTTCCTGGCGCAGACGCGGCTGGCCCCCGACGACGTCATCGGCCACATGCCGCAGGTCGACCGGGAGGTCACGGTGCGCACGGCGGCCATCAACGCCGCCATGGCGGGGTGTCTCCCCGAGTACTTCCCCGTCGTGCTCGCCGCGTGGGAGGCGCTCATGCTGGAGCGCACCACGAAGGGCGGCGGCTGGCAGTCCACCTCAGGGCCGGCGCCGCTGATCGTCGTGAACGGCGCCGTGCGCGAGCGGATCGGACTCAACTCGACGGGCGGCGTGTTCGGGCCGGGCTTCCGTGCGAACGCGACCATCCCGCGCGCGATCGGCCTGATCGTCCGAAACGCATTCGGGGTGAAGCCCCACGAACTCGAACAGTCGACTCAGGGCATCCCTGGCCGCTGGCAGATCTGCTTCGGTGAGAACGAAGAGGACAGTCCGTGGGGTCCGCTCGCCGAGGAGCGCGGCGTCTCGGGCGACGCCGTCACGACCGTGCTGCTGCGCACGAGCGAGTTCGTCGACAACCGGCACACGAAGGACGCCGAACAGCTGCTCGCCGACTTCGCCGACTCGATCGGCCGCACGGGACCGTGGATCTTCGCCAACGCGCAGGTCGGGCTCGTGCTGTGCCCCGAGCACGCCGAGCGACTGGCCGACGGCGGGTTCGATCGGCAGGCCATCCGGACCTGGCTGGCTGAGCACTCCGGTCGCACGGCCGGCCAGCTCGCCGCGGTCGGCAAGGCGCGCGGCGAAGGCGGAGTGCGCTCGGCATCACTGGTCGGCGACCCCGACGAGTTCCAGCCCACGATCGTCGCCCCCGATTCGATGCTGATCGCCGTGGCAGGCGCTCGAACCGCCGGCATCTCGATGGTGGTGCGCTACTTCGCCGACTGGTCGGGCACGTCGGTCCCAATCGAACCGCTCACCTGACGCCAGATGTGCTCCCGGCGCCGCCGGACCAGCACATCGCGTCAGGTGAACGGCACTGGCAAGAGAGACGGAGACAGAGATGGCAGAGAAGGTGCGCGCGGCGGTGCAGACCGGTCCGCGCAGGATTGAGATGCGGGAGTTCGACCGGCCGACGATCAGTGCCGACGACGGGCTGCTGCGCGTCGAGGCGAATGGCATCTGCGGCAGCGACGTCGAGATCTTCGCCGGTCACATCGGCGACCCGAACCGGTCGCCGTTCATCCCGGGCCACGAGCCGATGGGCATCGTCGAGGAGATCGGCGAACTCGCCGCCGAGCGGTGGGGCGTGCAGGTCGGCGACCGCGTCGCACTCGAGGTCATCGTGCCGTGCCGCGCCTGCAACGACTGCCTCACCGGCAGGTATCAGGCATGCAAGTTCCGCAAACACGGCCACGGCGTGACCGACGTCGACGTCGCGCCCCACTTGTGGGGCGGGTTCGCCGAGCGGATGTATCTCTCGCCGACATCGGTGATGCATCGCGTCTCCAACGACCTCACCCCGGAGGTCGCCGCCATGTACAACCCGCTCGGCGCCGGTGTGCGCTGGGCGGCCCAGCTCGGCGAGATCGGCTTGGGCGACACGGTCGTCATCCTCGGCTCAGGGCAGCGCGGCATCTGCGCCGCCGCCGCCGCGAAGGCCGCAGGTGCCGGCACGGTCATCATCACGGGCCTGGAGACCGACGGGCACAAGCTCGAGCTCGCGCGCGAGTTCGGCGCCGACCACACGGTCGTCGTCGACGGCGCGGACGGCCGCGACATCGTCGACGCCGTGAAGCAGATCACGAACGGTGAGATGGCCGACGTCGCGCTCGACGTCACACCGATGGCGGCAGGCCCGGTCAGCGATGCGCTCCATGTCGTTCGTTTCGGCGGTCTCGTTGTGCTCGCCGGGCTCAAGGGCGGCAGAGAGATCCCGCTCATCACCGACCACATCATCCAACGCGGTCTGCGCGTCAAGGGCGCCTTCGGCGTCGACGCCGACGCGAACCGCGCGGCGATCGCGCTGCTCGAATCCGGAAGGTTCCCGTTCGCCAAGCTGCACACGCACACCTTCGGCCTCGACGAGGTCGGCCTCGCGATCGACACGCTGTCAGGCGAAGCGGGCGACAGGTCGGCCGTGCACGTATCGGTGCACCCGAACGGCTGAGCCCGGACGCCCCAGCGCGAACCGCACTCGACGTCCATCCGGAGACGATATCCGGAACACCCGCGACCGTGCCGAAGGAGCCACCGTGATCGTCGACGCCCACGCCCATTTCCTGCCGGGGGACTACCCATCCGGCGCGCCAGAGTGCTTCCCGCACATGGAGCCGATCGACGGGTCGGACAGTCGTCTGCTCGTCTTCGACAAGATGCGCTTCCCCGCCAAGAGCGTCTTCTTCGAGGCGGAGAAGCGCATCGAGGCACAGGAGGCATCCGGCACGAGCGCCGAGGTCGTCAGCCCGATGCCGCCGCTGCTGCGGTACGACCTGCCGGACGCTGACGGTCTCGCGCTCGCGCAGCACGTGAACGACTTCGCCGCGACGATGCAGCAGTACGATTCGGAGCGGCTGATCGCGCTCGGCATGGTGCCGATGCAGGACCCGGATGCCGCAGCCGGCGAGCTCGCGGCGATCAAGGAACGGGGCTTGGCGGGAGTCGAGATCGCGTCGAACATTCAGGGGCGTTCGATCGGCGACGAGCGCTTCCTGCCGTTCTTCCAGGAGGCGGAGCGGCTCGACCTTGCTGTCTTCGTGCACGCGATGCCATCGCCGACCGACCGGCTGCCCGCCAGTGCCATGGGCACCTTCGTCGTCGGCGTCGAGGGGATGTACGCCGCGGGTTCGCTGATCCTGGGCGGCACGGCCGCGGCCTGTCCGGATCTGCGCATCTCGTTCAGCCACGCCGCAGGTGGCTTCGCGATGGCGCTGCCCCGCGCGAACTACTTCTGGGGCGGCTCCTGGAACGAAGAGCCGCGCGACCTCGAGCGCGCCGTGATGCCGGATGACGGGCCGAGCCCGATCGAGTACGCCAGACGCTTCTACTACGACTCGATGGTGTTCGACCGCCGCGCCATCCGGTATCTGGTCGATCTGCTCGGCGCCGACAGGCTGCTCGTCGGCAGCGACTTCCCCGCGATGCTGCGCGAGGATCCCATCGCCCGCACTCTGCGCTCCACCGGTCTCGACGACGAGCAGTGGCGCCTGATCGCGGCTGAGAACGCCTACCGGTGGCTCGGGCTCGAACGGCCCGCCTGACCGCACCGGCGGTCCCTCCCGCCTCATGGAAGAGGCATGGCCTGCGGCATCGGCAATCGGGAGACTTCCCACACAAGCCGCCCAGGGCTCTGCCCGGGGCACCCGAGCTCAAAGGAGAGCATCGAGATGGTCAGAACACGCACAGCACTTGTCAGGAGGGGGCGCGCCGTCGGCGCCCTCGCACTCGCCGTCGGATCGACTCTCGCGCTTGCCGCGTGCGTCGGCGACGGGGGAGGCTCCGCTGACGGCAGCGGCGGGGGAAGCGGCGAGCCGCAGGCCGGAGGTGATCTCACCGTACTGCTGGATGCAGGCTTCTCCGGCGCCTGGGCGACAGGGCTCGACCCCGCGACCAGCAACTCCACCGGCGCGAACCTGCCGCAGAACGGCAGCATCTTCGGCGGACTGTTCACGGTCGAGGCGGAATCGGACGGCTCTGACGCGCAGCTCGTGCCGAACCAGGCCGAGAGCTATGAGTGGTCGGACGACGGCCTCAGCGTCACGATCACACTGCGCGAGGGCATCGAGTTCAGCGACGGCACTCCGATGGATGCCGAAGCGGTGCTGTGGAACTGGATCAGGGTGATGAACTCCGGCTCCACTGGTGCCCCCACGGTCGACTTCGACACGTCGATCGAACCGCAGGAGCACAGCGAGGAGTTCATGGACAGTCTCTGGGCGGCGCTTCCGGAGGACGTGAACGAGGACGACGTGATGGGCGACCTCGGAGCGTTCCAGACCGTCGACGACAAGACGCTCACGATCTCGCTGAAGGCGGTGAACGGCTCGTTCATGAACTCCTTCCCCGGCTCCGCACTGAACCTGATCGCCTCGCCGACCGCGTACGCCGAGATGGGCGCGCAGGAGTTCAGCGTCGCTCCGGTGGCCGCCGGCCCCTTCACGGTGCAGGAGAACCGCCAGAACGAGCGGCTCGTGCTGGAGAAGAACGAGAACTACTTCAAGGACGGCCTGCCGTACCTCGACGCTCTCACCTTCCAGTCGATCACCGGTGAGCAGGTGCTCTACCAGACGCTGACATCCGGCCAGGCCGACGTCGTCGAGGGCATGAGCAGCACCACGATCATCAGCGAGGCCGAGAACAACTCGAACCTCGAGGTGCACTTCGGGGTGCCGACGTCGCCGTACGTGGTCCAGCTCAACAGTCGCGCCGAGCCGTTCGACGAGAAGAAGGCCCGCGAAGCGATCTACTACGCCACCGACTTCGACGCCATCAACGAGGGGCTGTTCAAGGGCAACGGCGAGCCCTCCCAGTCGTTCACGGCCTCCGGGGGCCTGTTCCATCAGCCGGAGGTCGAGGGGTATCGCGAATATGACGTCGACAAGGCCAAGGAGATCGTCGAAGATCTCGGCGGCCTCGAGCTCGAGCTCGGCACGACGGACACGGGTGTCGCCAAGGAAGTCGCAACGGCGCTGCAGACGCAGTGGCAGGAGGCTGGGATGGACGTCAGCCTGGACGCGAAGCCGCTCGGCGACGTGATCACCAAGTTCACGACCGGCGAGTGGGAGTCGATGCTGCAGACGGCGGGCGCCTGGGATCCGTCGACCGGGATCGGCGTGCAGGTGCGCTTCGGGTCGACGTCGCCCTACAGCGGAACGCCGCTGCCCGAGGGCGCTTCGAGCGCCAAGGAGGCTCTTGACAAGGGCCTGCAGAGCCCGATCGACGAGCTCCTCGCAGAATCGGTCGCGACGGTCGATGAGGACGAGCGCACCGCTGCATACGCGAAGGTCGCGAAGATGATCTCCGATGAGGCATACGGCCCGTTCGGAACGGCGTTCGCGCCGGCGCAGCTGATACGCACCGGCGTGCACGGTCCCGGACTCGACGAGCCCATCCCTGCGTTCGTCGTGAACACCGCCGTGCTCTACGACAGGGTGTGGGTTGAGCAGTGACCGCGGCACAAGCGCCGGCGGCGGCGCCGGCTGACGAGCGCCCCGGGCTCCTCAGCCGGGTCGCGGGCTCCCCCTTCGTGAGGCTGATCGTCAAACGCGTCCTGGTGGCCATCCCGCTGCTCGTCGCAGTGAGCGTGCTGGTGTTCCTCCTCTTGGAGCTGATGCCGGGCGATCCCGCACGCAACCAGGCGGGCATGGACGCCACGGAGGCGGAGGTCGAGGCTGTTCGCCAGTCGCTCGGGCTCGACCAGCCATGGTACGTGCGCTACTTCGGCTGGTTGGGCGGGGCGCTGACGGGCGACTTCGGCACCTCGTCCGTCAGCGGCCGCGCCGTCGTCGAGCTGCTGGCCGAGCGTACGCCGGTCACGGTGGAGCTCGTCGTGCTGGCGTTCGTCGTCTCGCTCGGAATCGCCATCCCGGTCGCCGTGCTCGCGGCCCGTAAGCCCGGCGGCTTCTTCGACCGCCTCGTCATGGTGATGGCGATGACGATCCTCGCCGTGCCGAACTTCGTGATGGCGCTGCTGCTGATCCTGGTGTTCGCGGTGACGCTGCGGATGCTGCCGTCGATCGGCTTCGTGCCGTTCGGGGACGATCCCGTGGCGAACATCCGGAGCGTGATCATGCCGGTTCTGGCGCTGGCCGTGCCGCTGTCGTGCTTCTATGCCAGGTTCCTGCGCAGCGACCTCGTCGAGCAGCTGAATGCCGCGGACTACATCGACACTGCGCGCGCCAAGGGCGCGGGGCCGTGGAAGGTGCTGTGGGGCCACGCGTTCCGCAACTCCTCGTTCGGCCTGCTCACGATCGTCGGGCTCAACATCGGCGGGCTCGTCGGCGGCACGGTGATCATCGAGCAGATCTTCGCCATGCCGGGCCTGGGCGTGATGATGCTCGAGGGCGTCACCTCGCGCGACACCGCCGTCGTGCAGATGTGCGTCTTCATCTTCGCCGCCGTGGCGATCGCCGCCAACCTTGTCGTCGACGTGCTCTACGCCGTCCTGGACCCGAGGATCCGCTATGGCAATCACTGACACCGCCTCGACACCGACGGCGACCCTGCTCGCCCCGGCGACCCAGAGCGAGCGCAGCCTGCGCTGGGCCCGTCTGCGCCGGAAGCTGCTGGTCTGGATCCCTGCAGGCGTCGTCGCCGCGCTCATCCTGGTCTGCTTCGTCGTGCCCGCGGTGTTCCCGCTGCCGAAGCCGGTCGGCGGCAGCGTGCTCGACAGCATGCTGCCGCCTGGAAGCGATGGGCACCCGCTCGGCACCGATGTGAACGGCAACGACGTGCTCTCACGCATCCTCTACGGCGGCCAGGCGTCGCTGACCGTCGCGATCTCGGTCAATGCGATCGGCATCATCGTCGGCGGCTCGCTGGGCGCGCTCTCCGGTTCGCTCGGCGGTCGCGCCGATACGGTGATCATGCGCATCCTCGATGTGCTGATCGCGTTCCCGTCGCTCGTGCTGACGATCGCGATCGCGCAGGTGCTCGGTCCGAGCCTGGTGAACACCATCATCGCGATGTGCGCGTTCAGCATCCCGAGCATCGCGCGCGTGGCGCGCTCGGCCGCCCTGCGCGTGGTGAGCATGCCGTTCTTCCAAGCGGCGGAGCTGGCCGGCTCGTCGCGCTGGCGCATCCTGACGCGACATGTCGCGCCGAATGTCGTGCCGCAGCTGCTGAACTTCGCGCTGCTCGGCATGGGCATCGTGATCGTCACCGAGGGTGCGCTGAGCTTCCTGGGCCTCGGCATTCCTGCTCCCGAACCCAGCTGGGGCAACATGATCTACGACGGCCAGCAGGCGCTCACGGGCGCGCCGCTGCTCGTGCTGTGGCCCAGCCTCGCGCTGCTGGTGACGGTGCTGTCGTTCAACCTGCTGGGTGAGAACCTGCGAGACGAGATGAGCGGACGATGACGTCTGATGCACAGCGACTGGTGGACGAGACCGTCGGCACGGCCGTGCAGGAGCCGGATGTGGTGCTGACGGCGGAGAGCCTGCAGGTCACCTTCCGCCGCAGCGGGAGAGTCGTGCACGCCGTCAAGGGCGTCGATTTCGAGGTGCGCCGAGGGAGGACGCTGGCGATCATCGGCGAATCCGGGTCGGGCAAGTCGGTGTCGGTGCGCGCGCTGATGGGGCTGCTGCCGCCGAGCGCGCAGGTGTCGGGCTCGGCGCAGCTCGGATCGACGCAGCTGCTCGGGCTCGCAGAACCCGACATGCGCCGCATCAGGGGCAAGGACATCGCGATGGTGTTCCAGAACCCCGCCACGTCGCTGAATCCGACGATGAGCATCGGCAAGCAGGTCGTCGAGGCGATCCGGATGCACAGTCGGATGGAGAAGAAGGCCGCGAGGGAGCGGGCGATCGACCTGATGACGCTGGTGCGGCTGAACGACCCTGAGATGCGCTTCGAGCAGTACCCGCATCAGCTCTCCGGCGGGATGCGCCAGCGTGTCGTGATCGCCATGGCTCTCGCCTCCGACCCGGCGGTGCTGATCGCAGACGAGGCCACAACCGCGCTGGACGTGACCACGCAGGCGAAGATCATGGACCTGCTGTGCGACCTGCAGGATCGGCTCGGCATGGCCATCATCCTGATCAGCCACGACCTGGCGCTCGCGGCGAGCTACGCCGACGACGTGATGGTGATGCGCCATGGAGCGGTCGTGGAGCATGTGCATCCTGACGAACTCTTCGACGAAGACCGCGAGCCGTACACGAAGGAGCTGCTCGGCGCGTTCTCGACTCTGCCGACGGAGCGCCACGCGTCCGTGATCGACGCAGGAGCGGAGCCGCTGCTGCGCGTGGAGGGCCTTGTGCAGGAGTTCGTCACGCGCGGCGCCGGCGGCGTGAAGGCGGGCGTCGTGCGCGCGGTGGACCATGTGTCGTTCGACCTGGCGCCAGGCACCACGATGGGGATCGTCGGCGAGACGGGGTCTGGCAAGTCGACGATCGCGCGAGCCGTGCTGCAGGTCGAGCGGGCGAAAGCGGGCACAGTGACGTTCCGCGGCCAGACGCTGACGGGGCTGAAGCGCCGCGCGATGCAGAAGGTGTACGGCGATCTGCAGATGATCTACCAGGACCCGTTCGGCTCGCTGAACCCGCGCTGGCGGGTGTCCGAGGTGATCGCCGAGCCGCTGCGCGGGCACACTGCGATGAACGAGAAGGCCAGGCGTTCGCGAGTGGACGAGCTGCTCGACCTCGTCGGTCTGCCGGCGGATGAATACCGCTCACGGCGGCCGCAGGAGCTCTCGGGCGGCCAGGCCCAGCGCGTCGCGATCGCGCGCGCGGTGTCGTTGGAGCCGTCGCTGATCATCTGCGACGAGGCCACCAGCGCGCTCGACGTGCTGATCCAGGCGCAGGTGCTCGACCTGCTGGTGCGGCTGCAGCGCGAGCTCGGGCTGGCATATCTGTTCATCGGACACGACCTCAACGTCGTCAGGTACGTATCGGACACGATCGGCGTGATGCACCACGGCGAGATGGTCGAGTACGGGCCGAGCGAGCAGATCTTCACCGACCCGCAGCACGAGTACACGCGCGAACTGCTCGCCGCGATCCCGCGTGCCGACCTCGCGGCTCGACGCGTGCGGAGGGAGTGAGCCGGAGCCTCGCCTCCGGCACGGGGTCGCCGACGCCCACCGACGACCGCGTATCGTCGTCGGCATGGAGTGGATGCGCGAGACTGCGGCCGGCGACTGGATCCGGGATCGGCTGGACGCGTCGACGGTGACCGGTGCGTATGTGCCAGGAGGCTTCGAGGCCTACGCGCGTGTGTTCCATCCGGTGTTCCGAGAGCGGCCCGTCGGCGTCCAGTGGCCGGATTCGGGCGACGAGGACGCGTGGGAGCGGTTCGCAGCCGCCGGCCACGAGATCGATACCGAGTCGGTCACGTGGCGGCAGGTCGCCGACGCGCTCGGCAGCAGATTCGATGCGCTCGACTCCTGGGGCTCCCTCAGCGCGGTGCCGGGTCACGACGACCTGCGCGACGGCGCGGGATGGCGCTACCAGGACCCGGACGAGGGCACTCTCGATCCCGGCGTCCTCACGGCGGTCGCCCGTGCGCTCATCGCGCACACCGAGACGCCGGATGACGGCTTCGCAGCGGTCTGGGACGGATGGGGCGGCCTGGTCGGCGCTCGTGCCGCGCCGAGCGGTGTGTCTGCCGTGTACTCGGAGTCGGGCATTCCGGAGCATCACGCCGTGCTGCGCGCCAGCTTCAAGGACGCGTTCAACGCGCCGCTGCGCAAGGCCGGGTGGCGGCCAGGCGTGCTCAGCGACGAGATCTCTCGCGGACCGCGCCTCGATCTCCCGACGCGCTCGCACGTGCTGTTCCGTGCAGCGCCGACCGTGTGGGCGAACGACGCATGGCCGGAGACGGTGCCGTGGAACGAACCCGACGCGCCATGGCTGCACTCGCCGAGCCTGATCTGGCCGGATGATCGTGCCTGGGTGGTCGTCACGGAGGTCGACGCCGACTCGACGATCGTCGGCGGCACGGCCGCGCTGATCCGCGCGCTTGAGGCAGCGGACGGCGTCGAGGCGAGCGAGGTACCGGAGGGCGCGGGGCTCGAATAAGGCTGCGCACCTAGCGCGACGCCTCTGCTCTGGGCCGATCTGCCCCAGGCAGAATGCGGTCACGGGCGCGACGATCCGGGACATCGTGGTGCCATGAGCGAATCACAGAAGGCGCCGCTGTTCGACGAACGGACCAGGCGCGAGTTCTACGAACGACGGGTGCTCGTCCTGGACGGCGTCCTCGACGACGACAACGGCACGCTGCTGGCCACGCAGCTGATCACGCTGGCGGCGGAGGACGCCGACAGGGACATCGCCGTGTGGATCCATTCGCCTGGCGGCTCGGTGCCGGCGATGCTCGCCATCCGGGATGTGATGAGACTGATCCCGAACGACGTCTCCACGCAGGTGTTCGGGATCGCCTGCAGCGCGGGGCAGTTCCTACTCTCCGCAGGCACGCCGGGAAAGCGCAGGGCGCTTCCGCACTCGCGGGTGCTGATGCATCAGGGCTCGGCGGGGATCGGCGGAACGGCCGCCGACATCGCACTGCAGGCCGACGACCTGCGCCACACCAGGGACACCGTGCTCGGGCTCATCGCGGAGGACACAGGGCAGCCGGTGGAGCGCATCTTCGAGGATTCGCTGCACGACCACTGGTACACCGCAGAAGAGGCGCTGCGGTACGGATTCGTCGACGCCATCGTGGACTCGTTCGACGACCTCCGCACCGGAGCGGGAGTCTCCGCGGGCTTCCGCGCGGCAGACGGGCAGGTGCGGCGATGAGCTCGTACACGATTCCGAACGTCATCGCACCGCACCCGCGGGGCGAGCGGATCATGGACGTCTACTCCCACCTGCTGACCCAGCGGATCGTCTACCTCGGCACGTCGATCGATGCGGGTGTCGCCAACGCGATGATCGCGCAGCTGCTGCATCTGGAGTCGAGCAATCCGGATGAAGAGGTGCAGCTCTACATCAACTGCGACGGCGGCGACCCGAGCGCGATGCTGGCGATCTACGACACGATGCAGTTCATCCGGCCCCAGGTTGCGACGACCTGCGTCGGCCAGGCGATCTCGGTCGGTGCCGTGCTGCTCGCCGCAGGTGCACAGGGCAAGCGCTCGGCATTGCCGCACGCCAGGATCGTGCTGCACCAGCCGGCGGCTCAGGGCAGGGGAGCGATTCCGGATCTCGTGCTGCAGGCCGACGAGGTCGTCCGCATCCGGTCGGACATGGAGGGCGCGCTTTCGCGTCACACCGGGCAGAGCGTCGAGAAGCTGCGTGCCGACACCGACCACGACCGCGTGTTCACGACCGCCGCGGCACGCGAGTACGGCCTGATCGACCACGTCATCGCCGAGCGCTGACGCCGAGCAGGTCGGGTCACGCCGCGAGAGCGAATGCCGCGGCGTGCTCGACCTGCTGAGTCCGCCGGTCGTCCAGGGCCTCGGCGACGGATGCGGTCAGCTCGAGCAGGGTCAGATCGAGCGCGCCCCCGATCGCCGCGATCATCTCGCTCGAAGGCTCCTTGCGGCCGCGCTCGACTTCGGAGAGGTACTGCGGCGAGACCCCGGCACGGTCGGCGACGTCGGTGAGCGTCTCGCCGCGCTCGTGCCTGGTGGTGCGGAGTCGGTCGCCGACGAGGTTCCGCCACAGCGGCTCCCATGGGTCCCGATCCGGATCTTCGCGCCGGGGCGGTCGGTCGGTCGAGTCCTGATCGGGCGCGAGGGCGGTCATGCGACTCAGCGTAGGAGCGGCGGCGAGCGTGCGGAAGGGATTCTGCTCAGAGCAGAAGCGTCACAGCTCCGCGTCGGAACCGGACGGCTCTCCCCACTTCGGGACAGGCGGCTGCCAATCGTGCAGGGCGCGCAGCAGGTGCTGAGGGTCGTCGGCGATGATCAGGCTGCTGCGGAAATCCCTGCTGATGAAGCCCTCGTGCACGAGCCTGTCGATCATCTCGAGCAGGGGATCCCAGAAGCCGTTCACGTCGAGCAGCGCGATCGGCTTGCGGTGGAAGCCGAGCTGCTGCCAGGTCCACGCCTCGAAGAACTCCTCGAGCGTGCCGACGCCGCCAGGCAGCATCACGAACGCGTCGCACAGTTCCGCCATCCGCTGCTTGCGCTCGTGCATGTCCTCGACGACCTCGAGGCGGGTGAGGTCGGTGTGCGCGATCTCCTTGTTCACCAGCGCGCTCGGAATCACGCCGATGACCTCGCCGCCCGCGTCGCGTCCGGCCGTCGCCACCGCGCCCATCAGCCCGACGTCGCCTCCGCCGTAGACGATGCCCTTGCCCGCCTCGGCGAGCGTCGTGCCGACGGCGCGGGCCAGCGCGACATACGACGGGTCGACGCCGGGCGAGGATCCGGTGAACACGGTGACACGAGCGATCTGCGGCATGCCTCCAGCGTATGGGCTCGCGGCGGAGCGGAGCTCTCGGACCCCTCAGCCCGTGAGCACGGACCAGACGAAGATCCATGCCACGCCGAGCGCGACGGCCGCGCCGACGGCGATCGCCCACCACCGCACATTCGTGCTGAGCCTTCTGCCATGCGCGGCGACGCCCTTCGGTCCTCGTCGCCCCTGAGGCGGGATGACCTGCTGATCGCCTCGAAACGGCAGTGCTTCGCCCGTGGCGGGGAGCACGCGCGGACGTGCCGCCTGCGCGGTGAGGCGTGCGTCCCGCCAGCGCTCCCACCGCTGCAGCTTGTCCATCAGTGCCGACACGACCGAGAACAGCCAGCCCCACATGTCCGGATCGAGCGTGACGAAGTCGCGTTTGGCGTACAGGAACAGCCAGTTGTCGACGATCTCGACATCGAGCTCAGCCGCGTTGTCCATGAAGCGCGCCATGATGTCGGGGGTGAACAGATACAGCGCGTCGGTCTCGTAGCCCCGAGGGCAGTACAGCGTGAAGAACTCGTCGAAGCTCCCCTCGAGGCTGAGGCGCTGCCCGCGGTCGAAGCTGGTCGGCAGGTTCGACCCGAACAGACCGTTGTTCCCCTTCGCGTCGAGCACGATGTGCGGCAGCGGGGTGTCGAGGTGGATCGCGACGTAGCCCCAGACGTGGGTGGTGCTGTTCTTGCCGGAGCCTGTCGTGTACCGGTAGTTGGCGAATTCGACGAAGCGCGGCTGCGTGCCCCGCACGCGACGGACGGCTCGACGCGAGCGGCCCTGGTTGAAGATCAGCCCAGGCAGCGCCGGGTCGACGATGTGCGGGAGGTAGGCCATTCCGTTGGCGGCGGCGAAGTTGTGCAGGCGGTACTGGGCCGTTCTGTCGCGGCGCAGTGCGGCGCGCGCGATCAGGGTGAGCACCGTCGCGATGATCACCGGGATCGCGATCACCGCGATGATGCGCGTGCCGTCAGCGTCGAGCATGCCGGTGACGATCGGCACCAGCACGAAAGACGCGACGACGCCGATGAACGTGTACGCGATGACCGTGGTCGTCATCTTCGTCGTCGGCGTGCCCTGCCGGCGCATCTCGGCGGTGAACCCCCGCACCGCACTCCGGCCGACGGGCGAGGTCAGCCAGCGCGGATCGAACCCGGTCACCGCACCTCCTCCGCCATGGTGAAGTCCGCGAAGTCGAACCCGGGAGAGACCATGCAGCTGGCGAGCGCGTCGTGGTCGGAGACGAGCGTGCGCTGCCAGCGGCCGCCGGTGATGACCGCCTGTGAGGCTGCGCCCGTGCCCGCATCGCCCAGAGTGGTGACAGTGCCTGGCACGGGTTCGGCACCGTCGCCGCCGTCCTGCAGTGCGATCTCGCCCATGCCGCTCCAGATCCACACCTCGTCGTTCGTGACCAGGTGCCATGCCGATGCTTCGCCGGCCGGCAGCAGGAACAGGATCATGGTGGCGGCGGGGCGAGTGCCGGATGGAGTGGTCACGGCGGCGCTTCCCGTCCAGGTGCGTCGATACCACCCGCCCTCCGGGTGCGGCTCGAGGCCCAGCCGCGTTGCGGCATCCGGGCGCTCGATGCGTTCGATCAGCTCGCCGGTCGCTGTGCGGCGTTCCACCATCTCACCCATGGGGTCCATCTTCTCGCACAGCGGGCCGGATCATCCGGTGGCCGCACAGGTTCTCTTCCGCTAGACTCGACTGGTTGTGTGCCGCAGGGCTCCCGCCCGACGCGCGCAACGTGCAACACACCCTCCTGCTGTCGGGAAATGCCCGGCGGCCGACGAGTCCGAAGGAGGTGGGTAAGTGACGCACCAGTACGAACTCATGGTCATCGTGCAGCCTGAGATCGACGAGCGCCAGGTCCCCACGATTCTCGACAAGTACCTCAAGGTCATCACGGATGCCAAGGGAACCATCGAGAACATCGACATCTGGGGCAAGCGCCGTCTGGCCTACGAGATCCAGAAGAAGAACGAGGGCACCTACGCCGTCGTGAACTTCACCGCGACGAGCGAGGCGACCGACGAGCTCGACCGCCAGCTGAAGCTGAGTGAGCAGATCATGCGCACCAAGGTTCTGCGCGCCGAGGAAGCCATCGCGATGGTTGCCGCTGAGGCGAAGCGTGCCGAGGCGAAGGCCGCGCGCAAGACGGCGGCAAAGGCCTAAGGTAATCGCATGGCAGGCGAAACCGTTATCACCGTCGTGGGCAACCTGACCGCCGACCCCGAGCTGCGCTACACGCAGAACGGCATCCCGGTCGCAAACTTCACGATCGCCTCGACTCCGCGGACATTCGACCGCGCGTCGAGCGAGTGGAAGGACGGCGAGGCTCTCTTCCTGCGCTCCAGCGTGTGGCGTGACTACGCCGAGCACGTGGCCGGATCGCTGACGAAGGGTATGCGCGTCGTCGCACAGGGCCGCCTGCGCCAGCGCTCCTACGAGACGCGCGAGGGCGAGAAGCGCACGACGATCGAGCTCGAGATCGATGAGATCGGGCCGAGTCTGCGCTACGCCACCGCACAGGTCACCCGCATCCAGGGCGGCGGTGGCGGCGGAGCGCCGCGCCAGGCCGTCGGCGGCGGTGCCCAGAAGTCGGAAGAGCCGTGGTCGACGCCCGGCTCGCAGTCCGGCGCGGACGCGTGGAGCACACCGGGGTCGTTCAGCGACGATACCCCGTTTTAGAACTCACTCACTCAGATAGAGGAAACCATGGCTGGAAAGTCAAGCGGCGACCGCCGCAAGCCGCGGAAGGGCGCGAAGAACGCAGCCCCCGCGAAGTCCATCCGGGTCGGCGTCATCGATTACAAGGACGTCGCAACCCTTCGCAAGTTCATCTCGGAGCGCGGCAAGATCCGCGCCCGTCGTATCACCGGTGTGTCGGTGCAGGAGCAGCGTCTGATCGCCAAGGCGATCAAGAACGCACGCGAGATGGCGCTCCTGCCTTACTCCGGCGCAGGCCGGTAAGGAGCACCCATGTCGAAGCTGATTCTCACGAACGAGGTCGACGGCCTGGGCAGTGCCGGCGACGTGGTCGAGGTTCGCGACGGGTACGCCCGCAACTACCTCATCCCCCAGGGCTACGCGGTTGCGTGGACCCGTGGCGGCGAGAAGCAGGTCGCGTCGATTCGCGCGGCCCGCGATGCTCGTGCCATCGCAACGCACGACGAGGCCGCGAGCCTGAAGGCGAAGCTCGAGGCCGGCAAGGTCAAGCTCACCGTCAAGGCAGGTGCCGAGGGACGTCTGTTCGGTTCCGTGCGCGCCGCGGATGTCGCCACGGCGGTTGCCGCGGCCGGCCTCGGCGAGCTGGACAAGCGCAGGATCACCCTGCCGTCGGCCATCAAGTCGACGGGTGACCACGAGGCCGTCGTGCGCCTGCTCGACGACGTCGTCGCAACCATCCCGCTGCAGGTCGTCGCGCTCAAGAAGTAAGCGACCCTCAGCGCTGAAACGGCGCGGATCCAGAATGGATCCGCGCCGTTTTTCGCGCCATCGCGCTGAGGCTGCTGGGAATATCAGTGCACAAGGGCTTGTGGAGAGTTTTCTCGGTGCTGTCAACCTTCAACCGAAGCTTTAATCACACCCCCTCCACAGGGTGTGAGTCGATCAAATGCCTGGTCAAGGGAAAGAAAATATCTTGATCATGCCATGAACTCGGCGATTTTCCACAGGCGGCGTCCACACGCTTGTCGGCGTTTTACCCAGGCTCTCCACATAGTTATCCACAGGCAGTATTGCAAGCGTGCGGCGGTGCCCATACCGTGATCACGCAGGGCCTCCCGGCCGCGTCGGCGCAATCGTGCGCACGCGAATGTCGGAGGTCCGTGATCCGATGTCAGTGCCGCATGGCCGACTACACGAACGATCTGGGGGAGGGCGCGTGTCCATCGCTGACATCTCGGAGGAACGGCTCGGCCGGTCGCGCGAATCAGACCGCACGCCGCCGCACGACCTTCTCGCCGAGCAGAGTGCGCTCGGCGGCATGCTCCTGTCGAAGGACGCCGTCGCCGACGTGATCGAGACGCTGCACGGCGTCGACTTCTATGCCCCCAAGCACGAGCTGATCTTCAACGCCGTGCTGTCCCTCTACTCGCAGGGCGAGCCGACCGACGTCGTGGCGGTCACCGACGAGCTGATCAAGACGGGTGACCTGCAGCGGGCGGGCGGGGCCGACTACCTGCACACGCTCACATCGATCGTGCCCACGGCGGCGAACGCCGGGTACTACGCCGGCATCGTTCAGGAGAAGGCGATGCTGCGCCGCCTCGTCGAGGCAGGCACGCGCATCGTGCAGATGGGCTACCAGGGCCAGGGCGATGCGACCGAGCTCGTGAACGCCTCGCAGGCGGAGATCTACTCGGTCACGGGGGCGGATCAGGCCGAGGACTACGTGCCGCTCACCGTCGCCGTCGATGCGGCCGTCGAGGAGATCGAAGCCGCACGCGGCCGTGACGGGCAGATGACGGGCATTCCGACGGGCTTCGCCGACCTCGATCGGCTCACGAACGGCCTGCACGGCGGTCAGATGATCGTGGTGGCGGCGCGACCGGCAATGGGCAAGTCGACGCTGGCGCTCGACTTCGCGCGAGCCTCAGCGATCAAGCAGGAGCAGCCCACCATCTTCTTCTCGCTCGAGATGGGGCGCAGCGAGATCGCGATGCGCCTGCTCAGCGCCGAGGGCGCCGTGCCGCTGCAGAACCTGCGCAAGGGCACACTCGACTCCCGTGACTGGACGACTCTCGCCCAGACTCGCGGGCGGATCAACGATGCGCCGCTGTATATCGACGACAGTCCGAACATGACGCTCGTCGAGATCCGGGCGAAATGTCGTCGCCTCAAGCAGCGCTCCGGCCTGAAGATGGTCGTGATCGACTACCTGCAGCTGATGACGAGCGGCAAGCGCGTCGAGTCGCGCCAGCAGGAGGTCAGCGAGTTCTCCCGTGCGCTGAAGCTGCTCGCGAAGGAGCTGCAGGTTCCCGTGATCGCGCTCTCGCAGCTGAACCGAGGTGCGGAGCAGCGCACGGACAAGCGCCCCCAGGTGAGCGACCTGCGCGAGTCGGGTTCGATCGAGCAGGACGCCGACATGGTGATCCTGTTGCACCGTGACTCCGTGTACGACAAGGAAGCCCGCCCTGGCGAGGCCGATCTGATCGTCGCCAAGCACCGCAACGGCCCCACCGCCGATATCGAGGTCGCCTTCCAGGGCCACTTCTCCCGCTTCGCCGACATGGCACCTGCGGGCTTCGGCGACGAGCCGCAGTAGGGGCTGTTTCCGGGGTCGCCGCCTGGTGGGTGGTGGCCAGGTGGGGCAGACCGGCCGCTTGCGCGCAGGCGTCGACTCGGGCGCACGGGAATACACTCCCGGTAGACACCGTTGTTTATTCGTATGAATGCGATGACTGATGCATCCGATCGTCTCGCCGCCGATACCGCGATGGGTGCAGTCACTCTTCTGGTCGGGGATCTCGACGCGATGACCCGGTTCTACCGAGACGTCGTGACCCTCGAGGTGATCGGCGCCGATGGCGACACCGTCACTTTGGGGCGTGCCGGTCACCCGATCGTGGTGCTCGAGCACTCTCCTGCGCTGCGCCACGCACCGCGAGGCTCGGCCGGGCTGTTCCACACTGCGATCCTGTTCGAATCGCAGCCGGCGCTGGCAGCTGCCGTGGCGTCTGTGGCGAGCCGCGCGCCGCAGACGTTCACCGGCAGCGCCGACCATCTCGTCAGTCAGGCGTTCTACTTCACCGACCCCGAGGGCAACGGCATCGAACTGTATTGGGATCGCCTCCGCACCGAGTGGTCATGGACGCACGGGAAGATCGAGATGAGCTCGCTGTTCCTCGACCCGACTGCATTCCTGCGTGAGCACCTCACGGAGGATGCCGCGACCGGCGGGACCTCCCATGAGGCGGCCTCCGTCGGACACGTTCACCTGTCGGTCGGAGACGTCGCAACCGCTCGTGCGTTCTACGTCGATGCGCTGGGCTTCGACGAGACGGCGGACTACCGCGGGTCCGCTCTGTTCGTCAGCGCGGGCGGGTATCACCACCACATGGCGATGAACGTGTGGAACTCGCGCGGCGCCGGCCCCCGAATGCCGGCTCTCGGCCTCGGCCGCGTCGATCTGGCGCTGCCCGGTGCGGACGACCTCGGTGAGCTGGGCGAGCGGCTCCGTCACCACGGCATCGCCGTGCGCGATGACGGGCGCGGGCTCGCGTTCGACGACCCGTGGAAGAACGCTGTCCTCGCCACCGTTGCCTGATGTCGGCAAGCGGAGATGACGCCCGCCTCCCGCATATCCGGGCGGACGAAGCCTCCTCACTCAGAAGGTGTGGGCGACGCGCCGTGGTTGTCTGAGCGACTGCAGCAAGCCGCACAGGGTGCAGATTCCAAGCGTCGCGTCAGATCTGCACACCGTTTCCGCGTGTGAATGCCGATGCACCGGCCTCGCACAACGTCACCCGCGACCGACCGTGCCCATGATCGCCGCCGCCAGCCACGGGCCGACGCCCTGCTCCTTGTCCGATCCCGAGCCGTCGAGCACTTCTGTCAGCGCCGCGTCGGGGTGCGGCTGACCGTTGATGAGGGCGGTGAGCTCGAGGTAGCGGCTGTGGGTGGCGCGATAGCCGTCGTGGTCGAGCGCTTCCTCTGTGAGCGGCGCGATGTCGCGGTATCGGTCGGCGAGACGCGTGCGCAGGTCGTCGTCGACGGTGGCGCCGCTCGGCGCGGCGGCCTGCCTGACGAACTCGTCGGCGAGCGCCGTGACGGCGGGGTCGCCAGAGGGCAGTCCTGCTTCGCGCGCCGCCATCAGTTTGGCCATGAGATCGCCGCCCGTCGACGCGATGAACTCCTGCACTTCCGGCTTCGACATCTCCCTGCCGACATCCGAGCCGTACGTCTCGAGCATGTACTCCCGAGTCTGAGCGCGGAACTGCTCATTCTCCAGCAGCTCTGACAGGGTGATCCACGCGTCGAGCTGCTCCGCTGTCGGATCAACCGGCAGCTGGGGGCGCAGCGCGCTCGCGTGATCCGGAATGCCGTTGGGCAGGCCCGCCGCGACGCTCTCCCAGAAGTCATCGATCAGTCGCTGCCGGTCGGTGTCGGACATCGTCGCCAGTCGCCGCAGCACGCGTGCGCGTTCCAGCTCGCCCCGGTTCCGGATGAGGGCGCGAAGCACCGCTCGCTGCTCCTGGAGCAGCGCGGCGCGGCCTTCGAGCACCTCGAGATGCGCGGCGAGGATGTCGGACAGCGAGCTCGTCCCCTCGAGTGCCTCCCGAATCCGCGCGAGACCGGCGTCGAGGTCGCGCAGGGTGCGGACGTACTCAAATCTCGCCACGGCGTCGAGGTCGTAGAGCCGGTGCCCCGCGTCGGTCTCGGCCGTCGGTGCGACCAGTCCCTCATCCGAGTAGTACCGGATGGCGCTGACGCTGAGTCCGGTGCGGCGCGCGACGTCGCCGATGAGCAGCAGTGCGTTGTCGTCTGTGTTCGTCATGTCACCCACCCTTGTGCCTCAAGTCGCTTGAGGTGCAAGCCCTGTTTCGCCGAGCGTGCCCTTTGGGATCGAGCGGACCCTTTCGGTGCGTGCGCAAGTGGGGCGCTCTCGGTACGAAGGGGGACGGTCGCGGTGTGGGCGTACCGCCGTGCGGGCCGGGTCTCACGCGGCCGTGCGGCGGTACACGAGTCGGCGCAGCAGGATCTCGCCGGGGCCGCGCCAGCCCTTCGCCTCCCACACCGCGGCGAGCAGCACGGTGACCGCCCAGACGGCGATTGCGAACAGCGCCATGTCGAAGCTGCCCATGTGCGCTCCCCATCCGAGGCCCCACGCGGCCAGCAGCGGCGCGCACAGCACCGACTGCATCACGTAACAGCTGAGTGAGCGCTTGCCGACCGCCATGACGGCGCCGGCCAGTCCGATCCGCCGGGGTGCGGGTCGCAGAGCGCGGCGGCGGCTCAGCGCGTGGCCGAGCAGCCCGAACAGTGCCGCATAGCCGATGCCGCACGCGAGGCCCGTGAGGTAGGCGACGCCGGTGAACATCCACGATGCGTGCACCGGCACGGCGATCACGTCGAGGTGCACGAGCGCTCCGGGAACGCCGCCGACCCATCCGATCGCGATGCCGAGCACCGCGGTCCTCCTCAGCAGGCGCAGGTGGTTGCCCGGCTCCTCGAGCACGCGGCGTCGCGCTGCCCAGAACCCGAGCAGGATCGCGACCGGAACGACGAGGCCGAACAGGCCCTGCACGAAGACGAGTGCGATCCACGTGCCGAGGCGCAACAGCACGGAAGCGGCATAGTTCGGCTCTGCCTGGGCGGCGTGCACCATGCCGGTCGGGAACCATGACGGATCGAGGTCGACCATCGACATTCCCCATCCGGCGAGCACCGAGACCGCGGCGAACAGCGCCAGGACCCCGGTGAGCACGATCGCCCAGGCCGCGAGCGTGCGGTCGCGGCGCCGGAAGAACAGTGCGACCAGCACGAGCCCCGCGAGTCCGTATGCGCCCAGGATGTCGCCCTCCCAGAGCAGGACGGCATGGACCACGCCGAACACCAGCAGCCAGGCGTGCCGAATGTGCAGCAGACGGCGGGCGGCGCGTTCGTCGGTGCCGCCTGTGACCTGGCGGTTGTAGAGCTGCACCATGCCGTAGCCGAACAGGAAGGCGAACAGCGGGTAGGTGCGGCCGTCGACCGTCAGAATGATCACGAACTGCGTGACGGCATCGAGAGCCGATCCGTCCTTCGGGTGAGCGTTCGTCAGGGCGTACGCCGAGGCGCCCCACAGATAGAACGGGGTGTTCGCGAGTGCGATGAACAGCAGCGCGAACCCGCGGGCGAGGTCGGGCGCGGGGCTGCGTTCGACGTCGCGGGCGGCTCCGCGGGCTGCACCGGGGGAGGCGGTCTCTGCGTGTGGGGCTGAGGAGGCCATGGCACACAGGTTAAGGCACTCCCCGTCGGGCGGCAGGGGGAAGCCTGAAGAGAAGCGTCGCGCTGCGCTCTACGCGCTCTGCTTCGCCGGCGACTCGCCGCCCTCGCTGAACGACGGCCGCTTGCCGATCATCCGGCCGATGGCGAGCGCAGCGGCCACGATGACCAGACCCCACGCGAGCCCGGCGACGCCCGAGGCGATCGTCTCACCGGTCCACGCGACGACGGCCCCTGCTGGCTCGAGCGCGTGGGCGATGCCGTGCAGCAGGTCGGAGAAGAACGTCAGCCCCACCTCGCCGAGGTTGCCGAGCAGCAGGTGGCCGCCCACCCAGAGCATCGCGACCGTGCCGATCACGCTGATGACGCGGAACACCGTGGGCATGGCCAGCACGATGCGGGTGCCGAGGTGGCGCCAGCGGCGCGTGTCGCCTCCGGCCATGGCGATGCCGACGTCGTCGATCTTCACCAGAAGCGCGACGGCGCCGTAGACGATGCCCGTCATCATCAGGGCGATCACGGTGAGCACGAGCACCGTCATCCACAGGCTGAGCCCAGGGTCGAGGTTCGACAGGGAGATCAGCATGATCTCTGTCGACAGGATGAGATCGGTGCGCACCGCCCCGAGGATCAGCTGGCGCTCATTGCGCGCACCCTCCTCAGCGTGACCGTGGTGCAGCCCGAACCACTCGAGCACCTTCTCCGCGCCCTCGAAGCACAGGTAGCTGCCGCCGATGATCAGCAGATACGGCAGCACCCACGGGGCGAATGCTGTCAGCAGCAGTGCGAGCGGGATGATGATGACGAACTTGTTGACCAGTGAGCCGACGGTGATCCAGCCGACGACGGGCAGTTCGCGTGCGGGACGGATGCCGCGCACGTACTGCGGCGTCACGGCGGCGTCGTCGATCACGACACCCGCAGATTTCGCCGAGGCCTTCAGCGCGGCGCTGAGAATGTCGTCGACGACGGCGAGCAGACCAACCGACATGAGTCCCCCTGGGTTCGGATGCGGATCTCACACTACCGAGAACCCGCTCCCCATCGTGGGCTGCGCGCAACTCGGGGAGTTCTGCCCCTGCACGCGACGAGGGAAATCTCATAGGATCGTGGCGTTCCTGCGAGCGCGCTGAAAAGGTGCGACGCACTTTCGATCGGCACGGTCGCGTGCCGCACCTGGGGAGTAACCACCATGGCTCGGCAGAAGAGCAACAGCAACGTCCTGACGAACATCGGCGTCATTCTGATTGCGATCGCCGTGATCCTGCTCGTGCGCAATATCGCGTCGGTGTTCAACACTCTCGGTGAGCCGGGCTGGCCGCTCGGGTTCGTCGACACGTTCTTCTATCCGCACTTCGACGGACTGCCCGACTGGATCGGCATGCTGCAGATCTACGGCCCGTTCCCGCTGCTGCTGATCGGGATCCCGCTGCTGATCGTGGGGCGCAAGAAGGACAAGCAGAAGGCCGCAGAGCTCGCCGCGCAGGCGCAGCAGCAGTACGGCCAGGCGGACGGCTATGCGCAGCCTGGCCAGACCCCGCAGACGAACCCCTACGACCAGTCGGGTCAGCCGCAGCAGCCGCAGCAGGGTCAGCCGCCGCATGGCCAGGTGCCGCCGCTGAGCTGACGCCCCGACGCACGAGAAACGCGCCGGACGGGACAATCCCGCCCGGCGCGTTCGTCGCATCCGGTCCTGCGATGCTGTTCAGAAGCGCCCGGCGACCTCGATGCCGAGCGAGGCGAGCACCGCGAACAGCACGCCCCACAGGATGATCGAGATGATCTGCCAGAAGATCACCTTGTTGCGCGGGGCGCCGAAGCTGACGATGAGGGCCGAGGTGATCTGGCTGGGAAGCACGGCCTGACCGAGCAGGCTGACTCCGGCGACGCCGTAGCGGTCGAAACGCTCCTTGAGCTTCGCCCGCCGCGGCGAGAGCTCCTTCGCCTCACGGTTCTTGGTGGCGGCGGTCCGGATGCCGTGGGCCGAGAACACGAAGATCAGCATCGAGATGACGTTGCCGACGACCGCCGCGGCGACGGCGATCACCGGGTGCACGCCGATGATGACGCCGATGGCTGAGGAGAGGTAGCTCTCGACGAACGGAATGGCGCCGAGGAGGATGAGCCCGAGCCACTGGACGGCGTCGGGGAGGGTTTCGGTGAAGGTGCGGAGTGCGTCGAACATGGTTACAGTCCATCGGAAGATCCGCACCGGCACATCCGCCGCATGGATGAACTCCCGTCTCGTTCGAAAGGATGACGAGCGCATCCGGATACGCTCAGGCGGCGTCATTAGGATGGAGTCGTAAACTCCCCCTCTGATCCTCGAGGTCGATCCATGTCTTCCGCACCCGTCGCGCCATTCACGTCGCGGCACGTTCAGCTGGTGCGTGCGCTGATGGCGGCCGCAGCGGCCGCGATGGTGACGTTCTCGTCGGACAAGTCGTACGTGGTCGGGCTGACCGTGTTCTCCGGTTTCGTCGTCACCACGGCGCTCGTGCTCGCGGTCGCCGCATTCCTCGTGGACGATCGCACCCGCAGGCCCGGGTTCCTCCTGCTGGCCGGGTTCGATCTCGTGACGGGAATCGTGGCGTCGATCCAGCCGCTGCGTTCTGTCCTGCTGCTGTTCGTGCTGCTCATCGTGTGGGCGGCGGCGACGGGCATCGCCGAGTTCTTCGTCGGGTTCGCCGACCGCAGGGCCGGCCGCGATCGGCCGCTCGCCCGCGACGCCATGTTCGTCGGTGTTCTCGGCGTCGTGCTCGCCGTCGCCGTTGCGTTCGTCTCGCCGGACTACACCCTCGACTACTTCATCAAGGAGGCGGGGCAGACCTTCACCCTCTCGGGGCAGATCATCATGGTCGGCCTCTTCGGCGGGTACACCGCGATCCTCGCGGTCTATCTTGCGATCGCCGGGTTCACTCCGCGCCACGTCGAACCGGCCGCCGAGGCCGAAATCCCCACCGCTACGCACCACGAGAAGGACCACGCGTGACCGACAAGACCCGCCGCCGCGACCTGATGCGCCCCGCCCAGCTGCTGGGCATCGCATTCGTGTGCGCGGCGTTCGCCGGCATCATCACGGCTATGTCGATGGGGGCATTCGAATCCGTTCCCATCGAACACCGGTTGCGCGCGTGGTCGGTGGCCGGCATCATCGCGGGGGTCGCCTTCATCGTGGTGCTGCTGTGCGTATCGCTGCTGCTGCTCGCGGTCGATCCGGCCGACGTCGAGAAAGACGTCGACCGTCCCGTGCTCCTCGGTCACGAGGACCAGGTGCCGGATGAGGACGAGGCGCCGGACGGGGACGAGCAGAGCACACCGGACGGCACGCCGGAGAAGTAGCCGCCGACGCGCCACCGTCCGCGGTACACGTAGTACACTCCGCGCGCGGATAGAATGCCCCTTGGCGAGACCTGCATTCACAGGTCGCAACCGATTCCGTCGAGGCGGAGCGTGTTCAGGGGGAGACATGTCGAACGACACCGGAGAGATCGAGCAGTCCACTGTGCCGGCCGAACCGGGCCGGGCGCGGCCGCTGCGCATCGAGTTCGCAGGCGAGTGGGTCGAGGTGCAGCCAGGCACTTCTTTCACGATCGGCCGCGATGCCGACCTCGAGATCGACGACAACCAGTATCTGCACCGGGTGTTCCTCGAGCTGAACTTCCGTGACAGTCTGTGGTGGCTGTCGAACGTGGGCTCGCGACTGTCGGCGACCGTGTCGAGTGCGGGGGGAGCCGTGCAGTCGTGGCTGTCGCCCGGCGCGAGCATCCCGGTCGTCTTCGAGCAGTCCACGATCGTGTTCACCGCGGGGCCGACGACGTACGAGATCAGCATGCACACGTCGGAGCCGCAGTTCTCGGTGTCATCGCAGGTGAAGAATCAGACCAGCGGTGAGACCACCGTCATGCCGGTCAGCTTCACACCGCTGCAGAAGCAGCTGATCGTCGCACTCGCGGAGCCGATGCTGCGCCGCGACGGCGTCAGCATGAGCGAGCTGCCATCGTCGACGCTCGCCGCGGAGCGGCTCGGTTGGACGATGAGCAAGTTCAACCGCAAGCTCGACAATGTCTGCGACAAGCTCGACCGGATGGGCGTGCAGGGCCTGCGGGGAGGCCCTGGCAAGCTCGCCACCAATCGCCGTGCGCGCCTGGTCGAGTACGCGGTGTCGTCGAACCTCGTCACGCGCGCAGACCTGGCGCTCCTCGACGAAGGCGTCATCCTCGACGACGAGTGACCCAGCGGCCCGCGGCACGGCCTGGCGCCACGCGAATGCCTATCTTCTTCGCGAGTGCCTACGCAATTGCGTAGGCACTCGCGAGAAACGTAGGCACTCGCGAACGGACGGTGCCGTCAGAGGTGTGTGCGGGTGATCTGCTCAGCCAGGCCGGTGTAGGTGTCGGGGGTGAGGGCGAGCAGGCGCTCCTTGGCCTCGTCGCCGATGTCGAGGCCGCTGACGAACTCCGCCAGCTCGGCGCCGCCGACGCGGTGACCGCGGGTGAGCTCCTTCAGCAGCGCATAGGGGTCGGAGATCCGGCTGCGGCCCGCCACGACTTCGGCGCGCACGACCGTCTGGATCGCCTCCCCGAGGATCTCCCAGTTGCCGTCGAGATCGGCCAGCAGCGTCTCGCGCGAGAGCGCGATCTGGTCCAGCCCGCCAGACAGGTTGTTCAGCGCGAGCAGCGAGTGGCCGAAGGCGACGCCGATGTTGCGCTGGGTCGTCGAATCGGTCAGGTCTCGTTGCAGGCGCGAGGTCACGAGCGTCTGCGCGAGCGTGGCGAACAGCCCGCCCGCGATCTCGAAGTTCGCCTCGGCGTTCTCGAACTTGATCGGGTTGATCTTGTGCGGCATCGTCGATGAGCCCGTCGCACCGGCGACGGGGATCTGCGTGAAGTAGCCGAGCGAGATGTAGGTCCAGATGTCCTGGGCGAGGTTGTGCAGGATGCCACCGGCGTGCTTGGCGGCGTCGTACAGCTCGACCTGCCAGTCGTGCGACTCGATCTGGGTCGTGACCGGGTTGAAGTCGAGCCCGAGACCTTCGACGAACCCGCGCGCGACGGCTGGCCAGTCGGTGTCGGGGGAGGCGACCGTGTGCGCCGACCACGTGCCGGTCGCACCGGAGAACTTGCCGAGATACTCGAGGTTCTCGAGCCGACGCACCACGCGCTCCACGCGCCATACGAACACGCCCAGCTCCTTGCCCATCGTGGAGGGCGTGGCGGGTTGGCCGTGCGTGCGCGACAGCATCGGGGCGTCGGCGAGCTCGAGTGAGAGGGCGCGCAGTTTGTCCAGCATGGCGCGCAGCGCGGGCAGCCACACCTCGGTCACCGCACGCTTGACGGTGAGCGCGTAGGCGAGCGAGTTGATGTCCTCGCTCGTGCAGCCGAAGTGGGTGAGTTCGGCGATGGCGTCGAGCCCGAGGCGCGAGAGCCTGTCGCGCACCAGGTATTCGACGGCCTTCACGTCGTGCCTGGTGACGGCCTCCTTGGTCGCGAGCCAGTCGATCGACTCCTGGTCGAACGCGGTGTACAGCTCGCGCAGCTTCGCCTGCGTCGCCTCGTCGAGAGGCTGCGTGCCGAACAGGGAGCGGCTCGTCAGGGTGATGATCCACTCGACCTCGACCTCGACGCGGGCACGGTTCAGGCCCGCTTCGGAGAGGAACTCGCCCAGGGGTGAGACGGCCGCCTGGTAGCGACCATCGAGCGGGCTCAGGGGCTGGGTCGGGAAAGCGCTCAGGATGTCCTCCAGGTCTCAGGCGGAAGCGGTCATGCGCCGCGGAAGCGATTCTACTTCGCACGCGTCGTTTCCCCCACAGCCCCGATACCGGCGCAGAGTCGTCCCCAACCGCCCGTCGGGTCTGGACGACGGAGACGGATGTCGGAACGCTGGAAGCATGTTGCAGACATCCTTCTCCCCGCTCAGCTACGCGACGACGCGCCTCGCCGCGGTGCGGAGCGAGTGCGATGCGATCAGTCTCGACCTGCTCGCGACGGCGAGCAGCGTGCAATGGGAGTCCGAGGCCGCCGGGCACTTCCAGGCCCAGGTGTGGAACCGCATCAGCGAGATCTCCGCCGTCGGCGAGCTGGCGGCACAGGTGATGTACAGCGTGATGGCGCAGACGGAGGAGGGTTCCTCGTGACGATCGAGGTCTCGAGCGGATCCGTCATCGCCGTCGATCCCGACTCGCTCCGTTCGGCGGCATCCGGCGTATCAGAGGCGTCGGAACGGATGAGGGAGATCGCGGGCCTGGCGCAGGAGGCGGCGATCGTGATCGGCGTCGCGCCGAATGTCGGCGATGGCAGGGCGATGGATGTGCAGAGCGACGCGATCGGTGCGGCAGGGCGCCTCGACCTGCTTGCACGTCATCTTCGCGACGCGGCCGACGCGTACGAGTTCGTCGAGCTGCGATTCCGCTGGACGATGATCACCTGCACCGCCCTCCCGGGCGCGCAGGTCGCCGCTGGCGCGAGGCTCGGGCCCCAGGCGGCTGCCGAGCGTGATGCGGCGCTCGACGGGATCAGCACCAGGTGGCAGGAGCTCGCTGAGACCAATCCGGCGGCTCTCACGCAGGCGAACCGGCACTGGAACGCGTGGCGCGCACACACGGGGCAGGCGGCGACCGACGAGTGGGGGAGTGCGGCGAATGGGCTGCTGCCACCGGTGTGGACGGGGGTGTCGGAGCCCGACATGCGCGATGCCATGGGCGACGCGCGGGGGCTCATCGCTGCGATGGGGGTCGGCGTCGTGCCGATGGGTGCCAGGCTGATCGGGAAGGGCGACCCGGTGCGCGTGACGCCGGTGCAGCGGTCGGAGGCGACGCAGGCACCCGCCACGCTGGCGGAGGCGGCGAAGCGGATTCCGGATGGCGATACCGACGCGCGCATCCGGGTGGAGACCTACGAGTTGCCCGAAGGCGGCAGGGAGCATGTCGTCTACCTCGCCGGCACCAAGGGCGGCGGGCCAGACGCCTGGGACTGGGGTTCGAATCTCGATCTGTACCTGGGCAGGCGTTCCGCGTCGTACAACGCCGTCGAGCAGGCGCTCGCCGACGCGGGGGTGCGCGAAGGTGAGACAGTGCACGAGCTCGGCTTCAGCCAGGGCGCCATGGTCGGAGCGAGGCTCGCCGCCGAGGGCGACTACGACGTGAAGAGCCTGGTCAGCTTCGGCTCGCCCGTCGACGTCGCAGGGGCAGACGACCTGCTGCAGGTGTCGGTGCGGCACACGGACGACGTCGTGCCGATGCTCGCCGACGGCGGCAACCCCGCGGACGGTGTCGTGGTCGAGAAGGACTTCGATCCGGCCGATGGCATCCACGACATCGTTCTTCCGGCCCACCGCCTCGATGCCTATGCCGAGACCGCCGTCGAGATCGACGCCAGCAGCGACCCGCGACTCGACGCCCTCGACGAGCTGTTCGCGAGGCTCGGCACCGCCGAAGACGTGTCGTTCGTCGAGTTCAGCGCTCAGCGACCCGTGAAGAAATGACCGGCACCGATCCGCTGGGTGCCCTGATCGCCTCGTCAGCGCTTCTTCTTGCGCTGCGGACGCAGGATGACGCCGAATACGGCGTTGATGATCGAGATCAGGATGGCGGCGGCCACGCCTCGCCAGAAATCCTCCACGGCCAGACCCCAGCCGAATCCGCTCGTGATCCATGCCGTCAGCCAGAGCAGGAACCCGTTCACGACGAAGGTGATCAGTCCGAGCGTGAGCAGGTAGATCGGGAACGCGACGATCTTGATCACGGTGCCGACCACCGTGTTCACGATGGCGAAGATCGCGGCGACGGCCGCCAAGGTGAGCAGGAGCTCGACAGTGCCCCCGTCGCCGAACGGCGTCACCGTGACGCGTAGGAACCCGATCAGGCTCACCACCCACAGGGCGAACGCATTGACGACGACTCGGATGATGAATCCCATCCGACCAATGTCGCACGGTCGTCCTGCCGGCGCATCCGGGGAACTGCCAGACACGCTCGCGTCGTAGGCTTGAGCGCGTGACCGAGCCCGTGCTTCCCCGCCTCCGCCCCGAGATCGAACAGCTTCCGCCGTACCGGCAGGGGCGCCAGGCTGACCCGAGCGGGTTCAAGCTGTCGAGCAACGAGAACGCGTTCGAACCGCTGCCCGGCGTGCTCGAAGCGCTGCACGGCGCCTCGGCGATCAACCGCTATCCGGACGCGACGGCGGGGCGGCTGTGCGCGGCGCTCGCCGAACGGTACGGCGTCGAGCGCGAGCAGGTGCTCGCCGGTGCAGGCAGCGTCTCGCTGCTTGCCGCATTCATCCAGGCCGCGGCGGGTGCAGGCGACGAGGTCGTGCACGCGTGGCGCTCGTTCGAGGCGTATCCCGGCCTCGTCCTCGTGGCAGGCGCGAAGGGTGTGCAGGTGCCGAACCTGCCGGACGGTCGGCACGACCTCGACGCGATGGCTGCGGCCGTCACCGATCGCACCCGTGTCGTGCTGCTGTGCACGCCGAACAATCCCACCGGCTCGATCATCACGTCTGACGAGTTCGAGCGCTTCGTCGAACGGGTGCCGAAGGATGTGCTGATTCTGCTCGACGAGGCCTACGCCGAGTTCGTCACCGACGATGCCGCGGTCGGCGGCGTCGCCGAGCGCGTGTTCGAGCAGCACCCGAACGTGGTGGTGCTGCGCACCTTCTCGAAGGCGTACGGCCTCGCCGCCCTGCGCATCGGCTACGCGATCGGCCACACGCGTGTGCTCGACGCCGCTCGGGCGACGATCATCCCGCTGTCGGTGACCGCGCAGGCGGAGACCGCAGCGCTGGCGAGCCTCGAGCACGAGAGCGAGCTGCTCGAGCGTGTCGCCGAGATCGCCGCTCGCCGAGAGCGGCTCGTCGCCGGTCTGCGGGATGCCGGGTGGGCCGTCCCGGAGGCGCAGGGCAACTTCGCCTGGCTCGATACGGCGGACTCCGCCGTCGCCGCGGCTTTCGACGCGGCGGGACTGATGGTGCGCGTGTTCCCTGACGGCATCCGGATCTCGGTCGGCGAGGCGGAGTCGATCGACCGGGTGATCGCCGTCGCCCGGCAGCTTCGCGGCTGACGGCCCGTGGCGCTCGGGCCACCATGCGCGGCCGCGTATGGGTCTGTGGGGCGCCGCCTATGGATCGGGAAATGCGTTGTCGAGGATGTCACACCGTTGTTTCGGCTCGGCGGACATAGCGTGGAGAAGTGACTTCAGCGCAAGACGACACCGGACCAGACGACGGCCTCATCCGCGTCCTTGACGCGAGCGGCCGGGTCGCGCCGACGGAGCAGGCGGAGCGGTACCTCCCCTTGATCGAGGCGCTCGGCGACGCAGAACTCGAGCAGTTCTACCGCGACATGGTGGTGGTGCGCGCCTTCGACACTCAGGCCACCATGCTGCAGCGGCAGGGCCAACTCGCCCTGTGGCCGCCGTCGCGCGGTCAGGAGGCCGCCCAGGTCGGTTCCGTGCGCGCAGCGCGAGCGCAGGACACGCTCTTCCCCTCGTACCGCGAGCACGTCGTCGCGACCGTTCGCGGCGTCGACCCGATCGGGATCATCCGGCTCATGCGCGGCGTCAGCCACGGCGGCTGGGACCCGACGGACCCCGCCAACGGCAACGTGCGCAACTACACGCTCGTGCTCGGCTCGCAGACGCTGCACGCCACGGGATACGCGATGGCGAAGACCTTCGACGGCGTCGTCGGCACGGGCGATCCGGAGTCCGATCAGGCTGTGATGGTCTACTACGGCGACGGGGCATCGAGCCAGGGCGACGTGCACGAGGCGATGGTGTTCGCCGCGAGCTACCGCACCCCGCAGGTGTTCTTCCTGCAGAACAACCAGTGGGCGATCTCCGTGCCGGTCGAGGTGCAGTCGCGCGTTCCACTGGCGCAGCGCGCCGCCGGCTACGGGATGGAGCCGCTCCGGATCGACGGCAACGATGTGCTCGCCAGCTACGCGGTCACCCGTACGGCCCTCGACGAGGCGCGGGCGGGGAACGGGCCGCGGGCGATCGAAGCCGTGACGTACCGGCTCGGTGCGCACACCACGAGCGACGACCCGACCAAATACCGCACCAAGAGCGAAGAGGAGTCGTGGATCGCCCGCGACCCCATCGACCGGATGCGCGCCTACCTCGCCTCACGGGGCGCGGCCGACGCCTTCTTCGACGAGGTCGACGCAGAGGCTGCCGCCTACGCCGACGACGTCCGGGTGCGCACGGTGGAGCTCGAAGCCCCCGCGAAGGAGACGATGTTCCAGCACGTGTACTCGGACCCGCATCCGCTGATGGACGAGCAGGCCCGCTGGCTCGCCGACTACGAGGCGTCGTTCGAGGGAGGCGAAGCGTGAGCGCGATCGACACGGGCACCATGCCGTTCGTGAAGGCGCTGAACGCCGGTCTTCGGAAAGCGATGACCGACGACGAGCGCGTTCTGATGATGGGTGAGGACATCGGCCCGCTCGGCGGCGTCTTCCGCGTCACCGAGGGTCTGCACGCCGAGTTCGGCGAGAAGCGTGTGCTCGACACACCCCTGGCCGAGTCCGGCATCGTGGGCACCGCGATCGGGCTGGCGATGGGCGGGTACCGCCCCGTCGTCGAGATCCAGTTCGACGGTTTCGTGTTCCCCGGCTTCGACCAGATCACCACCCAGCTGGCCAAGCTCACCAACCGCTACGAGAGCAGGCTCAGTCTGCCCGTGGTCATCCGGATCCCGTACGGCGGGCACATCGGCGCGGTCGAGCACCACCAGGAGAGCCCTGAAGCGTACTTCACGCACACCCCGGGGCTGCGCGTGGTGAGCCCGTCGACGCCGAACGACGCGTACTGGATGATCCAGGACGCGATCGGCTCGTCCGACCCGGTGATCTTCCTCGAGCCGAAGTCGCGCTACTGGCAGAAGGGCGAGGTCGATGCGGCCGAGCGCGCGCTGTCGCTGCATGCCAGCCGTGTGGTGCGCAAGGGCACCGACGTCACCCTCGTCGGCCACGGTGCCATGGTGGCGACCCTGCTGCAGGCCGCGGCGCTCGCCGAGGGCGAGGGCGTCAGCTGTGAGGTCGTGGACGTCCGCTCGCTGTCGCCCGTCGACTACGACCCGATCCTGACATCGGTGCGCTCGACGGGGCGCATGGTCTACGCACAGGAGGCACCGGGCTTCACCAGCCTGGGCAGCGAGGTCGCCGCGACCGTGACCGAGCGCGCCTTCTATTCGCTCGAGGCGCCGGTTCTGCGCGTTTCGGGTTTCGATACACCGTTCCCACCCGCCAAGCTGGAGGGTGCGTACCTGCCGGACGCCGACCGCATTCTCGAGGCCGTCGACCGCGCGATGGCGTACTAGCCACGACGAGAGGATCTGCGCATGCAGACGTACAACCTTCCGGATGTCGGTGAGGGGCTGACCGAGGCCGAGATCGTGCAGTGGCATGTGGCGCCAGGTGACACCGTCGCCGTCAACGACGTCGTCGCCGAGATCGAGACCGCCAAGTCGCTCGTCGAGCTGCCGTCGCCGTATGCCGGCGAGGTCTCGGAGCTGCTGGTGGCCGAGGGCGACACCGTCGAGGTGGGCACCCCGATCCTGCACGTGGCAGGCGCAGACGAGCCCGAGGCGAAGGCTCCGGATGCCGCTGCCGCGGCGGACGACTCCGGCTCGGGATCCGTGCTGGTCGGGTACGGATCGGGCGGCGACGTGCAGACCCGCAGGCGCAAGAAGAAGCGTGAGAGTCCGGTCGCGTCGGCGGTCGGCGTCGTCGCGAAGCCTCCGGTGCGCAAGCTCGCCCGCGATCTCGGCGTCGATCTGAACGACGTGAACCCGTCCGGTCCCTCCGGCGAGGTCACGCGCGACGACGTCGTGGGGCACGCGGACCAGGCGAAGGTGTTCCGCAACATCGAGACGCCGGAGTGGCCGGCGGAGCGCGAGCGCTCGATCCCCGTCGCCGCGAAGCCGGCCGACGACCGTTACGAGACGATCCCGGTCAAGGGCGTCCGCAAGGCGACCGCAACCGGGGTCGTGAAGTCGGCGTACACGGCGCCGCACGTGTCGGTGTGGACCGACGTCGATGCGAGCCGCACGATGGACTTCGTGAAGCGACTGAAGGCGCAGCCGCAGTTCGCCGATGTGCGGGTGTCGCCGCTGCTGGTGTTCGCGAAGGCGCTGATCTGGGCGGTGCAGCGCACCCCAGAGGTGAACTCGGCGTGGGTCGAGAACGAGCAGGGTGCCGAGATCCAGGTGCGCGGGTACGTGAACTTGGGCATCGCGGCGGCCACGCCGCGCGGCCTGATCGTGCCGAACATCAAGAACGCGCACGAACTCAGCCTGCGCGAGCTCGCCGTGGCACTGCAGGACCTCACGCTCACAGCCCGCGAGGGCAAGACGACCCCGGCCGATCAGCAGGCCGGCACCATCACGATCACCAACATCGGCGTGTTCGGCATGGACGCGGGCACCCCGATCATCAACCAGGGCGAGGCGGGCATCGTCGCAATGGGCGCTATTCGTCAGAAGCCGTGGGTCGTCGACGGCGAGGTGCGCCCCGCGTGGGTGACCACCGTGTCGGGCTCCTTCGACCACCGCATCGTCGACGGCGACAAGATCAGCCGCTTCCTCGCCGACATCGCCGCCGTGCTCGAGGAGCCCGCGCTGCTGTTGGATTGAGTGGTGTGCGCGGGTTCGCGAGTGCTGAAGTGCTCGTATGACGTAACTTCAGAGCACTTCGGCACTCCTGGAACCGGGGTCGATGCTACGCGAGCAGCTCACGGTAGTCGTCGGCGGTGAAGGGGGTCGCCCCCGCGCCGGAGAGGACGTCGTCGAACAGGCGGCGCTTCTTGGCCTGCAGGTCGAGCACCTTCTGCTCGATGGTGCCGGCTGAGATGAGCCGGTAGACCATGACCGGGCGGGACTGGCCGATGCGGTGGGTGCGGTCGATGGCCTGCTCCTCGGCTGCGGGGTTCCACCACGGGTCGAGCAGGATGCAGTAGTCGGCCGCGGTGAGGTTCAGCCCGGTGCCGCCCGCCTTCAGCGAGATGAAGAACGCCGGATCGTCGCCGTTCTCGAAGCGGTCGATCATGCGCTGGCGCCCGGCACGCGTCGTCGACCCGTCGAGGTAGGAGTACCGAATGCCGCGGTCGTCGGCGACCTCGGCGGCAAGGCCCAGGAACTCGGTGAACTGGCTGAACACCAGCGCCCTGTGCCCGTCGGCGACGATCTCCTCGAGCAGCCCGCCGAGAGCCTCGAGCTTCGCGGACGGGCCGGATCCGTCACCGAACGCCGGATGCAGCGCCTCGCGGCGCAGCCGCGTGAGCGAGGCGAGGATCTGCACCTGGTTCTGATTCACGTCGTCGAGCAGGCCGAGCAGCTTCTGCTGCTCGCGGCGGAAGCGACGCTCGTAGGCGCGCTGGTGCGCTGGATGCAGCGGGATCTCCAGCACCTGCTCCGTCTTCGGCGGCAGCTCGGGGGCGACCTCCTCCTTGGTGCGGCGCAGCAGGAACGGTCGCACTCTGGCGCGCAGGCGTTCGAGTCTGTCGCCGTTGTGGTCGCGCTCGATCGATCGCTGGAAGTGTTCGCGGAAGTGCGAACGGGTGCCGAACAGGCCGGGAGCGGCGAGCGTGGTCAGGGCGAACAGCTCGAGCAGGTTGTTCTCCAACGGCGTGCCGGTGACCACGAAGGTCGTGGGAGCGGCGAGCATGCGGGCCGCGGCATACCCCTTCGACGACGAGTTCTTCACCTGCTGCGCCTCGTCGAGCACCACGATGCGGAACCCTGCATCCTGGAACTGCTCGGCGTCGAGGCGCAGAATGGCGTAGCTGGTCACCACCAGCCGCGCGTCTCCCGCCGCATCGGCGACCGTCGTGCCGCGCTTCCGGCTGGTCTCGCCGATCGCGGTGGCGGTCACCTCGGGAGCGAAGCGCTCGGCCTCGGTCAACCAGTGCCCGACCACGCTCGTCGGGGCCACGACGAGGAAGCGCGCTCCCGGCTCGTCCGCGCGGGCGGCGTCGAGGGCCGCGAGCACCTGCACCGTCTTGCCCAGACCCATGTCGTCGGCGAGCAGGCCGCCGAGGCGATGCCGCCGCAGGAAGTCGAGCCAGCTGAACCCGTCGAGCTGGTAGTCGCGCAGCGCCGCTCGGAAGCTCGCCGGCGGGTCCCGCTGTTCAACCCGGTCGTCGCCCAGTTCGCGCATCGCGGCGAACCAGTCGGCGGTCTGCCGGTCGAGCAGGCCGACCTCCGCCAGCTCCTGCCACAGATCGAGCTGGTTGCGCGGCAGCTGCGGATGCTCCGGCGGGCTGTCGGTGAGGGCCTTCGCCTCCGTGAGCACATCGCGCAGGCGGGCGAAGCGCTCATCGGTCAGCGGGAACACCGTGCCGCTGAGCAGCCGGAAGTACGTCTGCCCGCGCGAGAGCGCCGTGAGCAGCGCGCTGCTGGAGACCGGCTCGCCCTGGATCGTCACCACGATGTTCAGCTCGAACCAGTCCTCACCCGACGGATCGACGCCGATCGAGATCTGCGGCTCCTCCGTGGCGAACGAGTAGGCGGGAACCTCGTCATGCGCCTCGATGCGCAGGCCCTCGACGCCCCGGATCGCCGGCAGCACGTGCGCGAGGAACTCGACGGTCTCGTCGCGGTCGAGGTCTCGTGCGGGGAACACACGGTCGGCCCGCCCGCGCGCGAGCAGGTGTGAGAAGGCGCCCGCCGCCTGCTCGACGCGATCCATCAGGTCGCGCTCGGCTGCACGGTTGCGCCGCTCGTCCGGTGCGTACTCCCATTCCCAGAACAGTCGGGCCACCGGATCCGCATGTCGGACAGCGAGCACGAGCTCGGGCAGCGGCGGCTCGGGAACGTCGAAGGTGCCGTCGCTGGAGACGAGCGGAGCGACCTCGCGCAGCTGCGGCAGGAAATCGCGCTCGAAGTCCGGGATGCGCGCGGCGGGGATCGTGAGATGTCCGGACGCGTACAGGCGGTCGAATTCCGGGGTCGTGGGCTGCTCGAGTGGGAGGATCTCCGCAATGGCGTCGTCACGGCCTGCGCTGCGAGCGACCGCGATGGTGGGTGCGCCGATCGGCAGGGAGCGGCTGCGCTCATCCGGATCGCTCCGGTCGACGATCGTCGGATCAGCCCAGAGGCGCCCGCCGACGATGCGCAGGTCGATCACGGCGCGGCAGGCGACCTGCGACACCGCGACGGGCTCCTGCCCTCCGGCGTCCGCGATGAACTCGACGCCGGCGTCGTAGGCCGTCTGCAGCGCATCCCACAGCCCGCGCGACGGCGCGGCGTCGAGCCTGACCCACGCAGGGGAGTTCCAGGACGACGCCGGCAGCATGCCGTGCGCGGTGGCCCTGCGCAGCCGATCGGCCGAGGCGGCGAAGTTGTGCCGGCCGGAGTAGATGCCCTCGATGTCAGCCAGCGCACGCCAGCGCGGGTCGGGGTCGTCGGACTCGGCGATGTGCGCCCACGAGATGCCGCCGCGCACCCAGGCACCGCTGGAACCGCGGATCGCCGGACGGATCGCGATGCCTCGCCCCTTCGGCGACTCGGGCTCATGGCTCCTGATATCGAACAGCAGCGCGAGCTCGCCCGGCGGGTCGGCACGGCCCGGGTCCGCCGGCGGGGCGAGCACCCCGCGCAGCGTGCGCTCCCACGGCTCGCCCTCCGGCGCACGGCGCGGGTGCTCCGGCCGGCCGACGGCGCCGACGCCGAACGGTTCGTCGTGCTCGGCGAGCACTGCGACCGCCGCGGCGCCGTGCGCGCACATCCCGGCGCCGCAGTGCCCGCACCACAGTTCGACGCCGCCTGAGGCGTGCATCTCGACCTCGACGTTCAGCGCGCCGACGGCGACCAGCGCCGCCGAGAACTCGCGCCCCGTCTCCGCGCGCAGCACGCGCACCGGCATGCGCGATGCGAGTGCGCGCCCGTCGTCCGCGTCCTCCTCGTCGAACAGCGCATCCACGTGCGCGTCGGTGAGGAGGATGTTGGTCATACCCTTGAGGCTACGGCGAGCCGCCGACATTCCCGCATCCGCAGAATCCGGCTGTGGAGAACACGGGCGGGATCGTGCGCGTTGACGAGATCGATGTGCCCTACGCCGTCGCCCAGGCCGGGAACGGGTCGGAGAGCGTGCGCCAGACGACGGGGCCGGCGGCGAACTCTTCGTCGGTCAGGCAAGCGTCGTCGAGCGCTCGTGTGAGGGCCGCGGCGTCGACGTCGAGACCGATGAATGCGATGTCCTGGCCGACAGCGAGCATCTCGTCGTCAGCGCCCAGATCCTCGTCCACGGCGACGGGCGGGAGCGAGAACATCGAGCCGACGTGCTCCCAGTGCGCGGTCGTTCCCGGCCGTGTCGCCAGGCGGCAGAATCCGACGGACCGCAGCACCGTGCCGAACGCGCCTCGTTCGAGCTCCTCATCCAGCAGGCGGCGCAGCCTCACCGGATGGAACAGCCGCGTGCTCTGGTAGCGGATGGCGCTCACCCTGTCGTCCGTCATATGCGGCGCATGATCGTCGTTCAGCAGGCAGATCCATCCTGGTCGGTCCTGCGCATCCGGTTGAGGGACCGGCACCTCGCGTGCGATCCCCTGGAAGGGATGCAACTGGAGCCTCGCCCGTGGGGCCAGCGCGCTCACGAGCGCCATCATCAGCGACAGATCCGGGGTCGAGAGCTGCTCCCAGCCGGCCATCACGATCGTCGATGCGTACTCGACCTGGGTCGCGGTCGCCAGCGCCCTGGCGCGGTGCACACGCCCAGAGGAGAACCGCTGCACGACGTAGTCCTCGCGGAGCAGGTCGTCGACGATGTGCGTCGCGTCGACGACGCAGGTGATGCCGACGAGCCGCGCGGGGGAGTCGGGCTCGGCGAACCGGCCGATGATCTCGGTCGGAGGGACTGTCGGAGGGAATTCGATCACAGCTCCCCGGTCGCCGCTCCACGGTGCGAGGGAGAGCGCCTCGTCGACGGGGTCAGGTGACATCGCGATGCGCGCGGCCGTGTGCAGCGATCGATCGGTGTGCTCGGCGAACCGCCTGGCGAACGAGGCGCGCTCCGGCGCGCAGGTGCCGACGACGGCGACGACCTCGGTGATGGTGCTCACGGGGCTCCCTTCGGACTGGCGGAGATTCTAGGATAGAGTAATGAGAACCGTTATCGATAATTGGGTGCGCCGACGTTGCGCGGAGCGCCGTGGACGAAGGGGTGCGCCATGAAGGTTCGCGCGTCGATCAGGTCTCTGAAGAAGCAGCCGGGCGCCCAGGTGGTGCGCCGCCGCGGCCGCACCTACGTCATCAACAAGCAGAACCCGCGCTTCAAGGGGCGGCAGGGGTAGCCGCGCGGTTCTGGGTGCACCGGCGGTGCGCCCAGAAGTCTCAGAGTGCCAGCTGCACGACCTGCTTGTAGGCGCCGAGAGGCGCGACGACCTCGAATCCGGCCCGCGTGAAGGTCGCGAGGGTGCCGACGAACAGCTCGTTCGACGATGCCTTCCGTCTCGCCGGGTCGCGCGGGTAGGCCTCCACGACACGCGCGCCGTTCTCGCGCGCGTGCGCGACGGCGGCATCGAGCAGGAGGCTCATGATGCCGGTGCCGCGGTGGTTCCGCGGAATCGAGAAGCAGGTGATGGCCCACACGGCCTCGTCGTCGAGCGGTTCGGCGCTCGCCTCGGCAAGCCCCCTGGTGTGTGCGAGGCGCTTCTGGGTGAGGCGGGGTCCGACGCGCACCCAGCCTGCGGGCTCGCCACCGACGTGCAGAATCACTCCGGGAGCCGGCGTCGTCGCGGTCTCGGATCTGAAGCTGTCGGTCAGTTCGTCGGTCGGCGTGCGTGAGAAATCGACCTGCCGCAGCATCGGCCACATGCACTGACAGGAGGGGCCGTCGCCGCCGCCGGCGAAGATCTCCTGCACATCGTCCCAATGGTCGGCCGTGATCGGGGTCGTCGTGATGGTCGGCATGCGCCCAGAATACGAAACGGTCGTGGTCGTGACCAGGTCTGCTGTGCCGGCATGCGGGCGGTCTCGGAGTCTCCGTCGCGCGCGGTCGTCGTGCCGCACCGGATGTCGTATGCCTGATTAGGAGAACGATTATCGATAGGCGTACGATGAGCGCATGACACGTCGCACCCTTCCCGTTCTCTCTCTCATCGCCGTATCCGGGCTCGCGCTCGCCGGTTGCGCATCCTCCGGTGACTCGGAAGCGAGTGAGAGCTCGAGCGGCGTCTCGATCGTCGCGTCGACCAGTGTCTACGCCGACCTGGCGACCAGCGTCGTGGGTGATGCCGCCGACGTCAGTGCGATCATCGACTCTCCGACGGTCGACCCCCACGACTACGAGGCCACGGCGCAGGACCAGCTCGCGGTGACCGAGGCCGATCTGGCGATCTTCAACGGCGGTGGCTATGACCACTACATGGAGCAGCTCGTCGAATCCGGCGAGGTCGAGCACTCGGTCATGGCCGTCGAGCACAACCACGACTACCCGGGCGAGGACGGCGAGAGCGGTCACGACCACGCCGACGAGGAGCACGATCACGCGGACGAGGAGCATGCCGAGGACGAGCATGACCACGCGGACGATGAACATGCCGAACACGAGCATGACCACTCCGACGAAGGCGACGATCACGCGGGCGACGATCACGATCACGCGGACGAAGGCGAGGAGCACGACCACGCCGACGACGAGCACGGCGAGCACGAGCACAACCACGTCGAGGGCTTCAACGAGCACGTCTGGTACGACCCGCACACGGTGATCCATGTCGTCGAGGCGATCGCCGAGGAGGCGGGCGGGCTGATCCCGGATGAGGCCGACACGTTCTCCGCGAATGCGGACGAACTGATCGCTCAGCTCGAGGGTCTCGAAGGCGATCTCGAGACCATCGCTGCCGATCACGAAGGGCAGACGGTGGCGTTCACCGAGCCGGTCGGCGGCTACCTCACTGCGGCGGCGGGCCTTGAGGACGTCACTGCCGATGGATTCGCCGAAGCCGTCGAGCACGGCCAGGAGGTCGCACCTGCCACGCTGCTCGAGGCGACGACAGCCCTCGAGGACGGCGACGTCGACGTGCTGGTGCTGAACCCGCAGACCGCCGGACCCGAGACCTCGGCCGTGCAGGACGCCGCGGAGTCGGGCGGCGTGCCGATTGTGGAATACGCCGAAACGCTCCCCGAGGGCGAGAGCTTCGTGACCTGGATGCAGGCCAACATCGACGCGCTCGCCTCCGCACTCGACGACTGACCCACGAACCCGGCCGCCGGATGCTCCTCCCGCACAGGGGCATCCGGCGGCTTGCGTTCGGATGAAAACTGTTATCAGGATCAGGGATAGAATCGTTCTCATGTCTTCACGCGCCCCCGTCCTCGACGTTCGCGGGGCGGGGATGGCGCTCCGAGGTCGCGAGTTGTGGGCAGGCCTCGATCTGCAGGTCGACCCCGGTGAGTTCCTCGCCGTGCTCGGTCCGTCGGGGTCGGGCAAGACCACGCTGCTGCGCGCGATCCTCGGCCTGCAGCGCCTCAGCGAGGGTGAGATCCGGGTCTCGGGTGAGCGGGTGCGCCGCGGCAACCCGCGCGTCGGATACGTTCCGCAGCAGCGGGCGTTCCCGCTTGAGACGAACCTGCGCGGTCGCGACCTCGTGGCTCTCGGCGTGAACGGGGCCAGGTTCGGGCCTCCGATCCCGCGACCCGGCACGCGGGCGCGGGTCGACGAGCTGCTCGATGCTGTCGGCGCGACAGGCTACGCCGACAGTCCGGTCGGCCGTCTCTCCGGAGGCGAGCAGCAGCGGCTGCGCATCGGTCAGGCGCTCGCCGACAGCCCCGACCTGCTGCTGTGCGACGAGCCGCTGTCGAGCCTCGACCTCGCCAATCAGCGCGCGGTCACCTCGATCATCAACCGGGAACGGCGCGAGCGCGGGGCGAGCGTGGTGTTCGTCACGCACGACGTCAACCCGATCCTCGATCACGTCGACCGCATCCTGTACATCGCGGGCGGGCGCTTCACACTCGGCACGCCGAAGGAGGTGCTGCGCAGCGACGTGCTCACCGACCTGTACGGCGCCCCGGTGTTCGTGATGCAGGCGGGCGATCGTCTGGTGGTCGTCGGCATTCCGGATGCGGATGCGCACCACGATCACGAGTTCGCGGCGGAGCACAACCACGAGGACGAGACATGATCAGTCGTATCGTCCCCGCGCTGGAGTGGAGCGACGTGCTGTCCTTCGAGAACTACGGCGCCCTGCTCCAGCTCGTCTCGAACGCGATCATCGCCGCCGGCGTGCTCGGCATCGTCGGCGGGCTGATCGGCGTGTTCATCATGCAGCGCGATATGGCCTTCGCCGTGCACGGCGTCAGCGAGCTGGCATTCGCGGGCGCGGCGATCGCTCTGCTCGCCGGAGCATCCGTCGTGGCGGGATCACTCGTCGGTGCCGTCGCGGCGGCCCTGCTGATCGGACTGCTGGGGTCGAAGGCCAGAGACCGCAACTCGATCGTCGGCGTGCTGATGCCCTTCGGGCTCGGCATCGGCATCCTGTGTCTGTCGCTGTACGAGGGGCGCAGCGCCAACCGCTTCAGCCTGCTGACCGGTCAGATCGTGTCGGTGACGACACCGGATCTCGGCTGGCTGATCGGCATCTCCGCCGCGGTTCTCGTGGTGCTGGTGCTGGTGTGGAACCCGCTGCGTTTCGATTCGCTCGACCCGGCCTCCGCCGCAGCGCGCGGCGTCCCATCGACGGTGATCAGCATGGTCTTCATGCTGCTGATGGGGCTGGTCGTCTCGGTCGCCGTGCACATCATCGGCGCGCTGCTGGTGATGGCGCTGCTCGTCACACCGGCCGCGGCTGCGATGAAGATCGTGCACGGCCCGCTCGCGGTGCCGCTGCTGTCCGCGCTGTTCGGCTTCGTCTCCGCCGTCGGCGGCATCATGCTCGCCATCGCGGGCACTCTGCCGGTGAGCCCCTACATCACGACGATCTCGTTCCTGATCTACATCGTGTGCCGCATCATCGCCTGGAGCCGCGAGCGCGCCATCCGGAACCGCCACCGCACCGAGCAGCCCACCCCCGCCTGAGCCCCGCGACTCCCGTACCAGTTCCGCCAGCGTGCCACTTGTGATCGAGTGTGCAGCGCACGCACACAGGTGCCACGCTCGATCACAAGGGGCACGTTCGGCGAGGTCAGCCGTTGTGGCGGCGGCGGACCAGCCCTGCACCAAGGGCTGCGGCCCCGAGGGTGAGCAGCACAAGGGCGGTTATCGCGGCGGGACCCGGATCTGCGCCAGTGGCGGCGAGATCGCCGGACTCCGAGGATTCCGACCGGCCGTCGTCGACTCCTGCGCTCGCGACGACACGGAAGTCGGCGCTCACCGCACCGGAATCGGCGCCGGTGAGCGTGACCTCGTGCCGCCCCGCACCCGTGTCACTCGGAATCGTCCAGGTGAACGAGACCGTGCCATCGGCATTCGCGGTCTCCTCGCCCAGGTCCAACGGGTCAGAGTGCATCACGCCTGCCACGATCTCGCCTGGTGCGAAGCCGCTGCCGGTGATCGACTGCTGCTGGCCGGGCATCCGCTCCGCGTGCGTCAGCGCCGCCGCCAGAGCCGGAGCATCCGGGTCGTCGGGGTCCGTGCCGGGGTCATCCGGATCGGTTCCCGGGTCGTCGGGATCGGTGCCGGGGTCATCCGGATCCGTCCCGGGATCGTCCGGGTCCGTGCCCGGATCATCCGGACCAGTCATGCAGTCCTCGTAGGCCGTCGCGTCGGGGGAGAATCGGAACCAGTCGAAGCTCGCCGTGATCTCGGGGGTCGTCGCCGAGCCTCGGAACGCGAACGGGCCGACGTGCGAGAACCGGGGGACGCCGGGCGAAGCCTCAGCGCTGAACCGTGACCCGATCGGGTCGAAGGTCGTACCATCCTGCGACACGGATGCCTCGATCTGCGTGCCGTCGCTGGTCAGCCGCAGCCACACCTCCGAGCCGGCGTAGCGCTGCTGCGTAGTGAACGACGGACTCCCCGCCGACACCAGCTCGGCCACGCGGCCGGGTTTCGCCTGGCCCATGTCGAGCTTGACGTAATCATCGTCGGATGCGTACAGCAGCAACCCGGCCTGCTGGTACTTCTGCGACGGGTCGATGCTCACCTTCGTGGTCACCTGCCACGCGCCAGTCGGGAGGGATTGCTGCACCAGCGGGGCTGCCGCGACGCCGCCGGCGTAGGTGGGGACGGTCAGGGCACCGCCCGTCGTCTCGTGCCGTGCGAGCTCCTCACGGACCGTGCGCTCCCAGTCGTCGCCGAGCGCACTGTCGAACTCGTCGGAACCCGGCGCTGCGCACGTGGCGAACACCGGGTTGTCCTCATCGACGGGGAAACCACCGAACGGCGGCTCGATGACCGTATCCGCGCCCGCCTTCGCCCAGGCGATGGTGCCGCCCAGCCGATCACCCGACTCGTAGAAGAGGTAGGTCTCGCCGTCGTCTTCGACGATCTCCGGTGCGGCCACGCGGCCGGTGTCGGTGCCCAGTCCGCTGGCTTCATGCAGCACGATCGGCAGATCGCCGACATCCCTCAGCGTCGGGTCGATCGTCCGTGCGTAGCTCTTCCCGCTCGAGGCGTGGTAGATGACGTAGAGCTGTCCGTCGTGTTCCCAGAGGTTCGCAGCCGACACGTTCGCGCCCTCTTCGACCCCCGGCTCCACGACGGGTACCGGGTCGACGACCCAGGTGCGGGCATCCACCGACTCTGCGAGGCGGATGCGACGGATGCCCCGGAGCCCGCCGTCGACAGGTGCGTCGTCATTGGCCATGTAGAACATCGCGTACTCGTACTCCGAGTCCGGATCGGGGTGGTCGAAGACGCGTGCGTAGCTGGACTCCGTGACCTTCGGCGTTCCGGGTGCATCGCCCATCGCATTGGTGACCGCCTCGCCGCCGTATTCGAAGGTGACGCCGTCGTCGCTGGTGGCGTATCGGGTGACGGAGTTGTCGCCGTGGAAGTAGAGGAACAGCTTCCCCTCCTCGGAGTTCCAGAACGCGTCGGGTGACGAGACATGTCGCGCGCCCGGCCTGCCGTCTTCGAGGTTGTAGTGCGGCTCCCAGACGTGCGAGATCAGCGGATTGTCCTGGTACTCCGTCCACGGCCCTTCCGGACTGTCGGCGTACATCAGGATGATGCCGCCAGGATCATCGTGCGGTGCGGTGTACAGGTACCACTCGCCGAGCGGGTTCTCGAGGTGCGCGCCGGCATGGAACACGCTCGGGAAGATGTACTCGTTCGCGCCGAAGTCCATCTCGGGTTTGTCGGTGACGATGCCCTGGTAGCCGAACTCCGGCCAGTCATCGGGCGGCGGAGCCACTTCCGAGGCGGTGACGGCGCCGGATGCCGCGGCCGCCGTGGTCGCGGAGGCCGGAAGCACTCCGGTCGAGGCGACGGTCGCCGCCGCGGCGACTGCGGCGATCGTCAGCGCGGCTCTGCGCAGACGTCTGATGGTGGATCTCATTCCTGCTCCCTTTCGTTGGGCGCCCGGATCCGGGCGCGACGAGTACCGGGCACCTCGTATCCGGCGCCCGCATGATGAGCTGCGACTCAGCCCTTCAGGCCGGTCTGGGCGAGGCCCTGCACGAACTGCTTCTGGGCGAACAGGAACACCACCAGTACCGGAACGACGGTGAGGGTCGTCGCGGCGAGCTGCACGTTCCACATCGGGCCGCCGTACGCGTCGACGTACTGGGTGAGCGCCTGCGGCAGAGTGAACATCTCCTTGCTCGACAGGTAGACGATCGGTTCGAGGTACAGGTTCCACGACTTCAGGAAGGTGAAGATCGCCACGGCCGCGAGCGCGGGGCGTGCCAGCGGGAACGCGATCCGCCAGAAGATGCCCCATCTGCCGAGTCCGTCCATCCGACCCGCCTCCTCCAGCTCACCCGGCAGGCTGATGAAGAACTGCCGCATGATGAACACGCTCAGCACCGCGGGTGCGCCGAAGATCGGGATGATGATCAGCGGCCAGTGCGTATCGATCAGGCCCAGAGCGTTCACCAGCCGGAACAGCGGAACGATCGTGACCTCGCTCGGCACGAGCAGCCCCACCAGCACGATCAGGAACAGCGCGTTCGCGCCGGGGAACCGGATGCGCGCGAAGGCGTAGCCGGCCATCGCGGCCACGAGCATGGTGCCGACCGTGACGATGATCGCGATGTAGAGGCTGTTCCAGTACTGCTGGGCGAAGGGCTGCAGTCGGAACACGTCGCCGTATGCGTCGAAGCTCGGGTTCTCCGGCCACAGCGTCGGAACGCTGCGCAGGATCTCGCTCATCGGTTTCAGGCTGGATGTGGCCATCCACCAGGTCGGGAAGATGAACGGGATGCTGAGCACGGCCAGCAGCGCGACCAGGCCGATCGTGGTCCAACGACGCTTGGTGCGCGAGCCGCCAGCACGCGCCCGGCGAGGCGGGATGGTCGAACCGGTCACGACGGATGTGGTGTCGACCGGATCGACGTCGGCCAGTGGAGCGTCAGTTCTCATGGAAGACCCACCTCTTTCGCGTCTGCCACTGGATCAGTGTCAGCACCAGGACGATCAGGAACAGCAGGACGGAGACGCCGCTGGCGTAGCCGAAGTCGTTGAAGCGGAACGCCTGCTGATACAGGTAGTAGACGAGCACGGTGGTCGAGTTGCCCGGTCCGCCGCCGGTGAGCACCGCGATCTGCGCGAACACCTCGAGCGATCCGACGATGGTCAGGATCGACGTGAGCAGGATCGTCGGGCTGATCATCGGAAGCGTGATCGAGCGGAACCGGCGCCACGCGCGTGCGCCGTCGATGCGCGCGGCCTCCATGATCTCCTCCGGCACGCCCTGCAGGGCGGCCAGGAACAGGATCATGTTCATGCCGACGTTCTTGAACACCTGCACCACGATCACCGAGATCATCGCCGTGACGTCGTGCCGCAGCCAGTTCGGCCCTTCTACACCGATGAGGGCGAGGAAGCTGTTCACGCCGCCGTCAGCCTGCAGCAGGAAGCTCCATACGATCGTCCATGCCACCAGCGACACGACGACGGGGGAGAAGAAGAAGGTGCGGAAAGTCGTCGTACCAGGCAGCTTCTGGTTCAGCAGCACTGCGAGGAACAGAGCGAGGGCGATGTTGAGCACGACGAGCCCGATGGAGAACCAGAGGCTCGCCAGCAGGGAGTCGTGCAGTCCCTGGTCGGTCAGCATCCGCTCGTAGTTCTCAGCGCCCGAGAAGACGAAGGTGTTCGCCAGCACGTTCCAGTCGTGCAGCGAGAACCAGAACACGGCGACCAGCGGTGCGATGACGAAGGCGAACGCGCCGAGAACGGCTGGCGCGACCATCGTGTAGCCCACGATCCAGTCGCTCCGTCTGGCCGCGGACACGCGTCTGCGCCCACCCGCGGGACGGGAAGCGCGCCCTGCGCGTCCCCGCCCCGCGGCTTCGACCGCTCCGGGTGCGGCTGTGGTGGTCATCCGGTATCAACCCTCCAACAGAGGTGCGATCGCGTCGCAGGTGTCGTCGAGCACGCTCTCGACGTCGGCATCGGCGCTCCACATCGCGTCGAGCTCGGAGCGCACGGTGTCCTGCAGCTTCGCGAAGTTCGCGTGCGTCGGCTTGGTGACGGCGTCCTGGATGCCGTCGACGACGACGGCCTGCAGCTGGTCCTCGCTGAGATTCGGGTTCGCCGATGCCAGCGTCTCGGAGTTCAGCAGCGACTCGCGCGGCGGCGGGAAGTACGTCGCCAGCTTCTCAGCGTTCTCAGGGTTGGTGAAGTGCGCGAGGAAGTCCGCGGCGATGGTGGGGTGCTCGGCATTCGCGAATACGCCGATACCGGCCTGGCCGATCACGTTCTGCTGGCCTGCAGGGCCCGCCGGCATCGGTACGAGGTCCCATTCGAAGGAATCGTCCAGTGAGGATGCGCGGCTGATCTGCGTGATGGTCATCGCGGCGTCCCCCGCGAAGAAGTCCGCGGTGGTGCCGGGCTGCGGCATCGCGTCGTCATCGAAGGTCGCATTGTGGATCCATGTCATCGCGTCGACCATGTCCTGGTCGGCGAGCGTGCACTGCGTGCCGTCGTCGCTCCACGGCGCAGCGCCCCAGCCGTTCCACACGGTGGCGAGGTTCTCCCAGGCCTGGTACTCGAAGTCGCGCACGACGAGTCCCTGCTTGCCGGATTCCTCTGCGGCGGCCGCCGACATGTCGCGGGCCGCGTCGAAGGTCCAGTCGCCGGATGCGACGAGGCCGGCCGGGTCGTCCTGGCCGGCGGCGGAGAGCTGGTCGGTGTTCACGAACATCGCGAACGGGCTGTTCGAGAACGGATAGGCGAACAGGCCGTCGTCCTGTTGCCAGAGCGCGAGCGACGACTCAAGCAGGTCGTCGTAGGCGTATCCGTCGGTCTCCTCGAGCGTCGGCGCGAGATCGACCAGAGCCCCGCTCTGCACGAACTCCGGAGCGTAGCTCTCCAGGATCCAGCCCATATCCGGTGCGTTGCCTCCGGCGAGCTGCGTGGTCAGCGTCGTGGTGTAGTCCTCGAACGGGATGGACTCGAAGGTCACGTCCGAGACGAGATCCGGGTTGGCGGCGACGTAGGCATCTGCGATGTCCTGGAACAGGCCGAGCTGTGTCTCGTCGGCCGTCCAGACCGTCATACGCAGCTCCACCGGCTCGTCGGGAGTCTCTGTCTCTGTGGGGGAGCTGCTGCAGCCAGCCAGGGTGAGCGCGGCAGCCGCGACGCCGCCTGCGACCGCGAGCAGTGCGCGCCTGCGGCGCGATTGCGGATGGATCATGATGTTCTCCTCTTCATTGAGAGTTCTCGAGTGTGCGTAGGGGGCTCAGTAGGCGTGCACGCGGCCGTCGGGCCAGTGCCGCTCGACGCCCGCCGCGTCGAGTTCGCCCTGATAGGCGGACAGCTGTGCGGGGTCGGCGTGCACGGCATGCGGTGTGGTGCCCGTCGCCGTGCAGAACGCGGCGAGGTGACCGGCCGCCTCGCCGATGTTCCACTCGACGGGGTGCAGCCGGTAGCAGCCGTTCGTGATGTGCGTGGTGCCGATGTTCTTGTTCGCCGCGAGCAGGTTGGTCATCCGCTGGGGGATGAGCGCGCCGAGCGGGATCTCGAAGGGCGTGGACGCGACGTCGATGTAGGTGTCGCCGCCGGTGGAGGGATGCAGATCGATGCGGTACATGCCCACCCCGACCGACTCCTCATAGCGCGTCGCGCCCGCGTCGCCGCGCACGGCATAGGAGACGTCGTTCTCGGTGATGGTCGTCAGGGCCCTGATCCGGCGGGACTCGCGGTGGTACGGCGCCTGCGCGAGCCCGTCATCCGAGCCCATCACATCCGGTCGCAGCCGCAGGCCTGGGAAGCCGGCGCCGCCGTCGGGGCGAGGTGCCTCGGTCTGCATCCAGTAGAGCATCGACAGGCTGAGCCGTCTGGCCGCGTCGTAGCGCTCGAGCTCCGTCTCGCGCGGCGCGTCGAGCACCGGCGCGACGAAGTAGTCGATGCTCGGCCAGTTCACCAGACAGATGTCGCTGGCGTAGAACCCGTCGGCGAACAGATCACGGGCGGCGATCCGGCGGAACAGCCACAGGTTGTGATCTCCGGCGTTGCGTGACTGGTCGGCGTCGACGGCGAGTGCGTCGTCGCCGGGGTTCGGGTCGAACTCGCGGGTGCCCATCTCCAGCGTGCGCGGGTTCGGGGCCGTCCACGACAGCATCCGCTCGCCCTGCCAGGCATCCGGCGCGTAGTCGCGCCAGAAGTCGTAGTCGGCGGGGCGCTCGATGGTGTGGTCGCCGTCGACGTGCTCGACGACGAAGCACACGCTCAGCGCCTGCACGTTGTCGGGCTGCGCGACATCCGGGGCGCTCGGCTCTCCCGTCTCGGCGCGCGATTCGAATCCGGTGACGTACTCGGTGCCGGTCAGCGGCAGCAGCTCGCCGGTCTCGGTGGAGTCGATCACGTACGGAGCTGTGACCGTGGTGCGCTCGCCGCCTGTGACCGATTCGAGCGTGACGGCCGTCACGCGGTCACCGTCGACCGTCGCGGCGACGGGTCGGGTGCGCTCGAGCAGTCGGATGCGCCCGGATGACCGGTGCGGGGCGAGCATCTCCTCGAGCACGCCGACGGCGACGCGCGGCTCATGGCAGAGCTTCGAGACCCAGCCGGCGCCGGGGTTGAGAGCCTCCCTGGCTCGGGCGGCGTCGGTGAGAGGATACCGACGCCGGTATACGTCCCTGATGCTGTCGCGCAGCGCGCGGTAGCGAGCCGTGACGCCGAACTCCTCCACCCACGGGTGCTCGTCAGGTGGCACCGCCTGGGACGTGAGCTGTCCGCCGATCCATGGGAACTCCTCGGTCAGGATGACGTTCGCGCCGCGGTCTGCGGCGGCGAGGGCTGCGGCGACGCCGCCGAGTCCGGCGCCGACGACGAGGATGTCGGTGGTCAGTTCACGCGTGGTCACGAATGGTTCCTTCTTCGTTGTCTGAGGTGGCCGCCACGGCGAGGGTCTCGCCGTCGACGTCGGGGCAATCGAGCATCTGATGGAAGTCTTCGTCGTCGAGCGCCGGCGCATTCTGCATCCGGCCATCGGGCGAGCGGGGTGCAGGGGACTCCTGGTCGACGATCCGAGACAGCAGCACGAGGGCGCGTGCGCCCATCTCCTCGCGCGGGATGGCGAAGCCCGACCAGATGCGACCGCCGTGCCGAGGGTGCAGCGGTTGCCCGAGCAGCAGCATCGACACGTCCTGCGGTACCTTCAGTCCCCGCGCCAGGAGCTCGTCTGCGAGTTCCTCCGGGTAGTTCTCCGGAGCGACCAGGATCGCGGTGAGACGGCGTTCGGCGATCTCCTGCGCGGCACCCGTGACGTCGTGCACGTCGACGAAGCGCAGCGGCAGGCCATGGGCGCGCATCGCGTTCCGGTATCCCTCGACGCGGTCGAGCGTGGGCTGGTCGGTCGACTGCGGCCCCGCATACCCGATACGGGTGTGCCCCGCCGCGAGCAGTCGCTCCACCTGGCGCGAGGTGGCGGTGATGTAGTCGGCGCCGACATACGGCAGCATCCGCCCCTCGCTCACGCGCTTCCCGATGAACACGAACGGATAGTTTGTGTCGAGCAGGTGCTGCAGCTCGCCGCGGTCCTCATGCTGGCCGAGCAGCAGACAGCCGTCGGCGATGCCGAGCCGCTGCCAGCCGTCTCTGGCCAGCCGGCGGCGCCCCTCGACGACCCGCGCCGACGTGAACAGCAGCATGTCGACGCCGAGCTTCTCCGCAGCGTGTTCGATGCCGACAAGGAATGCGCCGTAGAAGTCCTGACCGCCGCGCGGGAAGGTCGACTCGTAGGTGAAGACGCCGAGGATCTGGTTTCGGCCGCCCGCGAGGCGCTTGGCGACAGGGTTCGCGGAGTAGCCGGTGATCCGGATGGCGTCGAGCACGCGGCTGCGGGTCTCCTCGGAGATGCGAACGCCAGCGGGAGCGTTGCCGTTCAAGACGAAGCTCACGGTGGACTGGCTGACGCCGGCCATCGCGGCGACATCGGCCTGTGTGAAACGATGACGCGGCATCCGATCCTCCTCAATCTGCGAACGCTGGGGCGATGACACAGAAGTCTGCGGGGCGGCGAAAGCGCGGTCAAGAAGATAATGCGCATTATTAATGCAGGCCTCTGCGGTGTGATTCCGCCCATCGCGCACGCCGATCCGCATTATCGGCGGACGTCGGCAACCTGTCACCGCCTGATCCCCTTGTCTCCCGCGCCGCGCCTGCGAAAGTGCCGGTTGTGATCGAGTGTGGGACTTGCGCACGCACACAGGTGCCATGCTCGGTGCAAAGGGGCACGCTCGGCGGGGATGCGCAGATGCGGCGCAAGTCGCGACCAGCCGCATCTGAGCTGGGCGCCGTAGACTCTCCCCATGGCCCAGAGGAACACGTGGCAGCGCGAGCGCGTGCGGAACGCGCTCGGCGAGGTTGAGGGTTTCGTGAGCGCGCAGACGCTGCACCAGGTGCTGCGCGACGCCGAGACGGGCATCGGCCTGGCCACCGTGTACCGCACGCTGGCAGGCCTCACCGCCAGCGGCGAGGCGGACTCGCTGCAGAGCCCCGAGGGCGAGGCGCTCTACCGCGCATGCGAGAGCAGCGGGCACCACCACCACCTGATCTGCCGCTCATGCGGCACTGCCGTGGAGATCGAGGCGACGGCCGTGGAGAAGTGGGCCCGCGACACGGCGGCGCAGAACGGTTTCATCGAGGCCGAGCACGTCATCGACATCTTCGGGCTGTGCGCGGCGTGCGCCGCAGCCCGCGACTCTCGATGACCCAGATCGCCGAGCGTCCGCGTACGCGTCGTTGGAAGGGCCCGGTCGTCGGCATCGCCGCCGTCGCCTGCCTCGTCGCGATCGCGGTGTTGGCGCCTGGCATCTTCGACGACCCGCTGCCGACCAGGCTGCAGGACGGGCTGACCCTCTCGCTCAGCGTGCTGATCGAGGCGCTGCCGTTCGTCATGCTCGGCGTCGTGCTCTCGATCGTGATGCAGGTGTGGGTGCCGTCAGGCGTGATCGAACGCATCATGCCCCGTGCGGCCTGGGCGCGTCGCGCGGTGCTCTCGCTCGTCGGCATGGTCGTCCCGGTGTGCGAATGCGGCAACGTCCCGTTCGCGCGCGGCCTGATCATGAGGGGCGTCGGCCCGGCCGACACGCTCGCGTTCCTCGTGGCGGCTCCGATCGTCAACCCGATCGTGATCATCACCACGCACCAGGCGTTCGGCTTCGACGACGGCATCCTCATCGCCAGGCTGGTCGGCGGCTACCTGATCGCCAACCTCGTCGGCTGGCTGTACAGCAGGCATCCGGATCCGCAGGCGCTGCTCACGGGGCGCTTCGCCCAGACCTGTGAGACGGCATCGCACGATCACAGCTCGCGCGCGGCCCGCACGGTCGCCCAGTTCGTCGTCGAGCTGCGCGCCGTGATGCCCGCGCTCGTGATCGGATCGGCCGTCGCCGGCGCCGTGCAGGTGCTGGTGCCGCGCAGCCTGCTCGTCGCCATCGGCTCGAACCCCGTGCTGTCGATCGTCGCGATGGTGCTGCTGGCCATCACCGTCGCGATCTGCTCGAATGTCGACGCGTTCTTCGCCCTGTCGTTCGCCGCGACCTTCTCACCGGGCTCCCTCGTCGCCTTCCTTCTGGTGGGGCCGGTCGTCGACCTGAAGATGATGGCGCTGATGCGCACGACGTACACGACCCGCGTGATCGCCGGCATCGTCGCCGTGGTCATCCTCACGGCCGTCGCGATCGGAATCGGGGTGAACCTTGTCGTCTGACCGCATCGGCTCGATCGGAGTGCGCTGGCTCGGCGTCGGGCTCACCTCGGCGCTCGCCGTATTCACGCTGGGGCTCGTCGCGACCGACCGCCTCTCGCTGTTCATCAATCCGGCGCAGACGCCGTTCGCGGTTGCGATGGCGCTGATCGCACTCGTCGGCGCCGTGTGCTCATTTGCGCTGCCGCTGGGAGCGGAGGCCGACCACGGCCACGACCACAGCGATCCGGATGATCATGAGCACGCCGCGCCCAGCGCGCGCGCGACCGGGGCCAAGGCCGCGGCGATCGCAGGAGGCGTCGTGGCGACGCTGGTGGTCGCCGGCGCGGTGCTGCTTCCGCCGCGCTCGCTGTCCGTCGAGCTGGCATTGGAGCGCGACACGGGAACGGCTCCGCTGTTCGCCGGGGCCGACGAGGTGACGTTCGCCGCCTCCGTCGACACCGACTCGTTCGGCGTCGGCGGCTGGGCCGCCGCGTTCGCCAGGTCGACCAACCCCGACACCTTCGACGGCGCGCCCGTCACACTCACCGGCTTCGTCACCCCGGGCGACGACGGGTTCCGCCTGGGGCGCCTGGTCATCACCCACTGCGTCATCGATGCCCAGCCCGCCTACGTGCCGATCGAAGCGGATGAGAGCTTCGAGCAGGGGCAGTGGGTGGAGGTGACAGGCACGGTGACGGCGACCGGTCAGGGCGCACTCACCGTCGAGCCGGATGAGATCACGCCGATCGACGAGCCGGACGAGCCATATGAGTACTGAGCGTTCGGCTGGGCGCCGCGAAGCGCGCATGCGAAAGGGACGGCGCCGGTTCGCTGCGGCGTTCGCCGTCGTGGTCGGCGTGCTCGTCGTGGCCGTGGCGGCCGGGTCCGTCGTCAGCCTCACGCAGGGCCCTCGTGTGAGCAGCGTGGTCGTCGACCCGCAGGCCGCAGCGGAGTCGTCGGGAAGCAGGGTCATCCTGACCGCCAACCAGGCGCTCGGGGAGGTCTCGCACGACCAGGTCGAGGTGACACCTGCCGTGCCCTTCACCGTCGACGCGGCAGGTCGCGAGATCGGCGTGCGCTTCACGGCGCCGCTCGACGACGACACGGAGTACCGGATCTCGGTGCCCGGCGTGCGCGCGGTAGGCGGGGGCCCTGTCTCGACGCTCGAAACCGACTTCCGCACCCCGCCGGCCACAGTGTTCCTGCTCGAGCGCACGGAGGGCGACGACGAGATCTACCGCACCGGACTCGACGGTGCCGACCGCGAGACGGTGTTCGCCTCGCCGGAGATCGACGACTTCCGCTCAGCGGCCGGCCTGATCGTCGCTTCCGTCCGCAATTCGGACGGAAGCGCGTCCCTCATCCGGATGAACGACGACGGCTCTGCTGCGGAAGAGTTCGCCCTGCCCGGTGACGGCACGATCCGGAACCTGCAGCTCTCAGAGCGCGGCGGTCGCATCGGCTACACCTACACCGACCTGCCGGCCAGCTCTGGCGAGGCGCCGGAGCGGGAGGCTCAGCTGTTCACCGCGTCGCTGCGTGCGCCGGGGGATGCGCCCAGTGCGGTCGCCGTCGCGGGCGAGGTGCCCAGCGTCGACACGTGGCAGTTCGTGCCCGACTCGTCCGCCGTCCTGCTGATCGACTTCACCGGCGAGCTCGTGATCGTAGAACCGGGTTCCGACGCCGAACCCGGCGTGCTCGGATCTGCGGTCGACATCGACGCGGTCGCCCGCGGCACCTACACTGCGATCGTTGAGCGGCTCGAGGACGGGATGGTGTGGATCGACCTCGCCACGGGAGACGAGGAGCCGCTCGTGGCGCCCGACCCCGAGCCCGGACTGCTCGGGAACGTGCTTCCGCTGCCATCGGCGACGGGAGAAACGGGCGGCGTCGACTCAGTGCGCCAGTACACGGTGCTCGGCGAAGACGGCGTGCCGACGGCGCAGCAGGTGACGTTCGTCGCGGCGGACGGCACGGCGCGCGAGGTGGTCACGATCGATATGCCGGACGCGCTGCTGCAGACCTGCCTGTCGCCGAGCGCGCGCTATGTCGCCGCAACCGTTGCGGGGGATCTGGCATCGAATCCGTACGACACCATGTCGCTGCCGATGCCTGCCCAGGTCGACACACTCGTCTACGACATCGACTCGGGGGAGCGGGTTGCCGCGCTGCCGGGCTTCGGCGTCTCGTGGTGCGCCGCCGGGCCGTGATCTCTGACTGCTTCTGCGGTCGGGTTTCATGAAATCGACGTAAAAAGTTCTCGCAGAAGTCTTCCTATGTATGCCTGTACCCCAATATGGTGGTGTGCGACGGTGGGAACGGCCCGCCGCCTGAGGAAGGAAACTTCATGGACATCATCACCGGTCTTCTCGAGACGATCCTCGGCCTGGTCGGCGGACTCCTCGGCGGTCTGCTCTGACAGCACTTTCCCGCGGCTGCGGGACCCGGCGGGGGAGGGCTTCGGCTCTCCCCCGCCTTCGTGTGTGCGCATCCTCGAGCGCGGCGCATCGCCGCGCGAGGTTCGCGAGCCGATGCTGGACATGCTAGGATCGATCTTTGGCTGTGCGCACTCCTGTGTGCAGTCCGCTCATCCCCATCCGGACACAGCCCGATCAGGGTCGGATGACGGGTGAGCAGGCAAGAGATCTTGGGTGGCTCCGTCCGGAGTCACGGTACTGAAGGAGAGAACCATGGCAGCTGTGTGCCAGGTGACCGGCGCCGTTCCCGGCTTCGGTCACAACGTCTCGCATTCGCAGCGGAAGACGAAGCGCCGCTTCGACCCGAATGTGCAGAAGAAGACGTACTTTGTTCCGTCGCTGGGCCGCAAGGTCACGCTGAATGTTTCCGCCAAGGGCATCAAGGTGATTGACGTTCGTGGCATCGACTCGGTCGTGAAGGACCTGATCGCGAAGGGTGTGAAGCTCTGATGGCGAAAAAGGCACAGGACATTCGTCCGATCATCAAGATGCGTTCGACTGCGGGCACGGGGTACACCTACGTGACCAAGAAGAACCGTCGCAACAACCCCGACCGTCTCGTGCTCAAGAAGTACGACCCGGTCGTCCGCAAGCACGTCGAGTTCCGCGAGGAGCGTTAATCATGGCCAAGAAGAGCAAAATCGCGCGCAACAAGCAGCGCGCAGAGATCGTGGCTCGCTACGCCGAGAAGCGGGCTCAGCTGAAGAAGACTCTCGTCGACCCGACTGCGAGCGACGACGAGCGCGAGGCCGCCCGCGTCGGCCTGCAGAAGCTTCCCCGCGACGCTTCGCCGGTGCGCGTGCGCTCGCGCGACGTCATCGACGGCCGCCCGCGCGGTGTGCTGACGAAGTTCGGCATCTCGCGTGTGCGCTTCCGTGGCATGGCGCACCGAGGCGAGCTGCCCGGCGTGACCAAGTCGAGCTGGTAAGCACTCAGCCGTAGGCTCAGCACGAGCCGACGCAAAGGACCCGAGCCCGGATCATCCGGTGCTCGGGTCCTTTCTGCTGTCGTGGTGTTACCTATTGGCATAGCCCTACCTGCGTAGGTATATCCTGATGTGCGAACGCATTGCAGCTTCCGGACCGATCACCCAACGAAGGGCTTCGCACCCCATGACAACCGCCACAGCCTCCGCACGTGACCTGCGCTCTCACCTCGAGCATTCGCCGATGTCCGTCTACCAATGGGCCATCGTCGCCTGCGCCGTGCTCCTCAACGCCAACGACGGCTTCGACGTCGCCGCGATGTCGTTCGTCTCGCTCAACGTCGAGAACGAGTTCGGCCTTTCAGGGTCCGTGCTCGGCACAGTCATCAGCGCGACACTGGTCGGCATGGCCATCGGCGCGGTCGTCATCGGCCGGCTCGCCGATGTGCTCGGTCGTCGCTGGACCGTCGTCGGATCGGCCGCGCTGTCGACGGTCGGGATGTTCCTCGCGGCGTCGTCTCAGGACGTCGTGCAGCTCGGCATATGGCGCGTGCTCACCGGGCTCGGCGTCGGCGGAATTCTCGCGAGCATCACGGTGATCACGTCCGAGTACTCATCCGCCCGCTGGCGGGGCCTTGCCATCGGGGTCTACTCGGCCGGCTACGGCGTGGGCGCCTTCCTCGGCGGGCTTGCCGCCAACGGGCTGCAGGCCGAGTTCGGCTGGCGGTCGGTGTTCTTCGTCGGGGCCAGCGTCAGCGTGCTGATCGTGATCGCCCTCGCGCTCATCACACCGGAGTCGGTGCAGTTCCTCGTCACCCGTCGGCCCAAGTACGCGGACAAGGCGCTCACGCGCATCGCCGCCCGCGTCGGTTATGACCCTGCGCGGGCGACGCTCGCGCAGCAGATCGACGAGTCCGCCCCAACTGCGGCGAAGTCCGGCTTGTCCGAGCTGTTCAGCCGCAAGGTGATCGTGGCCACCGTGCTGCTGTGGGTGGCGTTCTTCACCGTCATGTTCGGCTTCTACTTCGTCAACTCGTGGACGCCCCGTCTGATGACTGAGGCGGGCATGACCCAGGAGCAGGGCGTCTACATCGGAATGGCGCTCGCGATCGGCGGCACGATCGGATCCGTGCTCTACGGTGTCATCGCCGCCCGCGTGGAGCGCGAGAAGCTGCTGCTGGCGTTCCTGCTGATCTCGGCTGGCACGATCATCGTGTTCGTGCTCTCGACGGCGCTGCTGACGATCGCGATGGTGCTCGGCGTGCTCGTCGGCCTGTTGGTGAACGGCTGCATCGCGGGTATGTACTCTGTGGCACCCACTCGCTACGCGACGTCCGCCAGGGGCACCGGTGTCGGCGCCGCCCTCGCCGTCGGGCGCGTCGGCGCCATCCTCGCCCCGATCCTGGGCGGGGCGATGCTCGACTCGGGCTGGACGCTGGTCATGCTCTACTCGAGCGCGGCGATCATGCTCGTCGTCGGCGCCGTTGCGGTGGCCTTCCTGCGCCGCATTCCGGAGCCCCGCGAAGCCGACTGAAGCGGTCACAATCGTCACAATCGTCACATCGAGGCGCGACACGCCACGGGAAAACGATGAAAACGAGCGAAAATCCGCGGAATTCCGCGGTGCGTTGGTACTGTCAAACCGGTCCCAACGACCAACCGGGGGCAATCGCCCTCGGCTCGAACCACCACATCTGCGGCGCCGAGAGCCGCTGGAGGATGACATGGCCGACAAGTCCATCAACAAGACCGAGCTCGTTGCGAGCATCGCCAGCGCGACCGGCCAGAGCCAGGCCGCGGTTTCGGGCGTGCTCGACGCCTTCTTCACCACGGTTTCGGAGTCCGTCGCCAAGGGAGCGAAGGTCTCGATCCCCGGTTGGATCGCCTTCGAGCAGGTCGACACGGCCGCTCGCACGGGTCGCAACCCGCAGACCGGCGCCGAGATCAAGATCCCGGCGGGCAAGCGCGTCAAGGTGACCGCCGGCTCGAAGCTCAAGGCAGCCGTCAAGTAAGAGGCTTCCTTCCAGCGGCGCCCCGCAGGCTTCGGCCTGCGGGGCGCCGCTGTGTGCGGCCCGCACGCTCCTTCCGGTGCGTCGTTCTGCACCACCAGCGGTCATCCGGCTGCTCCGGGTACCCCGAACTGCGGTTCCGCCGGGCGGGAAGCGCGATTCGGGGTACCTGAACGGATGCCGGATGCTGCGGTTCGGACGGTTTGCAGGTGCGGGTGCCTAGGCTGGTCGGGTGAATCCGCGCGCGCTGCGGGCCGTCGGGCCGGCGCTTCTCATCGTCTCGGCGCTCGCCGTTGCCGCATGGGCGCTCGTCGTCGGCGGTGCGACTGAAGCCACGGAGCTCGCCGATGCCGGCCCTGTCGTGAGGTGGAGCCTGCCGCTGGCGAAGCTCGGCGTGAACCTCTCGGCCGCCGTGATGCTGGGTTCGCTCGTGCTGGCGCTGTTCGCCCTGCGGCAGGGGGAGCGCGAATGGGACATCGCGCTGGACACCGCGTCGATCGGCGCCGCCGTGTTCACCGTCGCATCCGGCGCCGTCACCTTCCTGACCTTCCTCGACACGTTCACCCCGCAGGTCAGCGCCGGGCAGGAGTTCGGGGCGCAGTTCGGCCGCTATCTCGTCGAGCTCGAACTCGGCAGGGCCTGGATGATCACGACGGTCCTCGGCGCGGGGCTCACCGTGCTCGCGTTCGCGGTGCGCGGCTGGATTCCGACGCTGATCACGGCCGGCGTCGCCACGGTCGCGCTGATCCCGATGGCGACACAGGGGCACTCGGGCGATCTCGCCGACCACAACATCGTCGTCACCGCGCTGGCCATTCACGTCATCGGCGCCGCCGTGTGGGTCGGCGGGCTGTTCCTGGTCGTGATCGTGCGGCCGCGGCTGGCTGCGGACAACCGCGCCGACCGCGTCCGACCGGTGCTCGAGCGCTACTCATCACTCGCGCTGATCGCGTTCCTGCTGGTGGCGTTCTCAGGCATCCTGCGCTCGTTCGCGTCGATCTCGCGCATCGACGAACTGTTCACCACCACCTACGGCTTCATCCTGCTGGTGAAGATCATCGCTCTGCTGCTGATGGGCGCGCTCGGGGCCTGGTACCGCGCCAAGCTCATCGCCACCCAGCGCAACGGCGCGTTCTGGATCATGGTGACCCTCGAGCTCGCGCTGATGGGCGTCGCCTCCGGTGCCGCCGCGGCGCTGGCCCGCTCCGTGCCGCCGCTCAACGAGCAGCCGCCGGCGCTCGAGACGCCGGCGCAGTTCCTCAACGAGGCCGCGCTCCCGCCGGAGCTCACTCCCATCCGGTTCCTGACCGAGTGGGAGGTCGACCCGCTCTGGCTCGTCGTCGGCGTGCTGGGCATCGCCTTCTACGTCGCCGGCGTGCTGCGCCTGCGCCGTCGGGGCGACACATGGCCGATCTATCGCACGGTGCTGTGGGTGATCGGCATGCTCCTACTGATCTGGGTCACCAGCGGTGCGCTCAACGCCTACGGGCACTACCTGTTCAGCGCGCACATGCTGCTGCACATGCTGCTGGCGATGGCGATTCCGCTGCTGCTTGTGCCCGGCGCCCCCGTCACACTCGCCGCGCGCGCGATCCGCAGACGCGATGACGGCACGCGCGGCGGCCGCGAGTGGATCCTCTGGGTCGTGCACAATCCGGCCGCCAAGGTGCTCACGCATCCGCTGGTCGCCGCCGGCATCTTCGTGGGGTCGCTCTGGCTGTTCTACTTCACCGATCTGTTCCGCTGGGCGCTGTACGACCATCTCGGCCACGAGTGGATGGTCGCGCACTTCCTCATCTCCGGCTACCTGTTCGTGATGTCGCTGACCGGCATCGACCCGATTCCGTACCGGATGCCGTATGCGGGGCGTCTCGTGACGCTGATCGTCACGATGGCGATGCACGCGTTCTTCGGCATCGCGATCATGAGTCAGTCCGGGCTGATGGTGGCGGAATGGTTCGGTGCGATGGGCCGCACGTGGGGTGCGACGCCGATGGAGGACCAGTACGTCGGCGGCGGCATCGCGTGGTCGATCGGCGAGATCCCGACGGTGATCACGGCGATCGTGGTCGCCATCCAGTGGAGCCGCAGCGACGAGAAGCAGCAGCGCCGATCCGACCGCCACGCCGACCGCACCGGCGACGCGGAGCTCGCCGCCTACAACGCCAGGCTCGAGGCGATCGCGAAGCGCGACGCCGAACGCGAGGGCCGGTAACCCGCCGCGGGTCGCGCACCGCACCGCGCCGCGGAAACCCGCGAGCGTACCCTTTCGCGCCGAGCGGACCCGCGCCGTTCCGTACGCACATAAGGGGTCCGTACGAACACAAGGGGTCCACTCGATGAGGGGATCTCCGTACGGCTACCTGAGCAGCGGGGCGCCGATCTGGATACGGGCCGACCCGTCTTCCAGCAGATCGACCGTGCCGTCGATCTGGAAAGGGACGTCTTCGGAGATGTGGCTGATCGAGCCGTCGACGTACGACTGCACGTCGACCTCGATGTGGGCGACGCCGTCGGCGGGCCGGATGCTCCACCAGTCGCCGTCCGGCACCAGGTCGATCTCGGGATACTCGACGATGGTCCATTCCGGCTGCGTGCCCGGAGCCACGAGATTGTCGAGTCGGTAGCCGTACGGGCAGTCCTCTGGCAGGAGCACGTTGCGCGAGCCGCACGACTCGCTCAGCCACGACTCGGCCTTCTCCTCGATGACTTCCTGGAACTCATCGGACGGCGCGGCTTCGACCGCAGCCTCTGCGGGAGTCAGCGGCTCCGTCACGGTGACGTTCACGGCGTCTGCCTCGGTGGTGGCGGTATCGACGGCGATGGCGTAGGTGCCGGGAGCGAACGCGAGCATCGCGATCGTGTCGTCCGGTTCCGCCCCGAGACCGGCAGGCGACACCTGCCGCTTGTCGAGCTCGAATCCGTTCACCTGGAAGCGCCACGACCCGTGCACGTCGACATCGATCACAGCGAGAGGGCTCTCGGCGAACTGCCACGTCGGAACGAGACCGCTCCATCCGGTCTGCGCCACGCGGAACGTCGTCTCGTGGGTCCCGCCGTCCATCCGGTACTCGAGCGTCACGTCGATGATGCCGTCGTCAGCTGCGCGCTCCGACACGGACCGGATGTCGGTGACATCGTTCGAGAGCGTGGAGGAGCGCAACAGGGCGTCGTGGGCGAAGCCAGGCAGCCCCGCAGCCTCGAGCTCCTCGCTGTCGACGCCGACACCGCTGACGGTGAGGGCATCGGCCGCGCGACCGTCGGCGATCAGCTGCACGTATCGCTCGGCGAACGCGCTCGGACCCCAGTACTGGCGGTACAGCGACGCAAGAGCCGCAGCGATGGCGCCGAGCAGCAGTGCACCGATCACGATGAATCCGACGACCTCGAGCGCACGCGAGCGGCGGGGCTCGCCGACGCGGGACGAGGAGACGTCGGCCTGCTGCATGCCGACCAGTCTAGGGACGGCGTTTTCCATATCGCCTGGGGACAGCCAGAGGATGCCGAAACGTGAGGCGCGGTGGGGGCACCCGAGGGACGCCCTAGCATGGAGGGATGACCGCGCCCGCTCTGTCCGCGGAGCAGGAGAGCCTGTTCCGGCTGATCGAAGACACTCGGGAGCACGTCTTCATCACGGGCCGCGCCGGCACTGGCAAGTCGACCCTGCTGCGTCACCTGACAGCGAACACCGGCAAGCAGATCGCGGTGTGCGCACCGACCGGCGTCGCAGCGCTCAATGTCGAAGGCCAGACGGTCCACTCACTGTTCCGTCTGCCTGTCGGGCTGATCGCCGACACCGACCTCGAGCAGAACAGCACCACGCGGAAGATCCTGAACGCGATCGACACCCTGGTGATCGACGAGGTGTCGATGGTCAACGCCGATCTGATGGACGGCATCGACCGTGCGCTGCGGCAGGCGCGCGCCCGTCGTGCCGAGCCGTTCGGCGGTGTGCAGGTGATCATGTTCGGCGACCCGTACCAGCTCGCTCCGGTGCCGCCCCGCGGCGACGAAGCGCGCTACATCAACGACCACTACCGCTCGTTCTGGTTCTTCGACGCGCACGTGTGGGCCGGTCACGCCGCGCAGGACGGCGTGCTCGAGGTCGGACGCCACGGCGCCGACCTGCACATCAGAGAGCTCACGCACATCCACAGGCAGTCGGACGACGGGTTCAAGACGATGCTGAACGCGGTGCGCTACGGCCGCGTCACGAAGGAGATCGCCGACGCCCTCAACAACGCAGGCGCCCGCACGCCGCCTGACGACCCCCGCGACCCGGTGATCACCCTCGCCACGCGCAACGACAGGGTGAACGCGATCAACTCCCGCCACCTCTCCCAGCTGCCCGGCCGGGAGCAGATCGCCAGAGCCGACGTCTCAGGCGACTTCGGTCGGGGCGATCAGTACCCGGCCGACGAGGAGCTCAAGCTGAAAGTCGGCGCCCAGGTGATGTTCCTGCGCAACGACGCCGGTTCCGGCGGTGAGCCGCCGCGCTACGTGAACGGCACGATCGGCACGGTCACGAAGATCGTCGGCGACGCCGTGCGGGTCGAGGTCGACGGTGAGGAGTTCGACGTCGAGCCCGTGGTGTGGGAGAAGTACCGATACGCGTACGACCAGCACACGCGCAAGATCAGCCGAGACGTCGTCGCCGAGTTCACGCAGTTCCCGCTGCGGCTGGCCTGGGCCGTGACGATCCACAAATCGCAGGGGAAGACGTACGACAGGGCCGTCGTGGATCTCGGCTCCGGGGCGTTCGCGCCGGGTCAGACCTATGTGGCCCTGTCGCGGCTGAGCTCACTCGACGGGCTGCATCTGTCTCGGCCGCTCCGCCCGAGCGACATCCGGGTCGATGAGGACGTGCGCCGATTCATGCGCGCGGTGTGGGAGGCTCAGGGCGACCGGATGAGGGTGAACGGATGACGCGGTGCCCGTCGGGTGCGCTCCCAGGCGGCTCAGGGGCGACCGCATAGACTCGTTGAGGTTTCCAGCACAGGGAGTGAGATGCGAGGCAGAACGACACGGCGCGGCGCGGCCGCCATCGCGGCGATCGTCGCGTTCGGGGCGGTCCTCACCGGTTGCAGCGATGGCACGGACGTCGTCGAGCTGCCTGAGCAGGCCTCGGCCGAGCTTCCGGCAGATATGACCGAGCAGATCGATGCCGCCGTCACCAAGGCGATGCAGGCGTCGGGCGCGACCGGCGGGATCGTGGGCGTGTGGGCGCCGTGGGGCGGCGAATACGTCACAGGCCTCGGTTCGACGGCGATCGAGGGCGGCGAAGACGTCACCGCCGACATGACGTTCCGGATCGGCGATGTCACCCGCGCGATGACGTGCGACGTGCTGTACGGGCTGGCAGCGGATGGGCAGCTGGAGGTCACCGATTCGGTCACCCAGCACGTGCAGAACGTGGCGGGGTCCGAGGACATCACCCTGCAGCAGCTGTGCGACAGCACCAGCGGGATCGGCGACTCCGAGGCGAAGGTGCTGACGAATTGGGTGCGCACGCCGGAGCGGGAGTGGGACCCGCGCGAGCTCGCCGCCCAGGGGCTCATCGCGGCAGGCGGAACGCCTGGTGCGAAGTTCCGCGACTCCGACGCCGGCTACCTGCTGCTCGGCGAGGCGCTGCGCCACGCGACGGGCGAGGCGCCTGCCGATCTGTTAGACACGTACGTGGCTGAGCCGTACGGTCTCGGCAGCACCTTCCTGCCGTCCCCGACAGCGGCGACGCCCGGCACGAACTACCTTCCCGGGTACCGCTCGAACAACGAAGACGCCAAGAACGGCTGCACGGCTCCGACGGAGTTCTCGAAGGCGTCCAGCAGCGTCGGCTACACCGACTCAGGCGTGGTCTCGACGATCGAGGATCTCGGGCGATACGGCCAGCTCCTCGCGCTCGGTTCCGCGGAGGACGACGAAGGCCGCTTCGACCACGCGCTCCCGGTCTACTCGGACGGTGCCAGCTGGTACCAGTACGGCGGCGGCGTCTATCAGGCCGGTCCGCTCATCGGGCAGGAAGGGGCGACGCTCGGCTACGCCACGAGCGTGTGGGCCGATCCGTCGTCTGGCCTGACCGTCGCGGTCGTGCTGAACAACTCCCGCAGCGATTCCGCCGCAGCGAAGGTGGGGCGTCAGATCGCAGCGATCGCGTCGCGGGCTCCGGCCGCCGACGGCTTCGAGCAGCCGGAGATCGGCCTGCCATGGTCGGCGGACGGCTACGACAAGCAGATCACCGACGACGCGATCTGCCCGATCGGCGAGTAGTCGCGCGACACATCGGGGCGAGCGGTGCTGTGTCACGATGCGGCAGGAGATTAGGGTAGCCTAATCTTATCTCTGGCGCCGCGTCATCCGTGCGCGCTCCTACCGTCGAAAGGCCCCGCATGTCGCTGTCCCGTGCTCGTTCCCTCGCTCTCGGAGCGGGGCTCGCCGTCGCCGCGCTCGCACTGGGGGCGTGCAGCTCCCAGGCACCGTCCGAAGCCGAGGAGAAGTCAGGCGAATGGACGACGGTCGAGGTCCCGAGCGCCCTCGGAACCGCTGTGATCGACCAGGAGCCCGAGCGCATCGTGACGCTCGGCCAGGGCTCCACGGAGACTGCGATCGCGCTCGGCGTGACGCCGGTCGGCATGGAGGAGTACCCGTGGGGCGCCGACGAGACCGGCTACCTGCCGTGGGTGCACGAAGCCGTCACGGAGAACGGCGACGAGCTGCCAGACCTCGTCACGGGGTCCACGGAGCTCGACACGACGGCGATCCTCGAGCTCGAGCCCGACCTCGTCCTGGCGCCGTGGTCCGGAATCACCCAGGAGCAGTACGACGAGCTCAGCGGCTTCGTTCCCGTCGTCGCCTACCCGGAGCAGCCGTGGACGATCGAGTGGGACCAGCAGATCGAGATCATCGGTGAGGCACTCGGGAAGCCGGATGAGGCTGAAGGGCTGATCGATGACATCCGCATCCAGTTCGACGAGGCGGCCGTGCCGGAGTACGAGGGCGTCACCTTCTCGTTCATCTACAACACCGGTCCAGGAACGCTCGGCGTCTTCTACCCCGAAGAGCAGCGTGTCGCGATGGTGAGCGCGCTCGGGCTCACGGTCGACCCCGTCGTCGAGACGATGCGTGAGGACTACGACGCCCCTGGCACCCAGTCGGCGCTGATCGGTCTGGAGAACGCGAACATGCTCGCGGACTCCGACGTGATCTTCACGTTCTACTCGGACGAGGCGAACCGCGACGAGATCACTTCGCAGGACCTGTACTCCTCGATCCCGGCGATCGAGCGCGGATCGGTCGTCGCGCCGACCGAACAGCCGTTCGTGACCGGGTCGTCGATCATCAACCCGCTCACCGTTCCGTGGGCGCTGGAGCGCTACAAGCCGCTGATCGATGAGGCGATCGCCGCACTCGACGAGTGACCGTCCCCCGATCGGCGCAGTGACCCAGGCTCTTCCGACCGCGCACGCGTCCCCCGTTCGCGGGGGACGCGTGCGCGGTGCTGCAGTGGTGGGTGCCGCGATCCTCGCGCTCGTGGTGCTGAGCTTCTTCTCCCTCTTCGCCGGGTCGGGCAACACCACGGCCGCGCAGGTGTGGGACGTGCTCACCGGCGCAGGCGACGAGTACTCGACCATGATCGTGCAGGCTCGCGTGCCGCGCACCGTCGTGGGAGCCGTCGCTGGGGCCGCACTCGCGCTGTCTGGAGCGCTGATCCAGTCGATCACACGCAATCCGCTCGGCGATCCCGGATACCTCGGCGTCACGACGGGCGCATCGGCCGGGGTGGTCGTGGCGACAGCGATCCTCGGCGCTGGCACCGTATCGGCGATCGGGTACCTCGCCTTCGCCGTACCCGGCGCCCTTGCCGCCGTGCTCGTCGTCTACGTGCTCGGCACCCGCTCGCGTTCTGAGAGCCTGGTCCCGCTCGTGCTGGCCGGCGCCGTGGTCACCGCCGTGCTGCATGCGCTGATCACGGCGATCGTGCTGTCGAACCCGACCGTGTTCGACTCATACCGCTTCTGGGTGGTCGGTTCGCTCACCGGCGCGGATGTGGGGGCGCTCGCCGTGACAGGACCGCTCGCGCTGGCCGGCGTGGTCGTCGGCCTCGCGATCACGGGCGGGCTGAACACCATGGCGCTCGGAGACGAGATGGCCGCCTCCCTCGGCGTGCGCGTTCCGCTCATCCGGGGCCTCGGCCTGCTCGCGGCGACGCTGCTCGCGGCGACGGCGACGGCGCTCACCGGCCCGATCGCGTTCCTCGGGCTGGCGGTGCCGCACATCGTCCGCTCGGCCGTCGGCTCCGACATGCGGTGGCAGGCGCCCGCGTCGCTGTTCGCGGGTGGCGCGCTCCTCATCGGCGCCGACATGCTCGCGCGCGTGATCGTCAAGCCGGAGGAGCTCATGGTCGGCATCGTGATGGCGTTCGTCGGAGCGCCGTTCCTGCTGCTGGCCGTGCGCCGGATGGGCAGGGGCCAGTCGTGAGCGTCGACGTGCGTCTTCCCGCCGCGCCCCGTGCGCGCAGCGTCGTGGTGTGGCCGGTGTGCGGCGCCGTGCTGCTCGTGCTGAGCATCGCGACGCTGATGGTGGGCAGGCTCGCACTCGGGCCTGGCGATATCGTCGATCTGATCCGCGGAGAACTGGGCAGGAGCACCGAGTACGCGTTCACGCACATCCGAGCGCCACGGCTGCTCACCGCGATCGGCGCGGGGGCGGCACTGGGGCTCTCCGGCGCCCTGTTCCGCTCGGCCACGCGCAACCCGCTCGGCAGCCCAGACGTCATCGGACTGTCTGCCGGAGCGGGCGCGGGCGTGGCCGTGTTCACGCTCGTGGCCCCCGGCGCGGTCTCGGCTCCTGTGGGGTCTGCCGTCGGGGTCGCCGCCGCGCTCCTGCTCGTCCTGCTCGCGACGGGGAACGGGCTCTCGTCGACGTCGCGCATCATCATCGCCGGCATCGGCGTGGCCGCGATCGCGGGGGCGGTGACCAACTTCGTCATCACCACGCTGATGCGCGACGAATCCTCGCAGCTGGCCGCTGCACTGGTCGGTTCGCTCAACTCGCGCAGCATGGAGCACGTGCTCATCGTGGGCGCGGCGCTCGTCGTCGCTGTGCCGTTCCTGGTGATCGTCTCGCACCGGCTGAACGCGCTCGAGCTGGGCGACGGGCTGTCGGCCGCGCTCGGCATGCGCGCCGGGCGCACGCGCGCCTGGGCGATCGTGCTCTCCGTGGCACTGCTGGCGGGTGCGGTCGCCGTGGCCGGACCCGTGGCATTCGTCGCGCTCACCGCGGCGAATGCGGCACCTCGGCTGTCGGGCAGAGCGGGCCCGAATCTCGTCGGTGCGGCGCTCACCGGTGCGATCGTGCTGGTGAGCGCCGATCTTCTCTCGCAGCACCTGCCGGGTCTGGCGGGGCTGCCCGTCGGGGTGGTCACCGGCCTCGTCGGCGGCGTGTACCTCGGGTTCCTCCTCGTGGCGGAATGGCGAAAGGCAGGAGCATGACAGACGACGCTTCGACGGGCGCGGGGCTGCGGGCGCGCGACCTCACTGCAGGGTACGGCGCCCGCGCGGTCATCGACGGGCTCCACCTCGACGTGCCGCGCGGACGGTTCACGGCCGTGATCGGGCCGAACGGCTGCGGCAAGTCGACGCTCGTGCGCGCGCTCTCGCGCACCCTGCGGCCGACGCGGGGCGTCGTGGAGATCGACGGCGCACCCGCGCACCGGATGCCGACGCGCCACGTCGCGCGCACGCTCGCGTTCCTGCCGCAGGAGCCGATCGCACCGGAGGGCGTGACGGTGCGATCGCTGGTGAGCCGCGGGCGGCATCCGTACCACTCGGCGTGGCGGCGCTCTCATCCGGGCGACGCGGCGGCGATCGCCGGCGCGCTCGAGGCGACCGAGATGCTCGACCTGGTCGATGCGCCGATCGCTTCGCTCTCCGGCGGACAGCGGCAGCGGGCGTGGATCGCGCTCGTGCTCGCCCAGGAGACCGAGTACGTGCTGCTCGACGAGCCCACCAGCTTCCTCGATATCGGGCACCAGATAGACGTGCTGCGGCTGTGCGGCCGGATGCGCTCGGAGGGGCGCACAGTCGTCGCTGTGCTGCACGATCTGAGCCAGGCGGCGCGCTTCGCCGACCGGCTCGTGCTGATGCACGACGGAGGCATCGTGGCGGAGGGGGAGCCGGCCGCCGTGCTCACCGAGCGCAACGTGCGCGAGGTGTTCGGGCTGGACTGCCGCATCGCTCCCGATCCCGTCAGCGGTACCCCGATGGTGGTGCCGCTGGGGTAGGGCGCGTCCCATGATCTGGGCCGCAGCGACACCTGCGCAGCAGGCGGTCAGCTGTGGGACGCGCCCGACGGCGCGCCGTGCGAAATGCGCCGCTCACACAGCGAAACCCTTCTGAAATCTCGGCACGCCACAGTTGACCCCTGTGGCGCTCCTCGACGGTGCGGAACCGCGCCGCGAGGACATCGAGGAAGGACTGTGCGCATGCACATCTCCAGAGGATCGGCGCCGTCTCATCGGCGCCGTCGTGTCGCCGCTGCCGCAGTCGGCGTCGTGACTGCGGCCGGCGCCGTGCTGCTGGGCGCCGCCCCGGCGCTCGCCGCACCCGCGCAGGCCGGAGCGGTCGAACTCAACGCTCCGGAGACGGGCGAAGCCGGCGGCGTGATCGAGGTGGCCGTTGCGGTGACGGACGCCGCCGACGTGTACGCCGCCCAGTTCGAGCTGGGTTACGACGACGAGGCGCTGAGGTACGTGACGGATTCCGCGGCGTTCCTGGACGGCGGCTACGGTGCGGCGAGCGAGGAGCCGGGGTCGGCACAGCTCGCCTACACCCGTCTCGGCAGTTCGCCCGGCATCTCCGGCGACGCCACGGTGGTGACGGTGTCGTTCGAGGTGCTGCGCGCAGGCGTCGCGACCGTGTCGGTCGATGACGGCACACTCGTCGGCACCGAGGGTGAGCAGGAGCAGCTTGGGGCCGTCGATCCCGTGACCATCTCGATCGCCGGCGACGCCGACACCGACCCGACGAACCCGGATGAACCGGATGACTCCGGCGACGATCCGGCGACGACCGACGGAGCCGACGGAGCCGACGGAGCCGACGGAGCCGACGGAACGGACGATTCGACGGCGACGGACGGCTCGGATGACACCGCAGCGGGCGGCGAAGACGACGGTGAGCTCGCCGTCACCGGCGGAACGATCGCCGGCGCGGGCGCCATCGTCGTATTGGCCGTAGGGGCGATCGTCGCGGGCGCCGTGATGATGCGCCGCCGCAAGGAAGGTCTCGGATGATGCGGGAACAGAAGAACACGCGCAGCAGGACGCGCGAGGAGAGGAAGACGATGACGAGTGCGCGCCGATGCGCGGTTGCGGCTGTCGTGGCGGTGCCGGCGATCCTGGTGGGAGCGCTGACCGGCGGCATCGCCACCGCGGCGACGTCGGACGAGGCCTCCGCCCCGATCCTGATGCCGTACTACACCGAGCTCGACCTGACGGGAGACGAACAGGTCACCACGGCGGATCTCGAGCGAATAGGCGAGCTGCTCGGCACCGCATCGGGTGATGCCGGATGGGATGGCGCCGCGGACGCAGACGGCGACGGCGTCATCACGGTCGCCGATCTCGCCGAGATCTCGAGCCGCATCGTCTACGACGACGGCCCGTTCGAGCTCGTGGAGGCCAGCGTGATCGACATGCAGGCGGCGATGAACGCGGGTGTCACGACCTCCGTCGAGATCACGCAGGCATATTTCGACCGCATCGCTGAATACGACCGTGCGGTCGTCGAGCAGGGAGGCAGGGCCCTGAATTCGATCATCGCGGTCAACGACACGGCGCTCGAGGCGGCGGCGGCCGCCGACGCGCAGCGAGCAGAGAGCGGCATGAGCGGCATGCTGCTGGGTGTGCCCGTCGCGGTGAAGGACAACTACGACACCGTCGACATGCCCACCACGGCCGGCTGCGGCTGCTGGGAGGACAACTGGACCGCTGAAGACGCCACGATGGTGTCGGGGCTGCGCTCCGACGGCGCGGTGATGCTGGCCAAGGCGAGCATGGACGAGTTCGCATACGGATTCGCTTCGGAGTTCTCGGCCGGCCAGGCGGCGGGGGAGTCGCTTCTGGTCGCGAGCCCGTACGCGACCGACCGGACCGCTGGCGGCTCCAGCGGCGGTACGGGCGCGGCGATCGCCGCCAACCTCGCGGGCATCGGCTTCGGCACCGACACGGGAGGGTCCATCCGGGTTCCCTCCTCGTACAACCAGCTCGTCGGCGTGCGCCCGACGATCGGCCTGGCCAGCCGTGACGGCATCGTGCCGCTCGCGCTGTCGCAGGACACGGGCGGCCCGATGGGGCGCAGCGTCGTCGATGCGGCGGCGGCGCTCGACGCGGTCGTCGGCATCGACGAGGCCGACCCCGTGACCTCGGCGCAGCAGGGACAGGTGCCGCGGTCGTACACCGAGGAGCTCGATGCTGGGGCGCTCGAGGGCAGCAGGGTCGGGTTCGTGCCGTCGATGCTCGGCGACAGCCCCACAACGCTGCGGCTGTGGGAAGAGGCGAAGCAGTCGCTCGAGGCGCGCGGTGCGACCGTCGTGGAGATCGACGAGCCGGAGTGGTTCGCCGACGTGCTCGGTGAGGGCAGCGGCAGCACGAACGAGTTCCGCCACGACCTCGATGCCTACATCGACGCGCACCTCGACTCCGACGTCGAAGCACGGTCGCTGGAACAGGTGCTCGAGTCGGGGAAGTACGTACCGAGCCGTCAGCGCACCTACGAGCAGCGCGCGCAGATCACCGAGCAGCAGTACCTCGACTGGGCTGGCCCCGAGGGCACGCACACGCAGGCGCTCGCGGAGTTCAAGGTGAGCGTCACGGGTCTGCTCGATGACCTCGACCTCGACACGATGGTCTACCCGAGCACCGACCCGTACGCTCCGCTGGGTCGGAATATGCGCCTCAGCCCGAACACGGGCATGCCGGCAGTCACCGTGCCGATGGGTCAGGCCGCTGAAGCGGACGGCACGATCACGGGCGCGGGGGTCAACCTCGAGTTCCTGGGCCGTGACTTCGCAGAGGCCGACCTGCTCGGCTACGCGTACGCGTTCGAGCAGGAAGTGGGAGCCCGCACCAGCCCCGAACTGTACGGCTGATCGAGGGGTGGCACGCACCGTGCGCGGTGCGTGCCACCCCCGGCGTGCCCGTGCTCAGCTCGAGGCGCGTCGGGCGGCGGGCGCCGACAGGCACTCTCCCCGTCCGGCGCTCGGCGTCGTAGCGTGTGGGCATGACACAACCGGATGAGACCGCTTCCGTCGACGACCTGGTCGCCGCGCTCCGCGACGGGCAGACGATCCTGGGCGGCTCGCCGCTGCATCGGGCGATGCACGGTGCATCGCAGACCGCGCTGCGGGTGGCCGCCGAGATGAACACGGGCTATCGCGAGCCCGCCGAGCTGCGGGCGTTGCTCGCCGAGTTGACCGGGGGCGAGATCGACGAGACGGTCACGGTGTTCCCGCCGTTCCGCGCCGACTTCGGCAGGAACATCCGGTTCGGCCGCGGCGTGTTCATCAACATGGGCTGCACCTTCCAGGACCAGGGCGGCATCACGATCGGCGACCGTGCACAGATCGGCCACAACACGGTGATCGCGACGCTGAACCACGACTTCGCGCCCGACAGGCGCGCCGACATGCATCCGGCGCCCGTGGTGATCGGCGCCGATGTGTGGATCGGGTCCAATGCCACGATCCTGCCCGGCGTCACGATCGGCGACGGCGCCGTGATCGGGGCGGCCTCGGTGGTGACGAAGGACGTGCCCGCGGGGATGATGGCCGTCGGCTCGCCGGCGCGCGTGATCCGGTCGGTCGTATGAGGCGGTCGAGGCAGTCGGGTTCAGATCACAGCATCGCGGTCTCGATCCTCTGGCAGAGAACGAAGGCCCACGGCCAGACGCCGCACCGCGGTGATGGCGTCGCGAGCCAGAAGGGCCTCCGGCTCCACGGCACCAGCGCGCCGGGATTCTCGTGCGAACAACCGCGGACCCGCGGCATCAACGGAGGCGAACTCGTCGCACGCATGGAGCACCAGGCCGCGAGGGTCGTAGTCGACGACCGAGGGAAGGGAGCGCTCGACCTCTTCGACGAGATCGACGCGTGCATCGCGCGTCGCCCCGAGCACGACATGGCCGAAGTCGTACAGATCCTTCCTCAACCCGCGTCCCACGACCGCCGCTGCCTTGGCGATGACGTATCCGCCGAGGCCTGCGAAGTTCGCCCGAATACCGTCAGTGAGCATGACGGCCTGCGGGTTCTGGAGGGCGGCTGCGGGACCTGCGATGCTGAGCGCGCGTACTCGCTCCGCGCCGGGGAGCGACACTACCTGATCGCGCACGTCAGGCACGTCGACGAGAAACTCCAATCGCACCCACCGGCCATCGACCTGTGACGTCCATCGCCAGCCGCCGGGATCAGAGTCCGCGATGAAACCTGCGGACGCCAGCGCCCGTTCCAACCAGGCGAAGCTCTGGTCATCGCGGTCATATCGCGGCGCGAGCTCGAGGAGCACGTCCACGTCATTCGTGCCGTGGTGCGGTGCCACCTCGGCCGCGCCAGGAAGAGTGACCGGCACAAGCCCGCCGATGACGACAAGCAGATCCGCATGCTCTCGAGCTTGGCGCAGCAATGCGGATAGAGCACGCTCGGCCAGCGCTCGGCCGGATGCGGTTCGTGGCGCGTTCTCGGTCATGTCAGAATCCGATCTCGCGGTGCCGGAAGGCATCGGCGAGCTCGCGTCCGCGCACCTCTTGGGCGCGGAGCTCTGCGTACACCCGGATCGGCGATGCGAGTCGGAAGCCGTCGATGAGCATCGTTCCGTGGAACGCCGGAGCGCGCATCGGACGAATGATCAGGCGGCCTGCGCCTTCGGAGGCTTCTTCGAAATCGTGCGCGATGAGCCGGGTGAGAGCATCTGGGAACGCGTTGGCTGGCAGGTAGGCGATCACTTGCGCGAGGCTCGTCGCGGTCGCGGCGAGGCGTTGTTCGGCGAACTCGCCGCTGAAGACCGCCGATGCGGAGACGGAGCGAATCTCGGCGGCGATCCGATCCGGGTTCCGCTCGAAGGTGTACAACTCGGTGCCCTGCAACGCTCCGAGTGACTCGCTCCACGAATCGAGCATCCCAGTCGCATCGATGAGGGTGCGTCGGTTCCGCGCGGCTTCTCGACCCTTTGCTGTCCAGCCCTGTGAATCGAAGGCCGTCAGAGTCTGTGACACGCTGCCAGAGGCGCGACCGCTTCGCGCAGTCAGTTCCGCGATTCCAGGAACGGCTCTGTGGAGATCTGCCTCGACCACGGCGGAGAGGACGGCTTCTGCGATGTCGCTCGTCGACGCATTCCAGCGCACCGCGTCATCGCGGACACCGGTGGTCGATGTGGCTCGGCGTTCGACCCATATCGGTCCGAGAGACAGCGATGCCGCCCCGTCCTCAGTCACCCAGCCGATGTCTCGTTCGCTCAGCAGCTCTTGCGCGCCGCGGGAGACACTCTTCGCAGCGACGACTGTTGCGACGTCGTTCGGTTCGGTCGTGATGTCGTGCAGTGCCTGCCGAACGTCGCGCGGAAAGCCTGCTCCGGCCCACCGCAGGCGAACGGGCACCTGCACATCGCGGTAGCTCACCACGGCGTGGCTGTTCTGCTCGCGCGCGGCAAGCAGTGCAGCACCAGGGGGCAACGCATCGAGCAGAGCCCGAATGGCCCGTTCTTCACCGATGGGCATATATTCACTGTACAGCGAAAAATAGCGATCAGGTGAAAACTGCTATCGACTGTGCCGCAGGCGGCATCCGGATTTGTGGTTAAGGTCTGACGCACCTTAACCTGTGGGCATACTTCATGTCGATCTGACCCTAACTCCATGAGGAGTCGCCATGCCCGCCACCAGGATCACCCTCACACCGACCGACGCGTCGGTCGCGCGCGAGATCGAGCTCATCGCTGAGGGAGCCTCAGGAGGATCGGTGTGCTCGGACGACCTCGCCGATGCGCCGTGGTCGTTCGACCAGGTCCCTGGATACGGGCCTGGCTCGTCGATGGGCGATGTGATCCCCACGGACGCGCCGCGCCAGGGCGAGCTGCCGCGCGAGTACCGCGAGGCGGGAGAGGACGAGCTGGCCGAGCGCGTTCGGGCCGCGAAGCAGACGCTGGGGGAGAAGGTCGTCGTGCTCGGGCACTTCTACCAGCGTGATGAGGTCGTCGAGCACGCCGACTACGTCGGCGACTCGTTCCAGCTCGCCAAGGCCGCCACGCAGCATCCGGAGGCGGAGGCGATCGTGTTCTGCGGCGTGCACTTCATGGCGGAGACCGCTGATCTGCTCTCCCGACCCGACCAGCACGTCGTGCTGCCGAATCTGGCAGCCGGATGCTCGATGGCCGATATGGCCGACATCGACGAGGTCGAGGACTGCTGGGAGCAGCTCTCCAGCGTGCTCGGCCCGCTCGATGAGCCGGACGCCGACGGGCGCGTGCCGGTCGTTCCCGTCACCTACATGAACTCGTCCGCCGCGATCAAGGGCTTCGTCGGTCGGCACGGCGGCATCGTGTGCACCTCGTCGAACGCGCGCACCGTGCTCGAGTGGGCCTTCGAGCGCGGTCGCCGCGTGCTGTTCTTCCCCGACCAGCACCTGGGGCGCAACACCGCCCGCGCCATGGGCGTGCCGCTCGACGAGATGCCGATGTGGAACCCTCACCGCGAGCTCGGCGGCTCCAGCCGCGACGAGCTCGCCGGCTCCCGCGTGATCCTGTGGCACGGCTTCTGCTCGGTGCACCGCCGCTTCACGGTCGACCAGATCGCTCGAGCCCGCGACGAGCACCCCGGGGTGCGCGTGATCGTGCACCCCGAGTGCCCGCTGCCCGTGGTCGAGGCGGCAGACGAGTCCGGTTCGACCGACCGCATCCGGCGTGCGATCGAGGCGGCCACCGAGCCCACGACGTTCGCGATCGGCACCGAGATCAACCTGGTGCGCCGGCTGCAGGCGCAGCACCCGCAGCACACGATCTTCTGCCTCGACCCCGTCGTCTGCCCCTGCTCGACGATGTACCGCATCCACCCCGGCTACCTCGCCTGGGTGCTGGAGCGGCTCGTCGCAGGCGAGACGGTGAACCGGATCAGCGTGACCGGCGACGTGGCAGAGCCCGCCAGAGTCGCGCTGGACCGGATGCTGCAGGCGCTGCCGCGATGACGCGCGTCGCCGTCGTGGGCAGCGGCATCGCGGGGCTGACCGCGGCGCTGGAGGCCCGCTCTGCGGGGGCCGACGTCGTGGTGCTGACCAAGGCCGCACCCGACGAATCGAACACCCGGTACGCGCAGGGCGGCATCGCGGCCGTCCTGAGCGCAGACGATTCAGTCGAGGCCCACGCGGAGGACACGCTGCGCGCATCGAGCGGGCTGGCCGACGCGGATGCGGTGCGCACACTCGTCGACGGCGGTTCTGTCGCGATCGCGGGCCTGGAGGTGCGGGGCGTCGGCTTCGACCGCGGCGCAGACGGGGCGCGGCTGCTCGGACGCGAGGCCGTGCACTCCGCCTCGCGCATCCTGCACGCAGGAGGCGATGCGACCGGTGCGGAGATCCAGCGCGGGCTGCTCGCGGAGTGCCGTGCGCGGGGCATCGAGATGCGAGAAGGGGCGTTCGTCACGGATGTCGTGGTCTCACGAGGCAGAGTCGCCGGCGTCCGGATGATCGAGCGCGGGGCGACTGCGGAGGCACAGGCGGATGCGGTCGTGCTCGCCACCGGTGGCATCGGGCAGGCGTACGCGGTGACGACCAACCCGCAGGTCGCGACGGGAGACGGCATCGCGATCGGGCTGCGCGCCGGTGCCGCGGTGCGCGACATGGAGTTCGTGCAGTTCCACCCCACGGTGCTCGCCGTCGGTGCGCCGTTCCTCGTCTCGGAGGCGGTGCGCGGCGAGGGCGCCGTGCTGCTCGACGAAGCGGGAAGGCGGTTCGCGCTCGACGCCCATCCGGATGGCGAACTCGCCCCGCGCGACGTGGTCGCCCGCGCGATCGCCAGGGCGATGGCACGGCAGGGCGGGCGGCCGGTGCTGCTGGATGCGACGGGCCTCGGTGCGGCGTTCCTGACACGTCGGTTTCCCACGATCGACCGCGCCGTGCGCGATCGGGGCCTCGACTGGGCGCGGGTGCCGATCCCCGTCTCACCCGCAGCGCACTATGTCATGGGCGGGGTGGCCACCGACCTCGACGGCCGCACCAGCGTGCCCGGACTGTTCGCGGCCGGCGAGACCGCCCGCACGGGCGTGCACGGCGCGAACCGGCTCGCGTCGAACTCGCTGCTGGAGGGCGCGGTGTTCGGGGCGCGGGCCGGGCGGACGTCGGCACGTGAATCCGTACGGGAAGGCGTGGATGCTGGCAGCACTTCCCTGGCTCCCGAGCTGCGCGACCGGCTCGTCGCACGAAAGACGGCCCCAGGCGACGTGCCGTCCTTGTCCCGCCGTGCCCTGCAGGACGTGATGTGGAGCTGCGCCGGTCTCTCCCGCGATGCGGAGGGCCTGGCCGACGCGGCTGCGATCATCGCACGCTGGCGTGCCGTCACACCGGCGCCGCGCACGGTCCGCGAGCACGAGGACCGCAACCTGCTCGACGCCGCGGCCGAGATCGTGCGCGCGGCGTCGGCGCGAACGGCATCGATCGGCGCGCACTGGCGGTCAGATGACGTGCCGACCTACGATCATCCGGAGCCCGTACTGGAGGCCGCATGCTGACGAAGGCAGCGATCGAGCGCGTCGTCGCAGCGGCGCTCGACGAAGACGCACCATGGGGTGATATCACCAGCGAGGCGCTCATTCCCGCGGACGCGACGGCCGACGCTCGCCTGGTGGCGCGCGAGCGCGGTGTGCTCAGCGGCGGCGCGGTGTTCGCCGCGGCTTTCAGACAGCTGGATCCGGACATCCGGGTGCACGTCGCCGTCGCCGACGGAGAGGTGTTCGAGCCAGGCGCCGAGCTCGGGCGAGTCACAGGACCGGCCAGGGCCGTGCTGACCGCCGAGCGTGCGGCGCTGAATCTCACCCAGCGGATGTGCGGCGTCTCGACGCTGACGGCCCGGTACGTCGCAGCGGTGGCGGGAACCGCCGCGCGCATCGCGGACACACGCAAGACCACTCCGGGGCTGCGCGCGCTCGAACGGCATGCGGTGCGCGCAGGCGGCGGGCACAACCACCGCTTCTCACTGTCCGACGCGGTGATGGCCAAGGACAACCACCTCGCGGTGCTCCGTCAGCGCACGGGCGCCACGACGACCGAGGCGCTGCGGCGTGCACTCGCGTCGCTGCCGCACACGACGCACGTCGAGGTGGAGGTCGACAGGGTCGACCAGATCGACGATGCGCTCGCCGCGGGCGTCGGCACGATCATGCTCGACAACTTCTCGCTCGCCGATCTTCGAACGGGGGTCGCCCACATCGGAGGCAGAGCGATCGTCGAAGCCTCGGGCGGGGTCACCCTCGACACGGTCGGCGACATCGCTCGCACCGGTGTGGACGTGATCTCGGTCGGCGCTCTGACGCACTCGGCCCGCGCGATCGATCTCGGACTCGACGTCGAGGCACGATGAGCCTCTATCTCGATCACGCGGCGACCACGCCAGTACGGCGCGAGGTGCTCGAGGCGATCACGCCGATCCTCACGGCGGAGTTCGGCAATCCGTCGAGCGCCCACTCGGCAGGGGAGCGGGCCCGCGACGCGCTCGAGAGCGCGCGGCGCCGCGTCGCGCGGGCGCTGGGTGTGCGCACCGGCGACGTCGTGTTCACCTCGGGCGGCACCGAGGCGAACAACCTCGCGCTGCAGGGCATCGGCGTCGCAGCCGCAGCCTCCCGCGGCGCGAGGCACCTGGTGACCACTTCGATCGAGCACTCGTCGGTGCGCGAGACTGCGCGGTTCCTGGCCAGGGTGCACGGCTTCGAGGTCACCGAGCTGTCCGTCGACGGGCACGGTCTCGTCGCCGCTGATGGTGTCGCCCGCGCACTCCGCGACGACACCGCGTTGGTCGCCGTGGGTCTGGCCAACAACGAGATCGGCACGGTGCAGCCCGTCGCAGACATCGCCGCGGTGTGCCGTGAGCGCGGCGTTCCGCTGCACGTCGATGCGGTGCAGGCGGCCGGATGGCTCCCGCTGGCAGGGCTCGGTGCCGACTCGATCGCGATCTCTGGCCACAAGCTCGGCGGGCTCCAGGGCACCGGTGCCCTCGCGGTGCGTCGTCGGATCCCTCTTGAGCCGGTGCTGCACGGCGGCGGGCAGGAGCGCGGCCGGCGCTCAGGGACCGAGAACGTCGCGGGCGCTGTGGCGCTCGGTGTCGCCTGCGAGATCGCCGAGCGGGAGCGAGAGGAAGCCGCCGCGCGGGTGGCCCGGATCCGCGACGAGTTCATCGCTGCGGTGCTCTCGCGCGTGCCAGGCGCCCGACTGACGGGTCATCCGGATCGACGGCTGCCCTCGACGGCGAGCTTCGTGATCCCCGGGGTGAACGGCGAGTCGGTGCTGCTCGAGCTGGAGCGCAGCGGCGTGCTCGCCTCCAGCGGTTCGGCGTGCCGTGCCGGCAGCACAGAGCCGTCGCACGTGCTGCTGGCCGCGGGGTTCGATGCGCAGACGGCGCGCACGGCCATCCGGTTCTCGTTCCCACGGGGGGTCGATGCGGACCTCAGCCCTGTCGCGCGGGCGCTCGCCGCTGCCGCCGCGTCGCTGGCGGGCTGAGTGCGGAAACGAGACGGGCCGTCGCACTCGATGTCGAGTGCGACGGCCCGTGAGGTGCATCCGCCGTGACTGCGGTGAGCAGCTGACTACCAGCGGTTCCGGTTCTTCGCCTCGTTGGCCTGACCGTTGGCGGCATCCTCGATGACCTGACGGCCCATGTCGTGGAGGAGCTGCTTCATCTCGTTCAGGGCGAGGTTCCACTGCGTCTTCGAACGGAGGTAGGACTCCGAGGCCTCACCGGTCCAGTCGGCCTGCAGGGGCTTGAGGGATTCCTCCATCTCGGTGAGCCTGGTCCCGAGGTTGTTCGCGCTCGTGCCGATGTCGGAGCCGGCCGTTTCGACCGTCCCGAACTGCATCTTGTATCCGTGAGTCATGATGTCGTTTCCCTCCGGTGTCAGCCGAGACGGCCCAGGAACTTCTTCTGGCCCTGTTCCGACGTGTCGTCAGTGGCCGAGTAGGTCGTCTGCGAGGAGATCAGATTCTGTTCGAACTGGTCGAGCGCGTTCGTGATCCGGCGCGCTTTCTCCTGCCAGGCGTTGAACGACTGCTGGAACGCATTCGAACCCCGACCCTGCCACGCTGCCTGGATCCCGGACAGCTTGGTCCGGATCGCGTTCAGTTCGAGGACGATGTTCCCCTTCGACTCATTGACGATCTTGGCGCCACGCTGAAGGGCACCATCCGCTGCTGAGACTTCTTTCACCGCGGTCACCTCCTGGTTCTGAGGGCTGATCAGCCCCGAGTACTTTCAGCCCTGAGGGCCGTGACGCCGATGCCCGGCGACAGTGAACACCTTACGGATTCCACCGCGCGATTGCCTATGGGTAGCTCTGCCCACGTGCGCTCTCGACTGCTCACGGACGTGTGCGGCTACAGCTGAGACGGCGGTGTATGTGCCAGCTGCATGATCTCCAGGCCGCGCTCGCGGGTGATGACCTTCGCCCGGCCGGGAACCGCCGGAGTCGCTTTGACGTTGCCGATCAGTGGACCTTCGTCCGGACTGCCGGACAGCAGGATGCCGGGGGCAGCGAGGTCCCGCAGAGTCTGCATGACCGGCTCGAAGGTGGCGCGCGACGCACCGCCGGAACGGCGGGTGAGGATGAGATGCAGCCCGACATCCGTCGCCTGAGCGAGCAATGGCTGCAGCACCGCGATCGGATTGCCCGACTGCGTGTTCACCAGGTCGTAGTCGTCCACGAGGATGAAGACCTCGGCACCCGACCACCACGACCGGTCGCGCAGCTGCTGCGGCGTGACGTCTGGCCCTGGCAGGCGTCCGCGCAGATACTCCACGAGGCCGGAGAGCTCGTCGGCGGCCTGCTCAGCCGTGGTGTAGTAACCGGCCAAGTACTCGTCCGGGATCTCGGAGAGCAGCGCCCGACGGTAGTCGACGACGAAGAACTGCGCCTGAGCCGGCGACATCGTGCGCATGATCTCGCGCGAGAACCCGCGCAGGAAGCCGGACTTGCCCGACTCGCTGTCCCCGAAGAGGTACAGGTGAGGGTTGCGCCGGAAATCGAATCCGGTGGGCGCGAGCCTCGCCTCGTCGACGCCGAGCAGCACCTGCTTCTCCGCCGGCGTATCGGCGGCCTGGCGGCGCAGCTCGTCGAGGTCGAGCAGCTCGGGGAGCAGGCGCAGCTTGGGTCCCTGCGGCCCCTGCCATGCGCGGTTCACCCTGTCGATCAGGTCCCCGACGCCCTCGCCCAGGGTGTCGGGGTCGCCTGAGCCGTCCACTCGGGGCAGCGCGGTCAGCATGTGGTGCTTCGACGGTGCGAGGCCGCGGCCAGGGCGCCCCAGTGGAACGTTCACGGCGACCTTGCGGTCGATCTCGGAGTCGCTGGTGTCGCCGAGCCGCAGCTCGAGCTTCGAGCCGAAGGTGTCCCTGATGGCGTTGCGGAAGTCCATCCAGCGCGCGGTGGTGACGATCAGGTGCACCCCGAACGTGAGCGCACGCCCGGCCAGCGACTGGATCTCGAACTCCATGTCGTCGAACTCCGAGCGGATCGTGGGCCAGCCGTCGACGACGAGGAACACGTCGCCGTAGCCGTCGTCGGCCGTGCCCTGGGCGCGCAGGCGCCGGTAGGTGTCGATCGAGTCGATGCCGTGCTCGGTGAAGTACCGCTCCCGGTCATCGACGATCCCGGCGATCTCCTGGAACATGCGCCGGAGAACGTCGGGCTGGTTCCTGCCGGCGACGCCGGCGACGTGCGCCATCTTCCCGAACGGCACGAAGGTGCCGCCACCGAAGTCCATGATGTAGAACTGCACTTCGAGCGGCGTGTGCGTGAGTGCGATGCCCGTCAGCACGCTGCGCGCGAGGGTGCTCTTGCCTGTGCGGGAGCCGCCGACGATCGCGAGGTGGCCGCTGGCGCCGACGAGGCTCATCACCAGGCTGTCGCGACGCTGCTCGAGCGGGCGGTCGACGATGCCCAGCGGCAGCGTGAGCGGGCCGGCCTCACGCCACTTCGGTGAGATCAGGCCGAGCTGAGGATCCTCGACGAGGTCGCCGAGCAGAGCGTCGAACGTCGGCGGGACGTCGAGAGGCGGCAGCCACACCTGGTGGGCTGGCATGCTCTTGCCCTTCATCAGGGAGACCGCGATGTCGAACGTCACCCGCTTCTCCGCGGGCTCGCTGCTTCGCGCTTCGACAACGGGGGTCTGCTCGTGCGGCTCCTCCGGCACGACGACGGGCGCGGCGGTGAACGCCCTGGCTTCGATCTCGCGGATCGGCCGAGCAGCGGGCTCAGGAGTGTCTGTCGATGCGCCAGACCGCCGCCTGCGGGTCTTCGGCTGGGCGGAGACGTATGCGGCCCGGAACTGGGTGAGGGTCTCCGCATCCGACTTCAGAATGCCGTGCCCGCCGCCGCCAGGGAGGGTGAAGGCATCGGGGACGCCGATGACGGCGCGTGAGTCCGCACCGGAGAACGTCTTCAGGCCGATCCGGTACGACAGATGCGATTCGAGACCGCGAAGCTTGCCCTCTTCCAGCCGCTGCGTCGACAGCAGCAGGTGCACCTGGAGTGAGCGGCCGAGTCGGCCGATGGCGACGAACAGTTCGGTGAAGTCGGGCTTGGCCGCCAGCAGCTCCGAGAACTCGTCCGCCACGATCAGAAGTGCAGGCAGCGGCTCCAGGTCGGTCCTGCCGCCCTTTCGCGCCGCCTCGTAGTCCGTGACGTTCGCAAAGTTTCCGGCGTCGCGCAGCAGCTCCTGGCGCCGCGTCATCTCACCTTGAATGGCATCCTGCATGCGGTCCACGAGCGTCAGGTCGTCGCCGAGGTTGGTGATCACCGCAGAGACGTGGGGCATGTCGGCCATGCCGGCAAAGGTCGCACCGCCCTTGAAGTCGATCAGCACGAAGTTCAGCGCCTCGGACGAATGCGTCATCGCCAGTGAGAGCACCAGGGTGCGCAGCACCTCGGACTTGCCCGATCCGGTCGCACCGATCAGCATGCCGTGCGGCCCCATGCCCTGCTGAGCGGACTCCTTGATATCGAGGATCATGGGCTGGCCGCTCGGGGTGAGTCCGATCGGCACACGGAGCCTGTCGCGGGCCGAGCGCGGCTTCCATGCGAGCTCGGGATCGAAGTCGCGCACATCGGGCAGGCCGAGCAGGTCGGTCAGCTCCGCGGAGATCGTACGGGGGCCGCCTCCGGCCTCTTCGTCCTCGACGGCCTCGACCATTCCGGTCAGACGCCGCGCCGCGGCCTCAGCCGAGGCGATTCCCAGGAAGTCCGGCTTCCCGCGCACCGCCCCTGCGCTCCGTCGGGCGACGGTGAGGATCGGGCCCTCCTCGGCCTCGTCGTCGATCACCAGACGGATGGTGAACGGGTCGGTGAGCTCATCCCATTCGCGGGGGATGTCGATGACGGTGACGCCGCTGACCCCGCCCTCCGCCTGGAACGGGTGATCGGCAGGCAGTCGGGTGCCGTCCGTGATCACCACGAGGTGCGGCACGGGGCCGCTCCGCCCGCCGACGGGTCCGCGCGAGTGCGTGTCGACGACGAGGCTCTCGACGTCGGCCCACGACGTCCCGATGCGGCGAGCGCCGCCCACGGCATCCCTGACGGTGTCGGATTGCGCGTGGGGAAGCCATTTCATCCACTCCCAGTACGGCAGGTCGGCATGGGATGCGATCACCGCGATCTGCAAGTCCTCCGGCGCGGCGAAGGTCGCCAGATGCGCGACGACGGCACGTGCCAGTCCTCGAGCGCGCACGGTCTCACCCGCGATCTCGAGGCGTGCGCAGGTGCCGATGTTCAGTGCGAACGGCAGATCGGGCACCTGGTCGTGCGTGAGCACGAATCGGTGCGCCGCCGACGCGCTGACCGGATCGAGCTGCGCCAGGGCGGGGATCGGTGCCTCTTCCAGGGTCATGGCGAGAGGCTGGCTGGCCGTGCCGACCCTGGCCACCAGGAAGTTCGTGTCGTCGGCGGTTCGCTCCCACACCCGCGAACCCTCTTCGACGATGAAGGGCAGCGTATCGGGCATCGGGAGCATCCACTCCTCATACCTGCGCTGGCGTGAGGCGACTTCGCGTACGGAGTCGCGTGTCTCGGCCAGGTAGGCGAGGTACTCGCGTCGGGTGTTCTCGACATTCGTGGAGTGCTGGGACTTCTGCCGCCACATCTGACCGCCCACCATGGACAGCGCCATGAACAGGAACATCCCGCCCATGATGTACGTGCGGGTCGAGTCGCCGCCCTGAGCGAGCGAGAGCACCGCGACCGAGCCGAGGCTGCCGACCATCGGCAGCGCCATCATCAGCGTGTTCGAGGCGCCCTCGGGCTTGGGGAGCTCCGGGGCCTGCTGCAGAGTGAGTTGCCCGCCGGCCGGGGGTTTCGGCGCGCGACGAGTAGTGGTGTTGCTCACGACAGGCCCTCCTCGAGTCGCTTACCATTGTGTCAGGGAGCGGGCACGAAACAGTGTCGTACCGAGGATCGTCGAGGGGCTGGGAGTGTCAGCGAAGGCAATTCGGCTCACTGTCGCGGACGCTCACAGCCGACATGATCTCGTCGTCCGTGCCGATTCGACCGTCGCCGAGCTGCTCGCCGTCGGCGGCGTCGACCTGAATCGGTACGTCGGCACGACCACGTCGGGGGCCGCGATCGACCTCGACAGCGAGGTGTCGGCCGCGCCGGGCGACGGCGGCGTGATCTGGTTGTTCGACCGCAGCGCCCTGGCGCCGACCCATGCGTCCGGGCGAGGGGCGGCACGCGCGGGCACCGGACTCGCCCGTCCCCGCTGGACGGCACTGGCGCTGCTGCTCGTGGTCGCGCTCGGGCTGGTCGCCTGCACCGTTGCCGCTCCGTCCCCGATCACGGTGTCGGTCTCCGTCTCGGTGCTGCTCATCGGCGCGGTCATCATGCTCGTCCAGCCCGTGCGCGAACGGAACGTCTACGTCGCTTTCGTCGCACCGCCGCTGGCGGCCACGGCAGGAGCACTTGCGCTCTCGCCGTTCTCGGACGCCGCAGCGATGATCGCCGCGGGTGCCGTTGCCGGCGCGACCGCGGCGTGCGCGCGCCACGCGAGCGCCCGTGCGCACGGAGATACGGCGGCCGGCACCACGGGCGCGATCGCCGCACTGTGGTCGGTCTTCGCGGTGCTCAACGCGGCCGCGTTCATCGCCGACGTGCCGGTTGCCGCCGTCGCCGCGGTGCAGGCCGCCTGCGCCGCTCCGATCTTCCGCTACATGCGCGGCGCCGCCCTCGACGTGAACTCAGACGAACTGATCGACACGCCCTTCGTGATCCGCGACGCTCAGGGCATACGTTCGAGGCCGGCGACTGAGCCCTCCCCTGTGCGCAGCGATCGAGCGGCCCATCAGACGCTGCTGGCGCGTCGTCGCTCCGAGGCCGGAACGGTGACGGCCGGCGCCCTCGCGCTGCTTTCCTCGCTCTGCGCACTTCTCGCGATCACGGATCGGTCGATCGAGGCGTGGTGCGTCCTGGGCGGGACGCTCGGCATCGGATGCTACTTCCTGCTGACCTCGCGCAGCGTGCGCGACGGGTTGACGCGAGGTGCGTCCATGGTGACGGGAGCGGTCGTGACCGTGGCTGCGGCCGCGGCGCTGCTGAACGCGCTGCACGTCGGACCGCTCCTGATCTCTCTCGCACTGGTGCTCGTCGGCGGGATCGTGGGCTGCCTGACGGTTCCGCTCGCCCAGGACTGGCGCTCTCTGGGCTGGTCGCGCACGGGCGACATCATCGAGGCCATCCTCCTCGCGCTCTCCCCGGCCGCACTCGTGTACGGCTCCGGGATAGCCGGACAGATCCTGGAGGTCTTCTCATGACGCTCACTCCGCCTGCCCCGTCCCGCGCACGGTCGACGCCCTCGCGGGCGGACCAGACGGCAGGGAAGCGCGCCTCGGCCGGAAAGCGCGCGGGGGCATACCTGATCGACGTCGCGATCGTCGCTGCGATCGCTGCGCTCGTCTGGGCGCTCACGGGGTCGCTTCCGCTGTTCGCGGTGACGTTGGTCGAGCTGTGGGCGATCGGCTGGATCTGGGAGGGGCACACGGGCGCGACACCGGGGAGCCTGGCCGTGGGGCTCCGCACGGTGCGGCGCGACGCAGGCGTCAGCGTCGGGGCCGCGGGGCTGTTCCTGCGCAGCGCACTGATGGGCCTCGCCCACGTGATCCCCGTGCTCCTGCCTGCCGGGCTCGCGGCATCCGGCCTGCTCGACGGCGTCGCCGGGGCCAGGGTGATCGATGTTCGCCGGACGAAGCAGGCTGCGGCGGACCCCGTCGACGCACCGATGCTCGACGCCCGCGTGGTCGCGGACGACGCGGGCCACGCGCCGGGACCGAGTGACGTGAGCGCGACGGCGCCCCCGCCGCCGCGTGAGGCGCCGGCCGAACCGGTGCCCGCCCCCGTTCCCTCCGGCCCTTCTGCAACGGGGAGCACCGTTCCCGCATTCGAGTTGGCGGACGGCGCGGTGGTCAGGGTGACGGGCCTCGGTTTCATCGGTCGCGCGCCGCGGGCGCCTGAGTCGATCCCGGATGCGATCCTGGTGCGTGTGACCGACGGTGCACGTTCGCTGTCGCGCACTCACGCCTCGTTCGGCATCGACGAGGAACGGCTGTGGGTGCAGGACCTCGGTTCCACCAACGGCGTCTCGGTGCGTCATTCCTGGGGCGGCATCACGCCCCTCGCTCCGCACATCCCGTACTTCCTCATGCCAGGAGATGTTCTGGTGCTCGGCGGCGACGCCGAGCTCGTGCATCGGAGGGTCGCGGGTGCCGCAGACGCGCCAGCGCCTCCGGCGCAGGACGAGGCCCCGGCACCGCCGCCCCCGCCTGCGCCCGTGACATCCTCGGTGGAGGGCTCGCCGGCGATGCGGGGCACGTCGTCGTCGGTGTCTGCAGAGGATGCTGCGGCAACCGTCGCACTGCAGTTCCACGACGGGACGATCGTGCCGATCCGCGGCATCGGCTACATCGGCCGCGCGCCCAGGGTTCCCGAGGGTGAGCGCCCGGATGCCGCACTCGTCGCCGTGCCCGATGGTGACCGATCCGTGTCCCGTACGCACGGCCGGTTCGGCATCGTCGACGATCAGGCGTGGTTCGAGGACCTCGGCTCAGGCAACGGATCGTCATTGCGTACGAGTGACGGCCGTTCCGGCCCGATGACTCCGCATCAGCGCTTCGGTCTCGTGCCAGGGCTGGTCCTCGAACTCGGCGACTGCGTCGTCCGTGTCGTCGCGGCCTGAGCGAGCGTCACCGACGAGCGGTCGGCGGTTGCTGCGGTTCTCCCACCCGCAACGCAGCCGGGAGAACCGCAGCAGGAAGTTCCGCTACCAGCCGAACTCTTCCCTGCCCTCGGACTCGGTGCGTCCGGCAGCACCCGCTTCGCCCAGGTCGGGGGTCGCCTCGTCCTCGTCGCCGACGGCGAAGGCGGTCAGGTCCTGGCCTCGCCTGCGGTTCTTCTTGCTGCTGCCTGCTCCGGCTGCTCCGCCCATGCCGCCGGCCACCATGCCGCGGCCGCCTGCTGCTCCGGACTGAGCGTTCGCGCTTCCGCTGACCCCTGCGTCGGACGCCGTGCCCGATGCACCGCCGATGGTTCCGATGCTTCCGGCGCCGCCGACGCGGCGGGCAGCACCTCCGGCGATGCCACCGGCGATGCCGCCGGCGACGCCACCGGAGACCCCGCCGCCTCCGACGCCGCCTCCGACGCCGCCGACACCGACGCCGCCGACACCTCCGCCGCCACCGGTACCGGGGATGAAGCCGTCGGTGCCGCCGTCGATACGCGGATCGTCGACGCCGGGCGGGTCGGTGACCGGCGGGTCGCCGATGTAGCCGGGCGGCCACGGAGCGACGACCTTCGGATCATCCGTCCCTGGGTGCTCGATATCGGGCCAGTCGTTTCCGCCGCCCCCTGAGCCGCCTCCGTCGGATCCGCCGCCTGATCCGCCGCCGCCTGACCCGCCACCGCCTGATCCGTCTCCGGGGCCGCCGTCGATGCCGGGGTTGTTGCCTGATCCGTCTCCCGTGCCGCCTCCGGGCCCACCGTTGACGCCGGGGTCGTTCACGGTGGGGCTGTCGCCGGTGCCGCCGCCGGTGCCGGTGCCGCCGCCGGTGCCGCCGTCGGCACCTGGGTCGTCCACCGAGGGAAATCCGTCGGCGCTCGAGCCGTCCGGTGCGGACTTCTCCGGGTCGTACTCTGACCCGGGGAGTCCGTTGATGATCTCTTCCAGCCTGGCGTCGAGAGCGGCGTTGAGCTTACGGGCCGCCTCCTCGCGGTCGGCCTCTGCCTGGTCCAGATAGTGCTGCTTCGCCTGATCCGGCGTGAGGGTCACACCGGGAGAGACCTGCACGGGACTGTCCGTCTTGGCAGCCATATCGAGCGTGTTCTGCTGCTCCGGCGTCAGCTCGCCGCTGGGGACGCCCGCCGCGCTGTTCGCGGTGTCGCTCATCGCGTGGTTGGCGGCATTGATCGCGATGCTGAGCTTCTTCTGGTAATCGCCGAACTTCTCCAGCTTCCCACGCAGCGCCAATAGGCCGTCTTCGACGGTCTGCCCGTAGTCGCCCTCGAATGCGTTCAGGCCTGCTGCCTTGTGCACACCTTCAGTTGCGGTATTGACGGAGCCATTCAGCGTCGACCGAGCGTCGGCTTGCTTCGCACGGGTGCCACTGAGAAAGGTGCTCACTTGATTCAGCTGAAGCCGCGCGAGTCTCTCCTGATGCTGTCCCATGGTCATCTTCCGGTCAATTGGCAGTCGGCTGCGTCGTTTTCAGCAGTTGGTCGAGTTGGCGTTGGTAGGCCGCCTTCTGCTGATCCTGCAGATGCTCGGTCTCGGCGATCGCGCGCTTGAGGTTCATGCACGCGTCGTCGAGCTTGTTGCTCAGGTCGTTGAGCCATGAGCCGGCGGCGTGATACTTCGCCTTGAGGGCAGCGGTGAGTTCGGTGGCCTTCCCATCGGCGGTCCACAGAGCACTGGTCTGACCGTCCTCGAGGGAAGCGGCCGTTTCCACACAGGCGGACAGTTCGTCGTAGCACTCGGTGATGAGAGCCACCTGCACTCTGGCGACGATGTCGTTGTAGATGAAGAAGCCTTTGACCATCGGCTGTCCCCTCCCTTGTCCGTGTCCGCGACGATCCTAGCCCGGGAGCGTCGGTGGTCTCCATGGGGAGTGCTCCCCATAGCCCGAGTGGCTACAGACTCGGGTCGCACTCTCCTGTCGCGTCGTACGCCACCTGTATCCCCATATCGCGTTCGGACTCTGTCACGTCGTCGCCCCCTGCAAGGCCTTGCAGGGACTCGTCCGACAGATCGGAGTCGTAGTAGTACTGTCCGACACAGGTGAAGTAGCCGGGCACATCGTCGTACTCGAACATGCCTCCGCTGTGGGCGATGGTTTCGAGACCCTCGCCGATCGCTTCGGGCGAGGGGCGGCTGTCGTCGTCGCCATCATCGTCCGCTGGAGGTTCTTCCGGCGCCTCATCCGTTGGTTCTTCCGGCGGCTGCTCGGTGATCGTCGGCGCCGGATCCTGTGGTGTCGGATAGTCGTCCATCGCCCCCGTGATTCCGAACCACAGTACGAGTACGAACACGATGCTGCCGACGATGCCGCCCACGACGGACAGGATGATGCCTGTCACCGACGGCCACTTCTTCGTGCCCTTCTGGAACACCGCGACCAGCGACACCACGAAGGCGGCCAGCAGCAGGACGAGGCCGATCGGGAAGGTCACCCCCGTCGGAATGCAGGCCAGTACTGTTCCGAGCACCGCCAATCCCAGCCCCACGAAACCGAGAACCGACGACCGCTGAGGACTCGCAGGCGGCTGCGCGGAGCCCGGAGCCCACGCGCCGGCGACGGGCGCCCCCGTGGGCGCGAACGACGCCTCAGGCCGGGCAGAAGGCGACGCCTCGGTTCCGGCGCCGTGATCTCCTGGCGATGAGAAGCGGTCGGTCCACCGCTCGCCGTCCCACCATCGCAGTCGCCCGGAACCGTCGTCGTACCATCCGGCCGGAGTGCTCATCCGTGTTCTCTCCTCGTCGTCAGCTTCTGCGCGCTGGCGCGCAGCCTCCGCCGCGCAACCCTACGTGTATACCAGGCGCATCCGGCCCGTTCCCTGACCCCGGCCGGTCATGCCGCCGGAGCGTCGACGCCCTGAGTGGCGAAGGCCGTAAGCAGCTCCAGGTCGACGATCGTCACGATCCGTGTGCCGACGGCGAGCTCCACGAGTCGAGAACGCTGCGATGCGAGAAGCCGGCCGCTTGCCCTGCGGTCGAGTCCGCGAACGCCCATCCGTGCGAACTTGTCGCACAGGCTGCCCAAGCGCCGCTCGAGCTTCTCCACGGGCCAGCCCAGTCGCGCCGCGATCTCGTCGGTGGAACGCAGGCGTGCCGCGCCCCCGTCGCCGTCACGCAGCAGCGGCTCCGCGAGTGCGGTGAGCAGGATGCGCTGCATCGGCGACAGCAGCTCTGCCGTGCCCCCGGCGACGCCGGCGCCGTTCCATCCGACCGATTCCTCGTAGACCGGGGACTCGACCGTCAAGGAGACCTCGTACATGGTTGAGTCGCCGGTGAACATCACCGTCGTCGTGCGGAACACCAGCGGCATCGACGAACCGGGCGCCAGCCACGACTGGGCCGCTCCGTCGGCCGAGGACACGGAGGCGGTGAGCGCCGATCCGACGTTGCTGAGCCACCAGACGCCGTCGCGCTGAGCGATCTCGAGGAAGCGGCGGTGCACGTACGGGTTGTCGCCGATCGACAGATCCGCTCCGCGGCCGACGACGAACGTCGTACCAGCGGGGATGCGCACGATCCGCTCGCCGAAGCCGAGCACGAGAGAGCCTCCGTGCTCGGCGGCCGACTCCGGCTGATCGGGCTCCGCCATCATCAGGCCGTGTGGCGCGGCCATGCACCGCCGGGGAACGCCGCGGCCGAGCTCAGCTCATTGGTCACGGTCGTCATGAACGACGATGCGGCCTGGTTGGCCGTCAGAATGATGCTGATGAGGCCGATGATGTCCAGGATGAAGAAGCCGACTTCGGCGATGATCGTCGCGACACCGGTGGGGGCGCCCCAGACCGAGACGATCTGGGCGATGCCGAGCGCGACGCCGATCGCGGTCGTGATGGTCGCGATCGAGAATGACACCCAGAAATCCACGATCGCGTCGGCGAACTTGTTCAGTTCGTTGTCGATCATCACGCACTTGCCGTAGACGTCCTCCGCGGCGGGCTGCTGCAGATCGACGCGCGCGCTGTAGGCATTGTGGGCTGCGCCCTCCCAGTTCCCCGTGCTGGGGAGCGCCGCGGGGATGATCGTCGCCGTCGCCTCGGTGGCGGGGGCGCCCACGTTGTCCACCCAGCTCCGGCCGGCCCGCCGCAGCGCAGCCGGGTTGCCGACGAAGGCGAAGGCATCTGTGGTCTTCTGGATGGCCTCGTTCACCTTCTCGAACATCCTGCCGATCAGCTCGTTGATCCGGTCGATCAGTTCACCGATGAGGGGGATGTGGCTGGCGAGTTCGAGGACGCCGTTGATGATGTCGATGACCGAGTTCGCGCCGTCGACGATCTCCTGGAACTTCGTCTTCGACTTGTCCACATCCGGCCCGTTGTCGCGTCCGCTGCCGGTCGAGCCGCTCCCGTGCGGGCGGCTGGTGGAGCCGGAATCGCCGAACGCACTGCCAGAGCGACCGGGAGAACCAGAAGGAGAGGAGGAGCCGTTCGGAACGCGTGGGGGCCTGATGCGTGGTGTCATGATGTCGTCTGCTTTCCGTCGAGAGAGCTGAGGTCAGCTGTTGAGTCGGGACTGCCACGCGGGCATAGAGGCGGGTTCAGAAGTCACAGCGGCGCCGTCGGCGTCGGAGACGGCGCCGAACGGATCCGTCCCTGCGTCGGGGGCGGCGGGGGTCGGCTGGATCTCGATGTCCGGCCCGTCGCTGATCGTTCCAGGGGTGCCGTCGGCATCGGCAGGGGTGGGCTGTATGTCGATGTCGGGTGTGGCATCGATCGTCGCCGGTCCGCCGTCGAGGTCGGGACGAGTCGGTTGGACGTCCGAGTCGCCCGGCTCGGTCTGTCCGTCTCCGCTGTCGTCGCCATCCGGTTGCGTCTGCGGGGTGTCGCTGCCGTCGCTGCCATCGGGCTGTGACTGTCCATCTCCGCTGTCGTCGCCATCCGGCTGCGTCTGGGAGTCGTCCGCGCCGTCGCCGTCCCCGGGTGCAGTTGTCGGGTCGCCATCGACATCGCCATCGGCCGTCGGATCGGACTCGCCGGGAAGGTCGCTGTCGCCAGGAGAATCGGCCGTCGCACCGTCGCCGCCGTCTCCGGCTGCCTGGTCGCGCATCTCGGCCGCTTGATCGCGCAGGTCCGCGGCCTTGTCACGCAGCTCCGCGGCGTCCTCTCGGGCGTCCACCGCCTCTTCTGCTGCGCCGTCCCGGTCCGCTTCTAGCCCCTCGATCTGCTCGCGGACGTCTGCGGCCTCCGCACGCTGTGCGGCGGCCTCCGCGCGCAGAGCCGCGGATTCGGTTCGTGTCTGCAGCGCGCCGGCGGAATCGCCGGCCTGCAGCTGCTGCTCGGCCTTGAGATCGAGCTCGGTCGCACGACGCTCGATGTCGGTGGCGCTGCTGTCGAGTTCGGCGGCGCGCTCCTGCAGGGAGTCGATCTGCGCGTCGATCGCGTCGAGCTGCTCCTGAGCCTTCTCGGCGTGCTTGTCAGCCTGATCGGCCTGCCGGTCGAGGGCATCCGCACGCGCGTCGAGCTGATCCGCCTCGGCATCCAGCTGGGCGTCTTCGGCGTCGTCACCCACCTCGCCGTCGATCGATCCGTCGACCTGGGGGTTGCCGCCGCCGGTGCCGCCGCCCACGGTGCCGCCGCTGTCCGTGCCGCCGCCGCCCACGCTGCCGCCGCCACCGGTGCCGCCGCCCACGCTGCCGCCGCCACCGGTGCCGCCGCCCGTGCCGCCACCGGTGCCGCCGCCGCCGCCGGTAGGGCCGTCGTAGCTGCCGGAGCCGTCGACGTCCTTGTCCTGCTTGCCTTCGGACTCCACGTCCGTCTCGTCGTACGAATCGGCCGTCAGCCGGAGCGACTCGGCGAAGAGGGTGTGCGCCTCGGGCGCGGTGCCCAGCAGCGCCACCATGGTGGCTTGGAACGTCTTGTAGGCGCTCGCGGCTTCGCCGCCGATGAACGAGAACGCCGCGGTATCGATGTCCAGTCCTTCGGCGGCCGATTTGACGGTGCCGTAGGAACCCCCGGCCGTGTCCCAGAGCTCAGCGTCCTTGCGCAGGTAGGTCGTGTCGACATCGACTTCGCCTTCGGCGCCGAACGACGACGCCGGGGGTGCCGGAGGAGGCGTCGGCAGTGCTGACTTCCCCTCTGGCTCCGGCATCGTGGGCGTCGGCTGGTTTCCGCCTCCGCCGCCGCCTGGCGCAAACGGGACGCCGATGGGGCCGCCAGGCGAGATGTCAGGCGCGGGGATCTCGTTCAGCCCCGTGCCGATGCGGTACAGCTCGTCGACGGGCGTGGCCGCGTCCAGGACGTTGGACAATGCGCCGAGCCCGTCTCCTTCCGCGACGTTCTCCGTGAAATCAGCGATCTCGTCGAGCGGATTCGCCAGGTCGACGACGTCATCGAGCAGTCCCATGTCTCAAGCTTCCTGTCTCACCGGATGGCGCCCATGCGGCGCATCAGCTCACGGGGGCTGTGCCCGACCTCGGCAAGCTGCTGGATCGCCGGGAACCCCTCGTACTTGTTCTCTCGTTCGTGCGCGGCCATCGCCATCACGCCGTTCAATGCGCTGATGATCTCGCGCTCGATCACCGAGTCGTTCGTGTTCCGCACCCACCGCTCATCGAGAGTCACGGAGGTGATCGTGTCGCCTTCGCGCGTGACGATGACGGTCTTGGCAGAGTTCACCCCGTCTCTCTCCTCGCGCGCACGGCGCGCGTGGTGCGCCAGGAACTTCTCCTGCTCGGCGTTCGCGGCGTCGTACATCGCCCGCAGCTGCTCACGGCCTTCCGCGCCCCAATCGGAGCTGGGGTCGCCCAGCTCCACGGGCTCCGGCGCCGGCTCGGCGACGTCCGGCTCGGCGACGTCCTTCTCCGCGTTCTCGGAATACGCCTTCATCCACTGGCCGGCTCGCTGCTCGATGGCGTGCTGATAGCAGGAGCTCACGGCGAGCCCGAGCGTCTCCTCGCCGATCTTGTCGCGCCAGTCCTCGTCGAGCGCGAGCGTCTCGACGGCGCCGTTGGCGGCCAATGTCAGTTTGACGGCCTTCTTCTCGTCCTCCACCGTGACCGGGGTGAGTTCCTTCGACGCGTCGCCCAGTGCGCGCAGTTCGTGCTGCAGCTCTGCCGCGGTCTCCCGCAGCTCTGCCATCAGCCGATTGGCGTCCGCCATGTCCAGGTTCACGATGGGCTCCTCCTGTTGTGGACCGTCGAAGCCATCCTACGGAGAGGCCCACATGTGCCATAGGGGTAGGACTACCCATCGGCCGCGTCCGCGGCGCAGCGCACAACGCGTCCGGGAGCGGTCAGTCTCTGGCCCTTCGCGCGCGCCACCGTGCCAACAGGAGGGCGAGCGTCGAAACCGTCGCACCGGCGCCCAGCATCCAGCCGACGATCGAGCGTGCCGGTTGCAGGGGGTCGGGCACCGGCTCCAACGAGACGATCCGGTCATCAGGCGGTGTCGGTGTCGGGGTCAGATGCGTCGGCGACTGCGGGCCGGGAAGGGTGCCGTCATCGGTCAGCGCGAGCGCGTCCGCTGGCCGTACCTCGCCCCATCCGACGGTGTCGCTGCGCTCGGCGGGTGAGACGCGCATCGCCGACTGGATGAGCCGGAACGCCCACTGGTCGGGCGACTCGTCGGGGAAGCGGGCCGCTACCAGAGCCGCGGCGCCCGAGACGATCGCCGTGGCGTAGCTCGACGATGCGGAGTCAGGGTTGAAGACGCAGTCGCCGCCCGAGATGTACGCAGACGGCATGGACTCGCCGGGCGCCGCGATGTCGACGTGCTCGCCCCGGTACGAGGACTGCGCGTCCCACGCGCCGTCGCTCAGGACGCCAGCCACAGCGAGAGCGCCGTCGAGCTCACCCGGGTAGAACTGCGAGGGATCCGGACGATCCGAATCAGCAGTGTTGCGGTTTCCCGCGCTGGCGATCACGAGCGCGCCGAGCTCTGCGGCGCGGGCGACGGCGCTGCGGTACTGCTCGAGCGAACCGTCGTCGGAGAGTGAGACGTTGATGATCTGCGCGCCGTGCTCGGCCGCCCACCGGATTCCCTTCGATACGGAGCCCGCGGATGGCAGTGCGAGATCGTTGGAGGGCTGTCCGTCCTCCGGCGCTGACTCGAAGGCGCGCACCGGCATGATCTTCGCTTCTGGTGCGACGCCGACGACGCCCGATCCGTCGATCGGCCTCGCGGCGATGAGACCTGCGATGGCCGTCCCGTGGCCGAAGAGATCGTCGTCGGCGGGGGCCGATCCGTCGCCGAAGGTGCTTCGGCCCGACACCAGCGCGCCGTCGAGGTGCACATTGCCCGCCTTCACGCCGGAGTCGACGACGGCCACCGTCACGCCGCCCCCGCGGCTGAGTGCCCACGCCTCATCGAGCCCGAGGCGTGCCGGCAGGTAGCTGGCGCCGGGGGAGAGTGTGCGCTGGTTCGGTGTGCACTGCTGCGCCGTCGCATCGACGGATGGAGACTCTCCGATGGCCGTCGTCGCCTGTGGCGCGGACTCAGAGACGCCGCCGGCGCCTCCCGTCGCGAGCAGGGCGAGGATGCCGACGGCAGCGGCTGCGCCTCGCAGCCTGCGACGCGCCATCACTCGTCCGTTCCCGGTGCCGTCCTCTGCGCGATCTCACGGCTGAGAGTCGGCCCCTGTTCGAGCAGCTGCGTCCACGCTGTCGGGACCGGCACCGACTGATCGGGCTCGTACCCGAGGCGCTCGAGATCCGAGGCCGACTCGACGGGGAAGTACACACCGGCTTCTGAGACGAATCCGTATGTGGCGCCCTCACCGGAACTGTGCGCGGTGATCGCTGCGCCTGATCCGGGTGTGACCTGCGTTCCCGGTTCCACATCGTTCGGCACGGCCGCGACCGAGACCGACGGCTGCTCGTCGCCATGGGCCATCTGCAGGCACACCGAGCTCGCGTCCTCGGCCTCGACGGGCGCCTCCGACGGCCAGTCGCCCGGAACGGCATCCGAGTTCACGTTCCTCAGGTTCGTCGCTTCGGCGACGGTCATGGTGACGGGGTCGATGCCGACGTACGCGGTCAGCAGCGTACGCGCGAACGGTGTGGCCGGAACGAGCTCTCCGTTCCCGTCGACGATGTACTCGGCGACGGTCTGGCCGTCGGACTGCGTGCGCACGGTCTGCCCGACGACGAGACCGTCGGCGCCCGCGTCCGATCCCAGCGGGCTGCCGAGGTCCACAGTGAGAGGCGTTCCCGGCGTCACGAGATTGAGCCAGAGCGACGAAGCGGTCGGCACGGAGCCGATGTCGTCGATCCCCAGGAAGACGCTCGCGACGACGGGGACGCTGTCCGGTGCGACTTCGTACCGGTGGGCGCCCTGGACGAACCAGTACCCGCCGTCATCGTCCGTCACGAGTCCGGCCCGTTCCTCGGGGCCCGACTCGTCGCCGAGCATGCGCGTGGAGAGTTCGAGCGGACGGGAGGCCTCGACGCAGCTCAGCCAGGCCCCTGTGTACTGCCGGTCGGGGGCAGGGAGCTGATCCGGTGCACCGTCGATTCCCACCGGCGAGGGGTCGCGCTCGATGCCGTCGAGCTTCGACGCCGGCACCGAGGTGACCTCGGTCGTCTCCACCAGCAGATGCGCGCTGGCGAGATTCTTGACGGGGTACAGCGTGTCGCTGAGGGCGACGTATCGGGTGCCCTCGCCGCTGACCACGATGATCGAGCCGTCACCCCAGTCCTTGGGCAGGGTGCCGGTGAACGTGCCGATCAGCAGCGATACGATCACCGTCAGAATTCCGAGTGCGACGCTGACGACCACGCCGCGCAGCGGCTTTCCCGGCGGCAGTTCGCGCCCGCCGGGAGCACCGCTCGTGAACGCGGTCCGCAGTCGCCGGCGATTGAACGCCTGTGCCTGAAGCAGCTCGGCCTTGGATGCCATCGGTCAGAACCAGCCTCCGGCGATGATGGCCAGCGGCAGCAGCAGCGCGATCATCGCCCATTCGGCGAAGTCTGCCAAGCGCGTCAGACCGATCCGCACCTTGGAGCTGAGCAGCACCACCACGATCACGCAGACCGCGGCGGCGGCGAGGCCGATGACGAGCCCGGTCATCCACTCAGGGTGGGTGATGATGGCCGTGACGACTCCGAGCACCACACCTGAGAGCACGCCGGAAGCGACCGCGACGATGTCGAATCGCGAGTACACCTGCCTGGCACCGAGGAACATGCCGCTGTACGTCACCGCGGACAGCACCAACCCCCAGATGCCGGATGCGACGACGGGCGGCGTCGCGATGAGGATGATGAGGCAGACGGCGATGCGCAGGGAGACCTGGTATCGGTGTGCCCGAACGTAGAGCTTCGCGACCTGATCGGGTGCGATGCGGGTCGGTGCTTCGTAGACCTCGGAGTCGTCGCGGGCGGAGACGACGCGCAGCGGCACGGAAGCCAGGGCGATCCACGGCGTTGCGAGCCCCACGATGCCGGACAGCGCCATCACCGCCGCCAGGATCCCGGCGACGGGCACGTCCAACCAGGTGGTCACGGCGCCGACGGCGAGCAGCACACCGCCGAGGACGACGGGGACGAGTCCGTACTCGCGCAGGCGCGTCAGCGCCAGCATCGTCACGATGCCGAACACGAGCATCGCCCCTGCGCCGAGGAGCAGTGCCGCCGCCCATGCGCCGTTCGATGGCATCGCCGTGTATCCGGCGACGCCGGCGTACACCGAGGACACGACGGCGAGCGCCATCGCGGCCTGCTGCGGAGCGCGCGTGCGATCCATCACGATGGCGCACGTCATCAGAACGACAGCTGCCGCACCGGCGCCGGCCGGGGTGACGATCGTCCCGGTGCCTGCCCACGACCACACAGCAGGGACCAGACCGAGCAGCAGCAGCACCGATGACACCACGGTCGCAGTCGTGACCGAATTCTGCGCCGACCATGCCGGCGCGTCCTTCTCCACCACGTCGGCGACGGCTTCGACGAGATCGTCGTAGCGCTTCGCAGATGATGCCGTCGTCCCCTGTTCCAGCACGAGCAGATCGCCGTCCTGCACGTTCTGGGAGCCGAGAGTGCGGTCCCCGTCGAGCGCGGTTCCGTCTGCCTGCACCAGGTGGAACCCGGATGACGCGGAGATGTTGTCGAAGACACGGAGGCGTCGGGCGAGTGACGGGAGCACTTCGGCGAGCGGAACGCCTCCGGGGACGCTCACGTCGATGCGCTGGGACTCCCACTGCACCGAGAGGCGTAGGAGCTGCGCAGGCGCGACAGCCGTCGTCTGTGGCGACATGGGATCCCCGCTTTCCGTCAACACGCGCTTTTCAGACTATCGCGTGGGCGCATCCGGAACTCTGCCACACGCTGGGCCTCGATGCCGCGGCCTATTCGTGCCGATCGATCCTGACGGAGCGATCGCCGATCTCGAGGGCGTCGCCCGGCTGCACCGACACGCGCTGTCCCGGAGGGCACATGATGCGCACACCGTCGCGCACGAGGGTGGTGCCGTTGGTCGAGTGCCTGTCGATGACCCAGCCGTCACGGGTGTCCGCCCCTGCTTCGAAATGGGTCTTCGACAGGGAACGGGTCCCATCGCTGACCGGCACATGCACCGCGCCGTCGCGCTCCTCGGGGTTGCGCCCGAAGACTGCGCGATCGGACACCGTCGTGCGCTGACCGTCGTCCCAGGTGAACACGAGACCGATGGACGTGCTGACGCCGGTCGGGGGCGGGGCAGCCGCCTCGTGCGCCGTCGGAGTCGGAGGCCCGATCCGCGCTGGATCGCCCGCGGCGGGAGCCGTGGGCTCGACGGGCCGGGGCGCCGGCTCCTGGGTGACGCCGGGGACGAACGAGATCAGCGAATCTTCGGTCGGCTGCTGTGCGGTGAGGGGAGACAGCACCGTGTGCTGGAAGAACTCATCGTCTGTCGCGTCCGTGCCTGGTGCGGCCGGCGCCGTCTGCGGTGAGGGCGAGCCAGGCCGCGCGTCGAACCCCGGCATGGCCGACTGCGCGGGCAGCCGTGCGAATCCGGGCATCGCCGTCTGCGGTGCGGGGTGTCCGGTCTCGTCGTCGGGCTGACGCGGCGCGCGCGCTGCGTCGAGGCCTGGCGGCTCCGGGGCGGTGCCGGACGGTGTCCGAACGTTGAGCATGACGGCCCCTGCGGCCTTGTCGTGCCAGCCCTGGAGCCGCCCCGCACTGTCGAACAGCACTGTGAAGCAGCCGACCACGATCGACGCGGCAAGGCCCCACACCACGTTGCGCAGCAGAGCGGGCCCGAACCCGATCGGGCCGCCGTCCTGCGTCCGAGCCAGACGCAGGCCCTGCGCGCGCATCCCGATGGACCCGCTGCCGGCCTGCATGGCCGTGTGCGCGACCAACCACGCCAGACCCAGGGCGCCGAACAGCGGGACCGCGACGACGATGCCCGTCATCGTGTCGCCGGATGTCGCGGCGATCCCGGTCAGCACGCCGACCGGCACCAGGAAGCTGACTCCGGTGCCGATGGCGGTGTCGATGATGCAGGCGATGGCTCGACGGTTGACCGGTGCGATGTCGGTGGACGAAGGCATTGTCATGGAGTTCGCTCTCGGATCGCGGGGTGCTCATGTCGATGTTGCCAGGTGTGCGGTGAGCGTGCACGGGGCTGCGTCTGCATAAGCGGGGTCGACCGCTGGGCGGCCGTGTCGGCGGTCGCCAGGACAGGTCGCCTGGGTCGCGCCGGCGGGCGGTGCCCATCCGGATGATCAGAACAGCGTCGGCTGCGGCGTGGGTTCCAGCGACACCGCCTGTGCGGCCGAGCGGGCGACGCGGCGCGCCTCGGGCTGATCCTCATCCTCACGCGGGTCGAGGCCGTAGCGACGCAGCAGCGGGCGCATCCTTGCGGAGAGCTGCTGTCGGTACGCCTTCGGCGCGTACGAGGCCGTCCCGTAGAAGCGCCGGTAGCCGGCCTCGAGCTCCGGGTGCTCCCTGGAGATCCACTCGAGGAACCACTCCTTCGCGCCGGGCCGCAGGTGCAGCGCGCCGTAGACGACACGGTGCGCGCCGGCCTCGGCGATCTGCGAGACGGCGTGCTCCAGATGCTCCGGCTGATCGGTGAGCCACGGCATGATCGGCATCAGGAACACGGTCACGCGGAACCCGAGCTCGGCGGCGGCTCTCACGGTGGCCAGCCGGGCGCGGGTGCCGGGTGTTCCCGGTTCGATCGCCTTCTGCAGCTCATCGTCGAACACTGCGATCGACATCGCGATGTCGACGGGCACATGCTCCGCCATCCGGCTCAGCAGCGGCAGATCGCGGCGCAGCAGCGTGCCCTTGGTGAGGATGGACGTCGGCGTGCCGTTCTCTCCGAGTGCCCGGATGATGCCCGGCATCAGCTCGTAGCGCCCCTCCGCCCGCTGATACGGGTCGGTGTTGGTGCCGAGCGCCACCAGCTCCCGCCGCCACGACCGCCTGCCGATCTCCGCGCGCAGCACATCCGGAGCATTCACTTTGACGATGATCTGCCGGTCGAAGTCGTCGCCCGCATCGAGCTCCAGATAGCGGTGGGTGCTGCGGGCGAAGCAGTATACGCATTGATGACCGCATCCTCGATACGGGTTGACCGTCCACTCGAACGGCATCGAGCTCGACGCCGGAACGCGGTTGAGCGCGGACTTGGCGATCACCTCGTGGAATGTGACTCCGGCGAAATCCGGGGTCTGCACGCTGCGGACGAGGCCCGGCATGCCGAGCAGCGTCGGCTTCGCGTCCGACGAATCGATCTTTTGTCCACTCCAGCGCACGATTCCAGTAGAACAAATGTTCGCAATGCGGTCAACAGCGGCACACGTTCATCCGGGATGCGCACAGAGGGGCGCGCCCCGCAGGACGCGCCCCTCTGTGGGTGGACCGCTCGGCTATGCAGCCGGAGTCGAGTCCTCCTTCTCTGCCTTCTTGCCCAGTTTGTCCAGCGACCGCGCTGCGGCGTTGCGACCGCCGAGCCCGAACGCGAGGGCGGCAGCCAGAGCACCGCCGACCACGATGGAGCCGAACGCGAGGGTGATGATCGAATCGGCGATGCCCATGTACTGCAGGCCCATCGCCGCGAACAGCACCAGTGTGGCGTACCGGATGACGGTGCTCGCCGTGCCGGATCCGATGGCGTTGCTGAGCAGCTTCGCGACCAGGAACCCGGCTGCGATGATCGCACCGCCGAACAGCACGCGTCCGCCGAGCGAGAGCACCTCGTTGAGGATGTCGGTGATCTCCGGGAAGTTCAGGGCGCGTGCCGCCATGATGCCGAAGAAGACCATGATCGCGACCCTGGCGATCGTCGTGATGATCGCCGAGGCGCTCCTGCCCTCCGGCATGATGCCCATGCTCGCGATGGCCCTGTCGGTGCCGATCCCGACCAGCGTGCCCTCGAGGAGGTCGCCGACGAATTTCGCGATCAGGTAGCCGAGGCCCAGGATGAGCAGCGCCGCGATGATCGAGGGAATCGCGCCGAGGATGAGGTTGAGCATCTGCACGGCCGGCTCGGAGATCGCCGTGATGTTGAGGATCTGCAGCGCAGCAACGGCGACCACGATCAGGATGATCGCGAAGACGAGGTTGCTGACGATCGATGCGATGCGGGCGCCCGCACTCGGCTGTGCGGGCTGGGGCGGTGCGGCTCCCTGCGGTGCCGGGGGAGCGGCTTCCTCGCCCGTGATCGTGTCGGCGGCGCGCTGCGGCGACGCCTTGCTCATCAGGCGGTCGAGGTTCGCGGCGTTCAGCGCCACACTCACGAGCTGGCTGACGATCTTCGCGATCACGAAGCCGATGAAGAAGACGAAGCCGGCTCCGATGATGTTCGGCAGGTACTGCAGGATGCCGTCGAGCATGCCCTGAATCGGGGCGAGCACCTGCTCCAGCGCGAACACCTGCAGCACGGCGACGAGTCCGAACAGCCACACGATCAGCGATGCGACCTGTCCGATCGAGTCGCCGACGGGTTTGCCGTCGCTGCCCTGCTTCTGCAGGAACCCGATCCTGCCGACGAGTTTGCTGATGCCCCATTTCACAAGCCAGGCGATCAGCCAGGTGACGAGGATGATGACGATGGCGAGGCCGATCTTGATCAGCATGTCGCCCCAGTTGAAACTGCTCATAAAGCCGTCCATTGCTTGCCTCCTTGGCGCGTCTCGGGGCGGACACCCTCCCGGTCCACTCCTCGAATGTGTGCGACTTGGTCATACTATGCCAGGTCACCCATTGCAGAATGGTAACGATCAGCACTTCACCATTGCATTTCGCCCTGTACGGCGAGATTCGCACAGGAATGGGTGGTATGCGCTGCACGATCTCGAGGATCCCGAAAAGGCTTCCGCTCGCGCGATGGGTCGTCGTCGAACTCACCATCGCCGGCGTCGACCGCACGGTCGAGGTCCCCTCGCCTGTGTGGAGCTGCGACTGATCCGCCCTCCGGCACCGGCCATCCGGATCTCTTGCGGTGGGGCAGCGTCCGGTAGCGTCAGCTCCGTGACCGTCGAGATCGCCGTCGTCTTCGCCATCGTGGCGGTCGCGCTGTACCTGTTCGCCAGCCAGAAGCTGCCGCTGTACGTCACGTCACTGGCGATCATGGTGATCGTCATCTGCGTGCCCTTCGTCGGCAGACTGCCGTGGCTGCAGGACGCGGGTGTCGATTTCGCCTCGACGTTCCCGACTGTCGAGGAAGGACTCTCCGGGCTGTCGAGCACCGCGACCGTCACGGTGATGGCCATGTTCCTGCTCTCCGCCGGAATCCAGCGGTCCGGTCTGATGCACGTGCTCGGCCGGAAGATCGTGCCGCTCGTCGGTGACTCCGAGGTGCGGTTCCTGCTCGTGGTGACGGGGCTCGTCGGCGTGATCTCCGGCTTCGTCAACAACACCGCTGCTGTGGCCGTCGCGATCCCGTTCGTGATCGAGTTGACGAAGCGGATCGGGATGCGCGCGTCGAAGGCGCTGATTCCGCTGAGCTTCGTCAGCATGCTCGGCGGGATGCTCACGGTGATCGGAACGTCCACCTCGATCCTCGCGGTCGCACTGCTCGCGGATGTGCCCGAGTTCGGCCGTCGGCTCGGCATGTTCGAGTTCGCATCCGTCGGCATCATCATCCTGGTGGTCGGCCTGCTCTACTTCGTGACCGTGGGCCGTCACCTGCTGCCGAACAGGGACATCGGCGGCGGGGACGATGACGGCGACGAGCAGTTCGTCGTCGAACTGCGGGTGCCGGCAGGCAGCGAGCTCGTCGGCACGGTCGTCGCCGAGGCCGGAGAGGTGGAGGCGATCGGCGCCGAAGTGCTGCGGCTGACCCGCGACGAGGAGCGGTTCGACGGTGAGGACGCGAAGCGGGTCGTGCTCGCCGACGGAGACATTCTGACGGTCAGGGCGACGACGCGTCAGGTCGCCGACTTCGTGGCCGATGAGAGCCTGCACGTCGCCAGCGACATGGACGGCGGCTTCGGTCACGCCAGGGACGGCCACCTCGTGCGGGTCGTCGTGCGCAACCGCTGGTTGTTCAACGGCAGGCGTGCCGGCGCGATCGGATTCTGGCGGAGGTTCCGCGCCAGGCCGATCGGCATCGAGAGCACCAGGATGCGCGCTGACCGGCTCGCAGACACGAAGCTGCGGGTCGGCGAGATCGTGCTCCTCGAGACAGCGGAGGACGAATTGCCAGGGCTGCGGCGGCATCCGGACCTGGTGATGCTGAGCGAGTTCGAGGACGAGTTCGACCGGCGCAGGATGTGGCTGGTCGGGGCCATTACCTGCGCGGATCGGCCGGTGTCTACTACCTGTTCGGCTCGGAATCCCGCGCGCAGGGCCGCACCGAGCTGGTCACCCTCATGCTCACCGGCATCGCCGTGAACGCTTTCGGCGGCGCGGGGTTCGCACTGCTGATGTTCACCGGCAGCACCGCCAGCCGCGAGCAGATCGTGTTCTGGCAGCTGGGGTCGATGAACGGCTCGAACTGGCGCGAGGTTCTCGTCGTCGCGGTCGTGGCCGTGCCGGCCACCGTCGTCGTCGTGCTCCTCGCGCACCGCTACGACCTGCTCGCTCTCGGCGACCGCACCGCGGCGCGCCTCGGCGTGCGGGTCGAACGTCTCCGTCTGGTGTCGGTCGTGCTCGTGGCTCTGAACACCGGCGTCGCCGTCGCCTTCGTCGGCATCATCGCGTTCGTGGGACTGGTCGTGCCGCACCTGGTGCGCATGATCCTCGGGCCGACCCATCGCTCTCTGATCATCGCCTCGCTCCTCGGCGGGGCGGTGCTGATGGTCTACGCGGATCTGGCCGCGCGCACGATCGTGCCGTCGGCCGACCTCCCGATCGGTCTGCTCACCTCGCTCATCGGCGGGCCGTTCTTCCACTGGCTCATCCGGCGCAATCGGCGCAGGGTGGGGGGATGGACGTGACGGACGCCGCCTTCCGCCTCACCGACGTCGGCTGCGGGCTCGGCGGGCGCACCATCCTTTCGGAGGTGGCCCTCGACATCCGGCGCTCGCATGTGCTCGCCCTGGTGGGCCCGAACGGAGCGGGGAAGTCGACGCTGCTGGGCGTGCTGACCGGAGACGTCCGCTCGTCGTCGGGAGAGGTGCTGTTGGCCGACAGGCCGCTCGACTCCTGGGGTCCGCGCGTGCTGTCGCGCACGCGGGCGGTGCTGCTGCAGGACAACGCGGTGACCTTCTCGTCCACGGCCAGGCAGGTGGTGGAGATAGGCAGAGCGCCATGGATCGGCGTCGCCGATGCCGAGGCCGACGAGCGCGCGATCGACGAGGCGATGCGCAGCGCTGACGTGATCCCGCTCGCCTCCCGGAGCTTCCCCGCGCTCTCCGGAGGAGAGAGGGCGCACTCGTCGCTGGCGCGCGTGCTCGCGCAGGACACCGACATCCTGCTGCTCGACGAACCGACGGCGGCGCTGGACCTGCGTCATCAGGAGGAGATCATGCGGCTCGCGCGGCGACTGGCGCGCGGCGGCCGGGCCGTGGTCGTCGTGCTGCACGATCTGTCGCTCGTTGGAGCCTCTGCGGACGAGGTCGCCGTGTTCGACGGCGGCACGCTGCGCGCGCACGGCGCCCCGGATGAGGTGCTCGATGCCGAGCTGACCGAGTCGGTCTACGGCACCCCGGTGCGCGTCGTCACCGATCCAGGCGCGGGCAAGCCGATCGTGCTGCCGCGCCGCGAGGGGTGAGTGCGGACGGGGACGCGCACGGCCCCGCGTTCTGCGTTCTGACCACTCGCTGTCGGAGGCGGTCGGCATGATGGAGGAATGAACTCGAAGCCGACTCTGCACGCCTGGGTCGACGAGTCCATGCACACGGCGACGCCGACGATGCCCGAGGGGATCTACCTGCTCGCAGCGACCGTCGCTGATCCGGCGGCCTGCGAGCCCGTTCGGGACGTGCTTCGCGGACTGCCTCCGGGGCGAGCGCGGCGTCTGCATTGGAAGGACAGCGACGCTCGCACTCGTCGCACTCTCGCAGCGATCGTCGGTGGGATCGACATCGAACACACCGTGGTCGTCGGAGCATCCATCGATGTGCGAAAGCAAGAGCGGGCTCGCCGCAAATGCATGATCCACCTCTTGCACGCACTTTTTGAGCTGGGCGTCTCTCATGTCTGGGCAGAGCGGCGAACGCCATCACTGAACCAGCGCGACCTGCAGCTGATCAATGCTCTGCGCTCACAGCATGCGATCCCAGACAAGCTGCATGTGGATTTCACTCATCCCGATCAAGAGCCGATGCTGTGGCTGCCCGATATCGTCGCAGGCGCGATCGGATTGCATCATCGAGGGGATGATGCAATGCCGTACGAGCGTCTGCGTGCTGGAGTCACGGAACACGTCATCCGACTCGACTGATGCAGACGTCAGGGCCGGGTCTCGGTATACCCCGAGAGTCCCAGCCCTTCCTTCCTCGCGCCCCTGCGGGGGGAGGCATGGCGCCAGGATAGCACCGCCTGCTGTGTGTTGCGGCGGGCAGTAGTCGCAGACCCGGCACAACAGCGCGACCGTGCGGTTGCTGGGCAGAGGCACACCTACGAAGGCAGTCGCTGTGTGGCCCATGCCCAGTCGATCCGCTCCTGCTCCAGTCGAAGTGACGGCCCGAAGCGGTCACTGATGACGTCGGCGTACAGTGCATTCTCCGCTGCCGTGAGGAGCGGGAGCGCGGCATTCGTCTGGCTGTCCTCGCGGCCCCATCGCTCCTCGTGGCGCAGCAGGGTGTCGCGGTCCATCAGTGCTGAGCGCACGCCGGGGAGGTGGGAGCGCACGCGGTTCAGGATCTGGAACCCGTGCGTGTCGATGTCGCCCCAGTAGCTCACATCTCCGCGGGCAGCGGCCGACCGCAGCCACGGGAGCGAGGCCGCCTGCGAGGCGTCGTATCCTCGCCCGTAGAGGACGACACCGCCGGGAGGAATCGGAACGCTGAGATAGGTGACCTCGTTCTCGACAATGAGGGCCTGTGCGATCTCGACGGGGAGTTCTGCGAGCTCGTCGGTTCGCAGCTCCGCCTCTGTGAGAGGCGCGGGCAGGCGGAGGGTGTCCGGATCGAAGCGGAGCCGGACCCGCGGCGGTTTCGCCGCGAACCCCAGGTCCGTGACGAAGCCCTGTGCGCTCGTGCGAACGGCGAGCAGGGCCGCGAGCACGCCGCGATGACGTTCGATGAACTTAGTGTCGACGCCGGGAGCATCCACCTGGCGCAGATAGAGCCCCGTTCCGGCGTTCCAGTCCAACCATTCGAGCGCCGTGAGAATCGATGGCCACTCCTCGGCCAAGCTCACGGCGCGCAGCGGATGGGCGACGACCCAATCTGTGACAGCCGGTCTCCCAGCCGTCGCGGCAAGCACGCCATCGAAGCGCCGCACGTCCTCCCGGACGCCGAGCAGACGCCACGCCTGCTCGTAGCTGCGCACGATCGCGCGACCGGGAAGTGTCGAGCGCCCGATGGTGCGGCCGCCGACGACCTTCGATTCGAGCTCGAAGCGGCGGCCGTTGTCGGAGCGGCGTTCGAGGTCGGCTGCCCAGCGTCGGATCTCTTCGAGCCGTTCCGAGAGATCGGCGGCGGCCGGGGTGCGAAGCGTCACACGGATCGCTTCGAAGGGTTCGCCGAGGGTGTGCGCTCGCAGCAGCGCACCGCTGGCCCAGCGCCGGCGAACCTTCGTCTCGACGTCGGCAGAGGTCGTCCAGGACGTCATCCGGTACCGGCCGTCCTGCGCGCGCGGAATTCCTCCACGGTGAGGGTGTGCACCCGCGATGCCGCGCCGGTCGGGTTGTCGACGAAGCCGATCGAGCTCACATGCCGCTCGATGACGTGCACCTTCTGCAGCGGCGTCACGATCAGCAGCTGCAGCCCGAGCTTCGCGAACAGCTCGAGTGCGTAGCGCGTGGACTGGTCAGAGCCCCGTCCGAAGGCTTCGTCGATGACGGCGAATCGGAAGTCCTTTGATTTCATCACGCCCCACTCGAGCCCGAACTGGTAGGCCAGCGACGCGGCGAGGATGGTGTAGGCCAGCTTCTCCTTCTGACCGCCCGATTTGCCGTCGGAGTCGGTGTAGTGCTCGTGCTCGACGCCGGTCTGGCGGTCGCGTTCTGAGGCGGCGAAGGTGTACCAGTTGCGCACGTCGGTGACCCTGCCCGCCCAGGCCCGGTCGGTGTCCGCGTGATTCGGCCTGCCGCGGAATCTCTCGACGAGCACGCGTACGCGCTCGAAACGCAGCTCCGCATCATCCGCCCCGGCATCGATCAGGTCTCCCGTCGCGGCACGCATGTCGGAACGGAAATCCCGGATCTCCGTGTTCACGGTCGGCTCCGCGACGAGCGCGATCACCCTGCCGGGGTTGTAGTCGATCGCCCCGAGCGCCTCGTTGATGGTGTCGACCCTGCCCCGGATGTCCTCCGCCTGCCGACCCAGCCAGGCATTGAAACCGGCGAGCTCCTTGATCGCCTCGGTGTTCAGCTGGCGGTGGAACTCCTGTTCGAACCGCGGTAGGTCGTCGCGCTGAACTCTGTCGTGCAGACGGCGGAACTCGTCGATCGATCCGATGTTCGCGTCCATTTCGGAGGCCAGTTCCGGCCACTTTCGAAGGATCTCCCCCATCTGCTGCTGAATGCTGGTGGTGTGGCCGTTCAACTCCCGCTGAGCGGCCTCGACCGCCGACGTGAGCTCGCGCGTGAGCCGGGTGCGCAGCTCGTCGCAGCCGTCGACGCTGGTGGGCCCGCGTCGCGTTCCGATGCGCTCACGAAGCGCATCGGCGTGCGCGTGCGATGCCTTGCGCACCTCGCCGGGGAGCGCATCGAGCACGTGATGCTCTCGCGTCTCGCGGGCGCGAAGCTGCTGGAGCTCGTGGTCGATGCTGCCGATGTGCTGTGCGGCGGTTTCGAGCAGAGCGTCGCAGTGGGTCTCTTGGTCGGCCAATTCGTCGAGCTCACGGTCGATTTCGGCAAGCCGGGAGGAACCGGCGACGATGCGCTCGCGTTCCTTGCGCAGAGAATCGAGCTCGACTGTTGCCGTGGCCGTGTCGATCTCCGCCCATCCGGCATACTCCTCGAGCCGACCGAGTGCGGCGAGCAGCTTCGCGAAAGCGGTCTCGAGCCCGTCGATCTCGTCGAGGCGACGGGCGGCCCGCTGAGCGCGGTCGCGCACGCGCTCGAGCCGCTCGGTCAGTGCCGCGATCTTGCGTTCGCTGCTGCGACCGAGCACCCACCAGCTGGCGTCCGTGACACGGCGACGGTCGTCCTTCTCATGGCGATCGCGGTCGCGCACGAGGCCCTCGGCGGTGACCGCGCGATCTTCGCGCTGCAGATCGGCGACCGAGTCGACGAGACGATGACCGGCACGACGGGCGAGTTCCCCGCGCAGATGATCTTCGAACATGCCCGGCTCGATCTCGAGTATGTCGACGAGGCGCAGCGGCCCGTCGGACTCGGCGGCGACGGCGCGGATTCCGCGTTCCGGCACGCGAAGGTACACGAGGCGCTCGCCGAGGTGGCGCGAGTTCACCCAATCGGATGTGCGCGAGTACAGCTCCTGCGGCACGAGGAGCGTCATCGCGAACGGCCGGAGCACCCGTTCGGCGGCTCCCCGCCAGCGCGCGTGCTCGTCGCGCACGTCGATGAGCTCGCCCGCGAACGGGAGCTCCGCGTCGGCGACGCCGAGTGACCGGCACAGGTCGTCGCGCACGCCTACGAGTCGCTGCGGCAAATTGTTGCGGCGCGACTCGAGCCCGGCGATCTCGTCTTCGAACTCGCGCTTCTGCGCCAGCAGTCCGCCGTGCTCGAGCACGAGAGGAGCCTTCTCCTCGGCGAGTGCGCGCTGTTCTGCTGCGAGTCGGACGCCTTCCGCGGTCATCTCGCTCGCGCGCGCCCGGAAAGATGCCACATCCGTCACGGGCGCCATCTCGGCCTCCGCCAGCAGCTCGTCGTAGCGACCCCGCTTCTGCGTCCGAGAAGTGAGGCGGGCTTCCGCCTCGGGGATCGCGGCGTCGAGGGCGCCGATTCGGTCGCCGCCGGCACCGAGCCGCTCGGCCTGCAGCGATTCGCGTCGCGGGACGAACCCGGCGCGCTGCGCGCGTAGGTCGTCTCGCTCCGAGGTCGCCGCTGCGAGTTCACCGTCGGCCGCGCGGACAGCGTTGGCCAAGACCTCGAGGGTGAGCTCCGCGATGAACACAACCAGCGCGTCGCGTTCATTCGCGTGCCGATCCCGCCGTGCGCTGGCGTCGTCGTACTTGTCGGCTGCGGCGACCAGGGGCTCGAGCAGACCGAGCTGCGCGGTGGCACGCTGCACGGCCTCATGAGACCGGGTCAGGTTCTCGTAGTGGTCGACGAGCCGGGTGATGCGGGCGTTCGCATCCGACGGCTCGAGCATATGGCTGCGGACGAAGTCGTTGAGGTTGCCCACCGACTTCATCGACACGGTCTGGTGGAACAGCTCCATCGCCTGTTCGGAGCGGATGCCGAGCAGGCGGCGCATCCGGCGGGCATAGTCCGGAAAGGTGCTGTCGATGGTGGCGCCGCCCTTGCGCAGCCGACTCCGCAGCGTCTTCAGGTCGCTTCCGAAATCGCTGAAGTCGCCCGCCACCGACATCTCGGCCGCGGCGGTGACGTAGAAGCGCTCCGGCTGCCCGGTCCGATCCCGCTGGTGGAACACCTGGGCGACGGTGACCTGCTCGTCGTACCCTTCGTTGGCGAAGACGCCGAGGAGCACGGAGTACGAATGCGAATCGCGTAGGCCGACGGGACGGGACGCGCCGGTGGCTTCGCTCCGCTCGGAGCGGTAGTGCCCCTCGACATAGCTGCGCAGGCTCCGTTCCTTCGAACCGGCTCCTGCCGCCTTGTTGTACGAGATCCGGTGCGCAGGAAGCAAGAGAGTCGTGATCGCGTCGACGAGCGTCGACTTGCCGCTGCCGATATCTCCGGTCAGCAGCGAGGTGTGCCCATTCGGATGAAGCGACCAGACCTGCTTGTCGAAGGTTCCCCAGTTGTACGCCTCGAGCCGGTGCAGGCGATAGCCGGCCCTGGCGCTGCCCAAGTCGTCGAGTTCGAGAGCGGAGAAGAGGGAGTCACTCATCGGCGCCTCCCGGAATGGCAGCGTCGGCGTACTCGGAGAGCCGGGATGCGAAGTCCGCCATCGTCTCGGCGTCCACGTATGCCTTCAGGATGCGCTTGACCTCCCAAGCGGCGGGCGCCGTTGCGCTCCGGCCGCGCATCTCGCGCAGGAACCCGAGCTTGACGGCCTGGGAGATGGTCGCATCCGCCTGGCTGAGCGTGCGTGCTTCGTTCGTGGTGTCCTTCAGATACACGCGTAGCATTTCGACGATCTGGTCGCGCTCGAGCACGAGCTTTCCCTCCTCGCCGCTCGACTCGAACTCGGCGAGACGCTTGCGCAGCAGCAGCAGGAGAAGACTGACGTTGTAGGTGAGCGCGCGCCGTTTCACGAGCCGGGGGAGCGACTCGTCGCCCTCGTCCGGTTCGGCCGTGCGCAGATAGGCGTAGCCCTCGAGGTCGTCCACGATCACGTCGATGCCGATCTCGGTGAAATGGTCGCGCACGGCGGCTGCATGGCGCTCGAGCCCGCGCCATGTCTCCTCGTGCGTCTCGCGGTAGACGACCCCGTTCATCAGCCGGATGATCGTGGACGCGATCATGTGCTCTTCGGGCGTTCTCATGCTCGAGTCACCGTCACACGCGGCAGCCTGGTGCGTTTGGCGATGCCTTCCGGATCGGTGTAGTCGATGGTGATCTCCTCGTCGTCGTGCATATCGATGCGGATGTCATCTTCGTTCAGCGCGAGATAGCTGAGCACCTCGGCGATGCCCTCCTCGACGGGGTACATTCCGATGACATCGGCGAGTTCGGCGGTGCTGTGCGGGGGAATGATCGCCCTGATGTTGCCCGCGAGACGCGCCACGTCGACGAAGCGCTGTGTCAGGAGGGCATCGAATTCGGCATCATCGGCCTCTTCCGGCGAGATGAGGCTGTCGACGCTCGCCTCGGGCCGCACACTGTACAGCGGGCGTTCGAAGGGGAGCTCGACGGTGACGCCGGGCTCGTCTATTTCGAGACCGAGGTCGACGGAGGGAGGGTCGTTCCTGACGCGAATGGCCGCGTGCTCCACCGTTCGCACGAGATCGAGCACGCGTCGGTTCTCGAGCCACGCCTGTTCCTCGAGGAACCGGCGCAGCTGCTCGGACAGATTACGCACCGTCTGCTGAGTCCGCTCTGCGGCTTCCGCCCAGTCGTGATGGATGAACCGCAGACGCCTGTCGGCCTCGACCGCGGGCATCCGCTGGACGTCCGCGACGAGGCCGGCCAGCTCCTGCTGGCGCTGCTCCGAGAGCAGGAAGTCGTAGAAGGCCTGGAAGCTGCGCCCCTGGTCTGACGCGGCGATGTCGGTCCTTGTGGAGACCAGCTCGGTCAGGAGCTCTCCCTTGCTGTCGCCCCAGGACGCGATCTTCTCGCGCGCCGAGCGGTCGAGACTGCGGAAGTTCTCCTCCACCTCGCGGAAGTCGCTCAGCAGCTCGCGCGCCGTCGACGAGAACTGGTGATAGCGCTCACGCACGGCCGTCTCGTGCATCGGCGCGACGCGGCCCTCGCGCACCGCGTCGATCTCGGCGTCGATCCCTTCCCTGCGGCGCTCCAACTCGGCGATGCGGACCTCAGGATCGGTTTCGCTGCCGTGCACGATCTGGCGGAGGAGATCGAATAGCGTGTGCAGCCGGGACTCCGTGCCCACGAACTCCCTTCGCTGGAGTTCCTGTACCCAGCGGTGTGCCTTCTCCACCGGCGGCGTCGCGTCGTAGTGGACTTCGTCTGAGTCGACCGGATAGAACTTGCGCAGCCATCCGCGCTCCGGCGAAGCCCAATCGTCGAGATACTCGACCGGCTCGCGGGGGAAGAGCTCGGGATCGCGTGAGCGGATGGTGTAGAGGTGGTCGTCGAGAGCATCGATGAGCGCGCTCGCCGGAGTTGCTCCGTTATTCTCATCGACGAAGTGTCGACCGAGGAAGGACAGCACGAGTGGTGCGCTGTCGGCGCGCAGCAGGCGCCAGGCCGGATGCTTGTTCCGCAGCTGCGTCAGGTCGTCGAAGTCCACCCCACGAGGCTATCGGGGGCCTGCGACGTTGAGCCACGTCACCGATGCCGAACCGGCGGGCCCGATGGCCGAGTCGCGCTGATCGGCACTGCGGCCCGGCCGGTGCGTGAACGGCGGGAACCCGGCACGAGATGCTCCGCGAATTCTGCATTGGGCCTCCGCGAACTACACCTAGTACGAGAGTTCCGACGGCGAGGCGGGGATTCTCCCCACCCACGAGGCGGCGAAGCCCCGCAGAAGCTAGTCAGGTTGTATGCACCAGACCCAGTCATGCGGGAGAGACGTATCGATGGCGGGGGCGTCGCGGCCTCTTCGCGGCGCTGAGGAACCGTCGACTTCGTGAGCGCGAAATAACCATCTGGCAGCAGGTTGAATGCGCATGGTTTTATCTCTGTGGAGGGGATGACGGGAATCGAACCCGCGCTGTCTGCTTGGGAAGCAGAAGTTCTACCATTGAACTACATCCCCGCGCGTACGCGTAGGAACGATCCTAACAGCCAACCGGGGGCGCTCATGCCGCCCGCGGGATAGGCTCGCTCCGTGGCCAGCGTCGAGAAATACACCAGCACGTACAGCTCGACGCCCGAGCACCTGACGCGGCCGTACGTCATTCCCCCCATCGAGACCGACCCGCACTTCCTCGGGCGCAGGGCCAGAAGCGGTCGGCGTGAACAGGCGACCGTGAACGGCACCGCAGGGCGCGCGACCGTCTCGCGGGAGATGTCGGCGGGCAACAGCGCGGCAGAGCGTCGGGCGGCGCAGGCCGCCAGGGCACAGAGCGCGGCCGCGGCATCTGCTGAACGGCGACGGGCCAGGGCTGCCGCGAGCCGTGGCGGTTCCGCCCCGATGCAGGCGGGAGCCGCGACGACCGCCGTGCCGGGAAGCCCGCAGTGGCGATCCGCTATCGCTGCCCAGCGTTCCGGCAGCGCACAGCAGTACGCACCCTCGGAGTCGCAAGGAGCCGGCGGCCGTCGCAGGAAACGGGCATCGCTGCTGGGAAGGATCGTGCCGGTCGTCGTGTTCCTCGTGATCGCTGGTGTGGTGCTGCGCCCGATCATCTCCGATCTCATCGACGACTTCTCCGATGATTCGAGCCCGACCGACGGCGGTGGAAGCTCCCAGCCGATCGAGCCGCCCGCCGAGCTGGCCGCCGAGCCGACGACCGACGACATCATCGGGGTTCTGAACAACCGCGAGGCCTTCATCGGACAGACGTTCTCCGCGTACGCCGTGATCGTCGACTACGCCAGAGAAGGCGACATCACCACCTACGACGTCGAGCTCGCCGGATACCACCCGTTCTCATCCGGCGACACCGATTACGAGGCCACGGCCGAGCTCGTCGTGAGCGGCGGCGAGACTGTCGCGGCCGGCCAGCTCATTCAGGGCACGTTCGCGGTCGCCGAGGACAACGCCACGTACTACCCGACGCTCGAGGCGACGGATTGGTCAGAGACCGAATTCTACGACCTCGCTCAGGACATCGTCATCGAGGAGACGGGGTTCACCGACGGGTACGTCACGTACGAGGCGACGGTCACCAATACGTCCGACCGGGAGGCGGAGTACTCGGTGGACGTCACGATCCTCCCCTCGGATGCTCAGAGCGCGTCTGAGGGCTTCGACTTCCTCTGGACGGATTCACTCCAGCCCGGCGAGAGCGTCGTCGAAGAGTACGAGACGTACATCGGGACCGACGTGGAGGGGCCTTTCGAGTTCTCCATCGACAACGGCAACCGTTTCTGACGATCCCGCCCTCCGCGCCATCCGGAGATCAGGAGCGGCGCATCTGGACGAGACGTGCACAGCTCGCGAGCTGGGCCGCGCGAACGTACCCCTTGTGATCGAGCGGACCCTCTGGGAGCGGATCCAAGGCGACCGCTCGGTACGAAGGGGTCCACTCGCGAGGCGGTGCGGGGTGCGGTGCGCACAGGGCGCGGAGCAGTCATTAGGCTGTAGTCGTGCTGCTCTCGGATCGCGACATCAAGGCCCAGCTGAACGACGGCCGGATCGGGCTGGACCCGCTCGACGAGACCATGATCCAGCCTTCGAGCGTCGACGTGCGCCTGGACCGGTACTTCCGGCTGTTCGACAACCACAAGTACCCGTTCATCGACCCGTCCGAGGACCAGCCCGACCTCACCCACCTGCTCGAGGTCGAGCCCAGCGAGCCGTTCATTCTGCATCCGGGCGAGTTCGTGCTCGGCTCCACGTTCGAACGCGTCACCCTCCCGGATGACGTGGCCGCACGACTCGAGGGCAAGTCGTCGCTCGGGCGGCTGGGGCTGCTCACGCACTCGACCGCGGGGTTCATCGACCCCGGATTCTCCGGCCACGTGACCCTCGAGCTGTCGAACGTTGCGACGCTGCCGATCAAGCTGTGGCCGGGCATGAAGATCGGTCAGCTGTGCTTCTTCCGGCTCAGCTCGCCCGCCGAGAACACGTACGGTTCCGGCCCCTACGGCAACCGCTATCAGGGCCAGCGCGGCCCGACGGCGAGCCGCTCAGCCAAGAACTTCGAGCGCACCGACGTCTCCTCCACAGACGCGGGCGCCGCCGGCGCCTGACGCTCGTCGCGTTCGGGAGTGCGCAACGGTCGGAATACGGGATCGAACCGACCGTTTCGCACTCCCGAAACGGCTTCGCGCTGTTCAGGCGGCGGCGTGGTCAGCGTTGAGCTGCTCGAACACCTCGGTGTTGAAGCGGTAGGCGAGCAGCACCTCGTCGATCACGCGCTCGTGCTCATCCTCGCTCCACGGGGCGGCGTCGAGCTGCGAGCGGTACACGTTCTTGAACTCGGCGGGGTCGGCGATGTCGGCGAACACGTAGAACCCCGAGCCGTCGGTGTCGAAGCCGAACTGGCGCCGGATGACCCTGCCGATGTGGATGCCGCCCGACAGGTCGCCGAGGTAGCGGGTGTAGTGGTGCGCGACGAACCCTCCGGCCCAGGCGGAGCCGACCTGGTCGATGCGCTCGGCGTAGCGCGCGGTCGCAGGCAGCGGCGCGATCTGCTCGCTCCAGTCGGGCCCGACCAGGAACTCGAGATCGGCCTCGAGAGCCGGCAACCGGGTGAGCCGGTCGCTGATGAACGTCGATGCGACCGGATCTCGGCGCATCCGGTCGGTCGCCGCTTCGAGCGCGCGGTAGATGAAGTAGTGCTGGGCCACGAGTGCGACGTAGTCGTCGCGGGAGCGCTGGCCCTTGAGCAGGGAGGCCATGAACCCCGAGCCTTCGCTGTCCGAGTGCGCGGCCTGCGAGCGCTCGCGGATCTTCGTCGACAGGGGGATGGGCGCGGTGCTCGTCATGGTGTCGGTGTCCTCACCGCCGCGCTGCGCGCGGCGCGTCGTCGCGATTCGTGAGCGTCAGTGCGGCCGAGGCTCGATGCCGAGCTTCGCGCATGCGTCGTCGTACAGGGCGACGACCTCGCGGCGCACGGCGGGGCGTTCGGTGATCGAGCCGCCCGGCCAAGCGATGCGCACCGGATGCACGGTGCCGTCGGGGGAGACGACGTCCCAGTCGCCGCCGTCGCCGTTGAAGCCGGTCATCACCGCAGAGACGGTGTCCGGATCCCAGAAGGCGCGGGCGATCAGAGCGTTGTCGTCGAGGTGGTCGCTGTTCATGTGGCGGAGCACGGCGTCGACCACGTCATCCGGGAACTGGTGCGTCATCGGGTGGCCTGCCTCTGCTTTCCTCGTCGAGCTTAGGGGAACCTAAGTAGCGTCCCTTCAGCTTATCCGCCCGGAGCCCGAGTGCCTACCCGAGAACGCCGATCGCACCGCATCCGGCCCAGGATGATCCCTTGCAGGCTGTCTCGACGCACCTCTCACGTACACACGAACGGGGCGCCGGAGTGTTCTCCGGCGCCCCGCGGCCCTGCGTCGACCCGGATCAGCCCAGGTTCACCGCGATCTCACCGGGAGCGGCTGGCAAGGCCGGGCCCTCCGTGAGGATCTCGCCGGTGGCGAGGTCGACCGACACGATGCGGCTGTTCGCCACATCGGCGACGTATGCCGTCTCGCCGTCGGTGGTCATGGCGGGGTGCTCATCCTGCCAGTCGGCGGGGCTCTCCCACTCGTCGATCACCGGGTGGGAAGCGGTCAGCTCGCCGGTGCTCGGGTCGAGCACGTGGATGGCGCCATCGCTGCCGAGGATGTATGCGTCGTCGTTCGGGCCGCGCACGGCTCCGCGCCAGGTGTACTCCACGTCGCCGAGGTTCACCACCTCGTAGGTCTCCGCCTCGGTGTCGATCAGCGCGACGTCGTTCAGGAAGTAGCCCTCGGCATCCGGGTCGTTCTTGTAGTCGCCCACGATGATGGGGCTCGTCTCGGAGACGTACGCGTTGCCCATCCGGCCGTACTCGTCTGGCGCGTCGAACTTCGAGAACGCGCCGTCCTTGTACAGCAGGGCGCCGTCGGCGCATCCGAAGACGACCGCCTCGCCCTGCGCCGTGCCCTCGCCGTGGACGTCGGGGCACTCGTTGCTGGATGCGATCTCGTGGTAGTGGTCGTCGTGCGGCTCGAGGGCGAGTGCGCCCGAACGTGCCGTGTCGTCGCCGACGGTGGTGAGCAGGGTTCCGTCCTCCAGCACGATCGAGACGCCGTGATGGGCGTCAGGAGCCTGGTAGGTCTCGACCTCCGGCATGGCGCCTTCGGAGTCGACCAGCGCATCGGTGTCGAGGATCGTCGTCTCGCCCGTGCCATCGGCGAACAGGATCGTCTTGCCGTGGTGGCGCACCACGTGCCCGGCGGCGTCGGCCTCGAACACGGTGTCCGTCAATTCGGGTGCCGCGGTGTCGAGCACCTGGAAGCCCTCGGTTGTCGTGACCATCACGTTCCGGCCGTCGCCGACCGGGTTCACCCTGGTGAATTCGTCGCTGTCGAACTCGTCGACGACCTCGAGAGTGTCCGCGTCGAGGACGAGCACCTTGTCGGTGATCGACACGGCAAGGCGGTCGCCTGCCGCAACGTCTGCGGCGGCGCCGCCCGATCCCGAGGCGTTCGCGGGGTCGTCTGCGGCATCGGACGCGCAGCCGGCGGCGAGCACCGCGACGGCCGCGATGGAGGCGAGGGTTGCGCCCGCGCGCCAGCGTGGGTTCGTCGTCATGTGAGTGTTTCCTTTCAGGTGCGGCCTCATCGCGTGAGGCCCTGGGCGATGCGGTCGGTGTTGACGCGCATCATGTCGAGGTAGGTCGGGGCGGGCCCGTCCGGTTCTGTGAGCGACTCGGAGAACAGTTCGACGACCGCGACGTCGATGCCGACCTCGTCGGCCAGCACCTGCACGAGGCGATCGGGCTGGCTCGACTCCGCGAAGATCGCCGGTACGCCGGTGCGCTCGATGGCGGCTGCGAGCGAGTCGAGGTCTGCGGCCGACGGTGAAGCAAGAGTCGTGCCGCTCGGGATCACCGCTCCGACGGTGTCGAAGTCGAACCTGTCGGCGAGGTAGCCGAAGACGTGATGGTTGGTCACCAGCGCCCTGCGGCCATCCGGAATCGCCTCGAAAGCCGTCGTCATCTCGTTCTCGAGTGCGGCGATCTCTTCGAGGTAGGCGGCCGCGCGTTCCTCGATCGCTGCGGCGTCGACGTCGGGCAGGGCTGCGATCTCGTCGCCGAGTGCCGTGACGACGCCGGTCATCCTGGCGGGGTCCGTCCAGAAATGAGGGTCGTCGCCGGCGCCGTCGCCGGACGAGAAGCTCAGCGCGGTGATGTGATCGCCGGCCACGAAGCGCTCGGCGCCGGCATCGGCTGCGGTGACGAGGTGCTGCTCGACGTTCTCCTCGAGCCCGAGCCCGTTCGATACGAGCAGGTCTGCGTCGGCGAGCCCGGCGGCCTCCTGCGCGGAGATCTCGAATGAGTGCGGGTCGGCGTTCGGCTTCATCAGGGTGGCCACCTCGGCCTCGTCGCCGGCGATCTGCGCGACGACGTCCCCGAGGATGTTCGTGGTCGCGACGATGCGCGGGCCGTCACCGGATGTCGGTGCGCAGCCGACCAGCGCCGAGGCGGCCGCCGCGCCGACGAGCGCGAGCACGGCGGTGCGTCGGATGGGACGTGTCATCGCCCCAGCTCCGTTGCGACGAATGGCGTGGTGGGGGTCGTGAGTTCGCGGGCGACACGGGCGCCGTCGGCGTAGTCGATCTCGTGCACCACGCCGTCAGCGGGGTCGGACAGGTAGGCGCGCTGCGTGTCGACGACGAAATCGACGACGCCGCCGGAGCGGAGGCTTTCTGCGACAAGCGGCTCGCTGACCGACAGCTCGGTGCCCTCGGAGTCGTACACGCGCACGCGGCCGTCGGTGTCGAGGGCGACGACGTGACCGTCCGCGTCGTCCGCGGCGACGACCTCGACGAGCGCCGCATCGACCGACGCGTGCGTCCAGGCGCCTGCTCGCGTGTCGAGCAGCCAGAAGCCGTTGTCGCCGGAGAGTGCGGCCACTGTCGGTCGATTCTTGCGGCCGTCGAACTCCATCGCCCGCTCGGCGGCTCCATCCGGGTACGGGATCTGTTCGATCTCGAGCGCGTCGATGCGTCCGGTGGCGAGGATCGCGCCGTCGGCGCAGCCCACGACGGTGCCGACGCGCGTCGTGATCGCACCGGACGGCGCCTCGCACTCCAAGTCGCGGATCCGCTCGCCTGCGGCGTCGTACACGGACGTCTCGTCGGTGGTGGCGACGATCGCGCCGGTGTCGACGGGGGCGACGACGCCGTCGGCCGCACCCGTGGCGATCCGGAAGGACTCCGCGAGCTCGCCGTCGCCGAGCGCCTCGTTGTCGAGCAGCACGGCGTCGCCCGATCCGGAGAAGAACACGCCGGTGCCCCCGGCCGTCGCCAGCGGCGCGCCCGTCACGGCAGCGGGGCCGGCGCCCGGCACCGTGCCGAGGAGGGCAGGTTCGGCGCGGTAGTAGTGGAAGTGGTCGCCGTGATCCCAGCTCCAGCGCCCGCCGTCGACGATGGTGAGGCCGTCGGCCGTCGTCGCGAAAGCGTAGCGGCCGTCGGAGGCGAGCGCCTCGGGTGCGGCGATCTGGCCGAGCTGCGTCGTCTCGTCCGTGAGCAGGTCGTGCAGGCCGACGTCGCCGGTCTCGTCGATCGAGACGAGCTGAGGCTGTGCTTCGGCGACCTGCTCCGCACCGGCGACCGAGCCGTGACCCGACTCGGTCTCCTGCGGGGGCTCCTCGGCTGCGGTGGCGCATCCGGTGAGGACGAGCGCGAGTGCGGCGGGCGCGATGAGGGGGGTGAGGCGTTTCATCAATTGCTTTCCGTGCGGGGTGCGGCAGTGGCGGTGGTCGCTGCCAGGTGCGGGAGATGGGCCGGCACGACCGGATGGGTCGGGGTGTGTCGGGCGTTCCTGGTCCGCGTGCGGTGGACGGCGGCAGACGCAAGCGCGGAGACGGCGGCGAGAAGGATCGCCGTGCACGCGATCGTGGGACCGGCTGCGGTGGCGGCATGCCATGACACGGTCAGGCCGATCACGACGGCGGCGATGCCGAATGCCGCGGCCAGCGCCATGGTCGTGGGGATCGATCGCGTCCAGCGGCCGGCGGCGACCGCCGGTGCGAGCAGCATTCCGACCACGAGCAGGGAGCCGACGCTCTGGTAGGAGGCGATGACCGCAACCGTGACCAGCGCCGTGAGCAGGGTGTGGGCCAGGCGCGGGCGCAGCCCGAGGGTGTGCGCGATGCGCGGATCGAACGCGGCGGCGACGAAGGAGCGGTGGAACGCGATCGCGATGATCGCGACGACCGCGAGCGTCACGGCGAGGATGAGCACGTCGGTCCAGGTCACGGCGAGGATGTCGCCGAACAGCATGGTGGTCGCATCGGTGGCGAAGCTGCGCGAGTGCGACACGATGATGACCCCGAGCGAGAGCATCCCGACGAACAGCAGCCCGATGCTGGTGTCGTACGAGAGCCGGCCGCGGCGCTGCAGCAGGCCGATCGCGGCGCTCATCGCCGCACCGCTGACGGCGGCTCCCCACAACGGCGGAATGCCGAGAAGAGTCGCCACGGCGACGCCCGGCAGCATGCCGTGGCTGATCGCCTCGCCGAGGAACGCCATGCCGCGCACGACGACCCAGGTGCCGACGATGGCGCAGACGGCGGCGACGAGGGCGCCGCCGACGAGGGCGCGCACCATGAACTCGGAGGCGAAGGGGAGGAGCGGCATACCTGCGTAAGCGTATCGCAAATCAGAATCATTCTCATTTAGGATGGGTGCATGACTCCTCCCCGACTGCGAGCGAGCGGCATCTGCTTCGCATACGACGACATCGACGTGCTCCACAACGTGGATGCCGAGCTGCGCTCCGGCGCGATCACCGCGATCGTCGGCGCCAACGGCTCGGGGAAATCGACGCTGGTCGAGATCATGGCCGGCACCCGCGCGCCGCGATCCGGAACCGTCGAGCGCTCAGGCGACATCGCACTCGTCGTGCAGCGTGCGGCCATCGTCGAGACGCTGCCGCTGTCGGTGCGCGATGTCGTGACGATGGGAACGTGGGGGCGCGAAGCCCGCGGTCGGGCACGGAACGAGCGGCGCGGTGCCGTCGACGGCGCGCTCGAGCGGGTCGGCATCGCGGGGCTGGCCAAGCGCTCGATCCACGAGGTGTCGGGAGGGCAGCGCCAGCGCGCCCTCATCGCGCAGGGGCTCGCGCGCATCACCGGGAGGGGCGGGGTCCTTCTCCTCGACGAGCCGGGCGCCGGTCTCGACGCCGACAGCCGCGACGGCATCAGGACGATCCTGACGGAGGAGGCCGCGAGGGGGCACGCGATCGGATGGGTCACCCATGACCAGGAGGACGTCGCGTGGGCCAACGAGGTCATCGACCTCACCCGGCACTGCCGCCGCGGGGCGGGGTCGGCCCCGCCCCTCGCGGCGCCCGGGCCGTCGAGCCGCGCTGAGGCCTCGGGCGTCAGGCGGCCGGCTCGGCCGCCGCGTGCGTCGAGCGGATCGGGAGGATGAGCACCAGGCCGATGGCCAGCACCAGCACGATGCCGAGGATGCCGAACTCCGTCGAGCTGAAGGCCACGACGAGGATGGTCCACGCGGCGGAGGACATCCAGCTGGTGACGCGGCCGGTGGTGGCGTAGAGGCCGAAGATCTCGCCCTCGTGGCCTGAGGGTGTGACGCGGGCGAGGAACGACCGCGACGCGGATTGGGCGGGCCCGACGCAGGCGGTGAGCATGAGGCCGAAGATCCAGAACACGAGTTTGCCCTGGTCGATCAGCGCGAATGTGGCGGCGCCTGCGACGATCATCACGCTCAGCGAGGCGATGATCACAGCCTTGGGGCCGAAGCGGTCGTCCCAGCGGCCGACGATCACGGTCGAGAGCCCCGCGACGAGGTTCGCCGCGAGGCCGAAGACTGCCAGTTCGAGGAACTCGAAGCCGAACACGGTGCCGGCGATGATGGCTCCGAAGGTGAAGACGCCGCTCAGCCCGTCGCGGAACACGGCGCTCGCGATGAGGAACCAGAACGTGTTGCGGGTCGCACGGTTGCGGTAGAGCGCCACGACGTCCCGGATGAGCACGGCGTACGCCGCGAAGAAGTTCTTCCGGCGCTCGGGTCGTCCCAGCGGCTTGGGCTCGGGGACGGCGAGGAACACCGGGATCGTGAACGCGATGCCCCACACCGCGCAGCCGACGGCGACGAGACGGAACGGCAGACCGGCATCGTCCGGGAGTCCGAACCAGCTCATCGCGTAGAAGGCGATGACCAGGGTGAGGGCGATGACGCCGCCGAGATAGCCGAAGCCCCAGCCGAGGCCGGAGATGCGGCCGATGTTCTTCGGCGTGGCGATGCTGATCAGCATGGCGTTGGAGTTGACGGTGCCGATCTCGCTGGCGACGGAGCCGAGACCGAGCAGGGCGACACCGAGCCAGAACAGCCCTGGGCCGGGTTCGACGAACCAGAGTCCGAAGGAACAGGCGATCACGCCGGCGGTGCCGATGCCGAGCCACAGCTTCTGCTTGCCTGCGGCGTCAGCCTGCTGCCCGAGTACGGGCGCCAGCAGCAGGATCAGCAGGCCGGCGATGGTCGTGCCGATGCCGAGCCCGCTGGTGAGCTCGGCGATCGCGGCGTCCCTGGCTGCACCACCCGGGAGTGCCTGCTGCTCCGGGGTGAGGAAGAAGTCGGTCGTGAGGTACAGCGGCGTGAAGATGAAGGTGAGCAGCACTGTGTGGAACGGCTGCAGCCCCCAGTCCCAGAACGCCCACGCGACGACCTTGGAGCGCTTGACCGGCTTGTCGTCGAGCTTGTCGCCCAGTCCCATCACCGGCAGAGCTGCGCTGTCGGCGGTGGCTTTCGGGCGTGGGGTGTCGGTCACGTCGTGTGTCTCCCTGGTGCTGGCTCCGCCGGTGCGTCGGCGCTTCGCCCGGACGCTACGGTGCTCCGGTTAACGAACGGTGCCGTGTCGTTGCGGTTCACGATATCGGTGCGCAGGCGGTGGCGGGAGGGAAAGCGACGATCTCGTGCCTGCTGCGTTCGGCCCCGTTCGTGCAGTCGGGAACCGACTCCTTCCGGCCCTCGGAAATCTGGTGGTGGTGGGGCCCCGGGTCGGCCAGTGTCGGATCCGACGCCTCGAGGGAGAGTCGTTGTCGCGGGGAGCAGTGCTCCGCCCGAGGCTCCCCGCACTGGAACGATGACGACAGGAGGAGCGGACGATGAGACTCACCGATGAGGAAAAGGTCATGCGCGACGGGGGCGAGGGCGAAGCCACCGCGGCGGCGATGGACCTGCTGATCCGGTACGGCGATGCGCTCGGCGCCGAGCACCTCTGCCGGGTGCGGAACGTGGCAGGCACGATGACGCAGCCGTCGCCGGTCAAGCACAAACTGGTGAAGGAGGGCGGCTGGGCGAAGTCGTTCGCGGTGATCAACCTCGACACCGACGAGGACGTGGACATTCCGCGGATGAAGGTGCCCACGTGTCAGCTGCAGAGCGGGTTCGGGCCCGACTCCGTCGGGATCGCGCCGTACCCGTCGGAGAACGTCGAACTGCAGACGACGGGTGAGTCGTTCTTCGGCGCGCACGGCGTCAACATCCTGTCCACGTGCACGCCCTACCAAGTCGGGAACCTGCCGGTGCGAGGTGAGCACGTCGCGTGGATGGAATCGTCAGCGGTCGTCTATGCCAACTCGGTCCTCGGAGCGCGCACCAACTGCGAGGGGACCGCGTCGACCGGGTCAGCAAGCCTCACCGGACGGCTCCCCTGCTGGGGCAACCACAAGGACGAGAACAGGTACGGCGATGCGCTGTTCCAGGTGGACGCGCCCGTCGAGTCGTTTCAGGACTGGGGTCTGCTGGGCTACTACGTCGGCGACGTGGTTCAGGAGGGGCGCCCCGTGCTGACCGGCGATGGCATCGGCCTCCCGGAGCTGGCCGACCTCAAGCACTTCGGCGCTGCGACGGCGACGGCAGGCGGCGTCGAGCTCTTCCACATACCTGGGCTGACGCCGGAGGCGCCGACCGTCGAGGCGGCATTCGGCGGAAAGGCGGTGCCCGAGGCGGTTCACTTCGGTGAGCGGGAGAGGCGCTGGGCGTACGAGACGCTGAACAGCCAGGGAGAGTCGGGTGAGGTCGACTTCATCCTGCTCGGATGCCCGCACGCATCGCTCGATCAGCTGCAGCGAATCGCCGCCGCGCTCGACGGCAAGCGGCTGCACTCCGATACGGAGATGTGGATCATGACGCCGCGGGCGCTGCGCACGATCGCCGACGCCTCCGGCTACACCGAGGTCATCGAGCGCGCCGGCGCCCACATCCTGACCGATTCCTGCCCCGCGATGTCGAAGGCCGCGCCTGACGGAACCCGCGTGTTCGCGAGCGATTCCGCCAAGCAGGTGCACTATCTGCCGGCGATCCTCGGCATCGAGGGCTGGTTCGGCACGCTCGAGGACTGTGTCGACGCTGCGGTCACGGGCCGCTGGAGAGGAGAGCTGCGATGACGAAGGAACTGATCGGGCGCGGCCTGGTGCCCGGCGTCGTCGAGGGTGAGGCGCTGGTCTCGCACGAGACGATCTCCGGATGGGGAGGGATCGACCCCGCCCGCGGCGTCATCATCGAGCGCCGGCACGAACTGTTCGACGTGAGCTTTTCGGGGAAGATCCTCGTCTTCCCCGGGGCGAAGGGGTCATCCGGCTGGTCAGGGTTCTTCCAGAGCACCAGGCTGATGGGAACCGCTCCGCTCGCGATGGTGTTCACAGCGATGACGACGAAGGCCGTGCTCGGCGCCGTCGTCACTCGCGTTCCGACGGTGTCCGAGTTCGGCGATGTCGATCCTGTCGACGAGATCGCCACGGGCGACATCGTGCGCGTGGACGGCGACCGCGGCGTGGTCGCGATCGTGCGCCGGGCGGCCGATCAGGCGGCGGTGCCGAGATGAACACCGCGTGACCTCTCGGGCGATTCCGAGCGGAACCGGTCGCACCGGAGTTCAGGGTGCGCCTAGGCTGGTGTGATGACCTCCTCGACGCAATCGAGGGGTGTGGCGATGAGGGCGCTCCTCTCTCTCGCCATCGGCAGCTTCGGCATCGGCATGACGGAGTTCGTCTCCATGGGCCTGCTGCCAGGGCTCGCGACCGATCTGCTCCCCGACGTCTATGCGACCTCGCCGGAGGATGCGATCGCGCAGGCGGGCATCCTGATCAGCATGTACGCGCTCGGCGTCGTGGTCGGTGCTCCGACGATCGCCGGGTTCGTCTCGCGGTATCCGCGCCATCGGGTGCTGGTGGGGCTCGTGATCGCCCTGCTGGTGTTCAACGCGCTCACGTTCCTGATGCCGAACTTCGAACTCGTCGCGGCATCGCGCTTCCTCTCCGGCCTTCCGCACGGCGCGTACTTCGGAATCTCCGCCATCGTCGCCTCCGAGCTGTTCGGACCTGCCAAACGCGGCAGCGCGATCGCGATCGTGATGGGCGGGCTGTCGGTCGCCAACCTCATCGGCGTGCCAGGCGGCACCCTGCTCGGCCAGATGCTGGGGTGGCGCGCGGCCTACGTCGTCGTCGCCTTCGTCTTCATCATCGCGCTCGTGCTGATCATCCGGTTCGTGCCCGCTCAGCCCGGCGACCCCGGCCGCACCTTCCGGCAGGAGCTCGGCATCTTCCGGATCCCGCAGGTGTGGCTGACCGTGGCGATCGGCGGGGTCGGATTCGGCGCGTACTTCGCGATCTACAGCTACATCGCGACATTCGTGACCGAAGCGGCCGGATCGCCGGAATGGGTCGTGCCCATCGCGCTGGTCGTCGTCGGGGCCGGCATGGTCGCGGGCAACTTCCTCGGCGGTGCGCTCGCCGACATCAGCGTGCGCCGCACGCTGATCTACGGCCTGTTCTGCCTGGTGGTCACGGGCGCACTGGTCGGGCTGCTCTCGCAGCACACCGTGCCGCTGATCATCGCGCTGTTCGTGTTCGCGCTTACGTCGGCGACCGCCGTGCCGACCGTGCAGCTGCGACTGCTCGACGTCGCCAGCGGCCACCGTTCGATCGGCGCGGCGCTGAACCACTCGGCGCTCAACATCGGCAACAGCCTGGGCGCCGCGCTCGGCGGGGCCGTGATCGCCACCGGATGGGGCTACGTCGCCCCGGCATGGGTGGCTGCGGCACTGGCCCTCGTCGGCGGAGCGATCGCGCTCGCCGCGTTCAGCGCGGAGCGCCGCGCAACCGACCGGCGCCTGCGCGCGCTGGAGCCGGAGTTCCGGGACCGCACCGTCGGGACGGACACCATCCCGACGGTGTGAACTCGGGTGCTACGGACGGCGGTAGCCCGGATCGCGTGAAGCCAGCGCCGCCGCGCGCTCCGGACGGCCGATGAGACGGTACGCGTTCGTCCAGACATCCGGGTCGGCGATGGGGAGGCCGAGCCACGTCGTGCTCGTGCGCACGGGAAAGCGCTCGATGCGGTCGCCGTCCCACGCCGCGAAGTTCACCAGCACGTCGATCTCGTGGTCGCCGGCATCGACGACGTACCGCGCGCCGGTCGCGAACGGACGGCCGGCACTCTGCGGCGCAGTCCAGCTCGCTCCGAGCGCGTCCAGAACCTGGGCGGCCTCATCCGGATCGCCCTCGCACGTCACGTCCCAGTCGCGCACCTGGTCGATCAGGCCCAGTGAGGCGAGCACCGCGGAGCCGCCGACGGCGACGGGGAATCCGCGTTCGGTCAGGGTGCCGACGATGGCTGCAACCGTGTCGGTCGGCGGATGGGCGATGCTGTGAGAGGGATGCACATCGCCCATTCTCCTGTGTGACTCGTTGTCGCATCGACGAGTTGCCGGCGTCGCTGCACCGGGCGGCGCTCGCGGCAGCAGACGACGATGGGGATGCCGGTGGCGTCTCCGGTGCGAGCGTGACGGACGCGACGCGTCATCGGTGCCTCTCCGTGTCGTGAATCGCGCATACTGCGGCGCAGACCTTAGAGGGTCTACACTGGTTGCGTGTGGAGCGTGGACATCGAGTTGATCGCGGGCTGGCTCGCTTCGCTGGATGACAACTCACGAGAGCAAGTGGTGGCGGCGATCGAGTTGCTCGAGGATCGCGGTCCTCAGCTGGGGCGGCCGATCGTGGACACGGTGGCATCGTCCCGGCATCGGAACATGAAAGAGCTTCGACCGGGATCAGCAGGGCGCTCTGAGCTTCGTGTCCTGTTCGCTTTCGATCCCGAGCGATCGGCGATCATGCTGATTGCCGGCGACAAGGCAGGGAACTGGACGCATTGGTACAAGAAGAACATCCCGATGGCCGATGACCTCTTTGACAACCATCTCAGGAGATCGAAAGGAGACTGACCCCATGGCTATGTCGGTGAAGGAATTCGTCGCGACCCATCCTGTGGATCGAGAGAACGTTGACGCGCACAAGGAGCGGATGCTCGCGGAGGTGCGCGCGTACCGCCTGCGCGAACTGCGTGAGCGCGCCGGCCTTACTCAGACAGAATTGGCCGAACGCATCGGTGTCGGACAGCGGCAGGTCTCGAAGATCGAACACGGCGATCTCGACAGCGCGAAGATCGGCACAATCCGGAGCTACCTCGAAGCGGTCGGCGGCGGTCTGGCTGTCGAATACGTTCTGGGCGATCAGCGCGTACAGGTCGCATAACGCAAGAAGACGGGGTGACCGCGCGTTCTTCCGTGGGATGCGGAGCTCCGGATCGTCGCCGCGGCACGATGAGGCGGGCGAGCGGCCACGGGCGTCGCCCTCGGACGAAGGAGCACACTGTGAGCGAGAACTTCGATCTGCTGGTGATCGGTACGGGAACCGCCGGCCTGTCGGCCGCGCACGCGACGGCGGCCGAGGGGTGGCGAGTCGGCATCGTCGATGCACTGCCGTACGGCGGCACGTGCGCGCTGCGCGGGTGCGACCCGAAGAAGATCCTGCGGCGCGGGGCGGAGGTCATCGAGTCGGCGGCGCTGATGCGCGATCGCGGCATCGTCGACGACGGGCTGCGCATCGACTGGTCGGCGCTGCAGCGGCACAAGCGCGGATTCACCGACGCGATGTCGCGCCAGATCGAAGAGGGTCTGGACGACAGCGGCATCACCACCCTGCACGGCACGGCGCGATTCGTCGCGCCGGATGCGCTCGACGTCGACGGGCAGGTGCACCGCGCCGAGCGCTTCCTGATCGCCTCGGGCGCCGCGCCGAAGCCGCTCGACCTGCCTGGCGGCGAGCACGTGATCGACAGCACCGCCTTCCTCGGGCTCGAGACGCTGCCGAAGCGCATCGTGTTCATCGGGGGAGGGTTCATCTCGTTCGAGTTCGCGCACATCGCCGCCCGTGCCGGGGCGCAGTGCACGATCCTCAGTCGCTCGGAGCGCCCGCTGCGCGGATTCGACCCCGACCTCGTCGATCGGCTCGTCGAACGGACAAGATCTGCCGGCATCGACGTCCGGCTCTCGACGACCCCGGCAAGCGTGCGTCAGACGACATCCGGAGCCTTCGACATCCAGATGGCCGGCACGGATGATGCGGTGGAAGCGGACCTGGTCGTGCACGGAGCCGGTCGCGCCCCCGCGCTCGACGGGCTCGAGCTCGACGCGGCGCAGGTCGCGCACGATGACCGCGGCGTCACGGTGCATCCGCACCTGCAGAGCACCACGAACTCGGCTGTGTGGGCGGCGGGCGACGCTGCGGCGACCCGTGGGCGTCCGCTGACGCCCGTCGCCTCGAGCGAGGGCAGCGTCGCCGCCTCGAACATGCTGACCGGTGCCGAGACGGCCCCCGACTACACCGGGGTCTCGAGCACCGTGTTCACCATCCCGGAGCTGACCGGGGTCGGGATGACCGAGGCCGCGGCGCGCGAGGCGGGGCACCACATCGACGTGCGGTTCTCCGACACCGGCTCCTGGTATTCGAACTACCGCGTCGGCGAGAAGGCCGCAGCTGCGAAGATCATCGTGGACGCCGACGACGACCGCATCCTCGGCGCCCACCTGTTCGGCCCTGAGTACGCCGAGGCGGTGAACGTGTTCTCGATGGCGATCGCCCTTGGGCTGACCGCGGAGCAGCTCAGGGCGATGCCGGCGAGCTACCCGTCGGTGGGATCGGACGTCGCTTCGATGCTGTGATCCGGATCACCGTGCGGCACGATGCAAAACTTGAGCCGACTCGTATCAAGTTAATTTGACTCCTTCCGGCTCAGGTTCTACACTTGAGTCATCACGACTGAGGTTTCGTGAGCAGACTTCTGACACTCTGACGAGAAGGAGCAAGACATGGCACGTGCTGTGGGTATCGACCTTGGAACGACCAACTCGGTCGTCTCCGTCCTCGAGGGCGGCGAGCCGAAGGTTATCGCCAACGCCGAGGGCGCCAGGACCACCCCGTCGGTGGTCGCATTCACGAAGGACGGCGAGGTGCTCGTCGGTGAGACCGCCAAGCGACAGGCCGTGACCAACGTCGACCGCACCCTCGCGTCGGTCAAGCGCCACATGGGCACCGACTGGAAGACGCAGGAGGTCGACGGCAAGGCATACACGCCGCAGGAGATCTCGGCGCGCATCCTGCAGAAGCTCAAGCGCGACGCAGAGGAGTACCTCGGCGACACGGTCACCGACGCGGTCGTCACCGTGCCCGCGTACTTCAACGACGCCGAGCGCCAGGCCACGAAGGAGGCCGGTGAGATCTCGGGCCTCAACGTGCTCCGCATCATCAACGAGCCCACCGCCGCCGCCCTCGCCTACGGCCTCGACAAGGGCCAGGAGGACGAGCTCATCCTGGTCTTCGACCTCGGTGGCGGTACGTTCGACGTCTCGCTGCTCGAGGTGGGCAAGGACGACGACTTCTCGACGATCCAGGTGCGCGCGACCAGCGGTGACAACCGCCTCGGCGGCGACGACTGGGATCAGCGCATCGTCGACCACCTGATCAAGCAGTTCAAGAACGAGACGGGCGTCGACGTCGCAGGCGACAAGATCGCGCTGCAGCGTCTCAAGGAGGCCGCGGAGCAGGCGAAGAAGGAGCTGTCGAGCTCGACCTCGACCTCGATCACGCTGCCGTACCTCTCGCTCACCGAGAACGGGCCGGTCTCGCTCAGTGAGACGCTCTCCCGCGCGAAGTTCGAGGAGCTCACCAGCGATCTGCTCGAGCGCACCAAGAAGCCGTTCCACGACGTGATGGCCGAGGCCGGCGTCAAGATGAGCGAGATCGCGCACGTCGTGCTCGTCGGTGGTTCGACCCGCATGCCGGCCGTTGCCGAGTTCGTCAAGGGCGAGACGGGCAAGGACGCGAACAAGAGCGTCAACCCTGATGAGGTCGTCGCCGTCGGCGCGGCGCTGCAGGCCGGCGTGCTGAAGGGCGAGCGTAAGGACGTTCTGCTCATCGACGTCACCCCGCTGTCGCTCGGCATCGAGACCAAGGGCGGCCGGATGACGAAGCTCATCGAGCGCAACACCGCCATTCCGACCAAGCGCAGTGAGACGTTCACGACCGCCGACGACAACCAGCCGTCGGTCGCGATCCAGGTGTTCCAGGGTGAGCGCGAGTTCACCCGCGACAACAAGCCGCTCGGCACCTTCGAGCTGACCGGCATCGCCCCCGCACCGCGCGGCGTGCCGCAGGTCGAGGTCACCTTCGACATCGACGCGAACGGCATCGTGCACGTCTCGGCGAAGGACAAGGGCACAGGCACTGAGCAGTCGATGACCATCACGGGCGGCTCCTCGCTTCCCAAGGAGGACATCGACCGGATGGTGCGCGAGGCCGAGGAGAACGCCGCTGAGGACAAGCAGCGCGCGGAGGCTCTCGAGCAGCGCAACCAGGCGGAGTCGCTCGTCTACTCCATCGAGAAGCTCATCTCGGAGAACGACGACAAGCTGCCTGAGGACGTCAAGACCGAGGTGCAGGGCGACGTCGACGGGCTCAAGACGGCGCTCGCCGGTGAGGACGAGGACGCGGTCAAGACCGCGCTCGACAAGCTGAACGCGTCGCAGACGAAGCTCGGCGAGGCGATCTACAGCCAGGCCCAGGCAGATGGCGCCGCGGCCGGCGAGGCGGGCGCCGACGGCGCTTCGGCTGAGTCGGACGAGGACGTCGTGGACGCCGAGGTCGTCGACGACGACGAGGACGAGAAGAAGTAATGACGGGCAAGGGCTTCGACGACAACGACGAGGTCCGCCCTGACGCCGAGGGGGCGGAGGCAGCCGCTTCCGCCCCCGAAGCGCAGGCGGGCGACCAGGCCCCGGACGAGGCGGGGCAGGCCGAGCAGAGCGAGGCCGAATCCGGTGCAGGTGCGTCGGGTGCGGGCGAGCAGACTGAGGGCGACGGCCTGACGATCGACGACATCCTCGACGCCGAGCAGACCGACGAGGCTGCGGAAGCGGAGCACAGCGACTACGAGACGCAGCTGCTGCACGACCTGAAGCGACTGCAGGCGGAGTACGCGAACTACCGTCGCCGTACCGAGGAGCAGCGCCAGATCGAGATCGACCGTGCCAAGGGGGCGGTCGCGAAGAGCATGCTGTCGGTGCTCGACGACCTGCATCGCGCGCAGCAGCACGGCGACCTCGAAGAGGGGTCGGCGTTCGCGCTCGTCGCCGAGAAGATGCGCGCCGTGGCGGTGAACGTCGGGCTCGTGTCGTACGGCGAGGCGGGCGACGCGTTCGACCCGCAGCAGCACGAGGCCGTCTTCCAGCAGCCGACTCCCGGCCAGACCGAGCCGACGATCCTCGAGGTCGTCGAGGTCGGCTACCGCCTGGGCGATGTGGAACTGCGGCCGGCGAAGGTCGTCGTCGCCGTTCCTGCCGAGTAATCCCATCCGGGTGGCCCTCCCGCTCCCTCTGAGAGCGCGGCAGGGCCATCCGGTCGATCGAAAAGGGTCATAAGTTGGCTAGCCAGGACTGGTTCGACAAGGATTTCTACGCGATGCTCGGGGTGTCGAAGGACGCCTCCGACACCGAGCTGAAGAAGTCCTATCGCAAGCTCGCCCGTACGTACCACCCGGATTCGAACCCGGGCGATGAGAAGGCCGAGGCGAAGTTCAAGGAGATCAGCGAGGCGTACTCGGTGCTCTCCGACCCCGACCAGCGCCGCGAGTACGACGAGATCCGCGCCATGGGTTCCGGCGCGCGCTTCACCTCCGGCGGGCCGGGCGGCGGCGGTTTCGACGACGTGTTCAGTCACTTCGGCGGTGCCGGCACCGGCACCGGCGGAGGCGGCTTCGAAGACATCTTCTCGATGTTCGGGCAGGGCGCTGGCGGCGGTCGCCGTGCCGGGTTCGGCATGCCGACGAAGGGCCAGGACCTGCGTGCCAGGACGACACTGGACTTCCTGCGCGCGGCGAACGGTGACACCCTCTCGCTGCAGAGCGAAGACGGCACCTCGTTCAAGATCAAGGTGCCGGCAGGTGTCGCCGATGGGCAGAAGATCCGGTTGCGCGGGCGCGGCAGGCCCTCGCCGAACGGCGGCGAGAACGGCGATATCGTCGTCGACGTGACCGTGCGGCCGCATCCGGTGTTCAGCCGCGACGGGCTCAACCTGCGGGTGACCGTGCCGGTGACGTTCACGGAGGCGACGCTCGGCTCGACGGTCGAGGTGCCGACTCTCGACGGCGACACCGTGAAGCTGAAGGTGGCGGCGGGAACCCCGTCCGGCCGCGTGCTGCGCGTGAAGGGCAGGGGCATCGCGTCGAAGAAGGGCACGGGCGACCTGCTCGCCGAGGTGCAGATCGTGGTCCCCGGCCATCTCACCGAGGCGCAGCGCGAAGCGCTCGAGCACTTCCGCGACGTCGAGGCGCACGAGAACCCCCGCGACGACTGGCTCCATCGAGCCCGCGCGTCCGCCTGACCGCGGCACAAATCTTCATTTCTGGCACATCTCATGGGGTGCACAGCACCGGAGATGTGCCAGAAATGAAGAACTGACGGGGGAATGGGCACGTAGCCTGGAGAGCAGCGAGGAGGTGCACCGGATGCAGCAGTTCGACGACGTCGGCGAAGACGACCCGATTCTGCGGATCGGGCCCGCCGCTGAGCTCGCCGGGATGCACCCGCAGACCCTGCGCCAGTACGACCGGATCGGTCTCGTCGTTCCCGGACGCACCCAGGGCGGGTCGCGCAGGTACTCGCTGCGCAACATCCGGCAGCTGCGCCAGGTGCAGGAGCTGTCGAACGAGGGCATCAGTCTGCCGGCGATCGCCCGCATCCTCGACCTCGAGGACGAAGTGACCGACCTGCGCCACCGCGTCGTGCAGCTGCAGAGCGAACTCCGTGCCGAGCGCGAGAACCGCCCGGGTGCGCGGGTGTTCGCGGCCGAGACATCCGGTGCCGTGGTCACCCTCACGAGCGGCACCCGCGTGCGCCGCCGCACCGACGTGGTGCTGTGGCGGCCGCAGGGGCGCTGACGAGGCGATCTGCTTCCGCACACTGGTGCCCTGCGCCGACCGTTGAGCGGGGCCGTTCGCGCTGACATATGCCGATCTGGCCGCTCTCCTGTCAGACACCGGCGCATCTCATCGGCGAACCGTGCCGGGCGTCGCGCGCGTGTCGGAGTCAGAATGCCGCGTCGCGAGGGTCAGCCGCATCCGGATGTACCCTGTTGACAGTCAACGAAACGCGAGGGGGTGCTGTGCGCGACACGGTGAAACGCGGGGTATCGCTCGGCGAGCAGGTCGCGGACATCCTCCGGCGACGGATCGTGCGCGGCGAGCTCGCGCAGGGCGATCGGCTGACAGAGGAAGCAGTCGCCGAGGAATTCGGCGTGAGCCGCGGGCCCGTCCGCGACGCCGTCTCTCTGCTCGTCTACGAGGGACTGGTCGAGACGCGCCGACCGCGCGGCATCTACATCCGGGGGCTCACGCTCGACGACATCGAGCAGCTCTACAGCCTGCGCGGCGCACTCGAGCAGCTCGCCGTTCGGCGTGCGCTGGGCGGCGACGAGGAAGTGTGGCAGCCCGTCGAGCGGCTCGTCGAGCGGATGGAGCGCGCAGCGGACGAGGGGGATCATGCCGACTTCTATCGTGCCGACGTCGACTTCCACTCGTCCTTCTACGAATTGGCGGGCCATCCCCGTCTGCTGGCGACCTGGCGGCAGTACGAGCCGACGTTCATGGCGCTGCTCGAGGTCACGATCAACCACGACGAGGATCTGCACGAGTCGGCGCACTCGCACCGCGTGCTGTTCGACCTGATCCGCGCCGGCGATGCCGAGCCCGTCGCCGCCGAGTTGGCTGACCACCTTGTGCGCGCCGAGGAGCGGATGCGACTGGAGCTCGACGCCCGCTGAGCCCCGCGACCGGCCCGTTCGTTCGCACCCGCGGCCCGTTCCCGTGCCGGGACTTCGCCTCAGCGACCGCCACGTGCTCGCCCCACGCACGCCACCGCGCGATCTCCGCGCTCGATCCGGTGTTGCAGATCGACCGCAGGCACGGCGCGAAGGTCGTTCTCTGGCATCGGATGGACGGGCACATAGACGCCGTTGACTGTTAACAGTAAACGTGTCATGATCGGGGCAGCCGGCGAAGTCGTCGGTCCCTGCACCGAGGAGGAGCAACGATGCCCCGTTTCATTCGCACCACCGCCGCTGTCGCGGGATTCGGCCTCGTGGCTGCCGCGCTGGCCGCGTGCACGCCGGTCTCCGAAGAGAGCGCCGCCGAATATCCGAGCGACGACATCCGGCTCATCATCCAGGCCGACGCTGGCGGCGGCAGCGACCTCTCGTCGCGCGCGCTCGCCGCGGAGCTCGAGAAGACCCTCGGCGGCAGCGTCATTCCCGAGAACATGCCGGGCGCTTCCGGCGCCAAGGCCATGGAGTACGTCGCCGACCAGGAGGCCGACGGCTACACGATCGGCTTCGCCCCGGTCGAGATCGCGATGCTGAACACGACGCAGAACGCCGATGTGCTGCCCGAGAACTACGACTTCCTCGGCCAGATCATGAACGCGCCGGGCGTCATCGCCGTCGGCGCCGACAGCGGCATCGAAACCGTCGATGACCTGATCGCGGCGGCTGAAGACGGTGAGGTCACCGTCTCGAACTCGGGCGCCGGGTCGATCTGGGAGGCAGCCTCGCTCGGGTTCGCCGAGGCCGCGGGTATCGATGTGACGCCGGTTCCGTACGACGGCGGCGCTCCTGCCGTGAGCGCTGCGGCCTCCGGCGAGGTCGTCGCCTCGGTCTCGGGCGTCGGCGAGGCGCTGGCACAGCAGGACTCGGTGCGGATCCTCGCCGTCATGGATGAGGATGCGCACCCCGACCTTCCCGACGTTCCGACCGCGAACGAGGCGCTCGGAACCGACGGCGTCGTCTTCGGTGGCTGGGGCGGCATGTACGCACCCACGGGGCTGCCGGATGAGGTGCACGACACTCTCGAGAGCGCCGTGAAGGACGCCGTCGAGAGCGATTCATACACCCAGTTCCAGGCGGACGCCGGCAACCTCGTCGTCTACCGCAGTGCCGACGAGCACCAGACGTTCGTCGAGGAGCAGTTCGACCGCTTCGCGGAGCTTCTCGGTTGAGTGAGGCGGCACAGCACGCCGTGACGGACGAGGCCGCTCGGCCTCGTCCGTCACGGGCGCTCGAGATCACGGCGGCTGCGGTCGCCGTTGCGTTCACCGCCGGCTACCTCGGCCTGGCAACGCAGATCGCTCTGCGCGACGAGTCAGCCGTCGCCGCGATGGACGCGCGCACCTGGCCGACCGTGCTCGGCGTGGCCGGACTCTCGGTCTCCATCGTGCTGCTCGTCATCGCCGTCGCCAGACCGGCGCCCCGGCGCGACGACCTGGAGAGCGTCGCGACGGGCGGCCCGCTCCGCGTCATGCTGACCGTCGTGATCTCCGGCGCCTTCGTGGCGGCGTGGAGCGCGCAGTCGGTGATCCTGGCCGGGTACCGGATCCAGCTGTTCCCGATCATCGCGGCGCTGTATCTGCTGTCGCTGCTGCTCCTGTTCGGCCACCGGCGCTGGATCGGGCTCATCGCCTATCCGGTGGGCCTGACGGCCTTCATCTACATTCTGTTCGGCATCGTTCTGAGGATCCCGCTGTGAACGCCATCGTCGACGGCCTCGGTGCCCTGCTCGATGTGTCCGTCGTGCTCTACATGCTCGTCGGGCTCGCGCTCGGCTTCCTGGTCGGCGCCTTCCCCGGCATCACCGCGACCATGGCGGTCGCGCTCGCCGCCGGGTTCACGATGACGCTCGAGCCCGTGCAGGGCCTCGCCGTGCTGCTGACGATCTACGTCGCGGCGAACTTCGGCGACCGCGTTCCGGCGATCCTCGTGAACACGCCAGGAACTCCGGCGTCGGTCGCCACGACCTTCGACGGCTATCCGATGGCGAAGCAGGGCAGGGCCGGTCTCGCCCTCACGCTCTCCGCCATCGTGAGCGCCGTCGGCATCCTCGCCTCGGTCGTGCTGTTCGCCGTCCTGGCCGTGCCGGTGGCGACGCTGGCGCGCGACTGGTTCCGGTCGCCCGAGCTGTTCGCCCTCGTCGTGTTCGGCATCGCGATCATGATCGGCATCTCGTCGAAATCGATGCTCAAGGGCATCCTCGCCGGCGTGATCGGGCTGATGCTCGGAACCGTCGGCCTGTACAGCGCGACCAACGACGAGCGCTTCACCTTCGGCCTGCTCGAACTCGTCGACGGGCTCGACTTCATCGCGGTCATCATCGGGCTGTTCGGCATCGCAGAGCTGCTCGACCAGCTGCTCACGCACCGCGCGAACCGCACGCGTCCCATCTCGTCACTCGGACGCTGGCTGCCGAACCGCAAGGAGTTCAAGCAGTCGGGGCGCGCGGTCGCCGTCTCCGGCGGCATCGGACTCGGCGTCGGTCTCATCCCGGCGGCCGGCGGCGACATCGCAGGACTGATCGGATGGGACAGGGCGCGCAGCATCTCGAAGCACCCGGAGCAGTTCGGCAAGGGGTCGATCGAAGGCGTCGCCGCGAGCGACACGGCCTCCAGCGCCACGCTCGGCGGATCGCTGACGACCACGATGGCGCTGGGCATCCCCGGCGACTCCGTGATGGCGGTGATGATCGGGTCGATGATCATCTGGGGCATCGCCCCAGGCCCGACGCTGTTCACCGACCGACCGGATCTGGTCGTGTCGATCACCGCGATCATGATCGTCGCGACCCTGCTCGCACTCGTGCTCAGCCTCGTCCGGATGAAGGGGATCGTGAAGCTGCTCGACCTGCCTCGGCCGTATCTGTGGGGCGGCATCCTCATCTTCTGCGTCATCGGCACCTACGCGACGTCCAACAGCGTCAGCACCGTGGTCCAGATGCTGGTGTTCGGCGTGATCGGGCTCGCACTCAAGCGACTCGAGATCCCGGCGGGGCCGATCGTGCTGGGGCTGATCCTGGGGCCGCTCGCCGAGGAGAACCTCGCGCGCACCCTGCAGATCCTGCCGACGCAGCCGTTCTTCTCCGTCGTCAGCCCGATCGCGCTGATCCTGCTCGCGCTCGCCGTGGCATCCGTTGTGCTGCCGGCCATCCGGAATGCGCGCAAGCCCAAGGACAAGCGGGGGTCGTTCGCAGACTCCGTGCTGAGCGAGGACACATTCGCCGAGATCGAGCAGGCGCACGAATCGATGCGCGACGAGCCCGGCATGCTCACCTCCACCATCCGCAACGAAGACAAGCCGCGCAGATCGCGGCGCAGGACCGACAAGAAGGGGTCAGATACATGACCAGGCGAGACATCCTCACAGCCATTCCGACGGCGTTCCGGGAGGACGGCTCGCTCGACATCGACGGCAGCCGCGCCATCTTCCGCCACGTGGCGAAGTCGGGGAACGAAGGCGCGTTCGTGCTGGGCACGACTGGGGAGTTCCCCGCCATCGACCACGCCGAGTTCGCGCAGATCGTCGATGCGGCGCTGGACGAACTGTCGGGCGCGATGCGCGTGGTCGTGCACGTCGGCGCGGCGAGCACCTTCGAGGCCGTGCGGCTCGTGCAGAAGGCACGCGAACTCGGCGCGCGGGAGTTCGCCGCCGTCACGCCGTTCTATCTGCCCGCCTCGGACGACGGCATGTACGCGTACTACGAGGCGCTGTCCGCCGCGGTCGGCGACGGACAGCTGTACGTCTACGCGTTCCCGAACCGCACGGGGAACGCCGTCTCGCCCGAACTGCTGGCTCGGCTCGCGGCGCTGCCGAACGTGGTGGGGGTCAAAGCCAGTGAGCTCACCCTCGACGAGATCGCCGCCTACCGCGACGCGGCGCCCGACGGCTTCGTCGTCTACACCGGGGCCGACCGTGATCTCATCGCGGCGGGGGAGCGCGGCGCCGACGGTGTCGTCTCGGGGGTGTCATCCGTGCTGCCGAAGCCGTTCCGCGCGCTCGCGGAGGCGGCGGAGTCGGGAGACGCCGAACGCATCTCCCGAGCCCAGGCCGACGTCGACGATCTCGTCTCGGTCATCGGCGGCGACATGCCACGGATGAAGGCGGCCCTGCGCCGGATGGGCGTCGTAGACGCCCGCAGCCGGATGGCGCTGGACGAGCCGGATGAGGCGGCCGTCGCCGAGATCATCCGGGTCGTCGAGGCGTACGCCTGAGCCCGTCCGACCACTCAACGAGGAGCCAGACATGACCTACGCATTCCCCGCGCGCACAGCCCGCCCCGCGCTCGCGCCGAACACCGCGTACCTGATCGCATCCGGCGACCTGCGCGAATCCGCCAACACCGCAGGGTGGGAGACGCAGCGCTCTGTCGAAGCCGGCGTCACCGCCGCCGTCGAAAAGCTCGGCTGGAGCGTGACGCGCGCCTTCGGCGTCGATCCCGCCACAGGGCACGGCTTCATCTCGAGCCAGCGGATGGGGCTCGAGGTGTTCCAGAACATCCCGACCGACGCCCCATTGATTGTCGCGATCGCGAACTGGCAGTACTCGCACCACGTGCTCGCGGGGCTGCGCTCGCACCGCGGCCCCATCCTGACCGTGGCGAACTTCGCCGGCGACTGGCCCGGGCTGGTCGGACTGCTCGGCCTGAACGGCTCGATGACGAAGGCGGGCATCGCCTACTCGACCATCTGGTCGGTCGACTTCACCGATGAGTGGTTCGCCGGCGGCATCCGGGAATGGATCTCCACCGGTACGATCACGCACGACGCCTCGCACGTGCGCGCCCTGCCCGAGCTGCCTGCCGGCGACGAGCGCGAGCTCGGACGGGCCCTGGCTGAGCAGCTGCTCGAGGAGAAGGCCATCATCGGCGTGCTCGACGAGGGCTGCATGGGGATGTACAACGCGATCATCGACGACGAGCTGCTCAACCCGATCGGCATCTACAAGGAGCGGCTGAGCCAGTCGGCGCTGTACGCGGAGATGCAGCACGTCACCGATGATGAGGCCGACGCGATCGGCGAGTGGCTGATCGAGAAGGGCATGACCTTCAGGCTCGGCACGGACGAGACCACCGAGCTCACCGAGCGGCAGCTGCGCGAGCAGTACCGGATGTACATCGCCGCACTCCGGATCGCCGACGACTTCGGCCTCGACGCGATCGGCATCCAGTATCAGCAGGGTCTGAAGGACCTCGCGCCCGCGTCCGACCTGCCGGAAGGCCTGCTGAACTCGACCGAGCGTCCTCCCGCGTTCTCACGCGACGGCTCGCGCGAACTGTTCGCGGGCCGTGCCGTACCGCACTTCAACGAGGTCGATGAGGGCGTCGCCGTCGACGCGCTGGTCACCGACCGCGTGTGGCGCGCGATGGGCCTCGTGCCGGACAACACCCTGCACGACGTGCGCTGGGGCGAGGAGTACGACGGCGAGTTCGTATGGGTGTACGAGATCTCCGGATCCGTTCCCGGTTCGCACCTCGGCGGCTGGGACAAGGCAGAGGGCTGGCGCCAGGGGCACGTGTTCTTCCCGGCGGGCGGCGCGACGATCAACGGTGTCTCCAAGCCTGGCGAAGTCGTGCTCTCGCGCGTGTTCATCGAGGACGGTGTGCTGCAGGTCGACATCTTCCGCGGCACGGTGGTCGAGCTTCCGGATGAGGAGACCCAGCGCCGCAAGAACGCCACGAACCCGGAATGGCCGATCGCCAACGTCGTGCTGCACGGCGTGACCCGCGACCAGTTCATGGCCCGCCACAAGGCCAACCATGCACAGACCGTCTACGCGCCGGATGCTGAAACGGCCGACAAAGCGCTGCTGGCCAAGGCGGCGATGTTCGACAAGCTCGGCGTGAGGGTGAATCTGGTCGGGGACGTCGCGGTGTGACCGGGGGCTTGACGCGCCCGTGGCGACAGCGCGAGGTCGTGACCGATTCAGAGTTCTGACCGAGCCCCGGCAAGATCACCTACCGCGGCGGTGTGCGGTTCGATCCGTGGGTCTACGCTGCGCTGACGATCCTTCTGGCGATCGGGGCCGGGGCCTCGACCGCGAAGGATTCACGGGTGCCCTTCCATGCGAGGGAGGCCAGAGGTACCCTCGCAGGACACGGGCGACCGGGGGAAGCGACATGATCGGCAACAGCTACTGGACCACGACCTACGGGCCGAAGAACCCGCAGCTCTTCCTTGATGAGATCGCCATGCAGACCGAGCTCCGACGGGAGCGCTCGCTTCGCTGGCACGAGTTCTGTGGGTACTGGCTGCACCGGACGAAAGACGCAGGCGCGCGACACCGTCGGTGAGGCTCCGCGTCTCACAGCCGCAGGCGCGGTCGCTCGTACGGTCAGTTCTGCATCGTCTCGCGTGTCGCACCTGCTGGTCGCGCCGACTGGCGGGCGAGTAGGTCTTCCCGTACCTCCGGCGACAGCGCGGCATCGATGACCGTCCACGCGAGCGCTGTGGCGCCGTCGATGATCGCGTCATCGGCGGCTGGGGACGCCGCGGCGGCCGCGAAATCCGGATGGTGAGGAACGGCTGTCTCCCCGAGGAACGAGATCATCGGGTGCAGCGCAGGTAGGACCTGCGAGACGTTGCCCATGTCGGTGGAGCCGCGCGCCTCGCCGACTGATGAAACGGGCGCGCGGCCGAGGCCGACCAGGTTCGCGTCCCAGAACGCGGAGAGTTCCGGATGCTGCACCAACGGTGCGTACGGATGCTCGGTGCGCCTGTGTTCCCAATGGCAGCCCATGGCGATCGCCGCTCCTTCGAGGCAGGCGAGGATGCGGCGCTTCAGGTCGCGCCAGGTGTCGAGATCGTGGGCACGCACCTCTGCCTGCACGACGGCCCGCTCGGCGATGATGTTCGTCGCCTCCCCGCCGTCCGAGACGAAGGCGTTGACGCTGGTGCCACCGGGAAGTTGCTGACGAAGCAGTCCGATCGCCGTCAGGGCGAGCGTCGCCGCGGCACCGGCGTTGATCGCCTTCTCCGGTGCAGCTGCGGCGTGGGCGGCGCGGCCCGTGAACTCCACCTCGAAACGCTCGACAGCCGCGAACGCCACGGTCGCCGCTTTCGCGTCGTCTCCCGTGCCACCATGCACCATGAGCGAGCACGTCGCGTCCTCGAACGCACCAGCGGCCAGCAGCGAAACCTTGCCGCCGCCGTGCTCCTCCGCCGGAGTGCCCAGCAGCTTCACCCGTAGGCCTGCGTCATGGGCGACGTCGGCCAGGGCAATGGCGGCCCCGATGCCGATGGTGGCGATCACATTGTGCCCGCACGCGTGCCCGACACCGGGAAGCGCATCGTACTCCGCGCAGATCACCACGGTCATGTCGCCGTCGCCGCGCACCGCCTCCACCGCGGTGTCGACGCCGTACGCGCCGGCCTGAGTGTCGAATCCGGCGCCCCTGAGGGCATCGGCGACTGCGGCAGCCGCTCGGTGCTCCTGCCACGACAGTTCAGGGTCCGCGTGGATGCGGTGACTGAGCGCCACGAGCGCATCGCGCTCGACAGCGAGCCGCTCGGCCGCGCGTGCCTTCACTCCAGCGAGATCATCTTCGGTCTCCATGTACGAGTCCCTCTTCTCGGTTCGTTCGCCAGTCCCTGGATGTGTGACAGTTTCCCATCGGTCGAGGCCCGCACCCCGCTGTCGAGTTGCGCACCTTTCGTCGAGATGCGCACCTTCGGACGTGGTTTCGTCGCAAAGGTGCGCATCTCGCGAGCCATGCGTGAGATGGGTACGGCTGTGCACTAACCGTGCGGGTGGTCACCAGTCATGCATGGTGCCGTCGGCGAGGCGGTTGTAGGGCAGGTAGGCGCGTTCGTAGGGGTACCTTCCTGCCTCATCGGTGTCGAGGGTGACGCCGAGGCCGGGCTGGTCGCCGGGGTGGAGCAGACCGTCCTGCCAGGTGAAGGACTGCTCGAAGACCTGGTTGGTCTTCTCGCCGTGGGGCATGTACTCCTGGATGCCGAAGTTGTGGATCGCCAGGCCGAGGTGGGCCTGGGCGGCCATGCCGACCGGGGAGATGTCGGTGGGCCCGTGGAACCCGGACTTGATCTGGTACTGCGCGGCGTAGTCGATGGTCTTCTTCAACGGCGTGATCCCGCCCATGTGGGTCACCGCACCGCGCACGTAATCGATGAGCTGCTCCCGGATGAGGTCCTGGAAGTCCCACACGGTGTTGAAGATCTCCCCGATCGCCAACGGCGTCGTCGTGTGCTGGCGCACCAGACGCAGGGCCTCCTGGTTCTCGGCTGGGGTGCAGTCCTCCAGCCAGAACAGGTCGAAGGGTTCGAGGTCCTTGCCGAGCTTCGCCGCCTGGATCGGCGTCATCCGGTGATGCCCGTCGTGCAACAACGGCAGCTCCGGCCCGAACTCGTGCCGCACCGCCTCGAACACCCCGGGAAGGTGGCGCAGATACGCCCGCGTGTCCCAGTCCTCCTGCACCGGCAGCTCGCCGCGGCGGGCCGGCTCGTGGTCGTAGCGCGCTTCGCCGCCACCGGTGTCCGATGCCTGCGAGGCGATGCCGTAGATCGCCTTCAGCCCGGGAACGCCCGACTGGATCCGGATCGCCCGATACCCGTCGGCGAGATGCTCGCGCACCGAGTCGAACAGCTCGGGCAGCTCCTTCCCCGACGCGTGCCCGTAGGCGAGCAGACCCTCCCTGGACGCACCACCGAGCAGCTGGTACACCGGCAGCCCGGTGACCTTGCCCTTGATGTCCCACAGCGCCATATCGACTGCCGCGATCGCCGCCATCGTCACCGGCCCCCGACGCCAATACGCCGACCGGTACAAGAACTGCCACGCGTCCTCGATCCGATGCGGATCACGCCCGGCCAGCAACGGCACCACATGCTCTCTCAGATACGCCACCACCGCCAGCTCACGGCCGTTCAGCGTCGCATCCCCCAGACCCGTCACCCCGTCGGAAGTCGTGATCTTCAACGTCACGAAGTTCCGATCCGGACTGGTGACGATCACCTCAGCCCTATCGATGATCATGGGGTGCCTCCGATCTCTGCGGCCGCGGCGGCGACCGCCGAGGCCAGGTGATTCAGCCGCGGCTCGCCTGCGACATCACGCGGCAGCAGATGGTCGACGACCGCTGCCGCCCCGTCGTCGATGTCATGTCGCGCGCGGGCGGCGATGGCGCTCGCGCCGGGATCCTCGTCCGGCGTCCATCGGCTGCGCAGATGGACGAGCCATGCGCCCCACAGGCGGATCTGCCCGGTGCCGGGTGAAGCTCCGGCGCGGATACGTCCGGCGACGATGGGAGCGCTGCGCTCGGTGAGCTTCTCCGAACCGTCTCGTGCGATCTGGGCGAGGCGGTGCTTGATCCGCGGGTTCTCGAACCGCGCCACCAGCGTGCGTCGTGCCTGCTCCTTCTCATCCGGGGGCAGGGGCAGCACCGGATCGACGTCGTCCCAGAGCTCGTCGAGCCACCGTCGGCACGAAGCGTCTCGCATCGCTTCGTCGATATGTGCGTGCCCGCGCGCGAGACCGGCGTAGGCGAGCAGGGAATGGCCGGCGTTGAGCAGCCAGAGTTTGCGACGTGTGAAGACGTCGATGTCGCTGACGATTCTCGCGCCGCAGGCTTCCCACAACGGGCGGCCGCCGGGAAACTCGCCGGAGAGATACCACTCCGCGAACGGCTCGGTGACGACCGTGCACGGATCTCCCGTTGCGGCGATGTCGTCGTCGGTGGTCGCAGGGGTGATGCGGTCGACCACGGTGTCGACGAAGGACACCTCGTCGTCGAGCCAATCGGCGAGCCCGCCCGATGCCTGCAGCAGCGCGCGGCGGGTGTGGGCACCGTTCCGCGGAAGATTGTCGCAGCTGACCACGGCGATCGGCCCTGCCCCGGCGGCGCGGCGTGCGGCGAGGCCATCGGCGAGCCGCCGAATCACGGGGGTGTCCCCGTACGCCGCCTCCGTCACGGTGAGGGTGACGACAGTGACAGCGGGGTCGGTGAGCACGCGTCGCCACGAATCGGCGTCGGCGCCGTCGTGTGCGGCGACGATGCTCCGGATGTGCTCGGTGCTGTCGCCGCTCGCATCGCGGGTGACAAGCGTGTACTGGCAGTCCTGTGCGGAGAGAGCGCGCGCGACGTCGGGGCGTCGGCCCGTGAAAGCGGCGATTCCCCACGGCGAATCTCCTGCGTCGTTCGCGCGCTGGGTGTACCACGCCTGGTGCGCGCGATGGAAGGCGCCGAGGCCGAGATGGGCCATGCGCGTGGCCGGATGAGCGGAAGTCATGAGTAACACGCTACGGCTCTTTCGTGATCACTGCAACCGATTGCATCAGAAGTCGCAGGCGTGCCAGAATGGACCATCCGAAGACGTCGAAGGAGACATCATCGCGAACACGCTGCGGATCGGAATCGTCGGTGCAGGCGCGAACAGCCGACGCCATCATGTGCCGAAGCTGCAGGCCATCGACGGTGTGGAGGTCGTTGCCGTAAGCAACCGGTCTCGTGCCTCCGCGCAGCGCGTCGCCGAGGACTTCGGCATCACGCGGGTGCACGACAGCTGGACCGCGCTCGTCGACGACGACATCGATGCCGTGGTGATCGGCACGTGGCCGGACATGCATGCACGCGTCACAATCGGAGCGCTCGAAGCGGGGCGGCATGTCCTGTGCGAAGCGCGGATGTCGCGCGATGCGGTCGAGGCGCGAGCCATGATCGGCGCCGCGGACAAGAACCCGCACCTGGTGGCGCAGCTCGTGCCGGCTCCGACCACTCTGCCGATCGACGACCAGGTGTGCCGCCTCCTCTCGGACGGCGCGATCGGCGACATCGTCAGCGTCGAAGTCACGGCCCGCACCGGGTTCGCCGATCGCGACGGGCCGCTCACCTGGCGACAGCGCAGGGCGACCAACGGCGTGAACATCCTCTCGCTCGGCATCTGGTACGAGCAGCTGGTCCGCTGGGTGGGGGAGGCTGCGCGGGTGTCGGCGTTCGGGCAGACCCTCGTGCCGAGGCGTCGAGACGAGGAGGGGCATCTGCGCGCGGTGGAGGTGCCCGATCACGTGGACGTGATCGGTGAACTGGCCGGCGGCGGGCAGCTGCGGATGGTGTGCAGTCAGGCCGCCGGCGACAGCGCGGACAACGGCGTGCGGATTCTCGGAACGGCCGGTGAGCTGCACGTGCTGTCGGGTGAGCAGCTGGTGCTCCGACGGCCGGGCAAGGACCCGTACGAGGAGGCGGCGAACGGGGCCGGATGGCGGGTCGAGCAGGAGTTCGTCGGCGCGATTCGCGGGACAGAGCCCGTGCAGCACACGACCTTCGACGACGGTCTGCGCTACATGCGCTTCACTGAGGCGGTGCGCCGCAGCATCGACGAGCGCCGGCAGGTGGCGATCGCGGAGGTATGACCCCTACGCGGCGTCTGCCGTGGTGCCGCGAGCGACGAACGAGCCGGGCAGTTTCAGATCGCCCGGCGTCTCGCCTCGCGTCACGTCGGTGAGCATGGCGACGGCGCGCCGCCCGAGATCATCGAACGGTGCCGTCACTGTCGTGAGCTGCGGAGTGACGGTCCGGGCAAGCAGCACGTCGTCGCAGCCGACGACGCTGCGGTCGTGCGGCACAGAGATGCCGAGATCGGCGAGCCCGCCGATGACACCGCACGCGAGAAAGTCATCGAACGCGATGATGGCGGTCGCATCGGTGTCGGCGATGCGCTGTGCGGCCTCCTGACCCGTCTCGAAGGCGGCCTCGAACGGCCCGAGCTCGGCGAGCTCCACATCATCCGGAGCGGTCTTCGCCCAGTCGCGCACGGCGGCCGTGCGGCGGGTCGCGGCCCACGAGCCGGACGGGCCGCGCAGGAGAAGGAACTTCTGGTGCCCGAGCTGCACGAGGTGATCCGCGGCCTGCCGCAGCGCCGCCGTGTTGTCGCAGACGACGGAGGGAAGCCCGGAGATCGTGCGGTTGACGAGCACCGTCGGGGTGTTTCCGATCGCTTCTTTCAGCGCATTGGTCGGGATGCGCGGTGACGCGACGATGAGCCCGTCGACCTGTGAGCTCAGGCGTTTCAGCTGTTCGGTCGCGTCGCGCCCGCCGGATTCCGCGTCGAGCAGCAGCACGGAGGCATCCGCCTCATTGGCGGCGTGCTCGATCGCCCGCACGAGCGGCGGGAAGAACGGGTTGGTGATGTCGAGCACCACGACGCCGACGAGTCCGGTGCGACCGGTCGCGAGGCCGCGGGCGGCGCGGTTCAGCTCGAACCCTTGGGCGTCGGCCGTGGCGAGGATGCGTTCGCGGACCTCGTTGTTGACCATGTCGGGGCGCGAGAAGGCGCGGGAGACCGTGGAGGCAGAGATGCCCAGTTCTTTCGCGATTGAGTAGATCGTCGCCTTCACGCGTGCCGCCCCCGTCCTTCGTCGGCTCATCCGAACGATGCTCCTCTCAGAGGGTAGTCGAGTCGGTCCGCCAGCCATGCCGCGCATGCGGAGAAGACGTGGTCCGGTACCGGGTGCCCGTTGCTGTGCATCAGCGAGTCGAATCCTCCATCCGGCCAGTGCGCCGCCGTCTGTGCGGCAAGGTCGGCGTTGTGCCAGCCGTCGGATGATCCACCGCCAGCGTAGAGGAACGGGCGGGGAGCGACGAGACCGGCCAGCTCGTCGAGGTCGCGATCGTCGGGGATCCGGTCGCCCAGGTACCACGGGGCGTCCCAGTTCGAATGAGCGAACCCGAGCCCCGGTTCGTGTGCGACGACGGCCCGGATGCGGGGGTCGAGGGCACCGAGGAGCATGGCCAGTTTGCCGCCGAGCGAGTGCCCGAACACCCCGATGCGGCCCGCGTCGGCCTCGGGCATCTCGGTCAGCGCATCGACGGCGAGAGACAGGTCGGCGAAGCTGCGCCCCAGGCCTGTGACGTCGGGGAAGCGAGCGGCGTGATCCTTGGCGGGCGGCCCGTAACGCGCGTCGAGCCCTGTGCCGCCGTCGTGCTCGCGGGCACCGAGCTCGGCCCACCACGGCACGGCGAGAACTCCCAGACCTCGTGCGGCGAAGCGGACGGCGTGATCGCGCGCGGGGCCCGGCCGATCCGGAGGGTATCGCGGACTCGGCTCGCCGAGCAGCGACTCGACATCGTAGAAGGGGATGACCACGATCGGTGCGGGGCGCGTGTCGGGGAGGAGCAGTGTGCAGGCCAGATCCGTGCCGAAGCTTGTCAGGTGGATGTCTCGCCGGGTGGTCGCGTGCGGGCCGTCCGACTCATCGCCGAGGCACCATGCGGCGTCGGTGGCGCGATGCGCGCCGAGCAGAGCGCACCATTCGGCGCGCACGTCTCCGGCCGCTGCCGAGAGTGTCATCGCATCCGCTCCTTGACGGCCCTGGGTATCGCGTCTTCGTTTCGTTGCCCGGCGCGAACTTTGACGTGGTGGTCGTGAGTCGATACATTACCTGCAACCGCTTGCAGACGCAAAGGAGAAGAATGCGATGACGCAGACGGACATCCTTGTCACCGACGTGCACGTGCGCTTCCGGGAGGTGGACCTGCAGGCGGCGTTGACGATCAGCGGGGGAACCATCTCACGCTTCACCGTCGCCGAGGTCGTCGTCAAGGTGCACGACCAAGCGGGCACGCGCGCGGCCGGGTACGGGGAGACCGTGCTCTCGGTGCCGTGGGCGTGGCCGCGAAGCGAGCTCACCGTCGATGCCCGCGACGGAGTTCTTCGTGCGCTCGTCGACACGTATTCGCAGAGGGCGCTCGCGCTGGAAGCGGCCGATCCGATCGCAATGTGGCGCTGCCTGGTCGCCGACCTCGATGAGGTGCGTTCCGCCGCTGTGCACGGGGAAGACGTTCCCCGGCTCGGTGTGCTGCTCGCCGTCGGGGCGGTCGACAATGCGCTGCATGACGCGTGGGCGAATGCCGCCGGGCGCAGCGTGTTCGACATGTATACGGCAGAGCATCTTCGCGACGATCTGGCCTCGTTCGGCCTGCCCGGCATCTATGCGGGCGAAGGGATCGCAGACGAGCCGAGTGTGACGCTGCCTGTGCAGCACCTCGTCGGCATCTCCGATCCGCTCGAGCCGAATCACGAGTCGCACAGCCTGGCGGACTGGATCGGGCAGGACGGAATCGACCGGATCAAGATCAAGGTCTCGGGCGCCGAGCCGACAGAGGATGCGCGTCGGATCAGCGATGTCTATCGTGCCGCCAGGGCATGCGGGGTGGAGCCGCGCATGGCTGTGGACGCGAACGAAGGGTACGCGACGCCGAGGGCGGCGCTCGCGATGTTCGAGAGCCTGCTTGCAGCGGATGCCGAGGCGGCGGCCGCCGTCGACTATCTGGAGCAGCCGACGCCGCGCGGCGCACCAGCGGACCCCGTTCAGATGCGAGAGCTGTCGTCGCGGATCCCCACGCTGCTGGACGAGGGGTTCACCTCTCTGGCGCGGCTGCCGAAGCTTCAGTCCGAGGGGTGGTCGGGGGTCGTCGTCAAGGCGGGCAAGGGGCAGACTCCTGCCGTGGTCGCGTCCGCGGTCGCGCGGCGGTTGGGGCTGTGGGTCGTCGTGCAGGATCTCACGGCAACCGGTCATGCATTCCTGCACTCGGCACGCCTGGCCGGTTCTCTGCGGACGAGCATTCCGCAGCTCGAGTACAACAGTCGGCAGTACGCGCCGACGGGAAACGACGATCTCAGGCGGAGACATCCGCAGATAGCCGAGGTCTCGGACGGAGCGGTGAGCATGGCGGGTCTCGATGGCGCGGGGCTGTACGGCATGGAAGGTTCCGTGCCGCACGAGCACGCAAGGGGTTGAGTCGGGTGGCGCCACTCGCTAGTGTCGACTTCGGATGCGTTGCAACCGATTGCAGTATATCCGTCTGAAACTGCTGTCGAGTGGTGCTCTCCGCGCAGAGGAGAACGGTGCCCTCGCAACGAATGGCGCGTCGATGGAGACGTGCCGGAGAATAGGAGAACGTCATGACGCGATCCAGGGCACTGCCCGCCCGTCTCGCCGCGGGACTGGCGACGGCTGCGCTGCTGGCCGCCGGAGGGACGGCGGCCTACGCCGAGGACGTCCTGGACGAGCCGGCGAACCTGCTGCAGAACGCGAGCTTCGAGGGGGGTGTCGACGTCACCGACGCTCCCGGTTGGGCGCCTTTGTGGAGCAGGAACGAGGTGGTCTCGTTCAGCGACGAGCGCGCGAGCGACGGTGTGCGGAGTCTTCATCTGTTCCGGGGGGACGGCGATCGCACCGGCGGATTCGTCGCGGACGCGGTTCCCGTCGAACAGGGTGAGAGCTACGAGTTCAGCTTCGATCAGTACCTCGTCGACGGCGGGCCACTCAGCGCCACGATGTACTTCGACGATGCGAACGGTAACGTGATCGAACAGCCCTATGAGCTGGTGCGCACGACGAAGGACACGTGGGAGCGCGCGACGGCTCACTTCGAGGCGCCGGAGGGGGCAGTCGCCGCGCGTCCGCTCCTGTACGTGCCGTCGGGGGCCACGATCGACGTGTTCCTGGACGATGTGTTCTTCGGGCTCGGAGCCCCGGCGCCGGAGCCGTCGCCGGTCGACAAGATCCTCGAGCAGGATGAGAACCTCGAGTACCTCGGCACACCGGTGACGAGTCAGATCCCGAGCCAGGCGGCACAGGGAGTTGAAGACGGGCAACACGTGTCCTATCAGGTGTTCAAGGGGAATCCGAAGAGCGGCTACCCCGCCGCCTTCGCCGTCACCGACGTGCAGACGGGCGCGCAGGTCCGCACCTGCACACTCGGCAGTGCGGAGAACGCGAGGAACCTGAACATCGCCGACGACGGCCGCGTGTACTGGGGCACCTACCACGATTCCAAGCTGTGGCGCTACGACCCAGCAACCGGCGAATGCGAGGACCTCGGCAGGTTCAGCGACCAGAAGGATTCCACCTTCGGCATCTCACCGGGCCCTGACGGGTCGATGTACATCGGCTCCTACCCCGACGCTCGTCTCTACCTGGTGAACCCGGAGACCGATGAAGTCGAGTTCCTGCGCGAGATCGGGACGGGGATCGACTACATCCATTCGATCGCCTACCACGCGGAGACCGACACCGTGTATGTCGGCACCGGAGTGCAGGAGCCGCAGATCTGGAAGATCGAGGATGCCGGCCGCGGCGCACAGACCCTGGTCGCGGACAACGCACTCGTTCCAGGGCTGAGCGATGAGGGTGCCAAGACGGTCGGCAGAATGGACATCGTCGGAGACCGGATCATCGCCCAGGTGCGCCTGCGGATGCTCGTGCTCGACCTCGAGGGCAATGTCATCCACTGGGACCCTGAGCAGACTCGCTTCTTCTTCGGGCACCACAGCGTCGCGGACGCCGAAGGCGACCAGGCGATCTTCTCCACGAGCGGTGGCGGGCTGATGAGCTACGACACCGGCACGAACACCTTCGCGTCCATGGGCATCGACATCGGAGGCTACCTCTCCAACGGCGTGGTGGATGCGTCGAGCGGCACGCCACTGCTGTACGGGACTTCGGCATCGGGCGTGTTCGTCGCCGATCTCGAAGCAGGCGAACTGGTCTCGGACGAACCTGTCGAATTCGCCCAGCCGACGCTCATCCAGAAGCTCTTCACCGGTCCGGATGACTCGGTATGGGCATCCGGATACATGATCGGCCTGGCAGAGGTGGACAAACAAGGGGTGAGCCACGGAACCACCATGCAGCGGGGCCAGTTCGAATCCGCAGCGGTGCGCAACGAGAAGATGTACCTCGGCGGCTACGGTGAGTCACGGCTCGACGTTCTCGACCCCGCGACCTACGACCCCACCGACACGAGCACGGTGCCGACGCTGTTCCGAGGTGTCGAGGAGGGGCAGGATCGCCCCTTCGGGATGGCCTACAACCCCGATCGCGACGAGATCTACATGGGATCGGTCGCCACCTACGGCAAGACCCAGGGCGGGCTCGCGATCTGGGACGGTGCGACGGGTGAGCACGAGTGGCTGACGTCCGAGATCGGCCAGGACGAGAACATCGTCTCGGTCGCGTACAACCCCGTCGACGGCCTGGTCTACCTGGGCAGCACCGTCGACGGTGGGCTGGGGTCTGCTCCGAGCGGACACACCGCGGGCAAGCTGATCGTCTTCGACCCCGAGACTCGTTCCGTCGTGGCGACGATCGATCCGGTCGGGGAGGAGCGCGAGGGCGTCACCGGCCTGATGGTCGACCCCGATGGTGTGGTCTGGGGCGTCGCCGAGGAGGCTCTGTTCGCCTACGACCCCGAAACCGGTGAGGCCGAGGTCAGGGGCACCGTCGGCGGCCGCTACAGCGCGGGAACCACGTACTGGGCCTATGGGACCGTCTCGATGTCGGATGCGGACGGGAAGATCTATGTCACGGCCGGTTCTCGCTTCAATGTGCACGACCCCGCGACCGGTGAGACGACGCGCATCGCGAACGGACTCCAGTGGAGCACGGTCGACGGCAACGGCGATGTCTACCTCAGCTCGGGTGCGCTGCTGTTCCGCTACAACGTGGAGGGCTCAGGGGGCGACCCCGTCTGTACGGAGACGCTCACGGGCACGGTGGACGACGGCTTGACCGTGTCAGCGGATGAGGTGCTGTGCCTTGACGGTGCTCGTGTGAACGGCGGCGTGTCGGTGGAGGCCGGCGGCACGCTGATCGTCGGCGCTGCGTCGTCGATCCGAGGAGGCCTGGTGTCGTCCGAGGCGGCGAGCTTGCAGGTGCGGGACAGCTCGATCCGCGGCGCGGTCGCAGTGACGGGCACGACGGGCGAGTTCGTCTTCGCGGGCAATGAGGTGCGCGGGTCGATGGACTGTTCGGGGAACGCCTCGGGGCCCGAGGGTGAGGGTGCGGTGAATGCGGTCACAGGATCGGCGGGTGGTCAGTGCGCCGGACTGTGACACGACGGCCGTCGCCCACGGGAGCACTCGAGATTCCGCCCGCAGTCGGCGGCAGGCCGCACCCCTGACAACGAGGTATCGATCCGGCGCGTCCGAGAGATGGGCGCTGTCATGTCTACGAGGAGGTAGCGATGCGGATCCACATCCGTCACGGAGCGATCGCGGCGGGGATGCTGATCGTCGCGTCGGGAGCGGTGGCGACACACGCAGCCGACGAGGTCTCGGCCGCGCAGTCTGTCGAGACGAGCGCGGTGGTGAACCCGAGTTTCGAGGAGGTCACATCCGACGGTGAGCTCGTCGGATGGACGCCGCGCACGCCGAGATCGCCCGAGGTCTATTCGCTCTCGCAGGAGAGGGCGTCCGATGGGCAGAACAGCATCCACATGCATGACGACGACCCGGAGCTGGGCGGTTCTCTGATCTCCGATCCGATACCCGCCGAGTCCGGGCGCGAGTACGAGTTCGTCTTCGAGCAGTACCTGGTAAGCGGCGCGCTGGCACCGTTCATGTACTTCGAGGATGCGGACGGGCAGCGTATCGACCATGTGTACGAGCGCGTCGAGACGACATCCGGGCAGTGGGAGCAGGCCTCGCTCGTGGGACGCGTTCCGGATGAGGCGACGCAGATCCGGCTGCTGGTGAACGCGTCCGTCGGCGGTGTCGTCGACTCCTATGTGGACAACGTCTCGCTCCGGATGCTGCCGCTGAAAGGCATCGAGGAAGACCTCGGGACCTACACAGGACATGTCGCTGCGCAGACCACTGGCGTGACGACGGACGCGTCCGGGCGGACTCTTGCGCTGCTGGGCTCGAACGGGCAGCCGGTCAGGTTCAGCGCTGTCGACGTGTCCACGGGCGAGCGTCTGATGCAGCAGGAGATGCCGGGAGCGTCGATGACGTGGAGCTACGCTTCGGCGGACGACGGCACGACCTACATCGGGACGAGTCAAGGCGGGATGTGGCGATTCGACCCCGATGCTCTCGCCCTGGAGCAGATTCAGGACAATCCTCTGGGCGAGTCTCATCTCTACTCGATGGACATGCATGAGGACGGTCGGGTCTTCATCGGAACCTACCCCGGTGGGAAGGTTCTCTCGTACGACCCGGATGCCGATGAGTGGACGGACCATGGCGGATTCGGCAACGACGCCGCGTATTCAAAGACCGTCGATGTGGCGGGTGACACCGTCTATGTGGGGACCCAGGCCCCGATCGGCCTGTGGTCGCTCGACCTGGCCACGGGCGACAAGACGCAGATCGCGATCCCCGACCAGTTCCTCAGCGACGGCGGCTTCCAGAGCGTGGACGTCTTCGGCGACACGCTTGTCGCGCTGACCTTCACGCCGAGCAGGACGCTGCTGGTCTACGACATGGTCGTAGGCGAATGGACGCACCAGGTCGACGACGTGGCATACCGCCGGATGGCGGAACCCCGGTGGGTCACCACACCCGACGGTGAGCGCTACGAGGTCTATTATCAGGATCGCGCTTCGCGGGAGGTTCGCGGTCTCGACCTGAACACGGGCGAGACCCGGACGGTCGGCTTCAGCATGGAGCTGAACAGCATGAACTGGTACTGGGCGCCGGTCGAGCGCGAGGGCTTCCCCGGCGACAGCCTGGTGGGCACGACGCAAGGCGGCATGGTGACGGCGTGGAATCCGGAGTCGGGTGAAGCGTATGAAGGCACCGGAGACTTCGCGCCGTCCCCGGCATTCGTGCGCAGTCTGAACGCCGGGCCCGATGGCAACATCTACTTCGGCGGCTTCGCGAGCCACGGCCTGATCCGGTACGCGCCCGATACCGACGAGGCGACGAAGCTGCCCGGTCCGGGACAGATGGAGCAGCTCGGCAGCAACGGTGACGATCTCGTCATCGGGGGCTACGGATACGGCGCACCCGTGACCGATTTCGATACGACGCAGGCCTGGGAGTGGGAGAAGAACCCGGCGCCGCGCGTGCATCTCGGCGACGAGCAGGAGAGGGTCGCTGCGATCGAGGCGGTCGCCCCGACGCTCACCGCGCTGGGATCGTATCCGGTCAAGGGCGCGGTCGGGGGAGCGCTGGCGTTCTACGACCACGAGCAGCGGACGACGCAGACCTATCGCAACATCGTGCAGGATCAGACCGTGATGTCGCTGGCATACCGTGACGGCATGCTCTACGGAGGCACGAGCATCGTGACCGGTCTCGGCACCGAGCCCACGACGTCCGAGGGGCATCTGTTCGTCTACGACGTCGCCGCACGCGAGAAGGAGTTCGTGACGGTGCCCGTGCCCGGCGATCAGCATGTGGCTCGGTTGGCGTTCGACGATGAGGGAATGCTCTGGGGCATGACCGGTACGACGTTGTTCTCGTTCGACCCTCAGACGAGGCAGGTCGTCGATCTCATCGAGTTCGAACGGCGCAACGACCGGGACACCTACGTCGTCGGGCGCGGATTCGAGTGGGTCGAGGACCGATTCGTCGGTTACAGCCGGTGCGAGCTGTTCGAGTTCGATCCGTCGACGAAGAAGGTCTCGACTCTGGTCGAGAAGACGACGACCACCTGCAACGGCCTCGGCATCGACGAACAGGGCAGGTACTACTACGGGGCGGGCACGCACGTTTTCCGCTGGACGCCGATGGAGAAGATCGAGCCCGCATGCACGGAGACGTTCACCGACGCCGTGAACGACGGACTCGTGGTCCCCGCCGATACGGTGGCGTGTCTCGATGGCGCGAGCGTCGACGGCGCGGTGCAGGTGCAACCTGGAGGCGCGCTGCGCATGGAACCGGGGTCGTCGATTCACGGGTCCCTCACGGCGTCAGAGGCGGCTCACGTGAAGGTGCGCGGCACTGAGATCCGTGGTGCAGTGTCTGTAACGGGTACAAACGGACAGTTCGTGTTCGCCGGGAACGATGTGCGCGGGTCTCTCGACTGCTCGGGGAACGCGTCGGAGCCCGACGACGAAGGCGCCGCGAACACGGTCACGGGGTCGGTCGGCGGTCAGTGCGCCGGGGTGTGACCCGTCGGCCCCTGTCGGTCGCCATTGCCTGAGTCACGACCTCTCTCCGGTCGGCCCTGATCCACGAAAGGAACTCATCTGTGCAGACACCGCCGTCACCCGACATCTTCCTCATCCATGTGCACGATCTGGGTGACTGGCTCCCCTGCTACGGGCATCCCAGCGTCTCGGCTCCGAATCTGCAGCGACTCGCGGATGAAGGAGTGGTGTTCGACAGCGCGTTCGCCACGTCGCCGCTGTGCACGCCGGCTCGTTCATCGATGTTCACCGGTCAGCTGCCGCACGAGAACGGACTGATGGGGCTGAGCCACGCCGGATGGCGATACCGCGAGGGCGTCGTGACGCTGCCGGAGATGCTGGGTGAGCTCGGGTACTGCACCGCGCTGCTCGGGCTGCAGCACGAGGATCTCGATGCGCGCCGGCTCGGCTATGACGAGGTGCATGGTCTCGGCTTCCTGCCCAGGGCGATGGAAGTCGCCGAGCTGGCGGAGCGGTGGCTTCCGGAGGCAGATGACGAGGCGCCGATGTTCGCCTCGATCGGCCTGTGGGAGGTGCATCGTCCGTGGCCGGAGTACGACTACGCGCCCCACGACCCTGCCGCCGTCGAGGTGCCAGGCTTCCTGCCTGACAACGCCGATACCCGTCATGATCTTGCGGGGTTCTACGGCGCCATCGCGCACATGGACGAGGCGGTCGGGCGCATCCTGCGTGCGATCGACGCGTCGGCGCGGCGGCGAGAGTCGATTGTGGTGTTCACGACCGATCACGGTCCGGCGTTCCCTGGGGCGAAGAGCACGCTGTATGACCCAGGGGTGAAGGTGGCTTTCCTCGTGCGTCCGCCGAGGTCGTGGGAGGTGAGGCCGGGGCGCCGGAACGCGCCGGTCAGTCATCTGGACATCGTGCCCACCTTCGTCGAGGTCGCAGGCGGAGAGGCGTCTGCGGATCTGCCGGGCGAGAGCATGCTGCCACTTCTGAGCGGGAGCGGAAGCGACTCGGGAGGCCGACAGAACGATCGAGCGCTCTTCCTCGAGAAGACCCACCACGATCGCTACGACCCGATCCGCGCCGTGCGCACGGCACGCGCCAAGTACATCAGGAACTACGTCGACGGCCCGAGGTTGCCGCTTCCGGATGATCTGGAGCGGAGTCAGACGCGTCGCGGGATGGGAGACGCACATCTGGCGTGGCGCCCTCCCGAAGAGCTGTACCTTCTCGGCGACGATCCGACCGAGCGGCGGAACGCGATCGACGACTCTCGGCACGCGGAGACGAGAGAGCACATGCGCGCGCTGCTCGATGAGCACATGCGGGCGACGGCAGACCCCGTGGCGACAGGAGTCGTGCCCGCACCGGTCCGGCCGGAGAAGCGCGAGCGCTGACGGACGTCGTCGTTGAACGGCCGGAGCGCCGCCGGTCGGCGGCTGATGACTGTGCCTGCTTGCGGATGCCGTGGCACCGCCGAGTGCGGTAGGTCCCCTTGTTCATCTGTCTCGCACCTGCTACTGTAATCTGCAACCGGTTGCATATGGTTGGAGTTCTCGCACTCGATGAGGGCGCCGACCGCGGACGGGCACACAGAACGTGTCCGTTCTTACGAGGAGGTAGCGGTTCGTGTCCGAGCATTCGCAGGAGGGTCGGGAGGCCCGTACGCCGAACATCGTGCTGATCACGACGGACCAGCAGCGGTACGACACCCTCGGCGCAACGGGAAACCCTCACGTGCGCACGCCGGCGATGGACGCGCTGGCCGAGCGCGGCACCGTGTTCGACCATGCGTACATCCAGAACCCGGTGTGCATGCCGAGCAGGGCGTGCATCCACACGGGGCGCTACGTGCACCAGCACGGCGTCGAATACATGCGCAGCGACATCGATCAGACGCCAGGACTTCCTCCGGGCGAGGTCACGGCTGCGGAGCGTCTCAAGGAAGCCGGCTACTGCACGGCCGCGTTCGGCAAGATCCACCTGATGCCGCCGCGGGGGTTCGACGAGCTTCGGCTCACCCAGGGCAAGGGCGCACGCTGGACCACGTCGACAGGCTCCCCTTACGGTCCTGCGCAGCTCGGGCCGATCTACGAAGAGTGGCTGGAGGAGCGCAACCCCGGTGCCTACGAGCAGATCTACGAAGCGCGCCGCACTCCTGAATACGAAGAGCACGACACCGCCGTTCCGTCCACGATCCCGGCCGAGCAGTATGTCGACAGCTGGATCGGCGAGAACGCCGCGGACTACATCGCTCGCGACCACGAGTCGCCCTTCTTCGCCGTGGTCGGATTCTGCGGGCCACACACCCCGTTCGACCCGCCCGAGCCGTACGCCAGCGAGTACGACCGCGATGCGATGCCGGTTCCCGAGCTGTTCGACGCGGAGAGCCCGTCCGCGCTGGTGCACGGACGACGTCCTCAGTTCGACGGCCCAGGGCGCGCGGAGAACATCCGGCGGGTGATCGCCTACTACTGGGGCATGATGAGCCTCATCGACGACATGGTCGCGAAGATCGTGGCGGCCGCGGAAGAGCGCGACGACGGGCGCGACACCATCATCGTGATGACCACCGACCACGGTGAGATGCTCGGCGACTTCGGTGGTCTCGGCAAGGGCAACTTCACCGAGGGAGTCATCCGCGTGCCGCTGGTGGTGGCGTCGATCTCCGGCACGCAGTCGTCGTCGCAGCGGGTCGACGACCTGGTGGAGCACGTCGACCTGGTCCCGACCATCCTGGACTGGGCGGGTATCCCGCACCCGGCGGAGCTGCCGGGCCGCAGTCTTCGGGCGTACCTCGAGGCGGAGAGAGCTGCGCCGCAGCCGCGCGATTCGATCCTGTGCGAGTTCACGACGAATGCGCGAGATGCGCGCAGCAGATGCCTGCGCACGGATCGGTACAAGTACGTCTTCCACGACGGCGAGCGTCCCGCGGAGTTCTACGACCTGCACGACGACCCCGCAGAGACGGAGAACCTGGCAGGCGACCCGGCATACGCCGACCTCGTGCAGGAGCACGCGACGCTCCTCCTGGAGCGGCTGAGCGGCACGGTGCTGAGCGCGTGGAACACCACACCGGCCGCCCGCCACCCCGAGTCGATCGATGACTACGGACGGCCGCTTGCAGGTGGTCATGCGAAAGAGGACCGCCTCGTGAGCTCGCCCCCGAATCGAGAGGAGAACTCGGCATGAGAGGCAACTGGATGAAGGCGGTGGCGGCTGCGGCCGGTGCCGTCGCGCTGCTCGCGACAGGGACGATCGCGAGCCAGGCCGAGGAAGCACCGGACGCCGAGCAGGTGACGAACATCGACGGCGTGCCGATGGTCGAGGAGGACCTGGGGCGCCCGATCGGTGGTGTCTCCACAGGCTCGTCCGGGTACACCACCGACAGTTCCGGTCGAGAGATCGCGGTCGTCACGGCCGGTGGGCAGCCCGCGGTGTTCAGCGCGGTCGACGTGGAGACAGGCGAGCGCCTGATGCACGCAGACATCCCGGCCAATGGAGCCCAGGTGTGGGCATACGCGACGATGCCCGATCGCAGCATCTGGTTCGGAACCACGAAGATCGGCGGGATCTTCCGCTTCGATCCGGACAGTCTGGAACTGACTCAGATCGACGAGAAGCCATTCGGTCAGCCGACGGTCTTCGCCGCGGCAGGCGAAGGCGACACGGTCTACTTCGGCACCTACCCGGACAGCAAGCTGCTGTCGTATGACACCGCGACTCAGCAGTGGCGGAACTACGGCACGGTGCTCGCCGGCGAGGACTACATCCGCAGCCTCGACGTAGACGACGGTGAAATCTACGTCGGCACCGGAACCGGGGCCCGCCTGGCGAAGGTCGATGCGGCGACCGGGGATGTCGCCGAGATCCCGATGCCGAGCGAATATGCGGATGACACATTCGTCTACGGAGTGAGCATTCGGGGCGGACTTCTCTTCGCCGTCTCCAGGCCGTCCAATGTGATGCTGGTCTACTCCCTGGCCGACGAGGAATGGGTCGATGCCATTCCGAACTCCGTCAGCCACGGCATCTCACCGGCCTTCACAGCGCCGAACCCTGGCGGCCCGTTGGCCGATGTCGATTCGGCCTCATCCGGCTTCACCGAGAACTCGGCTGGCGAACGGATGGCGATCATCGCGGATCGAGGAGATCCCACGGTGGTTCGGGTCGTCGACGTCGAGTCGGGGCAGCAGCTCCTCGCTGAGGACATCCCGCGGCGCGGCACGCAGGTGTGGGGATATGCGGAGACAGAAGACCGCAGCGTCTACTTCGGAACGACGGGGTCGGGCGAGGTGCATCGCTTCGATCCCGATGCGATGGCGATGACGAAGATCGCCGAGATGCCGTTCGGGCAGACGCACTTCTTCGACGCGGTGGCAGGAGATGACGGCCGCGTCTATTTCGGGACGTACCCGGACGGAAAGGTGATCTCGTACGACCCCGCCGATGAGACCTGGCGTGACTTCGGGTCCGTCGTCGCCGGTGACAAGTACGTGCGAAGCCTGGACGTCGCGGACGGATACGTGTATGCGGGCACCCTTGGCGACGCGGGGCTGGTGCGGATCGACGTCGGAAGCGGTGCACGGACGAGAGTCCCGCTGCCCGAGGCGTACCGCGACGGGTCGAGTGTGAACTCGGTCAGTGTGCGCGGAGAAAAGGTCCTCGTCCGGTCCGCTCCGTCGAACACGCTGCTGGTCTACTCGCTGACAGAGCAGCGGTGGGTCGACGAAGTAGCCGATGTCGCCGGCCACGACCTCTCGCCCGCGATCACGACGACGGGTTCGGGTCAGCAACGGGAGGAGGTCGTGGTCTCGACGACCGGGGACACGCTGATCGCCTATGACCTGCATTCCGGGGAACAACGTGTGATCTCGATGTCAGCCCCGGGCTCGGCACGCGGCTGGGGCATGTACGACCTTGCGTCGGACGGTTCGGTGGGGGAGACATTGGTCACCTTCGCCGGTGACGGAACTCTCCGCGAGTGGAACTCGGCATCGGGAGAGGCGACGGTTTCCGAGATCACAACGGAAGGCGGCGCACCTCGAACGGAGGTGCTGATCTCGCAGCTCGGGCCCGATGTGTTGGCCTATGATCTCGACTCTCAGGAGCGGCGTGTGATCTCGTTGTCGGTGTCGGGAGCCGCACGCGGATGGGGTTCTGTGGAGCTGTCGAACGATGATTTCCCGGGCGAGTCGATCGTGATGGCGCGTCCGAACGGCGTACTCCTCGCGTGGAACCCCGAGACCGACGCGACCGAGACGTTCCGGCCAGACGTGGCATGTGGCGAGTACCTGATCCGTTCCATGTCCACGGGGCCGGATGGGAACGTCTGGGTCGGCGGGTACATTCAGGGCGTCGGGCGATCGGACGCTGACACCGGTGACACACGGATGTTCACGGCGTCGGGGCAGCCGGAGTCGATGGTGTCCCACGGCGAGTACGTGGTGTATGGAACGTATGGCGGCGGGCAGCTGTGGTCCTACGACTCGACGGAGACGTGGCGTTACGGGAGCAACCCCGGCAAGGGCGTCACGATCGGGGCGGAGCAGGATCGCCCGGTGGCCATGGCCTCCGCTGGAGACGTCGTCGCGGTCGGCAGCGTGCCGTACTACGGAGAGAGCGGTGGCGCGCTGTCGCTGTTCGATCCCGTGACGGGAGACCTGGAGGTGTTCCGCAACGTCGTCCAGGACCAGAGCGTTCTCTCCCTGGCATATCGTGACGGACTGATCTACGGCGGCACAGGAATCTGGGGTGGTCTGGGCACGGAGCCGACCGCAGAAGAAGGACAGCTGTTCATCTTCGACCCTTCGACAGACGAGGTCGTCTATTCGGGAGTGCCGGTCCCCGGCGCCGAGAACGTGTCGGCTCTGACATTCGATGACGAGGGCAACCTGTGGGGACTCACCTATGGCGAGCTGTTCAAGTTCGATCCGGAGACCCGTGAGGTCGTGCACATCGAGACCTACATGGAAGGGGAGACCAGCGGCGCGTACTGGACTGGGCGCGAGCTCTTCTGGCATGACGAGAAACTGGTCGGCGCCACGATGCTGGGTTGGGGCTCCGGCGAGCGCATCTTCGAGATCGATCCGGATTCGCTCGAGATGAAGGTGCTGGTCGACGACGCGATCAACCTGGCGATCGATCGGAACGGTTCGTACTACTACAGCCGAGGCGCGTCGCTGCACCGCCTGGTGCCACAGGAGGTTCCTGCGTGCGACCGGACGGTCACGGGGCGTCACGTCGGTGGCCTCCAGGTGGCCGCTGGAGAGCGGGTCTGCGCGGAAGAGGCCGATGTGCGCGGTGGCCTCGACGTCGAGACGAACGGCGCATTGATGATGAGCGATTCCGCAGTACGTGGTGGCGTCGAAGTCGACGGTGCTGAATCGTTCGAGGTGCGGGACAGCGAACTGCGCGGCGCGGTGACGGTGCGTGACGTCTCCGGCGAGTTCGTGTTCTCGGGCTCGGAGGTCCGCGGCAGCTTGTCTTGCACGGAGAATGCCGGCGAACCCGACGATGAGGGCAACGCGAACACGATCAGCGGCGCAGCGGAAGGACAGTGCGCCGGGTTCTGAGAATGAGCACGGCTGCGCCGCGGGGACCGAACGTCACCCGCGGCGCAGCCGTGCAATCAGGAACAGTGTGGAGACATCGGCGAACGGTCGATCTCGCAACGTGGAGATCGCGTGCGCGAGGGACGCAGGATGCGTGAGAGACGGATATGCGGTCGTCGGAGCTCAACGGCCGGGGCGCGGCTTCTTGAGGCGGAGTTCATCGGCCTCTTCGAGGGGGACCCGAGCGAAGAAGGTCTGATCGCACAGTCGGCGGTTGGTGTCGTTGCAATGAACCAGAGTCGGTTCGCTCGGTCCGGTACTGCGTACGACGTCGCAGGAGGGGGTTGTGCTCGACTGCTGAGCCACGGTAGCGTCACACAGCAATAGAGTGCAACCGATTGCAGCATTGTGTTGATGACGACATGCACTTCGTCTGATCTGCAGTGAAGGAGATTTAGATGGGACATTCCACGAAGCCACGGTGGGCGGTGACCATGGCAGCGCTCGTCGGGTTGGCGGCAACGATGCTGACTCCTACGGCGGCTGGCGCGACGTCACAGGCAAACGACGTGGCAGTTGCGTCGGAGAGCAACCTCGTCGAGGAGGACCTGGGTCCCACGATGACGGGCTATGGCTCCGCGTCGGTTGGGTACACGACGGACCCCGACGGGCGCAACATCGGACTGTTCGCCTCCACGGGGTCGCCGTCCGCATTCAGTGCAGTGGATATTGAGACGGGCGAGCGTCTGCTGGAGTACGACATCGACGGTTTCGGGGTGCAGGTGTGGGAATTCGTCACGACGCCGAACGGCGATGTCTACTTCGGTGCCACCAAGACAGGTGAGGTCTTTCAGTACGACGTCGAGAACAACGAGCTCAACGTGATCGCCGTCGAACCGTTCGGGCAGACCCACTTCTTCGGCGCTGCGGCGGGAAGCGATGGGCGCGTCTACTTCGGCACCTACCGTGACGGGAAGGTGATCTCGTACGATCCGTCGACGGATGAGTGGCATGACTACGGCTCCGTGCTCGACGGGGCGATGTACGTGCGAAGCATCGACGTCGACGACGAGCACATCTACGCGGGCACGGGGACGACCGTGGGTGTGGTACAGGTCGACATCGAGACCGGTGCGATGGCCGAGATCGGACTCCCGGCTGGGGCTCAGGACGAGCAGTTCGTCCAGGATCTGAGCGTCCGGGGCGAGTATCTCTTCGCCCGGATGAGCGACGCGGTGCTGCACGTGTACTCGTTCGCACAGGAGGCCTGGGTCGACGAGATCCCGCAGGCCGCCGGTCAGGACCTCTCGCCGGTGGTGACCACGAACGAATCGGATGTCGAGCGCCGCGAAACGCTCATTCCGATGCAGTACTCCGACGGTCTTGCCTTCGACATCGACACCGGTGAGACGCGTGAGATCTCATTCGGCCACCGGGGCCAGAAGCGCAGCTTCGGTCTGCTGGAGCTCTCGGATGACGAGTTCCCTGGCGAGACCCTCGTCACCGCGACCGACAAGGGCACGTTCTACGCCTGGAACCCACAGACGGGTGCTACCGCCACCTTCGAACCGGACGTGGCGCCGTCGCGATACCTGATCCGCTCGCTCGGCGTGGGGCCGCAGGGTGACGTCTGGACCGGTGGCTATGCGAGCCCTCCTGGTCTCGCACGCACAGATGCGGACAGCGGCGAGAGCACCCTCTACCCGACACGCACTGGACAGCCCGAGGAGATCGTGGCGCACGGCGACTATCTCGTCGCCGGCATGTACACGAAGGCCAGGCTTCATGCCTATGACACGACACAAGGGTGGTCGTGGGGCTCGAACCCGAGGACCGGTATCCGGCTCGGCGAGGAACAGGATCGGCCACTCGCACTCGCATCGGCCGGTGACGTCGTCGCAGTCGGCACGATGCCCACCTATGGCACCTTGGGAGGTGCGCTGTCTCTCTTCGATCCCGAAACCGACGATGTCGACGTGTTCCGCAACGTCGTGAACGACCAGACGGTGCTCTCGCTGGCCTACCGTGGTGGGCTGATCTACGGTGGCACCGGCATCTGGGGCGGCATCGGCGTCGAGCCGAGCACTTCAGAAGGACACCTCTTCATCTTCGATCCCGCGACATCGGAGGTCGTGTACTCCGGTGTCCCTGTCCCCGGTGCCGAGAACGTCTCGGCGCTCACCTTCGACGATGACGGCAACCTCTGGGGCTTCACCGCCAACGAGCTGTTCAAGTTCGACCCGACCACCCGCGAGGTCGTGCTCACCGAGCGTTACTTCGACTTCGACGACAGTTCGATCTATGCGACGGGACGCGAGCTGTTCTGGCACGAGGGGAAGCTCGTGGGGTCGTCCAACAACCAGCTGTTCGAGATCGATCCAGAGACCCTGGAGATGACGGTTCTGCTCACGGATGCCTACGGGCTGGCCATCGACCGCAACGGCTCCTACTACTACGCGCGCCAGGCGAACCTGTATCGCTTGGCGGAGCCCGACCTGGTCTGCACGGAGACATTCACGGACACGGTCGAGGGCGGTCTCGTGGTTGAGGCAGATGAAGTGGCGTGCCTTGACGGCGCGCGAGTGAACGACGGGGTCACAGTGACCGCTGGCGGGTCGCTGATAGCCGAGTCATCTTCGATCCGCGGGGAAGTGAAATCGAACGAGGCATGGAACGTGCAGATTCGCGACTCGGAGATTCGCGGTGCGGTCACGGTGACCGGCACTCAGGATGAGGTCGTCTTCTCCGGCAACACGGTGCGTGGGGCGCTTGAATGCTCTGAGAACTCCTCCCAACCTCACCACGAAGGGAGCCTGAACACTGTCGCCGGTTCGGCTGCCGGCCAATGCGCAGTTCTCGTACCGATCGAGGACGATTCGTCGAACCTTCTCGTCAACGCCGGCTTCGAGGAAGGCGCGGACGTGACCGATATCCACGGCTGGTCGCTGCGTTGGCCTGCATCAGCTCACTACGTCTCGTTGACGGACGACCGGTCCAGCGATGGCATTCGGAGCCTGCACGTCCGCGACACCTCGACCTCAGGCGGCGGTGGTCTGGTATCCGACTCAGTTCCGGTGGAGGCAGGTACCACCTATGAGTTCAGCTTCGACCAGTACCGAATCGACGGCCGCCTCGCTCCGACGATCTTCTTCGACGACGCGGACGGCAACGTGGTCGACCAGTCGTACGAGCTCGTCGAGCCCGCTCTCGACACCTGGGAGCGGACCGAGCTCAACTTCGAGGTGCCAGAAGGCGCCGTCGCGGCGCGAGTGATGATCTACAGCTCCAGCGGCGTCGTCGGCGAATCGTTCGTCGACGATGTCTACTTCGGCGTCCCCGGCGGATTGGGAGAGGGATGAGCCCGGCCCGGAGGTGCGCGGGTCCGGATGAACGATGCTCCGGACCCCAGCTCGGTCGGTGCGCCGGGATCTGAGAATGGGCACGAGGGCGCCGCGGGGACGGAACGTCACCCGCGGCGCCCTCGTGCTGTCTGAAATCGTGCGGAGGTGTCGGCGAGCATTGGAGGTTATCGGAATGAGGGAAGCAGCATGCGTGAAGTGACGGTTAGTGCGGTGTCGGGTGCACCTGTGGAGGTCGGGCTCGACGCCAGTGACGCGGAAATGTTCGCAGCAGTGACAGAGCGTTGGCGGCGCCGACTGGCCGATGTCTGGGCGGATCGTCCGGATCTGGTCGTCTTGCCCGAGCACGCTGCTCGGCCGCTGGCGAGCCTCGATCCGCGGCGGATGCTTCCCGTCGAGCAGATCGACGACTTCACGCGGACATACGGCGAGAGGCTGCAGGGGTTCTTCGCCGCGTTGGCGGCGGAGCATGCCACGCATCTGGCATGGTCGGGCTATCGCGTCGATGACGCCGGTCTGCTGCGGAACTCGACGGTGGTGTACGGGCCCGACGGGAATCCCATGGGTGCGCCGTATGACAAGAACTATCCGACGATGCCCGAGATGCATCGCAACCATGTTGCCCCCGGTCGCGAGATGGTCGTTGTGGACACACCGATCGGGCGCCTGGCGCCGACGATATGCTTCGACCTCAACTACACGGAGGCGTTGGAGCGTCTTGCCGCGCAGCGACCGGACATCATCCTGTTCAGCTCGGCATATCACGGCGGGTTCATGCAGCAGTACTGGGCGTACACCGCACGGTCGTGGTTCATCGGCGCAATCCATCCGCCGAATCTGTCGGAGGCGTACAGCCCGGTAGGGGACAAAGTCGCTTCGTCGACGAACTACCGCTATCACTTCACGAAACGGATCAACCTGGACTATCGCGTCTGTCACATTGACGAGCACGCCGAAGCATTCGCCGATCTGAAGAACAGATACGGCCGGCGCGTCAAGATCCACGATCCAGGGCGGGTGGGTGTCGTGCTGATCACCAGCGAGGATCCCGACCTGCCGCTTGCCGAGGCGTTGGAGACAGCCGGCATCGTCGACGTCGACGACTACTTCTCACGCTCGATCACCGCTCGAAACCAGACGGAGATCAAACCGGCTCTTCTCGAACGAGGGTGTAGTCCGTTGAGCGCGTCGCTGTCCGTGTAGGAGTCGAGGTCTCCCTGAAGATGGAAGTTCCTACACTGCCCACCCGGAAGACCTCGACATGTCCCACCCTACTTTTGATGCGCCCTGCCTGACCACGT
>NZ_FUIA01000009.1 GCF_900163665.1 Frigoribacterium sp. JB110
TGTGGGTACTGGCTGCACCGGACGAAAGACGCAGGCGCGCGACACCGTCGGTGAGTCCAGGCGACTTCGTCGATTCGCTGGACGACACTCTCCGATTCGCGGCAGTGCTGACCGCTCTCACCGCACCGCGAACACGCGGTCGGCGTGGGGGCGGGTGGCGCGGATCAGCTGCGCGTTGAGCTCGTCGCTGCCTGTGGCGCGCTCCATCGCCTCCGCGCGGTCGCGGCCGAAGCGCTCGTGGCGGGCGATCAGGCGCTCGACGCGGGTGTCGTCGCCCGGGTCGAGGAACCACGCCTCGTCGAGCAGGTCGCGCACGCGCTCCCAGCCGCCGTCATCGTGCAGCAGATAGTTCCCCTCCACGATCACGACGGGCACGGCGCCGTGCACCGGTACGCAGCTGCCGATCGGCTCGTCGAGCTCGCGGTCGAAGTACGGCGCGTACAGCTCGCCGTCATCCGGTTCCTGCGCCCTGATGCGCTCGAGCAGTGAGACGAAGCCGTCCACGTCGAAGGTGTGCGGGGCGCCCTTGCGACCGTGCAGGCCGCGCGCGTGCAGCAGGCGGTCGGCGAAGTGGTAGCCGTCCATGCCGACGAGCACCGAGACGCCGTCGGCGACCAGCGCCTCGGCGACCGTGGATTTCCCCGCCCCCGGCGCCCCGGTGATCCCGATGATGCGCCGGATGCCGGTGGCCGCGAGATCGCGCACGCGAGCGCGCAGGGCGTCGACCGTCACGAGCTCGGCGGCTGCGTCATCCGGAACCGCGCTGCGCGCATCCGCGGCCGTCACGCTCTGGACATCCGGAGTCGTGCGTTCTGCCGCGCTCATGCCGGCACCACCTGCACCTTGCGCCCGCGCCCCGCGCGGAACAGCTCGAGCGCGTCGCCGTACTCGGCCAGCGGCACCCTGTCGCTGATGAACACCTCGGGCGGGATCACCCCGGTCGCGAACAGGTCGGCTGCGCGGTCGTAGGAGTTCAGCGTCGCCATCGAACCGGTGATCGTGATCTCGTGCCGGAAGATCCGGTACGGCTCGATCGTGGCGCGCGCGTCGTACGAGGCCACCCCGAACTGCAGGAACGTGCCTCCGCGGTCCACGCGCCCCAGCCCGTCCTGGATCGCGTGCTGATTGCCCGTCGCGTCCACCACGAGCTCCCAGCCGTACGGCCTGTCGAGTTCGTCGGCGCTGGTGACCGCGGCGTCGCAGCCGAGCTGCCGCGCCACATCGAGCTTGGCCGGATTGAGGTCGACGACCTCGACGCTTGCGACACCCGCGCGCTTGGCCAGCTGCAGCATCATCAGCCCCATCGTGCCCGCACCGTAGATCAGCGCGCGGTTGCCCATCTGCGTCTTCAGCACGTCATAGCCCCGGATGGCGCACGAGAGCGGTTCGATCAGCGTCGCGTCGCGCACGTCGACGTGGTCGGGCAGCTTCACCAGGTGGCGCTGGTCGACCGCGCAGAACTCCGCCGCCCCGCCATTCCAGCTCGTGCCGTAGCCGCCGGCGATCTCGCAGAGGTTCGTCAGCCCCTTCTTGCAGTACCGGCACTCGTGGCAGATGTTCGACGGGTTCACGCCGACGCGGTCGCCCGGCTTCACATGCGTGACCTCACCGCCCACCTCGAGCACCGTGCCGGCGAACTCGTGCCCTGGCACCACAGGGAAGGTGTCGCTGAACTCGCCCTCCAGGATGTGCAGGTCGGTGCCGCAGATGCCGGATGCCGCAACCTCGATGAGCGCATCGCGCGGGCCCGGTGTCGGATCGGGGATCGTCGTGCATTCGAACGATCCCGGCTGGGTGAAGACGACGGCCTTCATGAGATCACCTCACAGAGTCTGGTCACCTCTCGGGCGACGGCGTCGCGCCCCGGCGCGAGGTACTTTCGGGGGTCGACCAGCCGCTCGTTCGAGGCGAGGGCGTCGCGCACGGCGGCGGTCATGATCGAGTTCAGGTGCGTGGACACGTTGATCTTGCGCATGCCCGCGTCGATCGCGCGCCGGATGTCGGCATCGGCGACGCCGCTGGAGCCGTGCAGCACCAGCGGAACGGGAACGGCCTCCCGCAGCGAGGCGATCAGGTCGAGGTCGAGCGCGGCGTCGCGCGAGGTCATGGCGTGCGAGCTGCCGACGGCGACAGCCAGCGCGTCGACTCCGGTCGCCTCGACGAAGGCGACCGCCTCATCCGGATCGGTGCGCACGCCTGGCGCGTGGGCGCCGTCCTTGCCGCCGATCTCGCCGAGCTCCGCCTCGACCCACGCGCCGTGCTCGTGCGCCTCGGCGACCATCTGCGCGGTGCGCGAGACGTTCTCGTCGTACGGCGAGGTCGCCGCGTCGAACATCACCGACGTGAACCCGAGCCGGAGCGCCTCGCGCACGAGCGCCTCGCTCTCGGCGTGGTCGAGGTGCAGTGCGACGTCGATGTTCGCGGTCTCGGCGATGCGGCGGCTGGCGAGCGCGATGGGCGCAAGCGCCCCGTGGTACTTCGCGGCGTTCTCCGAGATCTGCAGCACAACGGGCGAGGCGGCGCTCTCCGCGCCGGCGACGATGGCTTCCGCGTGCTCGAGCTGGATCACGTTGAACGCGGCGGCGACGCGGCGCTCCGCGAGGATGCGGTCGGTGGTGACGAGGGGCATGTATCTCCGTTGAGGCAGTCGTGCGGAATCAGGCGAGGATCAGCTCGGGGCCGGCGGCCCTGATCTCGTCGGCGATGTCGGGGGGAGCGGCGGAATCGGTGACGACGACGTCGAACTCGTCGAGGTCGGCGTAGCGGCAGAACGACTCGCGGCCCAGCTTGGACGACGTCACCGCGAGCACTCTGAAGCGCGCGGCCTTCACCAGCGCCGACTTCAGCGCGGCTTCCTCGGGGATCGTCGTCGTCGCGCCGTGCGACGTCACCCCGTTGGCGCCGACGATGGCCACGTCGCCGCGCAGCTTGGCGAGCCGCTGCCATCCCCACAGGTCGACGGCGCCGTGCGTGACATGGCGGACGCGACCGGGCAGTGCGAACACCGACAGCCGGGGCCGCTCGGCCAGCAGCGAGATCGCGGGGATGTTGTTGGTCACCACGGTGAGCTCCCTGTCGGGGAAGACCTCGGCGAGCACGTGCGTCGTGGAGCCGGAGTCCATCATCACGACGCCGTCGTCCGGCAGCAGCTCGACGATGCGCGCAGCGATCGACAGCTTCGCGTCGCGTTCGCGCTCGTTGCGGCTGCCGATCGCGGCTTCGAAGGGCTCGGGATCGCGCAGGATCGCGCCGCCGCGGTGCCGGTGCAGAATGCCCTGGCGCTCGAGCACGGACAGATCGCGACGGATGGTCTCGGCCGTGACTTCGAGGTGGTCGGTCAGGGCGGAGATCATCACGCTGCCGTCGCCTGTGCGCGCGAGACGAACGATCTCGCTCTGGCGCTCGGCGGGGTACATGTCGCTCCTTCGCGATGCGGGCCGGGCTCCCGATGTCGGGCGCCCTCTTGAATTGTGGCCCGCCGCGGCCGCAATCGCAACACAAACACACATCCGGATGTGGCGATTCCGTCACAAACTCACATCTGGTCTTGTGGTTTTCCTCGCGATCGGGCATTGTTTAGTTCGCTCAACGGTCGGAACCACACATCCGGCCATGCCATCCGGTCAATGAAGACGAAAGGGCACACCATGACACAGCACTCCAATCGCCGACGCATCGTCGTCGGGGTCGGCGTCCTCGCAAGCGGCGCGCTGCTGGCCAGCTGCGCCGGCGCGGGCGGCGGCGGAGGAGGCGGTGGCGAGGACGGCGTCACGACGCTGACCCTCGCGACCGTGAACAACCCGCAGATGGTCGACATGCAGGAACTCGCCGACGCCTTCCATGAAGAGCACGAGGACATCAGAGTCGAGTTCGTGCAGATGGAGGAGAACGATCTGCGCGACAAGGTCACCACCGACATCTCGACGGGCGGCGGCCAGTACGACATCATGACGATCGGGTCGTACGAGGTGCCCATCTGGGCCGAGAACGGCTGGCTCGCCGATCTCACCGAGTACTCCTCGGCCGAGGAGTACGACGTCGACGACCTGATGCCGCCCGTGCGCGACGCGCTCACGGTCGACGACAGCCTCTACGCCGTGCCGTTCTACGCCGAGTCGTCGTTCCTGATGTACAACGAGGAGATCCTCGACGAAGCGGGCCTCGAGGTGCCTGAGCACCCCACGTGGCAGGAGATCGCCGAGATGGCGCGCGAAGTCGACGACGACGACACCACGGGCATCTGCCTGCGCGGCAAGCCGGGGTGGGGCGAGCTGTTCGCTCCGCTGACCACGGTCGTGCAGACCTTCGGCGGAAACTGGTACGACGAGGACTGGAACGCACAGGTCGACGGTGAGGGCTTCACCGAGGCCGTGCAGTTCTACACCGACCTGGTCGCGGACGCCGGCGAGTCCGACCCCGTCTCCTACGGCTTCACCGAGTGCCTGAACCTGTTCACGCAGGGCGACGCGGCGTTCTGGTACGACGCGACGAGCGCGGCAGGCTCCGTCGAATCCGCCGACCTGAGCGATGTCGCCGGCAAGATCGGCTATGCGCACGCACCGACGGTCGAGACGGAGGAGTCCGGCTGGCTGTGGGCGTGGAACCTCGCGATCCCGGAGTCCTCGGAGAAGAAGGACGCGGCGTGGGAGTTCATGCAGTGGGCCACCAGCAAGGAGTACGTCGAGCTGGTCGGCAACGAGCTCGGCTGGAGCCGCGTGCCCCCGGGATCGCGCCAGTCGACGTACGAGCTCGCTGAGTACCAGGAAGAAGCGGGAGCCTTCGCCGACCTCACGTACGACATCATGACGTCGGTCGACCCGACGCAGCCCGGTGTCGATCCGCAGCCGTGGACCGGCATCCAGTACGTGACGATTCCGGAGTTCCAGGACGTCGGCAACCAGGTCTCGCAGGAGATCGCCGAGGTCTTCGCCGGGCGGGCCAGCGTCGAGGACGCGCTCGCCGCGGGGCAGAGGATCGCCCAGGACGCGGGAGACGCGCAGAAGTGACGCTCTCCGCGGGTCGGGCCGCAGGCGGCCCGACCCGCACCCCGCCGTCCCCGCGACGGACACGACCCACCACCCCCTCCCGAGGAGTCCGCAATGGCAATCGCCGATTCGACTCGCCTCGTGGTGACCGCCCCCGAAGCGAAAGCGCGCAGCAAGCGCAAGGCACCCCAGGTGCCGATGACGCCGCGCGAGCGGAAGAACCTCCGCATCGCCCGCGCCCTGCTGTGGCCAGCACTCGCCGTCGCGATCGTCATCACGCAGGTGCCGTTCCTCATCACGATCTACTACTCGTTCCAGACCTGGAACCTGCAGCGCCCGGGTGACCGCGGCTTCGCGGGCTTCGACAACTACGCCAGGGTGCTCTCGAACGGCGAGTTCTTCAGCTCGCTGTGGGCGACCGTTCTCATCGTCGGCGTCAGCGCGATCGTGTCGCTCGTCGTCGGCATGCTGCTCGCGATGCTGCTCGACCGGAAGTTCTTCGGCCAGGGCCTTGCGCGCACCCTGCTCATCACACCGTTCCTGATGATGCCGGCCGCGTCGGCGCTGATCTGGAAGTGGTCGATGCTCGACAACGACGCCGGGTTCGTGAACTGGGCGCTCGGATTCATCGGCATCGATCCGGTTGCATGGAACACCAGCTTCCCCGTCGCCACCGTGATCATCGCTCTCGCGTGGCAGTACACGCCGTTCATGATGCTGATCCTGCTGGCCGGGCTGCAGAGCCAGCCGCAGGATGTGATCGAGGCCGCATCGGTCGACGGTGCGGGGCCCCTGCGCACGTTCGTCTCGATGACGCTGCCGCACCTGCGCCAGTACGTCGAGCTCGCCGTGCTGCTCGGCGTGATCCTGATGCTGCAGGTGTTCGACCCGATCGCGATCATGACGAAGGGCACCGGCGGCACCAAGACCATGGCCTACCTGCTGTACGAACGCGCGTTCATCGGGCTCGACATCGGCGAGGCCGCCGCATACGGCGTGCTGACGGTGATCGTCACGATCATCGTGGCCACGATCGCGCTGCGCACGCTGTTCAAGATGTTCAAGGTGGAAGGAGACCTGAGATGAGCACTGCAGTCGTCCCCCGTGGGGGTCGCGCGCGCAAGCGCGTCGTCGGCGGTGTGCTCACCGTCGTCACCTGGGTCGTCACGCTCGCGTTCTTCTTCCCGGTCGCGTGGATGGTGTTCACGGCGTTCAAGCCGGAGCGCGCCGCGTCGACGAATCCGCCGACGTTCCTCACCGAGCTCACGTTCGACAACTTCGCGCGGGTGTTCGACTCAGGGTTCTCCGCGTACCTGATCAACTCGTTCTCGGCATCCGTGATGTCGACGATCATCGTGATGCTGCTCGCGTTCCCCGCCGCCTACGGGCTGTCGGTGCGGCCGATCGTGAGATCCACCGACGCGCTGTTCTTCTTCATCTCGACGAAGTTCCTGCCGCTGGCGGCGGCGATCATCCCGATCTATCTGCTCCTGCAGAACTTCGGAATGCTCGACAACGTCAGCGCCCTGACGATTCTGTACCTCGGCATGAACCTGCCGCTCGCGGTCTGGATGATGCGCTCGTTCCTGATGGAGGTGCCGCGCGAGATCATCGAGGCAGCCCAGGTCGACGGTGCCAAGTTCAGCACCGAGATGCTGCGGATCGTGCTGCCGCTGGTGGCGCCCGGCATCGCGGCGGCCGCACTGATCTGCTTCATCTTCGCGTGGAACGAGTACTTCCTGGCGAACCTGCTCACCTCCACGGTCGCCCGCACGGCACCGCCGGCGCTCGGCAGCTTCGTCTCGGGTCGCGGGCAGTTCCTCGCGGTGCTGAGCGCCGCGGCGACGGTCGCCGTGCTGCCGGTGATCATCGCGGGGTGGGTGGCGCAGAAGCGCCTCGTGCGCGGTCTCGCGATGGGTGCCATCAAGTAATCGATATGACTGGTCCTCTCTTCCTCGGCATCGACGCCGGACAGACGACGGTGAAGGCGGTCGTGCACGACGACCGCCTTCGCCCCGTCGCGACCGGGCGCCGATCGAGCCCTGTGCACCACCCGCGACCGCGGTTCGCCGAGCGCACGCAGGACGAGCTCTGGGCAAGCGCCGCAGGAGCGATCGCCGACGCCGTCGCCCAGGTGGATGCGAGCCGGATCACCGCGATCGGCATCAGTGGTCACGGCGACGGTCTGCACCTCGTCGACGATGACGGCGAGCCCGCCTCCCCTGCCATCACGGCCATGGACGGCCGCGCGTTCCGCGAGTGGCAGCGGATCACCGGCGATGCCGACAGAGCGAAGACGATCCTCGAGGTGTCGGGGCAGCAGGCGCCGCTCGGCGGCGCAGGGCCGCTGCTCGCATGGATGCGCGAGCACGATCCGGATGCCACGGAGCGCGCCGCGCATCTGATCTGGTGCAAGGACGTGCTGCGACTGCGCCTGGTCGGCGGCGATCCGGAGACCGACCTCTCCGACGCGACCGCGTCGTTTCTCGACATGCGTCGCGGCCAGTGGAGCCGCGAGGTGCTCGAGGCCTACGACCTCGGGTGGGCAGAGCGACTGCTCCCGCCGCTGCGGCGCTCGGCCGACATCGCGGGAGCCGTCACAGCGGATGCCGCCGCAGCGACCGGACTGGCCGAGGGGACCCCCGTCGTCGTCGGGCTGCACGACGTGCAGGCGTCGGCGATCGGATCGGCGGCTCTGGTGCCCGGTCGTCTCTCGCTCATCGCCGGGTCGTTCAGCACCAACGGTGTGACCACAACGGGCGATGAGGTCGATCCCCGCTGGCAGTGCCGCGTGTCCATCCGGCCCGATCTGCGGGTGGCGATGTCGACATCACCGACAGCGTCGCCCGCGCTCGAATGGGCGGTGCGGGTGCTCGGAGGCGGGGCGCACGACGCCCGTGATGCGCTGTTCGACGAGGCGGCGGCGCTCGAGCCCGACGCCGACACACCCGCGATGCTCCCGTATCTGCTCGGCTCGCCGCTGGGTGATGCGCCGACGGCCGCGTTCGCCGGAATCCGCGCGGGGCACGGCCGCGGGCACGTGTTCCGCGGCGTGCTCGAGGGCATCGTCTGCATGCACGTGTGGCACACCCGCGCGCTGGCGACGAGCTACGACTGGAACGGCCCCATCCGACTCGGCGGCGGCATCTCGCGGTCTCCGCTGTACGTGCAGATGGTGGCGGATGCCATGGGGCAGCCGGTCAGCGTCGTGCGCGGAGACGAAGTGGGCGCGTTCGGAGCAGCTGCCGTCGCGGCGCTCGGCGCCGGGCACTTCGCCTCGATCGACGAAGCGCAGGAGCTCGTCGAGCTCGCAGATCCCGTCGCTCCCCGCGTCGAACTCGCCGGGCACTGGCAGCGCATCATCGCGCGCTTCGACGCCTTGAACGATAGCCTCGCTCCGTGGTGGATCGAGAACGCCTGATGTCGGCGAAGCAGAGCGGAACGGCGACGAGGCACGAGGGCATCCTCGCCCAGCTGGCCAGGCAGCAGCGCGTGCACGTCTCGGATCTGGCCGCGCGCTTCGACGTCTCGGAGGAGACGATCCGACGCGATCTCGTCGCCCTCGAGCACAGCGGCGACGCTGTGCGAGTGCACGGCGGCGCGATCGTGCCGACGGCGGCGGTCGAGCCGGGACAGGTCAGGCCGGCGGTCGATGACGACGGCGTCGTCGGTGCCGTGCTCGGGATGCTGCCGGCATCCGGAAGCATCTACCTCGCCTCGGGGCCGGTCTCGCACGCCGTTGCGGAGGCACTGCCAGACGCCGCCGATCGCACACTCATCACCTCGTCGATCGAGATCGCACTGCTCGCCGCCATCAAGCCGGCGACGGTCGTCTACAACCTCGGGGGCCGCGTGCGCGGCGACGTGCGCTCGGGGGACGCACAGTTCGGCCCGTGGACGAACGAACTGCTCGCCGAGCTGAGGATCGGAACCGCGGTGATCGAGGTGGGGGTGATGGGTCAGGACGGTGCCGTGCTGGCGCAGACGCCGCAGCAGGCGGAGCAGGTGGAACAGGCCCTCGAGATCGCGGAGCGGAGAGTGCTCGTGATCACGGGCCGCGGCGGTGAGCCCGGGCTGGCAGTGGCTGCGGGGCTGGCCGATTTCGACGACATCGTCTCGGTTGCGCAGCTTCCTCGCGATCTCGCGGCGCGGGCCGCTGAAGCCGAGATCCGGGTCGTCGTTCCGGAGGCGGCGGCATGATCGGGCCGAGCGACGCGTCATACGCGATTCGGCGACGTGATCTGCCGGCGCAGCGTGCGGAAGGGGCATCCGGATGACCGGGATCGTGACCGTGACGCTGGCCCCGGCGATCGACCTCACGTATCAGGCGGACGCCGTCGTTCCCGGGGGCGTGAACCGCGCCAGCGCGTGGACCCGCGAACTCAGCGGCAAGGGCGTGAACGTCTCGCACGCTGTGGCGCTGTCGGGCACGTGCACGGTCGCCGTGCTGCCGATGGGCGAGGCGGACGCGCGCGAAGCGGAAGCGAGATGGCTGCGGCCGGTCGCGGCGCGCGAGCGCACGCGCGTGAACGTGACGATGGCCACCGCCGATGGCGTGACGACGAAGCTGAACGCGCCGACGAGCCCGCTCTCGCCCGGCGAGGTGGAGGCGGTGCTCGGCGAGACCGTCAGTCAGGTGCGAGCGATCGGCGCGGAGTGGATCGTGCTGGCCGGCTCGGTGCCCCCGCTCGCCGCGGATGGCGATGACGTGCCGGATGGCGGCTCTGTCGACCTGTGCCGTCTGATCGATGCGCTCGCCGCGGAGACCGACGCGCGCATCGCGGTCGACACCAGCGGCGACCCGCTCGCCCAGGTGTTCGCAAGCTCGCTCGACAAGGTCGCGCTGGTGAAGCCGAACACGCACGAGCTCGCCGCGGCGACGGGGCTGCCGCTGCGCACACTCGGTGAGGTGCGCAGCGCCGCGCTCCGGCTGATCGAGCGCGGCTGCGAGACCGTGTACGTCTCGATGGGCGAGGACGGGGCCCTCGCCGTCACGCGCGACGGCTCGTGGTGGGCCCGCGCCGTCCCCGCCGCGATCATCAACTCCACCGGCGCGGGCGATGCCTCTCTCGCCGGCTTCCTCGTACACGCTCTCGGCGCCGCGCCAGGCTCGCGAGATGCGCACCTTTCGTCGAGATGCGCCGATATTGACGCCGATTTGTCGAAAAAGTACGCTTCTCGCGAGCCGGATGGGCCGGAGCAGGGGCCGGATGTGCCGGTGGCAGGGGGACCGGATGGCCCGCGCGCAGCCATCGACGTGGCGGCCGCCATCGCGGGGGCCGCCCGCTTCGGGGCGCTGTCCGTGTCTCAGGCGGGAACCCTGCTGCGCGACCCGGCCTCGGCACCCCAGGCCACCGTCGTCGCAGAGCCGGACGGCGACATCCGATTGGCTGACCCGGCGGGGTAGGCGAATCGCGAACGTACCTCGTGTGATCGAGCGTATGCCTCAGATCCGGATGTCAGGGGCACATTCGATCACAAGAGGTACGTTCAGCGCGGTGCGGGTGTGCTGCCCCGCACGACCAAGTGCATCGGGATGAGCGCATGCTCGCGAGCCGGCTCGGCGGGGGACTCGAAGCGCTCGAGTGCCCGCTCTGCGGCGCGGCGGCCGAGCTCCGCGGGGTCCTGCGCCATCACGGTGACCGCGGGGGTCAGCGCGTGCGCCATCGGGAAGTCGCCGATGCCGACGAACGCGAGCCCTGCGCGCTTCAGCGGCTCGAAGGCGCGCATCGTGACGCGGGCGTTCGCGGTGACGGCCGCGGTCGGCGGTTCGGGCAGCGCCCGCATCCGGGCGATCGCCGCCGCGGCCGATTCGGGGTCCGTCGCCTCGAGCGAGACGAGGTCGTGCCGGGGATGCTCGGAGGCGCCCGTCGTGTCGCCTGCGCGGTCCGCGTCATCCGACGCGTCTCCGGGCTCGATCCCCGCATCGCGCAGCCCGAGCCGCCACCCGTCGCGACGGCGTTGGGTGCTCGGCGGATGCACGCGGTCGGCGAGGAACGCGATGCGCCGATGGCCGCGTGAGACGAGATGCTCCACGGCCCGCCGTGCACCGTCGACGTCGTCCTCGCGCAGCTCCTCCGCCTCGACGCCGCGCGCCGGTCGGTCGACGAACTCGATCGGCGTGTGCTCCAGCCACGGCTCCAACCACGACTGATCCTCCGCGACCGGCGCGAGGATCAGCCCCATCAGCTGCGCTTTCAGCAGAGCCTCGATCACGTCGCGTTCCCGCTCCGGATCGTCGCCGATGCTGGCGACCAGCGTGGTCACGCCCGCCGGCGCGCACACGGTCTCGACCGACCGCACGATCGCGGAGAAGAACGGGTCGCCGACATCCGGAATCGCCACGCCGACCGACTGTGATCGCCCGTGCCGGAACGTGCGCGCGAGAACGTTCGGCACATAGCCGGTCTCGCGCATGGCGCGCTCGACGCGGTCGCGGGTCTCCGGCCGCACGTGCGGGTCGGCGTTGAACACGCGCGACACCGTCTTCGCGCTCACCCCCGCGTGCGAGGCCACATCCTGCATCGTCGACATCTTGCGCTCACCCTATCCGTGCATCGCGTCGCCAGAGGAACGCCTCTCCCGAGGGACCCGGTCGTACGCGGTGAGCGAGCTGGCCCGCTCGGGAACGGAGCGGCCGCTCGCGTCACCGCGTCACCGCGCGGCCAGCTCCTCGTCGATCACCGCGGCCAGCTCTGCAGCCCGCACGGCGGCGACGCCGGTGAGCCGTTCCTCGCGCTCGTCGGCTGACGTCGACAGGCAGTCCTTCCACAGCGAGCGGCCGGCCATCGCGCCCGCGCTGCCGTGGCGCACAGCGGTGCGCACCTGGCCGACGAACGTGGCGTGATCGACGCCGGCCGACAGAACCGCCCACGGCACGCCCTGCGCGGCCGCATGCACGGCATCCGACGCCTCGGCCGACCCAGGGTACGGGATCTTCAGCACCTTCACGCCCTGCTCGACGCAGATCCTCGTCGCATCCTCGATCAGCCCGCCGAACGCGGCAGCGTAGTCCTCCTCGCTCTCACCTGGCAGACGGTAGGTGAGGATCTCGACGATCAGCAGCACGCCCTCGTCGTTCGCGGCGGTGACGAGATCCCGGATGGCCGTGACGACTTCTTCCTCAGCGTCGCCGCGATCGGGGCGCAGGTAGAAGAGCATCTTGACCGCATCGCCGCCCAGCTCGCGCACCCGGCGCGGCGACATGCCGTCGATGTATCGGGTGCGGCGCAGCCCCTCGTCCGTCTCGGCGAATCCGCTCGCGTCGAGCGCGACGACCAGGCCGGTCTCCGGCGCGATCACGCCGTCGTCGACGATCTCGGGCAGCGCGGTCTCCGGGTCGAGCAGGATCGCGGGGGCGCGGTTGCCGAGGTGGCGCACCAGGTCGGATTTGGCGGCGGCCAGACCCGCGCGGTCGACCGTCTGCGGGTCGTCGGTCATGACCTTCTTCATGCTGTTGCGCTGGTCGGCGGCGACGATCAGCATGCCGCCGCCCGGCGTGGTCAACCTGCTCAGGGCGCGGCGTTCCAGTGTGGTCAGCTCGTTCATGGGGCTCCTTCTCATGGGGTGGTTCCGGCGAGTCCGGATGTGCGGTGTACGTCGGGCGTCAGGGTGTGAGGGTGGATCGGAGGGCGCGAGCGGCGATCAGCGCCGCTCCGTATGCGGTGTCCTGTTCGCGCTCGCTCACCCGCAGGTCAGGCAGTACGGCGCTGCGGGCGCGACGCACGCTGCGCATCGACGACCAGCCGCCGGTGAGCAGCGCCGACGTCGCCTGCGGCACCTCGCGGTCGATGGCGTCGATGAGCAGCCGGATCTCGTCGTTGCTGTGGCGCAGGATCGCCTCGAACACGACCGCCGGCGTGGCGTCGTCGGCGAGCGCGTTCAGGCGCAGGGCACCGTCGTCGTTGCGCGCCCCTGAGACCTCGACGGCCGGCAGCGGGCCGTTGATGCGCATCACCTCGGCGTCCAGCGCGTCGCGCGCCTGCGCGCCGGAGATGCCGAACAGCCGCAGTGCTCTTCGCAGCAGCAGACCGGTCTTCACCCCCGCGACGAGAGCCCAGCGGCCGGGGATCACGTGCGGCACGACGTTGATCAGGCGCTCGGCGAGCCTCGCTCGCGCCGCCAGGTCGAGCGGGGTGTCGAGCACGCGCAGCAGCACCTCGGCCGTGCCGAGCGACACGTCGTAGCGGTCGGCGGCGACGCCCGCTCCGGCGGAGGCTACGAGGTGGTCGTGCCCCGCCACGGTGACGATCGCGCCGCGGAAGGCGTCGGGCACCCACGCGGCCTCGGCTGTGCCGGATGGGGTGCCAGCGTCGACGACGGGCGGGAGCAGAGTCTCATCCGTGCCGAGATGCGCGAGCATCTCCGGCCACGCGCGCCCGGTGTCCTGATCGATCAGACCCGTGCGGCCGAGCAGAGAGCGCTCGGCGACGAGCTCTCCGCCGAGCAGGTGCGCCGCCCACTCCGGCACGCTCGAGAATCGTGCGCCGGCGAGAGAGATGCCCTCGTCGCGGCGGTAGGCGATCTTGGTCGTGGTCACCTGAACGCCGAGGGGGATGCCGCACCTGCCGGCGAACTCCGCTGCGATCAGGGCAGGCACACGGCCGAGCTGATCGGCTCCGCGCGGATCGAACCACGCCGGCGCCGGTGCGAGGGGTGCCCCATTGCGGCCCACCAAGAAGCCGGACTCGCCCATCCCCGTCGTCGCCAGCGCGTCGACGCGCTCGCCGGGGCGCAGCTCGGCGAGACGGGCGGACGCGCGCGTCAGCAGCTCCTCGAGCGCGGTGCGCAGGGCAGCCGACTCCAGATCGGTTGTGCCGTTCGGACCGGACGTCCACGGCGTCGGAATCTGCTCGCGCAGCACCTCGTCATCCGGCGCATCCGTCGAAGAGATGAGCACCTTGATGCCGGTGCTGCCGATGTCGAGACCGGCCATGAGGCTCATGAGGTCACCACCGATCCGGATGCCTCCGCGCAGGAGGGGCTCAGGCATGTCATCGATGACATGCGGGTAGGAACGAGTGAGTCGCGGGGCGCCATCGCTCAGATGTCCTGGTCGGTGGGCAGGATCACGACGTCGCGCAGAGTGACGTGGCGCGGACGGGTGAGCATGTAGTCGATCGCATCGGCGACGTCGTCGCTGGTGATGCCCGTGCGGTCGGCGACCTTCTCCGCGACGCGGTCGGTCTCGTTCTCCTGATAGCCCCACAGCTCGTTGAGCACGACGCCAGGCGCGATCGCACCCATCCGGACGCCCGTGCCGACGAGCTGCTGGCGCACCGCGTGGGTGAACGCCTGCATGGCGTGTTTGGTGGGGGAGTACACCGGTTCCCACTGCACGTCGATGTGCCCGGCGACCGAGCTGGTGACGACGACGTCGCCCGTGCCATGGGCCACGAGGTGGGGAAGCGCCCCGCGCACCGTGGTCATCACACCGGTGACGTTGGCCTGCACAGTCGCGGCGATCTCGTCGTAGCTGGCGGTGAGGAAGTCGCCGCCGAGATACAGCCCCGCATTGGCGAGCACGATGTCGAGACGGCCGAACCGCTCCGTCGCGGTGCGCACCGCGAGCTCGATCGTGGCGCCGTCTGCGACGTCGCCCTCGACGACCGCCGACTCGGATGTGAGGGAGGCCGCCACCGGCTCGAGGCGTGCGGCCGAGCGGCCGACGAGCACCGTGCGCACGCCGCGGTCGGCGAGTCGGCGTGCGGCGGCGCGCCCGATGCCCGAGCTGGCGCCGGTGATGATCGCGACCTGTCCGTCGATGGTCATGGTTTCTCCTTCGAATCAGCGTGGGTCCGGTGGGCGCCGCGCGAGGCGCAGGCGACGCCCACCGGAGTCGGAACGATCAGCAGGTCGACTGGTAGACGGCTTCGCCGCCTTCGCCATCGATGTTGTCCTGCGTGATGACGGTGAACCCGGTCTGGATCTCCGCCGTCGTCTCCTCGCCGTCGAGAGCGGCGACGGCCTGCTCGACCGCCTGCTCGCCGATCGACGCGGGCTCCTGGGCGACGAGCGCCTGCACGATGCCGTCGCGCAGCTGCTCCACCTGGGCGGGGCCCGCGTCGAAGCCGACGACGGTGACGTCGTCGCGGCCGGCCTGCTGCACACCGGTCGCCGTGCCCTCGGCTGCGAACAGGTTCGCGGCGAAGATGCCGACGAGGTCCTTGTCACGCTGCAGCGCGGCCGTCACGATTCGGGCGGCCTCATCTGGCTGATTGTGGCTGTACTCGATGCCGACCGATTCGAACTTGTCGTTCTCGGCGACGGCGGCCTCGAAGCCCTCGGCACGAGCATCCGACGTGGTGATGCCGGGGTCGATGGAGACGACGAGCACCTTTCCGCCCTCGGGGTGGGCCTCCTCGATCGCCGCGAAGGCGGCCTCGCCCCCGCCGTAGTTGTCGCTCGCGATGGCGGATGCCGCGAACGACGGGTCCTCCACCGTGGTGTCGACGAGCACGACCTCGACGCCGGAGTTCGCCGCAGCCTCGATGGGCGCCTGCATGGCCGACTGATCCGTCGCGGCGATGAGCAGAGCATCCGGGCTCGAGGCGACAACCGAGTCGACGAGCGGCTTCTGCAGGGCGGGGTCGAACTGCTTCGCGCCCTGCGTGTCGACCGAGACGCCGAGCTCTTCGGCTTTCGCCTCGACGCCGCACTGCATCGAGATGTAGAACTCGTCGCCGGCGACGCCCTGTACGAACGCCAGTTCGTAGCCGCCGTCGCCGTCTCCGCCGGCATCGCCGCCGGATCCGCCGTCGCCTGACGAGCATCCGGCGAGGGCGAGAGCGCCGACCGCTCCGATTGCTGTGATGGACAGTGCCTTGGACCACTTCATCGTGTCCTCCTTGTTGGTGAAAGGTGAGGGATATGGGCTGTTGGGGGCTGTGGCGGGCGCCCGCGTTCGCGGCGGAGGCCCGCCTGGCTCATCCGCGTCTGCGGGCGAACAGGTGCTTCCAGACGCTGACGTCGCCGCCGCGGGACGCCTGTGCGCGACGCACCTGGTCGACGTACACGGCGACGATGAGCACGGCGCCGACGGCGACCTGCTGCCAGAAGGGCTGCACGCCGAGGATGACGAAGCCGTTCTGCAGCACGGCGGGGATGAACAGGCCGACGATCGAACCGATGATCGTGCCGATCCCGCCGAACAGCGAGGTGCCTCCGATGACCACCGCGGTGATCACGTTCAGGTTGGTCTCGGTCTGACCGGCGATCGCCGTCGTGGAGAACTGCGCCAGCGACATGATCCCGGCAAGGCCCGCGAGTCCGCCGGTGAGGGCGTACACCGCGATCAGCCGACGGTCGACCTTGACGCCGACCCGCCTGGCCGACTCCTCGTTCGAGCCGACGGCGTAGGTGTGCAGGCCGAATCGCGTCCGATGCAGCACGATCGCTCCGATGACGATCACGACGAGTGCGATGACCGAGATGATCGGGATCGTGCCGAAGACGTTGCCGTAGCCGATGGACTCCGTGAGCACCTGAGGCACCTCGCGGATGTCGACGCCGCCTGTGAGGATCTGTGCGAGGCCGAGCGCGATCCCCATCGTGCCCAGCGTCACGATCAGCGGCGGCACCTTCAGCTTCGCGATCACGAAGCCGTTGAAGAAGCCCCAGAACAGGCCGGCGGCGATCGAGACCACGATCCCGACGATGGCGGTTCCCCAGCCGTCGCCGCCGATCGTGCGCATGGCGATCGCCGCGGCGACGCCGGAGAAGACCAGGACGGAGCCGATCGACAGGTCGATTCCGCTGGTGATGATCACGAATGTGATCCCGACGGCGAGGACGGCGAGGATCGATGCGTTCTGGATGATCAGGCGCACATTGCCCCAGTGCGGGAACGTGTCAGGCGCCATGACCGAGAAGACCACGACGATCGCGATCAGCACGATCAGGATCTGCAGCCACTGGGTGCGCGCGAGCCGCGCGAACAGGGTCTCCTTCGCATCGACCCCCGCGATCGCGGTGGTCTCCGGGCCCATCTTCGGTGTTCTGGCGTCGAGGCTCATGCTGCCGCGTCTCCCGCGTTCGCGCCGGTCATCAGACCGACGAGCTCTTCCATGCTGGTCTTGTCGGCTTCGAGCGTGGCGACGCGATGACCGAGACGGATCACCTGCACCCGATCGGCCACCTCGATCACGTGCGGCATCGAGTGGCTGATCAGGACGACGGCGATGCCGGTGTCGCTGACGCGCCGGATGAGGTCGAGCACGTTCTTCGTCTGACGCACGCCGAGCGCGGCGGTCGGCTCGTCGAGGAAGACGAGCTTCTTCGCCCAGTGCACGGCGCGCGCAATCGCGATCGCCTGGCGCTGCCCGCCCGACATCGACCCGACCTGACTGGTCAACGAGCGCACGGTGGCGCCGAGGTCGTCGAACGCGCGGCGGGACTGGCGCCGCATCTCCCCGTCGTTCATGAACCCGAATGCGCCAGCCAGCCCGCTGCGCATCACCTCCCGCCCGAGGTACATGTTCTGCACCGGGTTCAGGTGAGGGGCGAGTGCGAGGTCCTGGTGCACGGTCTCCATGCCGAGCGCGCTCGCGGCCGCCGGCGTCGGGAGGTCGACGGGGCTGCCCTCGAACTCGATGGTGCCGTTGTCGACGGCGAGGTTTCCGCTGAGAGCCTTCACGAGCGTGGACTTGCCCGCTCCGTTGTCACCGATCAGGGCGGTGACCTCGCCGGGATACACCTCGAAGTCGGCATCGTCGAGCGCCCGCACGTGACCGAACTGACGGTTCAGGCCGCGAGCTTTCAGGATGGGGGTTGTCATGAGTTCCTTCCGATCAGGCGACGTCGCTGTCGCCGAGTGTCTGGGGCCATCCGGAGCCCGGTCGGTGCACGATGAGGTTCGCCTCGGCGCCGGAGGCCCGCCACGGACCGAACGCCGCAGGCACCGCGAGCACGTCGCCGCGGGCTGCGGAGACCGACTCGCCGCGGGCGCCGTGCAGCTCCGTGTCGGCCACGGCGAGGACGACGGCGAATCCGGCGTCGAACTCCGCACCGGAACCGGCTCGGTCGAGCCGGAAGTAGGCGTCGGCGGCCGGCGGGAGCAGGCGGGCGGATCCGGATGCCGGGGAGTCGAGGTCGTTCGAGCGCACGAGAGCGTCGACGTCGGTGAGAGCGGACGTGCTCACGGCGCCCATCGCGGTGTCGAAGCCGAGATCGAGATGCGACTCCTCGCGCGTGGACGTCGTGATCGACCACTCCAGCAGCAGCGAGAAGTCGGTGGGCTCCTGCACCTCGGCGACGAAGATGCCTGAATCGATGGCGTGTACGGTGCCGGCGGGGACCAGCACGCCCATGCCGCGGTGCGCCTCGAAGCGGTTCATGCGGGAGAGCATCCACTCGGAATCCTGCGCGTCGCGTCGGCGGTCGAGCTCATCCGGATCGACGGCCTCGCTCCACCCGAGGTGGAAGGCCGATCCCGGTTCGGCGTCGAGCACGAGCCATGATTCGGTCTTGCCGTAGGGGCAGTCGAGATGCGACAGCGCGAACTCACGGCCGGGGTGGACGTGAACCGGGAGTCGCTGGCGCGCGTCGAGGAGCTTCACGAGCACGCCGGTGTCGCTGGGGCGCGCGGACAGCGAATGGTCGCCGCCGATCCAGGCCTCGGGGTCGGCGGCGACGAGGTCTCGCAGCAGCTCGCCGTCGGTCGTGCTGGCCAAACCGGTCTCGCCTTCGCCGGCGCGCGGCACGGTCGCCGCCAACCATTCCTCCGGCTGGAACGGGTTCGACTGCTCGATCCCGCGCAGCGACGCGATTCTGTCGCCGCCTCGATAGAAGTGGTCGATCAGGTTCGGCGCCATCCTGCGCGGGTGCAACTGTGGGTCCACGTTCGTCTCCCGTCATGACATCGATGTCATTTGGGAAGGCCTCTCTGCCTTCCGACTTCTGATGACCAAGCATGTGGGCATCAGACAACGTTGTCAAGACCTCTTCTCGGACAGTCTGAGGTGGGCGCTCCGGGCGTCCGTCGGAGCCGGAGCTGTGCGACTGTGATGGCGGCATCTATTCAGTCACAAAAGTGAGCGAATCACGCAGTTATGATGACAACAATGTCGTGAATGCGCAATATGGGGGCACGACGGTTCCGATCACAGGTGGACCGACCAGACGAGGCCCTCTCGGCCGGAAGGACAAGGCCCCAATTGCGCACGAGCAACGTGACCGAACGTGAGATTCTGAGCCAGCCGACGGTGTGGCGGCAGGCGCTGGAGCTCGACACCAGCGTCCCCGCCTTCGGCCGGCGGGGAGAACGCGTGCTCTTCCTCGGGTGCGGTACCAGCGCCTACGTGTCCGAGTCGATTGCGGCGCTGCGCGAGACCGCGGGCCACGGCACGACCGACGCCGGATACGCGTCGGAATGGCTGCCTGGGCGCATGTACGACCGGATCGTCGTGATCAGCAGGTCCGGCACGACGAGCGAAGTGCTCGCCGTGCTCGAGCAGGTGCCGTCGGGAACAGCGACGACGGCCATCGTCGGCGTCGAAGGCTCACCGGTCGCAGCCGCCGTCGATCAGGCGCTGGTTCTCGACTTCGCCGACGAGAGCTCCGTCGTGCAGACCCGGTTCCCGAGCACCGTGCTGGTGCTCGCGCGCCGCGCATTCGGGGAGGAGCTGACGGATCTGGCCGCGCAGTGCGAAGCCGCGCTGACGCGCCCGCTGCCCGTGCGCGTCGCCGATCACTCCCACTTCGTCTTCCTCGGCCGCACGTGGACCAGAGGGCTGGCGCAGGAGGCGGCACTGAAGGTCCGCGAGGCGGCGCAGGCGTGGTCGGAGGCATATCCTGCGCTCGACTACCGGCACGGTCCGATCGCCGTCGCCGGTGCTGGGTCGCTCGTCACGCTCTTCGGTGACCTCGACTCCGCGCTCGCGGCCGACGTGCGACGCACGGGCGCCGAGGTCCTGCACCACGACGTCGACCCCTTGATCCAACTGGCTCTCGCCCAGATGCTCGCCATCCGCTTGGCGGAGGAGCGGGGGCTCGACCCCGATTCGCCCAGGCACCTGACGCGATCCGTCGTTCTGAGCTGAGATGGGACTCTGACGGCGGGAGTCCCGGCGACTCGCCGCAGACCGGTCGATGAACAGTCCGCAGAGGAAGCACAACCCGCAGAGGAAGCAATCATGATTCGTCACCACCACAGCGCATTCCGTCACAGCCGCACGATCCGCCGCCGCGCCGCGGCCGTCGCGATCGCCGCATCCGCCGCCCTCGGGCTGGCTGCCTGCTCGTCCGGCGCACAGCCGGCGACGAGCCTCGATCCGGATGCCGACGTCACGCTGACCTGGTGGACAGGGCAGGCGGATCAGGCCCAGACGATCCTGGAGGGCCTCGCGGACGAATTCGAGCAGGAGCATCCGAACGTCACGATCGAGATGTCATCAGGCGCTCCGTCGACCGAGGACCTGCTGCAGAAGCTGTCATCGTCGTTCGCGGGAGGCACCTACCCTGACATCTCGTACGCGTTCGGATCGTGGGCGAGCGAACTCGCCGGCTCTGACCGGACGCTCGACATCACGGATCGGCTGAACGACGATCCCGATGTGGGATGGGAGGAGTTCTCCGGTGCGGCACAGGCGACCGCTCAGCCGGAGGGCGGGGCCACCATCGGATTTCCTGCGGTCGTCGACAACATCTCCCTGATCTACAACAAGACGGTCTTCGACTCCGCGAGCGTCGAATACCCGACCCAGGACTGGACGTGGGAGGACTTCCGTGAGGCCGCGGCCGAGCTCACCGACCCCGCCACCAAGACCTACGGGTACGGATACTCGGTGTCGGGTTCGGAGGAGACGACGTGGCAGTTCTGGCCGCACCTGTGGCAGCGAGGCGGACAGATCCTCGACGGCTCTGAGGCGACGTTCGACTCCCAGGAGGGCGTCGACGCGCTCACCTTCCTGCGGGAGATGGCCGTCGAAGACGAATCCGTGTACCTGGATCAGACCGACACCAAGTTCGGGCAGTTCTTCGCCAGTGACCAGATCGGCATGATCACTTCGGGCCCGTGGACGCTCTACGACCTGCAGACTGCGGGCACGGACTACGGCGTCGTCCCGCTGCCAGGCACGGACGGCGACCACACCACGATCTCCGGTGCGGACATCTGGGTGATGTTCGACCATGAGGACCCGAACCGTGAGCACTGGTCGTACGAGTTCATGAGCTGGCTGACGGCGGCGGAGCAGGACGTGCGCTGGAACGTGGTCTACGGGAATCTGCCGCTGCGCGAGAGCGAGACGGAGACGCCAGAGTTCCAGGAGCAGGTGGAACAGATGCCCGGCCTCGACGTGATGGCCGCGAACAGCGAGAACGCGACGATTCCGCGGCCGACTGTTCCCGGCTACGTCAACCTGTCTGAGGCGATCGGCACGGCGATCTCACAGGTCCTGCAGGGACAGGCAGAGCCGCAGGAGGCTCTGGAAGGCGCAGCGGATGACGCCACTGCGGCTCTGGAGGACGAATGACGGTGAGCGCGCCGGCGCGGCGGCCGGGCATCCGGCTGCGCCGCGCGCGCGACACCGCGACGGGGTGGGGATTCGTCGGGCCGGCGACCCTGATCGTGCTCGGCCTGTCGATCTTCCCCGCGGTGTGGGCGTTCCTGCTGTCGCTGCAGGAGTGGAACGGATTCTCCGAGCCCGAGTGGGTGGGGGCGGGAAACTACGCCGACATGGCCTCAGACGCCGATCTCGGCGCCGCCGTGATGCACACGCTCGTGTATTCGGCGATGTTCGTGCCGGCGTCCGTGCTGCTCGGCCTCGGCCTGGCCGTCGCGCTGAACCGACGGATCATCCTCGTCGGGCTGTATCGCACGCTCATCTTCCTGCCCTTCGTCGTGTCGGCCGCCGCGACGGGAATCCTCACGACGTACCTGTTCAACCCTCAGTTCGGGCTGGTCAACAATCTGCTCAGGATCCTCGGGCTGCCTCAGCAGGGATGGCTCGAAGACCCGGCGCAGGCGATGCTCGTCATCGCGATCATGTCGGTGTGGGGTCAGGCAGCGCTCACGACGGTGATCTACCTCGCGGCGCTGCAGGATATTCCCGCCGAGCTGTCGGAAGCGGCCAGGGTCGACGGCGCGAGCCGCTGGCAGACGTTCTGGCGCGTGATCTTCCCGCAGCTGGCGCCGGTCACCGTCTTCGTCACGATCTGGCAGGGCATCCAGGCGATCCAACTCTTCGACGTCGTGTACACGACGACCCGCGGCGGTCCGCTCGGCGCGACGGAGACGATTGTCTACTACCTCTGGAACGCCGCGTTCCGAGAGCTCGAGTTCGGATACGCGTCAGCCGTCGCATACGGCCTGTTCGCGCTGACGCTCGGCATCACGCTCGTCGTGGTCATCAAGCAGCGGCGCGCGGCGAAGGGAGATTCCGTATGACGACGCTCATCGACAGAGGGCTGCCGCAGAACCCGAGTCCGAACCCGAGCACGGCTCCGACGACGACGCGCGCGATCACCGTGCAGAAGAAGCGTCGGCGTCGCCGTTCCTGGGCGCACCTGCTGCTCATCCCGGTCTCGCTCGTCTTCGCGATTCCGTTCCTGCAGATGTTCATCACATCTCTCACGCCCGAGTCCGAGATCAACCGGTTCCCGCCGAGCTTCATCCCGTCAGTGCTGACGTTCGACGGCTATGCGAAGCTGTTCCAGCAGTCGGACATCCTGCTCTGGCTGGGCAACTCCGTCATCGTCTCCGGCGTCGGAATCGCCTCGCACATCGTGCTCTGCTCCCTGGCGGGGTACGGATTCGCCCGGCTGCGATTCGCCGGCCGGAACGTGAGCTTCCTGATGATCGTGGCGACGATCATGATCCCGACGCAGCTGCTGATGGTCCCCACCTACGTGATGTTCGCCTCCGTCGGCATCATCGACACGCTGGTGGCCGCGATCGTGCCGTGGCTCGCGACGACCTTCGGCATCTTCCTGATGCGACAGTTCTTCCTGTCGCTGCCGGCGGAGCTCGAGGAGGCGGCGCTGCTGGACGGCTGCTCGAAGTTCGGCACGTTCTGGCGGATCATCTTTCCGCTCGCGCGGCCCGCCCTTGCCACGCTCGCGATCTTCACGCTGCTGGGGTCGTGGAACGACCTGGTGTGGCCGCTCATCGCGATCAACGATCCCGGCGCGTTCACCGTGCAGCTGGGCATCACGAACTTCCAAGGAGCGCGGCGCACCGACTGGTCGCTGCTGATGGCGGCGAACGTGGTCGCCACGCTTCCGCTCATCGTCTTCTTCGTGATCGCACAGCGGCAGTTCATCGCCACCATGTCGTTCTCGGGGGTGAAGGGATGACCCATTCGGCTCCGGATGTGCGTCCGATCCTCGTGGTCGGGGACGCGAACGTCGACCTGGTGCTCCGCGGTGACGTCGTGCCGCGGTTCGGTCAGGCCGAGCAGCTGCTCGATCGTGCGGACCTGGTGCTGGGAGGCTCTGCCAGCATCGTCGCCAGCGGCACGGCGAGACTCGGAGCGCCGACCGCCCTGATCGCGAGGGTGGGGGACGACGCCTTCGGCAGATTCACGCTCGATGCGCTGCGCGGAAGCGGCGTCGACGTGACGGGTGTTGCGGCCACGGGCGCCGCTGCGACGGGAGTGTCGGTCATCCTGTCCGCGCCGGAGGACCGCGCGATTCTGACGGCGCCAGGTGCGATCCCGCTGCTTGCCGCAGACGACGTGATCGCCGGCCTCGAGGCCTGGCGAGGGGCGCCGGGCATCCTGCACGTGGCGAGCTACTTCTTGCAGCCGTCGCTGGCGGCCGAACTGCCTTCTGTGCTCGCAGCCGCACGCGCCGGCGGATGGACCACATCACTCGACACCAACTGGGATCCGGACGAGAACTGGCACGGCGTCGAAGGCGCACTGCCCCACCTGGACCTGCTGCTGCCCAACCGCAACGAGCTGCAGGCGATCGCCCGATCGCTCGGCGACACGGGTGGGCACGACGAGGAGCTCGCACGCGGGATCTCGCGCTGCGGCCCTCGAGTCGTCGTGAAGGACGGCGCGCGCGGAGGCTGGTCCGTGCGCGCTGATGAGGAGCGGGAGAGCGCACCGGGCCTCACCGTCGACGTCGTCGACACGACAGGAGCGGGAGACAGCTTCGACGCGGGATACCTCGCGGCGCTCGCGCACGGCGTCGAACGCGAGCAGGACCGGCTGCGCTGGGCGGCGGCGGCCGGCTCGGTGTCGACATCGCGGTCCGGCGGAACCGCCGGCCAAGCGGACCCGGCCGAGCTGCGCGCGGCGATGGCACCATGATCACGGCACTCGCGCTGAGCCCGGCGCTCGACGTGACCTACGTCGTCGACCGTCTGCAGGGAATCCAGCGTCCCCGCGAGGCCGTGAGGGTCGCGGGCGGGAAGTCGCTCAATGCAGCCCGCGCGGCCGTGGCGCTCGGCGCACACGACGTCTCCGCCGTCGCCGTGCTCGCCGGCGGCGCAGGGGCGGACGTGGCGGCCGCCGCTCGCGGCGACGGCCTCTCGCTGACCGCGATCGACGGGGCGACGCCGACGCGCACCTGTGTCTCGATCTTCGACGCGGGCGCGGGAGAGCTCACCGAGATCTACGAGCGACCGGTCGCGGTCTCCGCCGCCGAGGCCGATCTCGTGCTGGACGCCGCGCTGGGAGCGCCGGGTGCGGCAGGCGACTGGTTCCTGCTCTCCGGAGGCCTTCCGCAGAGCCTTGCTCCCGAGACGGTCGCCGGCGCGGTGCGCCGCGTGCACCAAGCGGGAGGTCGGATCGCGATCGACACCCACGGACGCGCCCTGCGAGCGGGAGCCGCGGCCGGGCCGGATCTCGTCAAAGTGAACCGTGCCGAAGCGGTGGAACTGCTCGGCTGCGCCCCCGACGTTCCCGGCGACCGTCTGGTCTCCGGCCTGCACGGATTCGTCGCCGGCGCGGGGCGCTCGTCCTGCGTCGTGGTCACGGACGGCGAGGACGGGGCATGGGGGTTCGACGGGGGAGAGGTGCTCAGGGCGCGCAGAAGCGGACCCGTCGGAGCATTCCCCGTCGGCAGCGGCGACTCGTTCCTCGGCGGGCTGATGGTCGCGTTCGAAGCGTCGTTCTCGCTGCGAGAGGCGCTCCCGTTGGGCGCCGCAGCCGGCGTGGCGAACGCACAGCTTCCCGGTGCCGCGCGGCTGGACGCCGCCATGGCGCGCCGGCTTGCGGCGGGCATCCGGGTGGATACGTTCTCCGGCTCTGCCGCGCGCTGACGCGCGACGGCTCAGTCCTCCGACGCGTCCGCGACGACCTGCACGTCGACGCCGGCCGCCGCGATGGCGTCGAGCTCGCGCTGGTCGGCCGACGAGTCGGTGACGAGCACATCGACCTCGGACAGCTCTGCGACCTTCGCCAGCGTCGCCCGCCCGATCTTCGACCCGTCCGCCACCACCACGACTCGATCGGCCTGCGTCACCATCGCGTGATTTGTGCGCGCCTCGGTCTCGTTGTGCGTGGTCGCACCGCCACGGGCGCTGATGCCGTCCGTGCCGAGGAACGCCGTGCCCACATTGATCGCTGAGAACGTCTTCTCCGCGAGCACCCCGACGGCCTCCAGCGAGCTGGACCGGATGAACCCGCCGGTCATGATGACCGTGAGCCTGCTGCGGGAGGCCAGTTCCGTCGCGGTGGTGAGCGCGTTGGTCGCGACGGAGAGATCGTCACGCACCGTCAGTGCTCGGGCGACCGCCGCGGCTGTCGTACCGCCGCTGATCGCGACGGAGTACTGGCCATCGGGAAGCAGACCTGCCGCGTGCTCCGCGATGCGCAGCTTCGCCTCCCTGAATCGGGAATCGCGCAGCTGGACGGGGACCTCGGTCGCCGGGTCGAGCGCGCGCGCTCCACCGTGGGAGCGGATCAGCAGGCCCTGTTCGTCCATGTCGGTGAGGTCTCGGCGCATGGTCGCCGTCGAGACGGCGAGGGCTTCCGCGATCTCCGTGAGCCGTGCGGAACCGCGTTCGTTCACATAGCCGAGGATCCGAGCCATCCGGTCGGCGCGCCGACGAGACGTCGCGTGCGGTGCCGCTGCCTGTGCGATGGACATGTCGACGCCTCCTGTGTTCGTGCCCCAACGAGGCATGCAATCGGATCAGTCAGAAAAGTGAGCGAATCAAGCAAACTCTGCGTCGATTATTGCACGTTACGCGCGAACTCGGAGATGATCGACGCATGGTCAACATCGCATTCATCGGAGCGGGCAGCGTCGTCTTCACTCGGCAGCTCGTCACCGACATCCTGCGCTTCCCCGAGCTCGCCGATGCGCGCTTCGTGCTGCACGACATCGACTCGGCGCGGCTCGCCGTGGCGGAGGCGACGGCGAGCCACGTCAGCGACCGACTCGGCGCGCGCGCCGTCGTCGTCGGAACGACCGACAGGCGCGCGGCTCTCGACGGAGCCGACTTCGTCATCAATATGATCCAGGTCGGCGGCATCGACGCGACGCTCGCCGATCTGGAGATCCCGGCACGGCACGGGCTGCGACAGACGATCGGCGACACGACGGGCATCGGCGGGGTCTTCCGTGCGCTGCGCACCTTCCCTGTGCTGAGTGATCTGGCCTCGGACATGCGCGACCTGTGCCCCGACGCCTGGCTGCTCAACTACACGAACCCGATGGCCATGAACGTCTGGTGGCTGTCGGTCACCGCCCCTGACATCAAGGTCGCCGGCCTCTGCCACAGCGTGCACTGGACCGCACACGACCTCGCCGAACTCATCGACGTCCCGTTCGAGGAGACCCGCTACCGTGCCGCAGGAGTCAACCACCAGGCATGGCTGCTCGAGTGGACGCACCACGGGCAGGACCTCTACCCGCAACTGCGCGAGCGCATCCGCGGCGACGACGAGCTCTCCCGCCGAGTGCGGGTGGAGATGTTCCGCCGTCTCGGCAGGTATCCGACGGAGACGAGCGAGCACTCGGCCGAGTACCTTTCGTGGTTCCTGCGCTCGGACGAGCAGGTCGAGCGCTTCCGCCTGCAGCCTCTCGAATACGTCGACATCAGCCGTGAGAACGTGGCGGAGTTCGAAGCGACGCGTGACGCGCTCGCCGCGGGGCGCGATCTCGAGCTCCCGGACGGCGCGAGCGAATACGCACCGCAGATCATCCATTCCCTCGTCACCGGCACGCCGAGCGAGGTGCACGTGAACGTGCCCAACCGCGGGCTGATCGACAACCTGCCGGAAGACTGCGTCGTGGAAGTGCCGGCGACAGTCGACGCAGCAGGCGTTTCGCCCATGCCGATGGGCTCCCTGCCCGTGCAGTGCGCAGCGGTGAATCAGCCGTATGTGTCGGTCGGGCGCCTGACCGTCGAGGCAGCCCGCACCGGAGATCCCACCCTGATCAGGCAGGCCGTGCTGATGGACCCGAACGCACAGTCGACGCTGACTCCGGAACAGATCTGGCGGCTCTGCGATGAACTGACTCGGGCCCACGGGCAGCTGCTCCCTCCGGCGCTGCGGGCCAGCGTCCCGGCGACTGCGCTGTGACTCTCGCGGCCACGGGAGCGCTCGTCGATGCGGCTGCCGGCGACGGCGGCGCTGTGCTGGCGTTCAACGTGATCGGCCTCGAGCACGCAGAAGGGATCGTCGCAGGGCTCGAAAGCGCCGGAACGCCCGGCATCCTGCAGATCAGCGAGAACGCGGTTCGCCACCGTGGCGGCCTGCACGGCCCGCTCGTCGCCGCCTGCCGCGAACTCGCCGCGGCATCGTCGTGCTCGGTGTCGATCCACCTCGACCATGTGCAGGACGCCGATCTCGCGCAGACGGTCATCGACGAAGCGCGGCAGCGCGGAACATCCTCGATCATGGTGGACGCGGCGCATCTCGACTACGACGACAACGTGCGCACCACTGCAGCGTTCGCGCACGAGGCCCACGGTGCATCGCTGTGGGTGGAGGCGGAACTCGGCGAGATCGGCGGGAAGGACGGCGCGCATGCGCCGGGCGTGAGGACGGACCCGCGTGAGGCGGCGTCGTTCGTCGCGTCGACGGGTGTCGACGGGCTCGCCGTTGCGGTCGGCAGCAGCCACGCGATGACATCGGCGACTGCGCAGCTCGACCTCGACCTGATCGGGCGCATCGCCGCCGTGGTTCCGGTTCCCCTCGTTCTGCACGGATCATCCGGCGTCCCGATCGAGACGCTGCGCGCCGCCGTTGCGCGCGGGATCCGCAAGATCAACATCGGTACGGCGCTCAACGTCGACTTCACCCGCCGCGTGCGGGAGACGCTGAATGCGGATCCCGCGGTGACCGATCCGCGCACCTACCTGGCGCCGGCACGAGATGCCGTCGCCGAGTCCGTCGCCGGCGTGAGCACCTCGGTGCTGTCGCGGTGACAGCCCGCACGAAGGAGCGAAGACGCATGAGAGGCAGTGGGATGAACAGGACGATGATTCTCGCGGGAGCGGCCGTTGCCATGACCGCGGTGTCTGCGTGCGCCTCGACGCCGCAGAGCAGCGAGCAGGGCGACGAGCCCGTACCCGCGGCGGCCGATATCGTGCTGCCGCCGACGAGCGGCGTCTTCGACTATCAGCTCGGCGGTGCGTACGACGAGCTCGACCTGGGGGACGGGCCGGTCGGGATCGACGTCGTCGTGCGTGATTCGACGGCGGAACCGCTGGCCGGCGCCTACAGCGTCTGCTACGTCAACGGTTTCCAGACGCAGCCGGATGATGCCGACCTGTGGTCGGAGCACGAGGATCTCCTGCTGCACGACGCGGACGGCGAGCTCGTCATCGATCCGGAATGGCCGGACGAGTTCGTCCTCGACCCGGGTACGAGCGGGCAGCGCGACGGCATCGTGGACGTCATCGGTCCTGTGATCGACGGCTGCGCGGCGGGCGGCTTCGACGCGGTCGAGATCGACAATCTCGATACCTGGACACGCTTCGACGAGATCGATGCGGAAGGTGCCCATGCCCTCGCTGCGGCGTACGTCGCACGTGCGCACGATGCGGGGATGGCGATCGCCCAGAAGAACGCCGCAGAGATCACGGAGTTCGCGCACGACGACCTCGGGTTCGACTTCGCTGTGACGGAGGAATGCGGGGTATGGCAGGAGTGCGCGTCGTACACGGATGTGTACGGAGACCATGTGCTCCAGATCGAGTACCCAGGAGCGCTGGAGGACGAGGGCATGACGTTCGACCAGGTCTGCGAGCTGCCGGATCGCGCGCCGCTGACGATCCTGCGCGACCTCGATCTCGTCGCGGCGGGTGACGACGACTATGCGTATCGCGCGTGCTGAACGCCGCGACGACTCGGATCCGGTGACCTGCCATGCATGACCCGCTCATCGACGGTGGGGAAGACCTCCCGCCCGTGCCGAGCCTGAAGCTGGCCGATTGGCAGCCCCGCGCGCAGCTGGAGCTGCCGACGACGGCGGTCGAACGACCGGCCGCACCTGCGATCGACGTGCACAACCATCTCGGCCGGTGGCTCACCGATGACTGGTGTGCCCCGGATGTCGGCGAGCTCATCGACCTGATGGACGAGACGGCTCTCGAGGCGATGGTGAATCTCGACGGGCGCTGGGGCGGCGAGCTCGATGCGAACCTCGATCGATACGACCGTGCGCACCCGGGCCGATTCCTCACCTTCTGCCAACTGGACTGGGATCTGCTCGGCACGTCGGGCGGCGCGGCTGCACTGGAGCGACAGCTGCGCGAGTCGGCGGATCGGGGAGCGCGCGGCGTGAAGGTGTGGAAGAATCTCGGGCTCTCCGTTCGAGGGCGCGACGGTGCACTCGTGCGGCCGGACGCACCCGAGGTGGTGGACGTCCTCTCAGCGGCGGGTGAGCTCGGCCTTCCCGTACTGATCCACGTCGCCGACCCCAAAGCGTTCTTCGACCCGCTCGATCACCGCAACGAACGGTTCGACGAGCTGTCGGAGCAGCCGCAGTGGTCCTTTGCCGACCGTTCTCGGTTCCCTTCCTTCGAAGAACTGCTCACGTCGTTCGAGCGGCTGCTCGGCTCGACCCCTGGCACGCAGTACATCGGTGCGCACATGGGCTGCGTCGCGGAGGATCTCGACCGCGTCGAGCAGATGCTGGACGCGGCGGCGAACCTGTCTGTCGACATCGCAGGGCGCCTCGCCGAGCTCGGCCGTCAGCCTCGTCGATTCCGACGACTCCTGGAGCGGCATCCGGATCGAGTGCTGTTCGGCACTGACGCGTTCCCGCTGCACAGGAGCGACCTGACGACGCACTTCCGCTTCCTCGAGACCGACGACGAGAGCTTCGACTACGCACCGGGGTCAGCCGTCCCGCCGCAGGGCCGCTGGTCGATCTCCGCTGCCGACCTGCCGCGGAGGCTGCTGCCTGGCGTGTACGCGGACAACGCTCGCCGTGTGCTGGGGCTGCATGGTGCGAGCGGGACCGAAGTCGCGGCGCAGATGCTTCGGTGACTTGACAACCACTGGCGGCGCGGGGATCGTGCAGAGCGATGACACACGAACACTCCGCCCGCGTCGTTCTCGTGGCCGGCCCCGCGGGAAGCGGAAAATCGACGCTGGGAGAAGCACTGGCCGCTGAGCTCGGCGCCGCGCTGCTCGACCTCGACGTCGTGACGAATCCGGTGCTCGACCAGCTGCAGGCTGCGGGGCTGTTCGGCGACAGGCACTGGAACGACGAGTCGCTGCGGCCGCTGCTCCGCCCGGCCAGGTACGCGGCGCTGCGCGACACGATGGCTGCGCAGACCGTGCAGGCCGTCGCGGTCGCGCCGTGGACGGCCGAGCTCGCAGGCGGCGAGGAATGGCGCGCGCTCGTGGAGTCGCTGAGCGGCGATCCCGTCGTCGTGTGGCTGAACGCGGGGAGCGAGCTGCTCGCAAGCCGGCGCGAGAACCGCGGGTTGGACCGTGACGCACACATCATCGACGGCGGTGCGTCGCCCGCGGTCGCCCACATCGCTGTGGACGCCGCAGCGCCCACGGTCGACCAGGTGCGATTCGTGGTGGAGCGGCTCGCCTCGTTGTCGCGCTGAGCCCGGGCGAGCGCGATCGCGCAGGAGGCCGTCCGATTCGGCGCGTATCGTGTTCGCCTCTGCCGGTCGTTCACGCCTCGGAAGCGGAGGTGCCTTCCGTGCCGCGCGGCACGGAATCAGCGAACTTGCGCCGTGCATGTCATCGATGTCATTGTGGGTGCGGACGACTCGCGAAGGCGCGGGCGAAGAGAGGACGACAGCTGATGGCTGGATTCGACGGACGCACGATTCTCGTGACGGGAGCGTCGGGAGGCATCGGCGGCACGACGGTGCGACGGCTGGTGCGCGACGGCGCCACAGTGCTCGCCGGCGGACGCAACCTCGATGAGCTGGCCGCACTCGCGGAGGAGACCGGCGCGACGCCGCTGGCCTTCGATCTCACCAGTGAGGACGAGGTGCGCACCGCGATCGAGGGTCGCGACATCTGGGGCGTGGTGAACTGCGGCGGCTGGGGCGGCACGATCGAGACGCCGCAGGAAGCTGACATCGACGTGTTCGACAAAGTCATGGCCATCAACACCCGCGGCTCGCTGCTCGTGACGAAGTACGCCTCGCGCGAGATGATCCGGCTCGGCGGCGGTGCGATCGTGAACGTCTCCAGCCAGGCCAGCCTCGTCGCCCTGCACGGTCACATCGCCTACGGCTCGTCGAAGGCGGCGCTCGACAACATCACCCGCGTCTCGGCTCTCGAACTGGGGCCGCACGGCATCCGGGTCAACAGTGTGCATCCGACCGTGGTGATGACGGAGATGTCCGCCTGGTACTGGGGTCGCCCGGACATCGAGGGGCCGTTCCTGAAGGCGATGCCGCTCGGGCGGTGGGCGACCGAGGACGAGATCGCCGGCCCCATCGCGTTCCTGCTCAGCGACGAGGCCAGCATGATCTCCGGCGTGCACCTGCCGATCGACGGCGGCTACACGGCTCAGTGAGCCGCTCGCGGTGGCTGCACCGTCTCGAAGGATCCTGAGGCGTTCGAGGCGATCGCCGCGGCGTAGAGGGCGTGGGTGCGGGCCGCCTCGTCCGGGCGCACGGTGCCGAAGCGCTCGCCCAGCGCGCCCTCGCGCTCGGCGAGGAACGCGGCCCACATCTGCAGGATCGCGTCGGAGAACCCTGCTTCGAAGATCCCGCCCGTCACGGTCGGCCACACCGACTGGCTGCCTGCATCGATGGTGGCCCACGCCTGTTCGCGACCGATTCCCGGCACATCCGGCATCTGGAACACCTCGACGGCTTTGGGGTTCTTCGTCGAGAACCGCACGCCGCCTGACATGCCGATCGCCTCGAAGAACCACGTGTTCTTCTGGCCGGGCGCGATGCGCTTCGTCTCGATCGCGAGCGGGAAGTCGGCCCCGCCGTCCTGCGCGACGCGCGCGTGCACGACCGCGTTGTCCCAGGTGTCGCACGGCACGGGCGTCCCATCAGGGCCCGGCCGTTCTGTGACGATGTTCTGCAGCATGCCGAGCACGCGATCCGGGTTCCAGCCCAACCGCAGCGGCACGTGCCACGCGTGCAGACCGAGATCGTTCATCACACCTGCCTCGCCGCAGAAGCGCGCCTGCCGCTTCCAGTTGACGGGCTTGGAGCGATCGGTGTCGCTGGCGTGCAGGAAGCCGCACCGCGCCTCGACGATCTCGCCCAGTGCACCGGATCGGACGTGGTCGATCGCGGCCTGGGCGCCGGGCAGGAACGGCATCTCGCTCGAGCAGCGCACGAACGACTCCGGATGCTCGGCGACGGCCGCCATGATCTCGTCGGAGGCGGCACCGTCGATGCCGAAGGGCTTCTCGGCGAACAGCGATTTGCCCGCCCTGATCACGTCGGAGTAGATCTGCGCGTGCAGGTCGTGCCGCACGGCCACGTAGACCACGTCGACGCGGTCGTCCGCGAGCAGGTCGCGGTAGTCGGTCGTGGTCAGCTCGACGGTGGGCAGCTCGGAGAACCAGCCCAGGGCATCGGGGTTGATGTCGCACACGGCACGCACCTCCGGCGTGACCGGATGATCGATGAGTGCCGGCCAGCGCGCGATCGCGGCGGCCATCTCGCGGCCCATCAGGCCGCCGCCGATGATCGCGACGCCGACCCTCTTCTGCGCGGTCACGAGCGCACCTCGTCGACGAGCTTCAGCGCCTCGTCGACGCCGACGCCCTTGTGCAGCACGGCCATCAGCGCCGCCGTGATGCCGTAGGGGTTCTTGTGCTGCACGACGTTGCGGCCGTAGACGATGCCGGCGGCGCCCGCGTCGAGCACCGCAACGGTGCGTTCGAGCAGGGTGCGGTCGTCGACGCGCCCGCCGCCGCGCACCAGCACGGGCACGGAGCCGGCGACCCGGATCACGCGGTGGTACTCCCGCGGGTCGTCGCAGGGGTCGGCCTTGATCAGATCGGCGCCGAGCTCGACGCCCTGCCGCACCAGGGTCATGATCTTGTCGAGGTCGCCGTCGACCATATAACCGCCGGCGACCGAGTTGTCCTGCATGACGAGCGGCTCGACCATCAGCGGCATGCCGTACTTCGTCGCCTGCTCGCGCAGGGCGAGGATCGACCGGATGTTCTCGCCCTTGATACCGGGATGGCCCGGCAGCTGCATCAGGTTGACGCACATCGCGACGGCGTCCAGGCGCACCGCCTCCTCCACGGCGAACGGCACGTGGTGGCTGTAGAGCTCCTCGTCGAGGGGCGAGTTGTAGACGTTGGCGATATCGGTGCGCATAACCAGGCCGGGCTTCTGCTTGCCAGGTACCTCCTGCAGGTGGTGGGCCTGGCCCAGTGTCATCTGCACGGCATCCGGTCCGGCGTCCACGAGCGTGCGAACCGACGCGGCGATGTCCTCGATGCCGTCGAGGAAGCTGCGCTCGCCGAAGAATCCGTGGTCGATCGCCACGTCGAGGGCCTTGCCGGAATCGGGGTTGAAGAGTCGGTTGAGGCGGTACGGATGCATGGCGCTGCTCCTTTGCTTCGCTTGTGCGCGTCGTCGCGTGGTGTCAGGATAGGCAGATAAAGACAACGTTGTCTAATGTCGGTCGACGAAGACCGCGGGAGGAGCATCATGCACGGTCGTGCGGTGGGCGACGTTCTGGTCGCCGGGCATATCTGCGTCGATCTCGTACCGGAGTTCCCCGGCGCAGCGCGGGTCGAACCCGGCGCGCTGTTCAACGTCGGAGCGCTCGGAATTCGCGTCGGCGGCAGCATCGCCAACACCGGATCCGCGTTGGCCGGCCTGGGCGTCCCGGTGCGCGCGCACGGACTGGTCGGCGACGACGCGCTCGGTGCGATCGCGCGCGATCAGCTCTCCGCGATCGACGGGGTGCAAGCGGACCTGGTCACGACGCGGGATCACGCCACCTCGTACTCGATCGTCGTGCAGCCGCGCGGTGAGGACCGTTCGTTCTGGCATCACACCGGCGCCAACGACGCCTTCGACGGCACAACGCTCGACCCCACGGGTGCGCGGCTCGTGCATCTGGGCTACCCGCCGCTGCTGCCGGGCATCGCGGCCGACGGCGGGGCGCCGCTGGCAGCGACTCTTGCGGCGTCCAAGGAAGCGGGTGCGACGACGTCACTCGATCTGGCAGTGGTCGACGAGGCATCCCGCGCGGGCGGATACGACTGGAACTCGATTCTGACGGAAGTGCTGCCGCACACCGACGTGCTGACGCCATCGCTCGACGACCTCATCTCGGCGCTCCGAATCGCACCGCGTACGGGCCTCGCCGATGAGCTCGCGGAGGATCTGCTCGCTCGCGGGGCGGGCATCGTCGCGATCTCGGTGGGTGAGGAGGGGCTGCTGCTGCGTGCTGCGGGAGCCGAGCGACTGGCCAGGGGCGGGCCGGTGCTGCGCGCGCTCGGCGCGGAATGGGCGGGTGCGCGCGTGCGCGTCGACCCCGTGCCCGTCGACCGGCTCGGCACGACCAACGGTGCGGGGGACGCGGCCACAGCGGGTCTGCTGGCGGGCCTGCTGCGGGGTGCTCCGCCCGCAGCGGCGGTGAAGCTGGCCACTTGGGCGGCGGCCGACTGGATCGAGTCATCCTCGTGCAGCGGTGTGCGCATCGCCGCACGAGCGTCGGGTCTCACCCCGTGGGCCAGAGGATGAGCATCCGTACTGCCGGCATCCGGGACCGGCTCGCCGCTGACCTCCTGGCTGCACGGGAGAGCGGGCCAGGCGCATGCGGGTCCGAGCGCAGAAGCGGGCCCGACCGTGAGCGCGCGGGCGGGGCCGAATATGGTTCCTGCCGGAGACGCACGTCGACTGCGCGCCGGTACGCGCAAGAGAAGGCCCGACCGACCATGCCGATATGGGAATATTGACGCGGGAGGGGTCATGAGCGAGGCCGGAGCATCCGCGGACGAGTGGGCAGGGCGCGTGCCGACGATGCGCGACGTCGCCGAGCGCGCGGACGTCGGCCTCAAGACCGTTTCGCGCTTCGTCAACGGCGAGACCAACATCGGTCCGCAGCTCGCCGAACGCATCGCGCGGGCCATCGACGATCTCGGGTACCGGCGCAATCTGGCGGCCGCGAGCATCCGGCCCGGCCAGCAGTCGCGCGTTCTCGGGCTGATCATCGGAGACCTGGGCAACCCGTTCTGGTCGGGAATGGCGCGCGCCGCCGAGCAGGTCTGCGCGGAGCGGCGCTGGCTGCTGCTCACGGCGAGCAGCGAAGAGGACCCGGATCGCTTCGCGCGGCTGACCGACCGCCTGGTCGAGCAGCGCGTCGATGCGCTCATGGTCGTGCGCCCGCCCGGCGAGGAGCTGCCGGCGCTCGAGCGGGCGGCGGGCGACGTGCCCGTCGTCGCCATCGATCGTCCGAGCGAGCACGCGGCGTGCAACGTGTACTACGACAACGCCCACGGCGCCAGGGCGGCGGTCGAGACCCTTCGCACGCACGGCAGGGTCGGGTACGTCGGCGACACGACGGGCATGTGGACGATGAGCGAGCGGTTCCGCGGCTATTCGGAGGCCGTCGGTGTCGTCGACGCGGAGATCGTGCGGCACAGTGCGCACACCATGGAGGATGCGCGGACAGCCGCAGCCGAGCTGCTCGACGCAGGCGTCGACGCTCTGTTCACGGCCAACAACCGCGCCTCCGTCGGCGCGCTGCTGGCGTTCGCCGCGGCTGGGCGGCGAGTGCCCATGATCGGCTTCGACGAGTTCGAGGCCGCGAAGCTCGCGAACCCGCCCGTCTCCGTCGCGAACGCCGCACCGGAGGTGCTCGGCCGCGCCGCCGCCGAAGCGGCCTTCTCGCTGCTCGACGGTGCAGCCCCACCCGACGTGCTCCTCGAGCCCGACCTCGTCCTCCGCGGCAGCGAAGCACGCTGACCCGCGCCGACCTGCCCTATCTCTTCATTTCTGGCACATCTCCGGTGGGGCGCCCACCCGGAGATGTGCCAGAAATGAAGAACTGACGGCTATGCGGCGTCGAGGAGGGCTCGGGCCGTGCCCGTGTCGGTGATGAGCGAGGTGATCAGGCCGCCGAGCAGGGCGGCGCGGATGGCCTCCACCTTCGTCGTGCCTCCGGCGACGCCGATGACCTCGGGCACGCGGCGCAGCTCGTCCGCCGTGATCGCCAGCGAGCGGTGGTCGAGGGTCGAATCGACATTGCCGTCGCGGTCGTACAGCGTGGCGACCACCTCGCCGACGACGCCGCGGTCGACGAGCTCCTGCGCGATCGCCCCCTGATTCGCCGAGTCGTACAGCTGCGAATCCGGCGGGTTCCAGCTGCCGATCGCGACGACGCCCTTGGTGACCCGTCCGAACCGGGAATAGGCATCGCGGATGAGCGGATCGGCCTTGAGCGCCTCGGCCGTCGCCTCGTCCTGCACGAGCAGCGGCGCGAAGATCGGGTAGCTCTCACCTCCCGACGCCCGCGCGACGCGGCGCACGATCTCGATGCCGTGCTCCCGAACAGGCCCCGCGATCCCACCGAGCGCCACGACATCGCAGCGGGGGAGATCGACGAGCAGCTTGGTCGCCTCGTCCAGAGTGCGCCCCGCAGTGAACCCCAGCGTGTCGGCCGGTGTCACGATCTCCTGCAGCAGGGTGGCCGTCGCCTCTCCGAGCGACTGCCGGATGGCCTCTGACGTCTGACTCGGCGAGGTCACGGCGATCGAATGCACGAGTCCGAACGCGTTCTTCAGTCCGATGGACAGCTCGGGGTCGATCGCGTCGGGCAGCTGCACATCGATCGTGACGATGCCGAGCTCTCGTGCCTTCTCGAGCATCCGGGCGACCTTGAATCGCGACACGCCCAGCTCGGCCGCGATGTCGACCCTGCTGCGGTCCTGCAGATAGTACCGGCGCGCCGCGTGTGCGATCCGGATGAGTTCGTCTGGGCCCATGATCATCTTCGCTTCCTCGCGGCGCGCTCCCGTGCGCAACCGTGCACCCACCGTACAGCACGTCCGCTCATCTGAGCGGACGATGTGCACACTCGAGCGAGGTGGGGTACAGTCGATCCGTCGATCTGAGCACGCACCGTGAGCGTGCTCGCGGAAGGACCAGTTGTGGCAACGATGCAGACGACGCCCGTGCCATCGGGCGCGACCGAAGCTCCGGTCGCCCTTGAGGTGCGTGACATCTACAAGGGATTCGGCGGAGTGCCGGTGCTGAAAGGGATCAGCCTCGCGCTCGAGCCTGGCACCATCACAGCCCTCGCCGGAGAGAACGGCGCTGGCAAGTCGACGCTGATGAAGATCGCGTCCGGCCAGTACAGGGCAGACAGCGGCACCGTGCTCGCACGCGGCACCGAGCTGCCCACCGGGAGCACGCAGGCCGCGGCGAGGGCCGGTGTGGCGATCGTTCCCCAGGAGCTCGCTTCGCTTCCGGATATGACCGTCTACGAGAACATCTTCATCGGTCGTGAACTGCGAGGGCCCATGGGGCTGCGCAGGCGCGAGATGATCGATGAGGCCCGCAGGAACCTTGCGGAGTTCGATCTGACGATCGACCCGAGCATCCGGATGGGCACGCTGCCGGTGGGTGTGCGGCAGATGATCGAGATCATCAAGGCCACCAACACCGGTGCCCGCGCGATTCTGCTCGACGAGCCCTCGAGCGCGATCGCCGCGCGCGAGGTCGCTCGCCTCGTCCAGGTGATGCGCAAGCTGCGCGACCAGGGCGTGGCGCTGCTGTTCACGACCCACAAGATGGAGGAGATGCGCGAACTCGCCGACAAGGTGGTCGTGCTCCGTGACGGCGGCCTCGTGATGGATTCGCCGATACGTGACGTCTCGGACGATGACATCGTCACGGCGATGATCGGCCGTGAGCTCGAGGACCTCTTCCCGGATGTCGCAGAACCGGCCGACGAAGTCGTTCTCGAGGTGAAGGACCTTCAGATCGAGGAGGCGCACAACACGGTCGACCTCTCCGTGCGCAGGGGCGAGATCGTCGGCCTGTCCGGGCTCGTCGGAGCGGGGCGCTCCGAACTGATGGAGGGCATCTTCGGCATCCGCAGGGTCGAGTCGGGCGAGGTGCGCATCGCGGGCAAGAAGGTGCGCCGCAACGATCCCGGCGCGTCGATCGTCGCAAACGTCGCCTTCGTGCCGGAGGACCGCAAGGGCGCGGGCGGCGTGCTGCAGATGGACGTGCTCGACAACGCCACGCTGCCGCGCATCGAGCAGTTCAACATCGCCGGATGGCTGCGCCAGCGCAAGCGCCGTGCGGATGTCGGGGCGGCGACGGAGTCGGTGCGTCTGAAGAGCCGCGGCCTGAACCAGCCGATGGAGACGCTCTCCGGCGGCAACCAGCAGAAGGTGGTGTTCGCGCGCTGGCTCGTCGGCGACGTCGATGTGCTGTTGCTCGACGAGCCGACCCGCGGCGTCGATGTCGGCGCCCGCAGCGAGATCTATCGCATCGTCGTCGACCTGGCTGCCAAGGGCATGGCCGTGCTGATGGCCTCCAGCGACATGCCGGAGATCCTCAGCCTCTCGCACCGCGCGCTGGTGATGCGCGACAGCGGCGTGGTCGCCGAACTCAGCAAGGAAGAACTTCAGCAGGAGGACGCGCAGGATCGCATCTTCCGCTACGCGAGTGGCCTCCTGGAGGGCACCGCCACCACCACCGCAGACACCCAGGAGGAAACGGAACGATGAGCACCGACACCGCCGTCGAGAAGCGGCGCGCCTTCAGCGCCAAGTGGCTGCAGGACATGGCGATCCGCTATGCCATGGTCCTTGTGCTGATCGTCGTGATCGCATTCTTCGCCTACCGCAGTGCGCGATTCGCCACGCCGGACAACGTGGTCACGATCCTGATCGCCGCCGCGCCGTTCGCCCTGATCGCGCTCGGGCAGACCCTCGTCATCCTGACCGGAGGCATCGATCTCTCGGTCGGCAGCGTGATCGCCCTCAGCGCGATGGCCGGTGCGTACGCGGCGAAGGCGATGCCCGACCAGCTGTTCCTCGCACTCGCCGTTGCGATCCTGGTCGGAGCAGTGGCGGGAGCGGTGAACGGGTTCGTCGTCTCCGTCCTCGACGTACCGCCGTTCATCGCCACACTCGGAATGCTGACACTGGCATCCGGTCTCGCCTACGTGATCGGCGGCGGCGCCCCGATCAACGGCCTGCCCCAGAACTTCAGCCAGTTCGCCAACACCGAGATCCTCGGCCTCACCATCCCGGTCATCCTGATGATCATCGGGATCGTCGGCTTCGGCATCATGATGCGCCGCACCAAGTTCGGCATGCACGTGTACGCCGTCGGCGGCAACGAGCAGGCGTCCCGCATCGCCGGCATCAAGACCGGACGCGTGAAGTTCCTCGTCTACACCATCAGCGGCGCGCTCGCCGGCGTCTCCGGCATCATGCTGGCCTCGCGCACGATCAACGGCTCGCCCAGTCTCGGCGTCGGCTACGAGCTCGACGCGATCGCAGCGGTCGTGATCGGCGGTGCCAGCCTGATGGGCGGCCGCGGCACCATCTGGGGCACGGCGCTCGGGCTGCTGATGATCCAGACGCTGAACAACGGCCTCGACATCCTCACCGTTCCCGCCTACTGGCAGGACGTGGTCAAGGGCCTGCTGATCGTCGCGGCCGTCTCGGTCGACGTCTGGGCAGCGAAACGCCGAAGCTGACCGTCTCACTCTTCACCTGACCCGTACCCAAGGAGAATCACAATGAAGTTCCGCAGCCTTATCCGTGGCACCGTCGGCGTCGGCGCCGTGGCCACCACCGCCGTCGCGCTCACCGCCTGTGGCGCGGGGGACCCGAACGCCGGGAACGAAGACACGATCACGATCGGTGTCAGCGTCTACGAGATGTCGTCGTTCATCACCGAGGGCAAAGAGGGAATCGACCGCTATGCCGAGGAGAACGACATCGAGATCCTCTGGAACTCGGCCTCGATGGACGTGCCGACCCAGGCAGACCAGGTCGACCAGTACATCAACGCGGACGTCGACGCGATCGTGGTCGTTCCGGTGCAGCAGGAGACGCTGCAGCCGCAGGTGACCGCGGCGGCGAACGCCGACATCCCGCTGCTCGACGTCAACGCGACGCTGAACAACGACGAGGTCGCCGGTTCCGTGCAGCCGGATGACGTGGCCGCGGGCGCCCAGGAGGCGCAGATGATGGTCGACGAACTCGGCGGCGAGGGAAACGTGGTCGTGCTGCAGGGTCCGCTCGGCGGCTCGGGCGAGATCAACCGCGGTGCGGGCATCGACGAGGTGCTCGAGGAGAACCCCGACATGGAGGTGCTCGCCAAGGACACCGCCAACTGGAGCCGTGAAGAGGCCATCAACAAGATGAGCAACTGGATCTCGGCCTTCGGCGACGACATCGACGGCGTCATCTCGCAGAACGACGACATGGGCCTCGGCGCCAAGCAGGCACTCGACGAGGCCGGCATGGACGACGTTCCGGTCGTCGGCATCGACGGCATCGAGGACGGGCTGAACGCCGTCAAGAACGGTGACTTCATCGGCACCTCGCTGCAGAACGGCACAGTGCAGCTCGCTGCAGGCGTCGCGCTGGCCGGCAAGATCGCCCGCGGTGAGGACGTCGCGGACAACCACCTCGTCTACACCATGCCCGCTGTCACGACGGAGAACGTCGACGACGCGATCGGCCACGTCGTCACCGAGCGCGACGCGTTCCTCGACGGCCTCACCGAGCTGACCGAGGGCAACCTCGAGACCGGCGACGTCGCCTACGAAGGCCTGCCCGGACAGCAGTGAGCCTGAGCCTACTGCGCAGGGTCTGAGCGCACCTCTCGCGGCGTTGTCGTCGGTCGGCGTACGCAGTACGCCTCCCTCCTCCGCCTTGCGATAGGCACACTCAGACCCTTGCTCGCTACGGCTCAGGTCGCCTCGCCGCGACTCAGTCGGGCGTCCCGGCGGTTCACGCGTGAATCCGGGCCGGATCCGCATTGCGGGTTCGGCCCGGGCCACGGACACCAGAAGACCCTCCTCATACAGGACGTGATGTGACCAACCCCACCGCACCTGCCCGCGCGCTCGTCGCGGGCGTGGACTCCTCGACGCAGTCGTGCAAGGTCGAGCTGCGCGACGCGGCATCAGGCGCGCTCGTCGCGACCGGTTCGGCGGCGCACCCGCCGGTGACTCCGCCGGCCAGCGAGCAGGACCCACGGGCGTGGTGGGACGCGTTCGTCTCCGCGTTCCGTGAGGCGCGCTCGGCCGCAGCGCTCGGTGACCGCGTCATCGCGATCTCGGTCGCGGCGCAGTGCCACGGCCTGGTCGCGCTCGATTCCGCGGGGGAGCCCGTGCGAGCCGCCAAGCTCTGGAACGACACCACCAGCGCCGAGCAGATGACGCGCCTGCTCGACACCATCGGGCGCGAGCGCTTCGTGCGCGCCACGGGCACGCTTCCGACCGCAGCCTTCACGATCAGCAAACTGGCCTGGCTCGCTGAGCACGAGCCTGAGAACTTCGCGCGCACGCGCACCGTGCTTCTGCCGCACGACTACCTGACCTTCCGCCTGACAGGCGAGCGCGTCACCGACCGCTCCGACGCATCCGGCACCGGCTACTACGATGCCGCCCACGGGCGCTATCTGCCGGAGTTCCTCGCGCACATCGATCCGGATCGTGCGTGGGATGCCATGCTTCCGCGCGTGGCACATCCGGATGAGGCCGCGGGAACCGTGCACGCCGAGGCTCTCGGCGCCCTCGGCATCGCCGGTACCGTGCTGGTCGGCGCCGGCGGCGGCGACCAGCACGCCGCAGCCCTCGGGCTCGGGCTGCAATCCGGCGACGTCGCCTACTCGTTCGGCACATCCGGGGTCGTCTCGGCGCTCAGCGCGGACCCCACCTTCGATCTGTCAGGCGACGTCGACGGCGTCTCCGACATGACGGGCGGCTACCTGCCGATCTCATCGACGCTCAACGCCGCGAAGGTCACCGATGCCTTCGCCCGCATCCTCGGCGTCGGCCACGCCGAGCTCGACGCACTCGCGATGTCGGCGCCGCTGGACCGCAACGGTCCCGTGCTGGCTGCGTACCTCGACGGCGAGCGCACCCCGAACCTGCCGAACGCGGTCGGCATCCTCAGCGGGATCCGCACCGACTCGACGCGCGAGGAGGTCGCGCGCGCCGCGTACGAGGGCGTGGTGCTCGGCCTCATCGCCGCCCACCGCGCCATCGCACGCGAGGGCGTGGACACCTCGGCCGACGTGATCGCACTCGGCGGGGGAGCCCGCTCCTCGTCGTACCCGCAGCTCCTCGCCGACCTGCTCGGCCGCCCGGTGCACCGCACCGACGCCGAAGAGGCCACCGCGCGCGGTGGGGCAGTGCAGGCCGCTGCCGTCGCGACGGGTCGCTCTGTCGCAGAGGTGCGCACCGCGTGGGCACCGGCCCGTGAGGTCATCGCCTCACCGCGCGAGATCGACCGAGACCCGGCCGCCGCCTACGCCGCGACCGCGGCCGTGCGGACGTTGGACGACGCGTGAGTGCCGCCCGACCGGCCGAAGCCGTGGGAATAGCAGAGTGGGCCGTCGCGATCTCAGCTGATGCGCCGGACGGACCTCGTGCATCAGGGAGCCTCTACGCGGTCGCTCCCGCCGAGCGCGAGGCCGCTGCAACGGCGCTCGCCGCCCGAGGGCTGAACGTGCACGTCGACGTCGTCATCGATCCGGCCGGGCGCCACCGTGGGCTCACACCGGATGAGATGCGCGCCGCACGCGAGGCTGCGCCGGATGCGCGGCTCGAGGTGCACCTGATCGTCGACGGCGCAGAGCCAGGCGCCGATTCCGATCGCGCGGTCGGCGAGACGATCGCCGCGGCGATCGAGACGCGAGCGGCCGTCGTGATGCTGCCGCCCGAGCTGTGCGCAGATCCCGGTGCGCTCGTGGCCGCGCTGCGCAGCGCCGGCGTCGCCGTGTGGACCGCGATCGGCCCGCACGATGCGGCCGTCGTCCCCGCAGGTGCGGACGGTGCCCTTGTGATGCTGATCGAACCGGGCACACTCGACAGTGCGGACCCCGCACTCGTCGACCGGGTCGCCGAGCTGAGCAGGCGTCGCCCCGTCGGCGTCGACGGCGGCGTCACAGAAGAACTCGCCGAGCGGTGCATCGCCGCCGGTGCCACAACCATCGTTGCGGGGCGTGCACTGTTCGCCGCCGCACGCACAGGAGAGGAACAGCCATGACCACCGCCCTGCCAGACACCATGCGCGCCAGCGTGCTCACCGGTACGCAGTCGCTCGAGATCCAGGAGCGCCCCGTTCCCCGGGCCGGCCACGGTGACGTCGTCGTCGAGGTCGCCGCCGTCGGCGTGTGCGGTTCCGACACGCACTACTTCCGGCACGGCCGCATCGGCGACTTCGTCGTCACCGACCCGCTTGTGCTGGGGCACGAGCTGTCAGGGCGCATCGTCGCCGTGGGCGACGGCGTCGACCCCGCCCGCGTCGGACAGCGCGTCGCGGTCGAGCCGCAGCGCCCGTGCCACACCTGCCGCGAGTGCCTCGCCGGCCGCTACAACCTGTGCCCGCACATGGAGTTCTACGCGACGCCGCCGATCGACGGCGCCTTCTGCGGCTACGTGACGATCGAGTCGATCTTCGCCCACGCCGTGCCCGATGAGGTGTCTGACGAGGCCGCAGCGCTGCTCGAACCGCTGTCTGTCGCCATCACGACGGCCCGCAAGGCGCACATCGTGCCTGGTTCGCGCGTGCTCATCGCCGGCGCGGGGCCCATCGGCATCATCTGCGCTCAGGTCGCGCGGGCGTTCGGCGCGACCGAGATCATCATCAGCGACCTGGTCGCCGAGCGGCGCGAGCGCGCGCTGGGCTACGGGGCGACGAAGACGATCGCCCCGACCCAGGTCGACATCGCCACCGCGGGCCTCGACGTCGACGCGTTCATCGATGCCAGCGGCGCGCCGCGGGCCGTGTTCGACGGCATCAAGGCGATCCGCCCCGCGGGATACGCCGTGCTGGTCGGCCTCGGCAACTCCGAGATGAGCCTGCCCGTCGAGCACATCCAGAACCTCGAGATCTCGGTGACGGGCATCTTCCGCTACACCGACACCTGGCGCGTCGGCATCGAGCTGGTGGCGAGCGGTCAGGTCGACCTCGACTCGCTCGTGACCGGCCGATTCGACCTCGAGCACGCCGACGAGGCGCTCGACAGCGACAAAGACCCGAACAGCCTCAAGGCCGTCGTCTACCCGAACGCACAGAAGGAAAACGCATGACACAGATGTTCAGCCTCTCCGGGCTCACCGCCGTCGTCACCGGAGGGAACCAGGGCCTCGGCAAGGCGTTCGCGCTGGCGCTGGCCGAGAACGGCGCACGCGTGGCGATCGTCGCCCGCAACGCCGAGCGCAACGAGAAGATGGTCTCCGATGCCCGTGCGGCCGGTCACGAGATCCTCGCGATCACGGCCGACATCACCGACGACGAGCAGGTGGTCAGGATGACCGCGGAGGCCGTCGAAGGCCTCGGCGGCCGCGTCGACATCCTCGTCAACAACGCGGGAACCTGCTACCACAACGAGTCGTGGGACGTCACGGACAGCGAGTGGGACGACGTGTGGCAGCTCAACGTGCGCGCGCTGTGGAAGGCGTCGCTCGCCTTCGGCGCGCACATGCGTGAGAACGGCAGCGGCTCTGTCGTGAACATCGGCAGCATGTCGGGCCTGATCGTGAACCGCCCGCAGATGCAGCCGGCGTACAACGCCTCCAAGGCGGCAGTGCACCACCTCACCAAGTCGCTCGCCGTCGAGTGGGCGCCCCTGGGCATCCGGGTCAACGCCGTCGCCCCCGGCTACGTGAAGACCGAGATGGCCCCGGTCGACAAGCCGGAGTTCCAGCGCTACTGGATCGAGGACGCCCCCCAGCAGCGGGCAGCATCGCCCGAGGAGATCGCCCCCAGCGTGGTGTTCCTCGCCGGCCCCGCTTCGTCCTTCATCACCGGATCGGTCCTCGTCGCCGACGGCGGCTACACCGCGGCCTGAGCCACCCGCGCCCCGCTGCCGAGATGCGCACTTCTCGCCGAGATGCGCCGCTTTGGACGCAGATCTGAACGAAAAGTGCGCATCTCGCGAGCAGCGGCCGCACCAGAAACACCAGGGAGAACATCATGAAGGAGATCAGGAGAATCCTCGTCGAGGGCATCGACGAGGTCTCGGTGGAGACGGTTCCCGCTCCGGAGCCGGCGGCGGGCCAGGTGCTGGTGCGCAGCACGGTCGTCGGCATCTGCGGCTCAGACGTGCACGCGGCGCACGGCCGCCATCCGTTCATCGATCTGCCGTTCCGGCCGGGCCACGAGATCGTGGGCGTCGTCGCCGGCGTGGGTGAGGGCGTCGATCCGGATGTCGTCGGCAAGCGGGTCGTCATCGAGCCGAACCTCGCGTGCGGCGAATGCGAGCCGTGCCGCGAAGGGCGCTACAACATCTGCGCGACGCTCGATGTGTTCGGATGCCAGACCCCCGGTGGTCTCGCCGACGAGTTCGTGATCGGTGCGGACCGCGTCATCGAGCTGCCGGACGACCTCGACGACACCTGGGCATCTCTGATCGAGCCGCTCGCGACGCCGGTGCACGCCGTGCGCCGCGCCGGCGACCTGGCGGGACGCCGCGTCGTCGTGTTCGGGGCGGGCCCGATCGGGCTGTTCCTCGCGATCGCGGCGAAGGACGCAGGGGCCGAAGCCGTTGTGGTGGCCGACCTGGTCGCGAGCAAGCGCGAGCGCGCGGAGCGCCTCGGGGCGACGGGCACGTTCGACCCGACGTCGCCGACCGCGGCCGCCGACGCGAGGGCCGCGCTGGGCGGTGACGCGCACGTGGTGTTCGACGGCGTCTCGCGCGAGTCGACGGTGGCGCTCGGGATCGACCTGCTCTACAAGGGCGGCAGGCTGATGACTGTGGGCGTTCCGGCCGGGGGCACGCTCGTGCCGCTCGACCTCATCCAGGACCACGAGATCGAACTCATCGGCAACCTGATGTACGTGCGCGAAGACGTCGACCACGCCATCGCCCTGCTGCGTCGCAAGACCTTCGCGATCGACGAGCTGGTCACCGCGACCTTCCCCCTGGCGCAGACGGGCGACGCGTTCCGCGCCTCAGACGATCCGGAGCAGGTGAAGGTGCTCGTCACCGTGCCGTAGTCCGCCCGCCGAGATGCGCCGTTCTCGTCGAGATGCGCCGTTCTGGACGTGATTTCGGACGAGAACGGCGCATCTCGTGAGCGGTGCGCGCGTCAGGCGGGGTCGATGCGGAGCGTGTTCGACTCGCCCACGGTCTCGTCGCCGACGATCCGGATGGTGCGAGCGAGGTCGTCGAGGGGTGCGAGCACGGTGCCGAACCGCTCGCGGTCGGAGCACATCGCGCTCAGCGTGATCAGGTGCGTGCCGGTGTCCCAGGTGTAGGTCGCCGTCGGAGGCTGGTTGCGGTCGCTCGGCAGATCGAGCACCAGCTTCTCGCCCGTACCGAGGAACGGATTGCGGAAATCCTCGGTGTCGTCGTACTCCATCGGAGCCATGGCACGAGCCGCGCGCAGGTTCGGCGTCATCTCCTGCGTCTGCGCGATCGCCACGAGCAGCTCCGCGTCGTCGCGCCACACCCATGCGAGCATCCGGCCGTCCGCCTTCTTCAGCAGGGCAGGCGCGGCCTGGCTCAGCACCCACGCCCCGAACCTCCCCGCTGACCCCTCGAGCCCGAGCTGCTTGCGCGTCTGGGTCATCAGCATCCGGATGGCCGCCTTGCGATGCCTGCGCCCGGCGAACCCCATGGAACCCGTGACGGGGACCCAGAGCATCTCATCGGCGACAGCGGTCAGTCTCATGCCCTCAGCTTAGATGCCGCGTCGGGACGTGCGGCTCTGCGCGCCGAGTCGACGAGCAGCATCGGACCAGCTCGCGAGATGCGCACTGATTCGACGGATCGGCGTCCGAAGCGGCGCATCTCGACGAGAGGTGCGCATCTCGGCAACGGGGCGCGGGGGTGGCGCCGGAGGGGCGTGCGTGCGTATAGTCGGCACCGAAAGGCAACGTTGTCTTTCCATCTCAACGAGGAGAGGATCACTGCTATGCAGATCGGATGCCACGGGCTGGTATGGACCGGGAGCAACGACCCTGAGAGCTTCGAAGAGGCGGTCACCAAAACCCTCGCCGCCGGATTCGACCTGTTCGAGATGGCGCTGTTCGACCCCGAGACCTTCGACGTGGGCGCGGCACGCGAGATCCTCGCGAAGCATCCCGTCGCGGTTTCGGCGTCGATGGGGCAGGCGCGCGACAGTGACCCCAACAGCGAAGACCCCGCCAAGGTCAGAGCAGCCGAGAAGAAGCTGATCGCGGCGATCGATGTGCTCGAGGCACTCGGGTCAAAGTACTTCGTCGGCGCCCTCTACAGCGAGCTGCGCAAGTTCATGGCGCCTGCCTCGGCGACCGCCCGCGCGAACGCCGTCGGCGTCATCCGGACAGCGGCCGATCGCGCCGCCGATGCCGGCATCACCCTCGGTATGGAGGTGATCAACCGCTACGAGACGAACCTGTTCAACACCGGCCGCGGCGCCCTGAAGTTCCTCGACGAGGTCGATCGCCCGAACGTCGGTGTGCACCTCGACACGTACCACATGAACATCGAGGAGTCCGATATGGTGCAGCCCGTCGAGGACTGCATCGACCGACTCGTGTACGTGCACGTCGGCGAGAGCCACCGGGGGTACCTCGGCTCGGGCAACGTCGACTTCGACAACTTCTTCAAGGCGCTCGTCCGCTCCGGCTACGACGGCCCGGTCACGTTCGAGAGCTTCTCGTCGGCAGTCGTGCATCCGGAGCTCAGCGGCATGCTCGGCATCTGGCGCAACCTCTGGGACGACTCCGAGGACCTCGGAGCGCACGCGAACGCGTTCATCCGGGGCCAGCTGCGCGCCGCACAGACCATCGGAATGCACTGAACCGGGCGCGCACGCGCCCACTGAGAAAGGAAACGACAATGACGTCGAAGCGATTCATGATTGCCGCCATCGCGGGGGTCGGCCTGCTCGCGCTGGCCGGATGCTCTGACTCCTCCCCGGTCGATCCCGGTGAGGAAGAGGGCGACAGCGGCGAGATCACGAACGTCGGACTGATGGTCCAGGACATCTCCAACCCGTTCTTCGCGTCGATGCAGAGCGCGATGGAGGAGATCGCGGGCGAGGACGGCTTCACCCTCAACGTGCAGGACGGCCAGCAGGACCTCGGCGCGCAGAACAATCAGATCGACGCGATGATCCAGCAGGGCACCGACATCATCCTGCTCAACGCGGTCGACAGCGAGGGAATCGGTTCAGCGGTCGAACGCGCGATCGACGCCGGCATCACGGTTGTCGCAGTCGACGTCGACGCCGCCGGAGCACAGGCGGCGGTGTCGACGGACAACGTCGAAGCGGGACGGCAGGCCTGCACCGCACTTGCGGACAAGATGGGCGGCGAGGGCAATATGCTCATCGTCGACGGCACCCCGATCACCTCGGTGCAGGAGCGCGTCATCGGCTGCGAGGAAGTGCTGGAGGACTACCCGGACATCGAGGTCGTCGGCCATCAGAACGGCAACAACGACCGCGCCACGGGCCTCGATCTGACGACGCAGATGCTCACGGCGAACGACGACATCCAGGGCATCTTCGGCATCAACGACCCGACGGCGCTCGGCGCGACGCTGGCACTCGGCCAGGCCAGCCGCGAGGATGTCTGGGTCGTCGGAGTCGACGGGTCGCCTGAGGCGGTCACCGCGATGGAGGACGACGAGTTCCCGAACTCGAGCTTCTGGGCCACACCGGCGCAGCACCCGAACGAGATGGTGGCGCAGGCCTTCGAGGTCGCCAAGGACGTGCGAGACAACGGCGCTCCGGATGAGGCGGACCGGATCACGCTGGTCGATCCGTCGCTCGTCACCCGCGACACCGTGTCGGACTACGCCGGCTGGTGAGCTGAGCCATGACGGCTGCAGAGCACGTGCCGGGCGGCGCAGCGTCGCCCGGCACGGCGGCTGTCGCCGAGCCGCTGCTCGAGGTGCGCGGCATCTCGAAGCGGTTCGGCGCGACGCCCGCGCTCACGGATGTCGGCTTCGACATCCGGCCGGGCGAGATCCACTCGCTCACCGGCGAGAACGGCGCGGGCAAATCGACCCTGATGAAGATCATCACCGGGAACTATGCACCCGACACCGGAACGATCCTGGTGCGGGGCCAGCCGGTCACCTTCGCATCGCCGCGCGAGGCACAGGCGGCGGGCATCGCGATCATCCACCAGGAGCTGAACACGATCCCTGAGATGACCGTCGCCGAGAACCTCTCGCTCGGTCAGGAGCCGAACACCTTCGGCGTGCTCAACAGGCGCAGGCTCGTCGAGGAGGCCAAGAAGAAGCTGGCGCTGGTCGGCAGCGACATCGATCCGCGCACGCCGATCGGTCGGCTCAGCGTCGGCATGCAGCAGATGGTCGAGATCGCCCGCGCGCTCGCAGAGGACGCGCAGGTGCTCGTGCTCGACGAGCCGACCGCCGCGCTCAGTCAGAGTGAGAGCGCCAGACTGTTCGCACTGCTGGGGAAGATGCGCGAGCGGGGCATGGGGCTCGTCTACATCTCGCACCGCATGGAGGAGCTGTGGCGGCTCTCCGATCGGCTCACGGTGCTGCGCGACGGCAAGTTCGTCGGCACGAAGCGGATGTCGGAGACGAGCTCGCAGGAGATCGTCTCGATGATGGTCGGCCGCGAGATCAACGACCTCTACGGCCACACCGCCCGCGAGATCGGCGACGTGCGGCTCGAGGTGCGCGACGTCGCGGGCCGCGGCGGCATCGGGCCGGTGAGCTTCGACGTGCGCGGCGGCGAGATCGTCTCGCTGGTCGGGCTGATCGGTGCGGGTCGAACCGAGGTCGTCCGGATGATCTACGGCGCCGACAGGGCGACATCAGGTCAGGTGCTCCTGGACGGTGAGCCGCTGCGTTCCACCGATCCGAAGCGCAGCATCCGCGACGGCGTCGCACTGCTCCCGGAGAGCCGGAAGGAGCAGGCGCTGTTCCTCGAGCAGTCGGTGACGGAGAACATCGAGATCTCGACGCTGGGGCGGCACTCCACGTTCGGGGTGACCTCGAAGCGCCGGATGCGCCGGATCGTCCAGCCCATCTGGGACTCGCTGCGCGTGAAGGCCTCGTCGCCCGAGATCGAAGTGAAGTCGCTCTCGGGCGGCAACCAGCAGAAGGCCGTACTGGCGCGCATGCTGCTGCAGCAGCCACGGCTGCTGATCCTCGACGAGCCCACGCGCGGCGTCGACATCGGAGCCAAGAGCGAGATCTACCGGATCATCGACGAGATCGCAGCGGGAGGCGCCGCCGTGCTCATCGTCAGTTCCGACCTGCCGGAGGCGCTCGGCATCTCCGACCGCCTGCTGGTGATGCACGAAGGAGGGCTGGTGGCCGAACTCGACGCGGAGCAGGCCACGGAGGAATTGGTGATGGAGCATGCGACCGGCACGTTCCATGGTGATGAGAGGGAGGCGTGATGAGTACTGCCACAACCGCCCCGAGCGCGGCGACGTCGGTCGCACGCCGCGAGGAGCGCGTCCGGAAGCTGTTCTACTGGTGGGATCGCGTCGGCATTCTCGGCGTGCTCGTGCTGCTGATCGTGGTCGCGTCGTTCGCGTCGGACAACTTCCTATCGTTCAGCAATGCGATGGACGTGCTCCGCGCGATCTCGATCAACGCGATCATCGCCGCCGGCGTGACCATGATCATCCTGACGGCGGGGATCGATCTGTCTGTCGGATCGATTCTGGCGGTCGCCGGATGCGCAGGCGTGCTCCTGCACGTGGCAGGCCTGCCTGCACCCATCGCCGTGATCGGCGGCATCCTGGCAGGCGCACTCGCCGGAGTGCTCAACGGCACGCTCGTCGCCCTGCTCGTGCTGCCGCCGTTCATCGTGACGCTCGGTGCGATGACGTATCTGCGCGGCACGGCGTACGCGCTGCTCGACGGACAGCCGCTGATCGCGAACGACCTGTCGTACGAGGCGCTCGGGTCGAGCTACGTGTCGGTCGTGCCGACGCCGGTCATCATCATGCTGATCGTCTACGCGGTCGTGTGGTTCGTGCTGGAGCGCACCACATTCGGGCGGCACGTCTACGCGGTGGGCGGCAATCCGGAGGCCGCGCGCCTGGCGGGCATCAACGTGAAGAAGACGCTCGTGTGGGTGTACACGATCGGCGGCGCATGTGCAGGGCTCGGGGGCATCCTGTTCTCGGCGCGCGTGCTGTCTGCGCAGCCGAACGCGGGCCAGAGCTACGAGATGGACGCGATCGCCGCTGTCGTGCTCGGCGGCACGGCGCTGGCCGGCGGTCGCGGACGGATCCTCGGCACGCTCATCGGCGCGATGATCATCGGAGTGCTCTCGAACGTGCTGGTGCTCACCAACGTGCCGTACTTCTACCAGCTGATCATCAAGGGCGCGGTGATCGTGCTGGCGATCACGCTCGACTCGCTGCGCCGGTTGGGCCAATCCCGATAGTCACGAGTCGTCGAGATGCCCCGGAATGGTCCGAAACTGCGACCATACCGGGGCATCTCGACGATCGCCAGGCGGTTCGCGAGTGTGGCGTGGGGTGCGGGCGCGGGTAATCTGGCGGAGTGACGAACGCCGCGCTGGAACGTGCTGAATCGCTGATCGCCCAGATCCCGGACTACCCGGAGCCGGGGGTGCTGTTCCGCGACATCTCGCCGCTGATCGCGGACGGCGAAGCCATGCGCGCCGTGTGCGATGCGATCGTCGAGCCGTTCCGCGGATCGTTCGACATCGTCGCGGGCATCGAGGCGCGCGGCTTCCTGCTCGCCGGCTACATCGCAGCGCAGACCGGCGTCGGCATGCTGCCGATCCGCAAGGCAGGCAAGCTCCCGCGCCCGGCCGCCGCGGTGTCGTACTCCCTCGAATACGGCACCGCCACGATCGAGGGCCCGGATGTGCTGAAGCCCGGTGAGCGCGTGCTGCTGCTCGACGACGTGCTCGCCACCGGCGGCACCCTCGCCGCGGCGCATCAGCTGGTGGCAGATCTCGGCGCCGTCGTGGCGGGGACCGGGGTCATCCTCGAGCTCACAGGCCTCGGCGGCCGCGAGCGCGCAGGCGACGTGCGCACGGTGTTCACCGCACCCGCGTTCTGACGCCGCAGCGGCCGCGCACTCGCCGCAGGCTCACCCTCAGCGCAGCCCGGGCATCCGGAGACTTGAAGAAATGAGTCTGCACGGGAGACGTCTCCGGTGGGCGGGAGCCGCACGTCGCCCAGTAGCGTGAAGGGGTGAGCTCACAGGTCTATCCCGCCGTCGTCGCGATCATGCTCGGCGTCGGTCTCGCCATCGTTCTGTTCATCCCGTTCGTCGCGGTGCAGTACCGCAGGGCGGGGCGGCTGTCGCTCGTGCAGATGATGGTCTGGGGGAGCTTCCTGGTCTACGGACTCGCGCTGTGGACCTACACGCTGCTGCCGCTGCCGAACCCGGCGACGATCAGATGCGTCGGCGCGCAGACGACGCCGTTCCAGTTCGTCGACGACATCCTGAGCTATCCGATCGGCTCTCTCGGCGCGATCGCGCGCAACCCTGCCGTGATGCAGGTCCTGCTCAACATCGCGCTGTTCGTACCGTTGGGCTTCTTCCTCCGGATGGTGTGGCGCCGAGGGGTCGTGGTCACGACCATCGCCGGGCTGGCGATCTCATTCCTCATCGAGTGCACGCAGTACACCGGTGTGTGGGGCATCTACTCCTGCGGGTACCGACTCTTCGACGTCGACGACCTGATCGCGAACACCGCAGGAGCACTCGCCGGAGGCGTGCTCTCGCTCGCGCTGAGACCGACCCTGGCGCGGTGGGACGCGGCCTACGAGCCGCCGACGGCACGCCCCGTGACGTTCTGGCGCCGGATGCTCGGCATGCTGTGCGATGCCGTCGCGTACTGGCTGGTCGGCGCCGTCGCCGGTGTCGCGGTGAGCGGGTTCCTGCTCGTCGTCCTGGGCCGCGACCTCGGTGGCGAGTCGAAGCTGGCCGATATCGCCTTCACCGCGGTTCCGCTGGTGCTGTTCGGCCTGATCACGCTGACCACCGGACGCACCATCGGCGACGCGGCCATCGCCATCCGGTGGCAGGGCGGAGCGCGCCCGGAGATCGTGCGCAATCTGCTGCGCTACGTCGGGGGAGTGGGCGGGTGGCAGCTCGTGATCGCGTTCGCTCCTGGCCTCGATGCGCTGTTCGTGCTCGTCGTGGTGATCGCGCTGATCGCCACACCGGCCCGCGGCGGGCTGGCAGGCCTGATCTCCGGTGCCCGCCCCGTCGATTCCCGCGCCGAACCCGCCCGCACCGCCGAGCCGCCTGCCTCCGCTGACTGACCCGCGCCCCGCGCGTCCGGCCGCCTCAGACGCCGAGCAGCGCGCTGATCGGGTCGATCGTGAAGTAGATCACGAACAGTGCGCCGACGACCCACATCAGCGGGTGGATCTCGCGGGCCCGGCCTCGGGCGAGCTTGACGATGATGTAGGCGAGGAACCCGGCGCCGATGCCATCGGCGATCGAATAGGTGAACGGCATGAAAGCGATCGTGAGGAACGCGGGAAGTGCCACGTCGATCGACTTCCAGTCGATGCCTGAGACCTGTGTCAGCATCAGGAACCCGACCAGCACCAGCGCCGGCGCCGCCGCCTCGTACGGCACCAGCGCCACCAGCGGTGCGAATAGCGTCGACAGCAGGAAGGCGATGCCGGTCACGACGGAGGCGAGGCCCGTTCGCGCCCCCTCCGCGACACCGGCGGTCGACTCGACGAAGGCGGTGTTCGACGACACCGAGCCCGCGCCGCCGGCGATCGCGCCGACCGAGTCGACGATCAGGATCTGCTTGGTGCGCGGCGGGTTGCCGTTCTTGTCGAGCAGCTTCGCCTCACCGCCGATGGCGACCATCGTGCCCATCGTGTCGAAGAAGTCGGCGAGCATCACCGTGAACACCAGCAGCACGAGGGCGACGGGTCCGATGTGCACGAAAGCGCCGACGATGTCGAACTGGCCGAGCAGCGAGAAGTCGGGCAGCGCGAAGACTCCGTCGAAGGTCGGCGGCGAGTTGAAGCCGCCTGGATTGTCCTCGCCGCGCCCGCCGATGTGCATGGTGTTCTCGAGGATCACCGCGAGCACGGTCGAGGCGAGGATCGAGATCAGGATGGCGCCGCGCACCTTGCGCACGTGCAGCACGATCGCGAGCACCAGGCCGAAGACGAACACCAGGATCGGCCAGGTGCCGAGGTTGCCGAGCGAGAGGATGGTGCCGCCGTCGCCGACCACGAAGCCGGCGTTGGTGAGCCCGATGAGCGTGATGAACAGGCCGATGCCCACGCCGATCGCGGTCTTCAGCGGCGCGGGAACGGCGCGGAAGACGGCGGTGCGGAACCCGGTGAGCACCAGGATCAGGATGAGCACGCCTTCGATCACGATGACGCCCATCGCGTCCGCCCAGGTGACGTCGGGCATCGTGGCGATCGAGTACGCCACGATCGCGTTGATGCCCAGGCCCGCGGCCATCGCGAGAGGGAAGTTGGCGAGCAGACCCATCAGGATCGACATCACGCCGGCGATCAGCGCGGTCGCCGAGGCGATCATGCCGAGGTTCGGCGCGTCGCCGCCGCCGAGGAATTCGCCCGTGCTGTCGGGGGAGGTGCCGATGATCAGCGGGTTCAGCACGATGATGTAGCTCATCGCGAAGAAGGTGACGAGACCGCCGCGGATCTCGGTGCCGATCGTGGAGCCGCGCTCCGAGATTCTGAAGAAGCGATCGATTGCGTTCGGGCGCGCCGTGGTCGTCGTCATGAGGTCATCGTTCCATTGCTAGGGGAGAACCGCGAGAGGAATGCGCGGAACAGAGGCCGGATCTCCACGCCGGGCGTAGCATGAGAGGAAGAAGAATCATGCGTTCGCATGAAGTTCAGGCGCGGGAAACCGGAGGTTCAATTATGGCATTCGACGGAAGAGTCGCACTCGTGACCGGCGGAGGATCGGGCATCGGCGAGGCCACGGCGAAGGAACTCGCCTCGCTCGGCGCGAAGGTCGTCGTCACAGACATCAAGCTCGCCTCCGCACAGCGCGTGGCCGACGAGATCACCGAGGCCGGCGGTGAGGCTTCGGCGTTCGAGGGGAACACCGCGGTCGCCGCCGACAGCGAGAAGGCCGTCGCCTTCGCGGTGGACACCTACGGAAAGCTCAACTACGCCGTCAACAACGCCGGCATCGGAGGCGCCAGCGCCCCGGTCGGTGAGATGGACCTCGACAGCTGGGACACGGTCGTGGGCATCAACCTCAACGGCGTCGCCTACGGCATGCGCCACCAGATCCCCGCAATGCTCGCCGCGGGCGCCGAGGAGTCGGCCATCGTGAACATGGCATCGATCCACGGCACGGTCGCCGCTCCCGGCAACGCCGCGTACGCGGCGACGAAGCACGCGGTCGTCGGCGTCACGAAGAACGCCGCAGCCGAGTACGGCGCGCAGGGCCTCCGCGTCAACGCAGTCGGCCCCGGCTACATCGACACGCCGCTGCTCGCCGGCGCGCCAGCGGAGGTGAAGGACGGACTGGTCGCCAAGCACCCGCTCGGTCGCCTCGGCCGCCCGGAGGAGATCGCCACGGTCATCCGGTTCCTGCTCTCCGACGACGCCTCGTTCGTCACCGGCTCGTACTACCTGATCGACGGCGGCTACACCGCGGTGTGACGCCGGTACGTCGGCTCAGCCGCCCAGCACGACATTGGTCGGCGCCTCGCCGCGTGCGAGGCGCCCGGCCTGTGCGGCGACCAGGCGTGCGATCCGGGTGAACATGGCCCGGCTGATGCCGCCGGCGTGCGGTGCGACGATCGAGCCTGGCAGCGACCACAGCGGGTGGTCGGCGGGCAGCGGCTCCGGGTCGAAGACGTCGCTGGCCATCCGGATGCGGCCTCGGCGCACGTGATCGACGAGCGCATCGGTGTCGACGCTGGTGCCGCGGCCGACGTTGACCACGAGTGCGTCATCCGGGAGCGCGCTGAGCACGGTGTCGTCGATGATGTGGCGGGTCGCGTCGCCCCCTGGCAGGGCATTGATGAGGATCTCGGCGGTGGGTGCGAGATCGTGCAGCTCGCCGAGTGCGTGCACCTGCACACCGTCCTCGACGCGGGCGGAGGATGCCACGGGAACGATCTCGACCTCGAACGGCGCGAGCCTTGAGGCGATCGCCTTTCCCACGCCGCCGTAGCCGAGCAGCAGCACGCGGCGGTCGGCGAGGCCGCGCGACCACGACTTGGTCCATTCCGCGCGGTCCTGCTGGCGCACGAAGTCGGCGAGCTGGCGCTGGGCCATCAGGATGAGCCCGATCGTCAGTTCGGCGGTCGCCGTCTCGTGCACGCTCGACGCGTTCGCGAACGGCAGCCCGTCCGGCAGGTAGGCGTGCACGTCGTCGTACCCGATCGACTGCCCCTGCACCAGGCGCGGTGCGAGTGCGGCGAGGTGCTCGGCCATCGAACCGGGCTTCGCCATGTACGGCATCACGACCATATCGGCGCGCTCGACGGGCGGATTCTCATCCGGGCTCCACAGCACGACATCGACGTCGAGGCTCGGATCCAACTCGCGGCGCACGTCCGCGACGAGGTGCTCAGTGGGGACAGTGACGACAACGTGCTCAGCCATGTTTCCACGCTAGTCCACCGGCCGTCGCCCGCGCGTTCGGCAACAGACCGCGCGTTCCGCAACACCGATTCCGGATGATCGTGTGCGGGAACGCGCAATCTGTTGCGTTGTGCGCGGTGAGGCTAACTCAGCCGACGCTGTCGCGCGACGAACCACGCGCCGAGTGCGAGCAGGGCCACACCCGCGAGGCTGAGCGCCCCGACGGCGATCGCGTTTCCTGTGGCGGGGAGGGAGTCTCCGGATGCCGCGGGGCCGGAACCGTCGTCGGCGCCGTCCGTGCCGGTGCCGTCTCCGTCAGCGCTGCCGTCGCCAGAGTCGCCAGAGCCGTCTCCGTCGCCTGTGCCGCCCCCGTCGCCGGAGTCGTCGGTCCCGCCGTCGTCACCCGTCCCGTCGCCGTCACCGGTGCCGTCCGAGTCGTCGGCTGCGACCACCTCGATCGCCGCCTCTGCGCTGACATCGCCGGACGCGGCCTGCAGCATGTAGGCGCCGGGTGACGTGCCTGCGGGGATCGTCAGCCCGCCCGTGGCCCGGCCGTCCGCATCAGCAGTCAGCACACCGAGGGGAGCGTTCGCCGCGAAGGCCGCGGCGACCATCGCCCGCGTTTCGGCGCCGTCGGGCGAGACCAGCGCGAAGTCGATCTCCGCGCCTGCGGGGAAGCCCGTCACACTCACGCGCACCGATTCTCCCGCGGCCACCCGCTCGGCGCCGATTGCGAGCTCCGGCCTCTGCGGCTCATCCGGTTCGTCGGCCTCGACGAGCGCGAAGGTCTGCACGGCTGAGTCGTCGACGCCGCCGTGCTCGTCACTGGTGTGCACGTACCAGCCGTAGTCGCCCGGCTCCTGCAGCGACCACACCGCGGTCGCGACGTCGCCAGCCGCCACGCCGCTGTCCGCACCGATCTCGGCTGACTCCAGCACCTCCGCGGTGAACGATGCCGTCTCGAGCTGTTTGTCGCTCGGTGTGATGCCCAGGTCGGCGTAGGAGACGACGAAGTCCTGGTACGCGTACGGATCGTCATCGGTGCCGAGCAGCGACTCGTCCTCGGAGTTGTACTGCCCGAGCGACGGCGAGTACGTGCGCACCCGCATCCGCTCGCCGTCGTTGTCGAACTGCAGCATGCGCAGGAAGCCCTGGCCGCCCTCAGGCAGGCACTGGTAGTCGAACAGCATCGAGTGCACGGTGCGCTCGGGCGTGCCGTCGCCGTCGTCGTCGAACTCGTCGACCCTGGTGAAGGCGTCGTGGTAGTGGCCGGAGAAGACCATCTTCACGTTCGGGTTCGTCGCCACGACCTCGTCCATGATCTGCTGGGGCACCGGGCCGAGGCCGCCCGTGGTCAGCATGAACTCGTGCAGGTTCACGATCGCGACGCGCTCGGGGTAGCGGGCGAGCACGTCGTTCATCCAGTCGATCGCGTTCTGCTGCGGGTCCCACCCCATGTACACGGTGATGAAGTCGATGCCGCCCGCGGTGAACAGGTCGTAGTGACCGCGGTTGTTCTCGAAGCTCTCGCCGTACCAGGGGTTGCCCGCGTAGCGGTCCTCGCCGAAGAACTCCCCGTACTTCGAGTAGTCGCTGGCGCCGCTGCCCACGTCGTGGTTGCCTGCCAGCACGCCGTACGGCAGGCCGGCGTCGTCGAGCCGCTGGTACTCGGGGTCGGCGTTGTCCCACTGATAGGGCTGGTCGTAGTCATCGACGATGTCGCCCGTGTGGATCAGATACTGGATGTTCTGCTCTTCGCGCTGGTCGAGCACGTAGTCGTGGATCGCGACCTGGTGGTCGTAGAACTCCTCGTTGTAGTACTGCGTGTCCGACTCCCACGCGATAGAGAAGTCGTACTCAGAGCGCGGAGTGTCATCCGGATGGGCGGGAGCCACCTCGGTCTCACGGGTCGAGAGGTCCTCGCCGGCGAAGCCCTCCGAGTGCTGCACGAGCGCCGTGATCGTGCCGTCGACGGCGTGCTCGGCCAGCGAGGCCGACCCGGACAGCGAGAACTCTTCGCCGTCCCCTGTGGTGCGGAACCGGTCGAGCTCGACCCACTCCTCGCCGTCCGCGCGCAGCGCGTAGAGGATCACCTGCGAGTCGGCGTCGGCCGACCCCTGCCACGTCACGCGAGCGGCGGCATCCGGATCGTCGAGCTCTGGCACGTCGACCTCGAACAGCTGGTAGGGCAGCCCGTTCTCGGCGACGACCGGCTCCAGGCCGTCCGTCGTGGCCAGCTCGGTGTCGGCGGCCAGCAGTGCGTCGGCGTCAGTGGTGGTGCCGCCGCCGGCGCGCACGTCGTCCTCGCCCAGGCGCGTCACGCTGCCGCGGCGGAACGAGGCGTCGAGCACGTCGTCCGTCGGGTCGCTCAGCGTGGCCTGCAGCACGACGTCGCCTGATTCGACCTCTGCACCGTCGTTCGGCGAGAACCCGTCGGACCCCGGCTTCTCCTCCGGAACCAGGAACCTCACCTCTTCCTCAGCGGAGTTCCCGACGGCGTCGTTCGCCACGACCCGGAAGGAGTGCTCGCCGGCGTCGAGTTCGGTCGAGCTGGTGCTGTGTCCGAGCTCGATGCGCTCGTCGTCGAGGAACGCCAGCGCCTCGACCGGCGAGGCGTCGGTGATCTCGGCGTCGAGCGTGAACTCGCCCTGGTATGCCTCGCCGTCGGCGACGGATGGCGCAATCGACGGTGCGGTGTTGTCGACGATCGCCTCGGCCGTCGCCTCGTCCTGACCGTCGCTCGCCGCGACCTCGTGCGCGCCATCCGGAACCGCCGTCGTGTCCCAGTCGTTGGCGACCGCCGTGAACGCATCATCAGGCAGCGAGAACGTCGAGTCGAAGAAGTCGTGCTTGCCTGAGCTGTCGCCCATCGCCACGATCTCGGTCGGGTCGTCGTATCCGGCGGGGCGCAGCGTGCGGCCGTCTGGCAGCACCAGGCGCATGCCCGATATCACGAAGTCGTCGTTGTTCTCCGCCTCGTCGATCCACGGCCCGGCCTTCGTCCCCGCCCAGATGCTCACCGTCACAGGCTCGCCCTCATCGATGTGCCCGAGCGGCACCGGAACCGCGATCGTCTCGGTGCGCTCGTAGGTGCCCTCGTCGAAGATGTGCAGCACCTCCTCGCCGATGCGCACCCCGTTGCGGAAGTAGAAATCGGTCTGCGAGGTCTCGAACACGAACTGCGGCTCGCTCTCGAGCGACGGGTAGGTGTCGACAGCGGTGCCGTCGATCGTCAGGTCGAGCGGCGAGGGGTAGGCGTCGCCGCTCGCCGACACGGTGGCGGTGCCGCCGACGAGGTCTCCGTCGTCGACGTTGAGCCGCACCGGCGCGGCGTCGGAACCGGCGACGCTCACCCGCCGGGTCTCGGTGGTCACCTCGTGGGTGCCGTCGCTGGCCGTGATCGTGTACTCGTACCAGCTCTTGCCCGTGAGGTCCGCGGCCGCGACGGTGTGCTCGTAGGCGTCGTCGCCGGCGTGCAGCAGGTTCACCGTCTGCACCGCTTCGTCGACGTCGTTGCGCAGCTCGACTGAGACGGTGCTGACCCGGATGTCGTCGGTCACGCCGAGCGAGAGCAGGAAGTCCTGAGTCGGGTCGATCTCGGCCGCCGTGCGGTCCTCGATCACCGGCTCCGCCTCATCCGGAGCGGGCACGATGAGCCCGTCGCGCACCTGATCCACCTGCACTCGCCCGGGAGTGGCGGGGAACGACTCGAGCTGTTCCTGCAGCTTCTCGTCGTCGGCGGGCGTGTACCGGATGCCCTGATCCGGGTTCGTGTCGTCGACGTCTGTCATGTTGTAGTACGCGCGGTTGACGTCGAAGCCCGTGTTCGTGCGGATCGCCAGTCCGCGCGCCGATCCGTTCGCCATGCCGGCCGCGTGGATCTCGACGAGGTCCTCACCGAGCGTCAGCTCGCTGGAGAACTGCGCGTTGAAGTCGGTGTCAGTGAGGTCGTCGTTCGGGCCGTTCTTGACCCACAGCACCAGCGTCTCGCCCGCGGGGATCGTCACGTCGGCGGGGTCTGCGGGCCAGAGCGCCTCGTTCGTGTTGGTCTCGTAGTCCTGCGGATACAGGTAGCTGATCGCGTACTCGCCGAAGTCGGCATCGCGGGCGGAGGCGTTGAACACCTCGATGAACTCGTAGCCGTCGGATCCGCCGACGTTCGTCGAGTCAGGCAGCACTTCGGTGATCTGAAGCTCGGCTCCCGTGACGTCGGCGTTCGGTTCGAGCGTTCCGATGTCGTCAGGGGCGCTGTCCTCCGGGCCCTCGCCGGGAACGAGCTGCTCCGCCTCGACGGTGCCGGGCGAGTACGGCGCCTGCTCCCGGTACACCGCCGATGCGGCGCCTGCGGCCTCCGGCACGTGGAAGTCGACACCGGCATCCGGGGAGGCGGAGCCTGCAGGATAGTGCGACCAGGTCAGGTTTCCCGATGCGTCGTTGACTCGCACGGTGCGGGAGCCGCCGTTGGCGAAGCCGTTCTGCCCGGTCACGCGCACGACCTGAGTGTCGGCGCTCGCCCCGGTGAAGTCGCGGAAGTCGTCGACCGTATGCGCGAACGAGTCGACCGTGCTGGTCTCGTAGCTCAACCAGAGTGCGACCGATTCGCCGGCGGCCAGTGTCACGTCGTACTCCACGGCGAGCGGAACCTCCGTACCGGTGTCGCCGGAGTCGTCGTACGCGTAGGCGAAGGTGATGCCGGCCTCGGCGAGCGACAGCTCGGCATCCGAGGCGTTCGTCACCTCGAAGTACTCGAAGTCGTCGTACCCGGAGTTGTCGGGCACGATCTCCGAGATGAACACGGCAGGCGCCTCGGCCGCGGCCGCGGGGGCGGCGAAGCCGATGACGGGAACGAGAACTGCTGCGGCGGTCGCGAAGGCGGCGATCCGTGCCGCTCCTCGTCGTGACGTGTGGGGCATGGCGTCTTCCGGTGGCTCTGGCGCCGCGCTGGCGGCCTGACCCTGAGCACGCTATGAGCACCGCGTAGCGCCGGGGTGAACGACGAGTAGCCGGATGGAACGGGGCGGCGCGCGTTCGGCAACGGAACGCGCGTCCGACGGCACCGATTCCGGATGATCGTGTGCGGGTATGCGGAGCTTGTCGCGCAGTGCGCGGGGGCGGGCGCCGCGCTCGTCTACTCGGGCTTGGGACGGGCGGTCGATGAGCGCACGATGAGCTCGAAGGGCAGCAGCGTGTCGATCGGCTCGTGCGTCTCGGGCTCGAGCTCGGCCAGCAGCGACTCGGCGGCCAGCGCGCCTTGGCTGGAGGGGAACTGCGCGATCGTGGTGAGCCCGAAGAACTCGACGAGATCGTGGTCGTCGACGCCGATGACCGACAGATCATGCGGCACGACGAGCCCGAGATCCCTCGCGGCGAGGATGGCGCCGATCGCCATCTCGTCCGATGCGGCGAAGATCGCCGTGGGGCGCTGCCCGGCAGGGGCGCCGAGCAGCTGCTTCGCGGCACGGTATCCGTCTGGCAGGGAGAAGTCCGCGGCCGCGAGCAGCGCGCGATCCGGCGTCACTCCCGCGGCGATGAGCGCCGCCTCGTAGCCCTGGCGGCGCTTGGTCGGCAGGTGGAAGTCGACATCGCTGGCATCGTCTCCGCCGATGTGCGCGATGCGGGTGTGGCCCAGCCCCAGCAGGTGCTCCGTGGCCAGGCGAGCCGCGAGCACATCGTCGATCGCGAGCGTGCGTACGCCCTCGATCGGGCCGCCGACGCCGACGAGCGGCTTGTCGAGTGCGTGCAGGCGCTCGATCTCGTCGTCGGTGAGTTCGAGCGACACGGCGATCACCGCGTCGACGCGGCGCCGCAGCAGGAAGTTCTCGAACACCTCGCGCCGTTCGAAGCCGCGGCCTGCGAGGTTGTACAGCGTCACGTCGTAGCCTGCGCGCATCAGGCGCTCCTGAGCGCCGGCGAGCACCTGGGTGAAGAACCACTTGTCGAGGAACGGCAGCACCAGACCGACGTTGCGGTTGCGGCCGCTGGCGAGGGTCGATGCCGCCTGCGAGACGACATAGCCCAGGTCGGCCGCCGCCCGCAGCACCCGTTCACGCGTCTTGGGTGAGACCGAGCCGCGGCCGGACAGCGCCCGCGAGACGGTTGCGTTCGACACCCCGGCCGCGAGGGCCACCTCGGCGATGTTCACGATCGCATCCTCTCAGGTCGTGGTCGCCTAGCTGCACGCCGCAGCCGGACAACTCTTCATTTCTGGCACATCTCCGATGCTGTGCCCACCAGAAATGTGCCAGAAATGAAGAATTGGCGGGGGCTGTTACGCTCCGCGCAGCCACACGGCGGTGTCGTTCGGCAGAGCGCCGCCGTCGAGCGGGCCGCTGCTGACCAGCACGTCCGCGCCCTGCGGCAGCGGCACTGCCTGCTCGCCCAGGTTGGCGATCACCGTGACCTCGCCCACGCGGAACGTGACCACGTCATCCGGTGCCGCTTCCGCCCACTCCAGCTCGCCGCTGGCGAGACCGAATTCGCGGCGCAGGCGCAGCAGCGTGCGGTACAGCTCCAGCGTCGATCCCTCGACGCCCGCCTGACGGTCGCGCGCGTACTCGGCCCAGTCATCCGGCTGCGGCAGCCATGTCTCACCGGTCCGGTTGAACCCGTACGCCGGCACGCCCGCCTCCCACGGAATCGGCACGCGGCATCCGTCGCGCCCGTAACGCTCGCCGTTGTGCCGGAACCAGGTCGGATCCTGCCGCGCGTCATCCGGAAGGTCGACCGCCTCCGGCAGGCCGAGCTCTTCGCCCTGGTAGAGGTACGCGGATCCGGGCAGCGCGAGCATCAGCGTCGTCGCGGCGCGTCCGCGGTGCAGGCCGACCGCCGTGTCGGGGAGATCCGGGGTTTTCGGACCGATGCCATGGCCCTGCGGCACATCGGCGGGAAGCGCAAGACGTGTGGTGTGCCGGATGACGTCATGGTTCGACAGCACCCAGGTCGCCGGTGCGCCGACGTCCGGGAACGCTCGCAGAGAATCGATGATGACCTCGCGCAGGTCGCCGGCGTTCCACCTCGTCATCGCGTAGGCGAAGTTGAAGGCCTGGTGCATCTCATCCGGGCGCACCCACTTGGCGATCTCGTCGACGGTCGGCATCCATGCCTCCGCACACAGCGCTCGCTCGCCGTCGTACTCGTCCAGCACCTTCCGCCAGTCGCGGTACACGTCGTGCACGCCGTCCTGACCGAAGTACGGCGCAGGCTCGATGCCGCCCATCGAATCGCCGTCCTCGGGCGGGGTGTAATCGGGAAGGCCATCGCGCTTGACGAGGCCGTGCGCCACGTCGACGCGGAAGCCGTCGACGCCGCGGTCGAGCCAGAAGCGCAGAATGCGGCGGAACTCCTCGCGCACCTCTTCGTTCGACCAGTCGAAGTCGGGCTGCGACGCGTCGAACAGGTGCAGGTACCACTGGCCCTGCGTGCCGTCCGCTTCGGTGACCCTCGTCCACGCGGGCCCGCCGAACAGCGACTGCCAGTTGTTCGGCGGTTCTTCGCCGCCCTCGCCCCGGCCGTCGCGGAACATGTAGCGGGCGCGCTCTCGGCTGCCGGGAACCGCGGCGAGCGCGTCCTGGAACCACGGGTGCTGATCGGAGGAATGGTTGGGAACCAGATCGACGATGACGCGCAGATCGAGCTCCTTCGCTCTGGCGAGCATCGCGTCGAAGTCGGCGAGCGTGCCGAAGATCGGGTCGACGTCGCAGTAGTCGGCGACGTCGTAGCCCGCGTCCTTCTGCGGCGAGGTCATGAACGGCGAGAGCCAGACGACGTCGACGCCGAGGTCGCGCAGCGAATCGAGCCGATTCGTGATGCCGATGAGATCGCCCACTCCGTCGCCCGAGGCGTCAGCGAAGGAGCGGGGGTAGATCTGATAGATCACGGCGGAGCGCCACCATTGGCTTGTCATGGCATCAGAGTACGGGACGATCACGAAAATTGGAAACGTTTGCATTCCGTTCCGAATGTGTGCATGCTGGTGACTCAGTCCCGGATGGAGCGAGCAAGCAAAGCGCGCACGCCTTCTTCGAGGCAGATACGGAAACGCTTTCATCTCCGGCACAGGAGCCGGTCACGACGAAGGAGCACACCAATGATGGTGAAGCAGACGGGTCGCACAATCGCGGTCATCGCTGTCGCATCGACGCTCGCTCTCGCGGGCTGCGCGGCGGGCGACGACGGCGGCGAACAGTCCACGGGCGACGGAGAGACCTCGACGACGCTGACCGTGTGGGTCGACGCCGAGCGCGTCGATGCCCTGCAGGGCGCGGCGGACGCGTACGAGGACAGGACCGGCGTCGCCGTGGATCTGGTGGGCAAGGACACCGCCGACATCAAGGACGACTTCATCCAGCAGGTGCCGACGGGGGAGGGGCCCGACGTCGCGATGGGCGCGCATGACTGGCTCGGCGAACTGTCGACCAACGGCGTCGTCGCGCCGCTCGAGCTGGGCGACTCGGCCAGCGATTACCTCGACGTCGCGATCCAGGCGGCGACGTATGACAGCAATGTCTACATGCTCCCGTATGCGGTCGAGAACATCGCGGTGCTGCGCAACGCGGAGCTCGTCCCGGATCGGCCGGAGAGCTTCGATGAGATGATCCAGCAGGGTCAGGACGCGGGCCTCGATGCCCCGTTCGTCGTCGAGCAGGGCGCGGAGGGCAACCCGTACCACCTGTACCCGTTCCAGACCGCGTTCGGCGCACCGGTGTTCGGCACCGACGACGCGGGCTACGACTCGACCGATCTGCAGATCGGGAACGCAGGCGGCGAGGAGTTCGCCGCCTGGCTCGGTGAGCAGGGCAAGGGCGGCACCGGTGTGTTCAACACCGACATCGACGGCGACATCGCCAAGCAGGCGTTCCTCGATGGCACCGCCGCGTTCTGGCTGACGGGCCCGTGGAACGTGGGCGCGGCAGTCGACGCCGGCATCGACGTCGCAATCGACCCCGTGCCGAGCCCGACGGGTGAGGTGGCATCGCCGTTCGCTGGTGTGAAGGGGTTCTTCCTCTCGTCGGAGTCGGAGAACAAGGTCGCCGCGACCGACTTCCTGGTGAACCACCTCGGCGCCGAGGAGGCGCAGCTGTCGCTGTTCGAGGCGGGCAATGTTCTTCCTGCACTGTCGGCCGCTGCCGAGACGGCGTCGAGTGACGACATCATCGCGGGCTTCGCCGAGGTCGGCGCGGACTCGGTCGCCATGCCGGCGATCCCCGAGATGGGCGCGGTCTGGGAGTACTGGGGCGTTGCGGAGGCCGAGATCATCAACGGTGAGGACCCTGCGGCGCGGTGGCAGAAGCTCACCAGCGACGTCGAAGACGCCATCGGCTAGCGCGCGCCCAGCTCGTCGGCACCCGCTGCGCCGACGAGCCGAACGCCCCCATCCCGGGTCGCGGCCTCCTCGCCTGGAGGCCGTACACCCGCTCATCCGGAGTGGAGAACTGATGGCCTTCCCGAATACGGAGACCGAGGCGGTCACAACCGACCCGAAGCGCCGCCGTCGCCAGCGCACCGCGCGAGGCATCGCCGACGAGGCATCGGGCGGCGTGCGCACGCTGATCGTCAAGCTGGTGCTGCTCGGCATCGTCGACGCGATCGCCGTCTATGCCGTGCTGGTGCTCGTCGGCTTCGGCGAATGGGGCATGATCGCGATCGTCGTCGCTGTGGCGACGCTGGTGAACTGGATCTACTTCTCGAGGCGCAGGCTGCCGGCGAAGTACCTCACCCCTGGCGTGCTCTTCCTCGCGGTGTTCCAGATCTTCGTGCTGCTCTACACCGGGTACATCGGCTTCACCAACTACGGCACAGGCCACAACGGCTCCAAGGAGCAGGCGGTCAGTGCGCTGCTCGCCTCGGCGCTCGAGCGCGTGCCCGACTCGCCCGCCTATCCGGTCTCCGTCGTGGAATCGGGCGGCGAGCTCGGCCTACTGGTCACATCGACGAACGGCAACGCGCTGCTCGGAACGGCAGAAGACGCGCTGCAGGCGGTGCCGGGCGCGGAGTTCGACGGCGACACCGCGGTGGCCGCCCCCGGATGGACCACGCTGCAGTTCGCCGACGTCCTGGAGCGGCAGGAGCAGGTGACCGGCCTCTCGGTGCCGTTCTCCGAAGACCCGAACGACGGTGCCCTGCGCACACCGGACGGATCCGTCGCGTACCAGTACGTCTCGACGCTCGAGTACGACGAGGCAACCGGATCGATCACCGACACCGACTCCGGTGAGGTCTACAGCGACATCGGCACCGGCGCCTTCACCTCAGACGACGGCGAGGAACTGCTGCCGGGGTGGAAGGTCGCCGTGGGCCTGGAGAACTTCGTCAAGGCCGTCACCGACACCAGGCTCGCGGGGCCGCTCGTCTACGTGACGCTGTGGACCTTCGCGTTCGCGCTGATCACCGTCGGGGCCACCTTCGCGGTCGGGCTGTTCCTGGCGATCACCTTCAACAACGCCAGGATGCGCGGACGCCGCATCTACCGCTCGCTGCTGATCCTGCCGTATGCGATCCCGTCGTTCCTGTCGGCGCTGGTGTGGGCCGGCATGATGAACCAGAGCTTCGGGTTCCTGAACGAGGTCATCTTCGGCGGGGCCGAGATCCCCTGGCTGACCGACCCGTGGATGGCCAAGGTCTCGGTGCTGATCGTCAACATCTGGCTCGGGTTCCCGTACATGTTCCTGGTGTGCACGGGTGCGCTGCAGTCGATTCCTGATGAGCTGCAGGAGGCGGCGACCGTCGACGGCGCGAAGCCGTTCCAGGTGTTCCGACTGATCAAGCTGCCGCTGCTGCTGGTGAGCATCGCGCCGCTGCTGATCTCGGCGTTCGCCTTCAACTTCAACAACTTCAACGTCGTCTACATGCTCACCGATGGCGGGCCGAGGGATTCGGATGCGCCGATACCCGTCGGCCACACCGACATCCTCATCTCGATGGTCTACAAGGTGGCCTTCACGGGGCAGACGCGTGACTACGGGCTGGCCAGCGCCTACACGATAATCATCTTCGTCATCGTCGCGGTGATCTCGATCATCGCCTTCCGACGCACCAAGTCGCTCGAGGAGCTGAACTGATGAGCACTCCCATCGCACGGCGCCGCAGCCCGTTCCGCCGCTGGATCGTCGACACCGGATGGCGCCACATCGTCGGCATCGCAGTGCTGGTCGTGGCGATGCTGCCGATCGTGTTCGTGATCTCCAGCTCGCTGAACCCGAGCGGCACGCTGACCGGTTCGAACGCGCTGTTCAGCGCCATCGGCTTCGACAGCTATCTGCGCATCCTGAACGATCCGAACGCGCCGTTCCTGGACTGGTTCGGCAACACCCTGCTGATCTCGGGCATCACCGCGGTGCTCACGGTGTTCCTCGGCGCGCTCGCCGCGTACGCCTTCTCGCGGATGCGATTCGTCGGGCGCCGGATCGGTCTGATCTCGATCGTCGTGGTGCAGATGTTCCCGCAGCTGCTCGCCGTTGTGGCGATCTTCCTGCTGCTCAGCGCACTCGGCGACTGGTTCCCCGCGATCGGCCTGAACAGCCGGATCGGTCTGATCATGGTCTACCTGGGCGGCGCGCTCGGCGTGAACACGTACTTGATGTACGGATTCTTCAACACCATTCCGACCTCGATCGACGAGGCCGCCAGGATCGACGGCGCCGGTCACGCCCGCGTGTTCTTCACGATCGTGCTGCCACTGGTGACGCCGATTCTCGCCGTGGTCGCGCTGCTGAGCTTCATCACCTCGGTGAACGAGTTCGTGGTGGCATCGGTGGTGCTGATCGACTCCGACGTGCAGACCCTCGCTGTCGGGCTGACCAAGCTGGTGTCGAACCCGCGCTACGCCGACTGGAGCGCGTTCTCCGCGGGAGCGGTGATGGCGGCGATCCCTGTGGTGCTGCTGTTCCTGTTCCTGCAGAAGTACATCGTCGGCGGCCTCACCGCCGGCGCTGTGAAGTAGCCGCCGCGCCCCCTCCGCGAGGTATATCTTCATCTCTGGCACAAATCTGGTGTGCACAGCATCGGAGATGTGCCAGAAATGAAGAGTTCAGAGGACAGCCGCGTTTCGTGACGATGCATGTGCTGCGTCCTTGCGTGTCCTGGTCCCTTGTGCTCGATGGGTCGGCGACATATCGTTGAGTATCGTTCACTCACACGGGAGGTCATCATGCACGGATCGCATTCGGCCGGATCCTTCGGATCAGGCCACACGGACGGACTCTGGCGGGCGATGGAGCAGCTGCGCGGCTCCTTCGACACCCGGATGGGCGGGCCGCGCAAGGCAAAAGGCGACGTGCGCTCCGCCGTCCTCGTGCTGCTCGCGGAGGAGCCGATGCACGGCTACCAGATCATCCGCGAGATCGAATCGCGCTCAGGCGGTGCGTGGAAGCCGAGCGCTGGCTCGGTGTACCCGACGCTGCAGCTGTTCGCCGATGAGGGCCTCGTCAGCGTCGAAGAGTCGGGAGGGCGCAAGGTCTACGCGCTGACGGACTCCGGGCGCGAGGAAGCGGAGGGCGCTGAGGTGCCGTGGGACGACGCCGCGGCCGGCGACGGGGGACGGATCTCCGCGCTGGCGAAGGCAGGCATCGACCTGGCGAGCGCCGTGGGCCAGATCGCGCGCACCGGCACCACCGAGCAGTCGGAACGCGCCGTCACGGTGCTCTCCGATGCACGCAAGCGCGTCTACGCGATCCTCGCCGAGGACTGATCAGGTGACGATGTCCACGGCCCGCGTGCCGAGCGGCGCGCGGGATTCGCGCGCGAGATACCGACGCATCGTGCGCTTCGCCGCACGGCAGCTCGCGATCGAGTGGTGGCACGAGATCTTGTTGCCCAAGGTCGGTCTGGGACGCATCACGGAACGGACGCGGGCGCGCCGGATGACGCGCTTCGCGCGCGGATTCCGAGAGATGGCGATCGGCCTCGGCGGTCTGATGATCAAGGTCGGACAGTTCATGTCGTCGCGTCTGGACGTGCTTCCGCCCGAGCTGACGAAGGAGCTCGAGGGGCTGCAGGACGAAGTGCCAGCCGAGTCGTTCGACGACATCCGCGCTCTTGCCGAATCGGAACTGGGCATGCCGCTCGAGCGGGCGTATGCGTGGATCGACGACGCTCCGCTCGCAGCGGCATCCCTCGGGCAGGCACACCGCGCACGACTGACGCCCGCCGACGCAGCCGATGCCGGCTTCACCGACGTGGTGGTGAAGATCCAACGACCCGGCATCGACAGGATCGTCGACACCGACCTGAGGGCGCTCCGGAAGGTGGCCGGATGGCTGAATCGGGTGCGAGCGGTCTCAGAGCGCGTCGATGCGCCGGCACTGGTCGACGCGTTCGCCGAGGTCTGCCGCGACGAGATCGACTACCTGCACGAGGCATCCGGGTGCGAGCGCTTCGCCGAGGAGTTCGCCGACGATGACCGCGTGGGCGCTCCCGAGGTCGGATGGGAGCGCACCACCCGCCGCGTCCTCACCCTGCAGGACGTGACGGCGATCAAGATCAGCGACGTCGACTCGCTGCGCGAGGCCGGTGTCGACCCGGCGGAAGTCTCACCCGTGTTCGCCGCTGTCATGCTCGATCAGCTGTTCTCGAACGGCTACTTCCACGCCGATCCGCACCCGGGCAACATCTTCGTCGTTCCGGACGCCGACGGCTCGTGGCAGTTGATGTTCGTCGACTTCGGGATGATGGGCGAGGTGCCCCCGTCGACCAGGCGGGGGCTGCGACAGCTCGTGATCGCCATGGCGGCGCGCGATGGTGCCGGGCTCGTGCAGGCGGCGCGCGAGATCGGCGTGCTGCTGCCGACGGCCGACACATCGGAACTCGAACGGGCGCTGACGAAGCTGTTCGACCGCTTCGGCGGCATGGCCTTCGCTGAGCTGAGGGACGTCGATCCGCGCGAGTACCGAGACTTCGCCGCGGAGTTCGGTGACGTCGTTCGCACCCTGCCGATCCAGCTCCCAGAGCACCTGCTCCTGGTCATCCGGGCCGCGTCGCTCACCTCGGGGGTCGCCACCGCGCTCGATGCGGAGTTCAACATCTGGGAATCGGTGGAGCCGTATGCGGAGCGTCTCATTCGCGACGAGAGCGCCGGCTTTGCGCGGGATCTTCTCACTGACGGCGTCGAGAACGCCCGGTTGCTGTGGCGGATGCCGAAGCGGGTCGACGCACTCATCAGCCGGATCGAGAACGGTGACATCGCCGTGTCGACCCCACAGGTCGAACGGCGCCTCTCGCGCCTCGAGTCCGCCCTCCGGCGCACCGTGTCGGCTGTGCTGTTCGCCGGCCTGCTGGTGGGAGGCGCGGCTCTCTACGGCACCGAGCCCACCCCCGCCGTCGTGCTGATGTCCGCGTCGTCGCTGCCGCTCCTGCACGCGCTGTTCGCCCGCCGCCGCTGAGCGCGAGTCACTGGAGGGCGCCGCGGTGGTGCGCGTTCGTTTGTGCGTTCGTCAGTGTCGCGCAGACCGTATGCCGCGGAAGGCGCAATCGAATCCGGATGCGCCGCGTGGGGCGCGCCCTATGCCGCGGCCGCGCGCCGCCGGGGTGATCGTTCGTTTGTGCGTTCGTCGGCGTTGCGCCGGTCGTATGCCGCGGAAGGCGCAAATGAATCCGGATGCGCCGCGTGGCGCGCGCCCTACGCCGCGGCGAGCGTTGCGCGGATGGCGCTGGTGAAGAACGCCAGGCCGTCCACGCCGGAGCGCATCGCGGCGGGGGTGCCTGGCCCGAAGCCGGGCTCGATGGCGTGTTCGGGGTGCGGCATCAGGCCGACGACGTTCCCCGCCTCGTTGGCGACGCCGGCGATGTCGTTCAGTGAGCCGTTCGGGTTGACGCCGAGATAGCGGAACGCCACGCGACCGTCTCCCTCGAGTCGCTTCAGCGTCTCGGTGTCTGCCGTGTAGCCGCCGTCGGCGTTCTTCAGAGGGATGACGATCTCGTCGCCGGCGGAGAACTCGCGCGTCCACGCGGTCGACGCGTTCTCGACGCGCAGCCGCTGGTCGCGCCTGATGAACTGCTGGTGCGCGTTGCGGATCAGGCCGCCTGGCAGCAGGCGCGCCTCGACGAGCATCTGGAAGCCGTTGCAGATGCCGAGCACCGGCACGCCCTTCGCGGCGGCGTCCTTCACCTCGGCCATGATCGGCGCGTGTGCGGCGATCGCGCCGGCGCGCAGATAGTCGCCGTACGAGAATCCGCCCGGCAGGATCACGGCGTCGACGCCGTCGAGGTCGTGCGAGCCGTGCCACAGCGCGACCGGCTCGGCTCCCGCGGCGCGGATGGCGCGGCGCGCGTCGCCGTCGTCGAGCGAACCGGGGAACGTGATGACGCCGATCCGGGTCATTCGACGACCTCGATGCCGACGACGTCCTCGATGACCTGGTTCGAGAGCACGTCCTCTGCGACCTGCTTCGCCTCGGCCAGCACCTCTTCGGTGACCTCGCCTTCGACGGTCAGCTCGATGCGCTTGCCGATGCGGACGTTCTGGAACGACCCGTGCCCGAGGCGGGCGAGGGAACCGGTGACCGCTTTTCCCTGGGGGTCCAGGAGCTCGGCCTTGGGCATGACGTCGACGACGATGATGGGCATTGAGGAGCTCCGGATGTCGCGGGCAGGGTGTGCGGGTTCATTCTATCCGCGCGACGGCGGCCGTTGCGACGCGCTGCGGCGGAACGCCGATACGATATGCGGCATGTACGTCGTCCTGACTGCCGTCACCTTCGTCTTCTTCGTGATCACACTCGTCGACGTCATCCGGCGCCCCGAGCCCCAGGTGAAGTTCCTGCCGAAGATCGCCTGGGTGTTCGTCGTCATCCTGATCCCGCTGCTCGGCAGCGTGCTGTGGTGGGCGGTCGGTCGCGACTATTCGGTGGCGGAGCCGGCATCCAGCGGGTTCCCCGCCCGCGTCGTGGACCGCACCAGGCCCGCCCCGAGCCCCTCGGACCGTCGCTCGACCGAGCAGCAGCTCGCCGACCTCGAACGCGAGGAGAAGGAGGAGCGCCTGCGCGCCGAGATCGACCGCAAGCGCCGCGAGAAGGGGCTGGAGGCGTAGTTCAGCCATCGGTCGTCGTGCCTGGCCGGACGCATGCTTGGAACGAGCACGACCGTCGGGAACGCGTACATTCTCCGCCCGGATGGTCGGAACTCGGCCAGTGGCAGGGGTCTCGGAACGTGACGGCCCGACTCCTGCGAAGGAGCCGGGCCGTCACGCAGAGGTCGGGCGCTACGGCAAACTGACGAACACGTCGTCAGCGAGGATGCCCGGCGTGACCCGGAGCAGGCCGCCGTCGAGATCGTTGGGCACGAGCAGTGCAATCCTGCCGGTTGTCGTTCCGCCGTCGTAGAGCTCCGCGGCGCTGTCGAAGCCGTCATCGAGCATCGCCATCGCATCGAAGGTGTTGATGACCGTGCCATCCGGGGCCGCATAGGCGAAGCTCACCTCGACGGCGAGACCGGAGTCGTCCCCGTGATAGGTGACGGTCGGCGTGAAGGTGATCCACACCTGGTCGTCGCCCGCAGTTTCGGTCGTGTAACCGTCGGATTCCACGTTCGCCGTCGCATCCGGGTTGAAGTCGGCGAGCGTGACGGTCCAGTCGTCGTTCTCAGTCGTGGCGTCGAACGACACTGGGTTCTCACGGGTGCCCTTCTCCGCGGCCTCACCGTCATCCTCGGTCGCGGCAGGCTCTTCGTCGGAGGCGCCTTCGTCCTCGGAGGTGACTTCCTCGGTGATCACGGTGTCGCCGCCGGAGGCGTCGTCGAAGGCGTCATCGAAGGCTGTGGCGACCACGGCGAAGAACACGATGCCGCCGACGATCGAGCCGACGACCGACAGGATGAGCCCGACGAGCCCGGCCCACTTGCTCTTGCCGCGCAGGCAGAGCGCGACGATTCCGAGGATGAGAGCGACGGGCAGCAGCAGCCAGCCGACGATGAGCGCGCCGGGGATGCACGCGAAGACGAAGCCGACGATGCCGACGATGAGGGCGATCAGCCCGACGATGTTCTTCTGCTTGGGAGCCTGAGGGGCGGGAGTCGGCGCCATCGGGGACGGGGGAGGGGTGACGTTCTGAGACATGCTGTGCTTTCTGTGGGGGTGATCGCGCAACGAGTTGCTGCGCGATCGCGGACGTGCTCCGAGCCTCGACCCGGCCGTTGCGAATGCGTCGCCTGATCGGTCGAATATCGGTACTTCGGAAAGTATGCGGAGCCTCCGACATTCTGGACATCCTCGTATTCGCGTGCATGTCTCCTCAGAAGTGACGACCCATTACGACAAAAGAGATGATCCGGATGTCGGAGGCCTCGAATAGCCTCGTGGCGTGCCGTCATCCCGAGCCAGCCCGTCGCGCATCGTCGCGATCGCCGCGTCGATTGTCGGGACGATCGTGCTGTTCGCGTTCGGGTGGTTCGTCGGGCTCCTGGAGATCTACAACGTGCCAGGTGCACTCACGGGCGACCAACAGCTCACGGATCGCGGGATACTCGGAAGCCTCATCATCACGGCGTCGTGGATCACGGTGTTCTGGCGGCACCGTGTGCCGTTCCTCGTGCTCGCGGCGGGAGCAGTTCTTGCCGCTGTCGGCTCGGAATACCTGCTCCTGCTGATCGGCGGCTTCGCCGTGTCCACGCGCCGGCCCGGTCGGTTTGCGCGGTGGGTGCGCTGGGGTGTGCCGGTGGCCGTGGTCGGTTTCGCGCTGCGCGAGGCGTTCGGCCCGTGGGGCGGCGCCGTGGTGTGGGCGCTGGCGGACAACCGTGAGTCGCCGGTGCTCGAGGTCGTCGCGCCGCTCGTGATCGCGACCCTCTCACTCGGTGCGTACTGCGGTGCTCTTGCCCTCTCGCGTGCGTACCGCCGCACCGACTCCGCCACTCATCTGGCCGAGCATGAGCGTGCCAGAGCCGACATGCTCGGCAGTGAACTCGAGCGCAAACAAGTGCGCGAGCAGGTCGCGCGCGAGCTGCATGACTCCCTCGGCCAGAGGCTCACGATGATCTCCTTCCGCAGCGATGAGATCGAGACGGCCGCCGCCGCGGGGGATCCGCGCGTCGTAGACTTCGCCCGCTCGCTGCGGGCAGAAACGGTGCGTGCGGCCGACGATCTCAGCGCTCTCGTCAACGATCTGCGCACCCCGCTGGGACATGCACCTTCCGCTCCTGCGCCCACGATGCGCGGCATCGCCGACATCGTGCGCTCCCACCGCGCGGCCGGCGTGCGGCTCGAGACGATCATCCTGCTCGAGGGGCTCGACGGTGCGAGCGATCTGCTGCATCAGAACGTGTACCGCCTTGTGCAGGAGGGCCTGAGCAATGCGGTCAGGCATGCGCCGGGATGCGTCATCCGGATCTTCCTCGATGGCACGCCGGCCGACGGCGTGCGGCTGCGCATCGAGAACGATCTCACCGCAGCACCCGGCGTGCTGTCCACGCACGGAGCTGGCCTCGGGGCCACGGGAATGCGCGAGCGCGTGGAGCAGATCGGAGGTGAGATCTGGATCGGCGAGCACGAGGGCAGCTTCATCGTCGATGCGACGTTGCCGTGGCTGACGCCGGATGCGAGCTGAACGGCAGGCAGCACCGCGGGTGCTCAACGTCGGAGGCGGTTCGTAGACTGACGGGGTGACCGACGAGACCGTGCGCCCGATACGGGTGGTGATCGCCGACGACGAGGTGATGGTCCGCGGGTTCATCGCAGGCAAGTTGGCGCATGCCGACGGCATCGAGGTCGTCGCAGAGGCGGGCAACGGTCGGGAGGCGGTGGAGGCTGCCCGCGCATATGCGCCCGACGTGCTGCTCATGGACGTGAGGATGCCGGAACTCGACGGCATTCGTGCCACGCGCGAGGTCGCCAGAGTCGCGCCCGACGTGCGAATCGTCGCGATGACGGGTCTCGCCGTCGACGAATACGTCGGCAGCATGGTCGAAGCGGGCGCGCTGGGGTTCCTGCCCAAGGTGAGAGTCGCAGACGAGATCGAGCAGACGATCCGGATCGCCGCGGCAGGGGAGAGCTTCGTCGGCCCGCGCGCCGAGGTCACCCGGATGATCGCGGAAGCCGCCAGCGTCGCGGCTGACGACGAGCAGGCGGAAGCCCGCCGACTGTACGAGCGGCTCAGCCCGCGCGAGAGCGAGGTCGCGCAGCAGATGGCACGCGGACTCAAATTGCCCGAGATCGCCGACCTGCTCGGCATCGGCGTCACGACGGTGCGCAGTCATCAGGGAGAGGTGCTCGCGAAGCTCGGCGCGAACAACCGCACGATCGCTGCGCAGATCATCGCCAAGGCCGGGTTCGGTCCCGACCTGTTCCCCGGCCGGCAGAGCCGGGCGTGACCGCTCGCGGCAAGCGCGGCTCGGTCGCAGACGGCGGTGAGCCGCACAGGCGCACCGGCTCGGGAGTCCGGCGCACAGCGCACGCGGACACCGGCCGGGTGCGGATCCGCCCACTCCCTTGACAACTGTGAGAGCGCTCCCATAACGTAGTGCCTCAGCAGTGGGAGCGCTCCCACATCGCGTCGTGTCTCTCGATGCACCCTCCCAACACCACAGAAGACTCGGCTCCGGACATCCGGGGCCTGCTGAAAACCACCACGAAGGAGTGGAAACGTGATCACACCTGCAACCCGCCGCGCCGCCATCGGCGTGGCCGTTCTCGCGACCGGAGCCCTTGCGCTGAGCGCCTGCGGAAGCGACGGCGGCGGAGCGAACGCCGATCCGGATGGCCCGATCGAACTCAGCGTCGCTACGTTCAACGATTTCGGCTACACCGACGAGCTCCTCGCCGAGTATGAGGCCGAACACGACAACATCACGATCGTGCACAACAAGGCGGCGACCACAGACGACGCCCGCGCGAACTACTTCCAGAAGCTCGGCAGCGGCGGCCTGAGCGACATCGAGGCGGTCGAGATCGACTGGCTGCCCGAACTGATGGAGTACGCCGACCTGCTCGCCCCCGTTCCGGATGACCTGAAGGGTCGTTGGCTCGACTGGAAGGAAGAGGCCGCCACCGACGCGGAGGGGAACCTCGTCGGCTACGGCACCGACATCGGCCCTGAGTCGGTCTGCTACCGCCAGGACCTCTTCGCCGAGGCCGGTCTGCCGACCGATCCGGAGGAGGTCGCCGGCCTGTTCACCACGTGGGACGACCTGTTCTCCGTCGGTCAGGACTACGTCGATTCGACCGGCAAGCCGTTCCTCGACTCGGCCAGCTCAGTGCTCCAGGCACTGATCAACCAGCAGGAGAAGACCTTCGAGGACACCGACAACTCCGTGATCGCCACAGAGAACCCCGCCGTGCGCGAGGTGTTCGACACCACGGTCGAGAAGGCCAACCCGATCTCGGCGTACCCCGATCAGTGGAGTGAGGACTGGTACGCGGCGATGGCGAACGGCGAGTTCGCGGCGATGATGTGCCCGCCGTGGATGTTCGGCATCATTCAGGGCGAGGCCCCGGATGTCGATGACTGGCAGATCGCCAACGTCTTCCCGGGCGGCGGCGGCAACTGGGGCGGGTCGTATCTGACCGTGCCCGCAGACGGCGACAACGTCGAGGCTGCGCAGGAGTTCGCCGATTGGCTGACCTCGCCGGAGACGCAGATCAAGGCGTTCAAGAACGCCGGCACCTTCCCGAGTCAGCCGGACACGTATGAGTCAGAAGAACTCACCGGCTTCACGAACGAGTACTTCGGCGGCGCACCCGCCGGGCAGATCGGCATCGAACGCGCTGAGGCCGTCGAGATCGAGCCGTACAAGGGACCGAAGTACTTCCAGTTCCGCGACGCCCTCACCAGCGCCGTGACGCGGGTGTTCAACGAGACCGAAACCGCCGACGCGTCTTGGGACTCGTGGGTGAACGAGGTCTCGAGCTTCTAGGAACTCTGCGGATGACATTGCAAGCCACACGGCCGGGAGGGCACGCGCCGTCCTCCCGGCCCCCGGCCCCCGAGCGCCGCGTTCGGGTGGTCTCGTTCTCTCATCGGCTCAGCCGGTGGGACGTCAAGTTCTCGCCCTACCTGTACATCTCGCCGTTCTTCCTGGTGTTCGCCCTCGTCGGGCTGTTCCCGATCGCCTACACGGCCGTGATCTCGTTCATGGACTGGGATCAGGTGCGCGGCACGGGCGAGTTCATCGGCTTCGACCAGTACCTGTGGATCCTGGGACAGGAGAAGTTCTGGATCGCCCTGCGGAACACGTTCAGCATCTTCCTGCTGTCGTCGATCCCGCAGATGATCCTCGCGATGTACATCGCGGCGGCACTGGACCGGAACATCAAGGCGAAGACGTTCTGGCGGATGAGCTCGCTGCTGCCGTACGTCGTCGCGCCGGTGGCGGTCGGTTTGATCTTCAACGCACTCTTCGCCGACAAGTCCGGCGTGATCAACCAGCTGATCACGACGCTCGGCATGCCGGAGATCCGGTGGCACGTCGACGCCTTCTGGAGTCACGTCGCCATCGCGACGATGGTGAACTACCGCTGGACGGGCTACAACGCCCTGATCCTGCTCGCCGCGATGCAGGCGATTCCGCGCGACTACTACGAGGCGGCACGCGTCGACGGGGCAGGTGCCTTCCGACAGTTCTGGAGCATCACGCTCCCCTCGCTGAAGCCGACGCTGATCTTCGTCATCATCACCTCCACCATCGGCGGACTTCAGGTCTTCGAAGAGCCCCGGATGTTCGATCAATACGGGCAGGGAGGCCCTGACTCTCAGTGGCTGACGATCACTCTGTACCTGTACGACATCGGATGGGGGCAGTGGGACTTCGGGCGCGCGTCCGCGCTGGCATGGCTGCTCTTCCTGATCATCCTGGCCATCGGCATCATCAATCTGCTCGTCACCCGCTCGCTCGTGCGAGACGAGGGCGCGCGGGGCGCACAGCTCTCGCGCGGTGAGCGGCGGGCGAGAGCCAGGGCGGCACGAAAGGAGGCACGGCGATGACGACGCAACTCGACGAAGTCGACACTCACGCGGTCACGACCGGACCGGATCGCCGCGGCCGCCGCGCAGTGCGCATCAGGGGCACACGTCCCGGCCTCTGGACGTATGCGTCGCTGGGCGTCGTGCTGGCGGCCAGCCTGTTCCCGCTGTACTTCTCGTTCCTGATCGGATCCGGCGATTCGGCGACCCTGCGCGACCCGAACAAGTCATGGATCCCCGGCGTCAACTTCGTGCAGAACGCGATGACTGTCGTCTCCGACCCGTCGGTGAACTTCTGGGCGGCGCTGTGGAACAGCCTGTGGAGCTCATCGCTGATCGCGATCAGTGTCGTGGTGTTCTCCACCCTCGCCGGCTGGGCGTTCGCGAAGCTCCGCTTCCGCGGGGCGGGCGTGCTGCTCGCCTTCGTCGTGGCGACCATGGCCGTGCCCCAGCAGCTCGGCGTCGTACCGCTGTACATCCTGTTCTCCGAGGTGGGCTGGACGGGCCAGGTCGGCGCGGTCATCGTGCCGATGCTCGTGACTGCGTTCGGCGTGTTCTGGATGACGCAGTACCTGCGCCAAGCGGTCCCGGATGAGCTCATCGAGGCCGCGCGCGTGGATGGTGCCAGCATGATCCGCACCTTCTGGACCGTCGGCGTCACGGCGGCGCGCCCCGCCGCGGCGATGCTGTTCCTGTTCACGTTCGTGACGGCGTGGAACAACTTCTTCTGGCCGTTCATCGTGCTCGACAGGCAGAACCCGACGCTGCCCGTCGCGCTGAGCCTGCTCCAGTCCAACCATTTCGTCGACTACTCGATCGTTCTCGCCGGTGTCGTGCTCGCGACCCTGCCCCTGCTGCTGCTGTTCGTGGTGGCGGGCAAGCAGCTGGTCAGCGGCATCATGGCCGGTGCCGTGAAGGGATGACCACATGACCCGTTCGTTTCCGCCCGACTTCCTGTTCGGTGCGGCCACCGCGGCCTACCAGGTCGAGGGCGCCGCGTTCGAGGGCGGGCGCACGGCCTCCATCTGGGACGCCTTCAGCCGACATCCGGGGGCCGTGATCAATGCGGACAACGGCGACATCGCCTGCGACCACTATCACCGCTACCGCGACGACGTCGCGCTGATGCGCGAGCTCGGTATCGGCAGCTACCGGTTCTCGACGGCCTGGTCGCGAGTGCGCCCCGACGGCGCAGCGGTGAACCCCGCCGGCGTCGACTTCTACTCGCGCCTGGTCGACGAGCTGCTGGGTGCCGGCATCACGCCGTGGCTGACTCTCTACCACTGGGACATGCCGCAGGCGCTCGAAGAACGCGGCGGCTGGACGAACCGCGACACCGTCGCGCGCTTCGTGGAGTACGCCGCAACCATGCACGACGCGCTCGGCGACAGGGTGAACATCTGGACGACGCTGAACGAGCCGTGGTGCTCGTCGTTCCTGTCGTACACGGCGGGCGCACACGCGCCGGGCCGGCAGCGCGTGGACGAGGGGATTCTCGCCGCGCACCACCTGCTGCTCGCCCACGGCGAGACGGTGCGCGAGCTGCGAGGGCGCGATGCATCGCTGCAGCTGGGCGTGACGCTCAACCTCACGGTGGCCGACGCCGTCGACCCGGATGACCCGGCCGACATCGACGCCGCGCGCCGCATCGACGGTCAGTTCAACCGCTGGTTCCTCGACCCGATCGCGAAGGGCGCGTACCCCGAGGACGTGGCGGCCGACTTCGCCGCGGTCGATGCCGACGCCGTCGCGTCATGGGAGCGCGCCGTGCGCCCCGGGGATCTGGAGACGATCTCGGAGAGGCTCGACTTCCTCGGCGTGAACTACTACCACGGCGAGTGCGTCTCGGGGCACGCGCCTGCGGTCCCCGTGCCAGGCGGGCACGCACCCACGGACAGGGCGACCTCGTCGCCGTTCCCCTCGCACGAGAACATCCACTGGCACGATCGCGGACTCGAGCGCACCAACATGGGGTGGGAGGTTCAGCCGGACGGGCTGACGCGGCTGCTCGAGCGCGTCGCCGATGACTGCCCCGGTGTGCCGCTCTACGTCACCGAGAACGGCATGGCCTCAGACGACGAGCTCGTCGCGGGCGAGGTCGATGACGTCGATCGTGCGGAGTACCTGCGCGGCCACCTCAGAGCCGTGCTCGACGCGATCGGGAACGGCGTCGACGTGCGCGGGTACTTCTACTGGTCACTGTTCGACAACTTCGAGTGGGCGTGGGGCTACGAGAAGCGGTTCGGCATCGTGCACGTCGACTACGGCACCCAGGAGCGCACGATCAAGGCCAGCGGTCGCGAGTATCAGCGGATCATCCGGGATCGCGCGCTCGATGCCGTGCACCGAGTGCCAGTCGCGGCAGGCGAAGCGGGCATACTGAAGTCGGATGAACGAGAAGGACCGGATGGCCGCTGACGGCACGCGAGCAGCGCAGGCAACGATCGAACAGGTCGCCGCCCGTGCCGGCGTGTCCAGATCGACCGTCTCGCGCGTGCTCGGCGGAGGCTCCAGGGTGAGCCCCGCGGCTCTCGAAGCGGTGCGCGCCGCCATCGAGGAGCTCAACTACGTGCCCAACAGGGCTGCGAGGTCGCTCGCTACGAAGCAGACCCACGCCATCGCGCTGGTCGTTCCCGAAGACACCACGCGGTTCTTCGGTGACCCGTTCTTCGCCGCGATCGTGTCAGGCATCAACGCCAGGCTGTCGACGACGGATCACGTGCTGAACCTGTTCATCGCCAGCGACGACGTCGGTGACAAGACGACGAGGTACCTGCGCGGCGGCAACGTCGATGGCGCGATCGTCGTGTCGCATCACACCAGCGACTCGTACATCGACCGCATCGCGGAGGCCGTGCCGCTGGTGTTCGGCGGCAGGCCCGTGGTCTCGCGCGCTGACGACTACTACATCGACGTCGACAACGTCGCAGGGGGCAGGGACGCGACAGCGCACCTGATCTCGCGCGGCGCGCGCCGCATCGCGATGATCGCCGGTCCCCGTGACATGCCGGCGGGCATCGACCGTCTCGCGGGATTCCGCGATGCCATCGCGGCCGCGGGTCTGGAACCGGGCCCCGTCGTCGAAGGCGACTTCACGCTCCCAGGCGGCGGAGACGCGGCCAGGCGGCTGCTGGCACTCGGCGAGGAGTTCGATGCGCTGTTCGTGGCGAGCGACCTGATGGCCAGGGGGACGATCGGCGCCTTCCGCGAGGCCGGCGTGCGCGTGCCGGACGACCTGAAGCTGATCGGCTTCGACGACTCGCCCATGGCCACGAGCGCGACCCCGCACCTGACCACGGTGCGCCAACCCTCGCACCTTCAGGGCGAGACGATGACCGACGTGCTGCTCGCCCGTCTCGCCGGCGAGGACCCGCCCCGCGTGACCACGCTGCCCACCGAGCTCGTGGTGCGCGAATCGACGTAGCACCCCGGGGCCGCGTCGCCGCTCCATCCCGCCCGTGCCGACCCGCCGGCGCGAGTACATTCGCTCCGGATGAGGACGTGCGGCGCGAATCCGTACTCACGCGGCGCGATCGTACTCGTCTCGGCAGCGCAGCGCTCGTGCGGGCACGTTCGACACAGCGTCGTGCTCGACCCGGTGCGGCGATGACGGTCGCCGCGGGGCCGACCGCTCGGGCTATCGCTGCGACTGGCCGAGCAGCGGAACGTCGAGGTCGAACGCCAGCACGACAGCCGCGGCGAGCTGAGCCTCCTGCGCTTCGCTGAGGAACCCGATGGTGTCGCCGAGCATGCGGGTGGGAATGGTGAGCGTGTTGTCGATCGAGACGACGCAGTCGTGATCGAGTCCGTTCTCGGGGCCGACGGGCACCTCGCTGCTGAGGCCCTTCACAGTGGAGGTGATCGGGGCAACGGTGACCTTCGTCATCGCGTGGCGCGCGGCGCCCCGCGTGAGGACGACGACGGGCCTGGTCTTGTCGAGCCTGGCAAGGCAGATCTCCCGCACGTCAGTCGCCGAGGTCGACGGTCCGCGCCGTCCAGTTCACCAGGTCATCCAGGTCGTCGCCATCGGGCGCCTCCCGCAGCAGGTCGGCGTCGCGCTCCGCCATCCGGCGTCGCATCTCGCGTTCGAGAGCCGACGCGACCAGTGCCGCACGGCTCGGGGCGGAACCGTCCGCAACCGCGCGATCGAGGAACGCGACCGTCTCATCCGGGAGACGCACGGCGATCTGGATGCTCATGGCTCCAGTGTATCAACATGCATCCCGAAATGGGATGCATGTTTGCCGAGGGTCGCGGCCAGCGTCGTGAGGCTCCACATTGGGCAACGTGAGCCCAGTCGTCCTCGTTTCCGTCTGCAAGTATGGCGTCATGCCTCGCGCAGACAAGCTCGCACCGACGCTCGCCGCGCTCGTCTTGGCAGTCACCGGCCTCGCCGGGTGCGCCGCCACGGCGGCGCCTCAGGTGGCTGATCCTTCGCCGGAGCCCGCGAGTCAAACGCCGGAGGAAGAAGCCGCACAGGTCACTGCGGAGCCTGACCCTGATGCGTGCGTCAACCCCGCCTGGATCAACCTCAGTACCGAGGGGGTCAGCATCACCGGCGACATCGAAGATCGAGGCGCGCGGGAATTCGCTCAGGGCGCCGTCGGGCGTGATGATGAGGGCAACATCGTGTCGTACATCGTGGCAACTGGCGATGTCGCTGCCGCGATCGGCGAGCGGCTCTGCATCGAGAACGGCCTGGTGCTGACGACGCTGAACCACACGCGCACTGTCCACCCCGACCAGGTGCTGCGCCTCGACCCTGACCCGGACCTCCGTTTCATCCCGTACTACAACCCCTGGGACGCGCCTGCGGGGTTCGAGCAGATTCCGTATCAGGCGGCCATCGAGGCGATGGGGCACGCAGCTGACGCGGGCGACGTGGACACCATGCGAGGCATCTGGGCCGACACCTTGTCCGGCATGTTCACCGATTCTGCCGACATCTCGGCGATTCAGCAGGCACTCGACGCGGGCGACCTCGCTGTGCTGACCGAGATGTTCTCCTGAGGACGCCCGTGCTGCGCATCCTCATCCGGCCCCAGACGAGGACAAACGCCCCGGATGAGGACGTTCAGCGCGAAATCGTCCTCACGTGGCGCGATCGTACTCATCTCGGAACGGCGGTGCCCGTTTTCGTGGGCCCCGTTCACTCCCGTGCGATCGTCTGCAGTCGGACCCGGCTCGGCACGGTCTCGACGTGCGAAGTGTGGATGACACCGCCGTCGGCATCGAGGGCGACCTTCTCCACGACGACGAGAGGATCGTGTTCCGGCCGATGCAGCCAGGCGGCCGTCTCTGCTGTGGTGTATCCGATGCGCACCTCACGGCGCACCTCGGCGAAGGTCACCCCGTACTCCTCACGCAGAACGCGGTACGTGGAGACCTCGGCGTCGACCTTCGCCTCGAACCCCGGGTAACGGTCGAGCGCGTACACGCTGCGGTCCAGTGACAGCGGCACATCGTTGAGAGAGAACACTCGTTCCAGGCGCAGGATCCGTGCACCGGGCTCGACGCACAGTCCATCGGCGACCGTTGCATCCGCCAATTCGATGTCCGCGCGCTTCACCTCGCGCGACATGTCGCCGGCGGCCGTGAGCTGATCGGTGAAGCCGCCGATCGCCATGGTGGTGAGTACCTTCGGCGGCCCGGTGACGAACGTCCCCGTGCCCTGGCGCCGCTGCACCATCCCTTGAGACTCCAGGTCGGAGACGGCACGCCTGATCGTGATCCGGCTCACGCCGAACCGCTCGCCGAGCTCCGGCTCGGCGGGGATCATCCCGGTGTCGTCGTACCGACCGTCCTGGATCTCCTGCGCGAGAGCCCTGCGCACCTGCTCATGAAGGGGCGAACCCGATCGCACCACGTCGAGGAGTCCCCCTTGTCAGCTCGTGGGGTAGCGCCTGAGAATCTGAGCGCGTGCATCGTCCCCCGCCTGCACAGGATAGCCGAACGCTCCGCGGAACAAGCAGGCGAGGGCTCCCGTCGATGCCGCGACCTCGAGGCATCCGGAGATGTCGCGCGCCGCTGCGCGAGCGGCGAGGAATCCCGTGATGAACGCGTCGCCCGCGCCCAGCGCGTCGACGGCGGCGACCTCGTCCACACCCATCTCCGCGCGTCGCTCGCCCTCGAAGGCGACGGATCCCCGTGAGCCGAGCGTGACGACCGCTGTCGCCATGCCGGCATCGATCGCGCGCCTGCCGAGGGCATCGACATCCAGATCGTCGAGCGAGCCTCCCGAGAAGAAGCCCACGTCCACGTCCCCTGCGGTGCGCCGGACGACGGCCGGGTCGGCATCGTCGGAGTAGTCGTAGGAGATCCGCGTGCCCCGCGCCGCGATCGCGGGCAGCTCCGCTTCGATCGCCGAGTACACCGAGGTGTGCAGCCGGTCGTAGCGCCCGATGTACTCGTGGTCGTGCTCCGTGATGCGCAGCCGAAGCCCGTGCTGCACGCCGCCGTAGTTCGACCCGACGAACCGCCGGTCGCCGTCGTCGTCGAGGGTGACGAACGCCATCCCGTTGGCGCCGTGCGCCCGACGCACCCGCGCGCGGTCCACGCCGACCTTGTCGAGCACATGGCCGAGATGATCGGCGAACCGGTCGTCGCCCATGACCCCGATGAAGCCCGCCTCCCCGCGGAAGAACAACCGCGAATAGGCCGCGACGTTGAGTGCGTTGCCACCGGGGTACGCGAGGTCCTCGTGCAGGTAGCAGTCGAGCACGTTGTCGCCGACGCCGATCAGGCTCGGTGCCGGCACGCCGGCGATCTTCTCGCGGATCTGCTGCTCTGTGTGCATCCGTCTTCCCTTCTCAGCCCTTGACGCTGCCGGCGGTGATGCCGGCGACGAAGTACTTCTGCAGCGCGATGAACACCACCACGATCGGCAGCGCGGCGATCACCAGCCCTGCCAGCAGCACGCCCCAGTCCGTAGAGAGCGCGTCGCGGAACGACATCAGACCCGCGGGTATCGTACGGTTCTCGTCGGAGTTGACGAACACGATCGCGAACAGGAACTCGTTCCACGCGAAGTAGGCGGTGAGCACCCCCGCGGTCATCAGGATCGACCGGCTCAGCGGCAGGTACACGTGCCGGAACACGCCGAGCGATCGGCAGCCGTCGATCGTCGCCGCGTCGACGAGATCGTGCGGGATGCCCAGGAAGACCGACCGGATGAGCAGAATCGCCATCGGCAGCCGGAACGCGACATACGGCAGGATCATGGCCCACAGGCTGTCGAGGAGACCGAGAGCGTCGAGCATCTGGTACAGCGGGATGAGGCTGACCTGCGGCGCGACGACGAGGCCGCCCATGGCCAGAATGAGCACGATGTTCGCAGCTTTGCTCGTGATCCGGACCATGCCGTACGCGCACAGGGCGGCGAGCAGCACCGTGCCGATCGCGGTGACGATCGTGACGATGACCGAATTGAGGAAGTAGCTCGAAATGCCGCGCTCCCACGCGTCGGCGTAGTTCTGCACGAGCCATGTCTCCGGCAGCCCCCATGGGTCGCCGTAGATCTCAGCGGATGTCTTGAACGACGACATCAGCATCCAGATCAGGGGGTAGGCGATCAGGACGGCGTAGATCGCCAGGACGAGGTAGACGGGCGCGTTCCAGGCATGCTCGATGGGGCGCTTGCGCTTGTCGTGAATGGTGGTGATGACCTGTGTCGACATGATCGTCAGTCCTTCCCCGTGCGGAACGACAGCATCTGCACCATCGAGAACACGAGGGTGATGATGAAGATGACGGTCGCGATCGCGGATGCGTAGCCCATCTGGTTCTGGAAGAACCCCTGGTTGTACATATAGGTGGCGAGCACGTGAGTTGCGTTGCCCGGTCCGCCGCCGGTGAGGATGTACGGCTCGTTGAACACCGTGAACGCACCGGAGACGGTGAGGATCATCGCGACGAAGATCATCTCCTTCGCCTGCGGCACCGTGATGCTGATGAACTGCCGGATGCGTCCGGCGCCGTCAAGAGACGCCGCCTCGTAGTACTCGACGGGGATCTGCTGCAGCGTGACGACGTACAGCATGCAGATGTATCCGATGCTCTGCCACTGCGAGACGGCGATCACCGATCCCATCGCCGTGTCGACGTTCGCGAGCCAAGAGGTCTGCAGCTCGCCGAGGCCGATCAACTCGAGGAAGGAGTTGAGCAGACCGCCGCGGGCACTGTAGATGAAGGTGAACATCAGGGCGATGACCGTGATCGAGATCACCGCCGGCATGAAGTAGATGCTGCGCAGGATCGTCGCGATCCGCGGGCGCAGCAGGTGCGTGAGCCACGCTGCGACCACAAGACCGCCGCCGACCTGGCAGACGATCGACACGATCGCGTAGACGACGTTGTTGATCAGCGACGACCAGATGATCGGGTCGGCGAGCAGTCGGGTGAAGTTGTCGAGCCCGACCGGAGTCATCTCGCTCGCGCCAGCGCGGAACGAGAAGAACCCGAAGACGAGGTTCGCGACGAGGGGGTAGTAGACGAACAGCGCGATGAAGGCGAGAGCCGGCAGGATGTAGAGCCAGCTGCTGAGAGCGCGGGTGCGGGTCGGCATTGATGCACCAATCTCGGGGAAGGGGAGGGGACGGATGGGGTGCCGGCGCGTGAGGGCGCCGGCACCCGGGAGGTCAGGACGCGCTGCGCACGCGCTCCGCGGCTTCCTGGACCTTCTGCATGACACCGTCCGGCGTCTGCTCTCCGCTGAGCATCAGCTGCGCCTCGGAGAGATAGGTCGCCACGATCTGAGGATCGTATGCGTTGTCGAGCCAGGACGTCATCTCGGACGCGTCGAGGATCTGCTGTGCCAGCTCCTTCGTCGTGTCGGAGACGTCGGCTTCCTCGACCGCGCCCTGCACGGCGCTGAGCTCACCGGTGTTCTCGGTGTACGTGACGCCGTTGTCCTTGTTCAGCATGAACTCGAGGAACCGCTTCACCTCATCCGGGTGCTCCGTGTTCTTGGAGACCGCGAATCCCTCCGGTGCGCCCGTCAGCTGCATCGGGTCGCCCTTGCCGCCGTCGACTGACGGGAAGTTGAACACGGAATAGTCGAACGCGACGTCCTCGAAGTAGCCGATCTCCGCACTCTGCGCGTAGAACATCGGGCCGCCGTCGCCGGCGATCCAGGAGTTCCTGGCCATCTCGTGGTCGATGGCGAGGAAGTCGTCGTTCGTGTGGGTGACGATCTCCTCCAGACGCTCCAGCGCCGTGACGTAGCCGGGGTCGGTGAACTCGCCTGTCGTCGGGTCCTGATCGGCGGCGAAGACCTCGGGGTCGACGACGCGCTGATTCAGCGTGCCCAGGTAGTGCGCGATCGTCCAGGTGTCGACGGCGCCGAACTCGATGGCGTGTTCTCCCGTCTCGGCCTCGATCGTGTCGACGACGTTCTCGAACTCGTCCCACGTCCCGGGCGCCGCGAGCCCGAGCTCGTCGAACAGCTCGGTGTCGTAGTAGAACACCTTCGAGTGCATGCCGATCGGCAGCCCGTACTGCACTCCGTCGACCTGGAACGGACCGAGCTGGCTCTGGTAGAAGCTCTCGGCGAATTCCGGGTCCTCCTCGAGCCACGGCCCGAGGTCCATCAGGGCGTCGCTCTTAACCAGTTCGGAGACGAACGAGCCGCTCCAGGTGAACATCACGTCCGGTGCGTTCGCCGAACCGGCGACGACCTTGACCTTGTCCTTGTAACTGTCGTTGAGCACGCTCTCGACGTTGACGGTGATGTCGGGGTTCTCCGCCTCGAACTCGGCGACGAGATCGTCGAAGTACGACTTCTTCGGCTCGTTGGGCCACCGGTGGAAGAAGTCGATCTCCACCTGGTCGCCGTCGCCTCCGCCCGAGGAACAGGCCGCGAGAGGAGCGGTGAGTGCGATGGCCGCAAGGCCGACTGCTGCGATCCGGATCGATGTGCGCATGATGCGTGCCTTTCGGTCAGTACTCCATGCGCCACATGTACCGGCGCACGCTGAGCGGGTGGCCCCGGTGGTCAGCGAGCGCGTCGGCGTAGGTGCGCAGGGCGATGTTGAACAGGATGTGGGCGATGTCGCCCCGGATGTCGGCGGACAGCCGCTCGAGCCCGAAGTCGTTGGCGTCGATGACGAGGACGTTGTCGGAGTGCTTCTGTGCGAAGTCCACTGCGCGCTGCTCGATCGGGCGGGTCTCGTCGAGGCCGAGCAGGGCGATGAAGGGCACGTCGACGTCGGTCACTTCGAACGGACCGTGGAAGTACTCGCCCGCGTGGATGCACGCGGAGTGCACCCACTGCATCTCCTGGAGCAGGCAGATGGCGAAGGCGTACGCCGGGCCGTAGTTCGACCCGGATGCCATCGTGTAGATGAGCTCCTCGCGACGGTTGGCGAACGCCCAGGCGTCGGCCTTCTCGCCGTACGCCGCGCGCACGGCGGGCGCGAGCTGCGGCAGCTGCTCGACGGCGCCGTCGATTGCCGCAGCGATGTCGGTGCCGTCGACCGCGTCGACGATGCCGGCGGCGAGGCGGAGAAGGAGGGGAGCTGCCACGTGGGCCTCGCTCTTACCCTCGCCGTGCTGATAGGCGATCACATACTCGGAGGCCTCGGCGAGCGGCGATGACGGATCGAAGGTGAAGGCGATGGTCAGTGCGCCGCGCTCACGGGCGTGCTTCGCAGCGGCCACCGTCTCCGGGGTGGTGCCGGAATGGGAGCAGAGGACGACGACGGCACGCTCATCGATGAGCGACGAATTGCGGGAGGTGAACTCTGCGGCGTTGATCGCACGGGCGTCGAGCGTGGTCGCCCTGGTATCGAGGAAGTACTCGACGGGCGTCATGTTCGCGTACGAGCCGCCGCATGCGGTGAGCACGACGCGCACAACCGTGCTTCGGGCGGCGATTGCCGCGCGAGCGGTGCGGAGCTGGCTCTCGATCGTCGCAGAGTCGACAAATGCGGTGTCAGACAAGGTGTCCCTTTCGTTCAGACGTCATGGGACGTGTTAGTACGTCTCATGACGTCTGAACTTAGCGTGAACGTGTCGGGAACGGAAGACCTGCGGCGAAATTTTTCGCGGACGAGACATCTCGCGTGCGAAGGAGACGGGGCTGGGTTCGCTGTGTGGGCCAGAGCACGGGCTCTCCGTCGACAGGCGGCCGAGCGCCACACGGCGCTCTTCTTGCGCGGTTGCGCTCATCTCGTCAGCACATCGGGAACGACGAACGGCCCGACCCTCTGCGGGGTCGGGCCGTTCGGGGGCGCCGATCAGATCGCGGTGTAGCCGCCGTCGATGATGATGCTCTGCGCTGTGAGGTAGCTCGACGCGTCGCTGGCGAGGTACAGCGCGAGGCCGTGCAGGTCTTCGGGCGTGGCCATCCGGCCCATCGGGATGCGGCTGATCCACTCGTTCGCCAGCACGGGGTCGGCTTCGATGACCTCTTTGGTGAGGTCGGTGGCGACGTATCCGGGGGCGATCGTGTTCACGCGCACACCGTCTGTGGCCCACTCGACGCCGAGTGAGGCGGCCAGCTGGTGCACGGCTGCCTTCGACGCGTTGTAGGCAGCCTGGCGCTGCGGAACGTTCACGGCGAAGCCGGACATCGACGAGATCAGGATGGCGGATGCCGGGCGGTCGGCCTTCAGCGCACGCTTGGCGAACGACTGGGTCGTGTAGAAGACGCCGTCGACGTTCACACCCATCACGGTGCGCCACTTCGACTGCGGGTAGTCGACGCTGTCGCCGATGATCGTCAGCCCCGCAGCGGCAAGTAGCACGGTCGGCGTGCCGAGCTCGGCATCGACGGCGACGAAGGCGGCCTCGACGTTGTCAGGGTCAGTGACATCCACGACCTGTCCCGTGGTTCTCACTCCGTAGTCCGCTGCGAGCTTCGCTGCGGATTCGGCGACGCTCGGCGACAGATCGAGCAGTGCGACGTCCATGCCCTGATCGGCATATGCGGTCGCGATCGAGTAGCCGATTCCTCCGGCGCCTCCCGTGACGACGGCCACACGGCCCTTGAGATCTTCGAACACGTCGCTCCTCCATTGGTTCGTAGTCCGGCGCATCGCCGGTGGCATCCGGATCGATCGTATCTCCCGCGCGAGAGACAGCGGTCACATCGTGGCGCGAAGGCGCGCGATCTGTTCTGCGACGTCGAACTCCGCGCTCGGCCACTGCGGGTCGATGTCTTCGAACGTCTCGAGCAGGAGCGCCTGAACCGCGAGCCGCGCGTACCACTTGCGATCGGCTGGAACGACGAACCAGGGCGCATCGTCGGTCGAGGTGCGCTGGATCGCCTCCTGATACGCGTACTGGTAGGCGGGCCAGAGCGCACGTTCGTCCACGTCGCCCGAGTTGAACTTCCAGTGCTTGTCCGGCCGCTCGAGGCGCTCCATGAGACGTTCGCCCTGCTCCTGGTACGACATGTGCAGCATCACCTTCACCACGCGGGTGCCCTGCGCGACCAGCCGTCGCTCGAAGTCGACGATCGCCCCATAGCGGCGCTCGATCTCATCCGGTTCTGCGAGTTCGCGCACGCGCCCGATCAGCACATCCTCGTAGTGCGACCGATCGAACACACCGATGAAGCCGGGCTTCGGCACGCGCTTCTCCACGCGCCAGAGGAAATCGTGCGCGAGCTCATCCTCGGTCGGCGACTTGAACGCCGCGAGCTCAACGCCCTGCGGGTCGACGCCGCCCATGACGTGGCGCACGACGCCGCCCTTTCCCGCCGAGTCCATCGCCTGCAGCACGAGCAGAACCGAGTCATGCGCGCCCTTCTGCCCCGCAGCGAACAGCCGCTCCTGGAAGTCGGCGAGCTCAGCGAGGCCTTCGATGAGGTCGGCCGCGCCGGACTCCTTGTCACCGTCGTAGCCAGGCGTCGACCGAGGGTCGACGCTCGGCAGCACCAGATCGCTGTGGGCGCGCAGGTGGGCGCGCGCGTCGGTGATTCCGTGTTTGTGGTGTGTGCCGGCCATCCGATCATTCAATCGGGAGCGTCCGCCTCGCACAAGCCTGACGCAGCGCCGTCGCCGCGCTGTGCGCCGGCGATGCGGAAGGAGCGCGATGCACAACGCAGTCGATCCGCGTTCCGCGTCGCGCATGCCGCCCGTGCGTCCGCAGCAGAGCCGCCCCGGCCCATCCGGATCGGCTGTGCTGCGTCGCAGCTGCACGTCCAGTCCATCGGCGCACGGGCAAGACCGCTCCGGTACCGTGTGCTCATGGCGACGATCGATCTGAACTCTGACATGGGCGAGAGCTTCGGTCGCTGGCAGCTCGGCGACGACGAGGCGATGCTCGACATCGTCACGAGCGCGAACGTCGCGTGCGGATTCCACGCAGGAGACCCGGTCACCCTGCTCGACACGGCGCGCGCCGCGGCCGAGCGCGGCGTCGTGGTGGGTGCGCAGCCCGGCTACCGCGACCTGGCGGGATTCGGCAGGCGCCCGCTCGGGGCATCCGGTCGCGAGATCTACGGCGACGTGCTCTACCAACTGGGAGCGCTCGACGCGATCGCGCGCTCGACCGGCACGCGCATCCGATTCGTGAAGCCGCACGGCGCCCTCTACAACACGGTCGCCAGTGACGACGAGCACGCCCCGGCCGTGATCGACGCGGTCGGCGACTTCGACCCGACCCTCGCCGTCGTGGGGCTGGCCCGGTCGCGGTTCGTGCAGCGGGCAGAGGACGCGGGCCTGCGCGCCATCGGTGAGGCGTTCGCCGACCGCGCCTACACTCCATCGGGAACGCTGGTCGATCGGCGTGAACCCGGCGCTGTGCTGACCGACCCGCAGGAGATCGCCGACCGGATGCTTCGCCTGGTCACGGACCGCGAGATCGTCGCGGTCGACGGGCGCATCGTGATGTGCGAGGCCGATTCCATCTGCGTGCACAGCGACACCCCCGGCGCCGTCGAGATGGCCCGCACCGTGCGCGCCACCGTCGAGAGCGCCGGCATCGAGGTGCGGGCGTTCGCTCAGTAGGCACCGGATGACCGACACGGGCGCGGGGCACGGGGCACGATCGGCTCCGAGACGCGGCGGAATCGCTGAGATGAGGCAGAAGCGGTCGGATTCTGCAGTGTCTCGGGGAAAGTGCCGTGTGTCGGGGCGCCGGGTGCCGGTGCCGACCCGCCGGCCCGCGGGGGAGCGGGGCGGTTCACCTGCAGGGGGAGATGCGGCGTCATGATGCGATTCCTTCCCTGCGGCGACGCGGTACTGGTCGAGCTGTCCGACCTCGAGGCGGCAGTTGCGCTCGCGCGGTCCCTTGCGGCGCGGCCTGTGCCCGGCATGGTCGACGCCGTGCCAGGCGCGCGCACCGTGCTCGTGCAGCTCGCACCGCACGCCGACCGTGACGCGGTGCGCGGTGACCTGCTCACCCGCACCGGATCGACCCACGCCCCGGATGATGCGGAGACCGTCGAGGTCGGGGTCGTCTACGACGGGGAGGACCTCGACGAGGTCGCCGAGCTGACCGGCCTCACGCCCGCGGAGGTCGTCGAGCGCCACTCCGCGGCCGTCTACGAGGTGGCGTTCACCGGGTTCGCGCCGGGGTTCGCGTACCTGTCTGGTCTCGACCCGGCCCTGCACGTACCTCGCCTGGAGACGCCTCGCCGGCGCATTCCGGCCGGGGCGGTCGCGATCGCCGGCGAGTTCTCCGGCGTCTATCCGCGCTCGAGCCCCGGAGGGTGGCGGCTGCTCGGTCGCACGCCCGACGCGATGTGGGATCTCGACCGCGCGCAGCCTGCTCTGCTCCGCCCCGGCATGCGCGTGCGCTTCGTGCCGCTGGCGCCGGATGACGGAGGTGAGCTCCCTGTGCGCGGTGACCGTGTCGCCGCGGGCGACGTGCACCACAACGGTGACGAAGCTGCCGCGCCGACGGGCGCACCCGGGGCAGAAGCTCCAGAGCCGCCCCGCGCCCCTGTCGTCGAGATCGTTTCCGTCGGGCCGCACGCGCTGCTCGAGGATCTCGGCCGGCCTGGACGCGCCGATCTCGGCGTCGCGCCGTCCGGAGCGATGGACCGCGGTGCGCTGCGCCGGGCGAACGGGTTCGTCGGCAACCCAGCCGGTGCCGCCGCGATCGAGACGGCACTCGGCGGCCTGCGTCTTCGTGCCCGCGGGCATCTCACGCTCGCTGTCGCCGGGGCGCCCGTGTCGCTGACGATCATCCGGAGCGACGAGGAACGCGAAGCACCGTTCGACGTGCCGTTCGCGCTGTCGGACGGGGAGGAACTCGTCGTCGGTGCGGCTGTGCGCGGCGTCTACTCGTATCTCGCCGTCCGCGGCGGCCTCGAAGCGGCGGCGGTGCTCGGCAGCGCCTCCCGCGACGTGCTCGCCGGCCTCGGCCCCGAACCGCTCACCGCAGGCGCCGTCCTGCCGATCGGGTCTCGCATCGCCGGCGCCGTCGACCCGTGGGCCGCACCGGGCGATCCGCTCGCGGCATCCGATGACGAGGTCTGGCTCGACGTCGTGCCCGGCCCGCGCGACGACTGGTTCGCGCCGGCCGCGCTCGCCGCGTTCTGCGATCAGGACTGGGTCGTCACCGCCCGATCGAACAGAGTCGGCCTGCGCCTGGATGGCGCGCAGCTGCTCGAGCGGTTGCGCGACGGAGAGCTGCCCAGCGAGGGCACCGTCGGCGGCGCGCTCCAGGTGCCGCCCGACGGCCGGCCGATCCTGTTCACCGCCGACCGACCGCTCACGGGCGGCTACCCGGTCGTCGGCGTCGTCACTCGCGCGCACCTCGGCCGGGCGGCGCAGGCACCGCCTGGCGCCCGCATCCGGTTCCGGTTCGTCTGAACCGGCGCGATGTCGTTGTGGGGCGGAGAGCGACCTGCGGCGCCGCCTATGCGGTCAGCGTCTCCAGCAGCTCGCGGTAGCGGGCAACGGTGCGGTCGACGATTTCGGCGGGAAGCTGCGGGGGAGTGCCCTGCTTGTTCCAGTTGTCGGCGAGCCAGTTGCGCACGATCTGTTTGTCGAAGCTCGCCATGCGCTCGGCCGGTGTCGTGCCGGTCTCCCACGCGGTGCGATCCCAATAGCGTGAGGAGTCGCTGGTGAGCACTTCGTCCGCCAGGCGCATCACGCCGTCCTCGTCGAGGCCGAACTCGAACTTCGTGTCGGCGAGGATCAGGCCCTTGGCCTCAGCTGTCGCCGCGGCGCGGGAGTAGATCGCCAGCGACTGGTCGCGCAGCTGGGCCGCGCGCTCGGCGCCGATGAGCTCGACCGTGCGCTCGTACGAGATGTTCTCGTCGTGCTCGCCGAGCGGTGCCTTGTACGCGGGCGTGTAGATCGGCTCGGGCAGGCGGTCGCCGTCGTTCAGTCCCGCGGGCAGCGGGATGCCGCACACCGTGCCGTGCTCGGAGTACTCCAGCCATCCGGATCCGGTCAGATAGCCGCGCACGACCGCTTCGATCGGCAGCATGTCGAGACTGCGCACCACCATTGCGCGGCCGGCGACCTCGACAGGCGATTCCTCACCCGTGAGGTGATTCGGCACACCGGGCCCGCCGTCTGCGCCCGCGAGCTGGTCGAACCACCACATGCTCAGTTCGGTCAGCAGCGCTCCCTTGCCGGTGATCGCCGGCTCCAGCACGAAGTCGAACGCACTGACCCGATCCGAGGCGACGACGAGCATCTTCTCGTTGGTGCCGTCTGCCGGGCGGTACAGGTTGCGCACCTTGCCCGAGTAGAAATGCGTCCAGCCGGGAATCTGTGGGGCGTCGCTCATGTCCCCATTATCGCGGCCAGCCCCCGGTGCGCCGAACGCGCCTTCCGGACAGTGGTGGTCGGGTTCCGGCAGGGACGGACGGTTCGGGTGGGCGGGCTGCTTCGGGTGTGGCACATTGCGGTTCCCGGCGGGAGGTGGTGCAGTTCTGCACACGGGAATGGCCCGGGGGGGGGCGGGCGGACCGCATCACCGGTGTCAGTGCACGGTTGCGCTGCCGGTGTAGCCGTTGCCTGGCCCCGAGCCGAAGCCGAACGATTCGGCCAAGCGGGAGCGGCCGCCATCGCGATCCAGCTTCCGCTCGACGCGGCGCACGCTGGCGCGAGTCGGGAAGGCATACGCCGCGTGCAGCACGAGCGAGAACACGGCGCCGATGAGGAACGGAATCGCGCTGGGGTGCGCCGAGATCAGCACCGCGGCGAGGCCGACGAAGGCGGGCAGCTCGGCGAATGCCAGGCGAACGAACATGCTGGTTTGGAACCGGTTCACCGCAGTCGCGGTGGCACGGTCGGCCGGATCCGTCGGCGCGATCGCGACGACGCTGTTCCCCACCGTGACGATGCCGCCGGCCGCGGCGACGCCGGCAACGGCCGGCAGCGCCAGCCCGAGGATGTCAGGCATCTCGAACCAGTACTCGCTCGGAACGATGAGCGAGACCACCAGAGCGAACATCACGACGGCGGCGAAGAAGGCGCCGGCGATCATACGCATTGCGGTCAGACGCGCCGTGGGCGACGCTGTCGGCATGTTCCCGGTCATGCTCCGATTGTGTCGGCTGCAGTGAAGCGCGGCAACCGGCAGAACTCCCCATTCGCGAGTCGCCGCGGCGGGCCGGAAGCCGCAGGCCTCACGCGTGCACGAACCGGATCATCGCGAACCGGTCGGCCTTGACCGTCGCGAACCGGAACGCGTGCGCGAACTGCACCTGCCCATCCGGTCGCCGCCACATGCCCCATGTCGCGCCCACTCTGCCGTGCGTCAGCGCCGCCTCGACGGCCCCGCCGGAGAGATCGCGTCGGATGCCGCGGAGTCGGTCGATGACGTCGGCGCCGACCGCGGCATCGAGCGTGCCGCGCGAGGCGATCTCGAGTCGCGTCTCGTCTGTGAGCATCGAGGCGACCTCGTCCCATTCCCCGAGCGCGAGCGAGCGCTCCCACTGCGCGAGCCGCAGGTTCTTGGGCGAGTTGCCGCAGTCTTCGACGCCGGTGAACTCCATGCGGGTCAGCGTACTCGGGATCGGCCTCACGATGCCGATATGCGCTGAGCGGCACCGCGGCCGTTCCGGCGCTCGCTGCTGGCGGCGCGGGCCGAATGGGCCGGATCGTCTGAGCGCGCTGATTCCCGACCGTCGCGCGGCTCAGCCCTCTGTGCGCGGGGCTCGTCGTCGCGCGAGCGGAGCCCAGCGGGCGAACAGTGCGCCGATCAGCAGAGCAGCGCCTGCGCCGACGAGGGCTCCGCCGATCGTGTCCGTCAGCCAGTGCACGCTCAGCACTGTGCGCGACAGAGCCATCGAGATCGTCCACGCGCCGCCGATCACGATCATCCAGATCCGGGGGAAGACGAGGCACAGCACGATGGCCAGTGTGGCCGCGTGCGCCGTATGCCCGGATGGGAATGAACCGAAATCGGACCCTACGAGCATGTCCTCTGGTCGTGCCCGAGCCACGAGGGTCTTGATGAGCTGCACCGCGCCCGTGCTCGCGATCATCGCGATCACAGCGAACGGCACGGCGCGCCAGCGGCGCATCACCAGGAGCAGCAGGATGAGTCCGAGCGGCACCGCCCACGTTGCGATCCAACCGCCTCCCGCATGATTGAGCACACGCGCGATGCCGACCACAGGAACGGCCGACCGCACGTCGGCCATCGCGCCGTTCCACCAGCCGTCGACCGCAGAGACGGCGGGGACGAGCACGACGGCTGCGCCGACGGCAGCGCCGGCGGCGAGAAGGGCGATCCCCGTGATCGCCAGTGTGCGCGGAGACATCGCACCATTGTGCCTGTCGCGGATGGGCACAGACCCGAGGGCGCCGTCGCCGACGCGACGCGGGAGTGCGACTCCGCGATCCTGCGAGCGCTCGCCGGCCGCGGAGCTACGCGACCTTCGCCGCGATGTCGGTGCGGAACTGACCGCCCTCCAGCGTGATCCGGCTGATCGCCTCGTATGCGCGGGCGCGCGCCTGCGCGATGTCGGCACCGCGGGCGACCACGTTCAGCACTCGGCCGCCGGTGGCGACGAGCCCCCCGTCGCGTTCGGCTGTCGCCGCGTGCGCGACGTGCACTCCCTCGATCGCTTCGGCCTCGGCGAGACCGGTGATCGCGCGCCCCTTCACGGGTGACTCAGGGTAGCCCTCACTGGCGAGCACGACGGTGACGGCGACCTCGTCGGAGAAGGTGGGCTCGGGCTGGTCCTCGAGCGTGCCGTTCGCGGCGTCGAGCAGCAGCTGCGACAGCGGCGTCTCGAGGCGGGGCAGCACGATCTGGGTCTCTGGGTCGCCGAAGCGCGCGTTGAACTCGATCACCTTCACGCCGTCGTCGGTGATGATCAGTCCCGCGTACAGCAGGCCGATGAACGGAGTGCCCTCCGCGTCGAGCTGCCGGATGACGGGAAGCGCGATCGTGTTCGTCACCTCGTCGACGAACGCGGCCTCGTCGCCGAAGCGGTCGGCGAGCCATGGCAGGGGGGAGTAGGCACCCATGCCGCCGGTGTTGGGGCCTTCGTCGCCGTCGAGCGCACGCTTGAAGTCCTGCGCCGGACTGAGTGCGCGCACCGTGTCGCCGTCGCTGAGGAAGAACAGCGACACCTCAGGGCCGGAGAGGAACTCTTCGATCAGCACCGGACCGCCTGGCAGGTACTCCTCGGCGTGCGCGATGGCAGCCGCCCGATCCTCGGTGACGATGACGCCCTTGCCAGCGGCGAGCCCGTCGGCCTTGACCACGTAGGGCGCGCCGAACTCGTCGAGCGCCGCGGCGGCCTCGTCGACGCTGGCGGCACGGGCGGCACGGCCGGTCGGCACATCCGCCTCGTCCATGATGCGCTTGGCGAAGCCCTTGGAGCCCTCGAGCTGCGCCGCAGCCTTCCCAGGGCCGAACACGGGGATGCCGCGTTCGCGCAGCTCGTCGGCGACGCCGGCGACCAGTGGCGCCTCCGGGCCGACGACGACGAGGCCGATGCCGTTCTCATTCGCGAACGAGGACACCGCCGCACCGTCGAGCATGTCGACGTCGACGATCGTCGCGTCACGGGCGATGCCGGCATTGCCGGGAGCGGCGAACACCTCGTGGCCCGCGCCTTCGTCGGTGAGGGCAAGGACGATGGCGTGCTCGCGTGCACCGGAGCCGAGAACCAGGATCTTCACGCCTCCCAGGGTACTTCCCGCGGCGGGCGCCCATCACTCCGGAACGCAGCGCACGAGATCCGGAGGCGGCGATCTCGTGCACCGGCGGGATTCCGCGGGGCGGTCCTCATCTCGACGGCGTCGTGTCAGGGACGGCCGGATGTCGACCGTGCGAAAATCGAGCCATGGCAGACATCGGCGTGATCCACAGCTCGCACTGGGGCGCGTTCCGTGCGCGCGTGGACGACGGCAGGTTCGTCGAGGCCGTGCCCTTCGAAGCGGACGGGCGCCCGGCCGACCTGCTGGAGAACATGCCGGGCGCCGTGCACGCGGACAACCGTGTGCTGCGGCCGGCGGTTCGGCGCGGCTGGCTCGAGGGTCGTTCCCGCGACGAGGCCCCGCGCGGCGACGACGAGTTCGTCGAAGTCGACTGGGACACCGCGATCGACCTCGTCGCCCGCGAGATCACCCGCGTGCACGACGAGCACGGCCCGGCGTCGGTGTACGGCGGCAGCTACGGCTGGTCGAGCGCCGGGCGCTTCCACCACGCGCAGAGCCAGCTGAAGCGACTGCTCGCCGCCAGCGGCGGGTACACGGGATCGACTGGCACCTACAGCCACGGCGCCTCGAGCGTCATCCTGCCGCGAGTGATCGGCTACGACGCCAACGTCGCCGATTCGCACACCTGGGACGAGATCGCCGAGAACACCGAGACCTGGCTGATGCTCGGCGGCGTGCCGGCACGCAGCATGAAGGTCGAGTCGGGCGGCATGGGCGCCCACCGCGGCGTTCCCGGCTTCGAGAAGGTGCTCCGCTCCGGCGTGCGCGCGATCAGCGTCAACCCGATCAGGGGCGAGTCCCCCGGCGGCGACGCGGTCGAATGGCTGCCGATCCGGCCGGGAACCGATACCGCTCTCCTCATCGGCCTCGCGCACACACTGCTCGAGGAGGGGCGCACCGACCTCGCCTTCCTCGACGCGCACACCGTCGGCTTCGACCGGTTCGCCGCCTATCTGCGCGGCGAGACCGACGGGACAGAGAAGACCGCCGACTGGGCGAGCGCGATCACGGGCGTGCCGGCCGACGACATCCGGACCCTTGCACGCGACCTCGCCGGAACGCGCACGCTCATCACGGCGACATGGTCGCTGCAGCGCGCTGAGCACGGCGAGCAGCCGCACTGGCTGACGGTCGTACTGGCCGCGATGCTCGGAGGCATCGGGCGCCCAGGCGAGGGCTTCGGCATCGGATTCGGATCCGAGGACGGTGTCGGCTCGACGCGCCAGCCCTTCGCTGTGCCGCAGGCTCCGAAGCTGCGCAACCCGCTTGCCGGGACGGAGATCCCGGTCGCCCGCATCGTCGACGCGCTGGAGAGCCCCGGCGCCGAGTACGACTTCAACGGCGAGCGCCGCACGTATCCGGACATCCGGCTCATCTACTGGGCGGGAGGCAACCCCTTCCACCACCACCAGGATCTGATGCGCATGCAGGCCGCATGGCAGCGGCCCGACACCGTGATCGTGCAGGAGCCGTGGTGGACATCGACGGCGAAGCGCGCGGACATCGTGCTTCCCGCGACGACCTCGCTCGAGCGCGACGACATCGGCGCGAAGTCGAACGACACCTGGATCCTCGCGATGAAGCGCGCCATCGACCCGGTCGGCGAGGCGCTCGACGACCGCGAGATCCTGCACCGGATCGCCACGAGGCTCGGGTGCGCTGACGCGTTCGACGAGGGGGCGACGCTGCGCAGCGTGTACGAGAAGTCGCGCGCGGACGCCGCCGGCCACGGCATCGAACTGCCCGACTTCGACGCGTTCTGGGAACAGGGGTACGCCCGGGTTCCCGCCCGCGCGCCGCACAGCCGCATGCGCGAACTCATCGACGGGGTGCCGGTGCCCACGCCGAGCGGGAAGATCGAGATCTTCTCCGAGACCATCGACTCGTTCGGCTACGACGACTGCCTCGGGCATCCGGCCTGGTTCGACAAGCACGAAGATGTCGCCGGTGCCGCCTATCCGCTGCGCCTGATCTCACACCAGCCCACCACGCGGCTGCACTCCCAGATGGACGTCGGTGCCCTCAGTCGTGCCGCAAAGGTCGCGGGGCGCGAGGCGTGCCGCATGAATCCGGATGACGCTGCCGCGCGCGGCATCGCTGACGGCGAGGTCATCCGGCTGTTCAACGACCGCGGCGCCTGCCTGGCGGGCGTCGTGATCACCGCCGACGTGATGCCAGGCGTCGTCGCGCTGCCGACCGGCGCGTGGCTCGATCTCGACGGAGAGTCCGGGCTCGAGCGGCACGGCAACCCGAACGTGCTCACCGCCGATCGCGGCACATCGAAGCTCGCGCAGGGCCCCACAGCGCAGACCGCGCGCGTCGAGGTCGAGCGCTACGCCGCCGAGCCCCCGCGCGTCGAGGCATTCGACCTGCCGCGGCTGTCCCCGCGCTGACGCAGGCCCCGCACGTCGGCTGCCCGGCTCGCGAGATGCGCACGTTTTCGACATTCGGGCGTCAGAAGCGGCGCATCTCGGCGAGAAGGACGCATCTCGGCAGCGGGGCGCGGAGAATGAGGAGCATGGTGCGGAAGATCCAGATGGGGGAGGGGCGCGCGGGTGTTGATGCCGTGCGCAGCGGCAGCGCCGGCAGAGCGGAGACTGCGACGGCGGTGCGCTATCTGCTGCAGCTGCTCGAGGAGCGCGCGCCGGGAAAGAGCGTCGAGGTGAGGGTGCCGCCGTTCGGCGCCGTGCAGGTGGTGCAGGGCCCGCAGCACACCAGGGGCACCCCGCCCAACGTCATCGAGACCGATGCAGAGACCTGGGTCGCCCTCGCCACGGGTGCACTCGGCTGGGACGAGGCCGTCGCATCCGGCGCCGTCAGCGTCTCGGGCACCAGGGCGGACATATCCCCCCTCATCCCCCTTCGCCCGTAACGGACGCAGCCTCCGGTCGTCGATCTCACAGCTGCACGGTGTTTCAATGGAGATATGGATTCCCCCACGCCCGAATCGCGTTCTGACGAGTCCGTCGTCCGCACGCGGCGGGCGCCCAAGTACGGCGTCTTCGCCGTGCTCGGGGCGATGGTGGGCATCGTCGCAGCGCTCGTCCTCACGACGGTCTTCAACGGTACGGATGATCCCAGTCGCTACACCGAGGTGGAGTACTCGACCGGTCAGGTGTTCGGATTCGTGCTGCTCTGGTGCGTGCCGGCCGGCATCGCCATCGGCATGCTCGTCGCGCTCATCCTCGACCGTACGGTCGGCCGCAGAACTCAGCAGGTCCGCGCCGTGCACGAGCTGACGGAGGACCCGGAGGACTGAACTCCGGATGACAGGCCCGTCCCGCGAGCGACGCCGGCCTGTCCCGTCATGGCTGCCTCCTCGCGCCGCCGACCGGAGCGCGACCGCGCCCTCAGAACACGTCGGCGACGATGGGCCGGATGGTGCTGCCGAATGCGACGACGTCTCCTCGCAGCCCGTCAGAGACGGCGATGGTGAGCTGGCCGATCCACCACGCGCCCCGCTGGGCGAACGGGAGGATCTGCACCCGCAGCCGGAACGGGCTCGCCGCACGGCCCCTGCGCTGCTCCTCGGCCTGCACCGCATTGGTCCAGGTGAGGTCGGTCGTCTGATCCGCCGCTTCCAGCCGCTGCTGCGTGCGCTCGACGAACGCGAGCACGTCCGCGGCCAGCGGTGCCGCAGCGCGGCGCAGCACCTCCGCCGTGCGGGGCAGTGCGATCAGCGTGCCGAAACCGTCGACGAGGTCGAGCGGCACGTCGGCGGGATGAGCCTCCGGCTCCACCGTCATCTGCCAGAACTGGTGCCACTGCGCTTCGAGCTCCTCGCCGGCGGGTTCCATCGACGTCGGCGTCTCACGCAGCGGCGGCAGCTCGGCCGGAATCCGGATGCCCAGAGCAGAACGCAGATAGAGGGCGGCGAGCACGGCGGAGTCCGTCCCCTCGTTGACCCGCCAGGAGCCTGCCGTGTGCATGCCTCCACTCTATGCGTGCGTCGGGGCGCGGCATCCGGTGTGAGCACTTCGTGCGGACGGCTTTCCTGTGGTGCGGCGCTGCGGTGGTGGTGACGTAAGCTGTTCAGGTGGAACCCGAGCCCACCAGCCAGCGCACCAGCGCCAATAATTCGACGTACTCGGCGGCCGGTGTCGACACCGCGGCGGGGGACCTCGCGGTCGAGCTGATGAAGTCGTCGGTGAAGGCGACCCACGGACCAGAGGTCATGGGCGGAGTCGGCGGTTTCGCCGGCCTGTTCGACGCGAGCTTCCTGCTGAGCTACCGGCGTCCGCTGCTGGCGACCAGCACGGACGGCGTCGGCACCAAGGTCGCCATCGCGCAGGCGATCGACAAGCACGACACGATCGGCCAGGATCTGGTCGGCATGGTCGTCGACGACATCGCCGTGGTGGGCGCGAAGCCGCTCTTCATGACCGACTACATCGCCTGCGGCAAGGTCGTCCCGAACCGCATCGCCGACATCGTGCGCGGCGTCGCCGACGCATGCTCGGCGACGGGCACCGCGCTCGTCGGCGGTGAGACCGCAGAGCACCCCGGCCTGCTGGGCGTCGACGACTACGACGTCGCAGGGGCCGCAACCGGAGTCGTCGAGGCCGACGGCGTCCTCGGCGCCGAACTGGTGCGCGACGGCGACGTCGTGCTGGCGCTGGGCTCATCCGGACTGCACTCCAACGGCTACTCGCTCGTGCGGCACATCCTCTCCGTGGCCGGCCTCGGCTACGGCGATCGCTCCGAGGATCTCGGCGCCACCTGGGGTGAGGCCCTGCTCGAGCCCACTCGTCTGTACACCTCGCCGCTGCTGCGTCTGATCGAGAAGCTCCCCGGCGGCGTGCACTCGCTCAGCCACGTCACCGGCGGCGGCATCGCGGCGAACCTCGCCCGAGTGCTCCCCGTCGGCAGCTGGAGCGAGATCGACCGCTCGACGTGGAGCCCTTCCCCGGTGTTCCGCGTGCTGAACGACATCGCAGGAACGTCGCTGGAGTCGAGCGAGGGCACCTGGAATCTCGGCATCGGATTCCTCGCGGTCGTGTCGCCGGATGTTGCGAGCGAGGCGATCTCCACGCTCGCGGAAGACGGCATCCCGGCCTGGCAGGTCGGAACGGTCGGCACGGGCTCGCGCCCGTCCGGAGACTTCGAATCCGGCGCCAAGGGCGTCGACGGCGGCGCAGTCCGCCTCATCGGCACGTATCGAGACGGAGCGAAATAACCACCCCATGTGCGGCATTGTCGGAATGGTCGGAAACGGTCCGGTCAACCAGGGAATCTACGACTCCCTCCTTCTTCTGCAGCATCGCGGTCAGGACGCGACGGGCATCGCCACGGTGGAGCCGAGCGGCGTCATGCACATGCACAAAGCGGGCGGCATGGTGCGCGAGGCGTTCCGCACCCGCGATATGCGCTCGCTGCTCGGAAACGTCGGGCTCGGCCATGTGCGCTACGCGACCAAGGGCACCGCGTCGAGCGAGGAAGAGGCCCAGCCCTTCTACGTGAACGCCCCGTACGGGATCACGCTGATCCACAACGGCAACCTCACCAACACGCGCGAGCTCACCGGCGACATGGCCAAGCGCGACAGGCGCCACCTGAACTCGTCGTCCGACACCGAGCTGCTCGTGAACGTGCTCGCCAACGAGCTGCAGTCGACCCGTTCGAGTGTCGACCTCGAGCCGGACCGTGTCTTCGACGCCGTCGCACGCGTGCACGAGCGCGTCGAGGGCGCGTACGCCGCGATCGCTCTGATCGCCGGCTACGGCCTGCTCGCCTTCCGCGATCCGTTCGGCGTCCGCCCTCTGATCCTCGGCCACCGGACCAGCAGAGACGGTACAGACGAGTGGGTGGTCGCAAGCGAATCGCTCGTGCTCGAGAACGCCGACTACGACGTCGTGCGCGACGTCGAACCGGGTGAGGCCGTGTTCATCGCGGGCGACGGCACCCTGCACGCGCGGCAGTGCGCCGCAGACCCACGGCTGCGCCCGTGCTCGTTCGAGTACGTCTACCTCGCGCGCCCCGACTCGGTGATGAACGGCATCTCCGTCTACGAGTCGCGGCTCCGGATGGGCGAGAAGCTCGCCAAGACGATCGCCAAGCACACGCGCGAGGGGTCGATCGATGTGGTCATGCCGATCCCTGATTCGGCGCGGCCCTCGGCGATGGAGGTCGCGCGGGTGCTCGGCATCGAGTATCGCGAGGGCTTCTACAAGAACCGCTACATCGGCCGCACGTTCATCATGCCGGGCCAGGCCGTGCGCAAGAAGAGCGTGCGCCAGAAGCTCAACGCGATGTCGAGCGAGTTCCAGGGCAAGAACGTGCTGCTGATCGACGACTCGATCGTGCGCGGCACGACGAGCCGTCAGATCATCGAGATGGCACGCGCGGCCGGCGCCAAGAGCGTGACGTTCGCCTCCGCGGCGCCTCCGGTGCGCTACCCGCACGTGTACGGGATCAACATGCCCTCCCGCCACGAGCTCATCGCGCACGACCGCACGATCCCCGAGATCGCCGAGGAGCTCGGCTGCGACCGTCTGGTCTACCAGGAGGTCGAGGACCTCCGCGACGCCATCCTCGAGGGGTGCAAGTCCGACGAGGAGCGCGCCCGCTTCGACGACATGGATCTGAGCTGCTTCAACGGCGAGTACGTCACCGAGACGGTGACGCAGGAGTACCTCGACTGGGTCGAATCCTCCCAGGAGTCGTAACCCGCGGGCGCCGAGCCCGCACCTGGCGGCGTTGTCGTCAGTCGGGGCACATTCGGTGCCCCTCCCTCCTCCGCCTTGCCATGCACGTGCTCGTAACCCGCGGGCGCCGAGCCCGCGATTGAGCGAGGAACGAGAATGCTCGCATTCTCGTGACGAGCGATTGAGCGTCGGAGGTGCGAAGCGCCGAGCGCGCACCTGGCGGCGTTGTCGTCAGTCGGGGCACATTCGGTGCCCCTCGCGCGGGAAGTCAGCCTCCCCGGCATCGCGGCACCCGCGGACCCGCGTTCATCGAATTCGCGGGGTATCCCCAGCGCGCGGATCGCCTCGGCGTGCTGTCATGGGAGTGTGACCACCACCGCGGACGGCGTATCCGACGCCGAGATCGACGAGCTGGAGCGCGCGGCCCATCACCGCACGCATCGGTTCCGGTCGTGGCTGGCCAGGCGGCACCCGGCGATCCGGATCGCCTATCGCGTGCTGATCGCGCTGCTCGGCACCGTCGTCATCGTGATCGGACTGATCATCGTGCCGCTTCCCGGGCCGGGGTGGCTGATCGTGTTCGGCGGGCTCGCCATTCTCGCCACGGAGTTCGCGTGGGCGAAGCGGCTCGCGCGCTGGTTGAAGCGTCAGCTCGCCACAGCGTGGGCGTGGTGGAAGAGGGTCCGCGCGCGCAGGCGCGACGCGAAGGCCGCCCGTCAGCGGTCGTAGCGCCAGCAGCCAGGCGCGCGCATCGACGGGGGAGTCTCGGCGAAGCCCGTGTCGCGGATCAGCGTGCGCAGCTCGTCGGGAACCGACTGAAGCACTGGCCGATCGCCCGCCGCGCTGAGCGACATGGTGTGCACAGCGGCCATCAGCGTCAGCGGACCGCGCGCCGACCGGATGGCGATGCGGGCGTAGTCGCTGTCGGTTCGGATGATCAGGCGCGACACCTCGTGCCACGGGAGCTCGCGCCGATCGGTGTCGTCGTCGATCGCGATGCCCGACTGCGAGAAGCTGACGCGGCGCACGCGCCCGCTGCGGCGGAACAGCAGGATGAACACGAACGCCGCGACGACGCCGCAGCCGTACAGCACGAGCACCAGCAGACGACGATGCGCCGTGAGCACGTCGACCAGATCGAGCAGGATCAGCAGCACCGTCGGCACGGCCGCGGCGATCAGGATGACCCCGATGATTCCCAGCGTCAGCCGTGCCATCGACATCCGGATGCTCGTGAATGAGATGCAGAAACCGGTGCTGGTCGGAATCCACTCGCTCACGCCACCATCCTGGCACGCGGGCGGGTGTCGTCTGCGGTGATTCCTGCTGGTATCCGCCCCGCATTCCGACGGATGTCACCCGCGAACGGCCGGCTACGGCGTGCGGCGACGGAGGGTGAGGGCGGCGAGCAGGATGAACGCGGTGGCGAAGGCGAGGATGATCAGCAGCGGTCCGTAGACGTCCCAGGCGTCGGCGCCTGTCGTCACGGCCTGCACAGCGTCGATCGCGTAGCTCAGCGGCAGCCAGTCCGAGATCGCCTCCAGCACGTCTGGCATGTTCTCGCGCGGCATGATCACACCTCCCAGCAGGATCTGCGGGAACACCAGCAGCGGCATGAACTGCACCGCCTGGAACTCGGTGCGCGCGAAGGCGCTGGCGAGCAGACCGAGCGTGGTGCCGAGCAGCGCATCGACGACGGCGACGAGGCCGAGCTCCCACAGCGGGCCGTCGACCTCGAGATCGCACACCCACACGGCGAAGGCGACCGTGACGATCGCCTGCACGATCGCGGCCGCACCGAAGGCGATCGCATAGCCGACCACGAAATCGGCCTTGCCCAGCGGCGTCGTCATCAGCCGTTCGAGGGTTCCGGATCGGCGCTCTCGCAGGGTCGTGATCGACGTGATCAGGAACATCACGATGAACGGGAACAGCGCTAGGATCGCCGGGCCGACCTGCTGGAACACGCCCTCCGCGTCGACGAAGATCCACGCGAACAGGCCGACGAGCAGACTCGGCGCGACCAGCATCAGCACAATCGAGCGCGGGTCGGAGCGCAGCTGCCGCAGCACGCGTGCCGCGGAGGCGAGGGTGCGCGCGGCGGTCATGGAGCCTGCCTCCGCTCGCGGCGGGTATGCGGCTGCTCGCCCCTGCGCACGAGCGTGAGAAATGCCTCATCCGGATCATCTGCACCGGTCTCATCGAGCAGCTCGGCCGGCGTCGTGTCGGCGATCAGGTTGCCTTCCCTCAGCAACAGAAGCCGGTCGCAGCGGGAGGCCTCGTCCATGACGTGGCTCGAGATGATGAGCGTGGCACCCGCGTCGGCGATGCTCCGGAAGGTGGCCCACAGTTCGTCGCGGAGCAGCGGGTCGAGGCCGACGGTCGGCTCGTCGAGCACGATGAGCTCGGGGTCGCCGAGCAATGCGACGCCGAGCGATACCCGACTGCGCTGGCCACCGGAGAGATCAGCCGCCAACTGCCGCTGGTGGGCCGAGAGTCCGACGACGTCGAGCACCCGATCGATCTCGCCTCGCGGGACGCCGGCGATGCGGGCGAAGTAGCGCACGTTGTCGCGCACGGAGAGATCGTCGTACACCGCCGCCGACTGTGTCGCGTACGAGACCCTTTGGCACAGCGAGCGAGAGCCGGCGGCCTCGCCCAGCACCGTGACGCTCCCGCCGCGCGTCCTCTGCACGCCGACGATGGCGCGCATCAGTGTCGACTTGCCGCAACCGGATGGCCCGAGCAGACCGGTGATCCGGCCGAGCGGCACGTCGACGTCGAGCCCGTCGAACACCGCGCGGCGGCCGCGCACCACGCGCAGGTCCCGCACCTCGACGGCCCCGAATGATTTATTCATCATATGATGAATATTGCGCCTCGGAGGGCGTTTCGTCAAGGGGGTGCGTGATCAGCCGACGAGGTAGGTCTGGATGGCGGCGCCGACGCGGCGGGCGACGTCGTCGATCGGGGCGTCCGCCAGGGCTTTCACGCGCAGGACGTAGCGGACCATCAGCATTCCGCCCACCTGGCTCCCGACAAGTGTGGCGCGCAACTCGACGTCGTCTCCGCTGAGGCGAGCCGCGACCTTGCTGATCACCTCCCGCTCGAAGAACTTCGCCATCAGCGGTGTCATCGTCCGGTTGCCCAAACCTGTGCGCATCATCGTGATCGCCCTGCGTCGGGCTCCGGGGCTCTCGAGGCTTGTCAGCACGTAGCGCACGATTCGCTCGCCGATCTCCTCGAGCGGGCCGTCCAGGATGTCCGGCAGCGCACGATCCGGACGAAGCGGGATGTCGATGACCGCCGAGAACAGGTCGGACTTCGTGCCGAAGTGGTGATGGATCGCCGCGGCGTCGACACCTGCTCGTGCGGCGATCGCGCGGGTGGTCGCGCCGTCGTAGCCCTGCTCGGCGAACTCTTCTGAGGCCGCGGCCAGGATGCGTTCGCGACCGGAAGGCTCACCGGCACGCGGCCGACCGCGTCCGCGGCGAGCCGCAGCTCCCGTACTCATGTCGCCACCCTACGCCGCAGGGCACGCGAAACGGCCGCGGGGCGAACCCCGCGGCCACGAGGAGGAGCCTCAGGCGTAGTTGGCCTTGGAGTCCTCGTCTTCGTCTTCGTCCGCGTACTCATCTGCCCAGCGGTCGACGTACAGATCATCGTCGTTTTTGCTGGCGAGCTCACGCTCGAGCGCGTCGTAGTCCACGGAAGGGCTGTACGACTTGAGTTCGCGGGCGATCTTTGTGTGCTTCGCCTTCTGACGGCCACGCCCCATGCGCGAGACCCCCTCTATCAAGCTGACGGGTTACTGTCCCGATGCGTTCACGTTACCCAGCGGATACCGCCGGAAAGAGTAGGCTCAAGGATACCACGATGGCGGGAAGCACCGGCCTGACGGGCGGCCTGAAGGAGGCGATTCAGATGTCGGAGAACTTCGCAGATGGAGGCGAACAGCCCCGGGACTCCGCGGAAGACGCGGCACTTGCCGGAGCAGTTGTCGTCGGCGCGACACCCGGGCAGAACCCGCGTGTGGTGAAGGAAGCGGCGCACTATGCGAGCCTTCTCGGGGCCGCGCTCGTCGTCGTGCACGTCGATGTGACGCGTTTCGTGACGTACGAGGACCCGGATGGATACGTGCATTCCGCGCCGATCGACATCAACGTCGACGCGGGCGCCGAGGAGTTCGACGTCGTCAAGCGCGAGGCGGCGGAGCTGCTCGTCGGCTCCGGCGTCGTGTGGGATGCCAGGCAGCTCGTCGGCGATCCGGCGCTCGCGCTCAAGCACTTCACGGAGAAGGTCGGCGCGAAGCTGATCGTCGTCGGTACGCGCAATCGCGGCTTCGGCGAGTCGATCCGCGAGTTCTTCACCGGCTCGGTGGCGGCGCGCCTCTCGCATCGACAGAATCTGCCTCTGCTGGTCGTGCCGCAGGGCGAGCCGCTCGACGACTCCGACGAGTTCCCAGGCGACTGAGCCTCAGCTCCTCTCCGCCGGGCCGAGTGCCCCGGTCGCCGAGGTCGCTGCGGCGTCGAGCGTCGCGGCGAGCTCGTCGACCACCGCGGGCGGCAGTTCGCCTCCGCGTGCGACATGAGTGCGCAGCTCCGCGCGCATCCGGCCGCGGAACTCCGTGATCGCGGCCTCGGCGCGCTGCAGTTGAGCGCGCGCCGCCACGCGCGGATCCTCGCCCCGGGGCGTTCGCGGCACCTTCCGCTCCTCGGCGGAAGCGGCGGCGAGGTCGGCGCGCAGACTCTTCATCGCGGCCTGCACGTTGGAGCGCACCTCGTCGGCGATCAGTCGGACGGAATCGGACAGGCCCCGTTCGATGGCTGCGACGTCGTCGGCCCGGCCGTGCACCTCGGCGCGCCCGGCATCCGTGATCGCGTAGACGCTCTTGCGGCCGTCGGCCGTCTTCGTCACGAGGCCCTCATCGGCGAGCTTCGCCAGACGGGGGTAGATCGTTCCGGCGCTGGGCGTGTACGTGCCGCCCGTGCGCTCGGACAGAGCCTGCATGATGTCGTAGCCGTGGCGCGGCGACTCGTCCAGCAGATGGAGCAGGTACAGCCGCAGGTCGCCGTGGGAGAAGACGGGGGGCATCAGCGCGCACCCTTCTCGTCTGAGGTGCCGGACGCCGCATCTGCGTCCGTCGCGGCACCGTCCGATGCGCCCGCATCGGCACTCCTGGTCGGCTCGGGCGCGATACCGCTGCGCCGCAGCACGGTGATGTCGCCGGCCACCGTGCGCACCTTCACGTCGACGAACGATCCGGAGAGTGCTCCGGCCGACCCGGCGTAGCTCGACGGCCCGTGGCCGCCGCGCGAGACTCCGTCGACGGTCATGTTCCCGCTCACCGAACGCAGCGCGTAGTTCGCCGGGTACCCGTCGTCGAGCCGGAACGTCGCAGCACCGGAGACGCCGTTGTGCGAGATGGATTCGACGGGGCCCGAGGCGTCGATGAACGTCGTGCTCGACACCGTGTCGACGTCGGCGCGCACCAGATCGCCCGCCACCGTCAGGTCGCCGGAGACGGTGTTGGCGGAGAGGCTGCCCGCGAGGCCGCGCACCTGCACGTCGCCAGAGACGGCGTTCGCCTTCAGATCTCCGACGTGACCGTCGACGAGCAGGTCGCCGGATACCGTGTTCACGGTCGCATCGCGGTGGAAACCGGCGACCAGTGCGCCCGCACTGACCACCCCGAGCGTGACGAGGACATCACGGGGAGCGGCGATGCTGACCTCGGCCCGCGGTCCGCCGGAGCCGAAGTTGCGGAACACCTCGAGGAAGTTGTCCCAGCCGAGCTGAGCGTGGTCGATCTCGAGCGTGCCGCCTGCTATCTCGATCCGGAGGTCCTTCACGGTCACACCGCGCACCTCGACTCTGGTCTCCGGATCGTCGTGCGCGATCAGATCGACCTGCCCGCCCACGAGCCCGACCTTGAGGGAGAGCACGCCCTCGACGTCGATCACCCTCGTGTCACCGGGGTGGATGAGCCACTTCTCGACTGCCATGTTCTCTCCCATCGTCTTCGCGATCCGGTTCGACCGGATGACGTGCAAATCGAGATGTATCTCGATATGAATGAGTGAAACACGATATAGCTCGAGACGCAACAGTGCTCAGACGGCTCGCAGGAAGGAATCCCGGCTGCGGGGTTGACCTTGACGCAACGTCAACATTTAGCGTTGTCTTCACCTGAGGGGAAGAGGAGAGGAGCAGTCATGGAGTGGTCGATCCAGCAGATCGCGAGAGCGGCGGGCACGACGAGCCGCGCGCTTCGCCACTACGGCAACGAGGGACTGCTTCCCGCCACCCGCATCGGAAGCAACGGCTATCGGTACTACGACGAGTCGGCGCTCGTGACCCTGCAGCGCATTCTGCTGCTGCGCGAGCTCGGGCTGTCGCTTCCGCGCATCCGCGACGTTCTCGAGAACGAGGCGGACGAGAAGCGGGCGCTGAAGGCGCACCTCGGGTGGCTGGAACAGGAGCGCGACCGGATCGGGCGGCAGATCGCCGCCGTGGAGACGACCATCCGAGCGCGCGAGAAAGGAGAGGAACTGATGGCAGACGACATGTTCGACGGCTTCGACCACACGCAGTATCGCGACGAGGTCGAGTCGCGCTGGGGGGCCGACGCGTACGCCGCCGGTGACCGCTGGTGGTGCGGGATGTCGGCCGACGACAAAGCGGCATGGCAGGAGCGCACCGCGCGGCTCGGCCGCGACTGGACGTCCGCCGCGGAGGCGGGCATCGACCCGAGTGCTGCGGAGGCGCAGGCGCTCGCAAGGCGCCACGTCGAGTGGCTGACCGGGATTCCCGGAACGCCCGCCGTGCACGGCGGAGACGTGAAGGGCTACGTGATCGGCCTCGGCGACATGTACGTCGCCGACGATCGCTTCGCCGCGAACTACGGCGGCACGGCCGGCGCGACGTTCGTGCGCGACGCCCTGCGCATCTACGCGGAGGCGAACCTGTGAGGCGCAGCGGGGCGGGGCCGGATGTGTCGGTCCCGCCCCGCACTTCGCTGCTCGTGCGGGGCACCGGCGGTGAAGCGGGAACGCTGCCCACCCACGAGGCGGCGAAGGTCCGAACCGGCTACTGCAGTCCGCGGAATGCGGCGGTGACGATCGAGCGCGCGAGGTCGTGCGGATCGTCGAGCGGGTCATCGCCGTAGGCGGCCTGCAGCGCTTCGAACAGCGCCGCGCCCGTGAGCAGGCGAGCGGTGGTGACGGAGTCCACGTCCTCCCGGATGCGACCGGCTGCGAGCTCTCCGTCGATGTACCGCTGCACGATCTGAGCCGGCACATCCGGACCGCTGCCGAGTCGCCCGACGCTCTCCCGGTGCGCCGCGCGCAGGGAGGCGCTGCCGAGCATCGATGCGGCGATCGGGAAGCTCTCCCGGTAGAACGCGACGAGCTCGGCGACCATCGACGTGAGGTTCGCGGCGACCGTCGCCTCGCCGATGAGGGCATCCGGTGTGCTCAGGCGCGGCATCCGCTCCTTCAGCACAGCGGTGAAGATGTGCTGTTTGTCGCTGAAGTTCTTATAGAGCAGCGCCTCGGAGCAGCCGGCCTCCCGAGCGATCGCGCGCGTCGTCGTCTCGGCCAGGCCGCTCGTGCGCATCAGCACGGCAGCCGCATCCAGGATCCGTTCCCTCGCACTCACGCGCACCTCCTGTTGACACCACAACCCTCAGGCCCCAGTCTAGGGGTAAGTAAACGCTCACTCACCCCGAAAGGTCGACCGTGTCACCCATCGAGTTCCTGCGCTACTCCCTGATCTTCGTCCACATCATCGGCCTGGCGGCGATCATCGGCTCCTACATCCTGCAGATGCCGTGGCGGCGCGGGTTCGACTTCCGCCCGCTTCTGATCGGCTCGATCGTCTCGCTCGTGAGCGGGTGCGCGCTCGTCGCCGTGCACGAGGTCGGCGACCTCCATGTCGACCGGTGGAAGATCACCGTCAAGCTCTCGATAGCGGTCATCGTGCTCGCGCTCGCCGCCGTGGGCTGGGGCCGCTCACGCTCGTTCAGGCGGAAGAGCCGCGACGACGCGTCGCTCAGGCCGATTCTGCTCATCACCGGCATCGTGGCCATGGCCAACGTCGCCGTCGCCCTGTTCTGGCGCTGATGGGTGCAGGATCCGATGCTGTGCCGCGGGCGGCCGGAGAGCAGCGGCGGCGACGTCTGCGCTGCGCGGTAGCGTTGCCGTCGTGACCGTGCGATTCGAGCGAGCCCCGATCCGGTGGGGGCTGCTGCCGCTCGTCGTGTTCGGCGGCGCGATCGGGGCTCTCGTGCGCGGACTGCTGACGCTGCCGTTCGACCCGCCCGACGCCTCCGTGTCAGGGCTGGTCATGCTGCTGTCGGTCAACACGCTCGGCAGTGCGCTGCTCGGCGTCGTCAACGGCGCCATCGGCGACCGCGCGCGTCTTCGTGCGTTCCTCGGCACGGGCATGCTCGGCGGCTTCACCTCGTACAGCGCGCTGACGCCGCTGCTCGGCGCCTGGCCGCTGGGTGCTGCCAGTGATCCGTCCGGGGCGGCATTCGCCGGACTGATCGGGTTGATCGTGCTGATCGCACTGCCGGTCGCCGCAGCGCTCGCCGGTCTGCTGCTCGGCCGCCGGATCTCCCGCGAACGGGGAGGCCAGGCATGACCGTATGGGCGATCGTCGCCGTCGCCGTCGGCGGAGGAATCGGCGCCGGCGTGCGCTGGAGCATCGATCAGTCGCTGTGGACCCCGCGGGGGTTCCCGTGGGCGATCATGCTCGTCAACGTCACCGGATGCTTCGCGATGGCGCTGGTGCACGCGCTGGTCGAACCCGTCGCTCCGTTCGCGGCTGTCGCTGCCGCCGGATTCCTCGGCGGGTATACGACGTTCAGCACGGTGAACGCCGACACGGTGCGGCTGTGGTCGGCCGGCCGACGCGGCAGCGCCATCGGGAACACCGTCGGCACGCTTGCGGCGTGCATCGCCGCTGCAACGCTCGGGTACCTCGTGGCGGGAGGGCCGCCCGCGCCGTGACGCGACCATCGTGCGTGCGAACCGCGGCGGCCGCGATCCGGGGGAAAGCCACAGGGTGGCATGTGTCCCGGTATGCCAGACTGAAGGCGCTGGATACACGACTGTATTGGTTCGTGCCGGCGTCTTCGCACCCCGACCGAGAGCTCTTTCTGTGTCGAATCTTGCCGTACTCAGCCTGAAGAACCGCGCCCTGATTGCGCTGATCACCATCTGTGCCGCGATCTTCGGCGGCTTGAGCCTCACCAACCTCAAGCAGGAACTGATCCCGTCGATCGAGCTGCCCGCTCTGATGGTCACCACGACCTACCCCGGGGCCTCGCCCGACGTGGTCGAGGAGGACATCTCGACGCCGATCGAGGAGGCGCTCCAGGCCGTCGACGGGATCGACTCGAGCAGCGCCACCAGTTCGACGAACGCGTCGATGGTGCAGGCGATGTTCGACTACGGCACCAACATGGCCACAGCCGAGCAGGACGTGCAGCGGGCGATCAACGGCATCGCAGACACACTGCCGGAAGACGTCGACCCACGCGTGCTGGCGATCTCGATCGACGACCTGCCCGTCGTGCAGGTCGCCATCAGCGGCTACGACGACGGCGGCACGATCCAGGACCGCCTCGACACCATCGTGATCCCCGAGATCGAGGACGTCGACGGCGTCGCATCGGCCTCGCTCGTCGGTGCGACGGGTGAGCGGATCACGATCACACCGGATGCCGACGAACTCGCGTCCAGCGGATACAGCCAGCAGGCCATCACCGACGCACTGCAGCAGAACGGATCGCTGTTCCCCGGTGGGGAGATCACGCAGGACGGCGAGACGCTGACAGTGCAGACCGGCGACCGGCTCACGTCGGTCGACGCGATCAGGGCGCTGCCGCTGGTCGGCCAGCCGCAGACCGATCCGCTCACCGGTGAGCAGACGGCTCCGGATGCCAGGACGATCGGCGAGGTCGCCGACGTGGCGCTCGAGAACGATCCCGTCTCATCGATCTCGCGCGTCAACGGCGAAGACGCGATCTCGATCTCGATCACGAAGCTCCCCGACGGCAACACCGTCGACGTGTCCGACGGCGTGACAGCGGCTCTCGACGACGTGATCAGTCAGATTCCCGGAGCGGAATATACCGTCGTCTTCGACCAGGCCCCGTTCATCACCGACTCGATCGACACCCTCGCCGTGGAGGGCCTGCTCGGCCTCGTATTCGCCGTGCTGGTCATCCTGGTGTTCCTGCTCTCGATCCGATCGACCCTCGTCACGGCGATCTCGATCCCGACGAGTGTTCTGATCTCGTTCGCGAGCATGCAGGCCTTCGGGTACTCGCTGAACATGCTGACGCTCGGCGCGCTCACCATCTCGATCGGCCGCGTCGTCGACGACTCGATCGTGGTGATCGAGAACATCAAGCGCCACTACGTCCAGGGTGCGGACAAGGGGGCGGCGATCCGCCTCGCGGTCAAGGAGGTGGCCGGCGCGATCACGGCATCGACGATCACCACCGTGGCCGTCTTCCTGCCGATCGCCTTCGTCGGCGACATGGTGGGCGAGCTGTTCCGGCCGTTCGCGATGACGGTGACGATCGCGATGCTCGCCTCGCTGCTGGTCGCGCTCACGATCGTGCCGGTGCTCGCGTACTGGTTCATGAAGCCGGGCAAGCCGCTTCTCGACGAGTACGGCCGCGCGATCGATCCGGAGCATCCGAACGCGCCGCTGTCACGGCTGCAGAAGGCGTACGCGCCGATCCTGCGGTGGACGCTGCGGCACTCGTGGTCGACGCTCGGGCTCGCCGCTCTCGTGATGATCGGCACAGTGGCGCTCGCTCCGATGATGAAGATCTCCTTCCTCGGCGACTCCGGCCAGAACACGCTGACGGTGTCGCAGGAGGTCGGCGATGCCGCCAGCCTCGACGAACAGGACGCCGCGGCGCAGCAGGTCGAGGAGAAGCTGCAGACGGTCGACGGCGTCGACGACGTGCAGGTGTCGATCGGTTCTGGCGGCTCGCCCCTGATGGGAGGCGGCGGCATCACGTTCTCGGTGATGACCGATCCGGATGCCGACCAGGAGCAGCTGCGCGACGACGTGCAGACCGCGCTAGACGAGCTCGGAGACGACGCGGGAGAGCTCACCGTGGCGGCCTCAGCAGGCATGGGATCGTCCGACATCACCGTCGAGGTCTCCGCCGGCACCTCGGACGAGGTGCGCCAGGCGACCGAGACCCTCGTCGCAGAGATCGACGGGAAGGACGGCATCGGCGAGGTCACGCACAACCTTCAGGCGGCGCTGCCCTTCATCCAGGTGCAGGTCGACCGCGAAGCGGCAGCCGAGCGCGGGCTGAGCGAGGCGGGCGTCGGCAACCTGGTCGACCAGGCGATGCAGCCCCAGCAGGCAGGCACGATCGAGCTCGACGACCGGTCAGTGACGATCTACCTCGCCAGCGACGAACCGCCCATGACGATCTCCGAACTGCAGGATCTCGATGTGCCGACGGCGTCGGGCGTCATCGCGCTGGACGAGATCGCTGAGGTGACCGAGAGCTCCTCGCCTGCGTCGATCACGACCGTCGAGGGCAGGCTGACCGCGACGATCACGGTGCCGCCGTCCAGTGACGACCTCACCGTTGCGACGGCGTCGGTGCAGCAGGCGATCGACGCAGCTGAGCTGCCGGAGGGCGCCAGCGCCGACATCGGCGGTGTCGCCACCGAGCAGCAGGACTCGTTCACGCAGCTCGGCATCGCCATGCTCGCGGCGATTCTGATCATCTACGTCGTGATGGTGGCGACCTTCAAGTCGCTGCGCCAGCCGCTGCTGCTGCTGGTTTCCGTGCCGTTCGCGGCGACGGGCGCCATCATCCTGCAGGTGGTGACGGGTGTGCCGCTCGGTGTCGCCTCGCTCATCGGCGTGCTGATGCTGATCGGCATCGTGGTCACGAATGCGATCGTGCTCGTCGACCTCGTCAACCAGTACCGCGACAGGCACGGGCTGAGCGCTCATGACGCCACGCTCGCCGGGTCCTCGATGCGTCTGCGCCCCATCCTGATGACGGCGCTGGCGACGATCTTCGCCCTCACGCCGATGGCGCTGGGCATCACGGGCCACGGCGGGTTCATCTCGCAGCCCCTCGCGATCGTGGTGATCGGCGGGCTCGTCTCGTCGACGTTCCTGACGCTGATCGTGCTGCCCACGCTGTACAACCTCGTCGAGGGCGCGCGCGAGCGCCGCCGTGCCCGTCGCGGCGACGGACCGGACGGCGGAGCGGGCCAGGATCCGGATGCCCCGAGCGGCGGCCCCGGCGGGCACGGCATCGCCCAGGCCGACGGTCGCGCGGAGCCAGCAGAGCCCGCGGACGCCCAGATCCCGGTGCTCGCCGGCAGCGATTCGGCGGCGGAGAGCGATGCCGCAGGGGGAGAGGCGCATGCGAGCCGTCCTGGCACGGATATCGAACGCACGGTGACCGGCACGGTCGTGACCCCGACGGAGCCGATGACCCGTGCGCAGCAGCACGGTCAGACGGTCGTCGACGTGCACCGCCCCGGCGCCGTGCCTGGCGAGACCCCGATCGTCACCGTCACCGTGCAGCATCCGGATGATCAGGAGTCGGCGCACGCCCTTCCCGCCGCCTCACCCGTCCAGACCCGCAGATCCCGCAACCAGCACTGACGCAGGGTGCGGGGCGCCGCCCCGCGCCCGCTCGCGAGATGCGCACTTTTCGCCGAGATGCGCCGGTTCTGTCGCCCTTTCGGGCGAAAAGTGCGCATCTCGGCAGCCCCTGACGGTGCTCTCCGTGCGGGCGGGCTTCCGGATGGTCAGGGCGCGGTGGTGATGGCGGTGTAGGAGACCATCGTGTCTTCGTCGCCGGAGCCTTCGATGACGCCGACCGTGACTGACAGCGTCTCATCGAGCGTGTAGATCCCCGTCACCATCTCGCCCATGTCACTCCACACCGTCTCCTCCCAGCCCGAGAAGTCGGCCTTGACCTGCTGCGCGAGCTCGTCGACGCTGCGGGGGTCGGACACCGTCACCATGGTGCCCTTGCCATCGTCTGAATTGATCGACATACCCTGCACGACGTTGTCCGAGACGAGCGTGATCTCATCGGGGAAGTCGTCGGGGATGTCGCCGAACTCGATGTCGGTCTCTCCGCCCGTGGCCTCTTCGATGATCTTCTCCGCGCCGCCCTGGGCGAGGTCCTCCGACATGTCCTCGAGCGGGTTGCTGAAGCACGCGGTGAGCGCGCAGACGGCTGCGGCTCCGAGTGCGATTCCTGTGATTCGTGCGAACACGGGTGTGCGGCGCATGTCCTACTCCTTCTTCACGTGCGGAACGTCGTCGGCAGAGGGAGACGCCGACGTCTCACGAGGCAGCCCACTTCTCGGCGATCTTGCCGATCACCGGCAGCCGGTAGTGGAGGAGCTTGTAGCCCTTGATGGCCAGCACGATCCAGAGCACCAGACCGCCGACGGCGGCAAGCGCATAGAGGACTCCGACGGCCAGGCCCAGTGCCCAGAAGATCAGTCCGGCGATGAACTGAAGGATTCCGATCACCAGGTAGATCGCGAACAGGGCGATGTTGAACAGAATCGACTGCGCCCCGTGGAACCGGACCTCTGAGTGCTTCTGGGTGAGCAGCATGATGAGCCCACCGATCCAGGTGAAGTACGCGAGCAGGCCGCCGATCTTGGGATCGATGCCCGCCGATTGCGGGACGGACCCTTCCTGCTGTGGTGACGCGTAGTCGGTCATTGTTCTCTCCTTCGTACACTGTGCGATGCTGTCCACCGCGTTCGGTGAGGCGGCGGCGGCAGAGCGCCGAACGCTGACGAACCCGAGGGCGGAAGCCCGGTATCACGCTAGGCTGAGCCGATCACTCGGCTCCATAGTGAGAAATGCACTACGTGGCCCTCGCCGGGCGCGGCCGATCGTTGCGAGGGCGCAGGGAGGAACGGTCATGGGTCGCACTGTCGGACCGATGGGGAGTGAGCAGCTGCTCGACCTGTTGGAGGAGCAGCACACTGCGGCCGGACGCGGGCTTCTGGTCACGGGCGCGCACGGTGCGGGGAAGACTCGGATGCTGCGCGCCGCCAGCGCAACGCTGCAGCAGCGCGGCTCGACGGCCCCGGTGCTCGCAGCTCACAGCGTCGGCGGCGACGTGCCGCTGGGGCTGTTCCTCGGCGTCGCCGACCTCGCCGTCACCATGCCGAGCAGTCCAGCCGGGATCATCGATGCGTTCGCCCGTCGGCGCTCCACCAGTGCGCTGCTGGTCGACGGCGTCGAACACGTTGATCCTGCCTCCCTGTTCGTGATCCTCAAGCTCCTGCAGACCACTCGGCTCCCGGCGATCCTGACCGCGACGGACATCGCGGCTGTGCCAGACGGCGTGCGCGCGCTCTGCGACAGCGGCGACCTGGCCCCGGTCAGCGTGCTTCCGCTGACGAGGGCAGAGGCCGCCGAGATCATCGAACGCGAACTCGGCGGCCAGGCGACGCCCGCGGCGGTATCGAAGCTCGCGCTCGCCAGCGGGGGCAGCCCGCTGCAGCTGGTCGAGCTCATCGCCGGATCGCGCGACTCCGACCGACTCGTCGAATCCGAGCACGGATGGGAGCTGCGCGACGCCCCGATGCCGACACCGCGCCTGGCCGAGCGGGCGGAGGCGAAGCTCGCCGCTCTGGACCCGTCGGCCGTCGACGCCGTCACGTGCGCGGCGCTCGCAGGCGAGTATCCATCGGCTGCCATCGCCCCCGCCGACCGTCGCGCGCTCGCGCATGCCGGCCTCATCGAAACGACGGCATCCGGATGGATTCGGCTGATCCACCCGCTCGACGCCGAGCACCTCCGAACTCGCGGGTCGTCGGCACTGCGGCGGGAACTGGTCGGAGAGTCGATCAGGGCGCTTCGCGAGGCGTCCGCGAGCGGCGACCCCGGCGCTGCGCGCCGTGCCGACGCGCTCGCCGTCCGGCACGGATACGACATCGACCCTGATGCGGCGGTCGGGCTCGCCGAGCACGCGTTGGGAGCGTTCGACGAGCCGCTGGCGCTTCTGGCCGCGAAGGCGGCGCTCGCCGGTGATCCGTCGAATCCGGCGGCCCACCGTGTGGTGGGGTCGGCGGCCTCTGCTCTCGGCGAGACGACCGAAGCGGATGCGTCGTTCCGCGCCGCGCAGCTGCACGTTCGCACCGATGTCGAGCGGGTGTCGGTCGCGCTCGCCATGGCGCAGCATCTCGGGGTCCGACGGCACGACGCAGCTGCGGCGCTCGCGGTGCTCGCCGACGCGGCGGCCGTCGTCGATGACGACATCGCGGCCGCGCACCTGGTACGTGCCAGGATGCGATGGGCTTCCGTGGCAGGGCGGCAGAGCGAGCGCGTCGAATCGAGACCTGTGGCAGAAGTCGGTGCCGTGGGTGCAGATGCCGCGCTGGGCCTGATCACGACGGCGATGGGCGGTCTCATCTCCGGGCCGCTCGACGACGCGGAGCGGCTGCTGCCCGACCTGCGGCGCATCCCGGATGAGGTGCTCGCCCTGGTTCCGGGTGGCGCCTCGCTGATCGACCTCGCTGAGGTCATGGCGCTGTCGTACAGCGGCGACGTGCTCGCGACGCGCCGCAGCATCCAGGAGGCGATCGCCTCGGCCGGCTCGCAGAAACCGGAGAGTCTCGGCGCCTGGGAGTATGCCCTCGGCGTGCTCGAGTTGTTCTCCGCCGATGCGGACGTCGCGCATCAGGCGGCGCAGTCCGCGACCGTTCATCTCGATTGGCGCGATACGGCAGGGCTCCTCCCCGCCGCATACGCGCTCACCGGGGCTGCTGCCCTGGCCGCCGGCCGCACCGCACAGTCGACGCAGGCGTTCGAACAGATTCCGGATGCCGCAGCCGACGATCCGAAGGTGGTGATGCTGAGCGGCTGGGTCCGTGCGCGCGGTTCGTACCTCGACGGCCGCCGTGGTGCGGCGGGAGAGACGCTGCTGGCGACCGCCGAAGGGCTGCTCGCCGCGCAGCACACGTACTTCGGCGGCATGCTGGCGCACTGCGCCGTGAGGCTCGGACACGACGTGCCCGCTGCCGCGGCCGTGCTGCGGCGTGCCGCCTCGCTCGCCGGGGGCGGCATGCTCGAGCTGTTCGTCCAGCATGCGGAGGCAGCGATAGCAGGGGATGCGGACGCGCTCGATGCGCTCGCCGAGCAGGCCGCCGAGCTCGGGCTCGTCTCAACGGCCGTCGATATCTGGACGGGTCTGTCCATCCGACCGGCGCTGGACGCGACGGCGGAGCTGCGGGCGAGGAGGTGCTCGGTGCGCGCGGCGGAGCTGCTGACCGACGCACCAGGGGTGCCGCTGTGGGCGGGGCGGCCCGACCGGTCGGCGCAGCTGACCGAGCGGGAGCACAAGGTCGCGCGACTGGCCGCGGAGCGTCTCACGACGAAGGAGATCGCCGAGCGGCACGGCGTATCGCCCCACACCGTGAACAATCAGCTGGCCGCCATCTACCGCAAGCTCGGCGTCACACGCCGCGCCGAGCTGCGCGAAGTCCTGCGCCCCGACTGACCCGCCCGCACCCCGCTGCCGAGATGCGCACTTCCCGTCGAAATGCGCCGGTTCTGACGCCCTTCTGGACAAAAGGTGCGCATCTCGGCAGCGAGCCGAGCGAGCCGAGCGGGCCTCGACGGCCGGGTGTCAGGCGGCGCGCACCACGCCCCACTCGAACGTCAGCTCATCGCCCGCGGCGATGGTGCGCAGGCCGCGGCCCGAGTTGAACGCATCGGCAGGGGCGCTCATCGGCTCGATGGCGATCGCATGGCTGCGGCCGGGGTAGCCGTCCGTGATGAAGATGTGGGTGTAGTCGAGCCCCTCGCCCTGCCAGAGTGTGGTGGCCCGACCATCCGGAGCCGTCAGCGTCGTGCGCGCGAGCCCGTCGGCATCGCGGGTCAGGTTCGCGTAGCAGCGGTCCATGAACCCCGCACCGAGCGCACGCCCCGCGCGGAGGTCGGTCGCCTCGCCCACGGGGTGCTCGGCGATCGGAAGCATGCGCTCGTCGGTCTCGATCCACGTCGTTCCGGTGCCGGCCACGGTGATCTCCGCCGGATCGGCGTCGCCGACTGCGAGGTACGGGTGCGTGCCTACGGCGACCGGGGCCGGATCGGCGCCGACGTTCCGGATGGAATGGGTCACCCTGATGCCGTCATCCGTCAGCGCGTAGGTGACGGCTGTGTCGAGGGCGAACGGGTATCCGTTCTGCGGGAAGATCTTGGCGCGCAGGGTCGCCGCGGCGTCGGTCTGCTCGATGTCGTAGGGCGTGAAGCGCAGCAGCCCGTGGCTGGCGTTGCGGAACTTCGGCTCGCTGATCGGCAGCTGCTGCTCCCCGCCGTTGTGGCTCCATCGTCCGTCGCGCACGCGATTCGGCCACGGCACGAGCACGATCCCGGATGCCCCTGGCGCCTTGACGCCGTCGGGGTAGCCGGCGACGAGATCGGTTCCGTCGACGGCGAGCCCGCGCAGCGCCGCGCCGACCTGCGCGATCCTGGCCGTGACGGCGCCCGAAGAGAGCATGACCTGCTGACCGGTGGGATCGACTGGGGAATGCGACGACATGACGTCCTCCTTCGACAGCGGTGGTGCCTCCATCTTGGCGCATCAGAGTCGCCGCTCAGACTTCGATCGTGACAGCTCCGTCGGCGAAGTCGATCACGCCGTTGCCACCGTCCGGCGTCGGGGCGGGCACGATTGTGAGCTTCTCAGCGTCGCGGGCCTGATCGGCCAGATGTGCGGACGGTGCCCACACGGCATCGAAGGCTCCGCCGACACCCGACAGTGGATACTTCCTGGAGAGCCGATCCCGTCGCATGCCCACAGGTTACGACCTGAACCGTCGGGCGCGAAGGGGCATCACGCGAGCTCGGGGTCGCGCAGCGTCTCGATAACCTCATCGTCCGGCACTGCCCCTGAAGCGCAGGCCCGGATGGGGCAGAGACGTTTCTCAGGGCGGGGCGGTAGCCTGAAGGGTCGGCTTTGGGATGCCGTGCACGGTGCACGGGTGTGGTTGTGGTCCTCATGAGGCCGCAGAACACCTGGAAGGTGCTGATTCAGCATGCCTAAGAACAAGAAGCCCGCAGGCGGACGCCCCGCGAAGAACTTCGATCCGCGCTACGCGAAGAAGTCCTCGCATCGCGGTCAGTCGGCCGATCGCCCCGGCGCGCGCAAGCAGCGCTGGACGGACGAGGACCGCGCAGGTCGCGACAACGCCCGCGCATTCTCCCGCGACAACGGCGGCTCCGGCCGCCCCGTGCGCGGCCGCGACGATTCCGGCAGGCCGTCGCGCGACGACCGTTCGTTCGGCGGCGACCGCGGTCGCGGCGGGTACTCCGGCGGCCGCGGCAACGACCGCTTCGGCGATGATCGTCGCGGCGGACGCGGTACCGAGCGCGATGACCGCGGATTCCGCGGGGGCGAGCGCGGCGGCGACAGGTTCGAGCGCGGCGGGCGTTCCTTCGACGGAGATCGTCGCGGCGGTGACGCGCGCCGTGGCAGCCGTTTCGGCGCAGACAGCCGTGACCGCCGTCAGGGCGATGACCGTCGCGGCGGACGCGGCTTCGGCGACGAGCGTCGGGGGGAGGGCGCCGACCGCGGTGGGCGCTCCTTCGATCGCGACCGCCGGGGTGGGAACGGCCGCTTCGACTCCGATCGCCGCGGCGCGGACCGCGATGCGCGTCGTCGTGACGCGGATCGCGCCGACCGCGGCTTCGACGGCGGCAGTCGTGGGTACCGCGCCGACCGCTCAGGCGGCGAGCGCCGCTTCGGCCGCGGCGCTGACTCCAGCGACGGTCGCCGCGACACCCGTGGCGAAACAGGCCGCGGCGGGTACCGCGACAACCGCTTCGGCGGTGACCGCTCCTCCGACCGCACCGACCGCCGCCCCGACCGCACCGACCGCGCATCCGGGTCGCGCTTCGGCCGCGACGACCGCACGGACCGCGGTGCCCGCTCCGACCGCGACGACCGCCGCCCAGGCACGCGTGACGACCGCGGTTCCGGATCGCGCTTCGGTCGTGACGACCGCCGCCCAGGCTCGCGTGACGACCGCGGCTCGCGATCATCCGGCGCCCGCCCCGACCGCGACGACCGTCGCGCCGGCAGTGCCCCCGGCCGCACTGAGTACGCGGGTGAGCGCGCATGGCGCGAGAACCGCGAACAGCAGCAGGCGCCGCGCACCCGTGCGCAGGAGGACCACATCGACGTCGTGCACGAGAAGCTCACGGCGCAGGCCGTCGACGCGGGTGACGTCGCCGAGGTGACCTTCGCCGACCTCGGCCTCGGCGACAACATCGTCCGCGCGCTCGCCGACATGGGCGCATCGAGCCCGTTCCCGATCCAGGCGTCGACGGCCCCGTCGATCCTCGACGGGCGCGACGTGCTCGCCCGCGGCCGCACCGGCTCCGGCAAGACGATCGCATTCGGCGCACCGCTGGTCGAGCGCATCCTGCGCGCCCAGAAGGGCACCAAGCGCGAGTTCGGCCGCGCACCCGTCGCCCTCATCCTCGCCCCGACCCGCGAGCTGGCGCTGCAGATCGATCGCACCGTGCAGCCGATCGCCCGCGCCGTGGGTCTGTTCACCACGCAGATCTACGGCGGCGTTCCGCAGGGCCGCCAGGTCGGTGCACTGAAGAAGGGCGTCGACATCGTGATCGGAACGCCCGGCCGGATCGAGGATCTGCACAAGCAGGGCAAGCTCGACCTGTCGAGCATCACCACCAGCGTGATCGATGAGGCCGACCACATGTGCGAGCTCGGCTTCCTCGAGCCGGTGCAGCGCATCCTGCGCCTCACCTCCGATGGCGGCCAGAAGCTGCTGTTCTCCGCGACCCTCGACCGCGAGGTCGCCTCGCTCGTCGACGAGTTCCTCACCGAGCCGGCCGTCTACGAGGTCGCCGGCGAGACGCAGGAGACCGGCACGATCGATCACCGCGTGCTGGTCGTCGAGCACCGCCGCAAGGCCGAGATCCTCGAGCAGCTGGTCAACCGCGAGGGCAAGACGCTGGTGTTCACCCGCACCCGCGCCTACGCCGAGATGCTCGCCGAGCAGTTCGACGACGCGGGGCTGCGCGCGATCGCGCTGCACGGCGACCTGAACCAGGCCAAGCGCACCCGCAACATCGAGCGCTTCTCGAAGGGCAAGGCGCAGGTGCTGGTCGCCACGGATGTCGCCGCGCGCGGCATCCACGTCGACGACGTCGATCTGGTCGTGCAGGCGGATGCTCCGGATGAGTTCAAGACGTACCTGCACAGGGCGGGCCGCACCGGCCGTGCGGGCAACGAGGGGCGCGTGGTCACGCTTATCCCGCGCCAGCGCCGCCGCCGGATGACGGAGCTGCTCGGCCGCGCCGAGATCGAGGCGCCGTTCGAGGAGGCCGCTCCAGGCGACGACCTGATCGACGAGCTCGCCGGCGCTCCGACCGTTGAGGATCTGACGACGGCGTGAGCCGGAGCCGGATGCGCGACTGAGGGGGTCGTGTCGGTGGGCCTGCGGGTCTGCTGACGCGACCCGTCCGGCATCCGGAAGCCGGAGAGCGCACTGTTCAGCGTGCAGGCCCGTCGTCATATACCGGACGGGTTCCCTGGGAGCTCACATCCGGTGCGACACAATGGAAGCGATGAGGTTCTCGATGGTGACCGCGCGCACGCCGCTGGCGCAGCATCGCGCCGCGCCGCGCCATCGGAGTGCGCTCGGGATGCTGATGGTGCTCCTCATCGTGGTGGGAGGCACGGCCGGCGCTGCGATCGGGCACATGACCGCCGCGACGGCCCAGGCGCCGGCGGCGCAGACGACCCAGGAACCCACCGGCCCGGCGACCGCCACGGCGCTGCCCGCGCCCGACATCGACGCGGTCACGGCCGCGGCGCCGTGCGAGAACGCGAAGGTCACCCAGGCTCTCGACGCGGGTGATCCGGATGCCGTGATCGAGGCGCTCGGGGGAGCGGAGGCCTTCCGCGGGCACGTGGCGGCCGGTTCCGCGCCCTGCATCGCGCTCAACGACGGGCGCTGGCCGTGGCTGGTCGTGAACAAGCACGTCACGCTCGACCCGATCGACTACGTGCCGGAGAACCTCACCGCGCCCGACCGGCGCGTCACGACGTCGAGCGTGCTGCGCGCCGAGGTGACCGACGCGGTGAACCGGCTGATCGCCGACGCCGCGACCGAGGGCGTCGGCGACATCGCCGTGACCAGCGGCTACCGCTCGTACGGGCTGCAGGAGAACCTCTTCAACGGCTACGTGAACAGCTCAGGGCTGGAGGCGGCCGAGGCGACGTCCGCGCACGCCGGACACAGCGAACACCAGACGGGGTACGCCGTCGACGTGGTGCCGTGCAGCCCAGGGTGCGGCACGATGGACCAGTTCGGCGCGTCGCCGCAGGGGCAGTGGACCGCCGAGAACGCGTGGAAGTACGGCTTCATCGTGCGCTACGAAGAGGGGTACACCGACACGACCGGCTACTCGCCGGAGCCGTGGCACCTGCGCTACATCGGCACGGAGCTCGCGGTCGCGTACCACGAAGGCGAGTTCCACACGCTCGAGGACTTCTTCGGCCTCGAGGCGGCGCCGGACTACGAATAGGCCCTCCTCAGCCGGGCAGCACCGCGCCTGAGGCGAACACAGCCGCGGTCACCACAAGGCCCACGACGACCGCGACGGTGTCGCGCACGCGCCAACGGGGCGGGTGGCGCTCGGTGCGGGTGGGGAAGGCGCCGAAGGCGCGGGCGTCCATGGCGAGTGCCACGCGCTCGGCGTGCCGGATGGCGCTGGCCAGCAGCGGCACGATGGCGGTGAAAGCGCGCGAGACGGGGTCTCCTCCGGTGCCGCGCACACGGTGCGCGGATCGGATCACCTCGAGTTCGTGACGGAACCGCGGCACGAACCGGTAGGCGGCGAGGGCGGCGTAGCCGATGCGATACGGCACCCGAAGGTGTGCGACGACCGAGCGGACGAACGCGGTGCCGTCCGTGCTCAGCCCGGGGATCAGCGCGAGCGCGAGCAGCGCGGTCAGCCGCAGTCCGGTGGCGGCGCCGGTGGCCGCGTCGCTCCAGAGCGTGAAGCCGCCGGCGATGGCGAGCGCCATCACGGGCAGGATGACGCAGAGCCAGACGGCCAGAGCACGCGTCTTCGGCGCGCCGATCAGCACGACGGCGTACGCGGCGGCGACGGCGATCGCCGGTGTGGCGACATCGCGCGTGAACACGAGCCCGATCATCGCCGGCAGCACCGCGGCAAGCAGCGCCAGCGGATCGAGCCGCTCGAGCGGGGAGCGGCTCGGGGCGGCGCGGGGGTGCACATCCGGAGGGTCATGGCCGGTATCAGCGGTGGCCGATGCCGACGGGGCCGCGGAAATCGGGCGGTCGGCTTCGAGCGTTGTGTCGGGGCCCGGAGGCGCGACGGGAGCCGGGACGGTCGGATCCGCGCCGGCCGCCGTCGACGTTGCCGCAGAAGCCGACTGGTCACTGTCGATTGTCGTGTCCGGGCCCGGATGCCCGGAAGGCACCTGTGTGTTCGTACCGGCATCCGGGCGCCAGAACGCGGGTTCGCGCACCAGCGGGAGCACCTCGTCGGCGGGGCCGAAGCCTGCCAGCCTGCCGTCTCTCACGGCGGCGATGTGCGTCGCGTGGCGGGCGACGAGATCCGGGTCGTGCGTGACGACGATCACTGTGGTGCCGCCCCGGTGGAGTTCGTCGAGCAGGGCGAGCAGCGCGTCGGCGCGGGCGCGATCCTGGCCGAATGTGGGCTCGTCGAGCACCAGCACTCCGCCCGGCCGGTCGGCACCGCCGATCAGCGCGGTGCCGACCGAGAGGCGGCGCTTCTGGCCGCCGGAGAGGCGGAACGGATGCCGGTCGGCGTGAGCTCGCAGGTCGAAGCGACCCAGCATCTCGTCGACGCGCGCGTCGCGGTCGGCGGGGGAGAGTCGGCGCAGCCCGTGCGCGAGTTCGTCGCGCACGGTGTGGGCGACGAACTGGTGCTCGGGGTTCTGGAAGACGAAGCCGATCTGCGCGGCCAGCTCACGCGGCTTCGCGCTGCCGGCATCGAGCGGCGGCGCACCATCCCTGGCGATCAGCACCTGCCCGCGCGGGGGAGGCACGACCCCGGCGATCGCCTGCGCGAGCGTGGTCTTGCCCGCCCCGTTCGGCCCGATGATCGCGGTGAACGACCCCCGAGGAACCTCGAGCGTGACATCCCGCAGCAGCGTCGCGGCACCCCGCCCGCGCCCCCGCGTCACGGTCAGAGCTCGCGCCACCACTGCCGAACCGTCTGGAGTTTGTCGAGATGCCCCGCTTTGGTCGCCCATTTGGTTGATATGTGTGCGTCTCGCGGGCCGGGTCTCGTCGCCGTGATCGGGCGAGACCCCGGATGGGGTGGAGGCGGCGGGCGGCAGTGTGCGCTCGGTGATGGTTGTGGGCGGGGGTGCGCCTTCGACCTCGTTCGACGGCGTGGGCTCGGCGGTGGTTTCGCCGCCCTCGTCGGGCCCGACCCCGAGCTCGCGCAGCAGCTGCGCGTGCTCGATGAGCACCTCATCCGGTGCGCCGTCGATCGCGACCGCGCCGTCGTGGTCGAGCACGATCATCCGGGTCGCGAGTTCGCGCACGGCGTTCACGTCGTGCTCTACGAGCAGCACTGCGGGCGCGTCGGGCCTGGCCGCCGAACTGTGCGCCGACCCGGCCGAACCGGGCGCCGTGGGTGCCGACTGCTCCGCGGCTGAGTCGCTTCCTGGCCGCTGGGTCACCCCGCCGCGCACCAGCTCCCGCACTGCGGCGTACACGTCGGTACGCCCCGCGGGATCGAGGTTCGCGGTCGGCTCGTCGAGCACCAGCAGTCGCGGCTCGGGGGCGATCGCGCACGCGACGGCGAGGCGCTGTCTGCCGCCGCCGGACAGCACGCTCGGGTCGTCGCCGCGCCGCTGCCACAGTCCCACGGTGCGCAGCGCGCGCTCGGTGCGGAGGAGCACCTCGTCCGCGGGCAGCAGCAGGTTCTCCAGCGCGAACGCGACCTCGTCGAGCACCGATCCGGTGACGATCTGCGCATCCGGGTCCTGGAACACCATGCCGACGTGTCGGCTCAGCTCGGCGGGCGTCGCCTCGGCCGTGTCGAACCCAGCGATCGTCACCCGGCCCGTCAGCTCGGCGTCGTGCGCGTGCGGGATCAGGCCGTTCAGCGTCATCGCGAGGGTCGATTTGCCGCATCCGCTCGGGCCCAGCAGCAGCACGACCTCACCGGGGAGGATTCGGAACGAGACGTTCCTCGGCGTCGGCTCATCGGCATCCGGATGGGTGACGCTCACGTCCTCGAGAGTGACCAGGGCGTGCGGAACGGGCGCGGTCATGTCGCGCGGCGGGGTCCGTGCGCTGCTGCCGCACGTGCAGGTTCGCGAGGTGCCCCGAGATGGTCCAGAACCCCGTCAATGTCGTGGCATCTCGACAAAGCCCAGGCACCTCGCGAGGGGGCGGTGAGTCGGCGGGGCATCGCGGGTCAGCTCCGGACGACGCGGCGGCGGGGTGCGGCGCCTGCGCGTTCGAGGGCCTTGCCGATCTTGATGCCGACGATGGTCCACGCGACGGGGCCGAGCAGCGACAGGCACAGGTACGTCACCTGCGCCCACGCCGGCAGCGCGGCGAGGTCGGCGGCGAACCACACGGCCACCGCGACGACGGCGCCGATGATCAGCGCCGAGATCAGATAGCGCCACCAGCTCCACGCGCGGTAGCGGAACAGCGCGGCCACGCCCTCCTGGATCAGCCCGAACATCAGCGCGGTGCCGAGGAACTGCGGGATGTACACGGGAGCGATCGCCGAACCGACCAGCCCCGCCAGCACGTGGGTGAGCAGCGCGACGCCCGGAAGGCGGAACAGTTCCTGCGCCACGATGCCCGGCAGTGCGTGCACGCCGAGCAGGAACCCGTAGAGGAAGGGAACCGTGGCGATTACGGGAACGGAGAGCCAGCCCTCGGCGCCGCCCAGCGCACCGGTGACGACGGCGATCGCGGCGCACACGAGGAGCACTCGCGTCGACATGCCCTGCTTGCTCACCCGACGAGTTTACCGGGATTCAGCTGAGGCAAGCCTTAGTACCGGATGAACCACCTCCTCAGTCGCGTGTCGGCCACTCCACAACGGCGCCGGGAACGTCGTTCTCGCGCAAGTACTTCTCGATGAACGGGCACAGCGGCATGACGGTGTCGCCGCGGGAGACCACGTCGGCCAGCGCCTCCGCCGCGAGCACCCTGCCGAGCCCGCGACCCTTGAACGCAGGGTCGGTCTCGGTGTGCACGAACCGCGTCTTGTTGGTGCCCAGCGTGAACCGGGCGAAGCCCGCGAGCGTCTCGGACCCTGTGGCGTCGTCGATCAGAAAGATCTCGTAGCGGCGCTCGTCATCGTTGCGCACGACCCTTGTGGTAGCCATATGCCGACGCTACGCCAGACTCCCGACATCCGGGAAGGCCGATGCCGGGGGCCGAGGTTCTCCACAGGCGCGCCGCGTAGGCGCCGGATGTCGCAGCCGCCGCCTACGCTGGTGGAGTGACTACGAGCGAACCCTACGCGCACCCGGAAGACGAGTGGGTTCCGCCCGAGGAGCCGCTCGACGATGAGTACGGCGACCCCTACGCGGGTCACGGCGATCCCTACGCCGAGCAGGCGTATCAGGGCGGCGCGATCGAGTGGGTCGGGCCCGGCGTGCAGATCGACCGCTCCGGCACCAGCGCACAGCCGTCATCCGGATCGGCCGCGCCCGGGTCGGCGCCATCCGCAGCCCGCGCCGCCACCCCCTCCCGCTACGCGACGGCGCTCGAGGCGCTCGGCACGGTCTACGGCTTCGAGTCGTTCCGCGGAGACCAGGCAGAAGCCGTCGACCAGGTGATCTCGGGCGGCGACGCCGTCGTGCTGATGCCGACAGGCGGAGGAAAGAGCCTCTGCTACCAGATTCCCGCTCTCGTGCGCGAGGGCACCGGGCTCGTGGTCTCGCCGCTGATCGCGCTGATGCACGACCAGGTCGATGCGCTGCGCCAGAACGGTGTGAACGCGGCCTACCTCAACTCCACGCAGAACCCCGATGAGCGGCGCCGTGTTGAGAACGAGTACCTCGCGGGGGAGCTCGACATCCTCTACGTCGCGCCGGAGCGACTCGGCAACTCGCAGACGGTGAGCCTCCTGCAGCGCGGCACCCTGAGCGTGATCGCGATCGACGAGGCGCACTGCGTCAGCCAGTGGGGCCACGACTTCCGCCCTGACTATCTGGCGCTCGGCGAGCTCGGCTCGACCTTCCCCGGCGTGCCGCGCCTCGCACTCACCGCAACGGCCACACCCGAGACGCATCGCGAGATCACCGAGCGGCTGGCGCTGCCCGAGGCGAAGCACTTCGTCGCCAGCTTCGACCGCCCGAACATCCGGTACCGCGTCGAGGCCAAGGCGGAGCCGCGCAAGCAGCTGCTCGCGTTCATCCAGTCGCAGCCGGAGGGCTCGGCCGGCATCGTCTACGCCCTCAGCCGCAAGTCCGTGGAGCAGACCGCGGCGTTCCTTGCGGGCAAGGGCATCGACGCGATTCCGTACCACGCGGGCCTCGACGCGGGCACCCGCGCGAAGCACCAGGGGCGCTTCCTGCGTGAGGACGGCGTGGTCGTGGTCGCCACGATCGCGTTCGGCATGGGCATCGACAAGCCGGATGTCCGCTTCGTCGCGCACGTCGATCTGCCGAAGTCGGTCGAGGGCTACTACCAGGAGACGGGCCGCGCCGGTCGCGACGGCGACCCGAGCGTCGCGTGGATGGCGTACGGGCTGGGCGACGTCGTGCAGCAGCGCCGGATGATCCAGCAGAGCGACGGCGACAGGGCGATCCAGCAGCGTCAGCAGCAGCATCTCGACGCCATGCTCGCCCTGTGCGAGACCGTGTCGTGCCGGCGGCAGAACCTGCTCGACTACTTCGGCGAGGCGTCGGGCCCGTGCGGCAACTGCGACACCTGCCTCGAACCGCCTGAGACGTGGGACGGCCTGGTCGCGTCGCAGAAGCTGATGTCGACGATCGTGCGCCTGAAGCGCGAGCGCAACCAGGCGTTCGGCGCCGGCCAGCTCATCGACATCCTGCGCGGAGCCTCGACCGAGCGCATCCGCCGGATGAAGCACGATCAGCTCACGACCTTCGGTATCGGCCAGGACCTCTCCGAGCAGGACTGGCGCAGCGTGATCCGACAGCTCCTCGCCCGCGGGCTGCTCAGCGCCGTGGGAGAGTACGGCACGCTCGCCGTGAACGATGCATCGGGCGGAGTGCTGCGCGGCGAGACGCAGGTGCCGCTGCGACGCGACGTGATCGGGCGCGTCTCCCGCGGCGGAGGCGGGGGCGGTGCGAAGAAGGCGTCGGCGGCCGACCAGCTGGCTCCGGATGACCGGCCGCTGTTCGAGGCGCTGCGCGCGTGGCGCACGGCGCAGGCGAGCGAGCAGGGCGTTCCGGCCTACATCGTGTTCGGCGACGCGACGCTGCGCGCTCTCGCGGAGCACCGGCCGAGCTCGGTCGAGCAGCTCGACGGCATCAGCGGCATCGGAGCGAAGAAGCGCGACGCATACGGCGAGGCGGTGCTCGGGGTCATCGCACAGGCTGAGAGCTGAGCGGTGCGTACGCATGCAGATATCGGTCGCAGCAGAAGGACGACGGGCATCGTGCGCGTCCATAGCAATCCTTAGAGTCTAAAGAGTCTAAAGAGTCTAAAAGTCTCTATAAGGATGGATCTCATGGCGTATCGCAACCCATTCAAGCCGACCGCGGGCGCTTCGCCGCCGCTTCTCGTCGGGCGCGACGAGGTGCTGGAGGAATTCGAAGAATCGATCGATGACGGTCCCGGAGCGCCAGGGCGGCTCTCGTTGATCACCGGGCCTCGAGGTGTCGGCAAGACAGTCGTACTGAACGCAGTCCACGACATCGTCGTCGCAAAGGGATGGATCGCGATAGCCGAAACTGCGACAACAGGAATGTGCGACCGCATCACCCAGGCTGTCCGGCGTCACCATGAGGAACTGCGGCAAGGACGTTCCGCACGCGTGAGGGGGATCACGCTGCCAGTAGTCGGTGGAGGCCTGACCTTCGAGTCGCGTGCAGATCCTCCGGCGGACCTGCGCGAGAGCACCGCATCGCTGCTTGACGAACTCGAACCGAACGAGACCGGACTGCTCATCACAGTCGACGAAGTCCATCGGAAGAGTGTCGGTGAGATCCGGCATCTCGCAACCGTCGTGCAGCATCTGGTGCGTGAGGACCGGAACATCGCCCTGGTGATGGCTGGCTTGCCCTCGGCGGTCTCTGACGTGCTCAGCGACAGCGTGCTCACCTTCATGCGTCGTGCCAGCCGCGAAGAGTTGAGCGACGTTTCCCTCGCCGATGTCAGAGAGTCGCTCGCAGAAACCATCACGCGGAACGGGCGAACAATCACCTCCAGCGCGCTCGACGCCGCTACGGAGGCAACCGGGGGATACCCGTTCATGGTGCAGCTGGTCGGCTATCACTGCTGGCGCAAAACGACCGGCAGTGCTATCGATGACGCAGCGACGAGCAGCGGCATTCCCGCTGCTCGGAAGCGCCTCGGTTCCACCGTTCACGCGGCGGCTCTTGCTGATCTGTCCGCGGTGGACCGCACGGTGCTCCTAGCCATCGCCGTCGACGATGGCCCGGCACGCACCGCGGATGTTGCGCGGCGAATCGGCGAGTCCGCGAAGTATGTGTCCATCTATCGGCAGCGGTTGATCGACGCGGCCGTCATTCAGCCTGCGGGGAGAGGGTTCGTCGACTTCACGATCCCGTATCTGCGTGAGTACCTGCGCGAGCACGCGGCCAGCGCCCTTTGATGTGAGCGTTGTCGAGGATCAGCGTGGGTGCAGGCGCTGATGGCGACGCGACGCTGCGCGCTCTCGCGGAGCACCGGCCGAGCTCGGTCGAGCAGCTCGACGGCATCAGCGGCATCGGAGCGAAGAAGCGCGACGCATACGGCGAGGCGGTGCTCGGGGTGATCGCCGAAGCGGCGTAGCGCGGGGGGCGCGCCGCCCGGAGGCCGCATCGAGACATTTCTCAACAGACTTCCAGGCAAGAACCGCGGAATCACGCGGGAGTCGTCTCAGTCGTTATCTGCTCGTTACCAATCTGGCTCTTCGCGGATGAGGGTGTAGTCGTCGGTTGACGAGCCGGCGGCGTGGCGGTCGCGGGGACGAGGTCGAGGCCTTCCGATGATGGAAGTTCTCACGCTGTCCATCAGGAAGACCTCGACGATGATCCACGGTACCTTCGCCACCCCTGACCTGTCTGCGTTCTGCCTCCTCGATGAGCACGGCCTCACCGTCACGGGCCAGCAGATCGATCCTGACAAGGCGGTACTCGAATGCCGCGTCACCGACCGCGACCCGTTCTGTCGCGGTTGCGGTGCCGAAGGCATCGCCCGCGGGACACAGGCCCGCCGGCTGGCGCATGTCCCGCTGGGGTGGCGGCCGACGACGCTCCTCGTCCGCGTCCGCCGCTTCGCGTGTTCCGACTGTGGGACGATCTGGCGCGAGGACACCACGGCGGCGGCCGAGCCGCGGGGGAAACTCACTCGCGCCGCGATCCGGTGGGCCTTGGAGGCTGTCGTCTGCCAGCACCTGCCTGTCGCGCGGGTCGCGGAGTCCCTCGACGTGTCTTGGCATGCCACCAACGACGCCGTCCTCGTCGAGGGCCGGCGCGTCCTGATCGACAACCCCCGCAGGTTCGACGGGGTGACGACGATCGGCGTCGACGAGCACGTCTGGCGCCACACGCGCCTCGGCGACAAATACGTGACCGTGATCATCGACCTCACCCCGGCCCGCGAGAAGACCGGCCCCGCCCGGCTGCTCGACATGGTCCCGGGCCGCTCGAAGCACGCCTTCAAGACCTGGCTCGCCGGGCGCCCGAAACAGTGGCGCGACGGCGTCGGCGTCGTCGCGATGGACGGCTTCACCGGCTACAAGACCGCCGCCGGCGAAGAGATCCCCGACGCGACGGCCGTGATGGATCCCTTCCATGTCGTTCAGCTGTTCGGCGATGCGCTCGACAAGACCAGGCAGCGTGTCCAGCAGGAGACTCTCGGGCATCGCGGCCGAACCGGCGACCCCCTCTACGGCTGCCGCCGTCTGCTCAGGACGGGGCTCGGACTGTTGAAACAGCACCAGCTCGCGAAGCTCGAGGCGGTGTTCGACGCGCATCCCGATCATGTCGCCGTCGAGGTCACCTGGGACGTCTACCAGCGCGCGGTCGCCGCCTACCGGCACAAGAAGCCGGGCACCGGGAAGAAGATCTTCACGCGCGTCATCGCCCAGCTCGCCGGCGGCGTCCCACAGGATCTGCCCGAGTTGATCACCCTCGGGCGGACGATCAAGCGGCGCGCGGGCGACATCCTCGCGTTCTTCGACCATCCCGGCACGAGCAACGGGCCGTCCGAGGCGATCAACGGCAGACTCGAGCATCTCCGCGGCACCGCCCTGGGCTTCAGGAACCTGACCCACTACATCGCGAGGAGCTTGCTCGAGACCGGCGGGTTCAGGCCGCTACTACACCCTCAAACACGATGAGCCACCAATCTCGGTGGACAAGCGTCCTGGAATACCGATTGGATAGGTCACGAGTCTGCCAGCTCGGTGCGGTCCGTACCGTGCCACCGCGAGCGGGCAGTATCGACCATTGTCGTCATTTCTGGGGAGATGCACTGCATGTCAGTTGAAGAACAGAAGCGGCCTGGCGGGCTGCGGCGCATTGGTCGCCGCGCGCTCGCTCCGGCCGCAATCGGAACGGCCGCCCTCTTGGGCGCTGCCGCGCTGGGCGGACTGCCCGCGCTTGCGGCGGACGAGAACGATGACTCGGAAGCTCTGGGCCAGATCCTCGACGCGGATCTGCTGGGAAGCGACCTGCTCGATGCGGTGTCGGCGCACGCCGGCAACCCGAGCGAGCCGCTCGTGGACACCGGCTCGATCAACGCGGATCTGCTCGACGGCATTGCGACCGTCGATGTTGGCGGCGTGTCGATCCCGGTCATCAGCGGCCCCGATGGCGGTGGGCTGCTTGAGCTCGGCGACCTCGGTCTACTGAACGCCTACGCGGCGACGCCGTCGGCCACGGAGTCGAAGGCTAGCGCGGGCGTCGTCGGTGAAGACGGCGTCATCAACGTCGATGCCATCAACGACGGCAGTTACGGCAACTCGAAGATCGACCTGACCAACCTGTTCGACCAGCTCGATGTCGACCTGATCACGGACGGCGTCATCGACGAGTTCGCACTCGAGCTCGGCGCGGTCGCATCTGCCGCGGAGGAGAACGCGGGCACTGTCAGCAGTGAGTATGTGCTCGCCGACGCGAAGCTCGACATCTCGTCGCAGCTGGTCGGCGACATCTCGACCGAACTCGACTCGACGATCGGTGGTGTCGGTACGACCGTCGACGGCCTGCTCGCCAGCGACGGCACGGTCGGTTCGCTGCTCAGCGATCTGGACATCGACCTGAACGTGCTCGGGACCGGCGTAACGGTCTCCAGCGGCACGATCGGTGTCGACGGTCTCGACGCGGCGCTCACCGAGCTGAGCAACACGATCATCAACGAGCCGCTGACCGACCCGAACGACATCGTGTCGATCGACCTCGCCAACGGCACCATCGCAGTCGACCTGGCCGCGGCCACGGACGGCGGATCGCTGAACGGTCTCGACCCGAACACGGAGCTGCTCGACAGCACCACGATCAGCAATGTCACCACTGCGATCTCGGACGCGCTCGGAACGGTCACGACGAAGGTCACTGACGGTGTGACAGAGGTGCTGAACAGCACCGAGGTGACGCTGGACCTTTCGGCTGTGCTGAGCGCACTTGGTACCAGCGTCGACGCTGAAATCATCGTCGAAACGACCCTCGGTCAGCTTGCTGGCACCGCAGAGGGCGACCCCACGGTCGAGATCATCGCCGACGGCGGCCTCCTGGACACCCTCCTCGGACTTGTCGGGCTGAGCCTCCAGGACCTGGTCGAGGGTCTCGTCACGCCGCTGGTCGACGCGCTCGTCGGTGTTCTGCAGGACACGCTGAGCACCTCGCTCGACACGATCGGCACCGACCTGTCGTCGAACCTGAGCGGCATCGTGGACCCGGTCCTCACCGGCCTCCAGCCGCTGTTCGACGCGCTGAACCAGGTCGCCTCGGTCACGATCAACGACCAGCCGACCGAGGAAGGCGGCGAGGGCAAGCTCGGTCCCGAGTCGTTCACCGTCTCGGCCGTGAGCATCGCGATCGTGGGCGGCGACCTCGCACAGGTCGACCTGGCATCCTCGACGGTCCGCGCGGCCGACGAGGACCCCGGTACCGAGCCTGGAACTGAGCCGGGTACGGACCCCGGTACCGAGCCTGGAACTGAGCCGGGTACGGACCCCGGTACCGAGCCTGGAACGGAGCCGGGTACGGACCCTGGAACCGAGCCTGGAACGGAGCCGGGTACGGACCCTGGAACCGAGCCCGGTACTGAGCCTGGTACGGACCCGGGCACCGAGCCTGGAACTGACCCCGGTACGGACCCGGGTACGGAGCCTGGTACCGACCCGGGCACTGAGCCTGGAACTGACCCTGGCACCGAGCCTGGAACTGACCCCGGTACGGACCCGGGTACGGAGCCTGGTACCGACCCGGGCACTGAGCCTGGAACTGACCCTGGCACCGAGCCTGGAACTGACCCCGGTACGGACCCGGGTACGGAGCCTGGTACCGACCCGGGCACTGAGCCTGGTACGGACCCCGGTACGGAGCCTGGAACTGACCCGGGCACTGAGCCTGGTACGGACCCCGGTACGGAGCCTGGAACTGACCCGGGCACTGAGCCTGGTACGGACCCCGGTACGGAGCCTGGAACTGACCCGGGCACTGAGCCTGGTACGGACCCCGGTACGGAGCCTGGAACTGACCCGGGCACTGAGCCTGGTACGGACCCCGGTACGGAGCCTGGAACCGACCCGGGCACGGACCCCGGAACCGACCCGGGCACGGACCCTGGTACTGACCCCGGTACCGACCCGGGCACGGAGCCTGGAACCGACCCCGGTACGGACCCGGGCACGGATCCTGGTACGGACCCCGGTACGGAGCCTGGAACCGACCCGGGCACGGACCCTGGTACTGACCCCGGCACCGAGCCTGGCACTGACCCCGGTACCGACACCGACACCACGGACAGCAGCACCGACACTGACGGTGCGACTGACCCCGACGACGGTGGAATCTCGATGGAGCTGGAGCACGATGTGCGCGAGCACGGCCAGGAGCAGGTTGCTCACGGCTACGGCTTCCAGCCCGGCGAGACGGTGAAGGGAACGATGTTCTCCAGCCCGTACGCACTCGGTTCGCAGGTCGCGGACGACAACGGTGAGGTCACCTTCACCTGGAACGTCCAGAGCGACGCTGAACTCGGAGACCACACGGTCGAGCTGGCCGGTGCCACCTCGGGCACGGTCGACGACGAGTTCAAGGTCGTGGCCAAGGCCGGGACCGGAAGTGACGGCGACGACGAGCTTCCCGCAACGGGTGTGGACATGGGCGGCATGCTGCCCATCGCCGGCCTGCTGCTGCTCGCCGGTGTCGGCATCGTCGTGGCGACGCGGCGTAGTACAGTTCGCGGGTGACCAAGGGTAACCCCAAGCGCGGAAACGGGTCGGGTGTGGCGAACGCGTCACGCCCGGCCCGTCTCCCGCGCTCAGCGCGAATTGCGGCGGGCGTCGCGGCGGTGTTCATCGCGATCCACGTCTTCTTCACGGCCGTCTACAACACGCCGTACGACCACATCCGCAACGATGTGCTCCCCGGCGCGGCCGCATCCGGATACATCAATCCGTATCTGCAGCAGGACTACCGGATCTTCGCCCCCAACCCGGCGAACTCAGACCGCAATCTGTGGCTGAGGGCATGGGTGGAGACGCCCGACGGTGAGCGCGTGACGACCAAGTGGGTCGATGCCACATCGATCGAGCTCGCCGAACCCGCACGGCGCGTGCTGCGCAAGCAGCTGTCGATTCAGGCCGCTCTTCGGCTGATGAGCACGTACTTCGACATGTCGACGGCCCAGCGCGAAGTCGCCGAACAGAACTTCCACGAGGACGAAGATCTCACACCTCTGCAGGACGCCCTCATCGAGGCCGACGACAGTCTCGATTCCGAGGCACGCGCCTTCATCCGGGCATCGAACTTCGCCACCTCCTACGCGACGCAGGCAGCGAAGGCGCTGTGGAGCGACGACGGGGAGGTGATCGCCGTGCAGACGCGATCCGTGTCGACCCCGATCATCCGGTGGGACGAACGCTTCGAAGACGAGCCGGAGGAGCTCAGCTCGAGCTACACGGCCATGGGCTGGCGCCCGGTCATGGAGTGGTCGGGTCAGAGCACCGAGGGCTTCTCCGCCAGCTTCCTGAAGTGGGCGGAGAAGGCAGGCGTCTCGGGATCGCTCACCGACGACGAGGAACAGCCGGGCGACACCGTGGAATCAGACGACACGGACTCCACAGGCGGCGGTACCGGGGGTGATGAGGAATGACTCAGGTGATCAGAATCTGGGAACTCTTCACCCATTGGGTGCTCGACGAGCGCCGCGGCAGCTACGGCGTCGCCCTGATGCGCATGGGCTTCGGCGCGATGACCATCGCGCTGATCCTGATGTTCCTGCCCGACATGTCGTACTCATTCGGCGAGGGCTCGCGCTGGGGTGAGGTGTACTACCGCACCTCATTCACCGACGACTACCTCTGGCCGATCTCCGAGCTCTTCTCCCGCGCCGACAGCGACGCGGTCACGCTGGTCAAGGTCTTCGTTCTGCTCGTGGTCGCCGCGCTCTACACCCTCGGGTGGCGGATGCGCATCATCTCGCCGCTGTTCCTGGTGCTCCTGCTCGGCTTCGCCTCGACGAACCCGCAGCTGTTCGCCACGGGCCACCACCAGACGCTCCGCGTGGTGCTGATCTTCCTGCTGCTCGCCGACACCTCCAGGGTGTGGTCGCTCGATGCGCGCAGGCGCAGGCTGAAGGGCGAGCCTCCCGCGCTCGGATTCGGCAGGTTCCGGGTGCCGAGCTGGTTCCCCGTGCTGACGAACAACGTCGCGGTGATCCTGATCGGCGCCCAGCTCTGCATCGCCTATATCGCGAGCGCGCTGTGGAAGCTGCAGGGCCCGATGTGGGGCGACGGCACCGCCGTCTACTACACGCTGCGCCTGCAGGAGCTCGCGCTGCTGCCGTGGCTGAACGACTTCGTCTGGACCCTCACACCGCTCGTGATCGTCGCGACTTTCGCGGCCGTGTACGGGCAGCTGATGTTCCCCGTGCTGCTGCTGAACCGCTGGACCCGCATCCTGGGCCTCGTCGTCGTCACAGGGATGCACTTCGCGATCGGCATCCTGCTGGCGCTGCCGTGGTTCTCGCTCGTGATGATCCTCAGCGACATGATCTTCATCCGCACGCAGTCGTGGCGCTGGCTCGCCGACTTCGTGCGGCCGAAGATGCGTCGACTGTGGAACAGAGTCTCCGGATGGCTGCCCGCTCGTCAGGAGAAGGCCACCCCGGATGAGCAGAAGCCCGCTCAGAGCACGAAGCGCAAGAAGTCGAAAGCGGCTTCGGATGAGCAGGATGTGACGCCGGCTCCGGATGAGCAGGATGTGACGGTGTCGTCCGCGGTGCTGGATGCACAGGACACGACCCCCGCGCTCACGAGGGTGCCCGCCGAGACGACTCCGCAGGCAGATCCGGCCACTCGCCGCGAGCGGCGTGCCAGAGCGGATTTCCCTGCCTCCGGCGGCAGCTGACGAGGCGCGCGGCGACGCTCTCGGTTCGGCATGACTCACTGCGAGCGGGGCGCATATGCCGTTGTCGGCGGAGACGTGGGCGTCTTCGTCGACAACGGCGGCAGAAGCTCGGAGGATGCGCGAAAGCGCGGAGGGATTCGAGGATCTGCTCCGAGAGACTGCGGATTTTCCGAGATTATGCGCCGGGCACAAGGGCGGATGGCACCTTCCCGACGGCGAACTGTCGATCTCGCACAACGCATTGCCTCTGGTTTGGTCGACAGGCATAACGTGAAGGCATACGGATGGCCCGCGCACCCCAGAGCGCGGGCCACTCGCGCGCATCGAAGCGCGCACGAGGAGGCTTACGCATGACCGACATCGCCACCAAGCACGCCGAAACCGACGAGCTCGAGGCCCGCATCGACATTCCTGTCGTGACCGAGGCACTGCTCGGCACGTGGGCCGATATCCGGCGCGAGGCGCGGGAGATGATCAAGGACTCCGCCTTCTGGCGCATCGAGGGCCAGGCGATCCCTGAGCATCGTGAGCGCACGCTCTCCCAGCTGCACCTGCTGGTGAAGGCAGGAGCCAACTCCCGCGCGAACCCGAAGGAGTACGGCGGGCAGGAGAACCAGGGCGGCAATCTCGCCGGATTCGAGGAGCTCGTCGCCGCCGACCCGAGCCTGCAGATCAAGTCGGGCGTGCAGTGGGGGCTGTTCGGCTCGGCGATCCTGCAGCTGGGCACCAAGCCGCACCACGACAAATGGCTGCGTGATGCCTCCGACATGGTCCTGCCAGGCGCGTTCGCGATGACCGAGACCGGCCACGGCTCGGACGTGCAGGCGATCGGCACGACCGCGACATACGACGCGGAAACGGGCGAGTTCGTCGTGAACACCCCGTTCCGCGGCGCGTGGAAGGACTACCTCGGCAACGCCGCTCAGCACGCGAAGGCCGCAACGGTGTTCGCGCAGCTCGTCACCGGCGGCGTGAACTACGGCGTGCACTGCTTCCTGGTGCCGATCCGCGACGACGACGGCGCATTCCTGCCCGGTGTCGGGGGAGAGGACGACGGTCCCAAGGGCGGCCTGAACGGCGTCGACAACGGCCGTCTGCACTTCGACCACGTGCGCGTGCCGCGCGAGAACCTGCTCAATCGCTACGGCGACGTCGCCGAGGACGGTGCCTACTCGAGCCCGATCGCCAGCCCTGGCCGCCGCTTCTTCACGATGCTCGGCGCGCTCGTGCAGGGCCGCGTCTCGCTCGACGGCGCAGCCACCTGGGGTTCGGCCCTGGCGATGACGATCGCCGTCACCTACGGCAACCAGCGCCGCCAGTTCGACAACGACGGCGCGGGTGAGACCGTGCTGCTCGACTACGGCCGCCACCAGCGCCGGCTGATGCCGCGACTGGCGACGGTGTACGCCCAGGCCTTCGCGCACGACGAGCTGCTGCAGAAGTTCGACGCCGTCTTCAGTGGTGCGGCAGACACCGACGACAACCGGCAGGATCTGGAGACCCTCGCCGCGGCGCTGAAGCCGCTGTCGACGTGGAACGCGCTCGACATCGTGCAGGAGGCGCGCGAAGCCTGCGGCGGCGCGGGCTTCCTCGCCGAGAACCGGCTCACCGGCCTGCGCAGCGACCTCGACGTGTATGTCACCTTCGAGGGCGACAACAACGTGCTGCTGCAGCTGGTCGGCAAGCGCCTGCTGGGCGACTACGCCAAGCAGTTCGCGGGCAAACCGGCCGACGTGGCGCGGCTCGTCGCCGGGCAGACGGCCGGTCGCATCTACAACGGCGCGGGGCTGCGCCGGCTCGGCCAGGCGGTCACCGACTTCGGCTCGACCGCCCGCTCCGTCGAACTCGGTCTGCGCGCCGACCACCAGCACGAGCTCCTCGCCGCGCGCGTCGAGCAGATGGTCGCTGACGTGGCCGCGAAGCTGCGCCCCGCGGCCAAGATGTCGCCGGCTGAGAGCGCCGCGGTGTTCAACGAGAACCAGAACGACCTGATCGCAGCAGCCCGCGCGCATGCGGAGCTGCTGCAGTGGGAGGCGTTCACCGACGCCCTCGACCGCATCGACGATGAGGACAGCCGCATGGTGCTCACCTGGGTGCGCGACCTGTTCGGCCTGCAGCTGATCGAGACGCACCTGGCGTGGTACCTGATCACCGGTCGCCTCTCGGCGCAGCGCGCCGCGGCAGTGTCGAGCTACATCGACCGCCTCTGCTCCCGCCTGCGCCCGCACGCGCAGGACCTCGTCGACGCGTTCGCGTACGAGCCGGAGCATGTGCGCGCACCGATCGCCTCGGGTGCGGAGCGCGACCGCCAGGAGGAGGCCGCGCAGTACTACGCCGATCTCGCAGCCAGCGGCAGCGCCCCTCAGAAGGAGCCCAAGCCGAAGAAGCGGTGACAGCGAGGCCCAGGGGAGTTCTCCCCAGGGCCTCGCCTGTGAATACGGAGCCGTCACCCACTAAGCTCTGTGCGAAGGGCACCGCTGTGCCCTGCCGCCGTACCGGAGAGCGGCCAGGGGGAGATACATGTCGATGCTGTCGTGGCTGAGCGGCCGCCGTCGGACGATGGCCGGCGGCGCAGTAGTGGGCGTTGCCGCCGTGGCCGTGACCACGCTCGCGTTCGCGCATGACGGGAACCCCACCACCGAGCTCGATCTGCACGACGGCAGCGTCTGGCTCACGAACGCCTCGCTGCTCGCGGCCGGCCACTTCAACGATCCCTCCCGTCAGCTCGACGGCTCCATCCGGGCCACGAGCCCCGAGTTCGACGTGCGCCAGCAGGGCAGCGACGTGCTGCTCTTCGATCAGCAGACCTCCACCGTGGCGGCCGTCGATGTCGCGACGATGTCGATGTCGACCCCGGCAGAGGTGATGCCGGCTGCCGACGTCGAGATGGGCGGGCAGTCCACGGTCGTGCTCGATCCGGAACACGGCGAACTGTACGTGGTTCCGACGCAGGCGGTCGGCAGCTTCGACCGCGCCGAGGAGGAACCGCTGCTCGAGCTCGGCGAAGGCGCCGATGTCACTGTCGGGCATGACGGAATCGTGCACGCCGTCTCCCCGGCCACAGCCTCGGTGTTCACGATCGCGACCGACGCCAACGGCCAGCCTGCGGAACCCGACAGGCGATCCCTCGAGATGCTCGGGGCCGATGACAGCGTCGACATCGCCGCCGTGGGAGCGACGGCCGTCGTCTTCGACAGGACGACCGGTCAGATCGTCACGCCCGACGGGATCGTCGCTGAGCTTCCGCGAGACGAGGCGCAGGGCGCGCGCCTGCAGCAGACCTCCGCGGACGGCGACAGCGTGCTCGTCGCAACGGAATCGGAGCTCCACCAGTTCCCGCTCGCCGGCGGGGAACCGAACGTGTCGCCCTCCGGCGCAGGCGACGGCGTGCCGGCGCAGCCGGTCTGGCTGAACGGGTGCGCGTACGCCGCATGGGCGTCCAGCGGTGTGTTCGTGCGCGACTGCGCGGGCGCGCAGAACGACACCTCCGTCGAGCTTCCGTCCGGCGGCAGCACCACAGACCTGCGTTTCCGCGTGAACCGCGACGTGATCGTGCTCAACGACGTCGCCGACGGTGCGGCATGGCAGGTCGTCGACCAGGTGCGCAAGGTCGACAACTGGGACGACCTCACCCCGCCGGAGGGCGAGGAGAGCGAAGAAGAGGACGACTCGACCGACGAGACGATCGAGGTGCAGCCGCCAGAGCGCACCGAGGAGAACCAGGACCCGATCGCGAACGACGACGAGTTCGGCGTGCGCGCCGGCCGTTCCACGGTGCTGAAGGTGCTCGACAACGATTCGGACGCCGACGGCGACATCCTGACGGTCGATGCGCCCGACGGCGGGCCGCGCATCGGCGAGATATCGAAGGTCGAGGCCGGATCATCGTTCCAGATCTCCGTGCAGCCGGGCGTCAGCGGCAGCGGCACCTTCACCTACGAGGTCGACGACGGTCGGGGCGGCACCGACACCGCGACCGTCACGGTGGAGATCCGGCCCGAGAGCGAGAACGACGCGCCTGAGCCGAAGCGCGAGCCCGTGGTGCCGATCGAGGTCGGCGGCACGGTCACCTACAACGTGCTGCAGGACTGGCGCGATCCGGATGGCGACGACGTCTTCCTGACTGCGGTGGAGCCGCTCGCGGGCGACGGCGTCGACTTCACTCCGGATGGCCAGGTCACCTACCGCGCGACCAGCGGCACGCAGGGCCCGCACGACATCCCGATCACCGTCTCCGACGGCGACGCGAGCACTCCAGGCGTGCTGAAGCTCGACATCCGGCCAGTGGGGTCGACCGAGCCGATCGCGAACAACGACCACGTCGTGGTGCGCGCGGGCGAGACGGCGACGGTCGCGCCGCTCGCCAATGATGTGAACCCCACGAACGAGTCGCTGCGGCTGACCAACGTCGGCGAGATCGCCGGGGCCGCGATCGTACCCGACTTCGCGAACAAGACCTTCACCTTCCGCAGCGACAGCGTCGGCACGGAGTACGTCGAGTACATGACAGCGGCCGGCCCCAACTCCGCCGTCGGATATGTGCGCGTCGACGTGATCCCCGACGAGACCGTCGACCTGCCGCCCGTCGCGGTGCGCGACGTGGCGCTGCTGCCGGCCGGGGGCGAAGCGCTCGTGAACGTGCTCGGCAACGACGAGGACCCGACGGGCGGGGTGCTCGTGCTGCAGTCGGTGCAGGTGCCGGATGACGCGAGCGGCATCAGCGTCTCGGTGCTGAACCACGAGACGCTGCGCGTGACGGACACCGGCACGCTCGCCGAGTCGGTCACGGTCACCTACAGCGTCTCGAACGGCCCATACTCCGCCACCGGCGAGGTCGTGATCATTCCGATCCCCGCGCCCACCAACATCCGGCCGCCCGTCGCCAACGACGACGAGGTCACGGTGCGCGTCGGCGATGTGGCCACGGTCGACGTGCTCGCCAACGACTTCCACCCGAACGACGATGAGATGACGGTGCTGCCCGCCCTCGTCGACCCGCTGCCGGAGCCGGAGCAGGGGGAGGCGTTCGTCTCGCAGGACGCCGTGCGCTTCAAAGCGGGCGATGAGCCTGGCACGGCCTATGTCACCTACGAGGTGGAGGACTCCCGCGGCCAGCGAGACTCGGCGTTCATCACGGTGAACATCCTCGAACTCGACGAGGAGCGCAACCAGGCTCCGCGTCCTGAGGATCTCGAGGCGCGCGCCCTGGCCGGCACGCAGGCGCAGATCGCCGTGCCGCTGGACGGCATCGATCCGGACGGCGACTCGGTCGAGCTGATGGGCATCGACTCGGCTCCCGAGAAGGGCAAGGTCTCCTCCGTCGAGAAGGACCACTTCGTCTACGAGGCCTTCCCCGACTCTGTCGGAGTCGACACCTTCTCGTACCGGGTGCGCGACAGACTCGGCGCGGAATCGACCGCGACCGTGCGCGTGGGCATCGCCGGGGCCGAGGATGTCAACCAGTCGCCGTACGCCGTGACCGACTCGCTGTTCGTCCGCCCGGGCCGCGAGGTCGCCGTGCCGGTGCTCGCCAACGACTCCGACCCCGACGGCGACCGGATCGGCCTGGTCGACGACGGGCTCATCCTGCCAGACGACGTGCCGGACATGTCGGCCGACGTGCTGGGCGATCGGCTCATCGTGACGGCGCCGGGCTCCGAGCAGGAGACCTCGCTGCAATACACGATCGCCGATGCGAAGGGTGCGCGCTCGACGGGCCTGCTGATGGTCACGGTCGACGAAGACGTTCCGCTGCAGTCGCCGATCGCGCGCGACGACACCGTGCTGGTCGGCGACGTCACGGACGAGCTGACGGCCGATGTCGAGGTGCTCGCCAACGACGAGGACCCGGACGGCACGGTCGACGCCCTCGAGATCGCGCCGGAGCAGGGCGAGCTGGTCGGCGACGGCATGGTGCGCGTCGAGGTCACCGAGCAGCGCCGGATCATCACCTACACGATCACCGACGAGGACGGCCAGGACGCCTCGGCGTTCATCCACGTGCCGGCGGTCGGCGACCTCGCGCCGCGGCTGATCGACACGACGGGCATCGAGGTGCAAAGCGGCGAGACGGTCGACGTGCCGCTCGCCGACCATGTCACGGTGCAGGGCGGCGGCGGTGTGCGCATCACGCAGGCCGACCGCGTCTCGGCCGTGCACGCCAACGGCGACGCGCTGGTGAAGGACACGGGCACGCTGACCTACACCTCGCAGGACGGCTACCACGGCCCGGACGCGATCACCTTCGAGGTGACGGACGGCGACGGCCCAGACGACCCGGATGGCCGCACGTCGACCCTGTCGATCCCCGTCACGGTGCTGCCTCCGGACAACGTCAGCCCCGAATTCACCGACGGTGCGCTCGAGGTCGGCGCGGGCGACGGTCCGCAGTCGACCGATCTCGCCGCGCTCACCACGGACGCCGATCCGGATGACCTGGCAGGCATCTCGTATCGGATCACGGGCGGCGAGAACCAGGCCATCGACACCAGGATCGACGGGCAGAGCCTCGTCGCAGAGGCGGGCCCTGACGCCAAGGGCGAGCAGGCCGCGATCACGCTGGAGATCTCCGACGGCGAGAGCGAACCGGTCACGGGCACGGTGCACGTCACGGTGACGGCGACCGGGCGCGCGATGCCCGTGGCGAACGACGACGTGCTCGACGACGCGCACCAGGGCGAGTCGTACGACATCGCCGTGCTGGAGAACGACTTCAACCCGTTCCCGGATGAAGACCTCACGGTCGTCGACGCCAGGGTCGACGCAGGCACCGGCAGCGTCTCGCACGACGATTCGCGCGTGCAGGTGACGCCAGGTGCCGACTTCCACGGCACGATGACCGTGATGTACCGCGTGCAGGACGCCACAGGCGACCCGGATCGGCAGGCGCAGGCGCGGGTCGAGCTCACCGTGAAGGGCAAGCCAGACGCCCCCACCGAGGTGACGGGCAGCCAGGAGATGAACCGCTCGGCGATCATCAGCTGGCGCCCGCCGGCGAACAACGGCGAGCAGATCACGCACTACACCGTCACGAGCGTGCAGGGCCCGGCCGTGTCGCAGCAGTGCCAGGCGACGACCTGCACCATCACGGGGCTGTCGAACGGGCAGGACTACCGGTTCGCCGTGACGGCCACCAACGCGGTGGGCGAGTCGGATGCGTCGCTGGCGTCGCCGGTCGTCACGCCCGACGTGAAGCCGGAGCGTCCCGACGCGCCGCGGATCACCGACTTCGGCGACCGCTCGCTCGACGTGGCGTGGACGCCGCCGGTGAACGAGGGCACGCCGATCGAGAGCTACACGCTGTTCATCTCGCCGGCAGCCCCCGACGGCACCAGCCAGAAGGAGTTCCCAGGCGGAACTCTCTCCCACACCTGGACGGGGCTGCAGAACGGCCAGAACTACACCTTCTCGGTGCTCGCGCGCAACGGCGCGAAGGATCCGTCAGACACCAGCCGCGGCTCGGCGCCGGACTTCCCCGCCGCGCCGCCGAATGCGCCGGGCAAGCCGACCATCTCGAACGCGGAGCCGGTCGGCAGTGAGTCGCAGATGACTGTGCAGTGGCCCGAGGTGACCGGCGGCGATGCGAACGGCGACAGCGTGATGCGATACCAGGTGCAGCGCAAGGGTGGAGCAGGCGCCACGGAGCCGGTCACCGTTTCGGCGCCCACCCACCAGCAGACTTATGTTGTTCCAGTGTCTCAGGATGACTACACGTACAAGGTGCGTGCCGAGAACAAAGCCGGCTGGGGCGCATGGAGCACAGCGAGCAACCCGCAGCGCGCGACCACTCCGCCAGGGCCCCCGTCGAACGTGAAAGCTACGGCGACGGACACGAACACCGCTGCCGGTGGGGCCGTCAACCTGACGTGGAGCGCCGCATCAGACCTCAATGGGGCAAAGCCGAGCGAGGTTACCTACGTTGTGTCCTGGAAGGACAATGGCGGGAACCACAGGAAGACCGTGGGCGGGACGGCGACGAAGATCACGAACCTGGAGAATGGGCGCGGATACATATTCACTGTACGCACCGTCACGAAGGGCTCGACGTACTCGCACGCCAGCGGGGGCGGCGACGCGAGTTCGAACCTCGTCGAGCCGTGGGGAAAGCCTGCCGCGCCGACCGTGTCAGCCAAGCCCTCGGGTGCCCAGAGCATCGCATTTTCCGCAAGCCCTCCGAAGGACGACAACGGTCGTGACATCGTCCGCATGGACATCAAGTACGTCACCGACAAATCGGGCACAGGCGGAAAGTCTGCTTCTACCGGTGGTGGTGGATGGTCGGAGACCGAGAATGTCGGCTACTCGAATACGAAGTGCGTCATAGCGACGGTCACGAACTCTGAAGGTCAGAGTGCTTCAAGTGGCGTGGCATGCGCGAAGAGCAAACCGAAACCGAAGCCCCCGGAGCCTGTCGCCACGACGAGCAAGTCGAGCGTCTCGGCACAGGGCCAGCCCAACTGTGTGTCGTCTTCGTGCGCCTACATGGTGCTGAACGTGAAGGACTTCCCCGCCGGAAACTACACGCTGAGGTGCAACGCGAATGGTCCGTATGGCGGTACCTGGGGCAACTCCACCTACTCGGTCCCCGCGAACGGATCCGTGCGACTGAAGTGCTACTTCGGCGACCCCGGCGAGAAAGCCTGGGTCAGCATCGAGGGCTGGGGCAATGCGCAGGCCATGACCTGGTACTAGCGCACCGCCCGCGCCGCTGTGACCGACCAAGTAACGCGACACGAAGGATGAACACGACGATGACGATGAGCGCCGAGCAGGCCGCATGGTTCCACGGCACCTTCACGCGCCTGGTCGACAGCGTGGACCAGGCGCTGATGGGCAAGCGCGAGGTGGTCGGTCTGGTGGTCGCGACGATGCTCGCGGAGGGCCACGTGCTGCTCGAGGACGCCCCAGGCACCGGCAAGACCAGCCTGGCCCGCGCTCTCGCCGCAACCGTGAAGGGCACATCGAACCGCATCCAGTTCACGCCCGACCTGCTGCCCAGCGACGTCACCGGCGTGACGATCTACGACCAGAACGCGCACTCCTTCGAGTTCCACCACGGCCCGATCTTCGCGTCGATCGTGCTCGCCGATGAGATCAACCGCGCTTCGCCGAAGACGCAGTCGGCGCTGCTCGAGGTGATGGAGGAGTCGAAGGTCACCGTCGACGGCACCACGCACGACGTCGGCCGCCCGTTCCTGGTGATCGCGACGCAGAACCCGATCGAGCAGGCCGGCACCTACCGGCTGCCGGAGGCGCAGCTCGACCGCTTCCTGATCAAGACGTCGATCGGCTACCCCACGCTCGAGGTGACCGAGCGCATCCTCGTCGGCTCCGCCGAGCGCAACACGGCCGCGTCACTCACCCCGATCATCACCACCAACGCGATCGCCGACATGGCCGACCTCGCCGCGACCTGCCACGTCGACCAGGCGGTGCTGCGCTACGTCGCCGAGCTCGCCGAGGCGACGCGAGACGACAGCGGAACGCAGGTCGGCGTCTCCGTGCGCGGGGCGATCGCGATGGTGCGCTTGGCGAAGGTGTGGGCGGCCGCGAACGGGCGCCACTTCGTGACCCCGGACGACATCAAGCTGCTGGCGCCGCACGTGTGGACCCACCGGCTCGTGATCGACGCCGAGGCGGAGTTCGCCGGCACGACGGCCGAGACCGTGATCGAGCGCGTGCTCGGCGCCGTGGCCGCGCCCGTGAACCGCGCCTGAGCGCGCAGCCGCACGACCCGGAAGAGCCGATGCCGACCGACCAGACCGACGCACCCGTCCTGCCAGCCACGGCGGGGCGGCAGGACGTGCAGCGCGACGTCGCGGGCTACGGCGCCGTCGCCCTGCACGCGCTGCGCGTCGCGGGTGCGTGGGCGCTGCGGGTGGCCGCCGTCGTGCGGCCGACGGGCTGGGTCGTCGTCTCGATCGCGGCGGCGATGTGGGTCGCCGGCCTGTGGTGGGGATGGCGGGAGATCATCCTCGCCGCCGTCATCCTGACCGTCGTGATCGCACTGAGCGCGCTGTTCCTGATCGGCAGGAGCAGCTACGACGTCGAGCTCGACCTCAGCAGAACACGCGTCGTCGTCGGAGAGAAGGCGCACGGCGCCCTGCTGCTGCGCAACACGGGCGCCCGCGCGATCCTGCCGTCGCGCGTGGTGCTTCCCGTCGGCAGCGGTCGCGGCGTGTTCGGCGTCGGCCGGATGGCGCCGGGCGAAGAGGCCGAGGAGCTGTTCACGATCCCGACCCTGCGCCGTCAGGTGCTCAGCGTCGGCCCCGTCTCGATCGTGCGCGGCGATCCTTTCGGCCTGTTCGAGCGCACCGACTCGCGCAACGAGCCGGTCGAGCTCTACGTGCATCCGAAGACGACCATGCTCGTCGGGCAGTCGCTCGGCCACATCCGGGATCTCGAGGGCCTCACCTCGACCGTGATCGCGCGCGACGACATCGCCTTCCACGCGCTCACCGAGTACCAGCCGGGCGATGACCTGCGCCACGTGCACTGGCGCTCGACCGCGCGCACCGGCACCATGATGATGCGCACCTACGAGGAGACCAGGCGGTCGCACTTCGTGCTCGGGTTGTCGACCGCATCGGCCGAATACGCCTCACCGGACGAGTTCGAACTGGCCGTGTCGACCGTGGGATCGGTCGGCGTGCGCGCGCTGCAGGACGCATTCGCCGTCGACCTGCGCACGCCTGAGGCCGACACGGAGCCGCCGAACTCGCGACGGCTGCTCGACTCGCTCTCCGCCGTGACGGGCACCCGCGCCCGCGACGGCGGCGTCGGCGACCTCGGGCAGAGGATCAGTGCCGACCTGCCGCTGGCCAGCGTCGTGGTGATCGTGTGCGGCGGGCGGGTGACGACGGCGCAGCTGCGGGAGGCGTGCGCGCGGATTCCGCACGGGGCACGGTGTCTGGTGATCATGACCAGCGAGGGCGCGGAACCCGCGCTGCGGCGCATCGGCGACGCCGACGTCGTCACCATCGGCACGCTCGACGACCTGGCCCCGACCGTGAGGAGGGTGCTGTCGTGACGCTCTCTCCGCGCCGCTGGGTCGTCGATCTCTCGGCCGTCGCCGTCTTCGTCGCCATCACGCTGGTGGGCTGGTGGCCCACCTTCACCGGCCCCGGATACCTCGTGGCGGGGGCGGGAGCCGCCGTGCTCGGGCTCGGCATCGCCGCGGCGGGGGCCAGGTTCCGCCTCGGCGTGCTGTCGCTGGCCGGACTCACCGTCGCGGTGTACTTCCTGCTCGGCGGGCCGCTCGCGCTTTCGCACACCACGATCGCCGGCTTCGTTCCGACGCTCGACACCTTCGCGCAGCTCGCGACCGGCGCGGTGACGAGCTGGAAGTCGCTGCTGACGAGCGTGACCCCCGTCTCGATGACGGACGGGCACGCGCTGGTTCCGTTCCTGGCGACCCTCGTCGCCACGGTGATCGCGGCCAGCCTCGCGCTGCGGCTGCGGACATCCGGATGGGCGCTGATCCCGCTGGGCGCGCTGCTCGCGACGGAGATCGCATTCGGAACCTTCGAGGAGTCGCTGCCGCTCGTGCAGGGCATCTGCCTGGTGGTCGTCGTCGTGGCATGGCTCGCGCTGCGAGAGGCATGGGCACCCGCGCACAGCGCCGTCTCGCTCGAGGCAGGCGCGGAGCGGGGCGCGCACGGCCGCGGTCGCAGCAGGCTCGTCGCCGGCGGCGTCGTGCTGGCGCTCGCCGCGGGTCTCGGCGCCGGCGCGAACGCGCTGATCCCCGGCAACCTGACCCGCGACGTCATCCGGGAGCACATCGTTCCTCCCTTCGACGTGCACCAGTACCCCAGCCCGCTGCAGGCCTACCGGCTGTATGTGCGCGACTACAAGGACCAGGCGCTGTTCACCGTCGAGGGCGGGCTGCCGGACGACGTGCGCATCCGGCTCGGCGTGATGGACGCCTACAACGGCATCGTCTACGACGTCTCGGACACGGGTTCGGCCGACTCGAGCGACTTCACCCACCTCCGCAGCGACATGGCGGCCGGCCGCAGCGGCGACGACGTCGAGTTCGACGTGACGATCGGCGAATACGCCGACGTGTGGCTGCCCGATGCCGGCCATGTCGACCGCATCGACTTCGCCGGCCCGCGCGCCGAGGAGCTGCGCCGTTCCGCCTACTACAACGCGAACACCGGCACCGCGCTGACGCAGGCCGGCCTGCGCGAAGGCGATCGCTACACGGTGCACGCCGTAAACCCCGACATCCCAGCGGACTCGACGCTGGCCGACGTGCCGTTCGGCAAGGTCGAGGTGCCGCAGGCAGAGAACGTGCCGGAGGGGATCGCGGCATCGGCCGCCGACACCATCGCCGAGGCGGAGACGCCGATCGAGCGGGTGCGGGCGCTCGAGGCGGAGCTGAGCGAGCACGGCTTCTTCAGCCATGGGCTCGCCGACGAGGCGTATTCGCTGCCTGGCCACGGCGCCCGTCGCATGCAGACGCTGTTCGAGAACGAGCAGATGGTCGGCGACGACGAGCAGTACGCCGTTGCGATGGCGCTGATGGCGAACGAGGTCGGCATTCCCGCACGGGTGGTGATGGGGTTCCACGACCAGGCGCCCTCGCCCGAGGCGGAAGAGGACGAGGCTCCGAGCACCGAGGCATCCGGAGATTTCGTCGCCACAGGCGACAACCTGCACGCGTGGGTGGAGGTGGCCTTCGAAGGCTACGGCTGGTTGCCGTTCGACCCGACCCCGCCTGAGGATCAGGAGCCGCAGCAGGAGACGACCGAGCCCAAGCCCGACCCGAAGCCGCAGGTCGTGCAGCCGCCGCCCCCGCCGCAGGAGCCGGCCGATCTGCCGCCGCTGATCCCGGATGAGGAGGAGCAGGAGGAGGAGAGCGCAGCCGTCTGGGGTGTGCTCTGGCTCGTCCTGACGATCACCGGGGTCACGCTGCTGGGTCTGATGCTGCTGCTCAGCCCGTTCGTGATCATCGCGCTGCTCAAGGGGGCAAGGCGTCGCAAGCGCTACGGTGCGCCGATCCCGGCCGACCGGGTCGCCGGCGGCTGGGAAGAGCTGATGGACAGGGCGACCGACTACGGCGCGGCGGTGCCGATGGGGCAGACACGGCAGGAGGAGGCGACCGCCGTCGGCGATGCGCTCTCCGAGTCGAGGATGACGCCCCTCGCGGTGCGGGCGGATGCGTCGGTGTTCGGGCCGGGCGACCCACCGGCGATCGAGATCGAGGAATACTGGAAGCACGTCGACGAGGTGGTCGACGCGCTGGCAGAGAAGGCATCATTCTGGAAGCGGATGAGGGCGCGCATGAGTGTGGCCTCACTGACGCACGGCTCGAAGCTGTCCGTCCGGATGCGTTCGCTGCGCGAACGACTCGCTTCGGCACGAGAGGAGGGCGCCAGATGAGCACCCCGCACAACCCAGGAAACCCCGGTGCACCGTACGCCGCCTCGGCGCAGCAGCGTCCGTTCGCCGCGTACGCGCAGGTGCCCGTCGACCCATACGCGCTCGCCGCTGCAGGGCCGCTGGGAGCGCCGGATGATCCGAACATGCCGGTGTCGCGCGATGCGGCCGGTCCGTCGTCCGCTGGCGGCCAGAACGAGGGCGCCGTCGGGCCGGCCCCGACCGCGCAGGCGGAAGGCGGCCAGTCGGCAGGAGGATTCGCCGCGCACGGTGACGATGCATCGTCGTCACCGCCGATCGACTACGTGCCCGGCATCACTCAGGATCCGCCGCAGCGGTCAGCCCCGGCGACGACGGAAGCCGCAGAACCGGCCGTCGCCGGTCAGGACATGCCTCGTGCATCAGGTCATCCGACCCCCGAAGACGACGACGTCGACGGCGAAACGGTCGTGCGCGTAGGGGCGGCCGCCGCGCTGGAGTGGGACGACGGCACCGGTCTCGAGCTGGACGGTCGCGTGATCGTGGGCCGCAACCCCGCCGAGGAGGACGGCGCGGCGGTCGTCGCGGTGCGCGACGAGACGCTGTCGCTGTCGAAGACGCACTTCGAGGTCGTCGTCGAGAGCGGCATCGCGTGGCTCACCGACCGCCACTCGACCAACGGCGTCACGATCGTTCGGAGCGGAGCGCGCATCGTCGCGACGCCGGGAGAGCGCGTCCAGCTGGTTCCGAACGACGTGCTCGAGATGGGCGATCGCACCGTCACCTTCCGGGGGCGAGCCGGATGAGACCGATCACCGTGGTGAGCGGTGCCGCCACCGACGTCGGCGCGAAGCGATCGCTGAACGAGGACGCGTACCTCGCCTCGACGCCCGTGTTCGCCGTGGCCGACGGCATGGGAGGGCACGACGCGGGCGAGATCGCCTCCGCGACGGCGATCGAGTCGTTCGCGTCGCTCGTCGGCACCGGGTCCGTGCAGATCGACGAGGCGCGCGAGGCGTACGACCGAGCCAGGGGCAGGGTCGACGCGCTCTCCGGCGATCGGGAGAAGGGCGCGGGAACCACGTTCGCCGGCGTGCTCGTCAGCGAGGTCGACGGGTTCGGGTACTGGTTGGCGATCAACGTCGGCGATTCGCGCATCTACCGGCTCGCCGGCGGCGAACTCGAACAGATCAGCGTGGACCATTCCGTCGTGCAGGAGCTCGTGGACAGCGGGCGCATCACGCCGGAGCAGGCGGGGCGGGACAACCGGCGCAACGTGATCACGCGCGCCATGGGTGCGGGGTCTGTGGCCGAAGCCGACTACTGGATGCTTCCCGCGGCTGCGGGGGAGCGGATGCTGATGTGCACCGACGGCCTCTCCAACGAGCTTCCCGGTGAGCGCATCGCGCAGATCCTGAGGGAAGTTCCCCAACCGGGGCAGGCGGCCCTCATACTGGTGCACGAGGCGCTCGCGAACGGCGGCCGCGACAACATCACGGCCGTGGTCGTCGATGCACTCTCGGTGCGGGGGACCCTCGCGCACGAATCCGTCGATTCTGCTACCGAACCGCGAGAGGCGGTACAGCAATGATTCGCGCACGCTACACCCCGGGGCCCGCGTTCCTGATCGTCGCGAAGGACACTGCCGTCCTGCTGCCGCCGACGACGCCCGCGGAGATGCTCGACCGCGCCTGGCTCGCCCTGCACGGCGATCGCGACGAACTCGACGAGCTGCTCGGCTCTGTCGGCGACCATGTGCTGATCGCCGGCGACGTCGCTGGCGTGCGCGTGGTCGTGCGCGGCGATCGCGAGGCCGTGGTCACCGGTGGGGGCATCGAGTCGCAGACGGTGACCGGTTCCGACGGCGCGGCCGAGCTGGCGGGCGCAGAGCTGGTGTCGGTCGCGCTCGGGTGGGCGACGCCGAACCCGTCGCTGCCTCTGCTGGGGGGCGTCGTGGGCGTCGCGAGCGTCGAGATCGAGGTGGTCGCCGCCCAGGTCACAGGGGAGGCCGCGGTCGCTGGCGATGTCGCGGCCGAGGAAGCCGGCGAGACGGCAGCGGCCGAGGACGCCGGCGATGCGGCGGGCGACGGTGCGGGCATCGGCGACGAGATTCTGGATGAGACGATCCTGCCGGTCGACGTCAACGGTGACGGCGTCTACGACGACCACGAGATGCTCGGCGCCCCGGCCGGCTCCGATGAGTCAGGCTCGCCGGACGAGACCCCCGCGCCGGATGAGGGCGCGGCACCGGATGAGACCGTCACTCCGGATGAGCTGGGAAGCGCGGGCGGCCAACAACCGGACGACGCGAAGGCGGTCGGCGCGGAGCCGGCGGTCGACGGCGGGTCCGGAGCATCCGGATGGAGTGCCGCAGATACCGGCGTCGCGCTGACGGCGGCGGGTGCCGCCGCGGTCGGCGGGCTCGGGGCCACGGCGGGCGTGCCCGGAGCGGCCGGAGCCGTCCCAGGCGGCGGACTCGACAGCGGGAGCGAGCACGAATCGGCCGACGGCGCAGCAGCCGGGATCGGTTCGGTGGCAGGCGGCTTCGCCGAGGCGGATGCGCCGGAGGCCGCAGGAATCGGCGTCGACGGTGCGGACGGCGACGAGGTGCCGGACGGGGAAGGCCCCTCAGCGGAGGCCGCGGCAGACGCGATCGATTCGGAGCCTGCCGTGCCGGAGCAGCCGATCGTGCGCGCGCCGGAACAGGCGGCACCCGCTGCCCCGCGCGATCCGGATCCCGCTGATTCGTCGGAGCTGGGGGATCACGACGGGAACACCGTGCTCCCGGGTGAGCTTGCGGCCATCCGGAATCAGGGCGAGCAGGACGGCGACCACGACGGCATCACGATCGCTGCGGGGGACATCGCCGCGATGCGACGAGGAGCGCAGGCGTCGCCGCCTGCGCCGACGACCCCTGCTGGACAGGCAGCCGCCCGCCCGCCGGCGCGCGTGCGGCTGTCGACGGGCGCCGAAGTGGCGCTCGACCGGCCCGTGCTCATCGGGCGCCGGCCGCGGTCGGTGCGCTCGGTCGGTGAGGACGTGCCGCACCTGATCACGGTGGCGAGCCCGATGCACGACATCTCGCGCAACCACATCGAGATCAAGATCGAGGACGACGTGGCGATGGTCACCGATCTCGACTCCACCAACGGCACCCTGCTCTACCGAGACGGCGACCCGCAGCGACTGCACCCGGGCGAGCGCACGATTCTGATCGAGGGCGACGCGCTCGACCTCGGTGAGGGCATCACCGTGACGTTCCAGGGGCTGCCGTGACCAAACGGCCGCCCGCCGCCCCTCCCCAGCTGCCAGGCTTCGAGTACATCCGGCTGCTGGGATCGGGCGGGTTCGCCGACGTGTTCCTGTACGAGCAGCAGATGCCCAAGCGCCGCGTCGCGGTGAAGGTGCTGCTGCCGGATCGGCTGGAATCGGCCGGTCAGCAGTTCGCCAGCGAGGCGAACGTGATGGCGATGCTGTCGAATCATCCGGCGATCGTGACGATTCTGCAGGCCGGGATGAGCGCCGATCAGCGCCCCTACATCGTGATGGAGCACTGTCCGCGCCCGAACCTGCAGCTGCGCTACCGGCGCGCGCCGTTCTCGGTCGCTGAGACGCTGCGCACGGCGATCCCGGTGATCGCGGCGGTGGAGACAGCGCACCGGATGGGCGTGCTGCATCGCGACATCAAGCCAGCCAACGTGCTGGTCACCGAATACAACCGGCCGGCGCTGACCGACTTCGGCATCGCGTCGAACGCGGGCTCCGCGGAGGCGGCGGCCGGCATGTCGATTCCGTGGTCGCCGCCGGAATCGTTCGCCGTGCCGCCGCGGAACGGGCCGGAGACCGACGTCTATCAGCTGGCTGCCACCGTGTACACGCTGCTGGCGGGGCGGGCACCGTTCGAGATTCCCGGCCAGCGCAACTCGAGCGCCGAACTGATCGACCGCGCCGAGCGGATGCCGGTGCGCCGCATCGACCGCCCGGACGTGCCGCCGTCGCTCGAGGCAGCACTGGTGCGCGCGATGGCGAAGCGGCCGGAGGACCGATTCCCGACGGCCGTGGCGTTCGCCAGGGCGCTGCAGAAGGTGCAGATCGAGCTGGAGCACTCCGTGACTCCGATCGACATCCTCGATGATGCACCCACAGAGGAGCTCGACGACGAGAACGACGGCCTCACCAGGGTGAGGGCCGTGATGAACATCGAGCCGGATGTCGAGGGCACGCGGCCGTCGGCGGCGACGGCGGAGGTCGCGGGGCCGATCGACGACGCGACCGTGGTGCGCAGACCAGGCGCGGAGCCCGTGGGGGACGCGCGGACGGCCGGCACGAGCCCCGAGCAGCAGGGGACCGGTGCGGGCATCGGAGGTTCGTACGGCCAGAACGGCGCACTCGCCGCGAGCATCTGGACCGGAGGGGTCGACGATCTCGACGACGCCACGATCCCGTCGCCGAGCGTCGGAGGATCCGTGCCGACCTTCGCCGCGCAGGTCGGCGCTGCGGCGGCATCGGCGCCGGGCGGAGCGACCCACGCGCCGGGAATCCGGGGCTTCCAGAGCGCACCTGCGGCGGGCTCGGCGAAGAAGCGCGGCCGGCCGGTGTGGCCGTGGGTCCTCGGCGGCGCGGTCCTGGCCGCGGGCCTGGTATCCGTTGCCGTGTTCGCCCTGCCCGCACTGCTCGGCGATGAGCCGCCCGAGGCCGACCCGACGGTTCAGCCGCAGGACCCGGTCACCGAGACCCCGCCGGCCGTGGCGGAGCTGAGCGCCGAGATCGACGGCGACGAAGCGACCTTCTCGTGGAGCAACCCCGATCCGCAGGACGGCGACTCGTACCAGTGGGGCATCGACGAGCCGGGATCCCCCATCGAGTTCCACGACACCCGCGAGGCCTCGGTCACCGTCCCCGCCGACCCCGTGCCCACCTGCATCGAGGTCTACCTCGTCCGCGCGGATGGGGTTGCCTCACCCGCCGCCACCACCTGCGCCAGCTGACCTGCCGGGCCCCGGGCACGCACATCGCGGCGTTGTCGTCCGTCGCCGACCTGGTGGTCGACTCCGTCCTCCGCCTTGCGCTGCACGCGCCCGGAACCCGGCACGCGCGCTGCGGTGTTGTCGTCCGTCGTTGACCTGGTGGTCGACTCCGTCCTCCGCCTTGCGCTGCACGCGCCCGGAACCCGGCACGCGCGCTGCGGTGTTGTCGTCCGTCGTTGACCTGGTGGTCGACTCCGTCCTCCGCTTTGCGCTGCACGCGCCCGGAGCCCGGCGCGCGCTGCGGGCGGCTACGCGCTCTCGAGGTGGCGGGACTTGTGGCCGAGCACCTTGACCATGATGCCGTGCCGGCGGAGGGCGGCGACCGTGCGCGCGCCCTCTGACGCATCGCGACCGAGCGAGCGCAGGTCGGCGACGACGAGCACGTCACCGGATGTCAGGGTGTTGAACAGGCGGTCCAGCCTCGTCTCCCACGACTCCAGGATGTCGGGGGCCGGGTGGCGGAAGCCGTCGATCGGCACGCCGAAGCGCGTCAGTTCGGTGCGCTGCTCGACCACGGATGGCAGGTCGTCGCGCGCGACGACGAGACCCACCAGGCGCGCGCCCTCGGGCTTGGCCTGCCACCAGTCGCGATCGCGCTGGAGCTCCTCGAAGCACTTCGGGCACTCCGCCGCCTCATGCGGCAGGCTCAGCGGACTCGTCTCTGCTGCATCTGGCACGCTGGCCACCTTCCGTCACTGCCCATTCTGCCGTGAAACAGGCGCCGAGGGGAACACCCGGTGCCCCACACGCGCGAAACGACCGCTGGTTCCGGATGTCGGACATCCGGAACCAGCGGCCGTCTCGTTTCGGCTCAGATGAGCGAGAGCTCCTTGAGCTTCGTCTCGACGTCGGCGTTGGTCGGCTCGACGTGGTGCGAGCTGTCGGGGTACACCACCACGGGGATCTGCGTGCGGCCCGAGATCTCCTTCGCCACGTCAGCGGCGGAAGCGTCTGCCTCCAGGTCGATGTACTCGTAGTCGAGGCCGAGCTCGTCGAGCTGCGCCTTGGTGCGGCGGCAGTCGCGGCACCACTCGGCACCGAACATCCGGATCTGCGAGGAAGTCGTCATGACTCCAGGCTACCCGCGTTCGCCTGGGGCGTGTCTCATAATTCGCGACCTACTGCGCTGGGTGCTGTGCACCGGCTCGCGTCGTTCTCGTCGGTCGACGATGCTACGGCATCGCCTCCCTCCTCGGCCTAGCGATCCGGCACACATCACCCATGCTCGCTACGGCCGGAATTATGAGACACGCCCTTGGCGGGCGCTCGGAAGCGGAACCATGCCCATACCCCGACGGACACCACGCCGAACGCGCCGAATGCGGCGAGCCACAGCAGTGATGTGCCGGCGGACTCCTGCCACGAGTCGGGCAGCGGAAGCACGAGCAGCACGAACAGCACGAGGGCGATCGCGTAGACGAGCGCCCAGACGCGCTTGGACCAGAGGAAGATGTCTCGACCGCTCATGAACGTCACAGGCAGCAGCACGACCACCATGGAGCCGATGCCTCCGGCCGCGACGGCGGTGAGCAGTTCCCGCAGGAACTCGCCCCAGAAGCCCGACAGCGCGTCGCCGATCACCGCGTACAGCAGCCAGGCGACCACGCCGGCCACGATGAAGCCGCCGCACAGGATCAGTGCGAGCACACCCGCTTGGCTCTTCTTCACGGCCGCGGTCACGATCGACATCGCGAGGATGCCGAAGAGGATTCCCGGATGCATGTCGAAGATGCGGGAGGCGAGCACGCCGACGGCGCCGATCAGCAGGAACCCCGGCATCAGCAGCACGCGCGTGGGCAGCCCCATGCGGCCAGCCGCCCATCGGCCGGACAGCACGGCCAGCACATTCATCAGCGTCATCGAGCAGATCAGTGCGAGGAACAGACGCAGCGAGGCACCCGGGGTAGGAGGCGCGGGGTCGGCGAACGAAGCGATCAGCGCACCCGCCAGGATGATCGCGGGTGCCACGAGCACACGCCAGCGGGGGGAGCGGCGTGCACGCCACGCCGTCCACCTGCGGCGCAGGGCCGCGGGGAGGAACGCGAGTCTGGTGTAGTTCTGACGCAGCGTGCCGTACAGCAGCTCGGACGGAATCGCGACGAGGAACAGGAACCCGATCGCGGTGGCGATCGCAGGGACCACGACGCCGATCGGCTTCGCGAGGATGTCGTGGAGCGTCGGCAGGCCGTGTCCGTACTCTGTCGGCTCATCCGACGCGGACATCGGCGGGGCCGTCGTTGCGGCATCCGCCGCCGCCGGTGACGTGTCGTCGGATGAGGGCGACTCCTCGCCTGCGTCATCCGGATTCTGCTCGGTTGGGGCGTCCTGCGTCGTCTCCTCGTCGCCGTCGGCATCGAGGGGCGGATCCTGCGCGGGATCGTCGTCGTTCGATGCGAGGTCCGGGTCAGGTTCGTCGAGTGTGGGCGCGTCGGGCTCGTCGGTCGGGCCGGACGGCGGCGTGGGCTCCGCGTCGGGCTGAGCGGTGGGGTCGGGCTCTGACTCGGACGGTGGGTCCTGCTCGGGGTCGGGCTCGGCCGGTGGGTCGGGCTCGGGGTCGGGTTCGGCTGGCGGGTCTGGGTCGGGATCGGGTTCGGCTGGCGGATCCGGATCCGGATCCGGCTCAGGGTCCGTCACGGGGATTCGCTCCACGACGGCCCAGCGGTACCCCGAGTTGACCAGGAACGGGCTGTCGGCCGAGATCGGCACCTGGCGCGCGCTGATGAGGTGCGTGTCCACCGTGTTATCCGGGAGCGTCAGCTCGCACGACCACTCGCGAGCGCCAGGCGTCAGGTCGACGCACAGCGGCTCCCCGCCGTCGTCGCTGTCCCGATCGAGCCGGCCGTCGTGCACGGTGATGCCGAGGCCGGGCTCCTTCGTGCCGGACACCGTCAGGGTGCCGGTGTCCGTTTCGAACTCCGGGTAGCGCATCTCTGCGCCGCCGGAGTCGGTGTACTCGGGCGGAGCGAGGATCATCACGTCGGGGTACGCCGCAACGGCGGTCGGCTGGCCGGGGTCCGCCGCGTCGTGGTTCGTGGTCAGACGCGCTTCGACGGCGATCGCCGTGGGCAGCGTCGAGGAGAACGTGTTGTCGGAGCAGAGCACATAGGTGGTCGGGTCGCCGCCCCACTCGGTTTCCGTTTCGGAGCAGATCGACTGCTCCGCACCGCCGGGCAGTATGGCGACGACTTCGAAGAGGATGGGGAAGTCACCCTCGGCGACCTCGGCGGTCGCGGAGAAGCTCAGCTCGGCGTCGGCATCGACATCGTTCGGGAGCAGATAGGTGCCGGTGCCGTCCGGCGACGGCACGTCGATGTAAGGGACAGCGCCCGGCGTGATCCCTGCAGCACTGGCCGGTGCAGACATCGTCAGCGCCGCGCCCACGGCGATCGCCGCGGCGACGACCAAGCGCCCCCATCGTCTCCGAACCGACATCCTGATCCTCTCTGAAAACGGACTCTCTGTCCGGTAAGCTACTGTACCGAGATCCTGGTGTGCAGGAAAGGGGAGGCTCGAATGCCGGATGAGCGTGCGCGGGCACGCCATGCGCAAGCCCCGGGAACACGCGGGGAGCAGTGGCATAGTGGGGTGGTGCCGAACCAGGGAAGAGCGCAGCGCCGCGACGCTGCGGAGAATCGCGAACGCATTCTCGACCGTGCAGAAGAGCTGTTCCAGGAGGAAGGGCTCGAGATCGGCTTCCACCGCATCGCAGACGACGTGGGCGTCGGCGTCGGCACCGTCTACCGGCACTTCCCCGACCGCGGCACGCTGTTCCTCGCGATCTACCGGCGCAATCAGGCCAGGCTCGACGAGGCGGGAGAGGAGATGCTCGAGGCCGAGCCCGGCATGCCGCGACTGCTCTCCTTCATGGACGGCGCCATCCGGCTGGCCGTGCACAAGCCGGTGTCGCGCCGGATCTCGGCCAGAGTGTCGAGGCTGTATCCGGAAGAGCTGCGGATGGGCAGATGGGCCGCCGAGGTCGCGGAGTCCGTGGCAGTCGCCAAGTCCTCCGGCGACATCCGGGACGATGCCGAGGTCGGAGACATCGCCATGCTCGCAACGATGGTCGCGGACCTCGCCACGGTCGCCGAACCGCAGCGCTCCCGCCTGATCCCCCGGATGCGCGCCTACGTGCTCGATGCGCTCCGCCCCGAGGGCGCGGCCCGCCCGCCGCTGCCGTCGGAGCCGATGACCCCAGACGACCTCACCGGACTGGCGCACCAGGGCGATCGCGACTGAACCGACGGTGCTCGGCCCGGCCAGCACCGCCTCAGCGACCCGTGCGAACATGGGCGGGTGCAGAGTCAGGCCGCGGCGACCGTCATCGTGCCGACGCGCAATGAGCGCGGCAACGCCGCCGAACTGATCGTTCAGGTCGCGGCGGCCCTGAACGGGCGCGAGGCTGAGATCCTGTTCGTCGACGACAGCGACGACGGCACGCCTGAGGAGATCGCGAGGGTCGCAGCTGACGCGCCGCTCCCAGTTCGGGTCGTGCACCGCGGGCCGGATGATCGTGCAGGCGGTCTCGGCGGAGCGGTCGTCGAGGGCATGAGACGGGCGGCGCACGACGTGTGCATCGTGATGGACGGCGACCTGCAGCATCCGCCGGCCGTGCTGCCGACGCTGCTCGACCGGCACGCACGCGGCGACGCCGACGCGGTGATCGCATCGCGCTACACGGGCGGGGGCGACCTCGCAGGGCTCGGCACCCGGATGCGCGTGTGGGTCTCGCGGGCGTCGACGGCGATCACCAGGGCGATGTTCCCCGTGCGGCTGCAGAGCGTGACCGACCCGATGGCCGGCTTCTTCCTGGTCGACAGGCGGCGCGTCGACCTCGACGCGCTGCGCCCCGACGGATTCAAGATCCTGCTCGAGATCCTGGTGCGCTCACATCTGCGCGTCGCGGAGGTGCCGATGAGCTTCGAGCGCCGACGCGACGGCCGCTCCAAGGCGAACGCGCGGCAGGGCGTGCACTTCCTGGGCCAGCTGACCCGGCTCCGATTCGGCAAGATGTCGGTGTTCGCACTGATCGGCGCCATCGGAGCGGTGGCCAACATCGCCATCGTGTGGGCGCTGACGGAGGCCGGCGCCGCCTACCTGTGGGCGGCGATCGCGGCCGCCGAGATCACCATCGTGGCGAACTTCCTGCTGCAGGAGCGCTTCGTCTTCCACGACATGCGATCGAGGGCCGCCGGATTCTGGCGCCGCTTCGCGACGTCGTTCGCCTTCAACAACGTCGAGGCCGCCATCCGGATCCCGGTGATGGCGGTGCTGGTGGAGACCTGGCACATCTCCAGCCCCTTCGCCACCGCGATCACCCTCGCGGTGGCGTTCCTGGCGCGGTTCGTGTTCCACTCGCTGGTGGTCTACCGGCCGCGCAGGGTCGAGCCCGACCACCGGGTCGAAGCCGTGCACCGCGTCGAGGAGGCGGCCCGCTCCGGCGAGCTCGTCGCCGACACCGGTGCGCTGCGCATCATCCGGAGCATCGACCGGGAACGGTGAGCCGCGCTTCGGCCGGGGCTCCGAACACAGCGCAGCCGATCCGGCGGCGTGTGCGGGCGGGCGTCGATGAGTCCGCGGCAGGGCGGCTGCGTTGTGTCGGGCGGCGGGCTGGCAGGATGGACGGGTGCGCCGCCCGGCGCAGAGGGAGTGGACGATGAGCATCGCCGTGGTCGGAAGCGTCAACATGGATGTCGTCGCGCGGGTTCCGCGCATCCCGGGGCCGGGTGAGACGCTGCTCGCGACCGGCTCGTCGCGCGGCGGCGGGGGCAAGGGCGCGAACCAGGTCGTCGGCGCAGCGCGCGCCGGGGGAGCGGACGCGGCGTTCATCGGCGCGGTCGGCGATGATCCGGATGGCGGGCAGCTGCGCGCGTGGCTCGAAGCCGACGGCATCGATGTGTCCGGCCTGGCGACGGTCGCCGAACCGAGCGGCGTCGCCCTCATCTCCGTCGACGACGACGCCGAGAACGCGATCGTCGTGGTCGCCGGCGCCAACGGCGCGCTGACATCGCTGAACGACGCGCAGCGCGGGATCGTCGCGGCGGCCGATGTCGTCGCCGCGCAGCTCGAGGTGCCGGTCGAGCTGGTCGAGGCGGCGGCCGATGCACGAGGCGACGGCGCGCTGTTCGTGCTGAACGCCGCACCCTCGGAGCCGCTGACGGACCCGGATGTCGCCGAGCGCGTGCTCGACAAGGTCGACGTGCTCATCGTGAACGAGCACGAACTTCTCGACATCGCGGGCGTCGCCGATCAGGCCGAGGCGGTCGACCTGCTCGCGGCACGGGTGCCGGCGCTGGTCGTCACACTCGGGGCATCCGGTTCGATCATCGCCCTCGGGTCGGAGCGCGCACAGGTGCCGGCGTTCCCCGTCACCCCCGTCGACACCACCGGCGCCGGCGACACCTTCTGCGGGGTGTTCGCCGCACACCTCGGCCGCGGCCCGCTCGAACTCGCCGCACTGACCGCCGCCGCCCGCGCCGGCGCCGCCGCCAGCGCGATCGCCGTCACCCGCCCCGGCGCCCAGCCCGCCGTCCCGACAGCCGCCGAGGTCGCAGACCTGCTCGCCTCGCACTGACCCCTGCCCCGCGCGTCCGCGTGACCGGGGCGCGATTCTTCATTTCTGGCACATCTCATGGGGCGCACAGCACCGGAAATGTGCCAGAAATGAAGAATTGAACCCGGTGACTTCAGGTCGATGCCGCGCTCCGGAACGTGGTGACGGCTACGCCTGCAGCGCCGCGGCGTGCTCGCGGCAGGCGGCGCGTTCGCCGCAGCTTTCGCACAGCACCACCCTGGCGCGACAGGCGTCGTCGGCGCAGTCGATCATCCGGTCGCTCGCCTCGCCGCACGAGGCGCAGCTGCCGATCACCTCGTCGCCGAACGCCAGCGACTCCCGACCGTCGAACACGTACAGCGAACCGCGCCACAATGCGTCGTTGCCGAACTTCTCGGCATAGCGCACGATGCCGCCGTCGAGCTGATACACCTCGCCGAAACCGCGCTTCAGCATCAGGCTCGACAGCACCTCGCACCGGATGCCGCCGGTGCAGTAGGTGACGATCGGCTTGTTCTTGAGATGGTCGTACTTGCCCGAGTCGAGCTCGGCGACGAAGTCGTGCGTCGTGGCGACGTCCGGAACGACCGCGCCGTCGAACCGGCCGATCTCGGCCTCGAACGCGTTGCGGCCGTCGAAGAACACCACGTCGTCGCGCTCGTCGACCAGCCGGTTCAGCTCATCCGGGGCCAGATGGGCGCCGCCGCCGACCACGCCCGCCTCGTCGACGACCAGCTCATCCGGAGCTCCGAACGACACGATCTCGTCGCGCACCTTCACCGACAGCCGTGGGAAGTCACGGCTCGCGCCGTCGTCGTCGAGCCCGGTGCCCTCCGACCACTTGAAGTCGATGCCCTTGAACGCGGCGTACTCCTTGGTCTTGCGCACGTACCGTTTCAGCGCCGACATCTCGCCGCCGAGGGTGCCGTTGAGCCCGTGCCGCGAGATCAGCAGGCGCCCGCGCAGCCCCAGCGACTCGCACAGGTCGCGCTGCCACAGCCGGATCGCGTCGGGGTCGGCGATCGGCGTGAAGACGTAGTAGAGCAGGATCTTCGCGTGCACGCTCCCAGAATACGAGAGCCGGATGGGCGACGGGTGTGACCGGATGAGACGGTCCGTCGGGCGCTCGAGCCGGGAGCGGGGCGCTGCTTCGTGCAGATCGTTGGTGCCGCGCAGACGGCTCTTCGCGTGCGAGCCGGGCACGATTTGTGCGACCTCGACGACGGCCGCACCGGATGTCGTCCGCTGCTGATGTACTGAGCGGTGTGAATCTGTACTTCCGGCTGCTCCTGCTCACCCTCCGTCTGCGCCGAGCGCCGCGCGTCTCGCTGTGGAGCCAGACGCGCACCCCGTTCCGGGTGTGGCCGACCGATCTCGACCCGCTGCTGCACATGAACAACGCCCGCTACCTCGGCCTGATGGATCTGGCGCGCACCGATCTCACGGTGCGATCCGGATACATGCAGGAAGTGACCCGGCGCGGCTGGTACCCCGTCGTCGGTGCGCAGACCATCACCTACAAGCGCTCGCTGAAGCTGTGGCAGCGCTTCGTGGTGACCACTCGCGTGCTCGGATTCGACGAGCGTGCGGCGTACATGCAGCAGGAGTTCCGCCGCGGCGGGAAGCTCATCGCCCGCGCCGTCGTGCAGGCGCGGTTCCTCAAGCGCTCGGGCGGAACGGTCAGCACGGCCGAGCTGCTGGAGGCGTCTGGCGATGCACCCGCCGACATCGAGCTGCCGTCGTGGGTCGCGGACTGGGCCGCATCCGTCCGGATCTCCTCGTCGGAGAGCTGAGCGCGCCGAGTTGCTCGGGTGCGGCATCCTGCCGCAGTGCCCGAGGCGTGGCGGCGATTCCTCGCACCGGAGCGGCTGGAGGTGCGGGGCTGTCGGGGCGTGGGGAGTTCTGCCCCTCCATGGCGTTGTCTGTGGGGCGATAGGCTTGCGGCGTTCGCCGTGCCCTCGGGTGCGGCGGTCGGCCGGTTCAGCCTCCGGTCGCAGCACGACCTGGGGGAATGATGCCTGACCAAGACCTTTCGATGTACACCGAGCAGGATCTGCTGCGTGACCCGCAGTTCGATCAGGCCACGCTCGGCCAACTCGCCACGGCACGGCCCGACCTGCGCCCTGCCGTGCTCGCGCACCCGAACTGCTACCCCGCGCTCGCCGACTGGCTGAGGGCGCACGGCGTGCAGGCGGCGAGCGCGCCGCAGGCAGAGACCCCGCCGGCGCAGCCGGCATACGGGCAGGCTCCGGATGCGGCAGCAGCCGAGGCGCAGAACGCGCAGTCGGCAACGGGCTACGGACAGCAGTCGCCGTACGGGCAGCAAGGCGCGTCTGGTCAGCACCCTGCGCAGCAGCAGAACGATGCGTCCTATGGCGCGGCAGCGCAACCGGGTGCCGCGCCACAGCAGCAGTGGGGCGGACAGCCGGGCTATCCGCCCCAGGCTGCGCCGGGCACCGCCGGTGCACCGCAGCGGCAACCGCAGGGCGAGCCGGGTAAGTCGCCGTACGGACAGCAGCCTGCACCTGGTCAGCCTTCGTACGCACAGCAGCCGACGCAGGGCGGTCAGCCGCCGTACGCGCAGCAGCCGACAGCGGGGCAGCAGCAGCCCGAGCGTCCGGGACCCATCAGCCCCGACCAGTGGGCAGAGGACTTCCGCCAGCGTGCGGGTCGTGACCCGAGCACGGCCGAGTACCAGGCGGCGGTCGCCGCCGGCCAGATCGGCCAGCCGCGGCAGCGGGACGAATCGTGGGAGAAGGTCTCCGCGGGTGCTCAGCAGATGGCGTCCGGCGCGAAGGACTTCTTCCAGCAGCGTGTGGCCCCGGCGGCACAGGGCGCGGCGAGCGACTTCCAGAAGGCCGTGAACGAGAAGAACACCACCCCGATGGCGAAGCTCGTCTCGATTGCGGGCTTCGTGCTCCCGGCGCTCGCGCTGCTGTCGATCATTCCGATCTTCCTGCCCGCCGTCTCGGTGTCCGCCGCGGGGATGTCACAGAGCGTCAACCTGTGGGAATCCGGCGGCGACGGCGTGCTGCTGCTGGTGGTCCTGGTGCTCGTGATCGCGGCAAACGTCGTCGCCATCGTGATGAAGGCGACCTGGGCCCGCATCACGGCAGCGGCTCTGGGCATGCTGGCTGCGGTGATCGGCATCATCGACTCGATCGCGGTGTTCAGCGGTGCAGGCGAAGCGGCCGGTATCGGCCTCGGCGTGAGCGCCGACGTCGGCTTCGGCGTGTACCTGCTGCTCATCCTGTCGATCCTGATGCTCGCTGCGGGCATCGCCATGGTGATGCCGACGCAGAAGAAGCAGCCGCGCTCGCCGCAGCCGTACCCGGTGCCAGGCCAGCCGGGAGCGGCGGCCTTCGGACAGCAGCCTGGCCAGCCGTATGCGGGACAGCCGCCGTACGCGCAGGGCGGTCAGGCTCCTGTGCAGCCACAGCCCGGCCAGCAGCATGGCCAGGCGCCGTACGCGCAGGGCGGTCAGCCGTATCCGGGCGGGGCGCCCTACGGCCAACCGGGTCAGCCTCCCGCTCAGCCGCAGGGAGAGCCGGCGCCGTACGGCCAGCAGCCCCCGCAGCAGCAGTACCCGCAGCCGCCGCAGAACCCGTACGGCCAGCAGTAGACCGCGTTCCGCAGAAGCGCCTCGCCCGATCATCCGGGGTGGGGCGCTTCCGCATTCCTGCGGCGCCGATCATGCGCTCGACTGCGGGCCCAGTGCCTGCTGACAGTGGACCCGGGGACTGCTAATCTCAGCCTCAAGACCGGTGGATTGCGATACTCCGGTATGAGAGGAACCGATGATGAGCGTTTCAGCGAGTCCATATCGCGGAATGTCCCCCGTTGCTCGCCGAAAGCGCAAGCGGGGAATGTTCATCTGGGGCATCGTCCTGCTGGTCGTGTGGTTCCTGTGCTCCGCGGCTCTTGCGAGCTTCCTCTCCTCCGCGCCGGAGGCGCCGCCCTTCGCGCAGACGTTCCTGATGAGTGGTTTCTTCGGCGGGCTGTTCTTCCTGCTCGGGCTCATCTTCTTCGTCATCGGGCTCGTCGCCGAGCTGCGGGCACGGGCGTTCGATCGCGAGGACCGCAGGCGTTCCATCGCTCTCACCCAGGCGATCGGTCAGCTCCTGAATCGTTCGCGCTCCGAGGCCTACGCGTCTGACGGCTCGCTCACGCACGTGAGCGGCGCGACAGTGATCGAGGTCGACCGGCACTTCGACCAGGACACGCAGGGGCAGGTGCTCACCACGATCAACACCACCACACGCACGTTCGGTGTGACGCACTCGTCGCAGTCCGGCACCGCGGTGCACGGCACAGGAGGTATGGGCACGAGCAGCGTGGCGCAGTCGAACTACTACGGCAGCTCCACAGGAGTGACCGACTCCACGAGCCGCACCACGGGCACCGAGGAGTCGGTGCTGTCGCAGACCACGCGGGCGAATCTGATGGGCGACGCATTGTTCTCGGTGTTCGAGACGACCGACGCATCCGGCCAGCGCGACACGATCCGCGCCATCTCGTTGTCGCGGCCTGCTGCGGAGGGCGTCATCCGGGATCTCGTCGGCGCCGTCTGCTATCGCGTGGGAGGCCCGGAGACGCACTCCGGTGGTGCCGTGTGGGCGTACGTCGAGAACGTCGTCGCGCAGTTCGCGCCCGGTGACATCTCGTATGTCACAGATCGCCTCAAAGCGATCCATTCCCGACCGATAGGCGAGCGGGAACCCGTTGCCATCGCGGGGATGGTGATGGGGCGCAATGCGCTTCTCGTCACGAGCCTCAGCATCAACGGTGCAGCCCGCCTTGAGACGTACCCGGCGCGCTTCCCCGAGATGCTCGCGCAGGCGCTGAGCGCGGCGACCACGGCCCCGTTGGCGGCGGCGGATCCGCGTGCGGCGATCGGAGCGGGGCGATGACCGGCGGCAGGCGCGCGGCCGCGCTGCTGGCGATTGCGGGCTTGGCGGTGGGGCTCGCCGCCTGCGCCGACACGGGGACGGGAAGTCAGGACCCGGATGAGAGCACGCCGACGCCGACGGAAGCGGCACCCACTGCGACGGCCGAGACCGAGCCCACCGGTCCCACAGAGGATGAGCTGCGCGCGGTCGTCGCGGACGCGGAGTGGCTGTACTCACCGGAGGGTCTGCGCGAACCGATCGCGGTGACGATCGCGGCGGGCGCCGCCACGGATGACATCGGCCGGATCTACACAGCGGGCGAGGAGGACGTGCCTGCCGACCTCAACGGCGACGGTCTGCTCGACCTCGCGGTGACGATCGACCAGCTCGACGGGAACGGATTCGAAAGGCTCTGGTATGTCTGGCTCGGGGCAGAGGACGGTTCCGCGTCTCAGCTGGAGTACCCGATAGCGCGGGCGTCGCGCTGCGGCGACTCGATCACGAGCGTGACCGCTGTTGACGAGGGGCTGCGCATCGAGGGCACGCTGTACGATCCCTCGCTCGGCATCGACGTGTGCGCCGACGGCAGCTCCGAGGAGTTCGCCCGCACCGTCGACGTGCGCGAGTTCGGCGGGGAGGCCTATCCGGTGCAGAGTGAGCCGATCGCGGCGTGGGGCGGGCACTGCCCGCGCAGCTCTTGGCAGGACGGTGAGGCGATGACCGAGACCGACGTCACAGTGGCTCCGGTCGAGGGTGCCGACACGGCCGTGGCCGCCGACAGCTGGTTCCTGCCGCTCGGTCTCTCCGATGCGCCGCGCGACGACCTCGCGCTGGTGTGGTCCGACGAGATGTCGTTCTTCGCGTTCATGCACGTCGAGCCTGATGGTGCCACTGCGTTCGGCGAGCAGGCCTGCGGCTTCACGGCTGCGCCCTGACGAGCGGATCGACGGCGGACAACGCTCGCACGAAGATCCGGATGCCGCGGGCCGGGTGCGAATCGGCCGCGGCATCCGGAGTCGAGGCGCGGGATGCCGCCCGATGCCTCAACACATAGTGATGTCGATCGCGCTCCACTCTGACGCAGCCCACGCCCCTCCGCAACCGCGCCGTCACGCGGCGCAACACGACGTGTGCGCGCCTTCAGGCGCAGCGGATCGTACTTCCCGGCGTCGCCGACCGCCTCCGGTGTGCCAAATTGCTCCAAAACCGCGGCGGTGGCGCACTTTCGGGAACCGGAACGTGCACGCCGCTCACCGCAGCCGCCCGATCACCGCTGGCAGGCTGGACACCAGAACACACGGCGCTGCGCATCAGGCCGAGCGCCGAGCGCGATCTCCTCGATCAGGGTGCCGCAGCGTCGGCACGGCCGGCCCCCGCGGTCGTGGATCCAGCGCCCCTGGCCACGGCGAGTGTCGCCGGTGAAGGTGCGCACGCGGCGGTCGAGATTGCTCCGGATGGCGCGGGCGCCGAGGTCGACGAGCGGCGCGACGTCGACGGCGGTCATCGGGGTGCGGGGGTCGATGCCGCGCAGGAACAGCAGCTCGTTGGCGTACTCATTGCCGAAACCGGCGACGTTGCCCTGGTCGAGCAGCGCGACGTGCGCGGGGCGAGGGTCGGCGCCGAGCCGGCGGACGGCCTCATCCGGGTCCCACGCGTCGTCGAGGGGGTCGGGGCCGAGGCGGTCGGTGATCTCGTGCTCGCGCTCGCGGGGGAGGAGTTCGACGATGCCGAGGTCGAAGCCGACCGTGCTGCGCGTTGCCGTGTCGAGGATCGCTCTGGCCCGGAAGCCAGGCCGCCGCCAGCGCTCGCCCAGCCGGTGCACGTGCCACTCGCCCTCCATCTTGAGGTGAGTGTGCAGTACGGTGCTCCCGATCCGGTGCAGGATGTGCTTGCCCACCGCGCGCACGCTCTCGACGCGCTCGCCGCGGAGGTCGGCGGTCGCCACCCGGGGCACGCGCAGATCGAAGCGCGTGAGCACGTCATCCGCGAGAGCGGCGTGCAGCGCCCGCGCGGCGCGATGCGCACTGTCGCCCTCCGGCATGGTGGCTCCTTCCCCGGTTCAGCATAGGGCGAGGTCCCTACGGGCCGGCCTCGTCGTTTCCGTTGCCGTGCCTGTGGCGGTCCAGGTGCTTTGCTGGAGATCTCCTTGTGCGGTCTGCTGCTGCGGCTCTACTCTGAATGCAGGGCGGCGCGTTCCGCCCGACCTCCGACCCGGTGCTCGCGCCTCCGGGGCCGCTCCGGCGGCGGAGGCAAAGGGGATCTCGAATGCTCGACGTGTGGAACATCGAACCGTGGGCGATGCGGTGTGCCGGGCGCGAGTCGGTGACGGCGTCGCGGAACACGGAGTGATGATGACCACGCAGGAGAGCTTCAAGAAGCGCATTCGAGCCCGGATGGCCAAGACCGGCGAGCGGTACAGCGCCGCGCGCCGGGCGCTGATCGAACAGACGCAGGGGCCTGCCGCCTGGGTGTCGCAGCCGGAGGCGAGCGAGGAGGCCATCCGGAAGAGCACCGGTCACGGCTGGGACGAATGGGTCGCACTCGTCGACGCCGGCCCTGGGCGCGACGCCGGGCACACGGCGATCGCGACATGGGTGCGCGATGAGCACGGCGTCGGGTCGTGGTGGGCGCAGAGCGTGACGGTCGGCTATGAGCGGATCACCGGCATCCGGCTGCCGGGCGAGATGACCGACGGCACATTCACGGTGAGCCGCACCCGCGTACTCGATCTCGATGCTGCCGACTTCCGGGCTGCGCTGCTCGATGACGCGCGCCGGGGCGAGCTGATTCCGGATGTCGCCACGACGCTGCGCTCGAAGTCCACGGCGAAGAGCCTGCGCTTCGACGCGGCGCACGATGACGAGCCGGTGGGCATCGTCGCCTTCGCACTCGACCCTGCGAAGGACAGGGTGCGACTGACCGTGACGCACGAGAAGCTGCCGACGCCGGATGACGGCGAGCTGTGGAAGGCGCGCTGGGCGGACTGGCTCGCCGGGCTGGGCTGACGCGGGGCACCGCGGCCTCCGCCGAGATGATCGCGATCGCTTGCGGCATGACCGGCTCAGCTACGGCCGTCCGGTATGGGGTGGTTGTGCCCGTTTCGCGGTGCCGAACAGACATCGCCCGTGACGATCGCAGCACGTATGATGATGTATATACGTCGTGTATACGCAAGGAGTCGAAGCGATGGCGAAGCAAGCGGTCTTCACGATGAAGCTCGAGGAAGAGCTGCGCGACGAGTTCATGGCGGAGGCGGCGGCCGCACATCGCCCCGCATCGCAGATCGCCCGTGATCTGATGCGTGATTTTGTGCAGCGGCAGCGCGAGGCTCGCGACTATGAGGCATATCTCGAAGCGAAGGTGCATGCAGCGCGTGCGTCGATGTATTCGGGCGAAGGCATCTCGAATGACGACATCGAGGAGGAGTTCGCACGCCGTAGGGCGAATGCGGCATGATCGTTCGTTGGGCGCCCGGCGCGCGCGATGATCGCGCCGCGATCTGGGAGTACGTCGCGGCTGACGACCCGCGGGCAGCCGCGCGTCTCGACGAGGAATTCAGCCGTGCGGCCGCGGCGTTGGCAGATTTCCCGACCATGGGGAGGTCCGGACTGATCGCCGGTACGCGTGAACTCTTCCCTGTGCCGCGATACCGACTGGTGTATGAGGCGGTCGACGAGGAGATCCGGATCCTCGCGCTGGTGCATACGTCGAGGCGGTGGCCGGGCCGGTGACGCACCATCCGGCACCGTCTCACTCCGGTGCGGGCTCCCGCTGGCGCGCACCGTCGCGCTGAGCGGCCGCGCCGGCGACGATGACCAGGGCGATGCCCACCAACTGGAACACCGCCGGGGTCTGACCGAGCACGAGCAGGCCCATCAGAACGCCGAACGCGGGTTCGATCGACAGCAGCGTTCCGAATGCCGTGTGCGTCATCCGCCGCAGCGCCGCCATCTCGAGTCCGAAGGCGATCACGGGCGTGATCAGGGCGATGCCCGCGGCGGCGGGGAGCACCCACCAGGCCAGGTCGCCTGTGACCACCTGGGTGAGGCCGAGGGGGAGGGTGACCACGGCCGAGATCGGGATCGTCAGCGCCAGGCCGCTGAGTCCAGAGAACCGGTCGCCGACGTGCTGGGTGAGCAGGTTGTAGAGCCCCCAGCAGATTCCCGCGATCAGAGCGAACAGCACGCCGAGGAGGTCGATCCTGCCGTGCCACGGTTCGGTCAGCAGCACGACTCCGATGAGCGCGAGAACCGGCCAGAGGAGTGCCTTGCGGTTCTTGCTGGTCAGTGCGGCGACGGTGAGCGGGCCGAGGAACTCGATTGCGACAGCCGTGCCGAGCGGGATCCGGTCGGCCGCTGAGAGGAAGAATGTCGTCATCCCGCCGGTGGCGGCGCCGAGCGCGAGGAGCGCCGGCACGTCCTTCCGGCGCAGATTCCGGATGGATGGGCGCGCGATGAGCACGAGGAAGACGGCGCCGAAGCACATCCGCAGCCAGGTGGTGCCGGCGGGGCCGACCTGCTCCACGATGTTCATCGAGAGGGCGTTGGACAGTTGGATCGCCAGCATCGCGATCACGGCCATCGACCACGGTGGGACGGCCGTTGATCCGCGACGACCGATCACGGGGCGACCGCCCGTGCGTGCGGGAGGGGCATCCGGATCGTCATGCGCGCGAGAAGGGGCTCGGGCCCCCGGAGGCTCCGACCGGTGCCCGCGCGTCGGTCGCGCGAGGGCGACTCGGTGCGTTCGTATCCACAGAGTGCAGAATAGTGAATCCGAACAGTGAATCCATCGGGCACCGCGTCGCGGCGGGCGGGTTCCTGCGATTCGCATGGAACCGCAGGAACCCGACTCCAGGGTCCGCTTCTCGCACCGAGCCCGTCGTCGGTGCGCGGACGCGCGTGCTCAGCGCTGCGCGCCGGCGGCGATCCCGTCGAGCGTCGCGAGCTCCTCGTCCGTCAGGCGGATGGCGCCGGCGGCGACGTTCTGCTCCAGGTGCGCGAGGTCGCCGGTTCCCGGGATCGCGAGCACGTTCTCGCCCTGGTGCAGGGTCCAGGCGAGGCGGATCTGCGTCGGCGTCGCGCCGTGGGACTCGGCGATGGCCGCGACCTCGTCGGCGCCCGTCTCATCGGCCTCCGCACCCGGAACGGCGTTCGGCAGCGAGCGGCCCATCGAGAAGAACGGCACGAAGGCGACCCCGCGCTCGCGGGCGAGGGCGAGCACGCCGTCATCGTCGCGCTCGGTCAGACCGTAGCGGTTCTGCACGCTCGCGATCGGTGTCGTGTCGATGGCCTCGGCGAGCTGCTCGGTCGAGACGTTCGAGACTCCGATGCTGCGCAGCAGGCCGGCGTCGCGCAGGTCAGAGAGTGCGCCGACGTGCTCGGCGACCGAGCCCGACTCCTTGCCCATGCCGGCGCCCCAGCGCAGGTTCACCAGGCCCATCGCGTCGACGCCGAGCTGGCGGATGTTCTCCTCGACCTGTTCGCGCAACTGGTCAGGGCGGGCGTACGGCTCGAACTCGAAGGACCCTGATCGGGGTCGTGCGGGGCCGACCTTGGTGGCGATCAGCACGTCATCCGGGTACGGGTGCAGTGCGGTGCCGATGATCTCGTTGGCGGAGCGGGTGGGAACGAAGTAGAACGCGGCCGTGTCGATGTGGTTCACGCCGAGCTCGACGGCCCGGCGCACGACGGCGATGGCGGCGTCGCGGTCGCGGGGCTTCTCGTCCCACGGCATGCCGGTCAGGCGCATCGCGCCGAAGCCGATTCGATTCACGGTGTGGTCGCCGATGGTCCATGTTCCGGAGTCGCGGGCGGTGAGGGTGGGTGCAGTCTGTGCGGTCATGCCGATACTCTGCTCGGAAGCGCAGGGGAATCTCTCCGTCTGGCAGGTTGTTGCCACCGGATGTCGGGGCACACCGGCCGCGATCAGAGTGGAGGCATGCAGACCATGACGCGAACCGGAGAAGCCGTCACCGTCGTGCACGGCGAGCAGGAGGTGTTCCGCCGCACTGCGCACCTGTTCGAGAGCGCGACGGAGATCACCTGCGCCGCGAACGATCTCGCCGGCTGGGGATGGCGCCACGGCACCGCCGGTGGCAACGCGTTCGGTCACACTCCGACGCACGATTCGCGAGTGCGCAAGCTGTACCGCAGCAGCGCGCTGCTCGAACCCGGATGGGACCAGCGGATGTCCATCATCCGGGATCTGCCTGGCGAGATCGACGTGCGCGTGACGACCGAGGACGTCAATGAGACGATCATCCTCGACGGGCGGGTGGCGATCCTCGCCGGAAGCCGCCGTGCGGGTGAGCGCTCGTACAGCATCCTCACCCTGCCGGACACGGTGCGCAGCGTCGAGTCACTGTTCGAATCCGCGTGGCGCGCATCCACCGACCTCGACGCGTACGACGCGCAGGTTGCGGACATCCGGATGCTCGCCCCGCGCGTGCTCGATCTGCTCAGCGAGGGCGTCAAGGACGAAACGGCGGCGCGCACGCTCGGGATGAGTGTGCGGACCTATCGGCGCAGGGTCGCTGAGCTCATGGCGGCGCTCGGTGCGGAGTCGCGATTCCAAGCGGGCTCGCGGGCGCGGGAGCTCGGTCTGGTCTGACGCGGCACGACGGACGTGTCCTCTGGCGGAACGCGCTGCCGCGACCGGAACGCTGAGCGGTCAGCGACGGAGACGGCGCAGGCCAGTGCTTCGTCGCGAGGCGAAGCGCAGCAGCACCAGCACGGCGACCGCTGTCCCGGTCGCGGCGACGGCCGAGGCGAGTGTGACGCTCATCGTGCCGACCGCGTCGCCGGCCAGAACGTGCAGGGCGAGATTGACGAGCCAGTGGATCGTGCCGGCGATCGCCGCGCGCTGCCACCAGGATCCGCGAGAGACCCAGCCCAGCAGGATCGACAGGGCGACGGCTGACGCGATGAACAGTGCAGCGAGGAGGGGATCCGTGAGGAACTGCACGTGCCAGAAGCCCCATACGAGCCCGGTGGCGACGCACGCCCACACCCGCGCCAGGCGCGCTTCGAACAGCGGCTGCAGCACGCCGCGCCACCCGATCTCTTCGCCCAGCGCGCCGAAGAGCTGCAGAAGCGCGAAGAGAGCGAAGGGCACGCCGGCGACAGGATCCGTTCCCACGAGGTTGCCGGCGGCGACGGCAAGCAGTGCTCCGGCGAGCAGAGCGGCGTACACGGCGCTGGCGCCGAGCGCGAGAAGCATGTGCGCACCGAGTCGTCGATGCGGAACCGCGTGCGGAAGGAGAGCCCCCAGTTCGCGCCTCCCGACAGCGAGGGCGATGAGCGCGCCGATCGCAGGGGCGAACTGCACGAGCGCAAGCACTCGCCCATCGATTCCGAGCAGCGCCTGCGCGCCGAGGAGCGCGAGGCTCGACAGTGCCGTCGCACCGAGGAAGACGATGACAGGGCGCGCGATGCGGGCGGGCATCGACTCAGGTCCAGAGGCGCGGTGGATCATGCGCACGACGCTACGCCGCGCGGTGGAACCGCGGATCCCTCTGCGGAGGGATCATCCGGTGCGTGCGCTCCAGACCAACGGCATGCAGCGCATCGCCTCTCTCCGCTCGAAACGTCTCCTGCGTCCGTCTTCCGGAGCCGCGGCATCGTCATCCGTCACACGCTCAGGCGAGGTCGTGGCGTACGGGTTGTCACGGTCCGCGCCGACCCCCGTGATTGCGCGGTAGCGTCGTGCTATGGCCTTCGAACATGTGGTGAAGCTGCTGAATGAGACGGATGTCGTCGCGATCGTCACGACGCGGAAGAACGGCGAACGGGCGGCGACGGCGATCTGGTCGATGGTCGTCGACGGTGTGCCGTACGTGCGCTCGGCATTCGGGCCGGAGTCGTGGTGGTACCGCCATGTCGTCGCGGGGCGCCCGGTCTCGTTCGTCGACGGCGACGGCAGCATCGCCGAGCGCGACCGCGCCTCGGCGCTCGACCTGCCGCGTGTCGATGTCACGCTCGTCGAGGTGGCGTCGGACGATGCGATCCAGCCCGCGCTCGACGCCGAGGTCGAGCGCAAGTACGCCGCGGCCGAACCTTCGTCCGTGCGTGCGATGCTCACTCCGGAGGCGCTGGACTGCACCTTCCGTGTGGAGCCTGCGGCGTAGCCCTATTCATCGGCCGACGGGCGTCGGCTCGAGAGCGCATCCGGCTGTTGTTCGGCGCCCGCGGGTGCGGCTGCTGCCGCGCTGCCGCAGTAGATTGAATCGTGTGACCTACAGTGCATTCGAGGAGTTCGCTGCCGAGTCGGGGATCTCAGCGCAGGTCTCCCCGGAACTGCAGAACAGCGACTACGAGTCAGGCACGGTGGAGATCGAAGGCCGGATGTGGCACATCCGGACGGCACGGAACACACCGACCAAACCGGGCGCGTTCGTTGCCTTCTGGCGACGGAATGGAGACGCGAAGACCGAGCCGTTCGGCTCCGACGATCCGGCCGCAGGCTTGCTCGTCTTCGTGAAGCAGGAGGGCCGGCGCGGAGTGTTCCGATTCACTGCCGACCATCTCGCGGAGTTGGGCGTCACTTCGGCGAGAGGCTCAGGCAAGCGCGGGTTCCGTGTGTACCCGAGCTGGTGCGACGGGCTGAACCGGCAGGCTGCGGCTGCGCAGCGAGCTCAGGTGGCGGCGTTCCGGGAGTACTGAGGCGGGACGGTGCGCTGGTGGCGGTTCGCGAGCGGGCATCCGGTCGGAGAACCCGGAAATCGAAGAAACCCCCGCGATGTAGAAGCTACGCGGGGGTCCCAGTGGCTCCGACCGGCGTCGATCCGGTGACCTTTCGATTTTCAGTCGAACGCTCTACCAACTGAGCTACAGAGCCATGCGGCAATCATCTATCTGCCGCATCCTACGCAAAAGGCCTCCTCGAAAGAAGGCCCGTCGCTTGGAGCGACCCTGACGGGACTTGAACCCGCGACCTCCGCCGTGACAGGGCGGCACGCTAACCAACTGCGCTACAGGGCCATGATTATGAAGTTGTCGTTCGGTACGGTGACCCCAACGGGATTCGAACCCGTGCTACCGCCGTGAAAGGGCGGCGTCCTAGGCCGCTAAACGATGGGGCCGGGAGTGAACCGTGTGGCTCACCGTTGCCGACAACCAAGCATACGTACATCCGCCGCGAATCTTCAAATCGAGGGCGCGCCGACGTCTGCCCGGGAGTGTCGCCGGGCAGGATGGGCGTGCGCTCCGTGCTCACCGCAGTCGGCGTGCGAGAGAAAATCTGCCGGTCCGCGCCCAAATCAGGTACGTTTGTGAATGGTGTTGTTATTGTGACTCGTGTGAAAGAGGCGGTGAAGGACTCGATGGACGCTGCTACCGAGGTGGATTGCGGGTGCGCCCCGACCGCGGCCGAGCGTCGCTCGCTCTGGGGATCGGTCACACGACGCGTCGCTCTTGCCGCAGGCGCTGTGGGTGTCGCGGCCGGCAGTGTGTCGGCGTTCGCGAAGCCGGCCGCCGCGTACGATCCGGATGACTATCCGACCTGGGGCGACGTGGAGTCTGCTCGCAGCAGCCAGTCGGCCAAGGCGGCGGAGACCCGCCGCATCGAAGGGCTGATCTCTCAGCTCAAGGAGAACGTCGCGGCCGCGCAGGCCCGTGCCGAGCGCGCCGCAGACGCGTACTACGAGGCACAGCAGGACGCGTTCGCCGCAGCTCAGCGAGTCGAAGAGCTTCAGGAGCAGGCCGACGAGGCCGCGAAGGCAGCCGACGAGGCCGAGCTCGCTGCAGCACGCCTCGCCGCGCAGCTCACCCGCACGAGCGGGAGCGAGACCTCCCTCGGCGTGCTGTTCGCCGACTCCGGCGCGAGCGCGGACGATCTCCTCGCGCGACTCGGCCAGATGGACAAGCTCTCGGAGCAGAACGAGGCGATTCGCGCAGACGCTGTCGCCGCGCGCGACTCCGCGCAGGCGCTCAGCGACCAGGCCGAAGTGGCACGCGAGGAGCGTGACCGGCTGCAGAAGGTCGCCGAGAAGAAGCTCGAGGAGGCCCGCGCCGCGCAGCAGGAGGCCGAGGCCGCTCTTGCGCAGCAGGAGGAGCACCTCGTCACCCTCGAAGCTCAGCTCGAGGCGCTGAAGGGCAAGACGAGCAAGACCGTCAAGGAGTACAAAGAGGGCGTCAAGGCCAAGAAGGAGTACGAGGCCGAGCAGCGCCGCAAGGAAGAAGAGCGTCGCAAGAAGGAAGCCGAAGAGCGCGCCAAGAGGAACAAGAACAGCAACAACGGCGGTGGCGGCGGCGGTGGCGGTACGTCCACCGGAGACACCGGCGGTGGTGGCGGCGGAGGCGGCGGCTCCAGCTCCGGATGGGTCCGCCCCAGCGGCGGACGTCTCACCTCAGGATTCGGCCCTCGAATGGTGCAGTGCGGCACCGGCTACTGCTCCAGCGGCTGGCACATGGGCACCGACCTCGCTGCCGGCTGCGGGTCACCGCTCTACGCTGCGTTCTCCGGAACGGTGGTCTGGGCGGGCGGACTCGGCGGGTACGGCAACTTCGTCAAGATCGATCATGGCAACGGCATCGCAACCGGATACGGCCACCAGTCGTACATCGCGGTCGGCTACGGCCAGCGCGTCTCGGCCGGACAGGTGATCGGCTACGAAGGGAACACGGGCAACTCCTTCGGATGCCACCTGCACTTCGAGGTCTTCCAAGGCGGTGGGCAGATCAACCCGGCGCCGTTCATGGCGGCACGAGGCGTCTACCTCTGACGGCGCTCCCGGATGCCCGACATCCGGATGAGCGGATGCCGTCGGTGTCGAGGCCCGCAGGCGAGCGGCGCTGAGCAACTGCATTTTCGCTGAGACACGGCGTAATCCGGCTGATTCTGCCGCGGTTCGGCGATTCTGCCGTGCCTCAGCGACCCCGCGCACCCGCTGGCCCACGCCATCCGGAGCCCGCCTCGCACCGGCCCCGCGGGAGCGCGCAAAAGGGGAGGGCCCGCCGAAGCGGACCCTCCCAGAAGAAGCTGCGGCTCAGTGGCCCTGCGTCTTGGCGCGGTCGAACGCCTCGGTGACCAGCCGCTCGGCCTCGGCCGCGCCCGCCCACTCGTCGACCTTGACCCACTTGCCCGGCTCGAGGTCCTTGTAGTGCTCGAAAAAGTGACCGATCTCCTTCCGCGTGTACTCGGGAAGGTCCTCGACGTCCTGGATGTGATCCCAGCGAGGGTCCTTCGCGAGCACCGCGACGACCTTGTCGTCGCCGCCGGCCTCGTCGCTCATCTTCAGCACGGCGACGGGGCGAACCTTCGCGCCGACGCCGGGGTAGACCGAGTGATCCATCACGACGAGCACGTCGAGCGGGTCGCCGTCCTCGCCGAGAGTGTTCTCGAAGAATCCGTAGTCGGAGGGGTAGCCGAAGGTCGTGTACAGCACACGGTCGAGGAACACCCGACCGGTCTCGTGGTCGACCTCGTACTTCACGCGACTGCCGCGCGGAATCTCGATGACAGCGTCGTATGCGCCCATGCCTGATAACTCCTTGAAAGTCTGCCGATCTGGCGCGCTCAGCCTACCCGGCGACGTCGCGAAACAGCTGAGGCGTACTACCGTGAAGCCATGCTCGACCCCGCGATCGCCGCCTGCCGCCTCGCCGTGCGCGAGTCGCTCCGCCCGTTCTCCGACAGCGGGGCGACTGTGCTCGTCGCGCTCTCAGGCGGCGCGGACTCGCTCGCGCTCGCCGCGGCCGCGGCGCACGAGGCGCAGAAGCTCGGTCTTCAGATCGCGACGGTGACGGTCGATCATGGGCTTCAGGCTGCCTCGGACGAGGTGGCGGAGCGCGCGGCAGATCAGGCTCGGGCGCTGAAGATCCCGGATGCTCGGATCGCGCGCGTCGAAGTCGGTTCCGACGGCGGACCGGAGGCTGCGGCGCGCGATGCCCGCTACGGCGCCATCGCACGCGTCGCATCGGAGACGGGAGTGGTCGCCGTGATCCTCGGCCACACGCTCGACGACCAGGCGGAGACCGTGCTGCTGGCGCTGGCCAGGGGCGCGGGAGCGGGCAGCCTGCAGGGCATGGCGTCGCGTCGCGTCGACGAGCGCGGGCTCGCCTGGGTGCGGCCGCTGCTCGCGCTGCGCCGTGACGACACCCGTGCGTTCTGCGCGGCATCCGGAATCGAGCCGTGGCACGACCCGCACAATGCCGACGACCGCTTCTCGCGGGTGCGCGTGCGCGAACGCGTGCTGCCGGTGCTCGAGACCGAGCTCGGGCCGGGCATCGCCGAGGCGCTCGCCCGCACGGCGGAGCAGCTGCGCGAAGACAACGAGGCCTTCGCCGACATGATCGACGAGACGATCGAGGACATCGTCGAGCACGCGGAGGCGGGCATCGCGATCTCAGCCGCCGCGCTCGAGGCGAACCCGCCCGCGATCCGGAACCGGATCATCCGGCTCGTCGCGCAGAGCGAATTCGGCGCGAGCCTCACCAGGCGGCAGACCCTCGAGATCGCGCGCCTGGTCACCGACTGGCACGGCCAGGGCCCGATCGACCTGCCCGGCTTCACCGCCGAGCGCCGCTCCGGCCGCGTCGTGCTCGCTTCGCGCTGACAGCTCTTCACCTCTCCGCCTTCCCCGCTGCGGGAGACGTGAAGAGTTCCGGGCGGGCGCGCGGGGGCGGGCCTTCTACACTTGAGGACATGCGCGCCGCGGACATCACCGATCAGCTCACAGACGTTCTCGTCACAGAAGAGGACATCAACGCCAAACTCGCCGAGATCGCTCGTCAGGTCGAGTCGGACTACGCGGGCAAGAAGCTCCTGCTGGTCGGCGTGCTCAAGGGCGCGGCCACGGTCATGGTCGACTTCTCCCGCCACCTCAGCCGCGAGATCGAGATGGACTGGATGGCCGTCTCCAGCTACGGCGCAGGCACGAAGTCCAGCGGTGTGGTGCAGATCCGCAAGGACCTCGACACCGACCTTGGCGGCTACCACGTGCTCATCGTCGAGGACATCATCGACTCGGGCCTGACGCTGAGCTGGCTGCTGAAGAACTTCGCCGAGCGCGGCGCCGAGTCCGTCGAAGTGTTCGCGCTGCTGCGCAAGCCGGAGGCGGTCAAAGTCGAGATCGACTGCCGCTACCTCGGCTTCGACATCCCGAACGAGTTCGTCGTCGGCTACGGACTCGACTTCGCCGAGAAGTACCGCAACCTGCGGGATGTCGCCATCCTCGCCCCGCACGTCTACCAGTAGACCAAAGGCCAGCAGGCGCCGCGTTACGCCGGGGGCGAATCACAGTCGCGCCATAAACGCGGCGCGATAGCCTTTTACGAACGCGCCGCGGCGCGTCGCTGATCGACCCCAAGGGAGCCGGGCCTGCGCCCACACCATGAACGCCAAGAAGCTCACCCGCAATCCGCTGATCTATGTGCTGCTGATCGGCGTGCTGCTGATCGCCGGTTTCATCCTGATCAACAGTCTCGGCGGGCCGAAGCAGATCACGACCCAGGAGGGCTTCGAGCTGCTCGACAAGGGCGCAGCCACCGAGGTGATGATCACCGACGGCAACCAGCGCGTCGACATGCACCTGTCCGAGGCGTACGAGGGCGCGGAGGACGTGCAGTTCTACTACGTCAGCGCCCGCGCTGACGATCTCGTCAACGCCGTCGAGAGGGCCGCGCCGGCCGATGGCTATGACGACGACGTTCCGCAGCAGAGCATCTTCGGCAGCCTGCTGACGTTCCTGATCCCCGTGCTGCTGCTCGGTCTGCTGTTCTGGTTCCTGCTCGCGAATGCGCAGGGCGGCGGCCGGATGGCCCAGTTCGGCAAGTCGAAGGCGAAGATCGCGAACAAAGAGCATCCGGATGTGACATTCGTCGACGTCGCAGGGGCGGACGAGGCGCTCGAGGAGCTGCAGGAGATCAAGGACTTCCTCGCCGACCCGTCGAAGTACCAGGCGGTCGGTGCGCGCATCCCGAAGGGCGTCATGCTCTACGGCCCTCCCGGCACGGGAAAGACGCTGCTCGCGCGTGCGGTCGCCGGTGAGGCAGGCGTTCCGTTCTACTCGATCTCCGGCTCGGACTTCGTGGAGATGTTCGTCGGCGTCGGCGCCAGCCGCGTGCGCGACCTGTTCAACCAGGCCAAGGAGAACGGCCCGGCGATCATCTTCATCGACGAGATCGACGCCGTGGGCCGCCAGCGCGGCGCGGGCATGGGCGGCGGTCACGACGAGCGCGAGCAGACGCTGAACCAGATGCTCGTCGAGATGGACGGCTTCGACCCGAAGGTCAATGTCATCGTCATCGCCGCGACGAACCGTCCGGACATCCTCGACCCCGCGCTGCTGCGCCCCGGCCGCTTCGACCGCCAGATCGGCGTCGACTCGCCCGACCTCGCCGGCCGCCACCAGATCCTCGAGGTGCACGGCCGGGGCAAGCCCCTCGCCGACAGCGTCGACCTCAACTCCGTCGCACGGAAGACTCCGGGCTTCACGGGCGCCGACCTGGCGAACGTGCTCAACGAGGCCGCGCTGCTCACGGCGCGCTCCAACGCGCAGCTGATCGACCACCGCGCCCTCGACGAGGCGATCGATCGCGTCATCGGCGGCCCGCAGCGCCGCACCCGCGTGATGAAGGACAAGGAGCGCCTCATCACGGCCTACCACGAGGGCGGCCACGCGCTCGCCGCGGCGGCGATGAACTTCTCGGACCCGGTCACCAAGATCACGATCCTGCCGCGCGGCAAGGCCCTCGGCTACACGATGGTGCTGCCGCTCGAGGACAAGTTCTCGATCACCCGCAACGAGCTGCAGGACCAGCTCACCTATGCGATGGGCGGCCGCGTCGCCGAGGAGATCGTGTTCCACGACCCGACGACGGGTGCCTCGAACGACATCGAGAAAGCCACGTCGACTGCCCGCAAGATGGTCACCGAATACGGCATGACCACGGCCATCGGACCTGTGAAGCTCGCAGGCGCCAGCGGCGAGGTGTTCATGGGCCGCGACATGGGGCACGGCCGTGACTTCTCGGACGGTTCGGCTTCGGCGATCGACGCCGAAGTGCGCGCGCTGATCGAGCAGGCCCACGATGAGGCGTACGAGGTGCTCACGGCGAACCGCGACATCCTCGACGGACTCGCCCACGAGCTGCTCGAGAAGGAGACGCTCGACCACCATCGCCTCGACGAGATCTTCGCGAACGTGCGGAAGCTGCCGAAGCGCCCGCAGTGGCTCTCCAGCGACGGTCGCCCGGTCTCGGATCTGCCGCCGGTCGACGTGCCGCGTCGTGCCAGCGAGCAGGTGCCGGTGGCGGCCAGCGCGGCCGAGCCGCAGGCGGCGTCAGGCGACGCCCAGCCCCGCCCGGCATCCGGTAACTCGCGCCCAGCCACGGCCTGAACCATGGCTGGCCCGGAGGGCGTGGACCGCGACAGGGTCGCCGAGCTCACGCGCGAGCTGCTGATCGCCATCGGCGAGGACCCGGATCGTCCGGGCCTGACCCGCACGCCGGAGCGGGTCGCGGAGATGGTCGCCGAGATGTTCGGCGGTCTGTCGCAGGACCCTGCGGCTCCGTTGGCCTCGACCATCAGCGTCGCCTCAGGCCCCGCTCCCGAGACGCAGCCGTCGGGAGCGGTGATCGTGCGGGGCGTCCGGTTCCGCTCGGTGTGCGAGCATCACCTGCTGCCCAGCCACGGCACGGCGCATGTGGCGTACCTGCCCGGCGAGAAGGTGGTCGGGCTCGGTGCGTTCACGAAGGTCATCGACATCCTCGCCAACCGGCCGCAGGTGCAGGAGCGCCTCGGCGAGCAGATCGCCGACACGATCGCGCAGGCCCTCGCCGCCCGCGGCGTCGTCGTCGTGCTCGACGCGGTGCACCAGTGCGTGACGATGCGCGGAGCGCAGCAGACCGACAGCTCCACCGTCACGATCGCCACGCGCGGCGAGCTGGCAGACCCCGCTGCCAGGGCGGAGATCATCGCGCTGATCGGGAAGGGTGAGGGCTGATGGAGATCTGGGGAGTCGTCAACGTCACGCCGGACTCGTTCAGCGACGGCGGCGAGTTCTTCTCGCACGACGCCGCGATCGCGCGCGGGCGAGAGCTGCGCGAGCAGGGAGCGACCGTGCTCGACGTCGGCGGAGAGTCGACCAGACCAGGCGCCCACCCGGTCGGCGCCGAAGAGGAGCTGCGACGCGTGCTCCCCGTGATCGAGGCGCTCGCATCCGACGGCGCCGTCGTGAGCGTCGACACCTACCGGGCCGATGTCGCGGAGCGCGCGATCGCCGCCGGCGCGAGGATCGTCAACGACGTCTCTGGCGGCCTCGAGGACCCGCGCATCTTCGACGTGGTCGCCGCAGGCGACGCCGAGATCGCGATCGGCCACTGGCGAGGGCCGTCTGCCGACATGTACGCGATGGCGCAGTACTCGCGCGTGGGAGACGAAGTCGCGGTCGAGCTGCTGCGCCGCGTCGAGGCGGCGAGGGCCGCCGGAGTGCGAGATGAGCAGATCATCCTCGATCCGGGCGTCGGCTTCGCGAAGACGCCGGAGCAGAGCTGGGCGGCGCTGCGCCAGCTCGACGCGATCAGCGCACTCGGCTTCCGCGTGCTGATCGGTGTCTCGCGCAAGCGCATGCTTGCGGCAGCCCTCGGCGACGATGCCTCGACCGGACGCCGCGACCTGGCCACGGCTGTGGCGAGTGTTCTCACAGCCAGGTTCGGCGCCTACGGCGTGCGCGTGCACGATGTGGTCGGCACGGTCGACGCGCTTGCGGTGCTCGACGCGTGGGACGGTGCTCCGGATGCCGCGAGCACGAAGGCGCCGACCGCCGACGGTTCCGGCATGATCGAACTGACTGGATTGCGGGTGTTCGGGCACCACGGGGTGCTCGATTTCGAGCGCGAGAACGGCCAGGAGTTCGTGGTCGATCTGCACATCTCGCTGCCGATGGCGCAAGCGGCCGAGACCGATGACGTCACCGACACCGTGCACTACGGCGAGGTCGCCGACCGAGTCGCCGCGATCGTCGCAGGCGAGCCGGTGAATCTGATCGAGACGCTCGCTCACCGCATCGGCGGCGCTGTGCTCGCTGACGAACGGATCGAGTTCGTCAGCGTCACGGTGCACAAGCCGCAGGCGCCGATCGAGCAGCGCTTCGACGACGTCTCCGTCACGGTGATGCGCATGCAGGGTGCGCCCCGAGCGGTCAGGCGGTGAGCGAGCGATGACCGCCGAAGCGGCGGGAACGGCCCCGCAGCCCGCGCCCGCATGCGCACGTACCCCCGTCGACGCCGTCGTGGCGTTCGGGGCGAACCTCGGCGACCGGTACGCGACCCTTGCCGCTGCCGAACGCGAGATCGCCGCGCTGGGCGGGGTGACGGACATCCGGATGTCGACGCCGCTGGAGTCGGTGGCGATCACGCCGACGGGCCCCGATCCGGACAAGCCCGGCTACCTCAACGCCGTCGCGCTGGTGCGCACGACGCTCGCTCCCGCCGCGCTGCTGGCGGCGCTGCACGACATCGAGAACGCCAACGGGCGCGTGCGCGAGGAGCGGTGGGGCGACCGGACCCTCGACCTCGACCTGATCGCCTACGGCGACGTGCGATCCGCAGGCCCCGAGATGACGCTGCCTCACCCGCGCGCCCACGAGCGCGACTTCGTGCTCGAGCCGTGGCTCGAACTGGACCCGGATGCCGCGGTGCCCGGCCGAGGACGGGCGGACGACCTTCTCGCCGACCTGCGCGACGAGGGGGCGGCGTGAAGCGCACCGATCCGCTCGCCCTGATCGTCGCCGCGGTGCTCGGCGGCGGCGCGGGGTTCGTGATCGATCAGGTGCTCACGACGAGCGGACATCCCACCTTCACGCCTCCGATCGGCCTGACCATCCTGCTCGTCGTGCTCGGCGGCGCGTGCATCGCTCTGGCCTGGCCGATCCGCCGATCGGTGAGAGACCAGAAGGCGCCGCGCGTCGACCCGTTCCGCGCACTGCGCATCGCGGTTCTCGCGAAGGCGTCGAGCCTCGTCGGCGCGGCCGTCGGCGGTGCGGGTCTCGGTCTCATCGTGTTCCTCACTACCCGACCTGTCGCTGCGCCGATAGGGTCGATGGGAGCGATCATCGCTGCGGTGGGGGCGAGCATCGTCCTGGTCGTCGCGGCCCTGGTCGCGGAACACATGTGCACGCTGCCGAAGGATCCAGATGACCGAGAGCACCCCGACGCCGGGCCAGGAGCCGAACCCACCAGCTGACGCGCAGGGTCCGGTCATACCGCCCCGCCCGCCGGTGCCGCCGGCCGCACCAGCGCCGGCTGGCTCGCCCGGACCAGCCGAGCCGCCGCTGTACGCCCCGGAACCACCGGCATCCGGAGCGCCGATTCCTCCCCGCCCCGAGCATCCGGATGCGGCACCAGTGCCGCCGCTCTCCGGGCAGGCCCCTGCGCCATCCGGAACTCCCGCTTCCGGCGCCCCCACGCCATCCGGGGGCGCGCCGTCGGCGTCGCCCGTGCTCGATGACGGCACGTACACGCAGCTGCGCGAGCCGCGCAACGACGGCAGGCTCGCGCTCGACGGCCGGTGGCATCAGATCTCACCCAAGTACGTCGTCTCGCAGACCGTGCAGAACGCGATCTTCGTCGCCGTCGTGCTGATCGCCGCGACAGCCGTGCAGGTGTTCGCCGAGCAGTGGTGGGGGTGGATCGCGGCCGGCGTCATCGTGCTGATCACGGTGATCACGCAGATCGTGCTGCCGCGGCAGGCCCGCGCGCTCGGGTACATGCTGCGCGACGACGATCTCGTCTTCCGCAAGGGCATCCTGTGGCAGCGCATGGTCGCCGTGCCGTACGGGCGCATGCAGCTCGTCGACATCTCGCACGGGCCGATGGACCGCGCCTTCGGCATCGCGAAGCTCAAGATGATCACGGCAGCCGCGACGACCGGCGTCGAGATCCCCGGGCTGTCGCAGGCGGCGGCAGAGTCGTTGCGCGACACCCTGATCGAGGTCGCCGAGACGAGGCGGACCGGCCTGTGAGCGATCAGACGGCTTCCGCACCGGCAGCGACTGCCGCGCCGCTGAGCGGGGGAGGGTCATCGTCGCTGGCCGACGGTCGGTGGCACCGCCTGCATCCGCTCACTCCGCTGTTCCGCGGAGGGCTCGCCCTGGTCATCATCGTGGGCATCGTGCTCGCGAATCTGCGCGAGCGGATCATCTACTGGTTCATCTCCATCTTCGACCGCGAGCACGCGATCGACATCGACTACGAGGACGGCGACCCGGTCGGCCAGGCGATCGACTGGACCGTCGCCAACAACCTGATCCTGCTCGTGCTGCTCGGCGTGCTCGCATTCGTCGCGCTGCTGTGCGGGCTGTTCTGGCTGAGCTGGCGCAAGCACGAATTCCGGATCACCGGTGAACACGTCGAGGTGCGCCGCGGCGTCGTCTTCCGCACGCAGCGCCGCGCACCGCTCGACCGCGTGCAGGGCGTGAACCTGACCAGGCCGTTCATCGCACGCATCGCGGGCATGGCGAAGCTCGAGGTCGACGGTGCGGGCACCGACGCGAACGTGCCGCTGGAGTATCTCGGCACCAAGCGCGCCGAGGAGGTGCGAGCCGACATCCTGCGGCTGGCATCCGGCGTGCGCGCAGCCAGGGCGCAGGCGCGCGAGGCCGCGGCGAACGGTGAACAGGCAGGCGTGCGCCAGGTCGTCGCCTCCACCGTGAGCGAGGGAGTGCAGGGCCTGATCGACGGCGTCGACACGCAGGACGTCGCGCCGGAGAGCCTCGTGCGGATCCCCACCGGCCGTGTCATCGGCGCGCAGGCGCTCGAGCTGCTGTGGGGGCTCGGAATCGCCCTGGTGGCGTACGGCATCTTCTTCGGCATCATGGCGCCGTTCGTGTTCTCGAACGACGACGGGCCGGGCGAGGGCTTCATGGTGCTGGGCATCACGACCCTCGTGACCTTCGTGCCAGGACTGATCGCACTGGGGGCCGTGCTGTGGACCAAGGTCTCGCAGTCGCTGCGCTACTCGATCGCCGAGACCCAGAACGGCGTGCGGATCACCTACGGGCTCACGACCACCACGACGCAGACGATCCCACCGGGCCGTATCCACGCGCTCGAGGTGTCGCAGCCGATCCTGTGGCGCCCGTTCGGCTGGTGGAAGATCAAGATCAACCGGATGTCGGGCAAGAGCCAGTCGCAGCAGCAGTCTGGGCAGTCGCAGCAGTCGGCACAGGTGCTGCCGGTGGGAACCCGTGCCGATGTCGAGCGGGTGCTGCGCGTGTGCCTGCCGTACCTGCCGGTCGCCGACCTGCCGCTGATGGTCGACAACGGCATGTACTGGCCGGCTCCGGATGCCGCTGACCCCTATCGCACCATGGCCAAGCGCGGATGGTGGCGGCGCCCGTTCTCGTTCAAGCGGCACGGCTTCGCGGTGACCGGCTACGGGCTGTTCCTGCGCCGCGGCACGATCTGGCGCAAGCAGGCCGTGTTCCCGCTCGCCCGTCTGCAGGGCGTCTCGATCGCTCAGGGGCCGATCGACCGGATGCAGCGCGTGGCGTGGGCGCAGGCGCACGCCGTCGCCGGTGCGGTCTCCGGCCAGATCGTCGGGCTCGACCGGGACGACGCCACGGATCTGCTCGACCAGGTGCGCCGCGCCGCGGTCGTCGCCGCCGCGAACGACCAGACTCACCGGTGGGGCACGGCGGAGCCCGCACCTGGCACCGTCTCGGCGCTGCCGCCGATGATGGCTGCGGCACCGGCCGGGCTCTCGCATCCGGGCCCGCCGGCCCCCGGGGCAGGGGCGTGATGCGCGACGGACGGCTCGGCGTCGGCGTGGTGGGATCGGGCCGGGTCGGGCCCGTGCTCGCCGCCGCGCTCGCCGGGGCGGGGCACTCGCTGACCGGACGCACCGCGGCCAGTGACGACGACCGCGCCTCGGCACTGCTGCCAGACGTGCCGGTGCTCGATGCACCGGAGGTGCTGCGCCGCAGCGAGCTCGTGCTGATCACCGTGCCGCGTTCGCAGCTCGCGGCGACGGTGTCGGGCTTCGCGGAGGCAGGGCACGTGCAGATGGGGCAGCTGGTGCTGCACACCGATGCTGCACACGGCATCGAAGCGCTGCGTCCCGTCGCGGAGAAGGGTGCGATTCCGCTTGCCCTTCACCCCGCGATGACGTTCACCGGCACCAGCATGGACCTGCGCCAGCTGGCAGCGACGTATGCGGGCGTGACGGCGCCTGGGCCGGTGCTGCCGATCGCGCAGGCGCTCGCGGTGGAGATCGGGCTGGAACCGATTGTGATCGAGGAGGTCGATCGCCCGGCGTACGCAGAGGCGATCGCGACGGCCGCGGAGTTCTCGAGCCAGATCGTGCGGCAGGCGACGGGGATCCTGCGCGGCATCGGCGTGCAGAACCCCGGCGGCTTCCTGTCGTCGCTGGTGCGATCGACGGTCGACCACGCTCTCGCCGAGGCCACCCCCGCCGTCCCCGACTTCCCTGAAGACGCGTAGCGCGCGGCGCCGAGCACAGGCTGCCGAGATGCGCACTTCTCGTCGAGATGCGCAGGTTTTTACGGGGTCTTGTCGAAAGAGTGCGCATCTCGGCAGCGGGTCGGGGGCGGGCGGCCGCTCAGTCGACGGGCCATAGACTGGGACGACCGCGACCGCGCGCCGCGGATCGCCGCCGCACACCCCGCACGAGGAAGCACCCGCATGCCTGAGACGCCCGCCGAGAACGCCGACGCCACGCCGGAAGACGATGTCATCCAGCAGAAGGCGGTCCGCCTCACCAAGCGTGAGCGGCTGATCTCCGAGCGCGAGTCGGCCGCGGGCGGTGCGTACCCCGTGTCGCTGCCGATCACGGCGTCGATCGCCGAGCTGCGTGCGCAGTACGGCGACGGCGGTCCGGATGAGCTGGAGGCGGGCGCCGAGTCCGGCACGATCGCGGGTGTGGCCGGACGCGTCGTGTTCAGCCGCAACACGGGCAAGCTCTGCTTCGCCGCGCTGCAGGCCGGCGACGGCTCGCGCATCCAGGCGATGGTGTCGCTCGCGAAGGTCGGCGAGGACGCGCTCGCGGACTGGAAGGAACTGGTCGACCTCGGCGATCACGTGTTCGTCTCCGGCGAGGTCATCTCGAGCCGCCGCGGGGAGCTGTCGATCATGGTCGAGACGTGGCAGATGGCGGCGAAGGCCGTGATGCCTCTTCCGAACCTGCACAGCGAGCTGAGCGAGGAATCGAGGGTGCGCCAGCGCTACCTCGATCTGATCGTGCGCGATCAGGCGCGCAGCAGCGTCATCGCCCGCGCGAAGACGAACCAGTCGCTGCGCGAGACCTTCGTCGGTCACGGCTTCACCGAGGTCGAGACGCCGATGCTGCAGGTGCAGCCCGGCGGCGCGACGGCCCGCCCGTTCGTGACGCATTCGAACGCCTTCGACACCGAGCTGTTCATGCGCATCGCGCCCGAGCTGTACCTCAAGCGCGCCGTCGTCGGCGGCATCGACCGCGTCTTCGAGATCAACCGCAACTTCCGCAACGAGGGCGCTGACTCCACTCACAGCCCCGAGTTCGCGATGCTCGAGGCGTACGAGGCCTACAGCGACTACAGCGGCATCGCCGACCTGACCCAGGAACTGATCCAGAAGGCGGCCGTTGCCGTCGCGGGTTCGACGACCGTGACCTGGGCGGACGGCACGGAGTACGACCTCGGCGGGAACTGGGATCGCGTGTCGATGTACCCGTCGCTGTCCGAGGCCGCCGGTGTGGAGATCACCCCGGAGACCTCGTTGGACGATCTCCTCGCGCTCGCCGGGAAGGCCGGCGTCGACGTGCCGCCGCACGTCACGCACGGAAAGCTCGTCGAGGAGCTGTGGGAGCATTTCGTCAAGACCGGCCTGAAGCGGCCGACCTTCGTGATGGACTTCCCCGTCGACACCAGCCCGCTCGTGCGCGAGCACCGCACGGTGCCAGGGGTCGTCGAGAAGTGGGATCTGTACGTGCGCGGCTTCGAGCTCGCCACGGGCTACTCGGAGCTCGTCGACCCGGTGATCCAGCGCGAGCGCTTCGTCGAGCAGGCCAAGCTCGCCGACCGCGGTGACGCAGAGGCGATGCGCATCGATGAGGACTTCCTCCGTGCCCTCGAGCACGGCATGCCGCCCACGGGCGGGATGGGCATGGGCATCGACCGCCTGCTGATGGCGATCACCGGTCTCGGCATCCGCGAGACCATTCTGTTCCCGCTGGTGAAGTAGGCGGGCAGGGGCGAAGCCTCCGCCCCGCGTCGGTGTCGCCCACCGGCCGACCGCTCAGCGATCGTGTGCGGCTGCGCCGTCCGGTTCTGCGGGCGAGGCGAACGCCCATGCCGGGAGCACGCCGGACTCGGTGATCGTCGTCATGATGCCCGCCAGGCCGTGCCCCGGCTCCATGCCGCGGGCCTGCTCCGCGTATTCGGACGCGTGCGTCGCGTTGCCCAGCGCCCACGACAGCCACGACGCCGCAGCCAGTGCGCCCGGCCTGGCTCGGCGCGGAGCCGAGGCGGCGATCTGCCGCGCGAGTGCAAGCCCCTGGCGCAGTCGCCATCCTTCTGGCCGCGGCCCCTCGCCCGCCAGCCGCACGGGCCCCTCCGGCAGCGGTGGGGCTGCCCCCGGTGGAGCCGGCCGCCACGCGAGCTGCCAGGCGAGCACCGTGCGCCCGCCCTCGAGATCCGTCGACCACTGCGTCAGCAGTGAGTCGCGCAGCAGCGGCGTCTCGAAGGCCAGGGCCAGCAGTCCTGCATCGGAGGCTTCGAGATGCGACGCGTCCCACGCGAGCGCTTCCTCGAATGCGTCGGGGAGCGCGCTCGTCGTGCCCAAGCGGCGCGGGGAATCCGTGCTCGCGGCATCCGACAGCGCCATCGGACGTTCCTCGTCGCCCGCGCGTGCGCGGTGCAGCAGCGCGGCGGCGAACTCGTGCTCCAACCGACCGAGTTCGGCGGCGACCGCTCGCCGCCTGCTCTTCGACGAACGCGGCAGCTTCGTGCCGTCGTGCTGATCGTGGGCGAGCGCCTCACCGGCTTCCGGCACGATCTGCGACAGCGGGAGCGGCGCGGCGACATCGCCGTACGCACCCCAGCCGTCCTTGGCCACGAGATAGGCGCCGTGCACGTGCAGGCCGCAGGCGTCCGCGCGATCGATCACGCGCTCGACCAGGCTCTCGCGAGGGAGCGGCCCGTCGGGAGGCCACTCGGCGTCGCTGTCGTATGCGACGACGGCGACGCCCTCGGTCTCCGGAACGCGGCACACCATGCCGATGGCGGTCGCGGCAGCGTGCTCGTCGCCTGCGCCATCGGCGGGCAGATCGATCCGGAGCGCGCCGGTCGCATGGGCGTCGCGCAGCGGCACGACCACGAGACTGTGCCGCGGGGTGCAGTGCGTCAGGCGCGGCACGTTCTGCAGGAAGCGCGCGGCATCTCGGATGGGCTGTGTGATCGGGGGAGGGGCTGTGGTCGTCATGTCCTGATCGTGGCAATCCCACCGCAGGGATCGGAGTTCTCCACAGGACGGCTCGGCGCATTCACCGCCATCACGGGGGTGTGAGGGGAAGGACGGTCGACCGGAACCGGCTGCGCTGTTGTCGCCTGCCGGTTCCTCCCAGCCGTTGGAGAGCGCCCACGGCTAGAATCGTCGCGTGGACTCCTACTGGCTCGCCGTGGTGTATTCGGTCGCCCCGACGATCGTGCTCGCGGGGGCGTTCTGGTGGATCATGCGCTCGATCCTGCGCATGGACCGCACCGAGCGCCGCGTCTACAACCGCATCGAGGCCGAGGAGCGCGCCAAGCGCGGACTCCCGCCCAAGACGCAGGCCTGATCTCTCTGCTCAGCAGATGATCGCTTCGACGCTCACCTGAGCATCGAAGCGCACAGCGAACCCGCCCTCGGAGTCTCCCTATCCGACGTCGCCGTCGAAGATCCCGCCGTCGAGAATCCAGTTGTACCGCAGCCGAAGCGCCCGCTCAGTGCTCGCCAGGAGCGTCACCACCAGAAGCGAGATGTTCATCCACGCGGGAAGCTGAATAGGGCTGACGAACGTGCCGATGGCGTCGGCGACCGGGGGGATGTGGGTGACCTGCTCGACGAGCTGCGGCACGCCGAGCACGAGAGCGACGACGAGCAGCACCACGGAGACGGTCCCGATCGAACGGCTCAGCACCGGACGATCCCGGTCAAGGCGGGCGCGCAGCCCCTCGGCTGAAGCCGGATCCGGTGCCAGCTGCCGCTCTGCCCCGTCGTAGGTCACATAGTGGCAGCGCTTGAGGCCGAAGCTGCTCGCATGGACCTCGATCGTGCCGCCTGGCACATCGAACGCCGCCGGCAGCTTGGACCGCGCCTGATTGACGCCGTCTCGGTAGAGCTTGGCCCACACCTCTCCGTCCGAGTCGCCCCCGAGTCGAACGTCGATCGTCCAGGTCTCCGGTGCACCGCCGATGCCTCGCAGACGCAGGTGGAAGAGGCTGCGAGAGAACAGCTGCCACCACCGGTAGCGCTGCAGCGCGTGGCCGTCACCTGGCTTGACCTTGCGCGCCGCCCGGCGCCGCCTTCCCTCGGAGCTCATCAGTCATACCCTACGAGACGGGAAGCTCGGTCTCGCCGTGGGGAGAGGCGATGATCGAGCCCCGAGCATCACATGGTGCGTCAACAGATGCGGCTCAGGTGATCGCATTCGGATGCTGCGCGAGTGGTGTGACCTTCATCGTCATATAGGGGAACAGCGGAAAACTGCTCAGCAGGCTGTGCAGCTCGTCGTTGGACGCCACATCGAAGACCGAGTAGTTCGCGTACTCGCCCACGACGCGCCAAAGGTGGACGAAGCGGCCGTCGCGCTGAACCGACTGCGAGAACGCCTTCTCAGCCTCCTGCAATCTGGAGCGCTCTTCAGCAGGCATCTCCTGCGGGAATGTCACGTCCATGCGGACCAAATACAGCATCTCGTCTCCTTCGGGTGCGGTGACACATCAAGCGTCGAACGGGTTGCAGTCGCGCGACGTGCCTAGCGGTCACTGCGGTACGCGGCGAGTTTTTCCTCGTCGATGTCGGCACCCACACCGGCGGTCTCGCGCACAGAGATCCGTCCGTCGCGGATCGCGATCGGGTCGAGGATGAGGTCGTCCGACATGTCGAGAAAGTTCGACAGCTCGCCTGCCCGGCGGCTGGTCGCCTCGTGCGCCGCACCGAAGGCGACGGTGGCAAGCGACCCGATCTGCGTGTCGATCTGATTGCCCATGGTGACATCGACTCCGAGACCGGTGCACAGACCGAGGATCTCCGTCGCCTCGGTGAAGCCGCTCCGCGCCGTCTTGATGCAGATCGCCGAGCATCCACCGTTGAGGAGCTCTCTCGATGCATCTCCCGCCGTCGGTGCCGACTCGTCAGCGACGACAGGGATAGGCGACCGATCGACCAGACGACGGCGACTCATCGCTTCTTTCGCGTCGCACGGCTCCTCCAGCATCGTCAGATCGCAGTCCGTGGTGTTCCTGAGCACCTCTGCGGCTTCGTTCGCAGTCCAGCCGCGATTGGCATCGAGGTACAGCTCGACCTCGTCGCCGAGGGCTCCGCGAAGCGCCCGGATGGTCTCGATGTCGAGTGAGAGCGGACGGCGTCCGACCTTGATCTTGAAGGTGGTGATGCCGTAGTCCTCACCCATCCGGTGCGCATCGTCGACGAGCTCGGCGGCGGGACGGAATCCGAGCATGTGCGAGACGCGCATCGAATCGGTGTAGCCGCCGAGCAGTCGATGCACGGGCTGGCCGACCGTCTTTCCGATCGCGTCCCATATCGCGATGTCGAGCGCGCCCTTGGCGACTTGGTTGTGAATCGTGCGGCGCATCACGGCATGGATCTTCTCGCGGTCGAAGATGCTCGTGCCGACGAGTGCGGGCGAGAACAGAGATCCGATCGTCTCCATGATGGAGGACTGCGTCTCCCCGTATGTGTACGGGCGAGGCGGGGCGTCCGCACTGCCGACGACGCCGTCGGTCGTAGTCACCCTGACCAGGACGTGGTCAGCGGTGCTGACCGAACCGGATGCGAAAGCGAGCGGATGCGTGTAGGGGATCTCGTAGGGGATTGTCTCAATGGAGGCGATCTTCATGCGGGGACTTCCTGTGAGGCGTCGATGAGGTCGGGGCCTCGGAAACGCATGGCGAGCCGGAGGAACGACGCGAGCAGACGCGAATCGTCGTCCTGCCGCCATACGAGGCTCAGATCGAGTGTTGGCGAATCGTCGAGGGAGAAGAAGAGGAGCCCGACGTGGGCAGCTGATCGTGCACTCTCCGGAACGATCGCCGAGCCGAGTCCTGCAGCGACGAAGGAGAGGACGGTGCTCGTCTCGGCCATTCGATGGACGATGCGCGTGCGCACACCGAGTCTTTGCGCGTGCTGGGTCGCGATCGTATCGACGACCGATCCGCGCGGATAGCCGATCAGATCTTCGTCGGCGAGCTCCGTCAACGGAATCGTGGCGGAGTTGGTGAGTCTTGTGGCAAGATCGGATCCGGGCGCTGTCGCGATGACGAGTCGCTCTCGCAGAAGCGGTCGGACGGCGAGTTCGGCCGAGTGCACGGGCGGGCGGAGAAGAGCCACATCGAACCGGCGCTCGGAGAACGAGCGCTCGATCTGCGGGGTGAGCATTTCGCTCTGCACTTGGAGATGCAGGCCGGGCAACTCGACACCGGCCATGGCGACGATCTTTGGGAGCAGCCAATAGGCAGCCGTGCCGACGCACCCGAGGCGGAGGATGCCGCTGGCACCGGAACCCACCTCGCGGACGTCGTCGACGAGCGCGTCGAACTCACCGACGAGCACGGCGGCCCTCGTGAGGAAGAGCTCACCGGCCGGAGTGAGCTCCACCCTGCGCGTTGTGCGTTCGAGCAGGGCGACACCGAGGTCTTGCTCGAGCTGCTGAATGCGCTGCGTCAGTGAGGGCTGCGCCAGGTGAAGCCGGTCCGCAGCTCGACCGAAGTGCCGTTCCTCGGCAACTGCCAGAAAAGACTGAAGGTGTCGGATGTCCACGTTGGCCTTCCCGCTCGGAGCGTCGGTCGCGATAACAGTTTCTGCGCACACATCATCGTAGCCAACATATCTGCCTACATTAATCGTATAAAGCGATCAATGTGATGCTTGCGTGAATCGGATGGGGTCGAGTGTGTCGATGCTTCGATGTGGCGCGCTGAAAGAGGCCGACTCGAAGGGGCAGAGAACTACTGATTGATGCTAGCGATCAATGGAGGTGACTTTACTATTTCCGTTGATGACTGACTAGCGCCTACTCTGTCGATGCCGAGGCGCAGACGTCTCGCACTCCGTTGACCAAGGAAATGGGCCGTCGATGATGACGAACAACAGCCGGTTCTCTGCTGGCCCGAGCGCGGCCGATCGCGCCAAGGGCACAGGGGCGATCACTCCGGCGCCCCGGCGCAACTGGTGGGGCTTCGCCGCCGGGCCGCTCGCGGGCCTCGCGCTCGCTCTCGTTCTGCCGAGCAGTCTCCCGTTCGAGGGCCGCGCGGCCGCCGGGTGCGCCCTGCTGATGGCGATCTGGTGGATGACCGAGGCGGTTCCGATCGCGGTGACCTCATTGCTGCCGCTCGTGCTGTTCCCGCTGTTCGGTATGGCACCGCTCGGGGACGTCGCTGCCCCCTATGCGAGCGGAATCATCTTCCTTGTCATGGGCGGCGTGATCCTCGGCCTCGCCGTGGAACGCAGCGGTCTGCACAGTCGCGTTGCGCTGCTCACCATTCGCGCTGTGGGGACGAAGCCCGCTCAGATGGTCCTCGGTCTCATCATCACGTCCGCCTTCATCTCGGCATGGGTGTCGAACACAGCAACGGCAGTGATCATGGTGCCGATCGCCGTGTCGATCGTGCGTCTCGTGCGGTCGATCGACCCTGAAGTGGGGACGACGAAGTTCGGCATCAGCATGCTGCTCGGTGTGGCTTATGGCGTGACGATCGGATCTACGGCGACCCTCATCGGGCAGCCGCCGATGGCGTACATGCGGGCTTACCTCTCCGAGGAGCAGGGGACGGAGATCGGGTTCGCGCAGTGGATGGCCGTCGGAGTGCCGTGGGCGATAGTGATGAGTGCGCTGGCTTGGCTCGTGCTCGCGAAGATCGTGTTCCGCACGCAGAATCGTCGCATCGCTGGGGGACGAGAAGCCATTCGCGACGAACTGCACAACCTCGGTGCGATGACGACGGCGGAGAAGCGGGTCTCCATCATCTTCCTCCTTGCCATCTTCTTCTGGGTCGTGGTGCCGTTCATCGCAGGCATCCCATGGGTGGCCGAGCATGTCCCGTTCCTCAGCGCTATCGAAGATCCTCAGGTCGCCATGGCCGCTGCTGTCGCGACCTTCATCGTTCCCGCTGAGCGTCGGCGGGCTGATCCGTCACAGGCCGCGCTGCTGCCGTGGTCGGCTTCGAAAGACATCCCGTGGGGACTGCTGCTCCTGTTCGGCGGTGGTCTCAGCCTCTCCAAGATGTTCACGGCCACGGGACTGTCGGCGTGGATCGGCGATCGAGTCGAGGGCCTCTCTGCGCTCCCGCCGATCGTGATCATTCTTGCCGTCATGATCATCGGCATCGTGCTCACGGAGCTCACGTCGAACACGGCCACCAGCGCGGCGTTCCTGCCGATCATGGGCGCCGTCGCGGTGGGCGTCGGAATCGACCCCGTGTTCATGACGATCGCGATGACCCTCGCGGTCTGCTCCGCGTATATGCTGCCGGTCGCCACGCCGTCCAACGCGGTAGCGTTCGGGTCCGGCGAGGTATCCATTCGGCAGATGGCGCGCGCCGGCGTATGGCTGAACCTCATCACGATCCCCGTCATCGTGCTGACTCTCTACACGCTCGTCCCGCTGGTGTTCGGGGTGTCCTTCTGACGCACCCGAATCCGACCGTGTGATGTCCGTCGGGCGGATCCCTGCCGGGTCCGCCCGACGCACACGTGCATGTCGTCCGCTCCCGATAGTCTGAACCCCAGGTCAGACGGGGGTACAGGTGCAGGAACTGTTCGAGCGGATCTATGCGATCCTCGATACCCCATGGCTCACGACGAGCATCTGGATCCTCGATATGGCCATCCGGATCGCCGCGGTCGTCGTCGTTCCCCGCAATCGCAAGCCCACCGCGGCGATGGCGTGGCTGCTGGCGATCTTCCTGCTCCCCGTGCCTGGCGCCTTCCTGTTCATCCTGATCGGAAACCCGCGGCTGCCGCGGCAGAAGCGCCGGATGCAGGAGCTGATCAACGGATACCTGCGCGACGCGAACGACATCCTCGAGCGGGGAGGGCTGCGGCCGCACGAGCCGAACTGGTTCTCGTCGCTCGTGCGCATGAACCGCGAGCTCGGCGCGCTGCCGATCTCCGGCGACAACGGCGTGCACCTCATCTCCGACTACCAGCGCAGCCTCGACGAGATGGCGGAGGCGATCCGCGGCGCGGAGCGCTACGTGCACATCGAGTTCTACATCCTGAAGTCCGACGCGTCGACCGACAACGCCTTCCGGGCGATGGAGGAGGCACGCTCGAGGGGCATCCCGGTGCGTGTGCTGCTCGACCACTGGGCCAACCTGTCCAAACCGCTGCACAGGCAGACGCTGGATCGGCTGACCGAGATGGGTGCGGAGTGGCGCTTCGCCCTTCCGCTGCAGCCGCTCAAGGGGAAGATGCAGCGCCCGGATCTGCGCAATCACCGCAAGCTGCTCATCGTCGACGGCGAGGTGGCGTTCCTCGGCTCGCAGAACCTCATCGACCGCACCTACAACGTGCCCAGGAACATCAAGCGCGGGCTGAAGTGGGTCGACATCATGGTGCGCCTCGACGGTCCGGTCGTCTCCAGCGTCGACGCCGTGTTCCTCTCCGACTGGTACGGCGAGACCGAGACGATCCCCGACATCGACCTGCGCGAGATGAACTCCGGCTCGGGCGACCTCGACTGCCAGGTGGTGCCGTCGGGGCCGGGCTACGAGACCGAGAACAACCTGCGCATGTTCCTCGCCCTCATCTTCGCCGCGGAGCGCAAGGTCGTCATGGTCAGCCCGTACTTCGTGCCGAACGAGGCGATGATGGCGGCCGTCGCGATCGCGTGCAGCCGCGGTGTCCACGTCGAGCTGCTCGTGTCGAAGCTGGGCGACCAGGCCGTCGTCTACCACGCACAGCGCAGCTACTACGAGGCGCTGCTCGAGGCCGGGGTGCGGATCTGGCTGTACGAGGCACCGTACATCCTGCACACCAAGAGCCTGTCCATCGACGACGAAGTCGCCGTGATCGGCTCGAGCAACATGGACGAGCGCTCCTTCGGCCTCAACTTCGAGGTCTCGCTGCTGGTGAGGGGCGGGGAGTTCGTCGAAGAGCTGCGCGTCGTCGAGGACGTCTACCGCAGCAGCAGCACGGAGCTCACCCTCGACGAGTGGCGCAAGCAGCCGCTGCGCTCGACGGTGCTCGACAACCTCGCCCGCCTCACCTCCGCGCTGCAGTAGTCGAGCGGCTGCTCAGTCCGCCAGCGCGTGCCCGCGCGGCACCGTGACGGCAAGGCCTCCCGGATGCACGGTGCAGTACATGCGGGTCGCCTCGCCGAGCCCGTCGCCGTCGAGCTGCACTGGCCTGGCCTCCGGCACCGCCGTCTCGATGCCGACGCTCGACAGGTAGCGCACCGACGTGCTCTTATGCCGTTCGACGATCCGCCGTCCCGCGCGGAACCGGCGCAGCACCGAGTTGTCCCACCACACCTTGCGCCACACGCCGAGCCATCCGAACGGACCCGACGGCTGGATCAGCGCGATGTCGAGCACTCCGTCGGCGACGGAGGCATCAGGCACCAGTGAGATGCCAGCAGGCAGCGCGCCGCAGTTGGCGATCAGCACGCTGTGCACCTTCACGGAGTGCAGCTTCGACTGCGTCTTCCTCTCGTCGATCGTCGCGTCGTCCTGGTCGTCGGAGAGCAGCTGATACACGATCCGGAACGCCTTCGCGTCCTTCAGGGACCGTGCGGCACCGTCCACGTACGCGACCCAGCCGACCTGCTTCTTCAGCGTGGGGCGCGTGTTCGCGATCATCGCCGCGTCGAGCCCCATCCCCGCCATCACGACGAACGCGTGCTGCTGAGTTGCGCCATCTGGACGGCGCAGCATCGCGATGCCGACATCGATGTGCGCGATCTCGCCCTCGAACGCGGCCCGGATGATCGTCTCCGGGTTCTCGAGCGGAAGGTGCAGATTGCGCGCCAGCAGGTTTCCCGTGCCCGACGGCACGATGGTCAGCGGCACGCCGGAGCCGTCCATCACCTCGGCGACCGCACGCACGGTTCCGTCGCCGCCGGCGACGAACACGCTCGTCGCGCCGTCGGAGAGCGCCCACCTCGTGATGCCCTGCCCCGGATCGGCGACGCTCGTCTCCAGGAAGACCGGGTCAGCCCATCCGGCGCGAGCGGAGTGCATCGCGACGAGCGATTTCAGGCGGGAGCCGTCGACCTTCGCGGGGTTGAACACCAGGGCCGCACGCTTTTCTGTGCCCATGGTCCCCATGCGCTCACTCTAAGCGACCCCGCAGCCACAGCGCTGACCGACGAAGAGGCGGGTCAGCGGGGGCGTGCGGCCCAGATCAGGCCGCGGCCGATCATCGTGCGGATCTCCGGGATCGACAGGTCGTCGACGCCGTGGCCGACGGTGCAGGCGAAGACTCTGCCATCGCCCCATTGGCGGGTCCACGCCACAGGCACGGTCGCCGGCTCCTGCCACGGGGCATCAGGGCGGACATCGTGCGTGGTCGTGACGAGCACGTCGCAGAGCGGGTCGGTGTGCACCCAGTACTGCTCGGTGGTCAGCCGGATGCGCGGGCCGAGGCCCGCGACGATGGGGTGGTCGGCGCGCTCCGGGCGCACCACGATCTCGTGGTCGACCATGTCTCCCGGATGGGCGACGAACTGGCCGCCGACGATGTGCTGGAAGTCGGTGGCGTTGCGGAACGCATCGAGCACACCGCCGTGCCATCCGGCCAGGCCGGCGCCGTTCTCGACGGCGATGCGCAGGCCGTGCATCTCGTCGGCGAGGATGTCGCCCATGGTCCAGCTCTGCACGATCAGGTCGACGCCCGACATGGCGGTCTCGTCGGCGTAGACCTCGAGGGAGTCCTCGACGGTCACATCGAATCCCGCCTCGCGCAGGTGGGGGATGAACACGTCCGTGGAGCCGACGGGATCGTGTCCCTCCCAGCCTCCGCGGACGACGAGTGCTCTCTGCGTGGTCACATGTCCTCCTTGACGGTGATGAGTGCATCGATGGAATGAGGGGCGAGAAAGCGGTCGGTGACGAGGGTGGCGGCGCCGACGACCCCTGCCTGAGCACCCGCGCGCGACGTCGTGATCCGCAGGTGCTGGGTCGCCAGCGGGAGCGAGCGCTGGTAGACGACCTCCCTGATGCCGGCGATGAGGTGTTCGCCGGCGCCGGAGAGCATGCCGCCGACGATGATCCGCGACGGGTTCAGCATGCTCACCGTTGCGGCCAGCACCGCCCCGATGTCGCGGCCCGCCTGACGAACAGCCTGGCCTGCGGCGATGTCGCCGGCGCGAACGAGGTCGACGATGTCCTGGGTCGTGTCGATCCGCGCGCCGCCTCGTCGCAGCACGTCGGCGATCGCCCCGCCACCGGCCACGGCCTCGAGGCAGCCGGTGTTGCCGCAGCGGCACGGGGTCTCTGCGGCACCCGGCACGGCGATGTGGCCGATGTCGCCGGCGGCGCCCTGCGCACCGCGACGCAGCTCGCTGTCCATCACGACGCCCGCCCCGATGCCCGTGGCGACCTTCACAAACAGCAGATTCTGCACATCCGGGCACACCGTGCGGTGCTCGCCGAGCGCCATCACGTTCACGTCGTTGTCGACGACGACGGGGGCGCCGAGGAGCTGGTGCAGGATGCCTGGGACGTCGGTGCCGTCCCATCCCGGCATGATCGGCGGGTTCACCGGGCGACCGTCGGTGTGGTCGACGGGACCCGGCAGGCCGATGCCGATGCCGGCGAGCTCGTCGAGGCTCCGCCCTGCCTTCGCGACGAGCTGCGTGCCCGTCTCGGCGACCCAGGACAGTACGTGCTCCGGATGATCGGTGATCGCCAGCGGTGCCTGCATCGATGCGAGGGCATTCGCTGCGAGGTCGGTGACGGCCAGGCGTGCGTGGGTGGCGCCGAGGTCGACGCCGAGCACGATGCGGTTCGCCGGTGAGAAGGCGAAGGTCGACGGGGGGCGTCCTCCCGTGCTGGTGGCCTCGCCTGCCGGAGCGAGCAGCCCTGCGGCGCTCAGCGCGTCGATCCGCGCGGCGACCGTCGAGCGCGACTGTCCGGTCTCGGAGACCAGGGAGGCTCGGGTGCGCGGGGCGCCGTCACGGAAGAGCTGGAACAGTTCCCCGGCCCCGGTGGGGCGTGGTGGAAACTTCTGCAACGCTTCCATGAGCACAGTAAACCACGCCCTTTCGGCTTCGATGTTCTGTTGCTCGCTGTCTATCACGAGCGGGTAACGAGATCAAAGTTCCCACACTTTTGCTTGACGGGCAACAGAAGTCCAGATACCTTCGCCATATGGTCAGTGAGGACTCCGCAGCGCCGCTGCTGCAGATGCAGGGCATCGTGAAGGTCTTCCCGGGAGCGCGCGCACTCGACGGGGTCGACCTCGACGTGCTCCCTGGCGAGGTGCACTGTCTGCTTGGGCAGAACGGAGCGGGCAAGTCCACGCTCATCAAGGTGCTCGCCGGCGCCCATCAGCCCACTCATGGCACGATCCTGATGGACGGCGAGCGGATCGAGATCCCGAATCCCGTGGCCGCGCTCGAACACGGCGTCGCCACGATGTACCAGGAGCTCGACGTCGTCGACGGGCTCACGGTTGCCGAGAACATCTACCTCGGCCACGAGCTCGCCACGGCGGGTGTGACTCAGCGGCGGGAGGCCACGAGCCGCACGCGTGAGCTGATGCAGCGTCTCGGGCATGCGGAGATTCCTCCGAACCGACTGGTGGGGGACCTCTCCGCCGCGGGCAAGCAGGTCGTGTCGATGGCGCGTGCGCTCTCCCGCAACGCGCGAGTGATCGTGATGGACGAGCCGTCGGCCGTGCTCGATTCGGGCGAGGTCGACAACCTCTTCCGCGTCGTCGACGACCTCACCGCTCAGGGCATCGCGATCATCTACATCTCGCACCGGCTCGAGGAGATCCGCCGCATCGGCGACCGGATCACCGTCATCAAGGACGGTCGCACCGTCGAGCGCAATCTGAGCGTCGAGACGACGCCGACGGACGAACTCATCCGGCTGATGACAGGCAAGGAGGCGGGCATCGCGTTTCCGGAGCGGCCAGGTGTCGCAGACGACGCTCCCGTGCGTCTCGACGTCACCGGCCTGTCGGTGGCAGGCGAGTTCTCCGACGTGTCGTTCACGGTCAGGGCAGGGGAGGTCGTCGGGCTGGCAGGTCTCGTCGGATCCGGACGCTCCGAGATCCTGGAGGCCGTGTACGGCGCCCGCCGCACCACCGCGGGCGTCGTCGCACTCGACGGAAAGCCGGTGCGGAAGGGCAGCGTGTCCGGCGCGATCCGTGCCGGCATCGGCCTGGCGCCGGAGGAGCGCAAGAGCCAGGGCCTGCTCCTCGACGAGCCCGTCTATCGGAACATCACGCTGTCGTCGTTCGCCCGGATGGCCACGGCCGGATGGCTGAACGAGAAGCAGGAGAAGACAGTGTCGGCCGAGCAGGCCACAGCGCTCGACCTGCGACCGACCGGCGTCGAGCGCGCGATCAGCACACTGTCGGGAGGGAACCAGCAGAAGGCGATGCTCGCCCGCTGGCTGGTGCACGGCTGCGACGTGCTGCTGCTCGACGAGCCCACCCGTGGTGTCGATGTGGGCGCCCGCGCCGAGATCTACGCACTGGTGCGCCGTCTCGCCGATGCCGGCACCGCTGTGCTCATGGTCTCCAGCGAGATCCCCGAGGTGCTCGGGCTCGCCGACCGCGTGCTGGTCGTGTCGGAGGGGCGGGTCGTGCACACGTCGCCGGCGCAGGACATCGACGAGCACCAGGTGCTCGACCTCGTTATGGAAGGAACAATCGCGTGAGCGAACAAGCCACTGCTGCGGCGGGGAGCACCGAATCCCGCGAGAAGGGCAGAATCCGATCGCTGCTGTCCGGTGCGGCCGGCCACAATCTCGGTCTCGTCGTGGCGCTGATCCTGCTGTGCGTCGTCGGGGCCGTCACGGGAGGTGAGCGCTTCGTCGATGTCGGCAACCTGCTCACCATCCTGCGTCTGGCCGCGGTGTTCGGCGTTCTCGCGGTCGGGATGACCTTCGTCATCACATCCGGCGGCATCGACCTGTCGGTCGGCTCCGTGATGGGGCTGGCGACGGTGTGGGCGACGACGTGGTCGACGCAGAACATGGCGGAGAGCTTCCACTGGATCATCATCGTCATCACGGCGCTCGTCGTCGGCACGGCGGCCGGACTCATCAACGGCGTGATCATCGCCTACGGAAGGGTCGTGCCGTTCATCGCCACACTGGCGATGCTCGCCGGTGCACGCGGCCTGGCGGAGCTGATCTCCGACAGGCAGACCCAGCGCGTGACGAGCACCGAGTTCGTCGACTTCTTCCGGATGGACCTGCTCGGGGTGCCGATGCTGGTCTGGATCTTCGCCGTCGTCGCCGTGGCCGGCTGGTTCCTGCTCAACCGCACCACCTTCGGCCGCCGCACCGTCGCGATCGGCGGCAACGCCGAGGCCGCACGCCTGGCCGGCATCAAGGTGCGCCGCCACACCCTGTACATCTACGCGCTGGCCGGCCTGGCCGCCGGCATCGCCGCCGTGATGATGCTCGGCCGCACGGGCGCCGGAACCTCGACGCACGGCATGCTCTACGAGCTCGAGGCGATTGCGATGGTCGTCGTCGGCGGCACCCTGCTCGCCGGCGGACGCGGCACCATCTTCGGCACCGTGCTCGGCGTGCTCATCTTCACGCTGCTGCTCAACATCTTCACGCTCAACAACATGTCGTCGTCGGCGCAGCTGGTCGCCAAGGGCGCCATCATCGTGGTCGCCGTGCTTCTGCAGCAGCGACTCTCCCGACGGGCCAGATCGAGCTGACCCCACCCGCATAGTCACACACCACATCCGGATCGAATCGAGGAAGATCACATGTCCGAACGCATCACATGGCGCAAACTGGTCGCCGTTCCCGCCGCGCTCGCCGCAGGCGCGCTGCTGCTCACCGGCTGCATCGGCAACGAGCCGCCGGAGGAGGAGACCGACGGCGGTACCTCCGTCAACAGCGGCACCTCCAATGACGAGACGGGCGACACCGTCACGATCGGCTTCTCGGCGCCGGCAGCCGACCACGGCTGGATGGGTGCGATCACGAGCGCCGCGCTCGAGACCGCCGAGTCGTACGACGACGTCGAACTGCTCCAGGCCGAGGCCACCAACGACGTCAACGCACAGATCAGCCACATCGAGACCTTCATCAACGACGGCGTGGACGCGATCGTGCTGCTGCCGTTCGACGGCGATGCGCTCACCGAGGTGGCGCTTGACGCGATGGAGGCGGGAATCCCCGTCATCAACGTCGACCGAGAGTTCTCCAGCCCGTTCGCGTCGCGAGCGACGATCCTGGGCGACAACTACGGCATGGGCGTCTCAGCCGGAACGTACATCTGCGAGCAGCTCGACGGTCAGTCCGACGCCGTCGTCGCCGAGATCCAGGGCATCGCGAACCTGCCGCTGACGCAGGACCGCTCGCAGGGCTTCGCCGACGCGCTCGACGACTGCGGCCTGTCGGTCTCCACCCAGGTCTCCGCCGACTTCACCATTCAGGGCGGCGAGACGGCCACGTCGAACCTGTTGCAGGCAGAGCCCGAGATCGACGCCATCTGGAACCACGACGACGACCAGGGCGTCGGCGTGCTCGCCGCGATCGACAACGCAGATCGCGACGAGTTCTTCATGGTCGGCGGCGCCGGTTCGCTCGATGTGATGGAGATGATCGAAGCCGGTGACACGGTCATGCACGCAACGGTGGTCTACCCATCGACTCAGGCGGCTGACGGCGTGAAGCTCGCTCGCCTCGTGGCGCAGGACAAGAACCTGGGCGACCTGGTCTCGGCCGACGTGCCGCGCACGATCCAGCTGCACGCACCGGTCGTCACGGAGGACAACGTCGACCAGTACATCGACCTGGGCTTCCGCTCCTGACCTGATCTTCGACCAGCGGCGGGCGCCGTGCGCCCGCCGCTGCGGCCCGGCGCGCCCATGCGGGCGGCTGGCCGCACCCAGCTAGGAAGGACATCACACATGGGTGAAGCAGCACGCCCTCGCCTCGGCGTCGGTATGGTCGGCTACTCGTTCATGGGCGCAGCGCACTCGCAGGCGTGGCGCACCGCGCCGCGTTTCTTCGACCTGCCGCTGAGCCCCGAGATGACCGCCGTCGTCGGCCGCGATGCCGCACGCGTCGCCGACGCGGCGGAGCGGCTCGGATGGCAGTCGGCCGAAACCGACTGGCGCCGTCTGCTCGAGCGGGACGACATCGACCTCGTCGACATCTGCACGCCGGGCGACACGCACGCCGAGATCGCCATCGCCGCCCTCGAGGCAGGCAAGCACGTGCTCTGCGAGAAGCCGCTCGCGAACAGCGTGGCCGAAGCGGAGCGGATGGCCGCCGCCGCCGAGCGGGCTGCGGCATCCGGCATCCGGTCGATGGTCGGGTTCACGTATCGGCGGGTGCCGGCGATCCAGCTGGCGCACCAGCTGGTCGCCGACGGCCGGATCGGCGAGATCCGGCACGTACGCGTGCAGTATCTGCAGGACTGGCTGTCCGATCCGGATGCGCCGCTGTCGTGGCGACTCGACAAGGAGAAGGCCGGATCGGGTGCGCTGGGAGACATCGGCGCGCACGCGGTCGATCTCGCCCAGTTCATCACGGGTGAGTCGCTGGTCGGGGTCGCCGGGCTGATGGAGACCTTCGTCACCGAGCGCCCGGTCGCCGCGTCGTCGAGCGGCCTGTCGAGCACGGCCGGCCAGGGGAGGGGGAAGGTGACGGTGGACGACGCCGCGCTCTTCTTCGGCCGACTGTCGGGGGGAGGGCTCGCCAGCTTCGAGGCGACCAGGTTCGCTTCGGGGCGCAAGAACGCCATCCGGGTCGAGATCAACGGATCCCGAGGATCGGTGTCGTTCGACTTCGAAGACATGAACGTGCTGCACTTCTTCGACGCCGCAGATCCTGCGGCGACAGCAGGATTCCGCAGGATCGTCGTGACCGAGCCCGACCATCCGTTCATCGCGGCTTGGTGGCCGCCCGGCCACGGCCTCGGCTACGAGCACGCGTTCACGCACCAGGCGGTCGATCTGGTCGGCGCGATCGCCGCTGGGCAGGACCCCGCGCCGTCGTTCGCCGACGGGCTCGCCGTGCAGCGCGTGCTCGACGCGGTCGAGCGCAGCGCCGCCAGCGGTTCGTGGCTCGAGGTGTGAGCCCCGCATCACGCTTCGGCGGCGCCGGCCGGGCAGCCGCATCGCATGACCCACGACCAGGTCTCCATCCGGAGACGACGGAAGGAACTGACATGACTCGACCGATCTCGCTCTTCACCGGCCAGTGGGCCGACCTGCCGCTCGAGGAGGTCGCGCGCCTGGCATCCGGATGGGGATACGACGGCCTGGAGCTGTGCTGCTGGGGCGACCACCTCGACGTGACGCGCTGGAACGACGCGGAGTACGTGCAGGGGCGCATCGACCTGATGGCCAGGCACGGGCTGAAGATCGTCGCGATCTCGAACCACCTCACCGGTCAGGCCGTGTGCGACGACCCGATCGATCGGCGGCACCAGGAGATCCTCTCGCCCGAGGTGTGGGGCGACGGCGACCCGGAGGGGGTGCGACAGCGTGCCGCCGAGGCGATCAAGGACACCGCCCGGATGGCGGCGAAGCTGGGTGTGCGCACCGTGGTCGGCTTCAGCGGCTCGTCGATCTGGAAGACCGTGGCGATGTTCCCGCCGGTGCCCGCCGACATGGTCGAGGCCGGCTATCAGGACTTCGCGGATCGCTGGAACCCGATCCTCGACGTGTTCGAGGAGGTCGGGGTGCGCTTCGCACTCGAGGTGCACCCGAGCGAGATCGCCTACGACTACTGGACGGCCAAGCGCACGCTCGAGGCGATCGGACACAGGGAGTCGTTCGGCCTGAACTGGGACCCGAGCCACATGGTGTGGCAGGACGTGGACCCGGTCGGCTTCTTGTGGGACTTCGCCGACCGCATCTACCACGTGCACTGCAAGGACACGAAGAAGCGACTGAACGGGCGCAGCGGCCGGCTCTCCTCGCACCTGGCGTGGGCGGATCCGCGCCGCGGCTGGGACTTCATCTCCACCGGCCACGGCGACGTGCCGTGGGAGGACGCGTTCCGGATGCTCAACGCGATCGGCTACGACGGCCCGCTGTCTGTGGAGTGGGAGGACGCTGGCATGGACCGCCTCGTCGGCGCCGCCGAGGCCGTCGGGTTCGTCCGCACCCTCGCCTTCGACGCCCCAGACGCCGCCTTCGACGCAGCGTTCTCGTCGAACTGACGCGGCACCGACGCAGACGAAGGGCGCCGCCATCGAGGCTGCGCCCTTCGTCTGCGTTGCTCAGGCGCCCTGGAGGTAGACGGTCGTCGTCTCGGTGACGAACTCGCGGGCTGCTGCGCCCTGTTCGCGGGGGCCGAGGGCGCTGCCCTTCATGCCGCCGAACGGCACGTGCAGGTCGGCACCGGCCGACTCGCTGTTCACGTGCAGCACGCCCACATGCAGGTCGTCGATCGAGGCCAGCGCACGCCCGAGGTCGCGTGTGAACAGTGCGGCCGACAGCCCGTATACGCTGTCGTTCGCCAGGCGCATCGCGTCGGAGGTGTCGCTGGCCCGGCGCACGGCGACGACGGGGCCGAACACCTCGTCGCGCCAGAGCGGGTGCGACTCGTCGGCGAGCTCGAACACCGTCGGCGGTACGAAGTACCCCTCAGCCAGTGCGCCGGATCCGTACGGCTCCGGCGCGTGCACGGGGCGCAGGCCGCCGTCCCTCGCCCCGGCGATCGCCTCGAGCACGCGGTCGCGGGCACGGCCGTCGACGAGCGGGCCCATGTCGACATCATCCGCGATCGAGTCGCCGACGCGCACCTGGGCCGCCCGCGCGGCGAACCGCTCCAGGAAGTCGTCGGCGACGGCGTCATCCACGACCACGCGAGAGGTCGCCGTGCACTTCTGACCCGCTGCGCGGAAGGCACCGCCGGCGACCCGCTCCACGGCGAGGTCGAGGTCAGCGTCGGCGAGCACGACGGAGGCGTTCTTGCCGCCCATCTCGCCCGCGAACGGCACCCCGCGAGCCGCCAGCCGTGCCGCGATCGCGCGGCCGACCGCCGTCGACCCCGTGAAGGTCACCGCGTCGATGCCGGAGTGCTCCACGATCGCGGGGCCGACGTCAGGCTCGCCGACGACGAGGTTCAGCACACCGGCAGGCAGGCCCGCCTCGTGCAGCTTCTGCGCCAGGCGGAGGGCGAGCAGCGGAACCGTGATCGCGGGCTTCCACACCAGGGTGTTGCCGTGCACCAGCGCCGGCGCCATCTTCCATGCCGGAATGCCGATCGGGAAGTTGAACGGGGTGATCACGCCGATCACGCCGACGGGGCGGCGCACGACCAGGATGCGCTCGCCGGGCCGCGGCGACGCATACACTTCACCCTGCTCGCGATGCGCCTCATTCGCCGTGTAGCGCAGAATGTTCGCCGCGTTGCGGACCTCGCCGATGCCCTCGGCGCGGAGCTTCCCCTCCTCGCGGGCGAGCTCCGTTCCCAGTGCGTCGGCGTCGGCGTCGATCAGGCCTGCCGCCCGCTCCAGCACCGCGGCGCGCTCGGCGATCGGCGTGCGCGCCCAGCCGGGTGCGGCAGCGCGCGCCGCGGCGACGGCGTCGTCGACCTGCTCGGGCCCGGCGGCCGTGCCCTCGGCGAGCAGCTCATCCGGTCGGCTCGGGTTCTCGTCGAGAATCCGCGGACCCGAGCCGTCGACGAAGCTGCCTCCGATGAAATGCGTGAGCGTGACCGTCATGTCTTCTTCTCCCTGGGGTGGATCAGCGGAATGCTTCGAGGCCCGTGATGTGCCGGCCGAGTACGAGGGTGTGCACTTCGTCCGTGCCCTCGTAGGTGCGCACCGACTCGAGGTTGTTGGCGTGGCGCAGCGGCGAGTACTCAGCTGAGATGCCGTTGCCGCCGAGGATCGTGCGCGCCTCTCGCGCGACGTCGATCGCGTCACGGGTGTTGGAGAGCTTGCCCACAGAGATGTGGTGCGACTGCAGTCGGCCGTCCTCCTTGAGTCGGCCGAGCCGCAGCGCCACGAGCTGCCCGTGCGTGATCTTCACCGCCATGTCCGCCAGCTTCGCCTGCGTGAGCTGGAACGACGCGATCGGGCGATTGAACTGCATCCGGCCCTGTGCGTATGTCAGCGCCGTGAGGTAGCTGTCGCGCGCGGCGCCGAGCACGCCCCACGCGATGCCGTAGCGCGCCTCATTGAGGCAGGAGAACGGACCTCGAAGGCCGCGCGCCTCCGGCAGCATCGCCGATTCGGGCAGTCTGACCTCACTCATCCGGATCTCGCACTGCACGGAGGCGCGCATCGACATCTTCGGTTCGATCGGCGTCGCAGTGAAGCCGGCCGAATCCGTCGGAACGACGAAGCCGCGCACGCCGTCGTCGGTCTGCGCCCAGATGACGGCGATGCCGGCGATCGAGGCGAGGCCGATCCAGCGCTTGGAGCCGTTCAGCACCCAGTCGTCGCCGTCGCGCCGCGCAAAGGTCGTCATGCTGCCTGGGTCGCTCCCCGCGTTCGGCTCGGTCAGACCGAAGCAGCCGATCAGCTCGCCTGCGGCCATCCGTGGCAGCAGCTCGGACTTCTGCTCCTCGGAGCCGAACTTGTGGATCGCACTCATCGCCAGCGAGCCCTGCACCGACACGGCGGTGCGCAGACCGGAGTCGCCTGCTTCGAGCTCCATCGCCGCGAGGCCGTACTCGACGGCGCCGCGGCCGGGGCAGCCGTAGCCGTCGTAGATCATGCCGAGCGCGCCGAGGCGGCCCAGTTCCGGCATGATCTCGGCGGGGAAGTGCGCCTTCTCGTACCACTCGGGGATCGACGGGCGGATGTCGTCGACGAAGGACCGGATGGCCTCGCGCGTCGCGCGCTCGGCATCGGTGAGCTGATCGTCGAGATCGAGCAGGTCGGCTGGTCCAGTCATGCTGCGGCCTCCTTGATGGCGGTGACGAGGATGTCGACGCCGCGTGCGACCAGCTCCGGCTCCGCGATGAGCGGAGGGAGCAGCCGGATGACGTTGCCGTGCGTTCCCGTCGTCAGGGTGAGTACGCCAGCCGCGTGGCAGGCGCGAGAGATCGCCGAGGTGAGCTCCGGCAGCGGCGACAGATCGGCGTCGGCGAACTCGATCGCGAGCATGGCACCGCGTCCGCGGACGTCGGCGACGACGCCGAGCTCGTCGACGAGCGGATCCAGCCTCTCGCGCACCGCCTGCTCGATGCGGGCGACGTTCTGCAGCGTCTCGGGGTCGTCGAGCACCTCGAACACGGCGAGCGCGGCCTCGCACGCGACGGGATTGCCCGCATAGGTGCCGCCGAGGCCTCCGGTGTGCACGGCGTTCATGATGTCGCTCCTCCCGGTCACCGCCGAGATCGGCATCCCGCCGCCGAGCGCCTTGGCCGTCAGCGTCAGATCGCCCGCGATGTCGTCGTGCTCGCTGGCGAACAGGCGTCCGGTGCGGCCGAGTCCCGCCTGGATCTCGTCGACGACGAACACGATCCCGTGGGCGCGGGCGAGGCCGGCGAGCCCGGCGAGGAACCCCGGCTGCGGCACGTTGAAGCCGCCCTCGCCCTGGATCGGCTCGACCACGAGCGCCGCGAACGACTCAGGGCCGTGCGCCTGCAGCACGCGTTCGACCTCCGCGAGCGCGGTCTCGGTGTCGAGGCCGCTGCGCAGCGCGTTGCCGTTGGTCGCGCGCACCACCACGTCGTCGGGCAGCGGGCCGAACCCCGAACGGTACGGGTGCTCCTTCGCCGTCATCGCCATCGTCAGCAGCGAGCGGCCGTGGTACGCCTCGTCGAGCACGAGCACTCCGGGGCGACCCGTGTGCTTCCTGGCGATCTTCACGGCGTTCTCGACGGCCTCGGCACCGGTGGAGAAGAGCGCGGTGCGCTTGTCCCACTCGCCTGGCACCCGCGCGTTCAGCCACTCGGCCACGCGCACGTACGACTCGTACTCGGTGACCATGAAGCAGGTGTGCGTGAAGCGCGCGGCCTGCTGCGCGATGCGCTCGGCCACACGAGGGTGTGCGGCGCCGACGCTTGTGACGGCGATGCCGCTGGCGAGGTCGATGAACCGGTTGCCGTCGACGTCCACGAGCACTGCGCCCTCGGCATGGTCGACGAACACCGGCAGCACCGTGCCGAAGCCGCTCGACACGGCGTTCTCGCGCTCAGCGTGCAGCTCGCGCGAACGCGGACCGGGGATCTCGGTGACGACGGAGGGCGCCGACAGGCGCGCAGCATCGGGAGGAGCGAACGTCATGCCGCCACGCTATGGGCGATGCCTCACGTCCGGTATGGATGAAACGTCCCGAAATGCGGAAAGCATGGATGTTCCATCCTGCTTTAAGGCAGAATGACCGGATGGTGTCCCTTGCGCAGCTCGTGACGGAGGCGGGCAGCGCACTGCGCCCCGTCGGCCCGCTTCCGCTCCCCTCACCGCAGGTCAGGGGAGTGCACGTCTCGGAGCTCGTCGATCCGACGACGTTCCTCGACGGCGGCGAGCTCGTGCTCACCACGGGCGTGCCGTTCACCGTGCGCGGCGAGCGGCCGGGCCCCTACGTCGATCGTCTGGCGCGGATCGATGCGGCCGGGATCGTGGTGGGGCTCGGGCAGGGCATCGACGAGATCTCGAGCGGCCTGCGCGAGGCCTGCCGCCGCAGCGGCGTGCCCCTGCTGGTGGTGCCGCCCGAGGAGCCGTTCCAGCGGGTGACGCGCGCATACTGGGCGCTCGTCGCCGGAACCGATCGCACCGCCGCGGTGCAGTCGCTGAGCGCGCAGTCGCGGATCGTGCGGGCGATCGCGGCGGATGAGCCGGCGGCGCAGATCGTGCGGATCGTGGCACAGTCGCTGGGCGGCTGGGCCGCGTTCCTCCCGCACGACGACGCGGCAGAGTCAACCGGATGGCCCGCATCCCGCTCCGGGCTGCTGCCCGCCGTGCGCACCGAGGCGCGACGGCTGTTCGCCGGCACCGAGCTCGCCGCCGCGACGTTCGCGGTCAGCGGCCACGACGTCGTCGCCTACCCCGTTGCGCCGACCGGCGCCCTCGCCGTCGGCGCAGGACGCCCGCTCTCCGCCGAGGATCGCCTGCTCGTCGTCACCGCGCAGGCCGCGCTCGAGACCGCGCTCGCCGCTCGCACAGAGGAAGAACCGGATGCCGAACGGGGCATCGATGAGGTGATCGCCGACCTCGTCGGCGCCGGTCACATCGAGGCGGCACGTTTCGTCGCCCGCAGGCGTCGCCCGCGCCCACCCGTCGACGCAGAGCACGTCGCTCGCTGGGTGGACGATCTCGCGGCGGCCCGCGGCACGCTCATCGACACGGTCGCCGAGCATCTGCGGGGCGGCCGGAGCTGGGAACGCACCGCGCGCTCGCTCGACGTGCACCGGAACACCGTGCGCTCGCGGATCGCGCAGGCGGAGCAGATCATCGGGCGCCCGCTGTCCGACCCCGACGTGTCAGCGTCGCTCTGGCTCGCGCTGCGCGAGCTGTGACGACAGGCGCGACCGCTGTGCGGATCAGGCCTCGTCGAGCCACGCCCTGACGTCGTCGCCGTGCTCGTCCAGGCGAGGCGAGGCCGTCGCCGGAGGCTCGAACCGCGGCTGCCACAGCACCGGATGGCGCACCTGCCTGCCGTGCGATGCGCCGTCGGCGCCGGTGACCTCGATGGTCGGATCGAGGCCGAGCCGCTCGGCGTAGGCGATCCCGTCGGCGATGTCGCCCGCCTGGCCGGCCGGCACTCCCGCCGCGCTCAGCGTCGCCTGCCAGTGCGCGGCCGTCTCGCGGGCCAGGGCGCCCTCGAGTTCCTCCCGCAGCTCACCCCGGTGCGCCACGCGCAGGGCGTTGGTGCGGAAGCGGTCATCGTCCGCGAGCTGCGGTGCGCCGATCGCGACCGCCAGCTTCGCGAACTGGCGGTCGTTCCCGCACGCGACGGCGAGCGGGCCGTCGGCGCAGCGCAGCAGTTCGTACGGCGCGATCGACGGATGCACATTCCCGAGCCGAGCGGGGGAGGCACCGGCGCCGAGGTGGGCGGATGCCTGATTCGCCAGCGCCCCCTGCAGGCTGCTCAGCAGCGAGATCTCCAGCCTGGCTCCCGACCCGTCGCGCTCGCGGCGGCGCAGCGCGGCGAGGATGCCGATCGTCGCGTCCTTGCCTGTCAGCACGTCGACGACGGCGACGCCGGCTTTCATCGGGTCGCCGTCCGGCTCACCCGTGATGTGCATCAGCCCGCCGAGCGCCTGCACCACGAAGTCGTAGCCGGCCAGGCGCGCGCCGCCGGCCGAGCCGAAGCCGGTGATCGAGGCGTACACGATCGACGGGTTGATGCCTGAGACTTCGTCGTAGCCCAGCCCCATCCGGTCCATCGTGCCCGGGAGGAAGTTCTCGATGACGACGTCCGCTCGCGCGGCCAGCCGCCTCGCCCGCTCGAGGTCGCCTTCGTCCTTCAGATCGAGCGCGACCGATTCCTTGTTCCGGTTCACACCCTCGAAGTACGTCGCGGCGTGCTCGCTGTACGGCGGACCCCACGCGCGAGTGTCGTCCCCGGTGCCTGGGCGTTCGACCTTGATGACGCGCGCTCCCAGATCCGCGAGCGTCATCGTGGCCAGCGGTCCGGCCAGCACGCGCGAGAAATCAGCGACCAGGATGCCCTCGAGCGGAGCGGAGGTCATCGCGCCGCACCTTCCTGCGTCGACGCCCGTCCGACGACGGCGATCGGGTGCTCCCGCTCGATGGGCGCCTCAGCGCTCCCGCCGATCAGATCGAGGATCAGCTCTGCCGCGGCCACACCGGCGGCGTGCGGGCGCAGGTCGACAGCAGTGACGGGCGGGTCGACGAACTGCAGCGCCGGATAGTCCACGCACGAGGCCACGGCGATGTCGCGACCGGCGACGAGACCGGAGCGGTTGAGCACGGACAGCACCTCCACGGCGCCGCCGTCCGGACCGACGACGACCGCATCGACATCCGGATGATCGGCGAGCAGCCGCTCGGTCGCCTCACGCACCTGGTGCGACGGCGCCTCGAACGAGGTGTACCTGATGATCGGTTCGACGCCGCGCGCCGTGCAGTCGTCGCGGAAGGCGTGCGCGAGCGACGCCGACCAGTCGGTGTCGTCGGCCGCGACGATGAGGGCGGGGCGGGCGAACCGGGTGCCGTCGAGGTGCGCCATCAGTTGGGTCATCGCAGCCGCGTGATCCGAATAGACCACGCCATCCGGCTTCGGGCCCTCCAGCACGTGCTCCGTCGTGACGACCGGCGTCGGTTCGGCGATCAGCCGCTCCGCAACGGGGTCGCCTCTGCGGGGGTCGGCGATGATGATGCCGTCCGCGCGCAGGCGGCGCGGTCGCTGCTGCCCCTGCGGGCGCGTCACGACCGTGACGTCGTAGTCCGCGCGCGCTGCGGCGCTGATCACCCCGAACGCGAAGGTCATGTAGTACGCGGACCGCGCTGAGACCTCGGGCAGGATGATCGCCAGCGTCCCGGTCGCCGAATGCCGCAGGTGCTGCGCTGCCGTGTTCGGCGCGTAGCCGAGATCGGCCGCGGCCGTCAGCACTGCGTCCCTGGTGGCCTCCGAGATGCGGCCGCGGCCGGACAGAGCGTCCGACGCCGTCGTCTTTCCGACGCCGGCGCGCTTGGCGACGTCGATGAGCGTTGGTCGTCCGGAATCGCGCATGGGGGCGATTCTTGCACACCGGATCGGCGGGGATCGTCCTGGCGGAACGCACGAACATCGCGTAGCATCCCCTGCATGCCGGAACGTTCCGGCATTTGATGGGCTCGCATCGATCGACGAACCGCTCGGTGCGAGAGACGACGGATCACTGCGGATGGAGCGATATGGCCTGCAACTGTGCGACCACGACATCGGTGGGTGTGATCGGAGACGAGCGCACACCCTTCGCGTCACTGAGCAGGCTCGAAGTCGAACGCGTCGGCGAGATCCTCCGCGCGGAGGGCGTGCTGAACGGCGAGCGTCGGATCGCGTATCTCGGCGTGGCTGAGCCCGATCGCCGCGCCGCCGCGCCGGCAGGGCGCCGGGCCCTCGCGCAGCTGCTCGACGGGGCGTCAGGACTGGAGACCGTGGTCGACCTGGGCTCGGGAGCAGTCGTCTCGACCAGGGCCATCGACCCGATCGACGAGGGCCAGGTCCCCCTCCTGAGCGAGGAGCACGTGCTCCTGCGCGAGGTGCTCGGCGCCGACGACGGCTGGGCCGCCGCGCTGCGCAGGCGCGGCATCGACGACCCGTCGACGGTGGCGCTCGCCGGGCTCAGCGCCGGGCGCTACGACCGGCCCGACCTGGCGGGAAAGCGACTGGCGCGTGTGCTCGCGCACCACCAGCCGACGCCGGAGACGATGCCGTGGGCGCACCCGATCGACGGTCTGCTCGCCGTGGTGGATCTCGCCGCGGCCGAGGTGGTCGAGATCGTCGACACGCACCAGCCGGCCATTCCGCAGGAGCACGGCGACTACCACGTTCATGGCGCCTTCGGTCCGGAGCGCACGACGCAGCGACCCATCGAGATCACCCAGCCGGAGGGACCGAGCTTCCGGATCGACGGCGATGAGCTGACGTGGGAGAAGTGGTCGCTGCGCGTCGCGTTCGACATGCGCGAGGGGCTCATCCTGCAGGACATCGGCTTCGACGACGCCGACAGGCGGCGTCCGATCCTGAACCGCGCATCGATCGCCGAAATGCTCGTGCCCTACGGCGATCCGGGTCCCGTGCGGTTCTGGCAGAACTACTTCGACACCGGCGAGTACATGCTCGGCCGCCTGGCGAACTCGCTCGAGCTCGGCTGCGACTGCCTCGGTGAGATCGCGTACCTCGACGCGGTGATCCCCGATGCGACAGGCGGCGCGCGCATGCTGCGCAACGCCGTGTGCATCCACGAAGAGGACGCCGGCATCCTGTGGAAGCACACCGAGCAGTTCACCGGCACCACCGACGTGCGCCGACAGCGCCGATTGGTGGTGTCGTTCTTCACCACCGTCGGCAACTACGACTACGGCTTCTACTGGTACCTGTACCTCGACGGCCGCATCGAATTCGAGGCGAAGGCCACCGGCCTCGTCTTCACCGCGGCGTATGACGAGCGCACCAGCGACTACGCCTCCCAGCTCGCCCCGGGCCTCGCAGCGCCCTACCACCAGCACCTGTTCTGCGCGCGGCTCGACGTCGCCGTCGACGGGGAGCGGGCGAGCGTCGACGAGGTGGACGTCGTGCGCGTGCCGACCGGGCCGAACAACCCGTGGGGGAACGCGATCGCGAATCGTGCCACCCGGCTGCGCACCGAGCAGGAGGGCAGGCGACGCGCCGATGCGTCCGTCGATCGCACCTGGCACGTGTCGAACCCGGATGCGAGCAACCGGATGGGCGGGCCCGTCGCGTACGTGCTCCAGCCGGAGGGCAGACCAGTGCTGCTCGCGGCAGAGGACTCCGTGATCGCCCAGCGCGCCGCATTCGCCGCCGACCACCTCTGGGTCACCGCATACCATGCGGACGAGCGCTATCCGGCCGGCACCATCGTCAATCAGAGCGCGCCGGGCGGTGGGCTGCCCTCCTACATCGCCGATGACGAGAGCATCGACGGCGAACGGCTCGTGCTGTGGCACACGTTCGGGCTCACCCACTTCCCGCGGCTCGAGGACTGGCCCATCATGCCCGTCGACGCGACGGGGTTCAGCTTCGCGCCGTACGGATTCTTCGACCGGAATCCGACGCTCGACGTGCCGGCGATGACCGCGTCGCACGGCGCATGCGGGTGCGAGAGATCCGGGCACGACGACGCAGGCCGCGCACAGGCGCACGGATGCGGGGCGGGCGGTCATGGCCACCACTGAAACTGTGAAATCTGTGTTTCGAGATGCCGTGGGGGCTTGTGCCCGGCCCGTTCGGCTTGTACCTTCCCAACAATGCCGGAACGTTCCTGCAACCCGACCGGGGCCGCCATGAATCGGCCCATTCCCGAAGGAGCCTCATGAAGAAGCGCGCTTTCCTCGCACTCACCGCGGTTGCGGCCGTCGGCCTCACCGCGTGCGGCGCACCCGCAGACCCCACTGGCGGCGGAGGCTCGGCCGAAGAAGTCGAGCCAGGCTACCTCGCCGTGGCTGACCCCGACTTCGCCGCAGGCGGCGAGCTCACCGTGCAGGTCGACTACGACGTCGACGAGGTCGGCGGCCTCGACCCGCAGGCCGCGTCGGCTGCCCGCGGCTGGATGGTCGAGGGCCTGGTCTACGAGACGCTCACCACGATCGACGAGAACCTCGAGGTCCAGCCGGGCCTCGCAGCCTCGTGGGAGCAGCCCAGCGACACCGAGTACGTCTTCCAGCTCGACACCGACGCGACGTTCTCGAACGGACGCGACATGACCGTCGACGACGTCGCGGGCAGCCTGCAGCGACTCGTCGACACCCCGACCACGTGGACGGGCCAGCTCGGGCCGATCAGCTCGGTCGAGGCGACGGGCGACGAAGAAGTCACCGTCACACTGGCCGAGCCGTACACGCCGTTCCTCGCGGCCCTGGCGAACACCCCGGCGGCGGTGCTTCCGATGCAGGAGATCGACGCAGGCGACATCGACGTCGCCACCGAGATGCTCGGCACGGGCCCCCTCGTGGTGGCGGAGCACCGCCAGGACGAGTACTGGACGTTCGAACCGAACGAGCACCACCAGGCAGCGGACGAGCTCGGCTTCTCCGGGCTCCGCCTCGAGGTCGTCTCAGACGAGTCCACCCGCGTGGCCGCATTGCGCGACGGCAGCGCCGATCTCGCCATGCTCAACTCCGTGGACTCGGCCGACGCGCTGGCCGACGCCTCGGATGTAGCCGTGGTGAACCAGCAGAACACCGACTTCCACTACCTGATCATGAACTCGATCGCCGGCGACGAAGCCCTGCAGGACGAGGACGTGCGATTCGCGATCAACACCGCGATCGATCGCGACGCGATCAACGAGCTCGTGCTCGGAGGAACGAGCCAGTCGACCGGCGTCACGCCGGCGACGCTGCCCGACGCCTGCGTCGCGGAGGATCTGCCCAGCGCTCAGGCCGCGGTCGAGGACGCGAAGGCGGTCATCGACGACCTCGGCGGTCTCGAGCTCAACCTCGTCGTGTACGACTCCGAGGCCGTGCTGAGCGACATCGCCCAGGTGATTCAGCAGAACCTCGCGGAGATCGGTGTGACCGTCTCGATCGAGTCGTACGACTACGCGACGTACTCCAGCCTGGTGTACGCCGATCCGTCCGACTTCGACCTCGCGCTGAGCTGGTTCTCCGGCTACGCCGACCCGTCCATGGTCACCACGTGGTGGAACCCGTCGCTGGCCGGCTTCACGAGCGTGTACAACGTCGGCTCCGACGAGACCAGCGCTCTCATCGCCGACGCCGCCCAGACTCCGGCCGGAGCCGAGCGGGCGGACCTGTTCTCCGATCTGTGCGCGAGCGTCGATGAGGAGTCGGAGACGGTGCCGCTCGTGCTGCGCCCCACGGAGATCGGCTACCGCACCGACGGCCTCAGCCCCACGCTCTTCGCCGACGAGGGCTACGGGAACGTGCTGCGCGCGATCACCGAGTACCGCGCGGCCGAGTAGCGCTCACCCTTCGGAGTTCTCTTATGACAGTCGTGCTGTGGGCGCTGCGGCGCATCGTCGTCGCGGCGGCGACGGTGCTCGCCGTCGGCGTGCTGATCTTCGCGTCCGTCCGGTTGATGCCTGGCAGTTACGTCGACGTCGCGCTCGGCCCGCTCGCCACCGCAGAGCAGCGTGCGGCGGCGATGACCGAGGCCGGGCTCGACCAGCCCATCGTCGTGCAGTTCGCGCAGTGGATCATGGGCGTGGTCACCGGCGACCTCGGCCGGTCTTTCGTCTCCGATGTCGCCATCGCGGAGGAGTTCGCGCTGCGGCTGCCGGTGACCGCGACCGTCGCGCTCGGTGCCATCGCGCTGACGGTGATCATCGGCATTCCGCTCGGCTTCCTCACCGCGCTGCGCTCCGGCCGCCGGGGCGGAGGCGCGGGGGGACGCATCGTCAGCGCGCTCGGCATCAGCGTGCCCGACTTCGTGCTCGGCGGTCTGGTCGTCTTCGCCGTGTCATCACTGGCGATCGGACTCTCCGTCGGCGGCTACCGCTCGTTCGATACGGATCCCGCCGCGTTCGTGAGCTCCCTCGTGCTGCCGACGCTCGTGCTGGCGGTGCCGAGCGCGGCCATCACCGCGCGCAACACCCGCGACGCCGTGATGAACGTGCTCGTCGAACCGCACATCGGTGCCGCGGTCGCACGCGGTTCGTCGTCGTGGTTCATCGTGCGACACCACCTCATCCGGAATGCCATGCCGCCCGTGCTCACACTGCTCGCCACGATCACGGCGACACTGCTGGGCGGCACGGTGATCGTGGAGAGCATCTTCGACGTGCCGGGCATCGGCGCGTACCTGATCACGGCGCTCGGCCGCCGCGACTACGCGATCATCCAGGCCGGCGTGCTGCTGGCCGCCGTGGTGTTCATCGTCGCCAACCTCATCGTCGACCTCGTCGCCGCCGCGCTCGATCCGCGCCTGAGAGGGAGGAGAGTCTGATGTCGGCAGCCCCCGCGACCACATCCGTGATGCCCACCCAGCGCCGCAGGAGGCGACGCCGGGTCGACCTGGTGCTCGTCATCGCCTCGGCGGTGCTCGGCCTGTTGGTCGTGCTCTCCGGGCTCGGCTGGCTCACCGACCTCGCCGGTTCGACGACCGACACCGTCGGCGCACGCTTCGATCGCCCGTCAGACGCGTTCTGGCTCGGCACCGACAACCTCGGCCGGTCGGCGCTGCCCCGCCTGCTCGAGGGGATCGGCACCACACTGCTGCTGTCGCTGATCGCCGTGGCGTGCTCCGCCGTGGTCAGCACCATCCTCGGCATGCTCGCCGGCTACTTCGCCGGCAGCGTCAGCGAGGTCGTGATGCGCGTGATCGACGTGCTCTACGCGTTCCCCGCGCTGGTGCTGGCGATCCTCATCTCGGCGCTGATGGGGCCTGGCCGCGTCGCCGCGATCGTCAGCATCACGATCATCACCATCCCGCTGATGACCCGGATGGTCCGGATCACCACGATGCGCGTCGCGCCGAGGGACTTCATGGTGTCGGCACGGATCAGCGGGGTGTCGGCCCCGCGGATCTTCGCCGAGCACCTGCTGCCCAATATCGCGGGCACCATCGCCGTGCAGGCGAGCTACGCGCTGTCGATCGCGATCCTCGTCGAGGGAGGACTGAGCTTCCTCGGCTACGGCGTGCAGGTGCCAGGCGCATCGCTGGGCACCCTGGTGCAGGAGGGGATGCAGTACATGACGCAGGCGCCGTGGCTGCTGATGGCGCCGGGGCTGGCGCTGGTGATCTCGATCCTGTGCGTGAACCTCGTCGGCGACAGCCTGCGCGATGCCTTCGAACCCCGAGAGACACGGAGCCTGTCATGAGCGCTTCCGAGAACACGCCTCCCGCCCTCGACGCCGACGACGTCGTGGTCGACTTCGACACCCCGTCTGGGGTCGTCAGGGCGCTCGACGGGGCGACCGTCGACATCCGGGCCGGATCGTCGCTCGCGATCGTCGGCGAGTCAGGATCTGGCAAGTCGACCCTGGCGTCGCTCGTCGCGCGGCTGCAGCCGCGGAACGCCGAGATCTCCCGCGGCACCGTGCGCGTCGACGGCGCCGACGTGACGGCGATGCCGACCGATCGTGTGCGCGAGCTGCGCCGCACCACGGTCGGCATGGTGCCGCAGGACCCGATCGGCTCGCTCGACCCGACGCTCCGGATCGGACGGCAGCTGCAGCTCGTGCTCCGCGAGGCAGGCAGCGACCACGACAGAGCGGCGTGCGTCGAACTGCTCGACAGCGTGCGGATCGCCGACCCGGAACGGGTGCTGCGGCTGTTCCCGCACGAGGTGTCGGGCGGGATGGCGCAGCGGATCGCGATCGCCATCGCGATGTGCCGCGAGCCGCGGATCCTCGTCGCCGACGAGCCGACGGCGGCGCTGGATGCGCAGGTGCGCGAGGAGGTCATCCGGCTCATGTTCGACCGAGCCGCGGCGAGCGGCACGACGATCGTGTGGCTCAGCCACGATCTGCCCAGCGTCGCGCGCTGGTGCGACGAGATCGCGGTGATGTACGCGGGTCGCGTCGTCGAGCGCGGACCCGCCAGAGACGTGCTCGATGCGCCAGTGCATCCTTACACCAGGGCGCTCGCCGGTGCGGACCCGGCGAACGTGCCGAGGGGCGCGCGCCTCGTCTCGATCGCGGGAACACCTCCCGTGCTGCGCGAGGCGGCGCACGGGTGCGCGTTCGCGCCGAGGTGCGACTTCGCCGTCGACGCCTGTCACGTGACACGGCCGCGGCGCGTGACCAGCATGGGCCGATCCGTGCTGTGCATCCGCACCGACGAGCTTCCGGAACCGGCGCCGCTCGGTGCCCGTCGCGAGGGAGACGCCGCATGAGCGCGCTCGTCGAGCTGGACGACGTGTCGGTCGAGTTCCGCACAGGGTGGGGCGCGAACCGACGTCACGTCACCGCGATGGACCGCGTCACGCTTTCGATCGAGCAGGGCGAGACGCTCGGCCTGGTGGGGGAGTCGGGATCGGGCAAGACGACGACGGGTGCGGTCGTGCTGGGACTGCAGCGGGTGACGAGCGGAGCTGTGCGCTTCGACGGCGCACCGCTCGCCCGCAGCCTGCGCTCTCGCGCGGGTCGCATGCAGGCGGTGCAGCAGCACCCGCAATGGGCGCTCGACCCGCGCCGGCGTGTGATCGACTCGGTGCTCGAGCCGTTGCGCGTCGTCTCCCGCGACCGGGATGACGAACGACGCGCGCTCGCCATGCTCGCCGATGTCGGGCTGCCGGAGTCGTTCGCCTGGCGCCATCCGCACGAGCTGTCCGGCGGTCAGCGCCAGCGGGTCTCGATTGCGCGCGCCCTCGTCACGAGGCCGAAGTTCATCGTCTTCGACGAGGCCGTCAGCGCGCTGGACGTGTCGGTCCAGGCCCAGATCCTGAACCTCATCCGGGATCTGCAGGCCGAACATGCCTTCTCGTCCCTGTTCATCTCGCATGATCTCGCCGCGGTGCGCTACGTCGCACACCGCGTTGCGGTGATGCGACGCGGAGAGGTCGTCGAGGTGGCCGACACCTCCGTCTTCTACGAGAGCCCCTCCCATCCGTATTCGCAGAAGCTGTTCCAGGAGTTGACATCGTGACCCATCGCCTCGCCCCCTACTTCCCCTCATCCGCCGGACGGACCAATCGGGACCTCCCGCTGGTGCCGGCCAACGGAGCGGGCAGGTCGCGTCTCGAGTACGACTTCCCCGGAGTGCTCGTCGGCAGCGCGGAATACGATGAGGGGCCGACGGGCGCGACGGTGATCTCGGTGCCTGCGGGGGCCAGGACAGCGGTCGACGCCCGGGGCGGGGCGGTCGGGCAGATCGGATCGTATCCGTTCAACCACGCCATCTGCCTCGCCGGCGGTTCCGTCTACGGCCTCGCCGCGGCGACGGGTGTCTCGCACGCGCTGCTGGAGAGCACGGAGGGCAGGGCGTCGTTCGCCGACCTGAAGCTGGTCTCCGGCGCGATCATCTACGACCTCGCCGTGCGGGACAACGCGATCTATCCCGACACCGAGCTCGGCCGCGCGGCGCTCGAGAACGCGGAGCCGGCCGTGCGGATCGGCCGCGTCGGCGCCGGTGCGACGGCATCGGCCGGCAAGATCGAGTACTCGCGGACGGAGTTCACCGGCCAGGGCGCGGCGTTCCGCCAGGTCGGCGACGTGAAGGTGCTCGCCGTGACCGTGGTCAATCCCGTCGGCGTCGTCGTCGACCGTGACGGCACGATCATCCGGGGCGACTACGACGAATCCAGCGGCGAGCGGCATCACCCCGACAAGCACTACGAGGCGGCCATCGCCGAGGGCGGTCTGCCCGACACCGCCGCGGGCAACACGACCGTCACCGCGGTGATCACCAACGTCGCACTCGGCGATGTGGAGCTGAATCAGCTGGCCAAGCAGGTGCACAGTTCGATGCACCGCGGCATCCAGCCGTTCCACACCTCGCTCGACGGCGACACCCTCTTCGCTCTCACGACCGACGAGGTCGAGCTGCCGCGCTCGCCGGAGACGAAGCACGGGCGGCTGTCGCTGAACGCCACTGCGATCGGTTCGCTCGCGAGCGACGTCGTCTGGGATGCGATCGTCGAGGCGGGGCGGTAGGCGGTGCACGAGTTCGCGAAGTACCCCGCTCCTTCCGGCCAGGACGTCGTCGAACTGGTGCGCAGGCATCCGTTCGCCATGTTCGTGACGTCGCAGCCGGGCGGAGCGCCGGTGGCAACGCACTCACCGGTGGTGATCCCTTCGGATGCCGCACCTGTTGACACGCTCGTGGGCACCACCCTGCTCGGCCACATTGCGAGGGCGAACCCGCAGTGGCAGAGCATCGACGAGTCGATTCCCGCACTGCTGGTGTTCTCCGGCCCGCACGGTTATGTGTCGCCGACGAGCTATGCCTCCGACCCGTCCGTGCCGACCTGGGACTACGCGGCCGTGCACCTCACGGTGCGTGCGGAGGTGCTCGAGGGCGCGGACGAGTGTATGCGGATCGTGCGCGAGACGGTGCGCGCCGCGGAGGACCTGATGCCTACCAGGTGGAACGACGAGAGCTCGGTGCCCACCTTCGAGAGGATCGTGAACGGCGTCGTCGGCTTCCGCCTCACCGTCACCGACGAGAAGGCCGTGTTCAAAGTGAGCCAGGACAAACCGGACGACGTGCGAGAGCGCGTCGCACGCGACGCCAGGGAGCGCGGCGACGCCTACGGCGACATCGGGTCGCTCGTGGAATCGAGGGGGCGCCTGGTCTGCCCCGGTACGGGCGCGGAGCTGAGCGCATGATCCGGCGGTGGCATGCCGAGAGCACGGACGCCGCCGAGCGCGGGCGCGCATACGGGCGTGCGTGGCGCGCCGAGCTGCGGGCCTCGCTCGCGGAGTACTCCGAGCTGTTCGAGCGGCTCGCGTTCGCTCCGGATGCCGTTGCTCGCGTCGTCGACGGCGCGCTCGCCCAGACGGCGGCGCACGCGCCCGCTGTGCTCGACGAACTCGTCGGCGTCGCCGATGGCGCTGAGATGACGATCGCAGAGATCATGACGCTCAATGCGCGCACCGAGGTCCTCGCGCTGCAGAAACCGGAGGGCGGGGAGTGCTCCACCGCCGTGTTCCTGCCGGCCGACGGTCCGCCCCGGACGATCCAGACCTGGGACTGGCTCGACGCGCTGTCGGCCGACAACCTGGTGCGCTCGCACATCGCAGCGGACGGACGAAGGGTGGTGACGTTCGCCGAGTTCGGGCAGGCCGCGAAGATCGGCGTGAACTCCCGCGGCCTCGGTGTGCACTTCAACATCCTGCACCACGTCTCAGACGGCGCGGGAGCGGGGCTGCCTGTGCACATTCTGGCTCGGAGGATCCTCGACGAGGCGGCGACCGTCGATGAGGCGGTGGCGATCGCCGAGGCGGTGCCGCTGTCGGCGTCGACCGTGATCACGGTGGTCACCCGCGACCGCGCCGTCTGCGTCGAACTCGCACCTTCGGGCATCGCCGTGATCGCCGCCGTGCCAGAGCAGCTGTTGGCCCACACGAATCACTTCATCGATGCGCGGTTGTCGGCCGGCGAGGTGACGGTCTACGCCAGCACCACGGCGGAGCGCCTGGTGTGCCTCACCGACCACGCGGAGGCGGTCGCGCTGCCGACGGGTCTGGAGCGCGCGCTCGCGCTCGGCGCCGTTTCCGATGCTCCCATCTCGATGCGACCGCGGCCCGAGTCACCGCGGCACCTGCAGTGGGCGTCCAAGGCGACGATCACCATCGACGTGGCGGCACCTGCGATCGAGCTGCACGCCGGCGGCCCGGCCGAGGTCACCCGCGAGGGCTGGCGCCGCATCGAGGCGTGAGGTGAGCGACGCCCTTCATCTCGCCGCGCTCGTCCTCGCCTCGGCCGGAACATGCTGCCTCGCCGCGTCGGTCGAGCGCCGTCGCGGGCGTCGGATGGTGTGGGCAGGGAGCGTGGCGGCCTCGCTCATCATGATCGGCGTCATGTCCGACATCGTCTTCGGGCTCGGCATCGCGCATCCCATCGCGTGGGCGATCGCGCTGCTGGCAGGCTCGGTCGCCGTCGCGGCGGGGGAGCGGACGCTGCTCGGGCGCACCGATGCCGCGCGGGGCCCCGCGGTGCACACGGCGATCGGCGGCCTCGTGGTGATCCCGCTCGTGCTCGCGATGGGGCAGTACTCGGGCGCGCAGGACGCAGCGCTCGCGGGCGCAGCCGCACACGCTCACGGATCGGGCGGTGCGCTGCTTCTCCTGCCCGCCGCGGCTTTCGTCGCCTGGTCCGTCGTGCTGTTCGTGCGCACCGGCAGCTCGGCGCGCGAGCGCATCCAGCACGGCGCGATGGGAGCGTCGACCATGCTGATGGCGCTGGCGGCGCTCGGATGACGGGATGGAGCACTCCATACGGTCGGCACGCTCAGGGTCGCGAACGCGAGATCTCTGCGTGCACGTGCACCTGCTCGATGCCTCCTCGCGCGATGTCGTCGAGCGTGAACAGGTCGGCCGACGTCACCGCACCCGAAGCCTGCGTGCGCCCCGCCATGACGGCCGCCAGCGCCACGAACTCGCCCGTGGTGCGTGATTGGCCCTCGCCTGTCGCCGTGATTGCTTCGCGCGTTCGCCGGTTGACCGCGGTGAGCGACCACTGGTCACTTCCGAGATGAGGCGCACGACTGACCAGACGGGACAGCGAAGGGAAGCTGCCGACCAGACGGAGCGCGGCCGTCGTCAGCGCGCTGTCGGTGGCCAGGAACGAGCGCACGGCGACGCCGCGTGCTCGCCCGATCAGCAGGTCGTCGGGGAAGTCCGCGCGCAGGCACGAGCGTTCTCCGGATGCGGTGGGCAGCCGGCGTCGCTGTCTGAAGTTGAACACGGCGCTGTCTTCCGGCGCGTTCCACACCTCGCGTCCGGCGAGCGCGGCGGTCCACTCGACGGCGGCGGCGCCGTGCGTCTCTCCTCCGCCGAGCACGATCGCCAGGTCGACGTCGTCTCCCGGCTCGCTCGCGACCTCCGCCACGAGCAGTGTGCTCAGCCCCGGGGCGAGTCCGGCGCCGAGCACGATACTCGCACCGGTGTCCTCCGCAGCCGCGGACAGCTGAGCGAGGTACTCGGCGGTGGCGGAGGCATCGACGAGCGCGGTGCCGCCCAGCAGCCCAGCGATACGCGGATCCTCGATGCCCGACGCGTTGATGACGACGTCATGGTCGGAGACAGCCTCCCGCAGCGCGGTGCGCCCGGCATCGGCGGAGAGGTCGACGGCGATTCCGCCAGGGGGCGTGGAGCGACCGGCGGGCGTGACGCGATGTCCGGCGGCTTCCAGCACGTCGGAGGCTGTGCGGCCGACGGCGCCGCGGGCACCGATGACGAGGAATCTCATACGTGTCTCCCTGCAGTTCTCGTTTAGAGTTAGGATTGCCTAATCTCAACTGTATACAAAAAATACGAAGAGGAGACGACGCATGCAGCGACGACCAGAGGCGGCGGTGCCGCAGATCACCCGGATGATCGTCGACCAGCTGCTCGACGGCAGTCTGCGTCGCGGGCAGAAGCTCAGCACGGCGCGCGTCGCTGAGATGACGAACGTGTCACGCGTTCCGGTGCGCGAGGCGCTGCGGGAGCTCTCGGTGCTCGGCGTCATCGACTATCTGCCGAACCGCGGCTTCCGAGTGCCACCGCTGCCGGGCACGCTGGAGCTCGAGGCACTGCTCGACGTGCGGGACCTGCTGGAGCCGGAGGCGCACGCGTATGCCGCCGAACGGGCGACGGACGAAGAGGTCGCCGCCATCGTCGATGCCTTCGAGCGCGGCACTCTCGCGGAGTCCGCGGGCGAATACGGACAGGCCGCGCGGCTGCACCACCGGGGCCTGCGCGCCATCGTCGATGCGAGTCATCACCCGGAGCTGCAGCGAGTGCTGACCCCGCTGATCATCCGGAGCGCCCTGCACTTCCCCGCGGTCCGCGCCGCGGCCGATGCCGAGGGCTTGAAAGGGCATCGCTCCAGCGCGCAGGCCATCGCCGATCGCGACCCGGAGCAGGCCAGGCTGCGCGCGCAGGAGCACCTGGCGTTCCTGCGCCGCCTCGTCGAGACAGTCGCACCGGATGAGCGCCCCCGCGTGCGGATCCGCCGCCGCACGCTGCCGTGAACCGCGCCGTACGCTGCGCACCGCACAAGCCCTAGACTCGTAGCGTGATCGATCCGGTACTTCTACGCGAACAGCCAGAACTCGTGACGCGCTCGCAGGAGGCTCGCGGGCACTCCGCCGAGTCGGTCAGCGATGCCGTTGCGGCCGAGCAGGAGCGCCGCACCGCGCTGACCGCGTTCGAGGAGCTGCGCGCCGAGCAGAACGCATTCGGCAAGCAGGTCGCGAAGGCGCCGAAGGAGGACAAGCCGGCGCTCGTCGCGCAGGCCAAGGAGCTCGCGGCGAAGGTGAAGGACGCGCAGCAGGCCGCGAACGAGGCCGAGCAGGCGTACAACGACGCGATGGCGAAGATCGAGAACGTCGTGATCGATGGCGTTCCTGCGGGCGGCGAGGAGAACTTCGTCACCCTGCGCGAGGTCGGCACGCCCCGCACCTTCGACCCCGCCGAGTTCCCCGACGGGCCGCTCGACCACCTCGCTCTGGGTGAGAAGCTCGGCGCGCTCGACATGGAGCGCGGCGCGAAGGTCTCGGGCGCCCGGTTCTACTTCCTCAAGGGCATCGGCGCCCGCCTCGAGATCGCGCTGATGAACTACGCGCTCTCGGTCGCACTCGACAACGGCTTCACGCCGATGATCACGCCGACGATCGTGCGCCCCGAGATCATGGCCGGAACCGGCTTCCTCGGTGAGCACTCCGACGAGATCTACCACCTCGAAGAGGACGACATGTACCTCGTCGGCACCAGCGAGGTCGCGCTCGCCGGGTACCACTCCGACGAGATCGTCGACCTGTCGAACGGCCCGCTGCGCTACGCCGGATGGTCGACCTGCTACCGCCGCGAGGCGGGGTCGCACGGCAAGGACACCCGCGGCATCATCCGGGTGCACCAGTTCAACAAGCTCGAGATGTTCGCGTACACGGCTCCGGATGACGCCGAGGCCGAGCACGAGCGTCTGCTCGCGCTCGAAGAGCAGGTGCTCACCTCCCTCGGTCTCGCGTACCGCGTGATCGACGTCGCCGCCGGTGACCTGGGGTCATCCGCTGCCCGCAAGTTCGACACGGAGGCGTGGGTGCCGACGCAGGGCGCCTACCGCGAGCTCACGTCGACCTCGAACTGCACGACCTTCCAAGCCCGTCGCCTCGACGTGCGCCACCGCCCGGAGGAGGGCGGCCGCACCCAGCATGTCGCGACGCTCAACGGCACGCTGGCCACCACGCGATGGATCGTGGCGATCCTCGAGAACGGCCAGCGACCGGATGGGTCGGTGGTGGTTCCCGAACCGCTGCGCCCCTTCCTGGGCGGCCTCGAGGTGATGGAGCCGATCGCGTGAGCGCTGTCCAGCGGCTCATCGCCCTCGATCTCGACGGAACCGTTCTGCTGGAGGACGAGACCTTCAGTCCAGGAGTCGTCGACGCCGTCGCCGCGGCCGAGCACGACGGCAACATCGTCACGATCGCAACCGGCCGTGGCTGGGACGCCACCGCGCGCATCCTGCACGGCCTCGGCATCCGGCCCGACTACGTGGTGTGCTCCAACGGTGCGGCGATCATGAGCCGCAACGACGCTGTCGAGACCGGTTACGAGCGCCACGCCACGGAGACGTTCGACCCGTCCGAGGTTCTCGAGCTGCTCGAGAAGGAGCTGCCGGACGCGACGTACCTGGTTGAGCTGCCGGACGGCTCGCGGCTGTACACGAGCTTCGTCGACGACTGGGATCTGCGCGACGAGGACACCCGCAGGGTCACGCTCACCGAGATGCGCGGCCGCGAGGTCGCGCGCGTCGTGGTGGTCTCGGCAGATCACACGGAGGAGGACTTCGTGCGCATGGTCGAGGAGATGGGGCTGAACCAGGTCTCCTACGCCGTCGGCTGGACGGCATGGCTCGACATCGCGCCGGCCGGCGTGAACAAATCGACCGCGCTCGAGCAGGTGCGCGAGCTGCTCGGAATGCCCCGCGAGAGCGTCGTCGTCATCGGCGACGGCCGCAACGACATCGGCATGTTCGAGTGGGCCGCCGCCGGCGGGGGCAGGGCGTTCGCGATGGGCCAGGCCCCGGACGAGGTCAGCCAGGCGGCCACAGACATCACCGACGACGTGGAGGACGGCGGCGTGGCCGCAGCACTCGAGGCGATCGGCGTCGGAGCGGCCTGAGCACGCATCTGCCTGCGTTGTCGTCAGTCGCCGACCTGGTGGTCGACTCCTTCCTCCGCCTCGGCATACACGCACTCAGACCGCTCCGAATGGGCGGCGTCGGTCGGATGGCATAGACTCGATGCTCGGCGGGTCACCGTCTGGAGGGTTGTCCGAGCGGCCGAAGGAGCCGGTCTTGAAAACCGGTGGGCGGCAACGTCCCGTGGGTTCGAATCCCACACCCTCCGCCAAGGATCGCACCGTTCCGGTGTCGGAAATCGACCTCCTGCCCACCCGCGGGGGGCGATTCCTCGCACGGGAACGACGGTGCTCGGCCGCGGGTAGCCTGGAGGAGTGAGCACGCAGACTTTCTCCGACCCGCCGTGGTCGGACGACGGAGTGAACTTCCACACCCGGAAGTGGGTCAAGCCCGAGGACCTCAATGCCAACGGGTCGCTGTTCGGCGGCAGTCTGCTGCGCTGGATCGATGAGGAAGCGGCGATCTACGCCATCCTCCAGCTCGGCAACTACCGCGTCGTGACGAAGCTGATCTCCGAGATCAACTTCGAGTCATCCGCGCTGCAGGGCGATCTCATCGAGATGGGGCTCGCGGCGACGCACTTCGGTCGTTCCTCACTGACCATGCGGGCGGTGGTGCGCAACATGATCACGCGCAAGCGCATCCTGACGATCGATCGGCTGGTGTTCGTCAGCGTCGACCAGGACGGCAAGTCGACGCCGCACGGATACACCGACATCACCTACAACCGCGACCGGATGCCGCGCGAGCACCCGGCTACGGGAACCGTCTCGCTGCCCTGACCCGGCGTCCCGACGTTCGGCTCTGGCATCTCGGCGTTCCTACCGGCGCCCGTCGGCCCGCGCGGCCTCAGCCGGCCAGCTCGAGCTCGACGCCGCCCGCTGCGATGTCGGTCGAGACCACGCGCACGCGGACCTCGGTGCCCGCGGTCGCCTGCTGCGGGACGTGCGCTGTGACGAAGGGGTCGATGATCTGCACACGGCATCCGGCCTTGGTCTCGGCGACGACCGCCGCGTCCAATGCATCTCCGATGCGCGAAGTCAGCACGGCGGCCTCGATGCGGTCGACCGCGCCCGAGTCCAGTCGGCTGGCCAGCGTGCCTGTGCGCTGCATGGTGCCGGGCAGCTCGCCGAGCGAATCAGCTGCCCACTGCGGCACCTCGCGCCCGTTCGCCTCTGCCTCGCAGATCGCGAGCGACCAGCGATCGACGAGCCGGCGTAGCGGTGCGGTCGTGTGGGCGTATGGGGCGCCGATCGCCGCCTGCTCCGTCTCCTCCGGCGGTTCGCCGTCGAACGCCTCGTACCCCGCGCCGCGGAAGAGCACTGTCGCGGCAACCATCACCGCGGCGGTGGCTGAGTCATCCGGATCGAGTGTGCGCAGGTACTCGCCGTAGTCGACGCCATCCGGCCACGGTCGCCCCAGCGCGCGGGTCGTGGCGCGGAACTCGGCCAGCGACTCCTCGTCTGCTGGCGGCAGCGTGCGCAGGATGCCGACGCCTGCCGCGAGCATCAGGTCGGCTGCGGCCATGCCCGTCAGCAGCGAGATCTGCGCGTTCCAGTCCTCCACGGGCAGGGGAGCGCGCCGGATGAGGTCGTACCCGTGTTCGGTCTCGACGACCTCCTCCTCCGGAATGTTCAGGCTCGCACCTCCCCGCGCCGACTCGCGCTCGATGCGCAGCGGCCCGATGACGCGCAGCAGGGCCACCTCATCCGGTGCCGTGCCTGCGTCGATCTCGCGCTGCGCCTCGTCGTACGACCACTTGCGGCGCGAGCGCACCCACGCACGAGTGAGGTCGACGTCGCCGACAGCACCGGATGCGTCGAGCTGTATGCGCCACACATAGGCGCGGCGGCGCTCGTCGGGCAGCAGCGACGCCACCCCGTGCGAGAGGGGCTCCGGATGCAGGGGCACCGCGCCGTCCGGAGCGTAGAGCGTCTGGCCGCGGCGGCGGACCTCCTGATCGAGCGCTCCGCCCGGGGTGACGAACGCGGCGACGTCGGCGATCGCGTAGTGCACGACGAATCCGTCGCCGGATCTTTCCAGGTGCATGGCCTGGTCGAGGTCGCGCGAGGTCGGAGGATCGATCGTGTGGAACCGGATGTCGGTCATGTCGGCGCGATCCGCGTCTGAACCGTCGACCGCGGAGGAGGATGCGGCTCGCTCCGCCTCGGCTAGGGCTTCGGGCGGGTAGTCGTCGGGGATGTCGAGTTCGTCGCGAAGGGCGGCGAGCGAGTCGGCGAGGGCGCCGCGGACGGCACCGGGGCGCAGGTGGGAATGACGTGCCGGCATGGCCACACTCTACGGTCGCGGCGCTGCGCCGCGCGCGGAGTTCGAGCGAGTTTCGTGCGCGCGCGCCGAGCCGTTACTATGGTCAGTGCACCTGCGGGTGCAAGGAGACGTGCCGGAGCGGCCGAACGGACTTCACTGCTAATGAAGGGTCGGGGTTAAACTCGACCGGGGGTTCAAATCCCCCCGTCTCCGCCGATTGTCCTGAGTCGCGACAACGTTGACAGACGAGTCGAGACTCAGGACTTTTCGTCTGTTCTGGGGCACCGATTCGATCGGTCGACCAGTATGCTACTCCCGTGAACCCTTCGCTGTCGAAGACGCGTCCGATCCTTCTCTCGCTGATTGCCGTCCTGGCTGTGATGGCGTCGCTGTTCATGGCGCCGACGACCGCCAGGGCCGACTCACAATCGATCACCGGAACGATCGACGCGTCAAGCCCGACGTACGTGCGACCCGTGACAGGGGGCTGCGGTGCAGGGAGTGAGGAGACTCACTACGCCGTCGTCAAAGTGACGATCACCGGAACGGGGCCGACGGGCTCTCTGATGGACTTCGCCGTGACGCCGAACGGTGACTTCGCGCTGACGACGACGCTCTACGACCCGCCGTTCCAGCCGGATATGCCCATCGTGAACTGCTATGGCGCGAAAAGCAGCTCGGCCGACGGGGAGGCGGTCGAATGGGCGTACACCAACCCGATCACGATCCTTGAGGGGTTCGAGCACCGCGACTTCTATCTCGTGGTCACCGGGAGCTCAGTCGCCGACCTCGGTGCGTTCACCGTCGAGGTGAACGCAGAGACGCTTCCCGTAGAAGTCGAGATCGTCCCGCAAGAGCCTGCGCCCGACACGACCGCCCCTGACCTGACGCTGCCGGTCGACGTGGTTGCCGAGGCAACCGGTCCGGGTGGCGCCGAGGTCAGCTACAGCGCGTCTGCATCCGACGACGTCGACGGCGAGATAGTGCCCGACTGCTCGCCCGCTGCAGGCGCGGTGTTCCCCCTGGGCAGCACGGTGGTGAGGTGCACCGCCACCGATGACGCCGCCAACTCCAGCTCAGGCGATTTCACCGTCACCGTCGAAGACACCACACCGCCGGAGCTCGTCGTCTCTGATGATCTCAGCGTCGAGGCCACGGCGAGCAGCGGTGCCGTCGTGGACTACAGCGTCTCCGCGACGGACCTTGTCAACGGCCCGGTCTCGCCCGTGTGCGTGCCCGAATCAGGGAGCATCTTCACCCTCGGCGAGACGACGGTGAGCTGCACTGCCACGGATGAAGCGGGCAACGCCAGCGAGGCAGGAACGTTCGTCGTCACCGTCACCGACGCCACTGCACCCGTTCTCGATCTTCCGGCAGACATCACGGCGGAGGCAACCGGAGCGAGCGGTGCGATCGTCGACTACACGGCGACCGCGGCCGACGCTGTCGACGGCGCAGTCGCAGTCGACTGCGTTCCCGCCGCCGGCACGACCTTCGCACTCGGCACGACGACCGTTTCCTGCTCAGCAAGCGACAGCGGAGGCAGCGTCGCCACGGACGCTTTCGACGTCACCGTCGAGGACTCCACCGCACCGGTGCTGGATCTTCCGGATGACGTCGGGGCTGAGGCGACCGACCAGAACGGTGCGGTTGTCACTTTCGCAGCATCGGCCATCGACCTGGTCGACGGCGACATCTCTCCTGAATGCGATTCGGCTTCGGGAAGCCTCTTCCCTCTCGGCGTGACGACGGTGACCTGCACAGCCACGGATGAGGCGGGCAACGTCACATCGGGAGCGTTCGATGTGACGGTCAACGAGGCGGCTGACCGCCCGGATGATGACGACACTCCCGACGACGCTGTTGACACGGAGCAGCCGGATTCCGGCGGTGCGGGCGCGGAACAGTCGGGCACCGGCCCCACAGCCTCAGAGCTCGCGGTGACCGGTTCCACGATCCCTGCGGCTGGTCTCAGCGGGGCACTGGCGCTCGTCCTCGGAGGGTTGGTGCTGACGCTGCGACGCCGTCACGGGGTGCGCTGACGTGGCGCGCTGCAGGACTGACCTCAGCCCGCCGGAAACGGTGTTCGACGCCGAAACACAGCCCCTGCTCGGGGATATGCCAGAAACTACCCGGATAAGATTGCGCCGTGTCGACTAGAACCGGAGTGCACCGCTCGCGCCGCCCCGCGCAACACGCTGCGCCGCAGCGAAAGCGGCTCTGGCCGAGGATTGTCGGCTTCGGAGTCGGCGGAGTTTTCCTGCTGGGCATCATTGCGCTCGGTGTCTTCGTGTATCAGGCCATCTCGGTCGCCTCTAACCTGCTGGCAGCGAAGGACGAGATCTCTCTCGTTCTCGATGACGCCACCAGCGGAGACACTCAGCAGGTCGTCGAGCATGCCGAGAAGATCCAGGACATGGTCGAAGACGCCAACGGCAAGGTGAGCGGACCGCTCTGGTCGATCGCGTCGGCAGTTCCTCTGGTGGGCGAGAACGTCAACGCCGTCAGGCTCGCAACGCAGGCGACGCACACCATCGTCGAGGGGGCGCTGCCGCCGGGCATCGCCATCCTGAACAGCCTCGATCTGAAGGACGCGTCGATCAGCGACGGCGGCCTCGACCTCTCTCCGCTGCGCGACGCGCAGTCGTCTCTTCCCGACATCAGTGATGCCTTCGATTCGGCCAATGAAACGGTCAGCAGCATTGATCGCGACAAACTGCTGCCAGTTGTCGACGATGCGGTCAGCTCGCTGACCGACGTGTTCGAGATCGCGGCGCCGGCTCTCGACCTCGCCGAGCAGTACCTCCCGAACATGCTCGACCTCGCGGGCGCCGAGGAACCTCGTCGCTACATGCTCGTCTTCCAGAACAACGCGGAGATCCGCTCGGGCGGCGGCCTGCCGGCGGCGACCGCCATCGTCGACGTCGACAACGGCAAGGCAGAGCTCGCCGACCAGACGAGCACCTACTCCTTCCGACGAGACCTCAAGGTGATCGACCCGCCGGACGAGATGGAACAGCTTTACGTCTCAGACACCTTCACCGGCTTCGGAAACTTCACACGCACGCCGAACTTCCCGACGACGGCTGAGGCGTTCGACTCGCTCTGGAACATCACCACGGACGAGCACCTCGACGGCGTGATCACGATCGACCCGGTCGTACTGTCGTACATGCTCAAGGCGACAGGGCCTGTGACCAGCACTGACGGCACGGTGCTGACGAGCGAGAACGCCGTGCAGGGGCTGCTGTACGACGCGTACCAGCGGTACACCGGTGAACAGCAGGACCTGTTCTTCGGCGACGTCGCTGCGCGCGTGTTCGACAAAGTTGCGGACGGCGACTGGGATCCGGTGCAGATGATCGACCAGCTCGTCCGCGCAGCAGAGGAAGAGCGACTGCACGCCTGGTTCCCCCGTGAGGACGAACAGGCCATGGTCGAGGACCTCGAGATCGACGGCGCGCTGCCCACGTCCAACGATGAGGCAACCGAGGTCGGGCTCTTCCTGAACGACTACGCGGCGAGCAAGCTGACGTACTTCCTCGAGTCGAGCCTCAGCCTGACCTGCGATGTCGCAGCGGGCACGATGACGACCTCGATCACCGTGGCCAACGACGTGCCGGTTGACGGCATGACGAGCTACCAGCTGGGCATCCGCAACAAGCGCTATTCGATTCCGTTGGATTGGTTCGTTCTCGACGTGATGTACTTCGCGCCTCCGGGGTCGGAGATCCTGAGCGTCTCGCCCGACCCCGATGTGTCCTGGGAGACCCGTACGGGCGTCGAACGAGAGCGCAACGTGTGGAGCAACCGATTCTTCGTCCCCACGGGCGAGACGAAGACCATGTCGTACACGTCGACGATCCCGGCCGGAGACCTCGGCCCGGCATCGCTCCGCTTCTCGCCGACCGTCACGGACACCCCGGTGACGATTGACGACAGCTGCGGGTCAGTTTTTGCCGAGGCGTCGGCCGCCGAGTGACGTGAGCTCCCGACGTGGAGTGACAGCCGACGGACCGTCACTCCACGTCGGTGTTTCCCTCGGCCACGGAACCGAGTTCTTGGGGGTCACCGTCTGTGTCGAATGCCTCGAGGCGATTCTGAACGGCAACGCGCAGAGATCCGTGCAGTCTTTGGACGGAACGTGCCAATGTGCGCGGGCCTCCGGCGTGTGACAGAATGCTTGGATATTGCGCCGGCGTGAACGGTGTGTTTCATCTGTAGCCGGCCCGGGGAGTACGAAACTTGCGAAAGATCGTTTCCCGCGCAAAGCGTGTAGTCGTCGGAGCGCTCGCGCAAAGTCACATTCGTCGGGGAACGACGCCAGCCGCGGCCCGGCTTCAGGTGCGCCATGATCTCCGTGACCTGCGCAGCGGCGCAAGTCATTCGCAAGGCTCCGTATTCGGCCGCCGTCAGTTCCACGATCTGCACCCCCTGAACACGCGTCGCCTCTGGCTCAGCAATCGCGTGATCGCCCGTCGGGTTGTGCCCGAACTGGCCGGTCTCGTGGAAGACGGCTACTGCGTGCTCTCCAGAGCCGCTGAGCACGCGGAGGGGCTCTCCGTCGTGCGCCTGCGGGAGTTCCCCGAGGACGTGAGCGCAGACGTGTCGGGAATCATGGAGATCGTGCACCTCCGTGGGAACGTGCGCATCGTGCCGTTGCGCTGGGATCGGGGGCCGGGAGTCATTCTCGAGGCCGACTCGAGCGGGACTCTTCTCCTGGGTGGTCGCGCCGTCTCCCGCGACGAACTGACTGAAGCGCTCGTCGAGATCTGCAGCCGCACTCGGTGCGTGATCATCAACAGCACCGAGCGTGCGAGGCTTCTTCCTGACCACACGCCGGATGACACGATCATCAGGATGTACATCGGACGCTCCGACGACGCAGCACGCGTTCTTGACGCCGAGATGCTCGCACATGATGCCCTGAAACTCGCGGTTCCCGACGACAAGCGCTCCGTGTCGCGCGGGAGTTTCCTCCGGCGTCCTCCGTTCTTCGCGCTTGACCACGCTCGCTCCCGGTTCGCCGTGCGCGTTCCTCTGAGTCTTGACACCGGCGCTCCGGTCGGAGGAGATGGCGACCCGCTTGCGGGGTTTGCTGGCGCCGTGCGGCACATCGAGCGTGTATTGAGTGACCGTTCCTGTCGCTTTGTCTTCATCTCCGTCGATGTTGCTGTCGGAGCCGACGGACGGTACCGCATCGTCGACATCGCGGCGAACCCCGTGCACCCCGGTGCGCGGTCTTTCGATCAGCCAGCCGAGCAGTTCCTCCTCGCGAAATGGATTGAGACACAGCGCGATCGATCGGCCCGCGCCGCTTCGGTGTCCGTGCGGCGCAGGGTCCGGCGCGGAGTCACCCGCGGTGCATGGAGGGTTCGGGCGTTCCGGCTCCGGGCCTTGGGATTCACAGGTCCGGCGGCGCGTGAGTGGAATCGTGTGCAGTTGAAAGACCGTCGCAGGCATGTGCTGCCCAAGCGCCACGCTCGACGAGCTCATGAGTGGGGCTTCGACGCGTCGACCGTCTCACGATTCGGGATCACGGAAGCGAACCGTTCCTCCTTCCTATCGCGACGCGAATACCTCTATGCACAGCCGCTGAACGGCAAGTATGCGAAGTGGGTTCGCGATCGCGTCTCGGCGCTCATGGTGTTCCACCCCTTCGCGCACAACTTCGCTTCCACGCACTTCCAGATCTACCGTCGCAGTCGGGGCGTGCATCTCGTTCCGCTCTCGGGCGAGGCAACGGCGCTCGGTGCGCATCTGGAGGCGATGGCGCAGGTGTTGCAGCGTCATGGTGAGCTCGAACTGCGGCGTACCCGCTGGCGGACGGGCACGGTGGCTCGCGTCGCGCACGACGGCGCCAGTTTCGTCGTGAACGACGTGGCGTGCACCCCGGGTGAGTTCTACGAGCTGCTCGCCAACTACACGCGCCGCTCGTCTTTGGTGCTTGTCGAGGGACGGAGCAGCGATCGCTCGTTCCAGCGGCTGAGCGTGACGATGATGAACCCCGCAGGCAACGACCCGCGGCCGGTGGAAGCGCTGCTGCATCTTCGTGCCGAGCTTCCGGGCGACGAAGACGGGCAGCGCACCACCACGCTCTTCGCGAGCATCGACCCGGCTACCGCGGCCTATCGGGGCGCGCGTCGCGTCATCCGGGATGAGCTGCGCGAATTCCGAACAGATCCGAGCACCGGCGCCGAGATCGTCGGCGAAGTCGCTGGGTGGGCCGAGATGCTTGCTTCCCTCGAGGAGATGTGCCGCTTCGCGCCCCAATTGCGCTACATGCAGTTCACGCTCAATCTCTTCGACGAGGGATTCGAGATTCAACGCATCGCGGAGAAGCCAACGCTCAGCCGCGAGTTCCCGCTCACCCGCGAGGCCACGGAGTTCATCAAGGCGCAGGCGGCGGAGAAGCACCGGCGCAGGAGCCACCTGCGGGCGCGCGTCTCTCGCGGCGCGCACAACGCCAGGCTCAAGATCCGGCGCGAGTTCGCGAAGGCTCTCTACCCCAAGGGGCTCCTGCCGTACCAGTCGGTCCGGTGGCTCGGCGACATGCGGCGCGATCTCCTTGAGCGCAATGGTGTCTCGCTCAAGACGAAACTGTGGGCCTACCGGAACGGCTTCCTGTCGTACCGCATCCCGCAGTACGGCATCACTCCGCAGAATCGCCTGCGGTTCATCTCTGACTTCGAATACCGCTGGCTGCGACACATCAACACTCGCTACAAGTATTGGCTCGAAGACAAGATCAGCATCAAGTACGTCGCCAGCGAGTTCAATCAGTTCCTGCCCGGCTACTACTACACGACCAGCGCCAGCGGCGGCACGAACCATCTGATCCCGATGATGGACTGCCCGGACGGCTACGGTGCGAGCTTCGACGACGTGCTCCGGCTGGCACGCGAGAAGGGCGTTCTCGCGTTGAAGCCAGACGAGGGTTCGCACGGCGACGGCTTCTACCGACTCGGATACGAGAACGAGGGGTTCACCCTCAACGGCGAATCGGCCGGAGAGGACGAGGTTCTCGCCATTCTGAAGAACCCCGACAACCGCTATCTGGTGACCGAGTTCATCGTGATGCATCCGACTCTCGCCGAGATCTATCCGACATCGGTGAACACCATCCGGATGATCGTCTTCAAGAAGGACGCGGTCACACCAGAGCTGGGCAACGCCTACCTGCGTATCGGCACAGCGGCGTCCGGCTTCGTCGACAACACGGCCGCCGGCGGGCTGCTCGCGCAGATCGACGTCGATACCGGCAGATTCGGCGAGGCGAAGTCGTTGCGCAACGGCAGAGTCGTCGATACGCCGAACCACCCCGACACGGGCGTGTTCATCGGCGGAACGATCCCGAACTGGGAGCTCGTCAAGGAGCAGGTGCTGCGGATGGCTGCCAGCTTCTCGCAGCTTGAGTACCTCGGCTTCGACGTTGCCATCACGGAGGACGGCTTCAAAATCCCCGAGATCAATCGATTTCCCGACTTCCCCCGCATCGATCGGCTCACACCGGAGACGATCGACTACCTGCTGATGAAGCTCGACGACAAGAAGCGCGAGTACGGATATCACCGCAGACGGCCCCGAACGCTGATCTCGCTGCCCCGCAGGGAACAAGCATGAGCGGGCGTCCTGCGCGCATCGCGCGAGCACTGCTCTCCGGCATGTATGCCCTGATCAAAGCGTTCACCCGGCAGAGCGCCCGCAAGATCGTCTTCCTGGGCCGACGGACGGATGAGCTGCCACTCGACTTCCGAATGCTGATGGACGAGGTCACCAGACGCGAGCCGGATACCGAGGCTGTCGTGATCTCAAGGCTCGTAAAGGGCGAGCGCGGCGAGGCGATGACCTTCATCCCGATGATGATGCGGAGCCTCTATCACCTTGCCACTGCGCGGGTCTGCGTTCTCGATTCCTACTGGCCGACGGTTTCGATGCTGACACACCGCAAGTCGCTGACCGTCTATCAGCTCTGGCACTCCCTCGGGAAGATCAAGCAATCGGGCAAGCAGGCACTCGATCGCCGTGGCGGACGCTCTGCCGAGCTCGCCGATGCGATGCGAATGCACGAGGGCTATGACTATGTCGTCGCCGGTGCCGAGGTGTGGAACCCGCACTACCAGGCGTCTTTCGGAGTGACGAGCGAACAGATCCTCAATCTCGGTCTGCCTCGTGCGGACTACCTGATCAGCGAACGCGGGTCGGTCGCCGAGCGCATCCGCAGCGCGTATCCGACGCTGGGGCGTCAGAAGCCGGTCGTGCTCTACGTGCCCACTTTCCGGCGAGGTGAGAAGGCTGCCGGAGCACTGAAACTCGCCCGCGCGCTCGATCTTGATGCCTACGACCTGATTGTGAAGAAGCACGAGAGCGACGAGCTGCTCATGCCGCCGCAGGAACACTTCACGTGTCCTGAATTCTCCGGCACGCAGCTTCTGGCGGTGGCCGACTACGTGATCACGGACTACTCGTCGATCGCGCTCGAAGCCGCCATCCTCGACGTGAAGACGCTCTACTTCCTCTACGACTACGAACACTACCTGGCGCACAACGGGGTGAACATCGACCTGTTCAGCGAGATGCCTGGCTGCGTGTTCCAGGACACCGACGAGCTCGTCGAAGCGATTCAGGGGGAATACCCCGACGAGGTGCTGAGGAACTATAAGAACAAGTTCCTGTTCTCCGATTCTGGACATTCGACTCGCGATATTGCCGATCACATTTTCGAGGTGGGTGAACTATGCCGCCGATGATCCGACGCATGGTCAAAACAGGCAAGCTCGGCTACCTGTGGGTGACACGCATTCTGCTCGCACCGAACCGCTTCCGGGTGCCGCTCCTGACGCGACTGCGCCTTGCCGTCTTCGGCGGCTTCATCGGCGATCAGCACGTGTTGTACGACCTGAAGAACCGGTCGAAGCGCGAGTACCTTTCGGAGTTCGACTGGTATCGCTCACGTTGGATCAACGAGCCGTTCGACGCGATGCTCAACAACAAGATCATCTGCAACGAGGTCCTGCAGCCGCACATCAACGTGTCGCCCATCCTTTTCGTGAAGAACAAGCGGAGACTCGTGCGCCATGGTGCGGGCCGTACTCGCGTGAGCACGGCCGATGTCGTGCAGGGTATACGCGACCACGGGTCGTTCTTCATGAAGCCGCTGACGGCGGGCAAGGGCAAAGGCGTGCACCGGCTCGACGCAGTCGACGGACGGCTGTTCGTCGATGAGGCGGAGATGACCGAGGCGGAACTGGTCGCGTTCCTCGACGGGCAGTCCGACTGGTTCCTGACCGAGACGGTAGCCCAGCACCCGGATCTCGCCGCGATCTTCCCGCGTACGAGCAACACCATCCGACTCATTACGATGCGCACGGGCGACGGCGGCGCACAGCCGTTCTTCGCAGTGCTGCGCATCGGCACGGCGGACACCGTGCCTGTCGACAACGGCAGCCGCGGCGGTCTCGTCGCCAAGATCGACATCGACAGCGGCGTTCTCAGCGAGGCGCGCACGCTCTGGTCGCAAGGGGTACACCGGGTGCATCCGAACTCCGGCGCTCCGATCGAGGGCACGGTCGTTCCGCGCTGGCAGGAAGTTGTGGACAGTGCTCTCCGAGTTGCTGATGAGTTCCCATTCCTGCAGTTCGTGGCCTGGGACTTCCTCGTCGGCGAAGACGACATCTGGGTGATCGAGGCGAACACGTCTTCCGGAGTGAACATCGTGCAGTTGTGGGGCGGCCAGCGCTACGGCCAGCTCGGCGACTTCTACCGAGCCCACGAAGTGATCAAGTAATCGTGCGGTACGTCATCATGGCGAACGGTCGCGGCACGAGATGGGGTGAGCACCTCGGGCTTCCCAAGCATCTGATCGAGTTCGACGGCGAGACTCTGCTGCGCCGCCTCGTTCGCCAGCTGCGGGAGCAGGACCCCGGCAGCGACATCGTGATCTCATCGGCGAATCCGACCTACGAGACCGAGGGGGCCAGGCGGCACGTTCCGCGCGCGAACGAGCTTGAGCTCGACCGTTTCGTCCCGGAGCTGATCTCAGATCGCGTCTGTTTCCTCTACGGCGACACGCTGTACGGCGACGCGGCCATCTCGTCCATCGTGCATACGCCTATCGAGGAACTCGACTTCTTTGGCGACGAGGACGGCATCGTGGCCGTACGTTCGGCGGCACCCGATGTGCTGCTCACGCACCTCGCGAAGGTACGTGAGCTGTTCCTCGCCGGGGAGATCGCTGCTTGTGTCGGATGGCAGGTCTACCAGTCGTATGCGGGACTGCCTTTCGATGAGAAGCGGACCGGAGTGCATTTCCACCGCACGTCAGGACAAGCCGCCGGGTTCAACTCGCCAGCTGACCTTGAGGCGTTCGAAGAATGGTTCGCTGCAACGCCGGGCGCGGCCGCGCACGCGGGCTTCCGCAGTGAACAGCGTCGGCACGCCCACTGAGAATGCACTCTCGACCGACCCCAGACAACTAACATCGACAATTTGACGCCATCGGAGAGGAACCTCGTGTCGGGAAACCGAAAAGCCGCGATCAGCTCGCGCTCGCGTCGCTTCGGCTTGGCCGCGGCAGTGTTCGTAGTGCTCGTCGGAGCGTGGTGGCTAGTCACTGCACTCGGCGTGGTGCCACCCGCCTATCTTCCGTCACCGGGGGCAGTCATCGACGCGTTCGTACAAGCGAACACGTGCCGGCCGATCTCCGAAGGAAGTTCGCGCGTCGTCTGTGGCGAGTTCGACTACTACATGTGGCAACACCTGCTCGCATCGCTTGGCCGCATCGGAATCGGCGTGGGCGCTGCAATCGTACTCGGACCCATCGCGGGCTTCTTGATGGGAACCATCGGGTGGTTGCGCGACGCGCTTGATCCCTATCTCAACTTCCTGCGCGCGCTGCCCCCACTCGGATACGTCGGCCTCCTAATCGTATGGTTCGGCATCGGTGACGTGTCGAAGTACTGGCTGCTGTTCCTCGCCGCATTCCCTCCGCTGGTGATCGCCACGATGAACGGTGTGCGGGGCGTGAAGCAAGATCACATCCGAGCCGCGCGTTCGATGGGTGCTTCACGCACGCAGGTCGCGACCCGCGTGCTCCTGCCGAGCGTGCTTCCGGAACTGCTCAGCGGGATTAGGATCGCCACTGGCTTTGCGTGGACCACTGTTGTCGCGGCGGAGCTCAACAACGGCATCCCTGGCATCGGAGGCCTCGCCTATCAAGCGGGAACCCAGATTCAGACTGCGCTGACGATCGCTAGCATCATTGTGATCGGCATAGTCGCGGTCGCACTCGATTCTCTCATTAAGTTCATCTCTCGCATCCTGACCCCCTGGCATGGGCGTGCCTGACCGCAGCGCCTTGGAGGAAACTATGAACCGCAAAGCAGCAATCGCACTCAGCATCACGGCATTGGCCGGGACCGCGCTCCTCTCCAGTTGCGTCTCACCGCAGTCTGGTGGCAACGCAGGAGCGAGCGAAGAGCTCACGGCCTGTCCCGTCGAGGTCGACGAGTCGATCACGTCCGAGGTCAGCATCGCCTACCAGCCGATTCCCAACGGCGACCTCATCGTGAAGGACCTCGGCTGGCTCGAGACATGCATGCCGAATGCGACGATCGATTGGGCCAGCTACGCCTCTGGCGCTGACGCTGTGCAGGCTTTCGCAGCCGGATCGGCAGATATCGGTCTCGTCGGCTCCGGCCCGGCGGTGAAGATGCTCGCAGAGCCACTCAATATCGATGCCAAGGTGATCTACATCTTCGACGTGATCGGCGCCGCCGAGTCGCTGATCACTCAGGAGGAGCACGAATCGATTGGGGATCTGAAGGGGAAGACAGTTGCAGTGCCGTTTGGCTCGACGGCACACTACTCCCTTACCGCTGCGCTCGACGAAGCCGGTATGACCAGTGCCGACCTTGATGTGATCAATCTTGCGCCAGACGCGATGCTGGCGGCATGGCAGCGCGGCGAGATCGACGCGGCATGGGTGTGGAACCCGACTCTGGCTGAGCTGGAGGAGAATGGCCACTTGCTGCTCACCGCGGCTGAAACCGCCGAAGCCGGGCGCGCGACCTACGACCTTGCAGCCGGAACGAGCGAGTTCGTCGATGCGAACCCTGACTTCATGGAACAGTGGACAGCGGTTCAGAACGCAGCGAGCGAGATGGTCCAGGACGATCCGAGTCTCGCGGCAGAGAGCATTGCCCTAGAACTGGGCATCGACGTTGATGATGCGGAGGCCCAGCTTGAGGGGTACGCCTACCCGACCGCCAGTGAACAGTTGGGTGCGGATTACTTCAGCGGTGGACTGGGCGACACGTTGCTGTCGACGGGGGAGTTCCTCACCGAACAGGGCGAAGTCGACGGAATCGGTGATGAACAGCGTTACGCCGATGCTCCATGGGTCGATGCGCTTGAGAACGCAGCTCAATGATGAAGCTCAGCCTCTCTGGAATCTCGCAAGAGTATGTCACGGATAAAGGCGAGACGGTCAACGCAGTCGGTGAGACCGACCTCGAGATCCCCGAGGGCGAGTTCGTCTGCGTTGTGGGCCCGTCCGGATGCGGAAAGTCGACCCTGCTGAATGTCATCGCCGGCTTCCTGGAGCCTACTAGCGGCTCGGTGCGGATGGATGGCAAGGTGATCACGGGGCCCGACAAGCAACGCGGTGTGGTGTTCCAACAGCCGACGCTGTTTCCGTGGTTGACGGTGAGCAAGAACGTAGAGTTCGGTCTCAGGATCAATGGAACGAGCGCAAGCGAACGCGAACGGATCGTGACTGACGTCTTGGATCTTGTGGGGCTCGCCGATTTCCATGACAGCAAGCCGTACGAACTGTCTGGAGGAATGCAGCAGCGCGCTCAGATCGCGCGCGTGCTTGCGAACGATCCATCGGTCATTCTGATGGACGAACCGTTCGGAGCGCTCGACGCGATCACGAGAGAGAAGCTGCAGAACGATCTGCTCGACCTCTCGCGGGAGAAGAGGAAGACGATCTTCTTCATCACGCACAGCGTCGACGAGGCGATCGTCCTCGGAGACCGCGTGATCGTGATGAGCGCTCGGCCCGGGCAGATCATTCGCGATGTGCCGATTAAGATCTCGGAGACGTACGGCAGGCCGCTCAAGGGCGCCGAGCTGCGCGACACCCCTGAGTTCGACGTGCTCCGCGACGAGATCGCGTCGAGCATCGGTCTGTCTGCCACCGACGTATGAGCAGGCGAACGCACATTGTGGAAGGGCGACTAGGAATTGGCTGACGGCGGTATGATCCACAGAGCGCGCGCGCTGGCACGCAAAGTGAAGCGTCGCATGGCGGCAACACAAGAAAGATCAGCGGGAGCTACCGTTGCCACAAATAACGCGCGCGGGGCTGTTGGGAACCCGCAAGGCACAACTCCGGCGCACTCGAAGCCCTTTCGCGTGCGCAGAGCGGAAGCTTCTGGAATGACGTTCTCCCTCGGTAAGAACGGGGCGAAGGTCACCGGCGTGGTGGACGGTGCGAGCCTGGGCGACGTGACGATCCCAGACGAGATCGATGGGGCGCCCGTCACCACGATTGGCAAAGGCGCTTTCGCACGGTGCACGGATCTAACAGCAGTCATCGTTCCTCCGACAGTGAAGTTGGTCGGCGCCGAGGCATTCGCCGGATGCACTTCTCTCACCGAGGTTGACCTCACCGGAGATATCGAGGTCATCAACGCGCGGACGTTCGAGGGGTGCTCGTCCTTGACACGCGTGCATCTTCCGTTCGGTCTGAAGCGATTGGCTGGCCGTGCGTTCGCTGGTTGCGAAGCGCTGATCGAGACTCCCCACTTCGTGAAAACGAGCGGCCCGAACGGGCAGCGGATCAATCGCAACGTGCGGGAGAAGAACCTGCCGGTTTCGCTGGAATACATCGGCGAGGGCGCCTTTGCTGGATGCGTTGCACTCGAACGAATCGTGATCCCGCACAAGATCACCGAGGTCACCGCGACTGCATTCGAAGGCTGTAAGGCGCTCAGAAATGTATGGTTGCACTCGCAGGTCGCTTCCGTGCAGGAACGCGCCTTCATGGGCTGCGATTCCCTTGAGCGCGTCACTCTTCCCGCGGGGCTGGCTCATTTTGGGGCTAATGCATTCAGCACCGGGACAGACCTGGTGTGTTCGAAGGGATCGCTAGCCTACGCGGCGGCTGAAATCGCCGGACTCAACGTTGCGAGCGCAGAACCCCTCGACGAGCCGATCAGGTCCCGCTTCGGTGAGACCAAGGGGATCACCGTCGCGGATGTGCTCGGCGATGACGCGCTTATGCAGCGTGTGCTCGACCGATACAGTATCCGCCCGGCAGCCCCCGAGGTCACCCGACAGAAGGAACCGGCATTGCGGCCGGCACCCAGCCGTTTCGTGCTGCAGGACGGCGTCTACCGGGCGCACGACGATGGCGACGGCGATGTCACGATTTCGTTGGTCGGTGATCTGATGTGCGGCTTCCGGCAGCAGAGATCGGCGTTCCGAACGGGTGAGTACGACTTTTCCGACAGTTTCGCTTCCGTTGCCGGATTTTTCACCGAGTCTGACCTCGCGCTTGGCAACCTCGAATCGACCTTCTCGGAGTCCTCTCCGTATGCGCGTGAGCGGCTTTATGTGGATGACCGGCCTCATCTGAACGCGCCGTCGGCGTTCCTTGAAGCGGTGAGGAACGCCGGGTTCGATGCCGTGATCAATGCGCAGAACCACATGTACGATTCGGGAGTTCGTGGTGTCTTCGAGACCCTGGATGCGCTGAATCGCGCGGAACTGATTCACAACGGCATGTATGCCTTCCCGGACGAACCGCGTTACACGCTGTTCGAGATCAAAGGCATCGTGCTTGCAGTCGTGTCCTTCGTGGATCCAGCACGTCAGCGGATGAAACAGGCCGCGTTTAGCGACGAAGGCCTGGCCGCGACGGTGAGCCATCTCGAACGCGAATCGGCGCAGCGGGGCATCGCAGCAGCGCGTGCAGCAGGGGCCGAGTTTGTGCTGGCGTACGCGCATTGGGGTCGGGAGTACACGGGAGTCCCTACGCCGCGTCAAGAGCGCTTCGCTCGCACGGTCGTCGATGCGGGTGCCGACTTTGTGTTCGGATCGCACTCGCACTGCCCTCAGCCCTACACGGTATACCGTTCTGTGGACAACCGATCTGTTCCGGTTGTCTACTCCGGTGGAAACTTCGTGTCTGACATGAATCGTGACAAGCCGATCACCCAGGACACCTTCATCGCACGACTCACGATCGGCCGGGGCGTTCAGGGCGAGGTGGTGATCCGCAGTAGCGGTTATATCCCGTGTCGGATTATCGAGGACGCCGAAGCCAGGGGCTACTGTCGCACTGTTCCGCTCGAAGAACTGCTCGCCGGTGACCACGGATATGACCCGCTCGTGGCAGAGGAAGACAGCCGCCGCATTGCCCGAGTGATCGGCAAGCAGCTCCCCGAGATCAGCATTACAAGCGCGCACAAGAGCCGGATCGAACAGCGAGAGGCGGACGACCAGATCTCGAGAACGGTCGAGCGCTATGCGCTACGGGAGCCTGCGTTCATGCGGCAGCTCCCCACGACGCCGGAACGCGGTCGGTCCCGATTTACGTATCGCTCGGAGCGCGGTACTTGGGTCCGTGACAACGATGAAGCCGTCGGTGAAGCCGTCATCCTCTGCGGCGGCTCCCTGCTCTACGACCGGGCGATGGAACGCCAGGCCGAGCTTGGCGATGACTACGAGTTCCGCCAGCTTTTCCGTCACGCGCGCGCGGCCCTGACTTCTGCTGATCTCACGCTCGGCAGTCTCGGCGCGATCGTCGCCGAGATGTACCCGCGCCTGTCCGTGATGAATCGTGAGCTCGCCGGCGGTCATTACTCGAATGCTCGCCCGGAGTATCTGGACGCGCTGCGTTTCGCCGGGTTCGATGTGCTTGCTCTGGCAAATCCGTACAATCTCGATGCCGGAGTGCGAGGGTTGGCGGCGACGGAGACAGCGGTCCTGCAACGCGGCCTCGTCCCCAGCGGCATCGGCGTGCGTAAGGTGCCGATCTTCGAGATCAATGGAATTCGGATCGCGGTCCTCTCGCTCACCCTGAACGCCTACAACGTGCGAGCCAATGTGACCGATGAAGGAGCGCGAACACTTCTGAATGTCTTCGACCCTCAGGACGCGCAGGCCCAGATCAAGGCGGCTCGCGAAGCTGGTGCAGAGTTCGTCCTGAGCTATCTGGATTGTAGAGCTGCGGCTGATGCTCCTGATTTTGCACAGCGTCTGGCCATCGGGCGAGAACTGGCAGAGGCAGGTGCCGACTACGTGGTCTGCGTCAGGCCAGGCGTTATTTCGAAGTACCGTCGGCATGTCACCAGCGACGGCCGTGAGGTGCCCATCGCGACCGGCCTCGGTACTCTCATGGCCGGTCCGGAGAGCACTCCTGACGCGCCTTCGCCGTTGCTAAAGCTTGTGATCCGTCGCTCCGGTTCCGGCGCTGTCGAAGTTGTGGACTCCTATGTCCCAATGAAGCGCTTCCCGGTCTACGACGGCGCCGTCAATGCGCTGGTGCCTGGCATGAAGGCATTTGACCCACGCTACTCGAGCAAGGAACATGCGTCGGCCAAGCGGGCGTTGTCCGCGAAGCTCGGTGACGACATCGCGGTTGACCACAAGCGTGTGGTGACGACGAGCACCCATTGTCGGCCGCAGCTCACGCCGGTGCAGGTCGGGGAGATCCTTGGTCAGTCGTTGAGCGCGCAGGTCAGCTCGACGCTCGGGAATACGGCGAACAAGCCGTTGATCAACATCGCACCCCGGAAGGAGGACCTCCGCCGTGGCGGAGCCGCGGTGATCACTCCGGGGGTCCGGGGGTACGCGAAGTTCGGTGAGACGACCGTGCGACAGGCGAAAGACGCCGGCGTCGTACTCGCAATATCAACGAGACCCCAGCCTGGTATCCCGACGATCGTTGTCGATGACGCTATGGCGGCTTTCGAGACGCTGATGAGCGCCGTACGGGACAAGTACTCACCTGTGACCGTCGCGGTTACGGGGACCGCAGGGAAGACGACGTCCAAGGAGCTTCTTGCACGCGTATTCGAGCGTCACTACCGCACGCTCGTCGTGGAGGGGAACAAGAACACGATGCCGACGGTGGGCGTCGTGCTGCAAAAGCTCTCCGATGAGGATGAGGCCTATGTGCAGGAAGTTCACGGAGGCACCCCCGGTGCGGCGAGCCAAGTGTCGAAGGTGATCAAGCCGGACATCGCCCTCATCACGAACATCGGTGATGGGCATCTCGGCCAGATGGGCACCATCGAGCGGGTGATCGAAGGAAAGATGGCGATCACGGACGGAATGCCGGAAAGCGGCGTGCTCGTGATCAACAATGACAGCGAATACTTGCGTGACCAGCGCCCCCATGTGCGCACCGTGCGGTACAGCGTCAGCGACCCCGCATGCGAGTACCACGCTCAGAACATTCGCTCAGACGGCGAGCGATTGGAATTCCAGATCGTATCGCCGGATGGGGTGTTTGACGCGAAGCTGAACTTCCAGGGCGTTCATAATGTGAGCAATGCGCTGGGTGTGTTCGCCGCCGCACGGCTCGCGGGCATTCCTCCGTTGAAGATCGTGGCGGGCCTATCCCGGTATGTGCCGGATTCGGTTCGGCAGAACCTGGTCACGTACGGCGGCTACCGGCTCCTCATCGACACGTACAGTTCGACACCGTCGTCCGTGGTCTCCGCTGCGGAGACGCTCTGCGCCCTCCCGGCGAAGGAAGGAGCACGCAGGATCGCCGTTTTGAGCGACATCCCGGATCAGGGCGACAAAGCGGAGGTCAATCATGCCGACGTGGGCCGTGCGCTCGGAGCGATGAACTTCGACCTGTTGCTGTGCTGCGGGACGTTCTCGCGCCACACGGCGCAAGCCGCTCGAGAGAAGGGACTGGAGGCGTACTTCTTTAAGGACCGAGACCTCTTCAACAGAATGATCGCCGAGTCGGCCCGCCCGGGCGACCTGGTGCTGTTCAAGGGTGGGGTGCGCGTGAAGCTTCTGGAGAATACGGTGCATGCTCTGCTGGGAAAGATCGCGTGAATTCCTCACCAGGCCGTCGCGGGGCGCCGTTGCACAGTGCGCGACATTGCAGAAGGAAGTGTGCATGAAACTGAACCGTCCCAGGTTTGGTGCCGCATCCTTTTAAGGCAGGGAGCCGCGTACTGGTGAATGAACAGCAACGTGCTCGTGAGGCAGAGGCAGCTGCGCCGGCAGTTGAACTAGGTTCGGTCGCAGGCGGAAATGTTCTGTGGAGCGCGTTGCCTTCACCTCAGCTTGCCGTCCGTGCGCTCGCGGCCAAACTCAGCCCGCGCGTTCCGGGGGAATCTGGGAAGCTGCTTCTCATTGGAGGCTTGTCACGGTCGCGGGAGGAGACGGCTCCTGCGATCGCCGCTGAGGTTGCTGGGGCGTCCGATGCTTTCGACCGCATCATCGCGTTCGGGCAGGCCGCAGAGCGCGTTGCGGGCCTCATCCCTGCTGGGTCCGTCCGAGTCGAGGCGGTAAGTGACCGAACCCGGCTGCGTGATCGGATCGTCGAGCACTGGGCATCGTCGAACCAGTCCGTTCTGGCAGTTGCGGGTTCTCGTACGTTTGACACCGCGTGGGCGGTCGACGAGGCACTGGGGACGCTGCTGTCCCTTGAGGCTGTCGGTGTGGCGCGTCGTTCCATGCGAGTGACTGCTGGGCGGGTCGAGTTCGGCCTCATCTCGGGATTCGGCGCGATAGCCGTTACCGGGACGGCGCCCTGCACCGAAACGGTGATCCCTGCCACGGTCGCAGGAATGGGCGTCGTCGCCGTCGCTCCCAGCGCGTTTGCCGGAAGCGCGGTCGAAACCGTTTTGTGCTCCGCGCCTCTTCGGACAATCGGCGCCGCCGCGTTCGCTGATTGCCCAGCTCTGGCTTGCGTAGTTCTTCCCGCTTCCGTCGATGCAATCGAGGCCGGCGCTTTTGAGAACGATGTGTCTCTGACGCACGTGGACGTTCCCGAGGGTGTGCGCACGATCGGGCCGCGGGCGTTTGCAGGCTGCTCTGAGCTCGCAGAGGTGATTCTTCCTACGGGGCACCTCTCGATCGCCGACGATGCATTCGTGGGGTGCCATCCTGCGCTTCGGTTGCTTGTCGCTGATGGCAGTCCTGCGCAACGTTGGGCGGGAGAGCGGGGCGTTGCTGTGGCCCGTCGGAGAGCGACAGCATCCCGCTCGATGCTCCCGGGCAGCGTCTCGACAGGCGGTGTCGACTATCACGTGCTTCCGGGCGGCATGCTCGAGGCAGCGCATATCGATCGCAATCTGGTCGAGGCGGCAACGCTTCCTGACGAAGTCGAAGGGCTTCCGGTTCGTGGAATCGGCTACGACTTCGTGCCCGCGACGAGCCGTGTGACGGAGCTTTCGCTGCCGCAGTCACTGCGCTGGGTGGCGGCTCATGCGCTGTCACCGGAGGCACCGATACGACGAGTGACCGGAGCGAACAGAATCGAGGCGCGTGGTCGGGGCGACGCCGTGCGAGAACACGTCAGGTTCCGCGGCCATCGCGCACGTGATGCCGACTTCATCAGGCTCTCCCTCCGCCAGGTGTGCGCTCTGCTCGACGTCGCCCTGCCTCGGGAAGTCGACGACAGCGTTGATGAGCCGTATTCCTCGCTCGCGATGTCGTTCTTCGCCTCCCAAGCAGGGAGCCTGTTCTTCGGCACAGTCGATGCACCGGAGCACCCCGCAGTGACCACGCTTGTGCCGTCCATGGTCGATCGCCTGCTCGAGCGTGGCATCCGCGCATTCGTTGCTGATGCGCCCGTGCACGATTCGTCAGGGAAGTCCGTGCCGTGCCTGGTCCATCCGGATCCGCGTCGTGCATTCGAGACGCTGTGCGCATGGGTTGCTCGACAGCACGATGCGACGACCATTGCCGTCACCGGCAGCGTCGGCAAGACCAGCACCAAGGAGATGGTGAGACGCGTTTGCGAGACCACGTTCGCCACCCTGTTCAACGAGGGCAACCAGAACAGCGTCGCCCAAGTCGGCCGCTACGTGCAGGAGCTCAGTTCGCGCACCGAGGTCTACGTGCAGGAGACGGGTGCGGCCGAACCTGGCCGCATCGAAAGCGAGGCCCGTATCCTGCGAGCCGATGCGTTCATCATGACGAATATTGGCGTCAATCACGTCGGTGACTATGGCGGTCGGCAGGATCTGCTACTTGCCGACAAGCTCAGCCACGATCGATTCATGCCGGATGACGGAATCGCCTTCGTCAACGTCGATAGCCCCGGCCTGCAGGAGCTGCCTCTGAGGCATCGCGAGATCCGCTACGGCATGTCGGAGGACGCCGACTACCGAGCAGTCGATATCGACGAGAGCGATGGCGAGGTGCGGTTCACGATCGTGGAGGCCGCGACGGGTGAACGCACGCCGGTAGTGGTGAACGCGATCGGCCGCCACAACGTCGGCAACGCCGTCGTTGCGTTTGCCATCGGCCGCTGGCTGCAGATTCCGGTCGAGAAGATCGTCGAGGGGATTGCCGCATACGAGGGCGAAGGACTGCGACAGAACCTCGACGTGATCGGCGGTAGGCGCGTGCTGGTCGACTGCTACAACGCATCCGAGGTTGCGATCGGCAGCACGGCCGATGCGTTGCAGGCGCTGAGTGTTGCGGACGGCGGGCGCCGGATCTACGTCGTCGCGGACATCGACGACAAACTCGGCGATATCACCGAGGAGGTCCATCGCCGGGTCGGCGAGGAACTGGCCGACCGCGAGCACATCGACCGGTTCTACCTGTTCGGGCACCATGCGGCTTGGATCGCCGAAGAACTGCGGGCGCGCGGTCGAGATGTCTGGTCAACGACCGATCGCGATGAGCTGACCGCGGCGCTGCGTGACGACCTGACGCCGGAAGATGTTGTCGCGTTCAAGGGCGGACAGCAGATGGCTCTTTCCATCACGATCGACGCATTGTTCGGCACCTCGTTCGTGCTGGCGGACGGCGACGTGCTGGAGAAACGTGGAACCAGCGTTGATGTCGGCGATGTCGTGTACCGCATCATCGATGAGTACGGCGCCGAGCTGCGAAAGGTCTGGCCCGAATCCGGCCTCACGGAGGTCGATGTCGTTCCTGCTGTGCATGACACGCCCGTGTATATGATCGGTCGCTCTGCATGCTCTCGCACCTCGCTGCAACGGGTCCGCATCCCCGAGCCGGTGCGCACGCTCGCGCGGGCGGCGTTCTTCCAGGCCCGATCGCTCGTGAGCGTCGAGCTGCCACAGTCGCTGCGGAACATCGGTCCGAGCGCATTCAACGGCTGTTCGTCTCTGCGGGAGGTGATCGTGCCAGATGGTGTCACGACGATCGGTCACCGCGCCTTCTACCGGTGCACGGGCCTCGAACGACTCGTGCTCCCGGCGTCTGTTCGCACGATTGATGCGGAGGCATTCGCGCGTTGCAACGGACTCACGATCGAGTCTCCCGCTGGCTCGTTCGCCGAAGCTCATGTGCGAGAGCAGTACTCCGCAATGAAGATCGCCGGGGTCTGAGGACGCGGCCGCAGGCCAGTGCGCACGGATGTTCGGTAGGATATTCGCTACGGTCGCGACAGGCAGACTACGACCAGTCAGGTGAGAACGGCTTCGCGGGCGAGCTGTGGCGAACCTCGCCGCGTCTGCGGTCGATAGCGCGAAAGACTGCGCGTGGGGCGGAATCGTCGGTGGCGGTCGAGCCAGCGGGGCGCGGCGACGTGGGGGACGCCGCGGCGCATCTCGATGCGCCATCCGGAGCGGTCGAGGTTGTGGTGGTGCCACCAGCAGAGCAGGACTCCGTTGTCGGTGTGGGTTGCTCCTCCGTGTGAGTGCTCTTCGACGTGGTGGATCTCGCACCAGGCGGCGGGTACGGAACAGCCGGGGATGATGCATCCGCCGTCGCGGGCGGTGATGGCGCGGCGCTGGTGCGCGTTGAACAGGCGCTCCTTGGTGCCGAGCCGAACGAGGCGGCCGCGGTCGTCGAAGACCATCTTCTGCACTGCGCCGGTGCAGGCGATCCTGTGGGCGATGCCGGCGGGAACGGGGATGTCGATGCCGTCGATGCGGGCGATTCCGCCATCGATATCGTGCGCGTCGACTGTGACCAGAAGCGTGGGTGCCGCACTGCCGAGCGTCGGTGCCTCCGCCGATGCGGCCGCCGTGTGCACAACCGACGTGAACGCATCGTGCCGCTTCTGCTGCGCCGTGCGGGGGTCGGTCGGAGCGTCGTCGCCCCAGGGGGCATCGGCATCCTCGTCGCTCGCGGTCGGTGCGAATCGCACGGGAGAGCCGTTGTGTGCATCGAACAGGCGGCTGAGCGCGGCCGCGGTCTCGGGAACGAGGTCGCCCCAGATGTGCACCAGCCCATCGCGCTCGCGGCCCAGGTTCACACCGCGGAGGCGCTCGGCGCACTCGGCATCGGACTCGACGCCGTCGCGGCTGAGAAACGCGACCCAGGTGTCGACCATGATCTTGACCTCGCGGAACGTCGCAGGCGGCGCACCCTCGGCGGGCTCGTTCTCGTTCGGCGCCTCGCTGGGCAGCCGGTCGTGGATCGTGCCGCGCACGGCGGCAGGCACCAGCTCCTCCTCCGCGGCGGCGATCTCGGTCGGTGAGGCGAGGCCGCGCTCGGCGACGCGGGCGAGTCGGTCGGTGACGTACTGTGCCGTCTCCTCGGTGAGCGCGCCGCGGCGCAGTGCATCTGCGACGTGCGGGAAGGAAGCAGGGATGTCCTGCCCGCTCAGCCCCGTGCCCGCGCGGGTGCGTCGGTCGAGGCGCATTCTGGCCTGGGCGACGCGCGCCGGCACTCCCGTGGCGTTCTCGAGAAGTTCGGTCGCGTTCCGGCAGCCGAGCACTGTGCCGAGCTGGTCGTCGGAGGTGCGACCGGACGCCTCGGCATCGGAGCGGACGGCGACCTCGCCCGCGGCTCGGACCTGAAGGCTGTCGACGAGCCGGCCGAATGACGCCAGCCGCTGCGTGAACGAGAGCATCTCGACGTCGGACAGCGAGGTCAGTTCGCCGATCAGCCCATCGAGCAGCTCACCAGCCGCCGCGACCCGCTCGACCGCGTCATGCGCGGGAGCTGTGGATCGTGACGTCGTTGCCATACCTAAGAATAGCATATATGTTCGAGAAATGGGGAGAAAAGTTGAGCCGAATCGATTGGGCTGCGGATCACAATCGCTTATTTCAGGAGGCTATGAGAACAAATCTACTAATATGTGCGTCGATGGCGACATGGTGGTGCTGATCCAGCGCGGCGCACGGCGAGGCGACCCCGATACGCTCGCATCCGGCATCCGGCATCCGGCATCCGGCATCCGGCATCCGGCATCCGGCATCCGGCATCCGGCATCCGGCATCCGGCATCCGGCATGTGGGCGTCTGTGCCCATCCGGAATCGTTTGCGCTACGGACGCTGCGGACGCTACGGGCGGGACGCGATGGGGGAAGCGGTGACGCTCGTCAGGGCTGCGGTCGACAGTGCGACGGCCTCGTCGACGAGGTCGGCGATCGCGTGGTCGCTCGTGAGCCACTCGGTGACGAAGTCTGCGGGAATGAGGATGGGGGAGCGGTCGTGCACATCCGCAAGCACGTCAGGCGAATCCTGCATGACGATCGAGTAGCAGGTGAACTCCTGCCCGTCGTGCGTGCGTCCGGGGCGAGTGACCGCCGCCATGGCGAACAGCTCACCCGACGAGAACTCGTGCCAGGTGCGCTGCGGCTTCTGCATCTCGAACCATCGCGTGGCCGGCACGATCGCCCGCGTCGGCGCCGCACCTCGCGCGGTGCGCAGCTTCTCGGAGCGCGTGTTGATCGACGGAAACTTCGCCGGCTCGCCGCCCACGAGGTAGCCCCACCAGGCCCATTCCAGAGCGCGTTCGCCGTCGGGCGCCGTCACGATCGGGTTGAGATTACGCGCGTTCTTGCCCGTGGGGCGCAGCGTCTCGCCCTCGTTCTCTTGTGCCCACTCGCGCAGACCGTCGAGCATCGCCTGCTCGTGAGCGAGGATGTCGCTCTTGTCAGCGAACCGCGGGTCGAGTCCGTATGACGCGCACATGCTCTCACCGTACCGCCGGGGAGAGCCGGGTGCGAGAATCTCGCGGCTCAGCCGGTCGCCGATGTCATCGTCGAATGCCGCCGTCCCGTCGAGACTGAGCGTCTGTTCGACGCCGACAGGCAAGCACGTAGCGAGGCGTTGCTGACTACGGCCGTCCTGCGGCTGAATCAGGCCCAGTCACGCCGAGAATGGTCCCACGTCTTTCCCGAGACCTCATCTCGGAGAATCTGGTCGATGAACGCGGTCATCAGCGACATGGCGAGCTCGACGCTCTGGTAATGGGCACAGGCAGGAACAAGTCTTGCGTCCTTCGCGTAGCGACGTCCCCAAGACGCTGGGGCGGAGAACCGATCCGGCAGTGTGAGGCTGCGGCCTCGCGCCTCCGCGAGGAGAGCTCGCCGGAGCTTGTCCGCGCTCACATCCTCGGTCGTGGCCAGTACCACGAGGTCGACGAGGTCCCATTCTCGGCTCGAAGGTTTGCCGCGGTACTCCGCGAGCGTTGCGCAGACCTTGTCGGCGATCTGATCGACAACCGGATACAAGCGGTAGTCGTGACACGGCAGCCTCGGGATGTCGAGTCCATTCGCAGGCGGCTTCACGGTCGGCTCGTCGGTGATGACGACGTTGACGACCAGGTCGACGTTGAGGCTGCCGCGCTTGTTCGCGCCGACGTAGATGTCGAAGCTGACGCGGCAACCCTCGGAGTTGGTCTGCTGGCCGCCGAGGGAGCTCTCGTGTCCCGTGTACTCGAACCGGAAGAAATCGCCGAGGTCGGTTGCGGCCAGCCGCCTGAGATCGTTCAGTGCGCCTTCGAGTGACTGGTCTTTGCGGAACAGGTCTACGTCCGTCGTTGTTCTGGCTGATCCGACCCGCGCGAGCACGCCGGTACCGCCTTTGAGCAGCCACCCAGAGTCCTCGACCTCGGAGAAGATCCGACTGAGGAAACGGCGGAAGTGCTCCTGCGTGATCCGATCTCCGGTGGAGATCGACGGATCGGCGACAGCAGCATTTCGCGCCGCGTGCCGGATCGCCGCCTCGACGCCGGCTGCGGAAGTGTAACGTTCGTCAGTCACGACTCTTCCTTGTCGACGTCGGCGGCTTCGATCTGCTTCGCATTTTGAGCCAGTGATGCCCAGCCCACCGCACTGATCGCTTCGCTCAGCCGTCGCGTGTTGTCGGCACCCGGTGCTGCGCCTGGCGAACTGAGGCTCGCGATCGCCTTCTGGACGTTCTCCAGGCCGGTCATCTGTGGCGCGATGAGCTTGCTCAGGGCCGTCGATACTGCGGTGAGCTGCCTCTCCTGGGACTCGAGAACGGAGCGTAAGGCCGGTGAATCGAACGTCGCCGTGGCGGCAGCCATTGACGCTGCGACTTTGTCGAGCGTCGGCAGAGCAGGTGTCACGACCTTGATCACTGACTCGGCGAGCTTGGCGTACTGCTGTGTCTGGGCCTCGAGCACCGATCGCATTGCGGGGCTGTCGAGGAGTTCGGAAGTGTCGAGTGTTGCCAGATAGTCGCGGGCCACCAGGGCGCTGAGGTCGGGCATCTCGACGATCTGCTTCGAGAGACTCTCCAGGTCGATATGCGCGGATTCGAGCAGCTCGTCGAGCAGTGCGTTACCGTCTCCCTTTGCGTGGCCGTTGCGCTCCGCGAGCGGACCGAGCAGCTCGGCCAGCCGATCGATGTCGAGTCGCGAATTCCGTGCGGCGTCCCGAAGGGCGTCACCCACATGGTCGAGTTGTGCGCGCTGTTCGACGAGATCGGCGATGGTGCGCTCCGGGGTGGTCACCGGTAGACCTTCCCGGACGGTGACGTCGTCACTCGTCAGGGCCCGTGTTCGATAGTGCACGTCGGCGCGCTGAGTCTGCTTCCGGGACGGAGCCGTGAACTCGCTGCGCATGGCGCGGAGGTTCCCGATGCCGTGCAGTGCGGCTGCGGACTCACCGGAGACGATGACCTTGCCAGGCTTTTCGTTGAGCCGGTCCCATGCGAGGCGCGTCGGATCGGATGCCAGCCACGCTGAGCGCAGTTCATCGTATTCGCCGCCTGGAGCCCCGGCATCTTTGTAGACCCCGTGCGACAGGCGGATGAGATCTCCGGACTTGGTCAGTCGCGTGAGGTTCATGTGACTCACGCCGCGCGCGTGGGCCTGGGCCGAGGTGACCATCCCCCACTGAGATTCGGACACCTCCGCCAGGATCTTGAGCGCCTCGCGTGACTTCATGCTTGGATTATAACGCTTAGAGTGTGAGGTTCCAAGCTTCTCGGATCAATCTCACTCGTTATTCGTCCTGCTGCGAGCGCTCTCGAGCACACAGGCCGGGCAATCGGCGCGGTAGCTTGGGAGGGTGCCCGGCGCCCGGGCGAATTCGACGAGGAGTGAGACCCGCAGATGGAGCACGCGAAGAACGCCGAAACGATCGGACTCGGCCAGACGGCACTCGGAATCGAACTCGGGTCGACGCGCATCAAGGCGTGCCTGACCACGCTGGGCGGCGAGACTCTGGCATCCGGCGGCTTCGAGTGGGAGAACACCCTGGTCGACGGGCTCTGGTCGTATTCTCTCGACGACGTGCGCACCGGTCTGCGCTCAGCGTTCGCCGATCTCGCATCCGATGTCGAGCGCAGGCACGGCGAGAAGCTCGAACAGGTCGGTGCGATCGGCGTCTCGGCCATGATGCACGGCTACCTGGCCTTCGACGCGTCAGGCGAGCTGCTCGTGCCGTTCCGCACGTGGCGCAACGTCAACACGACCCGCGCGGCGGCCGATCTCTCGGAAGTGCTCGACGTGAACATCCCGCTGCGATGGTCGGTCGCGCACCTCTATCAGGCCGTCCTCGACGGCGAGGACCACGTCGCTCGCGTCGCCCGCATCACGACGCTGTCCGGCTACGTGCATGAGCTGCTCACCGGCACCCGCGTGCTCGGCATCGGCGACGCATCCGGCATGTTCCCGATCGACGCCGCGACGCGCGACTACGACGAGGCGCGGCTCCGGATCGCCGATGGCGCGCTCGCGGACGCGGGCGCCGGTCATCTGCGGCTCGGCGAGGTGCTGCCACCGGTCGGCCGGGCCGGTGAGGCCGCGGGGCATCTCTCCGCGGAGGGTGCCGCCCTGCTCGACCCGTCCGGGGCGCTGCGCCCAGGCGCGATCGCCGGCTCGCCGGAGGGCGATGCGGGAACGGGCATGGTCGCGACCAACGCGGTCACTCCTCGCACCGGGAACGTCAGCGCAGGGACCAGCTTCTTCAGCATGATCGTGCTCGAGCGGCCGCTGTCGAACCGTCACGAGGAGATCGACATCGTCACGACGCCTGCCGGCGACGATGTGGCCATGGTGCACTGCAACAACGGCGCCAGCGAGATCGGCGAATGGGCGGGTGTGTTCGGCGAGTTCGCCGCCGCCCTCGGCGCGGAAGCCTCCGCCGACCGCGTCTTCACCGCACTGCTCTCGGGGGCGCTCGAGCGCGGCACAGACGACGGGCTGCTGGCATACAACCACCTCGCGGGCGAGCCGATCGCCGACCTCACCGACGGACGGCCGCTGATCGTGCGCACACCGTCGTCGACGATGAGCCTCGCCGGGCTGATGCGTGCGCAGGTGCGCGGGTCGTTCGCGACGCTGAGCCTGGGGATGCGCACTCTCGCCGATGAGGGCGTGGCCATCGACGGCATCCGGGCCCACGGCGGCATCTTCCGCACGGCGGGGGTCGCGCAGCGTCTGCTCGCGGCGGCGCTCGGGGCGCCGGTCACCGTCGGCGCGACGGCCAGTGAGGGCGGCGCATGGGGGATGGCGGTGCTCGCGGCGTACGCGCACGCGTGCGACGCCGGTGAGCGGGCGAAGCTTGCCGCATGGCTCGACGCGAACATCTTCGAAGCCGAGGAGACGACGGCCGTCGCGCCGGATGAAGAGGACATCGCCGATCACGCCGAGTTCCTCGAGCGCTGGTCTGCCGGTCTCGAGATCCAGCGCACCGCCATCCGGACGATGCGCTGATACGGAGGGCGCGGGTGCCGCGTCGTCAGCCGCTCGTCGAGCGGCGGATGACGAGCTCAGGCGGGAAGACGGTCTGACGAGGCACGTTGGTCGGGTCGTCGGCTTCCTCCAGCACGGTGCGCAGGGCGGTGCGGCCGATCATCCGGCCCGGTTGTCTGATCGAGGTCAGCGGCACGGCGGCCGCGGCGGCGAACGGGATGTCGTCGAAGCCGATGAGCGCGATCTCGTTGGGCACCAGCAGTCGGTCGCCGACGACCAGTGACTGCAGCAGGCCGAGGGCGAGCAGGTCGTTGGCGGCGAGCAGGGCATCGGGCCAGTCGCGTCTGGGGCGTTCGAGAAGTCTTCGACCCGCTTCGACCCCGGCCTCCACGGTCATGGAGTCTGTTGCGATCACCTCGAGGTCGATCGGCGTCGGGCCGTCCTCGACGGCGGCGCGTGCACCGGCGAGGCGGTCGGTCACCTGCCGCAGCTGGAACGGGCCGCCGACGAACGCGATGCGCCGTCTGCCGATCTCGGCGAGGTGCTGTGCGGCGAGGCGGCCGCCGGCGACGCTGTCGAGCGATACGGACGAGAACTCGTTGTCGGCGCTGAACCGGTCGACGAGCACCGTGGCGATGCCCGCGCGCCGGAGCTTGCGCAGATCGGTGACCACATCGCTGTACGGGGCGAGGAGAATGCCGCGCACCTGCTGCTGGCGGAAGAGGTCGAGGTACACCTTCTCGCGCGCCGGATCCTCATCCGTGCTGCCGTAGAGGATCGCGATGCCGTGCTTGGCCGCCTCGTCCTCCGCACCGCGGACGACCTCGTTGTAGAACGGGTTCTGCCCGTTGAGCACCACGAATCCGACCGTCGAGCTCACCCCGGCTCGGAGCTGACGTGCGGCGTCGTTGCGCACATAGCCGAGCTCCTCGATCGCGCGGTGCACGCGCTCCACCGAATCCGAGGAGACCTCATCCGGTCGGTTCAGCACGTTCGAGACGGTGCCGACAGAGACGCCGGCTCGCTGCGCGACGTCGCGAATACTGACGGGCACTCGCTCTCCCTTGTCCGAGGTGCATCACAACTTGGTAACCGTCCGAGAGGTTGTGTCGTCGGCGCGGTGTGAACTACATTAGCGTGAACAACACGTGAAACGATTCAGGCACGTTCAGTGTCGCCCACCTCGAAGGAGAGGACCGTAGTGGTCGCCGAAGATCCCGCCCGCAGGAACACAGGTCCTGCGCTGGAGTTGGAGCGCGTCGTGAAGTCCTTCGGACCCGTCGTCGCCCTTCGCTCAGGAAGTCTGAGCCTGCACCGGAACTCCATCCATGCCCTGATCGGCGAGAACGGCGCGGGCAAGTCGACCATGGTGAAGATCATGGCCGGGCTCTACCGGCGAGACGCCGGCGAGTTCCGACTGCACGGCGAGAGCGTCGATTTCGCCAGCACAGCGCAGTCGAAGAACTCGGGGATCGCGGTGATCTACCAGGAGCCGACGCTCTTCCCTGACCTGTCGATCACCGAGAACATCTTCATGGGGCGCCAGCCCGTCAGCAGGTTCGGCCGGATCGACCGCAAAGCGATGCGCGTCGAGGTCGAGCAGATCTTCGCGCGTCTGGGCGTGGGGCTCGATCCCGACCGTCTCACCGAGGGCCTGTCGATCGCTGACCAGCAGATCATCGAGATCGCGAAGGCGATCTCGCTCGATGCGAGCGTGCTGATCATGGACGAGCCGACGGCCGCGTTGAGCGGCGTCGAGGTCGAGCGCCTCTTCACCGTCGCCCGCAGTCTGCGCGACGAGGGACGCGCGGTGATGTTCATCTCGCACCGCTTCGACGAGGTCTTCGCACTGTGCGACACGGTCACCGTGATGCGCGACGGCGCGTACATCGCAACGCAGCAGATCGCCGACACCACGGTCGACGAGCTCGTGCGCCAGATGGTCGGCCGCGACGTGACGGAGCTGTTTCCGAAGCAGGAGACCGCCGTGGGCGAGGAGCTGCTCAGGGTCGATGGGCTCACCAGCCCCGGCACCTTCCACGACATCTCCTTCAGCGTGCGCGCGGGCGAGATCGTCGCGCTGGCGGGGCTCGTCGGCGCCGGCCGCAGCGAGGTCGTGCGCGCGGTGTTCGGCGTCGACGGCTACGCGTCGGGCGCGGTGACGATGGGCGGTCAGACGGTGCCGCAGAAGAAGCCGACCGCGGCGATGCGTGCGGGGCTCGCGCTCGTGCCGGAGGACAGGCGCAAACAGGGCCTCATCGTCGACGCAACCGTCGGCGGGAACATCACCTCGGCCATCCGGCGCCGACTCGCCGCTTTCGGGCTGATCACAACCGGCATCGAGAACCGCGCGGCACGCGGGTGGGCGGCGAAGCTCGAGGTGAAGAGCCACGCGCTCGACACCGTGGCCGGTACGCTCTCCGGCGGCAATCAGCAGAAGGTCGTGCTCGCCAAGTGGCTGGCGACGAACCCGAAGGTGCTCATCGTCGACGAACCCACCAGAGGCATCGACGTCGGAACGAAGGCGGCCGTGCACGCGCTGCTCTCCGAGCTGGCAGGCGAGGGACTCGGCATCGTCATGATCTCGTCCGAGCTGCCAGAGGTGCTCGGCATGGCCGACCGCGTCCTGGTGATGCACGAAGGCCGGATCACCGCAGAGATCGACCGCGCGGACGCGACCAGCGAGAACGTCATGCACGCCGCAACTCACGCATCGGAGCAGCACTCATGACCACGACGGCCACCACGGCGCAGGGCGCGGCGAGCCTGAAGGCGATCTTCGGCGGCGGCCGCATGCGCGAGATCGGGATCCTGCTCGCACTCGTCCTGATCGTCGTCGCGGCGACGGCCAAGAACCCGAACTTCCTGTTCTCCGGTGACGGCTGGCGCGATCTGCTGGTGACGCCCGCACCGCTGCTGCTTGTCGCGGTCGGCCAGGCGATCGTCATCATCACCCGGAACGTCGACATCTCCGTCGGCTCGGTGATCGGCCTGACCGCCTACCTCACGGGGCGGCTCTTCGTCGACTTCCCCGGCATCCCGATCCCGCTGGTCGTCGTCGCAGCGCTGCTGTTCGGCGCGCTGCTCGGCCTCATCAACGGCATGCTGGTGTCGTTCGCGAAGGTTCCGGCGATGGTGATCACGCTCGGCACGCTGTACGCCTATCGCGGCATCAACGTGCTGTGGGCGGGAAGCGACAGAGTCAACGGCGCCGACATGCCGAAGGAGTTCCTCGGTCTCGGCACGGCGCAGGTCCTGTCGATCCCCGTGCTGACGATCGTCGCCATCCTGGTGCTCATCGTCGCCGCCTGGTACATGAAGAACATGCGCTCGGGTCGCGAGCTGTATGCGATCGGCTCCGATCCGGAAGCGGCGACGCTGTACGGCCTGAAGAAGACCAAGCGCGTGCTGACGGCGTTCGTGCTCTCCGGCACGCTGGCAGGGCTCGCCGGAGTGTTCTACGCGGCCCGCTACGGCACGATCGACTCGCAGGCCGCAGCCGGATGGGAATTCGACGCGATCGGCGCGGCCGTCATCGGCGGCGTGGCCATCGTCGGCGGCGTCGGCACCGTGTGGGGCGCGGCCATCGGCGCGTTCCTGCTGATGACGATCAACCGCGCGCTGCCGATCCTCGGCATCCCCGACTTCTGGCAGAAGGCCGTCGTGGGCGTGCTCATCATCGGCGCCATCGTGCTCGACCGCTTGCTGGCGCTCCGGCAGAAACGACGCCTCATCGAAGCGAGGGACGAATCATGACCACCTCCGCCCCCACGACGACGACCAACATCGTCCGGTTCGATCACGACCGTCCGCTGTGGCGCCGCACCCTGATGACGCGCGAGTCCGCGATCATCGGCCTGCTCGCGGTCGTGCTGATCGTCGCCTCGGTCACTGTGAACGGATTCGCCCAGCCGCTGACCTACAACTACCTGCTCCTCGACGTCGCCCCCATCCTGTTCATCGCGCTGCCGATGACGCTCGTGATGACCACGGGTGAGATCGACCTGTCGGTGGGCAGCATGGCGGGCCTTGCGAGCGTGACCACCGGCGCGCTCGTGCAGGGCGGCATGCCGTTCGAGGCAGCGGCCTTCATCGCACTCGTGGTCGGAGTGATCGGGGGAGCGTTCAACGGTTTCCTGGTCACCACCGTCGGTCTGCCGTCGCTGGCGGTCACCATCGGTTCGCTCGCACTGTTCCGCGGCATCGCCGTCGGCATGCTGGGAACGACTGCGGTCACGGAGTTCCCCGAGTACTGGACCGCGCTGGCCAAGGCGAAGCTCGCCGGCACTCAGATCCCGTGGGTTGTCATCCCGTTCCTCGTGCTGCTGGTGATCTTCGTGGTGCTGTTCCACTTCACGCCCTTCGGGCGAGGCATCTTCGCCGTCGGCCAGTCGAAGGACGCCGCGCACTTCTCCGGCGTGAACGTGAATCGCACTAAGTTCATCGTGTTCGTGCTCGCTGGTGCCGTGGCGGCGCTTGCCGGTGTCTACTACACCTTGCGCTACGGCAGCGCCCGAGGCGACAACGCGACCGGCCTCGAGCTGCAGGTCATCGCCGCCGTCGTGCTCGGCGGGGTGTCGGTGTTCGGCGGCCGCGGTCGGATCCACGGCGTCATCGCGGCCGTGCTGCTGATCGGTGCGCTCTCCAGCGCGCTGCGCCTGAGCGGCGTGACCAGCGACATCATCAACATCATCACCGGTGGCCTGCTGATCGTCTCGGTGGTGGGAGCCAGCTTGTTCGCCTGGGTGAAATCGAAGCGCTCCACCATCTCTCCCGCTCGAGTAGCGGCATCCCCGGCCTCCTGAGGCACCTTGCCGGGGCGCATGTCCCGGTGCAATCCACATGAAAGGAAAGACGATGAAGTTTTCTGTGAAGAGAGTGGCGGCCGGTGTGGCCGTGACCGCTGCGGCGGCGCTGGCACTGGCCGGATGCGCCGACACGAGCGGCGGGTCCGCCGGCGGCGAAGAGGGAGGCTCGACCTCCGGTGATCTGTCGGTCACGCTGCTGCCGAAGAACCTCGGCAACCCGTACTTCGACGCGTCCCGCGTCGGCGCCGAGGCCGCTTCGGAGGACCTGGGCGCCTCGTTCGAGGAGGTCGGCCCCACGGAGGCGACCCCCGACGGTCAGGTGAGCTACATCAACACGGCGGCTCAGCAGCAGCGCTCAGCGCTCGTGGTGTCGGCGAACGACCCGAACGCCATCTGCGACGCGCTGAATGAGGCGAGCGACGCCGGCGTGAAGATCGTCACCTTCGACTCCGACACGAATGCCGACTGCCGCGACCTGTTCATCAACCAGGCCGACGCCGCGGGCATCGCCAAGGTCCAGGGCGACCTGATCGCCGAGCAGATCGGTGAGGAGGGCCAGGTCGCCATCCTCTCCGCCGCCGCCAACGCGACCAACCAGAACACCTGGAACGATGCGTTCGAGACCTACGTCGCCGACACCTACCCCGACATCGAGATCGTCGACACCGTCTACGGCGATGACGACGACCAGACCTCGTACGACAGGACCGCTGCGCTGCTGCAGACGTACCCGGAACTGAAGGGCATCGTCTCGCCGACGACGGTCGGAAGCGCCGCCGCCGCGCGCTACATCTCGACCTCGGACGCCAAGGGCGAGGTCGCGGTCACCGGTCTCGGCACGCCGAACCAGATGCGCGAGTACGTCGAGGACGGCACCGTCGAGGCCTTCGCTCTGTGGAACCCGGAAGACCTCGGAACGCTGGCGACCTACGCCGCCGGCGCACTGGTCAGCGGTGACATCACCGGCGCCGAGGGCGACACCTTCGCCGCTGGCGACCTGGGCGAGTTCACGGTAGGCGCCGACGGCGTCGTGCTGCTGGGCGACCCGTTCGTCTTCGACGCGGACAACATCGGCGACTTCGACTTCTGAGTCGCCGTTCGGGCGCCCGGCCCAGGCACGGCCGGGCCGGGCGCCCGAACCACATCTTCTGGTGGTCAGCCGCCGACAGAGCGCGCAAAGATGCGCGACCAGGATCGCATTCGATCCGGATGTCGTTGCGCAACCACGACAGCAACCGACGCGGACGACCGCGTCGGTGAGTAAGAGCAGTTCCGTTCGAAGACGAAGGAGCATGTTGATGCGCGCATCGAAACGCGTAGTAGGAATCGCGGGCGCGGCGCTCGCGGCTGTGGTGGCCGGAGGGTTCGCCGCCCCCATCCTGTCGAGTGAGGAACCCGCGGCAGCAGCGAGCGCGGCATCGATCGACCCGAGCGAGTTCGCCGCGCCAGGAGTCGAGTACCGCCCAGGCGTGAGGTGGTGGTGGCCGGGAAACGGCGCCACGGAGCAGGCGCTGATCGAGCAGCTCGAGTATCTGCACGAAGAGGGTTTCGGAGCGGTGGAGATCGCGCCGTTCTCCAAGGCGTTCTGGACGGACGCCGAGACATCGTCACTCAACCCGCACATCCATGACGCCCTTGATGGCAGCTACGACGACGATCAGATCCTCGGCTACGAGAGTCCCGAGTACTTCGACAAGCTCGAAGCCGTGGTCAAGCGGGCGAACGAGCTGGGCATCACGGTCGACCTGAACATCGGCAGCGGCTATCTCGCCAACGACGACTCGATCGACGTCTCAGAGAGCCAGAGCAACCTCGCGCTCGGCCGGGCGACAATTCGCGTGGCAGCGGATGGCGCTGCAGAGCTTGTGAGCGGCGACGTCGATGTCGAAGCTGCGGACACAGAGATGAGCGTCGGGATCCCCGATGTCGAGGTCAGCCCGTTCTACGCGTCGGAGAAGTTCGGGCACGACTTCGGCGTCTGGAGTCCGGATGACGTCGAGCTGCGGGCCGTGGTGCTCGCGCCCGTCGACGGCACAAGCGGTGAGCTCACCGAGAACAACCAGGTGCTCTCGAGCGACTTCTCCTCGGTGAAGTCGTACGACGCGACGGCGGCGCTCGACCTCGCCGACGCCGTTGTGGTCTATCCGGAACCAGGCGACGAACAGTTCTCCATCGATCCGGAGACCGTCGGCGAGGGCGACTACGAGATCATCTCGCTGTACAGCCTTCCGACCGGATCGTTCGGTCTGAACTCGATCCTCACCAGCGGCGACACCGGTGAGCGCAACATGGTCGTCGACCACCTCGACCCGGATGCCGTCAGTTCGCTGGTGCACGGTTGGCTCGGCCAGGAGCGACTGCAGCAGATCGTCACGGAGAACGACGTGCGCGCAGGGTTCAACGACAGCTACGAGTTCTACACCGACGCGTTCTACAACGACAGGGTGCAGGACTCGGCGTCGTCGGAAGAGATCCTCGGCTACGACGTCACGCGGTTCGTCCCCGCGATGTACAACTTCTTCGGGGAGTCCTTCCTGATCGACGGCGCACCGACTGTGAAGGACGAGTATGCCGAACTCGGCATGAACGACTTCACGGGCAGCTTCTTCGGACCGTCCGGTCCCGCACTGATCGAATCGGGGCTGACGGAGGACGAGGCTGAGCGGGTCGAATACGACTACGGCCGCCTCGTGAACGAGGCGCTGCTGTCGGGTATGGGCGCCTTCTCGGACTCGTTGGGCGACTTCGGCATGGTGTACCGCCAGCAGGCATACAACCCGCCCGTCGACACACTCAAGTCGGCCGAACTGGTCGACATCCCGGAGACCGAAGGCCTCGACGAGTACAGCCTGAAGCGCGTGGCATCCGGTGCGCACCTCTATGGCAGGAACCTCGTCACGAGCGAGGTGTACACGCTGGGCTCGACTCCGTTCACCGTGACGCCCGACTTCATCAAGCAGGGCTTCGATCTGATGGCGACCAGCGGCGTGAACAACTTCTTCTACCACGGGCTGAGTGCGACGTACTTCGGGAACGAGAACCCGGACTTCACCTCCGACGACGATCTCTTCGGCGAGGAAGGCTGGCGCGCGTGGCCGACGATCGGCGTCGAGATGGCCGAGACCAACCCGATGCACGAGTACTTCGGTGAGATGAACGCGTACGCCTCGCGGGCGAACTACCTGATGCAGTCGGGTTCTCCGAGCGGCGACGTGGCGATGTATATGCCGCTGTTCGGCAGTCTGGAGGAGACGGAGACGGTCGCCGCGCTGCAGTCGCGAGGCGTGCAGTGGGACGCGATCAACGACGACACTATTCAGAGCGGCCTGTCGTGGAACGGCGAGCAGCTCGTCGCGAACGACGGGGCGATGACCTTCGACTCGTTGATCGTCGAGTCGGATTCGGTGCCGTTCGAGACGATGACGGCGCTGCGCGATCTCAGTGACGCCGGGGCTCCGATCCGGATCATCGGCGAGGCTCCCGCGTCGCAGCCGAGCTACGCGGGCGGCGCCTACGAAGCGCTGGACGCACAGGTCGCCGATGTGGCCGCGGAACTCGGTGACCCCGTCTCCGCAGATGCCGCGGCCGATGAGGCGATCGGCGGCGCCCCGATCTCGTTCGACAGCAGCGAGAACCTGCGTTCGGCCCGTCGCACGCTCGACGACGGCGGAGAACTCGCCTACGTGCGCAACACCGCGCTCGATGAGTCCACGACGGTGACCGCACACGTGGCGGGCGGCTTCGACGAGTGCTTCTGGCTCGACCCGGCCTCCGGCGACATCCATGAGGCCGATGTGATCGACGGGTCGTCCTTCACGCTCACGGCGGGCGGCGCGGTCGCTCTCGTGTGCGGTGCCGCAGGGCAGACGTTCGACAATGCGGACGTGTCCGCGGGTCTGCCGGACGTCATCGAGTCCGAGACCCTGCCGGCGTCCATCGGCATCGACGGCTTCCGCCTCACTGTGGAGGCCGACAATCTCGGCACGAACGTTCCGGGTGAGGTGGAATCCCACACGTACGAGGGAGCGGGCGTCCTCGGTTCCTGGGCAGACGATGAGGTCGCCAGCGGCGATCTGACACACGTCACGTCGAAGGGCACCTACCGCGCTACCTTCGACGTGGCGAATGCCGATGCGATCACCGGCGATCGCGCCATGCTCGATCTGGGCGAAGTGCACGACGCCGCGACCGTGCGGATCAATCCGGGCACGGAGCACGAGCAGGAGTTCCAGCTCTTCGCGTCGCCGTTCCGAGCCGACATCAGTGAGGCTCTGTTCACTGGTGAGAACGTGATCGAGATCGACGTGCAACCGGTGAAGAACAACCGACGCGTCGGGCTGGCCGACGCGTACGCGGCCGATCCGGAGCAGTACCCGCAGTATCAGTCGTACCCGGCGTTCCACGGCAGCGATGAACTGATGCCAGCCGGCCTGGTCGGCCCCGTGACGGTTGCCGTCCCGGAAGGCGCCGACGTTCCATCTGGAACTGACGGTGGAACGGATGGCGACACCGACGGCGGAACGGACGGCACCGCTGACGGAGGAACCGACGGCACATCCGACGGCGACGCCACGGACGGGTCAGGTGGCACGGACACCGGCACGGACGGGGCGACCGACGGCGGTGATGCGTCAGGTGACGACGACCTCGCGGTGACGGGTGGGACGGTCGCGCTGGGCGTGATCGTGCTCGCGGTCATCCTGCTCGCCGGCGGTGCGCTGATCGTGTCGCGGCGCCGCAGGGCAGCCGACGCAGGCGGTGACGAGACCGTCTGATCACCCGCGAATGAAGGCGGTGCGCCTGGCTCTCCAACGGAGGCCAGGCGCACCGCCTTTCATCGTCTCGGCTGCGCCGGGCGAGCTCTTCGCCGGCGATCGCGGCGCGCCCCGCCCCCGCTCGCCGCGCATCGGAACCGCCCGCGGGGAAGCTCAGCCCGCCGTCTCCGCGGGGTGTTCAGACGCGGCCGAGCATCGCCTCGTTGAGGATGGTGCCGCCGAGGCTCCAACCGCCGTCCGCTACCTCTTCGAGGATGACGAGCGTGGTCGGTCGGGCGCGTTCGCCATAGACATCGACGATCGCGTCGGTGACGGCGTCCTGCAGCTTCTTCTTCGATTCCGCGGTGAGGGTGCCCGCGGGAACCTTGAGGTTGGCAAAGGGCATGCTTGTTCCTTTCGATTGCGACCCAGATGGGTCAGGGGCAGGGAGGGGAGACCGGAGGATCAGACCATGCCGCCGTTGGCGCGGATGGTCTGGCCGTTCACCCAGTGGCCGTCTGCGCTGGCGAGGAAGGCGACGACGCCTGCGACGTCCTCCGGTGTGCCGAGCCGCTCGAGCGGTGCGATCTTCGCCAGGGTGTCGATCTGCTCCTGCGTCTTGCCTTCCAGGAACAGGTCGGTGCCGGTGGGTCCGGGGGCGACGACGTTCGCGGTGACATCCCGGCCACGGAGCTCTTTGGCGAGGATCAGCGTCATGCCCTCGACGGCGCTCTTGCTGGCCGCGTATGCGCCGTAGGCGGGGAACTGCGTCCCCACGACCGACGTCGACATCCCGACGAACGTGCCTCCTTCGCGGAGGCGACGAGCCGCCTGCTGCGCGACGACGAAGGTCCCCCGGATGTTCGTCCGGTGCAGCGCGTCGAGCGCGTCGAGGTCCTGGTCGGCGATCGTGGAGAGCGCCAGGCGTCCGGCGGAGTTGACGACGACGTCGATGCCCCCGAGCTCTCGCTCAGCACGGTCGAACATGGCCGCGACCGCGCCATCGTCAGCGACATCGGCCTGAACAGCGATCGCGCGACCGCCTGCCGCCGTGATGGCCTCGACCGTCTCGGCCGCGGCGGCAGTGCCGCCGACGAAGTTCACCACAACGGCGAAGCCGTCGTCGGCGAGGCGGATGGAGATGGCGCGCCCGATGCCACGGGACCCACCCGTGACGATCGCAACGCGCTGTATGGAGTCGCTCATGAGATGTCCGTTTCGCTGATACAAGGCGAACGTTTCGCCGCTATGGAATCAACGTAGCACAGATACGCGCGGTGATATGGAATCGAATAGAATCGGGGTATGGCACAACCAGATGACGATATCCGCGCCGCACTGCTCGCCGCAGCGGAGGCACAACTGGTCGCGTCGCTCGACAGCGACATCGCCACCCGAGCCGTGTGCGAAGCGGCCGGGGTGACGCAGCCGGTGCTGTATCGAATCTTCGGCGACAAACGCGGTCTGCTGGACGCGCTCGCCGACGCCGGTCTCGAGCGCTACGCAGCCAGGAAGGCCGAACTCGAGGTGACCGACGACCCGGCCGAAGACCTCCGACGGGGATGGGACGATCACCTCTCCTTCGCCCAAGAGCACGCAGCGCTCTACCAGTTGATGTTCGCGCCGCGCCCGTGGGCGAGCAGTCGAGCACGCGACGGAGTGATCGAACTGCTGCGCAGAACGCTTTCCCGTTGCGCCGCCGCCGGCGTGCTGCGCGTGGAGATCGATGTGGCGCAGGCGATGCTGCTCGCGGCCAACGTCGGACTGGCGCTGAATCGCATGGCCGACCCTGCGTCCTACGCTGCGACAGGTGTCTCCGACGCTCTCCGAGACGCCGTGATGGGATCCGTCCTGGACGACGACGGATCCCAGCGGGGTCAGGAGGATGCGGGTGCGGCCGCTCGCCGGCAGATTCGTGCACAGCTCCGGATGGACCCGCCGAGCGCGCTCTTGCCCGAGGAGACCGCACTCATGACGCTCTGGCTGAACCGCCTCGACTGAGCGGGCGAGAGAATCGGGGCCGGCCGCTACTCCCCGCTCGCCCCGCCGCGCTGGTCGGCGAGGTTGAACACCTCGCGCAGCCCGGTCGCGGCCTGGTCGGCGCGGCCGCCGAGGTCGACGAAGAACTCCTGCATCGACTCCTCCCACTTCGCGGCGACGGGCGAGGCAGCGAGGTATGCCTGTGATGCCTCGTCGTCGTCCGTCTCGTAGTAGCCGATGAGGCGCCCTCCGCCGGCGAGGAACAGCGAGTAGTTGCGCCGGCCGGAGGCCGCGATCTCGTCGAGCATCTCCGGCCACACGGGGGAGTGCCGCGCGATGTAATCGTCGATCATCTCCGGCCGGATCCGCAGCTCGAAGCAGACGCGGGTGGGGGTGCTCATTGCGGGGACCTCTTTCGTGAGTTCAAGAGTGCGCTTCGGCTGGAATGACGGGGTCAGAACAGCCGAAAGGCACTCATGAAGCCGGCGGGCTCAGGCCGGCGGCGGGGTGAGCGGCAGGCCGCGCGCGACCGCGGCCGACGCGGCGAGCCACGCGCGCTGCGTCGTGGGGCTCAGCGCGCGCACGTGCAGCTGGGAGGCACCCATGGCCGGATCGAACGGGATGCGCACGACGTCGCGCACGAGGTCGGCGTACCCCTGCTCGATGCGACGGATCTCGGCCGGTGTCGTCTTCTCGTCCGACTGGCTCACGACCGCCACCGCGTTCCGCGCCAGGGCGGCGGAGCGCTCGTCGCGATCGGCCAGCGCCTCCAGCAGCAGCGCGCCGGCTTCGGCGTGCTCGGCACGCGACGACGTCGCCACCACGAGCTGGTCGGTGTGGTCGATCATCCGCAGCCACATCGGGTCGGACTCGTCGTTGCCCGAGTCCATCACGATGAGCCGGTAGTACTTCGCCGCCACGGAGTGCACGCGGTCGACGTCACCGCTCGAGACGCGCTGCTGGCTCGCCAGTGCCATGGGCTGCGAGCGGAGCACGTCGTAGTGGTCGCGCGACTGGTGGTGCACGAAGCGGGCCAGCTCTGCAGACTGCGCGTCCGACGACAGCAGGCGCTCGGTCTCTGGCAGCAGGTCGTGCAGGGTCGCATCGTGCGGCCCCTGCTCCGTGCGCCATCCGAGCGTGCCTCTGGTCTGGTTGTTGTCCCACGCGAGCACGCCGGCGCCTCCGTGCCGGGCGAACATCGCAGCGGTCAGGATCGTGGTCGGCGTCTTGTTCGCCCCACCCTTGCCGTTCACAACGGCGATGGTGCGCGGGCCGGTCCACTGCTGCGCGACGGTCACGCGGTCCTCGCGCTCGCTGCGCTCCACGGAGCCCGGGCCGACCTTCACGCCGGCGCGGACGAGGAAGCCGCGCCATCCGCGCGTGGCCGGGTCCTCTGAGCTCTCGGTCTGGATGAACGACGTGCGCCCCTGCGGTGAGATCGGCCGTGCCCCAGGCAGTCCCGGTTCGGGGGCAGCGGGCTGGCCGAGTGGCAGCGGGGTCGGCTCAGCCGACTCGGGCGCCGCGACCGCGGCCTCACTGGTCTCGGCTCCCGCGACACCGGGCGCCGCAGGCACGGTCGCGCGGTCGGTGCCGTCGGCCTGAACGTGTGTCGCAACCGTGTCGGCGGTTGTGGCGTCCTCGTCGATGACCGGCACGTGGCTGGTGCGTCGCGGTCCGGTCGATGAGTCGCCGGGCTCCGCGTGGGGGAGCACTCCGGGAACAGCATCGATCACGCTGCCGGGAGCCGAGCCGACGACCGCTTCGAGGCCGGAGGCCTCGTCGGTCGGCGCCGGCTCGTCCGCCGTGTCGACCTTGCCGTCGGGGTGCACGATCAGGGGCCACGTCGCATCCGGCTCCTCGACGGTCACCCGCACGGGGCGCTGCAGCTTCTGCGCGTTCTCCGCGCAGAAGCGCACGACCTCGCGCCGCGCGTCCTCTGCACTCTCCGCCGTGATCCGGTGCTCGGTGTCGTTGAGCGTGACGACGCCGGAGCCCGAGTCGTCGATGCGTGCGGAGATGGCGGGCCACATGGGCACGTATTGCATGGAGAAACCCCCTGAAACGGATCCCGCAGCGAGCGGGTGGATGCCTCACAACAGCCTAGTTCGTGCGGGACGGGAACCTGGGAACGCACGCGCGAGGGTTTGGAGCCGTCACGCGGCCCACCGTCATTGCTGAAACGAAAGAAGTACAAGTTTTGCAACCGGAATCGGCAGTAAGAGCCCCTTCGAAGTTCGTAGCCTCTCAACAAGCGGATCTCAAAACACCCGAGCCGCGCGAGACGAAGGAGCGCCATGAACGCGTACGAGGACGAACAGCACGCCTGGGCCGCGCGCGAGGAACTCGCGGAGCGGATGATTCCGGTCATCGGCAGGCTGTATCGGGCGAACGGCACCGTCGTGTCCATCCACGGGCGCCGCCTGATCGGGTGCTCCCCGATCGACATCCTCAAAGCGCACCGATTCGCCCGGCTTGCCGGTGACGACGTGCTCGACCCGGCGAAGACCCTCGCGGTGCTCGAGTCGCTCGACGCACTCGGCCTCGGCGCGGCGTCGATCGATGTCGCCAGGCTCGTGCAGCGTTTCGACGCCGGGAGCGGGTCGTACGAGCCCCGGGCGCTCGCAGACTTCCTGCGTGCGGAACTGGCCGAGGTGGTGGGGGCGGAGCCGCCGGGCCCCACCGACGTCGTGCTGTACGGCTTCGGCCGGATCGGGCGCCTCGTCGCGCGGATCCTGATCGCGCACGCGGGGCGCGGCTCCGGCCTGCGACTGCGGGCGATCGTCGTGCGCTCGGGAGGCGACAAGGATCTGCGAAAGCGTGCGAGCCTGCTGCGCCGCGACTCGGTGCACGGCTCGTTCGACGGCTCGATCGAGGTGGACGAGAAGAACCAGACCATCCTCGCCAACGGCACGCTCATCCGGGTCATCTACTCCGATGATCCGGCAGCGATCGACTACACCGAGTACGGCATCGACGGAGCGATCGTGGTCGACAACACGGGCAGGTGGCGCGATGAGGAGGGGCTCGGCCGGCACCTGCGGGCACGCGGCGTCGCGCGCGTGCTGTTGACCGCACCGGGGCGCGGCAGCATCAGGAACATCGTGCACGGCATCAACAGCGACGGGATCGAGAAGGGCGACCGGATCCTGTCGGCGGCCTCGTGCACGACGAACGCGATCACGCCGGTGCTGGCGGCCCTCGACGAGGAGTACGGCGTCGAGCGAGGCCACGTCGAGACGGTGCACTCCTTCACGAACGACCAGAACCTGATCGACAACTTCCACTCGGGCGACAGGCGGGGCAGGGCGGCGACGCTGAACATGGTGATCACCGAGACCGGTGCCGCGAAGGCTGTCGCGAAGGCGCTGCCGCAGCTCGCCGGGCGCCTGACGGGATCGGCGATCCGGGTGCCGACACCTGATGTCTCGCTCGCGATTCTGAATCTGAAGCTCGACAGAGCCGCGTCGAAGGCCGAGATCAACGCCTTCCTGCGCAGGACGAGTCTCACCTCGAAGCTGCGTCAGCAGATCGACTACATCGAGTCGCCGGAGGTCGTCTCCACCGATTTCGTCGGCAACAACCGCGCAGGCATCGTCGACGGACTCGCCACGCTCGCCGATGGCGACGAGAACGTGGTGCTCTACGTCTGGTACGACAACGAGTTCGGATACTCGAACCAGGTGGTGCGCGTGGTCGAGAAGATGGCCGGCGCCCACCCGATTCAGCTGCCCGAGCGCGACGCGGTCGCCCACGAGGAGGTCCCCGTCGCCCAGACCGTGTGACGATGCTTCGCCGGATCCGGCCTCGCTCAGTTAATCTCTATTCGGATGAGGAGGACCGGTGGGACGAAACGCAGACGCGATCGCCGAGGGCGAGGCAATCGCTGTGTCTGCGGCACGCCTCGAGTTGAAGAACCGCATCCTCGTCACCACGATCGCCGCTGACGCGAACTTCGACACCGACCGGTTCATGCCGCAGGCGCGCGAGGTCGTCGAGCGGCTGGCCGTCGAATCGGAGCAGGCGGCAGAAGCGCTGCGGCGGCTGCGCAAGCGGGCGTGGGGGCGGCACTCGCAGTCCCACGGCACGCACGACTACCGCGACAAGGACGTGCGCAATCTGCGACGGCGGGCGAAGCAGTCGATCGGCGTCGCCAAGCGGCTGCGCGAGCTGCTCGACGACACCGATCGCATGCGCGGGGTCATCGAGAAGGCGCGCGATGCGGCATGGCAGGACGTCAGGTCGAACATCGACCGCCGCCTCAACATCGAGGCGATGCGCCCGGACGAGGATCCGGACTACGACCGGATGCGCGAAGCGCGAATGCAGGCGCTCCGCCTCGTCGACCTGCAGTCGCTGGCCTCGCAGATGCGTGCGAAGAAGAAGGCCGCGGGCGCCGACGGCGACGATCCGGATGACGAGAGTCCGGATGGCGGGGCCGAGGAGGGCGGGCGCGGCTGAGCAGGCCGCAGAGTCGGCGCCACGCCCGGGGTGCGGTTCGGGCACGGCGCGATTTCACACGTCGCGGAGTCGTGGGTTATGATCGTTGGGTTGCTTCGGCAGCAGCGCCAAGCGCCTGTAGCTCAATGGATAGAGCATCTGACTACGGATCAGAAGGTTGGGGGTTCGAGTCCCTCCAGGCGCACGTCATCTGAAACGGCTTCCGCATTCGCGGGGGCCGTTTCTGCGTTGCGATTGCTCCGTTGCATGATCATCCTCGCACCATACGCATTCTCCCGTGGGCGAACCACCGTCGGTGTCCCGTGCAGGTGGGGCGCCTCCCGCGTCAGCCCGTCACTCGGCGGGCGAAGTCGAGTGCGGGGTCCAACACGGTGTCGAGCGAGTCGAGACCCTTCCACATGTGGGTCGCGCCTGGCACGATCGTCAGTTCGACTTCGGCTCCCGCGGCACGGAGAGCGTCGGCGAGCAGCTCGCTCTGCGCCGGTGGGACCCATTCGTCGTCCGCACCGTGCGCGATGTGGAACGGGGGCGCGTCGGCGTGCGCCTGCCTGGCCGGGCTCGCAGCCGTGGCCAGCTCGACGTGCTCGTCGATCGGCCCGCCCACGAGCGACTCCTCGCGCGTCGGGCGCTCGTCATCCGGGCCCGGCTTCGGGAACGCGAGCAGGTCGGTGGGCGCATACCAGCACACGGCACCTCGCACTCCCTGCTGGCGGTCGAGGCCGGCCAGCGCCGCCAGGTGACCGCCGGCTGACTCTCCCCACACGATGATCCTGGTGGCGTCGATGCCGTGCTCCGCACCGTGTGCGCGCACCCAGTCCAGCGCGGCTCGCACGTCGTCGAGCTGTGCGGGGAAGATCGCCTCACCCGTGAGTCGGTAGTCGATCGAGGCGACCGCGAACCCGGCGTCGACGATGCGGCCGCGACCGGCCGACTCCTCGAACCCCGGCACGAACATCTTCCGGCTTCCCACGCGCCATCCGCCGCCGTGGAAGCACACCACGACCGGCACGGGGCCCGTCGCATCCGGCACGACGAGATCGAGCGACAGCGGCCGGAATCCGGATCGAGAGGAGAACGCGACATCGCGGAGCACAGCACTCATGCCGACAGCGTATCCCGCCGCGCACCGCTGCCGAGATGCGCATGTTTCGTCGAGATGCGCCGCTTTGGACGCCTTTTTGGGCGAAAGGTGCGCATCTCGCGAGCCGGATGTCGGCATCCGGAGCCGTCCACGTGCCGGCGTTCCTCGCACAGGCGACGGGTGCGGGAGCGGTCACTTCCCGCGAAGCTTGTTCGTCAGGGTGAACAGAGTCGCGAGCTCGTCGTCGCTGAGCACGCTCATCTTCTCGGCGATGTGGCGACCGTGCTGTGTCGCGACGGCGCGGAAGGCGCGGGCGCCGGCAGCGGTCGCCGTGATGAGCGAGCCGCGCCCGTCCTCGGGATCCGAGCACTTGGACAGCAGGCCCTTCGCGACCATCCGGTCGACGAGGCGGGACACGCTGGGCTGGCTGATCAGCATCCGGACCGTGACGTCTCGCAGTCGAGCCGTCATCTCCGGCGCCCGTGTCACGGTGAGGAGTACGTCGTACTCCGCCTGGGAGAGTTCGGAGCCGCGGAAGTCTCCCTCGATCGACTCGAAGATCTCGTGCTGGGCACGGAAGAGGCTCTCCCACGCCTCAACAGCAGCTTTTCGATCCGTCACGTATTCAAGAGTATGCGAAGTGCAGCCGTTTCATCCTTCCGATGTCGGACGTCGTCGCAGAGGTGAGTAAGATCGGGTCCGGCCGTAGCCCAACTCAACGAGGAAGCAGCGCTGTGACCGGGAACCTCTCAGTCCCATCCGGAGTCGAGCTCGGGGCGGGAGTCGTGAAGCGACAGACTCGGATGCCCGACGGGCGAGAGCTCATCTACTTCGACGACGCCGATACGCAGCTGCCGCCGGAGCGCCGTGCAGACGAGCGCGCGCTCGATCCGCGCCCGGAGACCGCGTCGATGCGCCGCGATGTGCTCACCGGTGACTGGGTGTCGATCGCGGCCGCTCGTCAGAACCGCGCGCACCTGCCGCCGGCCGACCTGGATCCGCTTGCGCCGCAGACGGACACGAACCCGTCAGAGATTCCGGATCAGTACGACGTGGCCGTCTTCGAGAACAAATCTCCGTCGTTCGGTCCCGCGCTCGCGGAGGCCACGGGCGATGCTCCGGCGGGCGAGAACGCCCCTGGCGACCTCGATGCACCTGGCATCAGCCGCACCTTCACCTCGATCGGCCGCTGCGAGGTCGTCTGCTTCAGCCCGGAGCGCGCCGGATCGTTCGGTACCCAATCGCGCTCGCGCGCCCGCACGGTGATCGAGGCGTGGGCCGATCGCACCGCCGCGCTGTCGACGCTGCCCGGTGTGAAGCAGGTGTTCCCGTTCGAGAACCGGGGTGAGGCGATCGGCGTGACGCTGCACCACCCGCACGGCCAGATCTACTCTTACCCGTACATCACTCCGCGCACGCAGTCGCTGCTGCGGTCGATCGAGCGTGAGGGCGGCGACCTGTTCGACCGGATCCTCGAGTTCGAGCAGGCCGGCCCCCGCGTCGTGCTCGAGGCCGAGCACTGGCTCGCGTATGTGCCGTTCGCCGCGCGCTGGCCCGTCGAGGTGCACCTCGCACCGCGCCGCCACGCCGCCGACTTCACCGAGCTGACCTCCGCTGAGCGCGACGAGCTCGCCGGGGTGTACCTGCGTCTGCTGCGCGGCGTCGATCGGGTCTACGACACCCCGACGCCGTACATCGCCGCATGGCATCAGGCGCCGGTGGGCGTCGCGCGCGATTCGGCGCGACTGCACCTGGAGCTGACGTCGCCGCGCCGCGCCGCCGACAAGTTGAAGTTCCTCGCCGGCAGCGAGGCCGCGATGGGCGCGTGGATCGGCGACGTGCCGCCCGAGCAGTCCGCCGAACGCCTGCGCGAGGCGGTCGCGAGCGTCGAGGACCCGGCATGAGCGCGATCGACGACGCCCGCGGCCTGCTCGCCGGGCTCGGCGCCGGCGATCCGCTTGGCGTGTGGTCGTCGGCCGGGCGGGCGAACCTGATCGGCGAGCACACCGACTACAACGAGGGCTTCGTGCTGCCCTTCGCCATCGACCGGCGCACCTACGCTGCCGTGGCCGAGCGGAGCGACCGGATGATCCGGGTCGCGTCCACATTCGATCCGGATCCCGTCGAGGTCGATTCCGCGGCGCTGGCCGAGCTGTTCGCGGGGGAGCCTGGCGCCGCCGTCGCGCGCGGCGACGTGCCGGAGTGGGCCGCTTATCCGCTGGGCGTGGCATGGGCCGCGCTGCGCGGCAAGCCGGCACCGCGCGGGCTCGACATCGCGATCGCCTCGGACGTGCCGGTGGGCGCCGGATTGTCGTCGTCTGCGGCGATCGAGGGCGCGGCGGCTGCCGCGTTCGACGAGCTGTGGAGCCTCGGTCTCGCGCCGATCGACCAGGCGAAAGTCGGCCGCACCGCCGAGAACGAGGCCGTCGGGGCGCCGACCGGGATCATGGACCAGGTGTCGTCGATCATGGGCCGCACCGACGCGGCGACCTTCCTCGACTGCCGCACGCTCGACGTCGAATCGGTCGATCTCGGCTTCGCGAGGGAAGGCCTCGAGGTGCTGGTGATCGACACCCGCGTCGCGCACTCGCACGCCACCGGCGGCTACCGCGACCGGCGCGACGCCTGCGAGCGCGCCGCAGCCGCCATGGGAGCACCGGCACTGCGCGACGTCGCCGTGAGCGACCTCGACCGAGCCGCGGAGCTGATGGACGAGGTCACCTTCCGCCGGGCGAAGCACATCGTCACCGAGAACGCGCGCGTGCTCGACACGGTGCGGGCGCTGCGCGAGTCGGGGCCGCGCGCGATCGGCGAGCTGCTGCTGGCCTCACACGCCTCGATGCGCGACGACTTCGAGATCTCCGTTCCCGAGCTCGACATCGCCGTCGACACCGCGATGTCGGCAGGGGCGATCGGAGCCCGGATGACCGGAGGTGGCTTCGGCGGCGCGGCGATCGCGCTCGTCGAGCACGACCTGGTCGACGAGGTCTCCTCCCGTGTCGCCGCGGCTTTCGCTGAGGCCGGCTTCGGCGCTCCGCGCACCTTCACCGTCCACCCCTCCGACGGCGCCCACCGCGACGCCTGACCTGCGCGGCGACCGGCCGGGCGCCGGCGCCCGGCGCAGCAGTGGAACCGCCGTTCCGGTGTGGCGAACTGCGCCACCGGCGCTGCCCATCCGGTTCAAGTGTGCGGAAGTGCGGCAAACGTCGGGTCTTGCCGCAATCTGCCACACCTGAGTGGTGTCTGAGGGCTGGGCGTCGGCCCGGTATCGTGGCCGCACTGGATGAGGGAGGATCCGCAGTGGTGCAGACGGGAAGATCTCTGGCGAAGAGACCGTTCATTCGACGAGCCGCGGCGGCGTTCGCCGTGGCGGCCTGTGCCCTGTTCGGCGTGCTTGCGCCCGCAGTCTCCGCAGCCGGCGCACCAGAGTCGAGCGCGGCGATATCCGGGTCCGTTTCTGCCGTACCTGCCGGCGTCAGCTCTGCTTCCGTCGACGACTTCGAGTTCGAGAGCCTGCACACCGAGTTCGACGTGTCGCGCGACGACGAGGGAGTCGGCGTCGCCACAGTCACCGAGACCTTCGTCGCGCAGTTCCCTTCCGCGCAGAACCGCGGAATGGTCCGCGCCATCCCTGAGACCTCCTTCGGCGCCCCCACGCATCCGACGATCGTCTCCGTCACCGACGGAACGGGCACCCCGCGGGACTACGAGACCGAATCGGAGGACGGCTATCTGGCGATCACCTCCGCCGTCCCTGAGGGCGAGTTCGCCGAGGGGCAGCAGACCTACGTCTTCACCTACACGATCGACAATGTCGGGCACCCGATGGAGAACGGTCTCGATGAGTTCTACTGGGACATCAACGGCGAGGAATGGGTGCAGCCGTTCCGCGGGGTGAGCGCGACGGTGACGATCGCTCCGGATCTCGCGACCGAACTCACCGGCGACGCGCGCTGCTACATCGGCACGGACGGTGACGAGTGCGGCATCTCGAGCGCGGAGGAACCGGATGGGACGGTGACCTTCGAGACGGACACCGTTGCCGCGGCACCGTATGAGAGCGCGACCGCGGCGATCGGGTTCGCATCCGGCACCTTCACACCCTTCGACAGCTCCCCATTCGCGTCGCTCTGGGGCTGGGCCGCGCTGGTCGGTGCGCTCGGTTCCGTGGCGACGCTCGTCTGGGCGATCGTGGCCCGTCGCACCGTGCTGAGGGACTCGCCAGGGCGCTTCACGATCATCGCGGAGTACGACCCTCCGCCCGGCATCGACGCCTTCGCGGCCAGGCGGTTCGTCGCCACGAGTCTCGACAAGGCGATCTCCGCTGAGCTTCTCGAGCAGGCGGTCCGCGGATCGGTGCGGATCATCGAGCAGCCGGCGGTCAAGCGTCACAAACCGAAGCTGGCCGCGGAGCTGATCGATCCGAGCCTCGCCGATGAGAACGGAACCAGGCTGCTGCGTGCGCTGTTCGGACAGACCCTCCCGGTCGGCGCGGTCTATTCCTTCGGCGCACACGACTCACGCCTGTCGAAGGCGATCTCGAGTCTGAATTCCGAGACGGCGAAGGCGAGCCGGCGTCTGTACCGCAGGCCGTTGCCGCGCGGGCCGATCTTCGCGGTCGTCTGCGCCGCGATCGTCTCAGCTGTTGTCGCGGTCGTCGGCGGAGCGCTCGCGCTGTCAGGCTACGTGTCGCCTGCGCTTCCTGTGACGGCGCTCGTCGTCGGGATCGTCGTCTCCTTCGCCGCGCTCGTGGTGGTCGCCAAGCATCCGCTCAACGGGTCGGGCGCCGAAGTGCGAGATCATCTCAAAGGCCTCAAGCTGTTCATCGAGGTGGCAGAGGAGGACCGGATCCGGACGCTGCAGTCACCGTCGGGGGCGCAGCGACGCCGCATCGATCCGAACGACCCTCGCCAGCTGCTGCACCTGTACGAGGAGCTGCTTCCGTTCGCCGTCCTGTTCGGCCTCGAGAAGCAGTGGACCGACCGTCTCGCTCTGATGTACACCGACGCCTCACCGTCGTGGTGGGCAGGCGCCGGGGCGTTCCACGCCGCGTCGTTCTCCGCGGGCGTCGGCTCGTTGTCGTCGACTGTTTCGACCTCCAGCTCGTCCGGCGGCTCAACCGGAGGCGGCTCCGGCGGCGGTGGAGGCGGCGGCGGAGGAGGAGGCGGCGTGTAGCGGCCCACCCGTTCGGGTGTGCCTAACTGCGCCATCGGCGTCGGGCATCCGGTTCGGGTGTGCGGATGTGCGGCAAACCCTGAGCCTTGCCGCACTCTGTCACACCGGAGCGACCACCCACGGCCTCACCTCGAGACGATCGCCTGCACCAGGGCCTCGGCGGTGGCGCGCTTGGTGCCTGAGGCGTCGGCGATGATCCGGTCGTCGGAGCCGACGATGAGCAGCCGGTTGTCGTCGCGCTCGAAGCCGGCGTCCCATCCGACCTCGTTGGCGGCGAGCAGGTCGGCGCCCTTGCGGCGGCGCTTGGCGATCGCCCGCTCGGCCAGGCTGACGCCGTCATCCGGGGTCTCGGCGGCGAAGCCGACGATCGTCTGCCCTGGACGCCTGGCTGCCACGACCCCGGCCAGCACATCCGGCGACTCGACCAGCTCGATCCGGAGCGGCCCAGACGCCTCCTCCTTGCGCAGCTTCTGCTGCGCCACCTCCGGCAGCCGGTAGTCGGCGACGGCAGCGGCCATCACGACCACGTCGGCCGACGGCGCCGCCTCGGAGACCGCGCGCTCGAGTTCGTCCGTGGTGCTCACAGTCACGATGCGGATCTGCGCGTGCGCCGATGCCTCGGTGAGTACTGCCCAGTCGACGTTCGCCGCGATCAGCGTCACCTCGGCCCCGCGCCTGGCGGCAGCGAGGGCGACCTCGGTGCCCTGCTTCCCGCTCGAGCGATTGCCGATGAAGCGCACCGGATCGAGCGGCTCGCGGGTGCCGCCCGCCGTCACGAGCCATGTCCCGGATGCCGCGCCGTCCGTCCCCCGATGCAGCTCACGGCCGACGGCCTCGTGGATCTGCTCCGGTTCGGCCATCCGGCCGGGACCCGTGTCACCGCCGGTGAGCTCGCCCGCCACGGGGCCGACCATGTGCACACCGCGCGAGGTGAGCGTGTCGACGTTGGCCTGCGTCGCCGGGTTCTGCCACATCTCCGTGTGCATCGCAGGCGCGATCAGCACCGGCGCGGACGTGGCCAGCAGCGTCGTGCCGAGCAGATCGTCGGCGAGGCCCGAAGCCATCTTCGCCATCGTGTTCGCGGTCGCCGGCGCGATGACCACCAGATCGGCGCGCTGCCCGAGCGATACGTGCCGCACGCTGGCGACGTCGTCGTGCACGCTCGTCGTCACGGGGTTGCGGCTGATCGCCTCCCACGTCGGCAGGCCGACGAACCGCAGCGCGTCTTCGGTCGGCACCACGTGCACGTCGTGTCCGTCCTTCACGAGCAGCCGCACGAGCTGCACCGACTTGTACGCGGCGATCCCGCCTGTCACACCCACGACGACGAACATGGCTCCATTGTGTCAGCGCGGGCGGCATCCGGGGCGGGCAGCGGACTGAGAGGGCGAACCTGCCCGCGCAACCTCGTACGCTGGAGTCGATACCCATGTGCACCGTCGTCATCCGCGTGCCCGAGACCGTCGGCACCCCCATCAGCCTGCTCGCCGTGCGCGACGAGGATCCCGCCCGACCCTGGAACCCACTGGGTCGGTGGTGGCCGGATGATCCGGATGTCGTGGGCGTACAGGATCGCCTCGCCGGTGGGGCGTGGATGGCGGCTCGAGGCGGGAGGCTCGCGGTCACGCTGAATCGCCACGGCGATCCGGACCTGCCGCCGGAGCGCATCGTCTCGCGCGGTTCGCTCGCCGTCGACGCCGCGGCAGGCCGCCCGCAGCCCGACACGCACGCTATGCGCGGGTTCAACCTCGTGACCATCGCCGACGGCGCCGCGCGGGTGACGTCGTGGGACGGCATCCGGATGAGCGGGGAAGAGATCCCGCCCGGAACGCACATGCTGGCGCACCACGACCTCGACGACCCGCGCAGCGAACGCATCACGGCCTGGCGCGACGCCTTCGCCGATGCCGAGCTCGGCGCCGGCGGCGACTGGTACCTGCCGTGGATCGACCTGCTCGAACGCACCTCCGAGGTCGGACCCACCGACGACCGCGCCATCGTGCGCGACAACCGCCCGCTCGGCTACCCGACGTTGTCGACGCTGGCGTGCGTCGCGCGGATCACGCCGGGCACCGCCGACGTGCAGTACGCGGAGTTCGATGCGCCTGGACAGTGGGCGCCGCTGAGCTTCGCCTGAGCGGCGCCCCTGCCGCACGAGCCACGTCCACCGGCCACAGGCATCCGGATGATCCGGCCCGCGAGAGGGGTGACTTGGCTCGCGAAATGCGCACTTTTCGTCCGAAAAGGTGTCAAGAACGGCGCATCTCGACGAAAAGTGCGCATTTCGGCAGCGGGGCAATGTCAGGGGGCGGCGAGGAACTCCTCGAGGCGGGTCTGCTCCTCGGCCGGCATGCCGTAGGTGTGCTCGGGGGCGGGGTATCCGGAAGACCGGACGTCGTCGGCGAATGATGCGACGCCGGTGATCATCCGCTCGCGCAGCTCGTCGTAGCGCTTGACGAAGCGTGCGGGGGCGCCGTCGTGGATGCCGAGCAGGTCGTGGAAGACGAGCACCTGCCCGTCGACGTCCGCGCCGGCGCCGATGCCGATCACCGGAACGCGCAGCCGCGGTGCGATCGCGGCGGCCGCGGCTGCAGGCATCGCCTCGAACACGATCGAGAAGCATCCGGCGTCTTCGAGTGCGCGGGCCGCGTCGAGCACGGACAGCGCCTCCTCGGCGGTGCGCCCCCGCGCGCGGAAGCCGCCGCCTGACGCCGCCGTCTGCGGCGTCAGGCCGACGTGGCCCATCACGGGAATGCCGGCGCGCACGATCGCCCGCGCCCGCTCGACCGACGGCCCGCCGCCTTCGAGCTTGACGGCATCGCACCCGGCCTCTTTGACGAAGCGCTGTGCGGTCGCCACGGCGTCGGCATCGGAGGCTTCGTAGGAGCCGAACGGCAGGTCGCCGACCAGCAGCGGCCGGTGTGCACCGCGGCGGGCGGCGCGGCACAGCACGAGCATCTCGTCGACCGTGACGGGCACCGTGCTGTCGTAGCCGAGCACCGTCATCGCCCCGGAATCGCCCACCAGCACCACATCGACGCCGGCGGCATCGGCGATGCCCGCGCTGGGGTAGTCGTAGGCGGTCACCATCACGATGCGCTCGCCGCTCGCCTTCATCCGAGCGAGGTCCGCGATGCCGATGCGCTCGCCGCGGGGCGCGTGCGTGCTCACGCCGATGCCCTGAGCAGCCGGTCGACGGCGTCGTCGACGGTGATGATCTCGTTGCGGCGCCCGACGTGCACGACGCGCGGCTCGTACTGTTCGAGGTCGCGCTCGTCGTATTCGGCGTAGGAGACGACGATGATGGTGTCACCTGAGTGCACCAGACGAGCCGCCGCGCCGTTGACCTGCATCGCGCCGGATCCCCGCTCGCCCAGAAGCGCGTAGGTCTCGAAGCGGGCGCCGTTGTCGATGTCGAGCACGTGCACCTGCTCGTGCGGCAGGATGTCGGCTGCCTCGAGCAGATCGGGGTCGATGGTGATCGAACCGACGTAGTTCAGGTCGCTGCCGGTGATGGTGGCGCGATGGATCTTGGACTTCAGCATGGTGCGGTGCATCAGCGGTCTCCTTCCAGGATGCGGTTGTCGATGAGGCGTGCGGTGCCGACGCGTGCGGCGACGGCCAGCAGGGAACGGTCGCCGATCTCGTCGAGCGCGCCGAGGTCATCCGGGTCTCGCAGCTCGACGTATTCGGGGTCGATGCCCGCGCCGACGAGCACGCCGCGGGCCGCCGCGAGCACGGGCCCTGCGCGGCGCTCACCGGATCGGACGAGTGCCTCGGCGGCGTCGAGGGCGCGGTTCAGTGCGGTGGCCTGCTTGCGCGATGCCGCGTCGAGGTAGGCGTTGCGCGAACTCATGGCGAGGCCGTCCGGATCCCGCACGATCGGGCAGGCCTCGATGCGCACCCGGATGTTCAGATCGCGCACCATGCGGCGCACCACGACCACCTGCTGGGCATCCTTCTGGCCGAAGTAGGCGGAATCCGGGGCGACGATGCCGAACAGCTTTGCGACCACCGTGGCGACGCCGTCGAAGTGACCGGGCCCGCGGACCGCACCGCAGAGCACGTCGGTGACCCCCGAGACGTGGACCGTCGTGGCGAAGCCGTCGGGGTACACCTCGCTCGCGGGCGGGGCGAGCAGAACGTCGGCACCGGCCTCGCGGGCCAGCCGCGCATCGCCCTCCTCGTCGCGCGGGTAGGAACCGAGATCCTCATTCGCGCCGAACTGGGTCGGGTTCACGAACAGCGACACGACGACGAGCTCGTTCTGCGCCCGAGCGGCGCGGATGAGGGAGAGGTGCCCCTCGTGGAACGCGCCCATCGTCGGCACGAGTCCGATCGACCCGCCTGAGGCTCGCGTCTCCGACACGGCCGTGCGGATCTCTGCGATCGTTCTGATGATCTTCACGCGGCCTCCTCGGTCATCCGGTGAGTGCTGGCGCACATCGCGTCGAAGAGCTCCGGCACACCGGGGACATCGGCGATCGCCGCGCGCTGGCGCACCACGGTGCCGTCGTCGCCGCGTGCGATTGGGCCGGTCAGTGCCGCGGCACCGTGTTCCGTCCAGTTGTCGACCGTGCGCCGGATGAGCGGTGCGAGCATGTCGCGCGCGCTGACTTCGTCGATTCCGGCCGCCCCGGCCGCCCGGGCGGCGGCTTCCTCGAGGGTGACGAGGAAGTTCGAGGCGATGCAGCATGCCGCGTGATAGGCGGCACGGTGCTCATCGGCGATCTCGAAGGACCTGCCGCCGAGAGCATCGACGAGCATGCTGGCCGCCTCCCTGCCGGCGGGATCGTGGGCCGCGACGGCGCACGCAAGGCCGGAGAAGACATCCGGATGCTCGTCGCCCGTGAAGGTCTGCACCGGATGCAGCCCGAAGTCGACGTCGTCGATCGGCGTGGCCCCCGAGGTGTGACCGACGATGCGCGCACGCCCGGCGACGGCCGCGGCCGCGCGGGGGATCTCCGCATCCGTGACGCACAGCAGGGCGATGTCGGCACGCGGAACCGATTCGCCGCGACCGGTGGGCCCGAGCGCGTCGACACCGGCGGCGCGGAGGGCGCGGGTGATCACGCCGCCGAGTCGGCCGTTGCCGACGACGGCGACGCGGAGGTCTGCGAGTGCGAAGGAATGGGTGCTCATGGGGTGCTGCGCGTTCGATGCGCGCGGGATGAGTATCCAGCTGTCAGCGCACGCCATACAAATCCGGGATCAAAGTGACAAGTGCACAAGGGCACAATGCGTGCGTAACGTTCTTCTCTTCCTCGAAGTGCATGGCATAACGCTCCCGCGCTCCTCGCGCCTATCCGCTCCGGCGTCGCAGGAGGGCAGAGCCGCGTTCGTCTGCGTCGAACGCGGGGATAACAAGCGCATACGCCGCGCAAGGCGCAAACGAGAGATGCGGCGCGGCTCTTGATGCGGCGCACAGCAGAAGGGGCCGGGTGGAGAGAATCTCCGCCCGGCCCCTCGTCCCTTGCACCAAGAGTGTCCTGCAATCACATGTCGGTCGCCGCCACAGCAAAACGGCTTCCGTGGTTCCCACTGTATAACGGAGGAGTAACGCTTGTCACGCACTTTCGTTATTTTTCTGTGACATTCATCTCTCGTTCATCGAAGACGCCCAGGTTCTCGCCGCCGATCTCGGTCCGACGCGCGGGCGTCGTCGCCTCACGCCAGCCCGGCGTCGCGGGCGATCACGGCCGCGCGCATCCGGCTCGGTGCGCCGAGCTTGCTGAGCACGTTCGACACGTGGCTCTTCGCCGTCGGCTCCGACACGAACAGCGTCGTCGCGATCTGCGCGTTCGAGAGCCCCTGGCCGAGGGCGCCGAGCACCTCCCGTTCGCGCGGAGTGAGGTGCTCGATCTGCGCGGCCGCATCGGCCGCGGGGTCCTGCCTGCTCGATGCGCTTCGCGCGCGCTCCAGTACGCGCCGTGTGACCTCGGGGGAGAGCACGCCCTCGCCCGCCGCGACCCTCCGCACGCCGTCGATGATGTCGTCGGCCTCCGCTGTCTTCAGCAGGTAGCCGGCAGCTCCCGCAGCCAGCGCGCCGTCGACGTAGTCGTCGACCGCGAACGTCGTCAGCACCAGCACGGGGATCTGCAGCTGCGTGAGCTCCTCGGTCGCCGCGATCCCGTCGACGTGCGGCATCCGCACGTCCATCAGCACCACGTCCGGTTCCAGCGCGCGGGCCTGCGAGACGGCGATGCGGCCGTCGGCGGCCTCACCCACCACCTCGACGTCGTCCGACATCTCGAGCACCGCCCTCACTCCCGCTCGTACGGCGGCGTGGTCGTCTGCGATGAGAACACGGATCACGGTTGCTCCTTCTGATTCGATGCGCTGATGGCGGTCATGCGGAAAGGTCGGCGCCCAATGGAATCTCGACCCGCACGCGCCACAGGCCGTGCTCCGCACCGATGTGCCCTGTGCCACCGAGCGTGAGCCAGCGCGCGGCCATCAGCTCGGTGCCGAGCCCGGAGCCCTGGGCGTGCTCCGGGCGGGAGGGGAGGGGATTGTCGATGGTGATGCCGATCGTCCGGTCTCCTCGGTCGAATCGCGCATCGATCGGCGCGCCAGGTGCGTGCTTCGCCGCGTTCGCGATCGCTTCGCGACCGATGCGCTCCAGCGCGTTCGAGACGGGAGTCGACAGCGTGCCGGGGTCGCCGGCGAGCGTCAGCTCGACCCCGAACGCTTCCGCCTGGGCGCGCATGGCCGCCTGCGGATCGTGGGCGGTGGGACGTCCGTCCGCATTCCCCGCGCGGGTGCCGTCGACGCGCCCGTGCGGCTCATCCGGAACGTCGGCCGCCGTACCGTCGTCGGCGCGGTCCTGCGCGAGCACGCCGATCAGCTGGTGCAGCTCGCTGAGGGCCTCGTGACTGGAGGTGCGCATCGCCGTCACGGCGCGCGTCAGGGCAGGGTCATCATCGACGCGCGATGACATCGCGGATGCCTGCAGCGAGATCGCCGTGAGCCGCGCGGCGATCTCGTCGTGCAGCTCGCCGGCGACCTCCGTCCGCTCCGCCCGCACGGCGGCGGCCCGCTCCGCTTCGGCGGCGCGCGCGATCGCGTCGGCTCGATCCTTCTCCGCCGTCAGCAGCTCGTCGCGCTGGCGTACGGCCGTGCCCCACAGCAGGGGGGCGCCGTTGAAGAGCGTGACGGCGATGACGACGGCGATGACCTCGCCCACACTCTCGGCGCTGAACACGGGGCGCGCCTGCACGATGCCGGCTGTGATCACGCACGCATACACGATCGCCCGCCCCCGAGGAGAGGCGTACAGCATCGCCGCGTACAGCGCATCGACCATGGCGACGAGCGGGAGCATCAGCAGCGGCTCCGAGGCGAGTGCGATCGCGACCAACTGCGCGGCCGCGAGTGCGACGGCCGCCTCCGGCATGCGCCGCTTGGACAATGCGACCACGACCGAGACAGCGACGATCGGCCACAGCCACACGATGTCGATCGCGTCGAGGGGCAGCACCCATGCCCTCACATCGGCGAAGAACCAGGCAGCCACTCCCGCGGCGGCCAGCAGCACGGCAGCCGTGATGTCTCCGGCGAGCGAGCGGTAGCGCACGCCTGGCAGCACCCACTCGTCGAAGGGGAGTCGCAGGGGACGATCGTTCGGCACGCGTCCATCTCAGCACGTGAGCGGCGCGAGCAGATCATCCGAAGGGAGGATCCTTCGTGATCGCGCGCCTCGGTGCCGGCAGCGATCGGACATCCGGATGCTCGGCCGGTAGTGTCGGAAGCCCGAACGGAAGGACGCTCGCAATGGCAGAACCGATCCGGATCCCCGGTGTGACACTGAACGACGGCAGTCCGTTCGCCGAGCTGGGCCTCGGCACGTACAAGCTCACAGGCGACGACGGCATCGCCGCGGTCGAAGGGGGAATCCGCGGCGGCTATCGCGTGCTCGACACCGCGGTGAACTACGGCAACGAGCGCGAGGTCGGTGAGGGCGTGCGCCGCAGCGGCGTCGACCGCGACGACATCATCGTGACCACCAAGGTTCCCGGTCGTCACCACGGCTACGACGAGGCCATCGCCAGCGGCCGCGAGTCGAACGAGACGCTGGGCCTGGGCCGCATCGATCTGCTGCTGATCCACTGGCCGAACCCGAGCGTCGACAAGTACGTCGACACCTTCCGCGGCATGATCGAGCTGCGTGAACAGGGCGTCGTGCGCTCGGTGGGCGTCTCGAACTTCACCATCGCCATGCTGGAGCGGCTGATCGCCGAGACCGGCGTCACACCGAGTGTGAACCAGATCGAACTGCACCCGTACTTCCCGCAGGCCGAGCTGCGCGCCTTCCACGCAGAGCACGGCATCCGCACGGAGAGCTGGAGCCCGCTGGCCCGCCGCACGGAGCTGCTGCAGGAGGAGTCGCTGCTCGCCCTTGCCGAGAAGTACGGCGTCACCCCGTCGCAGCTGGTGCTGCGCTGGCATACGCAGCTGGATGCCACGCCGATCCCGAAGTCGTCGTCGCCGGATCGCCAGCGCGAGAACGCCGACGTGTTCGGCTTCGATCTCGATCCGGATGACATCGAGCAGATCGCTTCGCTCGAGCGCGGCCGCATCTTCGACGCCGACCCCGACGTGCATGAGGAGATGTAGTCAGGAGCCCTTCCGCGACAGCTTCGACGGCCACCAGATCGCGCGGCCGATGTCGTAGGAGAGCGCAGGAACCAGGAGCGACCTCACCACGAAGGTGTCCAGCAGTACGCCGAACGCGACGATGAAGGCGATCTGCGCCAGGAACAGGATCGGAATGATCCCGAGCGCGGCGAAGGTCGCTGCCAGTACGAGCCCGGCCGACGTGATCACGCCGCCCGTGATGGTCAGGCCGCGCAGCACGCCCTCGCGGGTTCCGGATGTCAGCGCTTCCTCGCGCACGCGCGTCATGAGGAAGATGTTGTAGTCGATTCCGAGCGCCACGAGGAAGACGAACCCGTACAGCGGCACGGCCGGGTCGGCACCAGGGAAGCCGAGCACGTGATCGAACACGAGCGCGGAGACGCCGAGCGCCGTGCCGAAGGAGAGCACGGTCGTGGCGATCAGCAGCAGCGGCGCGAGAATCGAGCGCAGCAGCATCATCAGGATCAGCGCGATCACGGCGAGCACCACAGGGATGATCAGGTTGCGGTCGTGGATCGACGCATCGTTCGTGTCGATCGCCGTCGCCGTCACCCCGCCGGCGACGGCGCCTGGCGCCTGATCCGACAGCTCATTCCGGATGTCCCTGACGACCTCCTCTGCTGCGGCCGAGTCCGAGGCGTCGGTGAGCGTGCCCTCGAGCATCGCGTCGCCGCCGACGATCGTCGGCTCGGGGGCGGGTGAACCGGGTACGAGGGCGGAGATGCCGTCGGATGTCACCGGCGCCGTGCCGCTTGGAGAATCGGACGCGACGACCGACACGGCATCGACGCCGTCGTGCGCCAGCAGCACGTCGGCGGCGTTCTGCAGGTCGTCCTCGGGTACGACGACTCGCACGGGCGTTCCTGACCCGCCGGGGAAGTGCTCACCGAGGGCGACCTGGCCGTCGCGTGCGGGAGAGGAGCCGAGTACGAGGTCCGACTGCGGCACCCCGGATGCCTCGAGCTGCGTCGCGCCGACCGCGCCCGCCGCCAGCACCAGCGCGGTGACGATCCAGACCGCGCGGGGGCGCCGGCGCACGAGCACCGCCATCTTCGCCCACACGCCCTTCGTCGGCACGCCAGGCTCCGCGGCCACGACATCCGGTTCGTACTTGGGCCGTCGCGGCCAGAACGCCGCACGACCGAACGCGAACAGCACGGCGGGCAGCAGCGTCAGCGCGGCGAGCATTGCGAAGGCGATGCCGATCGCCGCAACCGGACCGAGCGTGCTGTTCGACTTCAGGTCACTGAGAAGCAGACACAGCAGGCCCGCGATCACCGTGCCGCCCGAGGCGAGGATGGGTTCGACTGATGCCCGCAGCGCGCGAGTGGTCGCCACGGCCCTGTCGCGGTTGACGCGCAGCTGCTCGCGGAAGCGCGCGACGTAGAGCAGGGAATAGTCGGTGGCCGCGCCGATGACGAGGATGAACAGGATGCCCTGGGTCTGGCCGCTGAGCAGCAGCACTTCCCACTTCGCCAGCCACCACACCATCAGCAGCGCGGCACACAGTGAGAACATGCTCGTGGCGAGCACGGCGACCGGCAGCAGCAGCGATCGGTACACGAGCACCAGGATCACCAGCACGGCGAGCAGGGCGACCCCGAGCAGCAGTCCGTCGATGCCGGAGAAACCGGCGACGAGATCAGCGGAGAACCCGGCGGGGCCCGTGACGTAGGCGGTGACGCCGTCGGGCAGACCGTGGTTCACGGCATCGCCGATCGCCGCGACCGCGTCAGCGATGTCGGCGTCGTCGGCGACGGGCACGAAAGCCTGAGCGGCGAGACCGTCATCCGATGCGATCACGGGCGAGACATCGGAGGTCACATCCGGAAGGTCGGCGAGAGAGGCGACCTCGTCACCGATCGTCGCGAGCTGGTCTTCGGTGAGCTCCGTCTCTCCGACGAACACGGCGATCGCCGGAACGGCATCGGACTCGGTGAACTCCGGCAGGAGCTCCTGCACGCGCGTGGCGTCGGCGGACTCCGGCAGATAGGCGGTTTGATCATTGGAGGAGACCTCGTCGACTTTGCCGAAGTAGGGTCCGCCGATTCCGGCCGCCGTCAACCACGCCAGGATCAGCACGGCGGGCAGCAGCACGCGCAGCGGGCCGGAGCGGCGTCTGCGCGGATGGAGCTCGCGGCGGGTGCGCGTCGCAGCGTCGTGGGCGGTCATGTGGTCTCCTCCATCGGTCGCGCACCTGCACGGGCGGCAGCGCCATCGCTCCAATCTATGTCGTCGTGCCGCAAGACTCTCCGTGCCTGAGACCGGCGAGCCGAATCGGCGTGGGGCCGGCGGAGGAAGAGGTCGCGGCCGATGCCGTTGTCACGGTCGTACACACCGATCCGCAGCGCGTGGTCGGCGACATCACAGCGGCCATGCACGGTCCGACGATTGCGTCAGGGCGGACCTTCCGCAGCACCTCTATTGCGGATCGGCGGGGTTGCCGAGTAGACAGAGAGTTACCGGAGTCCCGTGAAGTCACCCGGGCCCCGCGAAGGGGAGGGGAACGACGTGAACGCAGAGATCGCCGCGCATCGCAGAGTGATCCGGCGCGAGTCGCACTCGTCGCGGTCCGCACCCGCCGCCTCCGTCGGCCCAGCCGCAGGCAGGGGCTTCCGATCAGATCCCGACGGGAACTCCCGCACAGGACAACTTCCCCGCAACCACGCGGGGCAGCGAGAGAGAGGAAGAATCGATGAGCGCTGAGGACAAGATCACGGCTGCCGCCGATAAGGCCAAGGGCAAGGCCAAGGAGACGATCGGTCAGATGACCGACGACGAGCGTCTCGAAGCGGAGGGCAAGAAGGACCAGGCCAAGGGCCACCTTCGCGACGCTGCAGAGAACGTCAAGGACACTTTCAAGAAGTGATCGGTGGAGCAGGGGGCGGCGCACACGTGCGCCGCCCCCTGCTCCATCACAACCCCGCGCCGCGGGCGGCAGCGCCCTCGGCACAACAGGAAGGACATACATCATGGGCTTTCTCGGTTTCCTGCTCCTCGGCCTCATCGCCGGAGCGATTGCAAAGCTGATCATCCCGGGCAAGCAGGCTGGAGGCTGGTTCGTCACGCTGCTGCTGGGCGTTGTCGGAGCGCTGCTCGGCGGGTGGCTCGGCAGCCTCATCTTCGACGTCGGGCTGGGATCGTTCTTCTCCCTCTCGACATGGCTGCTCGCGATCGGGGGCTCCCTGCTGGTGCTCGTGATCTACGGCGCGATCGCGGGTCGACGCGCCAAGAAGTAGGACCCGCTCCGCACGGGAGGAAGAGCCGGGGACATCGGGGGCTCGCGGGACAGCAGCGCCGCTGTCCCGCGAGCCCCCGATGTCGCGGGAGTGCCGGCAGAGCATGACGAGATGGTCGCGGCGTTCTCGACAGCGCTCCCCACCGCGAGATCATCGGGGCTCGCGCAGCTGACAGCGCCCCTGGCGCACACGGCCACCGACACGCCCGGGAGGGCCCGAGTTTGTGGGGTGTGCACGATCCGCGTAATGTTTTCTCCTGTCGCCGCCAAGAGGTGAGGTTGAGCCGGAAGGTTCCCATCCCAAGACGGCGACACAATCCCCCCGAAGAACCTGAGGCAGCTGCCGACGGAGCAGAGGTGGGAGGCTGCTCGTCTCTTGAGGGTCTCGGTTTGCGAGTCCCGGTGAGATGAGCTAGGCTTCTGAGGTTGTCCTTTCGAAGAGCTTCGGCTCGAAGAAGGCGATCACACGGTTCAGAAAGCATTCAGCTTCGGTTGAATAGACTGAATCGAAAGCCTTTCGGTTCGGAAAGCGATTCAGAATACGGATTGCTGAGAATGCGAAAGCCAAATGCAAAGCCATTCGAAATGCGGCGTGTCGCTTTTGCGACATGAACACTGATCGAATAGGCTGAGGAAGTTGCCCCGGAGGGCTGCGGCGGGAGTCGCAGGGCTGGGAGCGTCC
>NZ_FUIA01000018.1 GCF_900163665.1 Frigoribacterium sp. JB110
GGCGGGAGGGCCTGGTGATGAAAGGCCTCGTGATGCGGCTGTTCCATGCCGGCGTCGACGCGCACGCCGTCGGCGAGATGACGGTTCCGCACCTCGGTGAGGGCGACCTGGTGATCCTCAGCTGCGGGCCAGGTCGGATCTCGATGGTGACAGCCATCGCCGACACGGCGAGGAGGGCGGGCGCGAAGATCCTGTACGTGACCGCCGAGCCCGACGCCGAGCCGGCCGATCGCGCCGACGAGGTGCTGGTGATCGACGCTCAGACGATGGCGCGAGACTCCGGAAGCGACGCCGTCCTGCCGATGGGCAGCGCCTACGAGATCGGCATGTTCGTGCTGGTCGATCTGATCACCCGCCGCGTGCGCGACCTGCGCGGCGACGATGCGGAGGCGATGCGCGCCCGCCACACGAACCTGGAGTGAGTCGCTACTCGCCCTTGCCTGCGAGCTCCGCGCGACGGGAGGCGAAGTCGGGGCGGTCGAAGTAGTGCTCGGTGCCGGTGAGCGGGGCCAGGCCGCCGAAGGCGTGCGCCCCTGCCCGCACCCGTGCGCTCTTCACGGCCATCAGCGAGATCGCCTCCGCGCCCGCGGCCGTCTCGCTGATCGCGACGATGCCGTGGTTGCCGAGCAGCACGAGAGACGGCAGCTCGCCGTGCGCGTGCTGATAGGCCTCGAGCCGCTCGAGGAACACCCGCCCGAGGTCCATGCCAGGAACGGCATACGGCACGTAGAGCGGGCGTCCGAGCGTCATCAGTTCGTCGGTGTAGACGGGTTCGGCGAACGCCTGCTCCGCGTTCGCGCTCGACAGCAGCGCGACCACGTCCGTGGGGTGGGTGTGCGCCACGTACCGCACGGGGGCGATCGCCCGCACCGCGACGTGCACGAGCGATTCGATCGACGCGCGCACCTCCCGCCCGTCGACCTCACCGGCCGTCAGCTGCGCGGTGAGCCCGGCCTGGTCGGCATCCGGGTCGCGCAGCAGTTCGACGAGCGGGGCGACGTCGACGCAGACGAAGCCGTCGGGCTGTGCGTCGCGCATCGACGATCCGGATGCCTTCACGACGATGCGACCGCCGTCGATCGCCTCGCTCGTGTTGCCCTCTGCGAGGATCACGAGGTCGCGGGTCGGCTCGCCCAAACGTCTGGTGAGCCCCACGAGCTCATCGCCGACGAGGTCTGGTCTCAGTACTGCGGTCATGGTGTCTCCTTCGACTGAAGCGGATCGCCCTGATGCCCGTCAGAGCGAGCGCGGCTGGAACAGGCGGGGCGAGAACGTCCGGATGACGATGTCGCGGAGGTCCTCGATCGTGCCGTCGACGACGCCGGCGGTCCTCGCCTGCACGAGCAGGCTGCCGAGCCCCGTGGCCTCGACGGGGCCGGCGAGAACGGGCAGCTGCGAGCGATCGGCCAGCCGCTGGCAGAGCAGCTCGTTGCGCGATCCGCCTCCGACCACGTTGATCTGCGTCGCCGGTTCGCCGCTCAGCGCGCCGATCTCGGCGACCGCCTCGGCGAACGCCTGGGCGAGCGACTCGATGATCGAGCGCACGACCGCGCCCCGACCGACCGGAGCGGGCAGACCGTGCTCGGCGCACCATGCGGCGATACGGGACGGCATGTCGCCAGGCGGCTGGAAACGCGCGTCCTCGACGTCGAACACCGGCATATCGGCGGGCACCGCCTCCGCCTCGGCCAGGAGCGTCCGGATGTCAGCCGACTCGCCTTCCTGCTCCCAGCAGCGCTGGGTCTCGCTGAGGATCCACAGGCCCATGCCGTTGCGCATCGTCAGGAACCGGTCATCGACGCCGCGCTCGTTCGTCACTCCCGCGGCCAGCGCCTGCGACGTGAGGACGGGGGCGCGGCGTTCGACGCCGACCAGTCCCCAGGTGCCGCACGAGATGAACGCGCCGCCACTGGTCGGCATGGGCACGGCGACCACGGCGGAGGCGGTGTCGTGCGCACCCACCGCGACCACGTCGATCGGGTTCGCCGCGCCGATCTGGGCGGCGACGTCGCTGCGCAGCGCACCGATGCGCTCGCCAGGCCGGATGATCGGAGCCAGCAGGTCGCGCGGCAGTCCGAGGGCGGCGAGCACGTCGTCGTCCCAGTCTCCGGTCACCGCGCTGAGCAGACCCGTCGTGGAGGCGATCGTCTGCTCGGCCACGGCGACTCCGCTGAGCCAGTAGGAGAACAGGTCGGGGGTGAGCAGCGCCGTGCCGGCCACGTCGAGCAGCCCGCTGCGCGCCTCGGCCGCGAGCTGGTAGATCGTGTTGATCGCGAGCGGTTCGACGCCCGTGCGGGCGTAGAGCTCCGCCTCGGGCATCGCGGCGTGCACGCGCTCGAGCTCGTCCGCCGTGCGTGCGTCTCGGTAGTGCACGGGGTTCGCGAGCAGCCTGCCGCCGCGGAGCAGCCCGTAGTCGACGCCCCAGGTGTCGACCGCAACAGACCTCAGCTGCGGGGCGTCCCTCACCGCGTGGGAGAGCCCGTCGACCGCGCCGCGCCACAGCGAGAGCACATCCCAATGCAGTGCGCCGTCGAGCATGACGGGGCGGTTCGCGAACCGAGATGCCTCGACCTGCTCGATCCTGTCTCGGCTCACGATGCCTCGGATCACCCGGCCGCTCGTCGCGCCGAGATCGATCGCGGCGAAGTGACCCGCCGTGCTCCGCTGTGCCATTCGACCCTCCGCTGCGCTGCGATCGTCCGTCATCGGATCATCCGGGGCCGTCGCGTGAATGACAACCCCGATATCGTGAAGTACGGTGTGAAACATAACAGATTCGAACAGGGGACCGCATGGCGACGAACCGAACAGTCGACGGCGAGCAGCGCAGAACGGCGATTCTGGCGGCCGTCGACAGCGAGGGCGCGGCCCGGCTGACCGACCTCGCCTCCCGGCTCGAGGTGTCGGAGATGACGGTGCGCCGCGATCTCGACGAACTCGAACTGTCCGGGCAGCTGCGCCGCGTGCGCGGCGGAGCCGTCGCAATCGAGCGGCCCCGCCACTTCGACGAGCGCCGTGCCACCCGTCCGCGCGCGAAGCAGGTCATCGCACGCAAGGCCGCGGAGCTGCTGCCGACGACGGGGGCAGTGGCATTCGACGCATCGAGCACCGTCGGCACGATCACCGCGAACCTCGATGCGCGGCCGAAGCTGTCGATCGCCACGAACTCGATCGACAACTACATCGCGCTCCGCGCGGCGCACGCGGGGCAGACCGTGCTCACCGGAGGGGAGGCAGAGCCGTCGACCGGCAGTCTCGTCGGCCCCGTCGCCTGCGCCGGGGCCGTGTCGATGCTGTACAAGCTCTTCTTCCTGTCGTCGACGGGGTTCGATGCCGAGCACGGCACCAGCGAGGTCTCGCTGATCGAGAGCCAGGTCAAGCAGGTGTTCGCTCGGGCGAGCAATCGCGTCGTGCTGTGCCTCGACTCAGCCAAGCTCGGCGGCCGGTCCAGCGCGGCCACTCTGGCGACCGGCCAGATCGACACCCTCATCACGGAACTCGACCCGTCAGACCCGCGCCTGGCCCCCTTCCGCGGCCTGGTCGCCATCCGATAGCTGCTCAGATCAGGTCGGGGTTGTGAATGTCGTTCGTTCTTGTAAGAATCAACACAAACGAACAGGGAGCCTCATGACCACCGAAGCACCGACCAACCCCGCAGTCGCCGATCTGATCGCGCGTTCGAACCGACTCGGTTCCGACCCGAAGAACACCAACTACGCCGGGGGCAACACGTCGGCGAAGGGCACAGCGACCGACCCCGTCACCGGCGAGCCCGTCGAGCTGCTGTGGGTGAAGGGCTCCGGCGGCGACCTCGGCACCCTCCAGGAGAAGGGGCTCGCCGTGCTCCGCCTCGACCGGATGCGCGCCCTGGTGAACGTCTACCCCGGCATCGATCGCGAGGACGAGATGGTCGCCGCGTTCGACTACTGCGCACACGGCTCCGGCGGCGCCGCACCGTCGATCGATACGGCCATGCACGGCCTCGTCGACGCGGCGCACGTGGACCACCTGCACCCCGACAGCGGCATCGCGATCGCGACCGCCGCCGACGGCGAGGAGCTGACACGGAAGATCTTCGGCGACAAGGTCGTGTGGGTGCCGTGGCGCCGCCCCGGCTTCCAGCTCGGGCTCGACATCGCCGCGATCAAGAACGAGAACCCGCAGGCGGTCGGCTGCGTGCTCGGCGGCCACGGCATCACGGCATGGGGCGATTCCAGCGAGGAGAGCGAGCGCAACTCGCTCTGGATCATCGACACCGCCGCCGCGTACATCGCGGAGAACGGCAGTGCCGACCCGTTCGGCGCCGTGCGCTCCGGCTACGAGGCCCTCCCAGAGGCGGAGCGTCGTGAGAAGGCGGCGGCGCTGGCCGCCACCATCCGGGGCATCGCCTCGCACGACGCCCCGATGGTCGGGCACTTCACCGACGACGCGGTCGTCACCGACTTCCTCGCCAGCGAGAAGGCGCCGGGGCTGGGCGCACTGGGCACCAGCTGCCCGGATCACTTCCTGCGCACCAAGGTCAAGCCGCTCATCCTGGATCTGCCCGCCGATGCGTCGGTCGAGGACTCGGTTGCGCGCCTGAAGGAGCTGCACGAGGCCTACCGCGCCGACTACGCGGCCTACTACGACGCGTATGCGACGGACGAGAGCCCCGCCATGCGCGGCGCCGACCCGCTGATCGTGCTGGTGCCGGGTGTCGGCATGTTCAGCTACGGCAAGAACAAGCAGACCGCCCGCGTGGCCGGCGAGTTCTACGTCAACGCGATCAACGTGATGCGCGGCGCCGAGTCTCTGTCGACCTACGCGCCGATCTCGGACGAGGAGAAGTTCCGGATCGAGTACTGGGCGCTCGAGGAGGCGAAGCTGCAGCGTCTGCCGAAGCCGAAGACGCACGCCGGCCGCATCGCGTTCGTGACCGGCGCGGCATCCGGCATCGGCAAGGCGATCGCAACCCGACTGGCCGCCGAGGGCGCATGCGTCGTCATCGCGGACCTCGACCTCGAGAAGGCGCAGGCCGCCGCGGCGGAGCTCGGGAACGCAGACGTGGCCATCGGCGTCGCGGCGAACGTCGCCGACGAACAGGCGGTGCAGGCCGCGATGAACGAAGCGCTGCTCGCCTTCGGCGGCGTCGACCTGGTGGTCAACAACGCCGGGCTCTCGCTGTCGAAGTCGCTGCTGGAGACCACAGCGGCCGACTGGGACCTGCAGCACGACGTGATGGCGAAGGGCTCGTTCCTCGTCTCGAAGGCCGCGGCGAAGGCGCTGATCGAGCAGGGCCTCGGCGGCGACATCGTCTACATCTCGTCGAAGAACTCGGTTTTCGCCGGCCCGAACAACATCGCCTACTCCGCGACCAAGGCTGATCAGGCCCACCAGGTCCGGCTGCTCGCGGTCGAGCTGGGCGAGCACGGCGTGCGCGTGAACGGCATCAACCCGGACGGCGTCGTGCGCGGCTCCGGAATCTTCGCAGGCGGCTGGGGCGCCAACCGCGCCAAGACCTACGGCATCGACGAGTCGGAGCTCGGTCAGTTCTACGCGAACCGCACGATCCTCAAGCGCGAGGTCGTTCCGGAGAACGTCGCAGACGCGGTGTACGTGCTCACCGGTCCCGAGCTGAGCCGCACGACCGGTCTGCACGTTCCGGTCGACTCCGGCGTCGCCCAGGCGTTCGTCCGCTGATCCCCGCGGTCCGGCGGCCGGTGCCATGCGCCCGCCGCCGGACCGAACGCATCTGGAGGTGCATATGACATCTGGCTCCGTCGCCGCAGTCGACCTCGGCGCAACGAGCGGGCGCGTGATCGTCGGCAGTTTCGACCGCGGCGCGCTCCGGATGGACACGGTCGGGCGATTCGCGAACGATCCGATCACGACGCCGTCAGGCATGCAGTGGGACCTGTTCGCGCTGTACCGCGGCGCGATGGCCGGGCTGCGCGAAGCGTTCGCCGCGGCCCCGGATGTCGCCTCGATCGGCGTCGACTCGTGGGCCGTCGACTACGCGCTGCTGCGCGGCAACCGGATGCTCTCCACGCCGATGCACTACCGCGACGAACGGACCGCGCGCGGCGTCGATGCCGTGCACGCCGCGGTGCCCTTCGATGAGCTGTACCGGCGCAACGGGCTGCAGTTCCTGCCCTTCAACACCCTGTACCAGCTGGCGTGCGAGCGGCAGGACGGCATGCTCGACGCGGCGGACGGCATGCTCCTGATGCCGGATCTGTTCGGCTGGCTCCTCACCGGCGAGCGGGTGGCCGAGAGCACGAACGCGTCGACGACGGGGCTGCTCGACGTCACGACGAAGCAGTGGGACACCGAACTCTCCGCGCGGATCGGTGTGCCCGAGCGGGTGCTGCCCCGACTGGTCGCCCCAGGCGAGCGCGTCGGATCGTTCCTCCCGCACGTGGCGAAGGAACTGGGCGGGAGCGCCTCCGTCGTCGCGGTCGGGTCGCACGACACGGCGTCGGCTGTCGTGGCCGTGCCGATGAAGGCCGACCGCGCCGCGTACATCTCGTGCGGCACCTGGGGCCTCGTCGGCGTCGAGACCGAGCATCCGGTGCTCTCCGACGCCGCGCGCGAGGCGAACTTCACCAACGAGGGCGGCGTCGACGGCCGCACCAGATTCCTGCACAACGTGATGGGCCTCTGGCTGCTGAGCGAGACCATCCGGACGTGGGAGCGCGACGGCGGCGAGCGGATCGACCTGCCCGCGCTCCTCGCCGAAGCGGCCGAGGTCGACGGCCGGGTCGGCATCTTCGACGCGAACGACCCGGTGTTCATGCCGGCCGGCGACATGCCTGAGCGCATCGCCGCGTGGTTGGCCGAGCACGGCCGGCCCGTGCCGCGCACCAAGCCGGAGTTCGCCCGTTCGATCATCGAGAGCCTCGCCGAGGCGTTCGCCGGTGCCGTGCGCACGGCGTCTGAGCTGTCGGGCGTACCGGTCGAGACGATCCACATCGTCGGCGGCGGTTCGCTGAACGAACTGCTCTGCCAGCTCACCGCCGACCGCGCGGGCGTACCGGTCGAGGCCGGTCCCGTCGAGGCGACCGCTGTCGGCAACCTGCTCATCCAGGCCCGCGCCGCGGGCATCGTCGACGGCGACCTCGACGGCCTGCGCGCCGTCGTCGCCCGCACCTTCGACGTGTCCCGCTACCTCCCCCGCACCTGACCTGCCTGAGCGCTCTGCACCGCGGCATCGGCCGCCGCGGTCGCCCTCCGGACGCGGCCCGGCGTGCTGGCCCTCGCCAGGCGGGCCGCGGTAGCGTCAAGGGAAGCCCCCATCTTCCAGCCACGAGGAGCGCCAGTGACCAGCGATCACCGCGACAGCGACGACGCACGCCGCGACGGCGACCCTCATGACGACCATCCGGACGCCTCAGAGCCGCAGGAGCCGGATGCCGCCCGGGAGAGGCGCGCCCGCGAACCCCGCACCGAGACGCATGCGATCCCTACGGCCACCGGTCTGATCGCGATCCCGACCGGGTCGATCTCGGTTCCGGAGTACGTGCGCGAGGCGTCCCGCGAGACCGCCCATGTGCATCCGGGCGACAAGCTCTCGGCCGGACGTCGCTTCGCGTACGTGCTGCTGCTCGGTGCCCTCACGGCGCTGGGACCGTTCACCGTCGACCTGTACCTGCCCGCATTCCCCGCCCTCGAGAGCGAGTTCGACACGACCGCAGGCGCGGTGCAGCTCACACTCACGGGCACCATGGTCGGCTTCGCCGTCGGACAGCTGATCGTCGGCCCGCTCAGCGATGTGATCGGCCGCCGCACGCCGCTGCTGATCGCCACGACGCTGCACCTCTTCGCCAGCACCTGCGCGATCTTCTCGCCGGACCTCGCAGTCCTCGGCATCACTCGCGTGCTGATGGGCATCGGCGCGGCCGGCGGAGCAGTGGTCGCCATGGCGATGGTGCGGGACCTGTTCGCCGGCCGGCGCCTGGTCATCATGCTCTCGCGCCTGGCCCTGGTCACCGGCGTCGCCCCGGTGATCGCGCCGCTGATCGGCTCAGGCCTGCTGCAGGTGATGCCGTGGCGCGGCATCTTCGTCGTTCTCGCCTGCTACGGAGCGCTCATCCTCGCATGCGCCCTGTTCGCGCTGCCCGAGACCCGCCCGAAGCATGACCGCGTCTCATCGGGGAACACCTCCATCCGGCACCGCTACCGCGTCGTCTTCACCGACCGGGTGTACGTCGGCGTGCTCGCGATCGGGGCGATGACGTTCTCGGGGCTGTTCTCCTACCTGTCGTCGTCGTCTTTCCTGTTCCAGACCGAATACGGACTGTCGACGATCCAGTACGGGATGGTGTTCGCCGTGAACTCGCTCGGTCTGATCGCGGGCAACCAGATCGCGGCCCGGCTGGCCGCCCGGTTCGGGCCGCAGTGGGTACTCGCCTTCTCGACCGGGATGCTGCTGGTCTCGGCGATCGCGATCCCGGTGTGCGCGGCGCTCATCGACGGCCCGTGGGGCGTGATCGCACCGCTGTTCGTGTTCATGACATCGTGCGGCTTCACGCTGCCGTGCGCGCAGGTGCTGGCGCTGGATCGCCATCCGGATGCCGCAGGCACCGCTGCCAGTGTGCTCGGCGCGGCGAACAACGGCATCGCGGGCGTCATCTCGCCGCTGGTCGGCGTCGTGGCCGGGCTCACCGGCGGCATCACGCCGCTGTCGATGGCATCGATCATGATCGCCTGCTCAGTGCTCGGCATCCTCGCGCTGTGGCTGGTCGTGCGCCCCCGCACCCTCGGCCAGCTCTCCGACTAGACGCCGCTCAGGACCGCACCGCGAGCGGCGCTATGGGAGCTGCAGCAGCGCGCCCTCCGCGCGGCAGGTCGCCGCAGCGATGAGCTGTGCGCGCTCCAGAGTGCGGCGCCAGTCGGGCGCGTCCGACGCGGCGAGCGCCGCGACGAAGACCGCGAACATCGAGTCACCTGCACCCATGGTGTCGACGACCTCGCCCGGGAGATCCGCGATCGGTCGGTCGAAGGTTCCCGATGAGGTCACGATCGTCGCGCCCTCGGAGCCGCGGGTGGCCAGCACGGTCGGCACACCGTCGGAGCGCAGCTGCGCTTCGAGGTCGTCGACCGAGCCCATCCGGAGCAGCGCGGCGTCGTCCTCGCCGACCTTCACGAACTCCGCGCCTGCTGCGACGCGTTCGAAGCCGGCGACGAAATCGTCGCGGTCGAGCAGCATCCCCTCACGCGGGTTCGGATCGATCGCGACGCGGGCACGGCTGAGCACCCGGTCGAACTCGGCGATCTGCGCGGCGGAGTCCAGGGCGACGCAGCTGATCGCCACGACCGGTGCCGCCTCGACTGCTGCCACCGCCTCATCCGAGAACGCGATGTGCCGCTGCTGCGAGGCCTCGTTGAAGATGTACGTCGGCTCGCCGTTCACGCGCGTGCTGATCGCACGGGCGGAACCGAGCGGCGAGTCCGTCGCGATCAGTTCGACGCCGTGCTCGGCGAGGTGAGCGCGGATCTGCGCACCGGCGTCGTCGTCTCCCACCATGGCGACCAGGGTCACGTCTTCGCCGAGGCGGGCGAGGCCGACGGCGACGTTCAGCGCCGCTCCTCCGACGAACTCGCGCGTGCCGAGTTCGTCGCGGATCTCATCGATGAGTGCGTCTCCGACCACCACAATGCGTGCCATGTTCCGAGCGTATCCCCTCACCGAGGCGAGCTCCGAACGGACCGGGACGGCCGTCCGCGCACACGCGGGCGACCCCGCTCGCGAGATGCCCCGGGATCGTTCACAACCGTGACGATCCCGGGGCATCTCGACGAACTCCAGGCACCTCGCGGGCGGTGGAACCCGCCGAGGGCTCAGCGGGTGAGGACGAGTCTGAGCTGTTCGATGGCCCAGTCGAGCTCGGATGACCGGATGGTCAGCGGCGGGGCGAGGCGGACCGTCTGGCCGTGGGTGTCCTTCGCGAGCACACCACGAGCCAGCAGCGCCTCGGTGACCTCGCGGCCGGTGCCCGCTGACTCGTCGATGTCGACGCCGGCCCACAGCCCGACGCGGCGGTACGACGCCACCCCTGAGCCGACGAGGCCGGACAGCAGAGCGTCGAGATGGTCGCCGAGTGCGCGGGCCCGCTCCTGGAATCGGCCGTCGCTGAGCAGCTCCACGACCCGCAGGCCCACGGCCGCCGCGAGCGGATTGCCGCCGAACGTCGAACCGTGCTCCCCCGGGCGCAGCACGCCCAGCACGCTCTCATCGCCGACCACGGCCGACACCGGCACGATGCCGCCGCCGAGCGCCTTGCCGAGCAGGAACAGGTCGGGCACGACGCCCTCCCGGTCGCACGCGAACGTCTCGCCTGTGCGGCCGAGGCCGGACTGGATCTCGTCGGCGACGAACAGCACGTTGTGCGCGCTGGTCACCTCGCGCACGCGCCGCAGGAACCCCTCCGGCGGCACGATCACGCCCGCCTCGCCCTGGATCGGCTCGATCAGCACGGCGACGGTGTCGTCATCGATCGCCTCGGTCAGCGCGTCGATGTCGCCGAACGGCACGGACACGAAGCCGGGTGCGAACGGTCCGAAGTCATCGCGCGCCGATGCGTCGTCGCTGAACCCCACGATCGTCGAGGTACGTCCGTGGAAGTTGCCGTGCGCGACGACGATCTTCGCCCGCTCGGGGGCGACGCCCTTGACGCGGTACCCCCAGGCGCGGGCGACCTTGATCCCCGTCTCGACGGCCTCTGCCCCGGTGTTCATCGGCAGCACGAGGTCCTTGCCGCACAGCTCCGCCAGTGCCGCGGCGAACGGCTCGAGCCGGTCGGAGCGGAACGCGCGACTGGTCAGCGTGATCTTCCCGAGCTGCTCCGTCGCGGCGGTGACGAGCTCCGGATGCCGGTGGCCGAAGTTGAGCGCGGAATAGCCTGCGAGCATGTCGAGGTAGCGGCGCCCCTCGACGTCGGTCACCCACGAGCCCTCGGCTGATGCGATCGTGACGTCGAGCGGTGCGTAGTTGCGGGCGACGTGCGTCTCCTGGGTCACGATGCGGCTCCCCTCGGAGGTCGCGCCGATGGGGCGTCGGTGATGCGAGCGGGCGACCCATCGGTGCGGCCTCTGAGCTCCAGCGTGCAGCACTTGATGCCGCCGCCGCCGAGGAGGAGCTCCGACAGGTCGATCGGCACCGGCTCGTAGCCGCGATCGCGCAGCTGCTCCTGGAACCCCGTGGCGCGCGGTGAGCAGAACACGTGCAGACCGTCGCTCGATGCGTTCAGACCGAACGCGTCGCCGTCGGCGTCCGCGACCCTGATGGCGTCGGGGAAGCGCCGCTCCAGCTCGGCACGGCTGGCCTCGTCGAAGGCGCCAGGCAGGTAGGCGATCGTCGGCGTCTCGCCGGGGGCCACGACGGTGTCGAGCACGGCCAGGGCGGTGTCGAGATGGTAGAAGCGCGGGTCCGTGAGGGTCAGCGACACGACCGGCCGGCCGAAGATCCGCTCGAGCTCGCCGTGGCTGGCGCCGTCGGAGCGGAAGCCGCGGCCGGCGAGGATCACGTCGCCCGCGAGCAGGAAGTCGCCCTCGCCCTCGTTGGTGAACTCCGGCTCGACCACGTCGAAGCCGTGCTCGCGGAACCACGCGGCGAACAGCTCCTCCTCGCCGCGGCGCTCCGCGTGTCGGAACTTCGGCACGTACGCGACCCCGTCGAGCACGAACCCGCCGTTGGCCGTGTAGACCATGTCTGGAAGGCCCTCGACGTCGTCGATCAGCTCGACCTGGTGGCCGAGCGCGACGTACGCGTCGTACAGCGCCTGCCACTGGCGCACGGCCAGCGACGTGTCGGTCGGATCATCCGGATGCATCCACGGATTGATCGAGTACGACACCGTGAAGTGTTCTGGCCGGCACATCAGGAACCGGCGCGTGCGCATCGTGCGCTGAGCGGGGACCTGTGGGGCAGGGGCCGTCTGGGACATTGACGCTCCTCGTCGTGAAACGGTGGCGGACGCAGTCCTGGGGCCCGGCGGAGCAACTCAACACCTGCGCACGAGCACGCCGGAACCATTCTGCCACGCCCCGCCGGAGAACCGCCTCAGGTCTGCAGCCGCGTCGAAGACTGCACGCGCGGGTCAGATCACTTCGTCGAACGTGGAATCGGGGTTGCCGTAGCGGTGGGCGGTGATCGAGATCGCCTGCTCCTGCAGGAACGGGAGCAGTTCGAGCCGGGCGGCCGTGGTGACCTCGCCGTCGTACACGGCCAGATCCGGGTCGCCCGCCGTCGTCTCGGCGAGCCTGGTGTGCAATCGCTCGACCGATTCCCGCGGCCCGACGAGACGCACTCGCGGCGGACGGCGCAGCTCGGCGGTGTCGTCCTCCTCGTCGTCGATGTCGGTGAGCGCACCTTCGATCACCAGATCTCCGCCGTGCGCCGCATCCGGGTTGATCGCGTGCGCGGTCGTGACCTCCGGAACCTCGTCCGCAGGCTCTGCGGCTTCGGTCACCTGCGGCACCATCCCATCGACCGCGAGATCATCCGCTCCGGAGTCGGCGACATCCGAGCCCTCATCCGGAGCGTCCGCCTTCCGCACCGCGTCCGTACGCGGGTTCACACGACGGATCCACTCGTCGTCGTCCTCGACGTGCACCGGCACGCCCAGCGCTGTCAGCTCGCGGTGCACCTCGCGCGGCATGCCCTCAGGAAGGCTGACCGAGAAGTGACTGCCGACGCGCACCCCGGCGACCATGACGCGCAGCAGTTCATGCCACGACGCGTCGATCGTGCAGCGCACCGCGACGGGCACCGGCCGGTAGCGGAACAGGTTGCGCTCCACGCCGAGCCCCGAGACGTCCTTGATCTTGCCGAACTCGCGATCCCACACCAGCGCGTCGGCGAGTGCCGCCCGACGCAGCCACTCGAAGCCGGTGTACGGCAGGCTCGGCTGCGCGGCCTCGATCAGCGACGCGATGCGGGTGTCGAGTCCGCGCAGGTGCAGCGACCTCGACGCCTGTCCGCCCGACGTTCCGCGCCAGGTGCCCAGACCGATCAGGTAGTTCGGTCCGCCGGCCTTCATGCCGGGCCCGACCGAGGAGCGCTTCCACCCGCCGAAGGGCTGACGCTGCACGACGGCGCCGGTGATGCCGCGGTTGACGTAGAGATTCCCCGCCTCGACTCGGTCGATCCACTCCTCGAGGTCGCGCGGGTCCTGGGTGTGCAGGCCGGCCGTGAGTCCGAAGTCCACGGCGTTCTGCATCCGGATCGCCTGGTTCAGCGACGAGGCGTACATGATGCCCAGCACGGGGCCGAAGAACTCCTCGAGGTGGAACCGCGAGCCCGGCTTCACACCGACCCGGATGCCGGGGGTCCAGTACCGCCCGCCGCCGCCTGGCAGCTCTCGCGGCTTGACGAGCCAGCGCTCGCCCTCGTCGAGCGTGTTCAGCGCCCACTCCAGCTTGCCCGTCGGCACCTCGATCACGGGGCCGACTTCGCTGAGCGGGTCAGACGGCGGGCCTACTCGCAGCGATCTGGTGGCGTCGACGAGCTGCCGCGCGAACCGCTTCGAGCGGCCGACCGGACCGACCAGGATCGCCAACGACGCCGCTGAGCACTTCTGCCCCGCGTGCCCGAACGCGCTCCTGACGACATCCGCCGCCGCCAGGTCCAGGTCGGCGGACGGTGCGACGATCACCGCGTTCTTGCCGCTGGTCTCGGCGAGCACCGGCAGCTGGGGCCGCCAGGAGCGGAACAGCTTCGCCGTCTCGATCGATCCGGTGAGGATCACGCGCTCGACATCCGGATGCTCGATCAGCTCGCGCCCCAGCTCGCCCTCATCGAGGTCGACCAGTTCGAGCACGTCGCGCGGCACGCCGGCTTCCCACAGCGCCTCGGCGATCACGGCGCCGCAGCGGCGCGCCTGCGGGGCGGGCTTGAACACGACGCCGGATCCCGCGGCGAGCGCGGCCAGCACGCCGCCGGCGGGGATCGCGAGCGGAAAGTTCCACGGCGGGGCGACCACCGTGACCGCAGCGGGGACGAACCTCGCGCCAGGCACGCGGTCGAGCTCCCCGGCGTTCGCCGCGTAGTAGTTCGCGAAGTCGACCGCCTCGCTGACCTCGATGTCCGACTCGGCGAGCACTTTGCCGGTCTCGGAGCCTGCGACTTCGATCAGGTCGGCGCGGTGCGCCTCGAGCGCGCGGGCCGCACGGCGCAGGATCTCGGCGCGCTCGGCGGCCGGCCGCGCCCCCCACGACGCGGCGGCGTAGCGCACGCCGAGCACGCGGCTGGTCAGCTCGGCGCTCGTGGCGACCCGTGCCGAGCGCACGCGCTCCTCGCCGAGCGTCGACGTGGCCATCCTGCCCAGAATGCGCCCCGCCCATTCGCGACTCTCCGGCAGTGCAGGGTCGGTGTCGCGCGCATTGTGGAAGCCGGGCGCACCCGCCTCCGTCACAGCCCTGGTCTGGAACTCGGCCGTCTCGACGAATGTGTCGTTGCGTGCCGGCCCTTCCTCGTCCTCGTCATCCGGATCGCTGTGGCCGCGCTGGATGTCGAGCACCGCCTGCGTGAGCGGCTCATCCGGGTCGGCTGTCGCACTCGGCTCGTCGAGGTGGCCTGGCCTGGCGCGACGGTTCGGCCCGATGAGCAGGTCGTGCGCGTCCGAACGCCGCACGGATTCGACGAAGCGCTCCCGCTCGCGTTCGAACAGATCCGGATGCGTGACCAGGTCGAACGCGACCGAGAGGAAGTTCTCTTTCGAGGCGTTCTCTTCGAGGCGCCTGACCAGGTAGCTGATCGCGACATCGAACTCCGCCGGCGCGACGACGGGAACGTAGAGCCGGATGGGGCCGACCGTCTCGGCGACCGCACGCGCCTGGCCCTGTGCCATGCCGAGCAGCATCTCGAACTCGACATCGTCCGTCACACCGCGCTCGTTCGCGAGACGCCACGCATAGGCGATGTCGAACAGATTGTGCCCGGCGACGCCGATGCGCACGGCGCGGGTCGCTTCTGGCCGCATCGCCTCGTCGAGGCATCTGATGTAGTTGGCGTCGGTGTCGAGCTTGGTGCCGTAGGTCGCAAGCGACCAATCGTGCACAGCGGCCTCGACGTGCTCCATGGCAAGGTTCGCGCCCTTGACCAGACGCACCTTGATCGGCGCGCCGCCCGCGTCGACTCGTTGCGCGGCCCATGCCGTCAGCTCGCGGAGCGCGGGCAGCGCGTCCGGCAGGTAGGCCTGCAGAACGATCCCGGCACGCATGTCGCGCAGCTGCTCCTTCTCGAGCAGGCGCGTGAACACCGCAATCGTGAGGTCGAGGTCGCGATACTCCTCCATGTCGAGGTTGAGGAAGGTGCCGTTGCCCGCAGCCAACTCGTAGAGCGGGGTGAGTCGCTCGACGACCCTGTCGACGATCTCATCGAATGCCCACATCGAGACGTGGCTCATCACGCTCGACACCTTCACCGAGACGTAGTCGACGTCGTCGCGCTCCACCAGCTGTCTGATGCCGGCGAGGCGCCGCTGCGCCTCCTTCTCGCCCAGCACTGCCTCGCCGAGCAGATTGAGATTCGCCCTCTCGCCGTTCTCGCGGATCTTCTCGAGCACGGGGCCCAGTTTGTCCGGCCGGGCATCGGCGATCAGGTGCCCGACCATCGAACGCAGCACACGACGGGCGATCGGCACCACAGCGGCGGGCGCGAGCGGACCCACCATGCCGCCGAGGCGCACAGCGGCCTGCATCGGTGCCGGCAGGAAGCTCGGCGCCAGCGGCGCGACGCGGGCGAGGCTGCGCGCGGCTGCCGTCAGGCTCTCCGGGCGCATCACTCCGTCGACGAAGCCGACGGTGAAGGCGAGCCCGTCGTCGTCGCGGAGCACTCCCGCGAGCCGCTCCGCCGCGGCGTCGGGCTCCGCGTCGACGGACTTCGAGACCCACTTCCTGGCCAGGGCGATCGCCTCGTCGACGATGTCCTTTCCGGGGTGGGCACCATCCAGCGTCGACATACCCCAACACTACGATTTATGTGCGCAGGAATGTGGATTTCGCGCACCGGAAACCGCGCCCTAGGCTCTGGCCCATGGACACCAACGACGTGCTCATCCGTCCCATCCGAGATGACGATGCCCACGCCATGGGCCGCGTCCACGCCAAGGTGTGGCACGAGACCTATGACGGCATGATCTCCGCCGCAGCTCTCGAGGCCGTGTCCCCTCGCCGTCTCGCGGATCTGTGGTCGAACTATGCCTCCCGCGGCGACGAGCACCGCCACGCTGCGGCCCTCGTCGACGGCGAGATCGTCGGATTCGCCGGCTCCGGCCCAGCGCGCGACGACGACGCCCCAGCCCCGCGCGAGCTGTACTTCGTGTTCCTGCTCGACTCGTGGCACCGCAAGGGCATCGGCCGTGCACTGTTCGATGCGGTCGTCGACGGCGACGAGCCGCTGTACGGCTGGATCGCTCAGAACTACCCGGGCGGGGAGAGCTTCTACACCAAGCGCGGCTTCGTCTTCGACGGCGCCCAGCGCGACGAGGCGTTTCTGGGGGAGTCCCTCACCGAGGTCCGCTTCTCACGCTGAGCACGCTGAGCGCGGGGCGGGCACGCACATCGCGGCGTCCGGACCGCTCGACGGGCGCCCGGCCCGCACATCGCGGACCGTCCTTGCGCTGCACGCACCCGCCCCACGCTCAATCCAGGCGGGCACGCACATCGCGGCGTCCGGCGTCCGCGAACGCCTAGGCTCTTCGCGAGTGCCTATGCAGTTCCGTAGGCACTCGCGAACATCGTAGGCATTCGCGAGAGGCGGGCACATGCTGCAGGCGTGGGCGCTGGACGGGATCGGGGAGATCGCAGCGGGGGACGATCTCGTGGCGGTGATCGCCGCGGCCGCCGGCGGTGAGCTCGCGGACGGCGACATCCTCGTGGTGACCAGCAAGATCGTCTCCAAGGCCGAGGGCCGCTTCGTCCGGGCCGACGATCGCGAGGATGCGATCACGGCCGAGACGGTGCGCGTGGTCGCGGAGCGCACCTGGCCGAACGGGGCGCGCACCCGGATCGTGGAGAGCCGGCTCGGCATCATCGCCGCGGCCGCCGGCGTCGACGCGTCGAACACTCCGGAGGGCACCGTGCTGCTGCTGCCGGAGGATCCGGATGCCTCAGCCCGCGCCATCGCCGAAGGTCTGCGGACCCGGCTGGGCGCGCAGATCGGCGTGATCGTCTCCGACACCCTCGGCCGCGCGTGGCGCGACGGCCAGACCGACCAGGCGATCGGCGCAGCAGGCGTGCACGTGTTCGAGGATCTGCGCGGCCGGACCGACGCGCAGGGGCGGGAGCTCGCCGTGACCCAGCCGTGCTCAGCCGACGAACTCGCCTCCGCAGCCGACCTCGTCAAGGGGAAGGCGTCCGGGCGCCCCGTTGCCGTCATCCGAGGCCGAGGCGATCTCGTCGGCGAGCTCGACCTTCCCGGCGCGCGCAGCATCCTGCGCCCCGGCGAGCGCGACATGTTCCACACCGGCGCTGAGGAGTCCTATCGCGCCGGCTACGAAGCAGGCCGTTCGGCCTGACCGCGCCGCAACACACGACGTAACGCTTTTCCATCCTCGCAGGCGCGATCGGTCAAGATATACGAGTGCCCACCGATCCCGCCCGACCTCAGACCGTGCGTCGCAAGACGACCTGGGTTCGCGGCTCGGCACTGCTGCTCCTGACCGCCGCGCTCGGCGTCGTCGGGTGGTGCGTCATCTTCGGCGTGCGCGCCGTCCTGTCGACGGACGTGCTCGAGGCGTTCCTGGCGGCCTACCCAGGCGAGGCCCCGCTGCCGGAGGGCACCGCAGAGGGCATCCCCGCGTTCGTGTCCTGGACGCACTTCCTGAACGCCTTCTTCCTGGTGCTCATCATCCGCAGCGGACTGCGCTATCGCTTCGAGAAGCGCGCGGGCGGGCTGTGGACGTCGCGCAGAGTGAAGAAGCGCCGGATGTCGCTGGCCCTGTGGACGCACATCGGCGTCGATCTGCTGTGGCTGGCCAACGGCATCGTCTTCGTCGTGCTGCTGTTCGCGAGCGGACACTGGGTGCGGGTCGTGCCGACGACGTGGGAGATCGTCCCGAACGCGATCTCCGCCGGCCTGCAGTACGTCTCGCTCGACTGGCCGACCCACCACAGCTGGGTGAACTACAACGCACTGCAGCAGCTGTCCTACTTCGCCATCGTGTTCCTGGCGGCCCCCGTCGCCGCGCTGACCGGGTGGCGGCTGAGCACGTTCTGGCCGACGACCCTGAACCGCTTCTTCCCCGGCTCTGCGGCCAAGGCGCTGCACTGGCCGACCATGCTCTTCTTCGTGGCGTTCGTCGTCGTGCACGTCTTCCTCGTGCTCACCACCGGAGCGCTGCGCAATCTCGACGCGATGTACGCGGGCCGCGACTCGGCCACCTGGGTCGGCTTCTGGGTCTTCGCCGCCAGCGCGCTCGCCATGGTCGTCGGCTGGTTCGCCGTCCGCCGAGACGACTGGATCAGCAGACTCGCGAAGCTCTTCGGCGATGTCCGCATGATGAAGCGCTGACGGCTCCTCACGTCTCCCGCTTCTCCTCAGCTGACAACGGCGGGTCTGACGGAGATGTGAGGAGTCGTCAGCGGGCGAGGGGCGGGGCGGCGGTGAGGTGCGTGAGCTTGTCGGGGTTGCGGGTGTAGTAGGCGTACATGATGCGACCGCCGTCGATCGCGAACGAGACCGCGCCGTCCGGAGCGCCGTCGATCATGACGAGCAGGCCGGGCGAACCGTTGACGGCGGCCGACTCGAGCCGGGCATCCGGGTACTGCGACAGCAGACCGTGCAGCAGGCGCAGCACGCGCTCGACGCCCTCGATCGGTCGCCTGGCGGCCGTGACCTTCCCGCCGCCGTCACTGAGGAACACCACGTCGGGCGCGAGCACGTCGACCAGGCCCTGCACATCGCCGGTCATCGTCGCGGCTCTGAAGCGCTCGACCACGCGCTCCGCCTCATCGGGCTCCACGGACATCCGGGGTCTGCGCGCTGCGACGTGGTCGCGCGCCCGCTTTGCGGTCTGGCGCACCGCCGCTGCGCTCCGCTCGACGGCTTCGGCGATCTCCTCGTATTCGAAGTCGAACACCTCGCGCAGCACGAACACCGCCCGCTCGAGGGGCGTGAGCGTCTCGAGCACGAGCAGCATCGCCGTCGACACGCTCTCGGCGAGCACGACATCGTCTGCGACGTCCGGAGTCGTCACCATCGGCTCGGGCAGCCAGGTGCCGACGTAGTCCTCGCGCCGCCGCTGCACGGTGCGGAGGCGGTTGAGCGCCTGACGGGTCACGATCCGCGCGAGATAGGCGCGCGCATCCCTGACGTCGCCGCGATCGCCCGCGTCCCACCGGATCCACGCCTCCTGGACGACGTCTTCCGCATCGGCGACGGACCCGAGGATCTCGTATGCGATCGTGAAGAGCAGCCTCCGATGCGCGGAGAACGCGCGCGTCGAATCTGCGTCGCCCTGCCTCATGCGGTCGACCTCTGCCGCGTCGCTCACGTGTCGCCTCCTCGCGCTGTCACCGACCGACTGTCACGACGCCGAGGCTACCGCGTCCGCCTTCGCCCACGGCACCTCGCACACGTCGGAGAACCCCTGGCTCTCCAGGCCCGCCGCGAAGTTGAATCGCGAACGCATGTTCTCCAGGCCGATCAGCTGGGTCAGCTCGACCATCGCAGGGGCGCCGAGGGCCTCGACCAGTCGAGTCACGATCGCGTCGTCGACGGTCGGCGGGGTCGCCGTGGCCGCCTCGGCGTACTCGAGCACGTCGCGCTCGAGCGAGGAGAACGCGTCGCTGCCGCGCCAGCGCGGCACCTCGCGCACCTTCTCGAGGTCGAGGCCCGACCGATGCGCCATGTAGTACCCGAAGTCGAGGCACCAGCTGCAGCCGATGGCGCCGGCGACGGCCATCTCGGCGAACGTCGCCAGCTGCGGGTCGAGCCGGTTCCACTTCGTCGCGCTGCGTTCGAAGCCGAGCACCCCGTTCAGCACGCGGCGATTGTGCCACAGCACGTACGCGTTGTCGGGGATCTTCCCCCACATCCGCTTGGTGATGCCGGCGAGGACTCGGCCGTACAGCCCGGTGATGCGGGCCTTCGGGATGCGGAACGTGCTGCTCATGGCGACTCTCCTCCTGGGTTGCAGACGCTCCTGCGGCGCCCGCTCACCCATACGACACCGGCCGGGCCGCGGGTGTGACATCCGGGAGGCGCCGGCGTCGGACTCCGCGCCGGCCGCCGCCGACATCCGCTAACGTCGGCACCGTCGGAACAACACAGACAAGGACTCTCCATGGCGCAGTTCGACCTCCCCCTCGACCAGTTGCGCACCTATGCGCCCGAGCGCGAAGAGCCGGCCGACTTCGACGACTTCTGGCGCGCGACGCTGACGGAGTCGCGCGGTGGAGGGGCGCAGTTCACCCGGGTGGACGGCCCGCTGCGCAACCTCGTCGTCGAGGACGTCACGTTCCCCGGTTTCGGCGGACAGCCCATCCGGGCCTGGTTCGTTCGGCCGAAGGGCGAGGTCCGCTCCACCGTCGTGCAGTACATGGGCTACGGCGGGGGTCGCGGGTTCCCCGAACAGTGGACGCAGCTGCCCAGCGCCGGACACGCCGTGTTCATGATGGACAGCCGCGGGCAGGGCAACGGAGGCTTCCCCGGCGCGACAACGGACCCCGTCGGCGGCGCACCGCAGGTCGCGGGCCGGATGTCGCATGGCATCGAGGATCCGCACGACTACTACTACCGACGCATCTTCACCGATGCGGCTCTCGCCGTCGACGCGGCGCGCAGCCACCCGGCCGTCGACCCGGATCGCGTCGTCGTCTCGGGCGCCAGCCAGGGCGGCGGCATCGCCGCGGCGGCGGCCGGGCTGTCCGACGGCCTCGCCGGTGCCATGGTGGACGTGCCGTTCCTGAGCTTCTTCCGCCGGGCGCTGCAGATCACCGACGCGAATCCGTACAACGAACTCGCGCGCTACCTGCAGACCAGGCGCGGCGAAGAGGACGACGTGTTCCGCGTGCTGAGCTACTTCGACGGTATGAACTTCGCGGCGCGGGCGACGGCGAAGGCGCTCTACTCCGTCGCGCTGTACGACGCCACTTGTCCTCCGTCGACGGTGTTCGCGCAGTACAACCACTACGCGGGCGCAGACAAGCGCATCGAGGTCTATCCCTACAACGGCCATGAGGGCGGTCAGATCGTGCACCAGCGCGCGCAGCTCGCGTTCCTCGACGAGCTGTTCCCCACGCAGCAGTGACACCGACTGCCCCTCGATCGGGTGCGTTCGCCCGATCGCACTGAGGGCACCTGGTGACGAGCAGCCCGAGAGCACCCTCCTCCCACTGACCGGGAGCATCGACGAACGCGGGTGTTGTCCGCATCGCCGCGCCGTGTCACACTTATCGCATCGGGAAAGCGCTTCCCAACATTCGGATGCGGCACACGCCATCATGCAAGGAGGCATCATCTTGTCCGAGACATCGATTCCCGCCGTTCGTGAGATCGGCATCATCATGAACGGCGTCTCCGGGCGCATGGGCTATCGCCAGCACCTCGTGCGCTCGATCCTCGCGATCCGCGATGAGGGAGGCTTCGAGCTGCCGGACGGCACGAAGGTCACCGTCCGTCCCCTGCTGGTCGGACGCAGCGAGGCGAAGCTCGCCGAGATCGCCGAGCGGCACGGCATCGAGGACTGCACGACCGATCTCGACGCCGCGCTCGCCGACCCGAAGTGGGAGATCTACGGAGACTTCCTCGTCACCAAGGCGCGCGCTTCTGCCCTGCGCAAGGCGATCGCCGCGGGCAAGACGATCTACACCGAGAAGCCCATCGCCGAATCCGTCGAAGAGTCGTTGGAGATCGCACGATTGGCCAGAGACGCCGGCGTCAAGGCTGGCGTCGTGCACGACAAGCTGTTCCTGCCCGGCCTGCAGAAGCTGAAGCGGCTGATCGACTCCGGCTTCTTCGGTCGCATCCTCTCCGTGCGAGGCGAATTCGGATACTGGGTGTTCGAGGGCGACTGGCAGCCCGCCCAGCGCCCGAGCTGGAACTACCGCGCAGAGGACGGCGGCGGCATCATCGTCGACATGTTCCCGCACTGGCACTACGTGCTCGAGAACCTGTTCGGCGGCGTGAAGAGCGTCTATGCGCACGCCTCGACGCACATTCCCGAGCGCTGGGACGAGCGCGGCGAGCACTATGACGCCACAGCCGACGACGCCGCATACGGCGTCTTCGAGCTGGCCGGCGGCGCGGTCGCGCAGATCAACTCGAGCTGGACCACGCGGGTGAATCGCGACGAACTGGTCGAGTTCCACGTCGACGGCACGCACGGCTCCGCCGTGGTCGGCCTGTTCGGCGCGAAGATCCAGGAGCGCAATGCCACGCCCAAGCCGGTGTGGAACCCCGACATCGAAGACACGGTCGACTACGACGCGACCTGGCAGAACGTGCCGACGAACGACGTGTTCCTGAACGGCTTCCGCCAGCAGTGGCAGGAGTTCCTCACCAGCTTCGTCACCAGCACCGACTATCCGTTCGACCTGCTCGCCGGCTCCCGCGGCGTGCAGCTCGCCGAGGCCGGCCTCGAGTCGAGCCGCACCGGCACCAAGGTCGAACTCCCCGAGCTGAGCCTGGACTGATCCGGATGAGCGACGCACTCACCCTGCTCTCCGGCGACGGCTCCGTCGCCTCGACCGCTCTGAACGAGGCGGGAGAGTTCAACAAGCCGACGGACGGCCTGCGCTCGCGCGTCGCGTACGCAGCGGCGCACGTCGCGCCGGTCGCCTGGGCCGACAACACTCCGGGCCAGCCCGCCGAAATCGACTGGGACGCCACCCTCGCGTTCCGCCGCAACGTGTACTCGTGGGGTCTCGGCGTGGCCGATGCGATGGACACCGCGCAGCGCAACATGGGGCTCGACGCCGCCGCCGTGCGGGAGCTGATCGCCCGCAGCGCCCAGGTAGCCCGCGAGGAGGGCGGCTCGGTCGCCGTCGGTGTGAACACCGATCACCTCGACGAACCCGATGTCTCGCTGCAGCAGATCATCGACGGCTACCGCCATCAGCTGCACCACGCCGAAGAGCACGGCGCCGTCCCCGTGCTGATGGCGAGCAGGCACCTGGCCCGCGCCGCCGCGTCAGCCGAGGACTACCGCCGCGTGTACCGCGAGGTGCTGGGGGATGCGACCACGCCGGTCGTGCTGCACTGGCTCGGCACGGCGTTCGACCCGCAGCTGGCCGGCTACTTCGGTTCGACCGACTGGCGAGAGGCATCGGATGTCGTCGTCGAGATCATCACCGAGCACACGGCGAAGATCGCAGGGCTCAAGATGAGCCTGCTCGACGCCGACGCCGAGGTGTCCGTGCGCGAACGACTGTCTGAGGGCGTGCGGATGTTCACCGGCGACGACTTCAACTACGTCGGTCTGATCGGCGGGGCGGATACTCCGGATGCCGACCAGCCGGAGCGCTCGCCCGGCACGATGCGCACGCACTCCGACGCGCTGCTGGGCGCGTTCGCCGCGCTCGCACCCGTCGCCTCCGCAGCCATCCAGGCGCTCGACGCAGGTGATCCGGCACGCTACCTCGAACTGCTGCAGCCGACCCAGGCCCTGAGCAGGCAGGTGTTCGCCGTGCCGACCTTCTACTACAAGACAGGCGTCGCCTTCCTGGCATGGCTGAACGGACACCAGCCCGCCTTCCAGATGGTGGGCGGCCTGCATTCGGCGCGTTCGCTGCGCCATCTCAGTGAGATCGTGCGCCTCGCCAACGACGCGCGCGCCCTCGAGAAGCCCGACCTGGCCGCCGAGCGGTGGCATTCGCTGCTGCGCCTGAACGGAGTCGACGCATGACCGCCCCTCACCCCCGTCTGTCCATCAATCAGGCGACGATCAAGAAGACCACCGCGGCCGAGGCCATCCGGGTCACGGCCGATGCCGGCATCGGCGCGATCGGGCTGTGGCGCGAGCAGGTGCAGGAGGCCGGGCTCGACGAGACAGCGAGAATGCTCGCCGACAGCGGCCTGCGCTATTCGACCCACTGCCGCGGCGGCTGGTTCACGGCCGAGGAGGGCCCGACGCGCACCGCCGCCCTCGACGACAACCGCGTCGCGATCGACGAGACCGCGACCCTCGCCGCCGCGGGCGCCGACGGTTCCCGAGCCGTTCTCGTGCTCGTCGTCGGAGGTCTGCCTGATGGGTCTCGCGATCTCGTCGGTGCGCGCGAGCGCGTACGCGATGCGGTGGCGCAGCTGGCGCCGCACGCACAGCAGCGGGGAGTGCAGCTCGCGCTGGAGCCGCTGCACCCGATGTATGCATCGGACCGCTCCGTGCTGTCGACCCTCGATCAGGCGCTCGACATCGCCGCCGACTTCGCGCCCGAGGTCGTCGGCGTCACGGTCGACACGTTCCACCTGTGGTGGGATCCGGATGTGCTCGACACCATCGCGCACGCCGGCCGCGAGGGTCGCATCGCCACGTATCAGGTGTGCGACTGGAAGACGCCGCTCGAAGCCGACAACCTGCTCTCCCGGCACTATCCGGGTGACGGGGTGATCGATTTCTCCGGCATGACGCGCGCGGTCGAGGCCACGGGCTACACCGGCGACGTGGAAGTCGAGCTGCTCAACCAGGCGATCTGGGACACTGAGCCCGCCGAGGCCGTGCGCCGCACCGCCGAAGGCTTCGAACGAGCCGTCGCCCCGTACCTTTCCGCACCCTGACGAGCCCCGCCCCGTCGCTCAGGACGAGGTCGCGGCCTTCTCGTCGTCTTCGGTCGCGACCAGCTGGCCGCAGGCGCCGTCGATCTCCTTGCCGCGGGTGTCGCGGATCGTGGTGGGGATGCCCGCGTCGTTGAGCCGTCGCACGAACTCCTGCTGCGCGCGCTTCGGCGATGCATCCCACACGGAGCCGGGCGTCGGGTTCAGCGGGATCGGATTGACATGCACCCACCCCTTGCCACGCGCGTGCAGCTTGTCGGCGAGCAGATCGGCGCGCCACGGGTGATCGTTCATATCGCGGATCAGCGCGTACTCGATCGAGACCCGTCTGCCGGTCCTGTCGAAGTACGCTCGCGCGGCGTCGAGCACCTCGTCGACCTTCCAACGGGAGTTCACCGGGATCATCTCGTCGCGCAGCTCATCATCCGGCGCATGCAGCGACAGTGCGAACGTCACCGGGATGTCTTCGTCGGTGAGCTTCCGGATGGCCGGAGCGAGGCCGACGGTCGAGATCGTGATGCCCCTGGCGCTCATGCCCATGCCGTGCTTCTTGTCGGTCATCACCCTGACCGCATGCATCACCCTGGCGTAGTTGGCCAGCGGCTCACCCATGCCCATGAAGACGATGTTCGTCACACGCTCGTCGTCATGCTCGGACTCGCCGAGCTCGCCCGCGCGGATCAGCGCGTTGGCGCGCACGACCTGCTCGACGATCTCGCCCGCCGACATGTTGCGGGTGAGACCGGCCTGACCGGTCGCGCAGAACGGGCAGTTCATGCCGCACCCGGCCTGCGAAGACACGCACAGCGTGATCCGACCGGGGTAGCGCATGAGGACGGACTCGACCAGGGCGCCGTCGTGCAGCTTCCACAGGAACTTGATCGTGTCGCCGTCGTCGGTCTGCAGCCTGCGCACCTCGGTCAGAAGCGTCGGCAGCAGCCCGGCGACCAGCTCGTCGCGGCCTTCCGCCGGGAGGTCGGTCATCCGCTCCGGGTCCGACGTGCAGTGCTGCAGGTAGTGCGTACCGAGCTGCTTGGCACGGAATCCAGGCATGCCCAGTTCCTTGACCTTCTCGACACGCGCTTCCGGGGTGAGGTCGGCGAGATGCACGGGCGGCTTGCCGCGCTTGGGGCTGGCGAACTGCAGCAGCGGACGCCCCTCGGCGTCCTTGGCCTGCTGCCACCCCTCCGCCTTCGGGCGCACCTGACGCACAGGGCCCGGGCCTTCAGCCGTGGCAGGTCGCGACGCGCTCTCCGAGGAAGTCATACCTCAAAGGGTACGGGGCCCGGCCTGAAAGGCATACGGACGGCACCTGCGGCATCCGGATGCCGCAGCGACCAGCCAGGGCACTTCTCCCCATCGGCGACCCAGGCACAGAGTCATAGGCTGTGACTGTCGGCGCGGAACTTCGGGGGGACGCGTCCGATGACTTTCCTGTGCTCCCCCGCCTGCTCTGAGGAGTCCACATGGCTACCCTTCGTCGCGGACGCGCGCTCATCGCGCTCGGCGCTCTCGCACTCATTCCCGCCGCGCTGGTCGGCTGCGGCTCCGACGACTCGGCGGATGCTCCGGCCGACGACAATGCGTCGTCGCAGACCGAGGAGTCCACCTCCGAAGAGACGACCACAGAGACATCCGACCAGAGCGTCGCCGACGCGTGCGAGATCGTCGTCACCGGCCTGACCGATCTCTCGGAGAGCACTTCCGAGATCATGTCGGCCGCGACCTCGCAGGACACCGAGAAGCTCAACAGCCTGATCAGTGAGACCAGCGAGACGATCGCGTCGATCAACGACCAGGTCACGAACGAGGAGGTCAGCACGACCTTCACGAAGTACGCGGACAGCTACGAGACCGTCAACCAGGTCTCGCAGAAGATGGCCGAGATCGACGCGACGTCCGCCGATGCGGCCACCGAGGTCACCGAGCTCACCGAACAGGTGACGGGCGCCTCCGAGGACCTCACCGCCGCCTCGACCGAACTCGGCGAGGTCTGCGCCTGACACGCGCACCGCACTGAAGCGCGGGCCGGGAGAGCTGCTCTCCCGGCCCGCGCTTGCGTCATCTCAGCCGTCGAGGCCGAACAGGGCCCGGATGGCGTCGGTCGCCGCGTCGGTCTCGCCGCGCTCGACCGCGCTGTTCAGATCGGCGGAGAGCTGCAGCCGGTCACCCGCGATCTCGGGAGCGCGGCGCAGCACGATGCTCATCAGCGGCAGGTGGTCTTCGAGCAGTCGGCCGCGCACGGATACATCGCACGCGGCGACCTTCTCCATGAAGCCGACGAATGCATCCGCCCAGGCGGCCTCGTCGGTCTCGGCCAGGCCGCGAGCGGCTTTGTGCACGGGCTCGCAATCCACATCCGGATCGCCGGCACGACCCATCCCGAAACGCACATGCATGGCGCACAGCTCGCCGAAGTACTCGTACAGGCGAGTGGTGTCGTCGCCGCCGAGTTCGCGGACCTTCGTCTGGCGCCCCGGCCACACGTCGAGCAGTCCGGCGCGCTCGAGTCGCTGAATGGCCTCGCGCACCGGCGTGCGGGAGACCCCGAGGTGCTCAGCAACGTCGCGGTCGCGCAGCGGGTCTCCTGGCCGGAGCACGCCGGTGCGGATGTCGGTGACCAGACGGTCGTAGACGCCCTCGGAAAGGCGCTGCGACGAGACCTGCAGCGGGCCGCCGCCTACCAGATCCGGCAGGCCCATCCGGAGCATCATGATCGCTCACCGACAGGCGCCGGTCGTGCCGTACGCTGAAGCGGCGCGCAGATGCGCACGTTCGACTTGTTCATTGTTCCCCTCCGCATGTGAGCCTCAACGGCTCGCGGCTTCACGGACGGCGAACGCGTTCGCTCGCCGTTGCGAATCTCGGGCGATTCGCCTTCCGAACGGAGATCCCCCAACCTCCGTGCAGCACAAGCGTGACACGTTCATATCCATGCCTGGTGTGCGTCTGCTGACCGCGTCGAACGTACTGCTTGTGCTTGTCGGCGAAGGATATCACCCCGGATTCGCCGAATGGCGAACTGTTGCGCATTCGTACAAGAAGCGCGGATTCGCGCGCGGAGCCGCCGAAGGCGTGCGTTCGACGCGACGCCCCACGTGGGCTCGCGCCCGCGGTCTTCACCGGAGCGGGTGCTTTCACACACTGCGAATGGGGCGACGTCCCTCCGTGCGCCCGGGAATCTCGCCCGCTGCCGCGACGGCTCGACAGTGGCATTCCCACAAATCATTTCCGGATGCCGGTCACCCCCGATCAGGATAAGCATCATGCGCGAAGAAGCGAAGACCATCCGGCTCGAGCTGGGCGCCCGCGACGCGTCGCCTCGAGGGCTGACAGAAGCGGCGACGTTCGCCGAACGCAGCGGCTACGACGGCGTGCAGGCAGCGGAGACGCAGCACGATCCTCTCGTCGGCTGTGCGGTGGCGGGGGCGGCGACAGAGCGCGTGCGGGTGGCCACGGCGATCGCGGTGGCGTTCGCGCGGAACCCGATGACGCTGGCGACCACCGCCAACGACGTGCATCTGGCCGCACGGGGCCGGTTCGCGCTCGGCCTCGGCTCACAGGTGCAGGCGCACATCGAGAAGCGCTTCTCGATGCCGTGGTCCGCGCCCGTGCCGCGCATGCGCGAGTTCGTCGGCGCCGTGCGCGCGATCTGGCACTCGTGGCGGACCGGCGAGCGTCTGAACGTGCGCGGGGAGCACTACAGGCACACCCTGATGACGCCGTTCTTCGATCCTGGACCCAACCCGTTCGGCAATCCGGATATCTGGCTCGCGGCCGTCGGCCCCGGCATGACGGCGCTGGCCGGTGAAGTCGCAGACGGCTTCGTGGCGCACGCGTTCACGACCCGCGAGTACCTCGCCGATGTCTCGCTCCCCCGCCTCGAGTCCGGCGCGCGCTCAGCCGATCGCGACGTTCCGGATGTCGTGCTCCAGCCGTTCGTGATCGCCGGGGCCGACGAGCCCTCACGCGCGAAGCAGGAGGAGACCGTTCGCCAGCAGATCGCGTTCTATGCCTCGACGCCCGCCTATCGCCCCGTGATGGAGCGGCACGGCTGGGAGGACGCCGCCGACCGGCTGCACACCGCATCCCGCCGCGGCGAGTGGGGCGAGATGGCCGCTTCGATCACCGACGAAATGCTCGACGCCTTCTGCGTCTCCGGCGCACCCGGCGACATCCGCGCCCTGCTCACGAATCGCTTCGGCGGGCTCGCCGATACGATCTGCGTGAACGCGCCAGCCGCCCCGGACGAGCTCGCCGCCATCCCCTGACCCATGGCGCCGCCGTGGCCCGCGCCACGCTCGCGAAGTGCCTGGACTTTGTCGAGACGCCCCGTTCTGGTCGCGGTTTCGGACTGGAACGGGGCATCTCGCCGTAGCGAAGCGCGCCGAATCCACCTATGCGTGGGGCCAGGCGGCGAGCGCGGCCTCGAGCCGACGCCGGGTCGCAGCCGGCACCTTCTCGACGAGTTCGAGTGAGGGCTCTCTGCGCGATTTCGAGCGTCCCTGCCACGTGCCCACGGTGACGCCGTCGACGATCACCGCGGGGCGGAACACTCCGTTGCCGCCAGGCACGAGCGCAGTCTGCATCGCTGAGGACGCCGTGAAGGAACGGTCCTGGTAGCCGAGGATCCACTCGTCGAACGCCGGCGCGAAGGTGTCGGTCGGCGCATCCGTCGCGGGTTCGTCGGCGATCCAGGCGGGCCCACCGTCGAGCACGATCTCGGTGAGGTCCGCGGCGGCGATCGCACGCCGCACCTGTGTCTTCGGCAGCTTGAGCCACCAGGCGAGGTCGACCTCGGTCACCGGACCGCGCGCCGTCACGAGCCCCCGGATGATCAAGGGCAGCGGATCAGGAGAGGGCGTCGGTGTGTCCATGGACGGGGCGAGGAGCTGCTCCTCGCCCCGGAACGATCCCCAGTGCCACGTGCCGGAGACGGCGTGGTGGAAGATCAGGTGGTAGCCGCGACCGCCTGCGGTGTCGATTCCCTCGTTCTTCCACACCGCGAGGAGCTCGGCGCGGGTGAGGCCGCCGTCGGAGAGCGCGTCGAGCGCAGCCTCGCCGGAGCGGGCAACGGTGCCGTCGTCGAGACCGAGTTCCGCACGACGGCGCACCGTGGAACGGTGGATGCGCTCGCCGGTCAGCGACAGCAGCGCCGCGAGGTGCGCCGGCGTCGTGGCGAACAGAGTGCCGCGCACCGGCCACGAGCGCACCAGCTCGCCCCGGTCGAACGCGGCGCGCACATCGTCGACGGTCGTGCCAGGTCGCGAACGCATCGCGATCGCCCGCAGCACGGCCGGCAGATCCTGCCCCTGCAGCGCGATCGCGCGGTCGACGACGTCGACTGGCGTGAGCTCGGAGCCGCCGAGCAGCTGCGCGCCCCATCGCGACCGCCTGGCTTCCGACAGGGTCAGCGTCTGCATGGGTTCAGGGTAGGGCACCGGGTGCCGGAGAGCAGGAACTCGGGCCCACCGGTTCAGAGGCCGTCGTGCGCCGACCACCGGCGCGCGGCTTCGTCGGCCGCCTCCGCGATCAGCGCGTCGATCTCGGGGCTTCGTCGCACGGCGAACGACACGTATGCACCCCTGCCTCCCGCGACCGGACGCCCGTACGCCTTCGCCGCGAGCGTGTCGTCCGGCAACAGCCGCACAGTGATCGATTGGAGCTCGGACTCTTCCCCGCGCCTCTCGTCGCGCCAGCGCAGGTGCTCGGGAATCTCCACGTTGAGGGCGAGTGCCTTCACATCGACAGCTGCGTCCATGCTCCGACGCTACCCTCGAAGGATGCCAGACGCGTATCCCGCCACCATCGCGGGGCGCGTGGACCACGAACTCGAGATCAAGCGGTCGCGGTTCCTCACGCACCTGCAGCCGGTCTCATCCGTCGCCGATGCCGACTCGTTCATCGCGACCATCCGCAAGGAGTTCTGGGACGCGCGCCACAACTGCGTGGCGATGGTGACGGGACTCACGGCGGATCAGGCCCGCTCGTCGGATGACGGCGAACCGTCGGGGACGGCCGGCGTCCCCATGCTCGAGGTGCTGCGCCGTCGCGGCCTGACCGACGTCGTCGCGGTCGTCACCCGCTACTTCGGCGGCATCAAGCTCGGGGCGGGCGGGCTCGTCCGCGCATACGGACAGGCGGTCTCAGACGCGCTCGACGAGGCGACGATCGTGCATCGGCGTGCCCTCACACACGTCGCCTTCGACGTCTCGCACGCGGACGCCGGGCGGTACGACAACCAGCTGCGCGCGTGGGCGGGGTCGTATGATGCCGTGCTGGGCGAGACGGAGTACGGAGCGTCCGCTCGGTTGAGTGTCTGGGCCCCGGATGAGGCGCTGCCGCGCCTGCGCGACGACATCGCGGCGTGGTCGTCCGGGTCCGTCGAACCGGAGACAGGCGAGACGCACGTCGTCGACGTGCCGGTCTGACCCGCAACGGCGCCGAGTCGGTCCGGGCGTTCTACAGGGTGAGGATGAACGTCCAGGCGCCGGTGGCGATCGCCGCCGCGATGCTCACCGCGGCGATCACGGCGGCGAGCAGCACCAGCGCGCCGTCGCGGAGGCGCAGCACGGACGGGCGTGCCCACGTGCGGCGCACCTCACGAGGGTCCGCGCCGAAGCCGCGGGCCTCCATCGCGGTGGCCAGGTGCGTGCCTCGCCGAATCGCCAGCACGAACAGCGCGAACGCCATACCGAGGAACCTGCGCAGTCTGCCGTGGTCGGCGACACCGCGGGCGCGCCGCGCGAGCGACATCTCGCGCCAGTCGGAGATCAGCAGCCCGACCAGACGCAGGCCCGCCAGCGCGCCGAGCACGAATCGGGCCGGCAGCTTCACGATCTGACCGAGTGCGTCGGCGAGGTCGGTGGGGTCGGTCGTCGACAGCAGCACGACCGCAGGCAGCGCGATGGCGAGCACACGCAGCAGGATCGCCAGCGCGAGGTCGATCGATCCGTCGCTGATGCGGAGTATGCCCCACTCGACATACATCTGCCCCGCGGGGCGCCCGTAGAGCACGGTCGCCACAGAGGCGACGGCTGCGGCCGCGGCGATCGGCCAGGTTCTGCGCCACACGTCGGCGACGCCGAGCCGGGCGAACGGCAGCACGGCGAGCGTCAGCACGAGGCTCACGCCCGCCGAGACCGGATCGATCGACAGCATCAGTGCGATGCCGAGCATCAGCGTCGCGACGAGCTTCGCCAGCGCATTCACCCCGGCCAGCGGCGAGTGCCGTGCATCGATCATGACCAGACTCACAAGGCGCCTCCCGCACCTGCAGCACTGACCGCATCCGGATGATCGGCACCGGCAGGGTCGAGACGCAGCACGTCGTCGGCGAGTGCCGCCACGAGCGGTTCGTCGTGCGTGACGAGCACCAGTGCCGTTCCCTCGTCGCGCAGCGCGGCGAGCATCGCGACCAGTTCGCGCCAGGTGCGGGCGTCCTGGCCGAAGGTCGGCTCGTCCAGCACGAGCGCCTTCGGCCGCGTGGCAAGAGCGGCGGCGACCGTGAGCCGGCGCTTCTCGCCACCGGAGAGGGTGAAGGGGTTCGCGTCCTGCAGGTGGCGCAGACGCAGCCTGTCGAGCAGCGGCTCCACACGCGCGGCGGTCTCCTCCGGCGAGAGTCCGAGCGCGTGCGGGCCGATCTCGAGCTCGGCGCGCACGGTCGGCGCGATCAGCTGGTGATCTGGCGACTGGAACACGGCGCCGATCCGGGTGAGCAGTTCTCGTGAGGTCCATTCGATGGGCCTGCTCAGGTCGCGCCGGCGCCGCCACCAGCGTGTGCGCTCCGGCAGCTCCCCCGCCAGCGACGGCGCGACGTACGAGCCGTCGGCCGGCGCGATCAGCCCGGCGAGGGCGAGGGCGAGGGTCGACTTCCCCGCGCCGTTCGGGCCCGTCACGGCGAGGGCTCTCCCGGCGCGCACCTGGACGTCGAGCCCGGTCGCGACGATCCCGCCGCCGCGCGCGACCGCCAGCTTCTCTGCCTCAGCGACGACTGTGCCCGGTCCGCCCGTCTCCCGCCGCTTCCTTCCGGCGCCGATGTCGCCTGACCCGTCTTCGGCATCGCGCGAGGTCGGCACCGTGTGCTTGGTGTACCGCGACGGCACCCACACTCCCGCATCCGCCAGCCCGGAGGCGTGCTCGCGGAAGACCTCATCCGGAGAGCCGTCGGCGATCAGGCCGTCCGCGCCGAGCACGATCACACGATCGATGTGGTCGACCCACGCGTCCAGCCGATGCTCGACCACCACCAGTGTCGCGCCGCCGGTCCCGATCGCGCCGAGCACGGCGTCGCGCACCTCCAGAACCCCTGCAGGATCGAGCTGGGCGGTCGGTTCATCGAGCAGCAGCAGTCCCGGACGCATAGCGAGCGCTCCGGCGAGCGCGAGGCGCTGCTTCTGCCCGCCAGACAGTTCGGACGTCGACCGATCCAGCGCGACGTCGAGGCCGACCGCCGCGAGCGCCGGCGGAACGCGGCGCCAGATCTCGTCGCGTTCGACACCGAGGTTCTCGCAGCCGAACGCGACGTCGTCGCCGACACGGGCCAGCACGACCTGGGCATCCGGATCCTGCAGCACGAGCCCGGCGCGGCCCCGTGCCCGCGCCGCTGGCACGCCGTCGATGGTCAGCTCGCCTCGGGCTTCGCCGTCCTCGTCGCCGCCGAGCACGCCCGCGATGGCGCGCAGCAGCGTCGACTTGCCCGAGCCGCTCGCGCCCAGCAGCAGCACGCGCTCCCCTGCGGCGATGTCGAGGCTCAGCTCGCGCGCGGCCCACTCCTCGCGGCCCGCGTGGCGCCAGCCCCAGCTGCGTGCGCTGACCGCGGCCGGCCGCGACAGATCGCTCATCCGGAGCTCCGCCTAGGCGGGCGCACCGCGCCTCGCTCGTCGGTCGCGGCCGGAAGCGAATCGATCGAGCACCCCGGTCGCGGCCAGAGCGCGTTGCAGGGCCCACGACCCGATGCCGGCGATCACGATGCCAGAGACGACCGCGGCGAAGAAGTAGATGGTGCGCGCCTCGACCGCAAGAGCGGCGACCGAGGAGAAGGTCGTGTCGAGGATCGCGACCGACAGCCCGGCGAAGATGCCGGCGCTCAGCGCGCCGAGCAGGCGCCAGTTGCGGTACAGCAGGATCGCGAAGCCGAGTTCGGCGCCGACCCCCTCGATCAGCCCCCAGATGAGGGTCTCGGTCGCCCACTGCGTGCCGAGCGCCATCGATACGACGGCCGCGACGACCTCGGTGTAGAACGCGGCACCCGGCTTGCGGATGATCAGGCCGCCGAGCACGCCGGCGAACAGCCAGCCACCGGCGGTCAGGCCTGACAGTCCCGGTGTGAAGGACAGCACGCTGTCGAAGACGGGCCAGGCCAGCCCCCACAGCCAGAAGATGACACCGGCCGCGACGCCGACGACGCTCGCGACGACGATGTCCACGACGCGCCAGGTGCGGCGAGTGGGCACAGCAGAATTGCTCATCAGGTTTCCTTCCTTCGCTGGCATGACCCAGATCAGGTTCGACGGTCGAAGCGCGGTTCGCTTCCTCTCAGCCCGCTCGGCGAGCTCCCGTGGTTGTCCGCACCAGGATAGAACATCCGGTGCCGCATCTCTCCCCGTGTTACTGCGAGAGTGCGCGCAGGGCGTCGGTCGGCACGGGGAACGGCAGCGCGTAGTACACCTGGTCTGCCGTCATGTCACCCCAGTCGTCCTTCTTCACCCGCACCTGGCGCGGGGTCGCCTCGGCGATGCGCACCCGCAACCACCCACCCGAGTCGAGCCGCATCTCGTACGGGTCTGCGAGGTATCCGATGCCGAGCTCGTCGAGAGTCTCCTCCGCTTCGAACCAGTCGACGACGCCCGTGAGTTCACGCCCGAGCAGGTCGATCACGACGAATCCGTCGTCGGCCGGGCGCATCCAGCCGAGCAGCTCGCCGTCCATGCCGCGCCGATGCTCTATCCACTCCATCGGCCCAGGCTACCGGTGTCATTACAGGCTTCCGCCAGCTGATCCCGCGCGAGGGGCGGTAGCGTAGCCTCGTGCCCACCGACGACGTCAACAACGCCGACGAGACACCGCGCGCCTCGCAGCCCGCCGCGGAGGACTCGAGCGAGCCGGAGCAGCTGCGCGCGATGTCGCTGAGCGACCTCGAGCCCGACACCGATGAGGACGCCGCGCCGCGCAGGATGACCCGCCGCGAGGCCCGCGCCAGGCGCCAGCAGGGCGACGACGACGCAGCGCTTCCCGTCTCGACACGGGTCGGCGGGGCCTTCCGCTCGCGCCGTTCGAAGCGGCACGCTCCGGATGAGAGCGACGCACCGCGCGCGCAGGCTCCGGATGAGGCGACGGCATCGGCCGCGGAGATGCCGCACGAGGCACCGGATGCTCCCGCAGATGACATCGACGACGACACTCGGGCGAATCCGATCGCGACTTCCACGCCCGCTGCCGCGGCCGACGCGGCAGCGTCATCCGGCCAGGCCGACAGCGCCGCGCCTGCCGCGGAAGACGACCTGACCCACGTCGCATCCTCCGAAGCCTCCGAAGCCTCCGGCGCGCGTGACGGCACGTCGCCGTACGAGCCGGAGCCGACCGTCGCCATGCCGGTCGCCGAGGTCTCCACCGTCGCCATGGACGCGACGATGATCGATCCAGCTGGTGCCGCTGCCGACGAACAGCGCGACGAACAGCGCGACGAAGCCCCGAGCGAGAGGCCCGCGCTGGCGTGGGTGAGCACGGCGGACATCGTCGCGAACGATCGCGCCCCGCGCAAGCCGAAGACCGACGGCGAGCCTGAGCCGCTCGTCCGCCAGCGCAGGCGCTCGGCGTGGCCGGTCCTCGCACCGATCCTCACGGCCGTCGTCCTCGCCGGCGTGTACGTCGGTTCATGCGCGGCATGGCCGCTCGACAACGTCACGCCCACCGTGGAGAAGGTCGCCCTTGAGAGCCCGGAGGGCCCGACGCTCGAGCCGCAGTGGCCCGAGGACGGCGGTGCCGCCGTGGCCGCTGTCGGCCACACGGGAGACGTCGCCTCCTCGTCGAGCGACGAACGCCCGATGGCCAGCATCACCAAGCTCGTCTCTGTGCTCATGGTCCTGGACCAGCAGCCGCTCGAATCCGGCGAACAGGGTCCGTCCTATGCCTTCACCTGGGACGACCAGAACGCGTACTGGGGATATGCCTCTCGCGGCGAGTCCCGTCTCGAAGTGCCGGTCGACGGCTCCCTCACGCAGTACCAGATGCTGCAGGGCGTCCTGCTCGGCTCCGCGAACAACTGGATCGACCGGTTGGTGATCGAGACGTTCGGATCGATCGAAGAGTTCGCCGCCCAGGCGCCCGCCTGGCTCGAGGACAACGGCCTCACGTCGATGACGGTCGTGCAGCCTTCCGGCATCGACTGGGACAACACGTCATCACCGGCCGACGTCGCCCGACTCGGCGCCCTCGCGCTGGAGCATCCGGTGGTCGCGGAGATCGTGCAGCAGAAAGAGGTCGAGCTTCCGGGAGCCGGCCTCGTCGAGAACTCCAACCCCCTCATCGATGACGAGGGAGTGGTGGGGCTCAAGACCGGCACCCTGCTGAACAACTCCAACCTCGTCGTCGCGAAGGAAGTCGACTCAGCGGGGGAGACCGTCACGGTCGTCGCCTCCATCCTCGGCCAGCCCGACAACGTCGGCCGCGACATCGTCGCGCGCACCCTGCTCGAAGACGCCACAGCGGCCGTGACCGAATCGACCCTTGTCGTGCCAGGCGAGACGATCGTCGGCTCGGTCACCACGGCGTGGGGCGAGAGTGCTGACCTGGTGACGCCGGAGGACCTGTCCCTCGTGCTGTGGGACGGCGACTCCGCTGAAATCACCACGACCTTCTCGGACGTGCTCGGACGCAGCGCCGGCGATGAGGTCGGAGACGTGAGCGCCTCCGGTTCGTTCGTCGACGCGTCGGTTCGCGTCGACCTGTCGGGCGACATCTCGGGCCCGGAGCTCGGCTGGCGCCTGACCCACCCGCTCGAGCTTCTCGGCCTGAGCTGAGTCCGGTTCCGCCTCGTCAGGCCTCCGACGCCTCGACCACAGACACCTCGCCGGTCGCCGGAGGAGCCTCCTCCGCGTCGATGTCGACCGCCGCGTGCTCGAACTGGCTCTGGTACAGCCGCCAGTACGCGCCGCGCCGTGTGATCAGCTCATCGTGGCTGCCCTGTTCGACGATCGACCCGTGCTCCATCACCAGGATCAGGTCGGCGTCGCGGATCGTCGAGAGACGGTGCGCGATCACGAACGAAGTGCGCCCCTTCCGCAGCGCGGCCATCGCCTGCTGCAGCAGCAGCTCGGTGCGGGTGTCGACGGAGCTGGTGGCCTCATCGAGAATCAGCACCTGCGGACGGCGCAGGAACGCGCGGGCGATCGTGATCAGCTGACGCTCACCAGCCGACACGTTCGCAGCGTCCTCCTCGAGCACAGTGTCATAACCATCAGGCAGCGAATGCACGAACCGGTCGACGTACGTCGCCTCCGCGGCCTCGAGGATCTCCTCGTCTGTCGCGTTCTCGTTGCCGTATCGGATGTTGTCGCGGATCGTGCCGGCGAACAGCCACGGATCCTGCAGCACCATGCCTGTGCGCGAGCGCAGGTCTCCGCGCGCCATCTCGCCGATGCTCTGCCCGTCGAGCAGGATGGCTCCCCCGTCGAGATCGTAGAAGCGCATCAGCAGATTCACGAGCGTCGTCTTTCCCGCCCCCGTGGGGCCGACGATCGCAACAGTCTCACCCGGTTCCACTCGGAAGGAGAGATCGTCGATGAGCGGCTGCTCCGGTGTGTACGAGAAGCTCACGTTTCGGAACTCGATCACGCCCGCGCCGCCAGCCGGCGCCGTCGGTGCGTCATCATCATCCGGGTCCTGCTCGTCCTGATCGAGCAGGTCGAACACCCGCTCGGCCGACGCGGTTCCCGACTGCACGACGGGGAGCATGCCGCCGAGCTCGGTGAGCGGCTGTGTGAACTGCTGGGAGTACTGCACGAACGCCTGCACGTCGCCGATGCGGATCTGACCGCTGGCGACCATGAGCCCGCCGAGGACGGCGATGCCCGCGTAGGTGAGGTAGCCGACGAACTGCATCGACGGCATCATCACGCCCGAGAGGAACTGCGCCTTGAACGATGCCTGGTACAGCTCTTCGTTCTCCTCGCGGAAGGCGTCGGAGATCTCCTTCTCGCGACCGAACACCTTCACGAGCGCGTGACCGGAGAACGACTCCTCGACGCGCGAGTTGAGTCGGCCGACCTTGCGCCACTGCATCTGGAAGGCCTTCTGCGACTTCGGCCCGATGACGCCCATGATGATGCCGATCAGCGGCAGCGATACGAGCGCCACGAGCGCCAGCTGCCACGAGATCGAGAACATCATGCCGACCACGCCGACCACCATCAGCAGCGACGTGATCGCACCCGACAGCGACTGCTGCAGCGTCTGCGTCATGTTGTCGACGTCGTTGGTGACCCGGCTGATCAGCTCTCCGCGCTGCACCTTGTCGAAGTAGCGCAGCGGAAGCCTGTTGATCTTCTGCTCGATCTGTTCGCGCAGGCGCCACATGGTGCGCACCATGACGACGTTGATGATGTAGCCCTGCACCCACTGCAGCAGCGAACCGACGACGTAGACGAGAATCGCCCAGATGACGACGGTGCGCAGCGCCTCGAAGTCGACACCGGCGCCCGGCGCGAAGTTCTGCATCGCGCCGACCATGTTGGCGTAGTCGTGCTGGCCAGCGCTTTCGAGCGCGGCCACGACCTCCTCCTGCGAGAGGCCGGCGAACTGGTCGGCGACCATCAGCGAGATGACGCCCTCGAACACGACGTTGGTGGCTTCGCCGAGGATCTTCGGGCCGGCGACGGACAGAACGACACCGATCGCGCCCAGCAGCGTCGCGAGGCCGAACACCCACGCGTGCGGCCCCAGCAGCCCGAGGAACCGACGGAAGCTGGGCCAGAAGTTCTTCGGTTTGCCGCCCATGGCGCCTGGCTCTCCGGCGCCCGCGGCGATCATCGCCTCCTGCGCCTGGCGCTCCTCTTCGCTGACGGCGAGGGAGTCCGTCGCCGATGCATTGTCGCTCATGCGCTGGTCTCCGTCGCTCCGAGCTGAGATTCGACGATCTCACGGTAGGTGTCGCTGGTCTCCAGAAGCTCCTCGTGGGTGCCGACCCCGACTGCCCTGCCGTCATCGAGCACCAGGATGCGATCGGCATCGGTGATGGTCGACACGCGCTGCGCGACCACGATCTTCGTCACGCCTGGCAGCTCCCGCCACAGTGCCTGCCGCAGGCGGGCATCTGTGGTGAGGTCGAGGGCTGAGAAGGAGTCGTCGAACACGAGCATGTCCGGGCGGCGCACAATCGCCCTGGCGATCGCCAGGCGCTGCCGTTGGCCGCCCGAGACGTTGGTGCCGCCCTGCGAGATCGGAGTGTCGAGCCCTTCGGGCTTCTCCCGCACGAAATCGGCGGCCTGAGCGATCTCGAGCGCTTCCCACAGCTCGTCGTCTGTGGCGCCGTCACGCCCGAAGCGCAGATTCGACCTCACCGTTCCGGAGAACAGGAACGGCCGCTGCGGCACGAGTCCGATCCCGCTCCACAGCGTGTCGAGGTCGGCCTCGCGCACGTCGACCCCGTGCACCGAGACGGTGCCGCCCGTTGCGTCGAACAGACGAGGGATGAGCGAGACGAGCGTGGTCTTTCCGGCTCCGGTCGAACCGATGATCGCCACCGTCTCGCCCGGCTCGGCACGGAAGGAGATGCCGGAGAGAATGGGCTGGTCGGCACCGGGGTAGGTGAACTCGACGTCGTCGAAGACGACCTGGCCCGGCCTGGTCATCTCGGTGACGGGGTTCTGCGGCGGAACGAGAGTGGTCTCGGCATCGAGCACTTCGCCGATGCGATCCGCGGAGACAGCGGCACGCGGAATCATGATCGCCATGAAGCTCGCCATCATGACGCCGCCGAGGATCATCCCCACGTACTGCATGAAGGCGAAGATCGTGCCGATCTGAGCGTTCCCCTCATTGACCTCGATGCCGCCGAACCACACGACGGCGACGATCGTGAGGTTCATCACGAGCATGACGAGCGGGAACAGCAGCACGAACATCGAACCGACGTTGCGGCCGACGACGTAGATGTCCGTGTTGGCCTTGCGGAACCGCTTCTCCTCGATCGTCTCTCGCACGAACGCTCGCACGACCCGCACGCCGGTGAGCTGCTCGCGCATGACGCGGTTCACCGCGTCGATCCGGGTCTGGTAGCGCCGGAACAGCGGGACCATGCGTGCGATCACGGCGGCCGCCAGAACGAGCAGCACGGGGATGGACACACCGAGGATCCAACTCAGCCCGACGTCCTGGCGCAGCGCCATGATGATGCCGCCGATCGCCATCATCGGCGCCATGACGAGCATCGTCGCGCTCATCACGCCGAGCATCTGCACCTGCTGCACGTCGTTCGTGTTGCGGGTGATCAGCGAGCCGGAGCCGAAGCGCGACACCTCGCGCTCGCTGAAGGTCGAGACCCGCTGGAAGACGTCGTTGCGGATGTCGCGCCCCAGGCTCATCGCGGACTTCGCGGCACAGAACGTCGCGACGATCGCCGCGAGGATCTGCCCGAGCGCCACGAGCAGCATGATCGACCCCCTGCGCAGGATGTACCCGGTGTCGCCGACGGCGACTCCGTGGTCGATGATGTCGGCGTTGAGGGTCGGCAGGAAGAGCGCAGCAAGCGCCGATGCGAACTGAAACACAAGGACACCGACCAGCAGCGGCCAGTAGCGCCCGAGATAGCGGGCAAGCAGTTTGATGAGCACGGATGTTCCCCGATGGTGAGCGCGGCCCCAACGATGGCCGCCGAAATCACTTTGGCACGAACCTCCGACGTTCGGGAGCCTGCCGAACGCTTGTACGCTCATGGCGAAGAAGATTCCCGGATCAGAGGCGAAATCTCGGGGTGATTCCGCACTCAGTCCGGAATCACGCGGCTACCGCCCGGTCTCCTCCGCGATCTGCTCGAGCGACCCGATCGGGTCCTCGCCGAGCACCTGGAGCGAGACATGGTCGGCTCCCGCGTCGAGATGCTCGCGCGCGCCTGCGACCGCAGCGGCCGCCGTCGGGTTCGCCGCCACCTTGTCGATGACGGCGTCCGAACCGCCCGAGGCGATGTCATCCGGATCGATGCCGAAGCGCACCAGTGCGCCGACGTAGTTGCGCAGACCGAAGTAGCCCTTGAGGTAGCTGCGCGCGATCGCGCGGGCCTCGTCGCGGTCGGCGTTCACGACGACCTTCAGCTCCGGCGCGAGCAGCGCGTCTCCGAGCACGGTGCGCGCGTGCGCGGTGTGCGCCGGAACGGTGAGGTACGGGTGAGCGCCGAGGGTGCGCTCCGCGGAGAACGCGAGGGTCTTGTCCCCGAGCGCCGCCAGCAGCATCTGCTCCTTCTGCAGTCCCTCCGTCTCGAGCACCGATACGTACTCGCGCATCGCCGACAGCGGCTTCACCCGCTCGGGCGTCGCCTCCCGGTGACCCGATCCGATGCCGAGCACGAAGCGCCCAGGATGCCGCTCCTCGATGCGGCGGAACGATGCGGCGACATCGGTCGCGGCGTCCTTCCAGATGTTCACGATTCCCGTCGCGACCGTGAGGGTCTCCGTCGCGTCGAGGATGCGCTCGACCGCTTCCAGATCACCGGACGGCGAGCCGCCCACCCACAGTGCGCCGAAGCCGAGCCGCTCCGTCGCCTGCGCGAAGGCATCATCGATGCCGGTGACCCCGCGCCACACGCCGTACGTTCCGAAGTCCTGCGTGGTCGTCATCCGTCGCTCCCTCATGTCTCCGGTCCTCCCCCTCAGCCTCAACGCGCCGGAAGGGCTGCTATTCCGGCTCGGGCGCTGCGGTGCTCACCACAGCGGCGCGGTCGGTCGGTGCGCGAACGCCTCCGCCACGAGTTCCTGCGACACCTCCGCCAGCGTCGCCGGCGTCCAGTCGGGCCGGAAGTCCTTGTCGACGACCTGGGCTCTGATGCCCTCGGACAAGTCGGTCCGGCTGCTCACGAACCACGACACCAGGCCGTACTCCTGTGCGAGCGCGTCGCGCAGAGTCGACATCCCACGGGCCCTCCTGATGGCCTCGAGCGTCACCTTCAGTGCAAGAGGCGCGCGTGCCGAGAGCGCCTCGAGTGCTGCTTCCGGCCGCGGTCCGCCGATCCTTCGCAGCCGCTCGACGATCTCCTCGACCGTGTCCGCGGCGAAGGCGTCATCGATCCACTCGTGCTCCCTCGCCAGCCGTGACGACTCTGGCGTCTCATCGAACAGCATGATCAGCTCGGCCGGCGTCTGCGGGTCGGCGCGGGTCTCGAAGGCGTCGACGAGGTCGCCGACGCGCTCTGACGGCACGAAGAAGTCGGCGAACCCGCAGTGCAGCGCGTCTGCGGCGTCCATCGTGTCGCTGGTGAGCGCCAGGTACTCGCCGAGCCGGCCGGGCGCGCGGGAGAGCAGCCATGAGCCACCGGCATCCGGGGTGAAACCGAGACGCGTCTCCGGCATCGCCAGCTGCGAGGTCTCGGTGACCACGCGCACGGCCGCATGGCCGGACACACCGATGCCGCCGCCCATCGTGACCCCGTGCATCACGGCGACGATCGGCTTGGCGAACTCACCGATGAGGGCATTGGTCGCATATTCGGTGCGGAAGAATGCGTCGGCAGCCTCGGTCTCTCCGTCGACGAGCACCCGGTGCAGCGCGCGCACGTCGGCGCCGGCGCACAGCCCCCGCTCGCCCTCTCCCGTCAGCAGGACGAGCCCGACATCCGGATCCGTCCGCCACGTGCCCAGCGCTCCGCTCACCTGCTCGATCATGGCCGGGGTGAGCGCGTTGATCGCCCGCGGCCGGTTCAGGATGATGCGTCCCAGCCCGCCTGACGAGGAGAGCAGGACCTGATCGCTGGGCTCGGATGCTGTCACGCCTGCCACGTTAGTGCGTCCGGATCAGCCAGAGTCGCTCACGCCGGATCCGTTCCTTCGTGACGGAAGTGTTTCCCCGTGTGACTTCACATTTCGCAAGAGAGTGGGCCCTTGCGCCGGCCGGCCGTACGTTGGCAGACAGCCATTCATCGAGGGGGCGCTATGACCATCCAGCAGCCGACGACCGTTCGCGGCGCTCGTACGCGCACGGCCCGCAAACCGACCAAACCGCACGGGCAGTGGAAGGTCGACGGCACAGAGCCCCTGAACGGCAACGAGGAGTTCAAGCTCGAAGACAACGGTCTCAACGTGCGCGAGCGCATCGAGAACGAGTATGCCGAAGGCGGCTTCGCCTCGATCGATCCGACCGACCTGCACGGCCGGTTCCGCTGGTGGGGCCTGTACACGCAGCGCAAGCCGGGCATCGACGGCGGGCGCACGGCTCAGCTCGAGCCGCACGAGCTCGAAGACGAGTACTTCATGCTCAGGGTCCGCATCGACGGCGGCCGGCTCAGCACCGAACAGCTGCGGGTGATCGGCGAGATCTCCACCGAGTTCGCCCGCGGCTCCGCCGACCTGACCGACCGGCAGAACGTGCAGCTGCACTGGGTGCGCGTCGAAGACGTGCCGGAGATCTGGCGGCGACTGGAGGCCGTGGGGCTGAGCACCACCGAGGCCTGCGGCGACGTGCCGCGCGTCATCCTCGGCTCTCCCGTTGCGGGCATCGCAGCGGACGAGCTGATCGACCCGACGCCGCAGATCGACGAGATCGCTGAGCGATTCATCGGCGACGAGTCGCTGTCGAACCTGCCCCGCAAGTACAAGACCGCGATCACCGGCCACCCCAGCCAGGACGTCGTGCACGAGATCAACGACTGCGCCTTCGTCGCCGTCGAGCATCCCGAGCTCGGCATCGGATACGACCTGTGGGTCGCCGGCGCCCTGTCGACCGTGCCGCGCCTGGGCGAGCGGGTCGGCACCTTCGTCGCCCCGGAGCGCGTCGCCGAAGTCTGGCACGGCGTCACCAGGGTGTTCCGCGACTACGGCTACCGCCGGCTGCGCAACAAGGCGCGGATGAAGTTCCTGCTCGCCGACTGGGGCGTCGAGCGCTTCCGCGAGGTGCTCGAGACCGAGTACCTCGACGCGCCCCTTCCCGACGGTCCGGCCGCACCGCGCCCCCGCGGCCTCGGCGACCACGTCGGCGTTCACAAGCAGAAGGACGGCCGATTCTTCGTGGGGGCGGCTCCGACCGTCGGCCGCGTCTCCGGTGAGATGCTCACCGCGCTCGCGGACCTCGCCGAAGCGCACGGCTCGCGCCGAGTGCGCACCACGCCGTACCAGAAGCTGCTCGTGCTCGACGTCGCAGAGGACGAGGTCGAGCCCCTGATCGCCGGGCTGGACGGACTCGGGCTGGCGGCCAGGCCCAGCCTGTTCCGCCGGGGCACCATCGCCTGCACGGGCATCGAGTACTGCAAGCTCGCCATCGTCGAGACGAAGATCAACGCGGCCGACGCCATCGCACAGCTCGAGGAGCGGCTCGGCGAACTCGAACCCGAGATCGGCCAGCCGATCACACTGCACGTGAACGGATGCCCCAATTCCTGCGCGCGGATCCAGATCGCTGACATCGGGTTGAAGGGCCAGCTGATCACGAACTCCGCCGGCGAGCAGGTGCCCGGCTTCCAGGTGCACCTCGGCGGAGGCCTCGCCTCGCCTGACCGCGAGGAAGCCGGTCTCGGCCGAACCGTGCGCGGCCTCAAAGTGGAGGCTTCCGGCATCGCCGACTACGCCGAGCGCGTCATCCGGCGCTACCTCGACGACCGCGCGGACGGCGAGACCTTCGCGAAGTGGGCGCACGACGCAGAAGAGGAGGCCCTGCAGTGAGCGTTCCCGTCACGATCGGCACCGCACGCCGCTCGGCCGACGAGCTGCGCGACCTCGTCGCACGCGGCACGAGGCAGCTGCGCAGCGGCCAGGACGACGAGGCGACACCGGATGAGATCCTCGCGTGGGTCGCGGAGAACTTCCGCACCCGCGACGTCGCCGTGGCCAGCTCCATGGCCAACGGCGCACTCGCACACCTCGCCTCGCAGCAGCTCCCCGGCGTCGACGTGCTGTTCCTCGACACCGGCTACCACTTCGCCGAGACGCTGTTCACCCGCGATGAGGTGGCGCGCGAGGTCGATGTCAACGTGATCGACGTCGCCCCGGCCCAGACGGTCGCCCAGCAGGATGCCGAGCACGGCGCAGAGCTGTTCGCCCGCGATCCCGGACAGTGCTGCGCGATGCGCAAGGTCGAGCCCATGCGCCTCGCCCTCGGCGGCTACGAGGTGTGGCTGGCCGGCGTCCGCCGCGAGGAGACCGACCACCGCACGCACACACCGCTGATCAGTTGGGACGAGCGCAATCAGCTGGTGAAGGTGCACCCGATCGCCGGCTGGACCTTCGACGACCTCATCGAGTACGCGTCAGCGCACGACGTGCCCGTCAACCCGCTGATCGCGAACGGGTACCCGTCGATCGGCTGCGCCCCGTGCACGAAGCCGGTCGCTGCAGGCGACGACCCCCGCTCCGGCCGCTGGGCCGGTCTGGCCAAGACAGAGTGCGGGCTGCACCTATGAGCATTGCTGCGGATCTCATCGAAGCGGGCCCGGATGTCGCGGAGCCGCGGCAGGAACCGGATGCGTCGCGCGCACCAGGCAGGGTCACGCTCGTCGGAGCAGGCCCAGGAGACGCGGGCCTGCTCACGCTGCGCGGGCTGCGCGCCCTGGAGCGCGCCGACGTGATCGTCGCCGACCGGCTCGGGGCGCGTGCGGTGCTCGCCCAGCTCGCCGCAGAGGGCATCGTCCTGGCTGCCGAGATCATCGACGTCGGCAAACTGCCCGGTCTGCACCGGGTGCCGCAGGACGACATCAACGCTCTGCTCGTCGAGCTCGCCTCCGCCGGGCGGAACGTGGTGCGCCTCAAGGGCGGCGATCCGTTCGTGTTCGGCCGCGGTCGCGAAGAGCAGCTGCACTGCGAGGCCGCGGGCATCGTCGTCGACGTCGTCGCAGGCGTCACCAGCGCCGTCTCGGTTCCGGCCGTCGCGGGCATCCCGCTCACCCATCGCGGCGTCGCCGCGGGGTTCACCGTGGTCAGTGCGCACGATCAGATCGAGGAGGTGCCTGGCGGCACCGACCACACGGTCGTGATGCTGATGGGCATCGGCACGCTAGCCCATTCCGCGCACGTGCTGGCCGCAGGCGATCGCGGCGCCGACTGCCCCGTCGCCATCGTCGAGGACGGTTTCGGCCCGGGCGAACGCGTCACGATCGGCACCCTCGCAACGATCGCACACCTCGCGGCCGCGCAGTCGGTGCGCTCCCCCGCCGTCGTCGTGGTCGGCGACGTCGTCTCGCTCAGCCCGCACGCAGCAGCTGCAGCACCCGACGCACGCGTTCTTCCCTCGCTCGTCTCCTGAAAGGCCCTCAACGCCATGACCTCTCTGTCCCTCCGCGTCGCGATCGTCGGCGCAGGACCCGCCGGAATCTACGCAGGCAACCTGCTGGCCGGCGCAGTCGCGGACCGCGGCGGCGATATCCAGATCGACCTGTTCGAGTCGCTCCCCGCGCCCTACGGCCTGATCCGCTACGGCGTGGCGCCCGACCACCCGCGCATCAAGGGCATCGTCAACTCTCTGCACGAGATGCTGAACGGCGACGACGAGGCAGGACGCATCATCCGGTTCATCGGCAACGTCGAGGTCGGCCGTGACATCGCGCTCGACGAGCTGCACGAGCGCTACCACGCGGTGATCCTGGCAACGGGCGCCCTGCGCGACGCGGCGCTCGACGTGCCAGGCGTCGAACTGCCAGGCTCGTACGGGGCGGCGGACTTCGTGGCCTGGTACGACGGTCATCCGGATGTCCCCAGGACGTGGCCGCTCGAGGCGCAGTCGGTCGCGGTGATCGGCAACGGCAACGTCGCGCTCGACGTGGCGCGCGTGCTCGCCAAGCACGCCGAGGACTTCCGCTCGACAGAGGTGCCGGACAATGTGCTGGCCGGCCTGGATTCTTCTGCCGTCACGGACGTGCACGTGTTCGGTCGGCGGGGACCTGCCGACATCAAGTTCACGCCGATCGAGCTGCGGGAGCTGGGCGAACTGCGTGATGTCGACGTCGTGCTGCACGACGAGGACTTCGACGGCGTCGACCCGGCCGCCGCGCCGAACAACCAGGTCAAGATCATGCTGCGCACGCTGAACAAGTGGCGCGAGCAGCCCGCAGGCGGGGCCTCTCGGCGGCTCCACCTGCACTTCTGGCACTCGCCCGTGGAGCTCTCGGGCTCCGACCGGGTCGAGTCCCTGCGGTTCGCCCGCACGGCACCCGGCCCCGACGGCACAGTCGTTCCGACCGGCGAGGAGCGCGAATACGAGGTGCAGGCCGTGTACCGCGCCGTCGGCTACTACGGCACGCGGGTCTCCGGCGCCGACTTCGACACCGGCCGTGGCGTCGTGCCGAACGACGAGGGGCGCGTCGCGGGCGAGAGCGGACTGTACGCGACCGGATGGATCAAGCGCGGCCCCGTCGGTCTGATCGGACACACCAAGTCCGACGCGCTCGAGACGATCGGCCACCTGGTGGCCGACGCCGAGTCGGGCGCTCTGAGCGAACCCTCCGTGCACGGCGACGTGCTCGAGCTGCTGGAAGAGCGCGAGACCGAATACACCACGTGGGACGGCTGGCTGGCGCTCGATGCCCACGAGCGCGCCCTCGGCGAGGGCCACGAGCACACGCGCGAACGGGTGAAGGTCGTGCCGCGCGACGAGCAGGTCGCCGCCTCGCGGAGCGGGGCTCTGGTGCCGTGACGTATGTGATCGCCCTCCCCTGCGTGGATGTCAAAGACCGTGCGTGCATCGATGAGTGCCCGGTCGACTGCATCTACGAGGGGGAGCGCAGCCTGTACATCCATCCGGACGAGTGCGTCGACTGCGGTGCCTGCGAACCGGTGTGCCCGGTCGAGGCGATCTACTACGAGGACGACCTGCCTGACGAGTGGCAGGACTACTACACCGCGAACGTCGAGTTCTTCGACGACGTGGGCTCGCCGGGAGGCGCGGCCAAGGTCGGCGTGATCGAGAAGGATCATCCGGTCATCTCCGCCCTGCCGCCGCAGGCCGAGTGAGGGCAGGCGGGGCCCGCATCAGAGCGGCGATCGCCGCGGACCCGCCCGTTCGGGCGCGCTGAACGGAACACGTTCGTGATTTTTCGCGGTTATCCGCCAAGATGGAGAGGATAGACGACGCGAAGGAGGCCGCATGGCCGACGGCAAGGTGCTCGAGTTCTCGGGCGTGACGAAGGTCTTCGGCGACGTTTCCGCTGTGTCCGACCTGACGGCGAGGGTGGAGCCCGGTGTGGTGACGGCCGTACTCGGCCCGAACGGCGCGGGCAAGACGACGTCGCTGCGGATTCTGCTCGGCGAGATCCGACCGTCGTCAGGCAAAGCCACCATCGGCGGGTCGACGTACTCGTCGATCTCCCATCCGGCACGCACCGTCGGCGCCGTGCTCGAGACGCCCACGTTCAAACAGCGCCGCACCGCCACGCGCCAGCTCACGTCGGTTGCCAAGTCGAATGGGATCCCGCTGCCCCGCGTGCGCGAGGTGCTCGACCTGGTCGGCCTGAGCGACGTGGCCGACATGCGCATCGCCAGCTACTCGCTCGGCATGCGCCAGCGCCTCAGCATCGCGCAGGCGCTGCTGGGCGACCCCGGTATGCTCGTCTTCGATGAGCCGGTCAACGGCATGGACCCCGAGGGCATCAGGTGGATGCGCCTGCTGATGCGCCGCCTCGCCGACGAGGGCCGCACCGTATTGATGTCGTCGCACCTGCTCAGCGAAGTGCAGCAGATCGCGGACCGCATCCTGATCGTCTCGAACGGCAAGCTCGTCTTCTCCGGCAACATCGAGGACCTCGCCGACGTCGATCCGATCGTCGTGGTCGACTCCCCCGACCGCGAGAAGCTGTCGCGCGTGCTGCGCGAGGGCGGCTACGAGTTCGAGGTGCTGCGCAGCGGCGTGAACGTGCGCGACGCACGGGCGCGCGACCTGGGCAAGAGCGCCGCCGAAGCGGGGATCGCCCTGTCGGTGCTGCATCAGCGCGGCGCCAGCCTCGAAGACGTCTTCCTCGACCTCGTCAACGGCCGCCCCACCCGCCAGACGGCCGCGCTTCCGTCGCGGGAAGCGGAAGAGACCGCGGCTGATGCACCGGCTGCCGCCGTGCCGGATGCTGCGGAGGACGGCCGGACGCAGGCAGCGGAATCGGGGGACGCGATCGACCAGGCTCCCGCCGACGACGCAGCAGGCGGCGAGTCCGGCCCCGGCGCCGGCATGGGTGCCGTCGTCGCCGGCGCCGCCGCAGGAGCGGCCGCTGTCGGCATCGCGGGCGCCGCCGGCGCGAACGTCGGCGATGGCTCCGGCGAGGACACCACGCGCGCGGCCGATGACGAGGGCGCGGACGCTTTCGGCGAGTCCGACGGGCACGACGACCACGCGGAGCGCGCAGACGACGACTCGGCGGACGCGACGGGGCACGCGGATGAGGTCTCCGCAGACGCGGACGCCGACGCGCAGGAGCACGAGGACGCAATCGAGCACGCGGCCGACGACGAGGACGCAACCGAGCACGCGGCCGACGACGAGAACACAGCGGACTTCGGCGACACCGGCGCACAGGACAGCGACGAAGCCGACAGCGATGCGGCGGAGGAATCTGAGGACGAGGCGGAGGCCGCTTCAGACGCAGCTGCAGAAGCAGCTGCAGACGACGACGGCTTCGCCGGTGAGACCCACACCGACGAAGACGACGCCGCACAGTCACCGGCCATGGCGGAAGAGGTGGACGAAGCCCATCCGGATTCGCGTCCGCTTCCCGGCGCCGACCGACTCGCGCATCTGCTCAACGACGAAGAGGACGCCACCCGCGAGATCCCGACCTTCCCGCTCCTGGGTGCACCAGAGCGCGAAGAGGGCCAGGACGAAGCGGCGTCCGATTCGGACGACGGCAGCAGCCCGTGGTCGGCGGGACCCAGCTTCGCCGATCGCCTCGGCGCGACGGCGGGCGCGGCAGCAACCGACGGCGACGCTCCGGCGTCCGAAGACGAGAACGCATCGCGCCTGTCGGAGGAGGACCTCAGCGATCCGGCATTCGTCGCCCTCGGCGAGACCGAGCCGATCAGCCAGACGGACCTCGGCGACCTGGTGGAAGGCGACGAAGACGCGTCAGCTGACGAGCCGGATGCCGCATCCGATGCGGAGCCGGAGCAGACGACGCACGACGCCGCGGACGGCACCGAGCCGGAGCCCACAACGCAGGAGATCGCGTTCGACTCGTTCGTCGCAGAGTTCGGCGAGGGCGACCAGGAGCAGCAGTAGCCAGACGACGAACCCGAACCAGCGAGTGAGGGTCAGTCGTCGTCGCGGCCGGCGAGGTCGGTCACGTCCGCCGCCTTCTCGACGTCGTCGAGCCGAAGCGCCGCGACCAGGTCGCGTGCGTGCGAGGTCGTCAGCAGCACGCGCTGGAACTCCTGCTCATCGTCGAGGGTGATCACGACGCCGTCGCGCGCCCGCCCGCGCAGCATCACGAAGTCGCGCCCCGAGGTGCGCTGCCAGCTTCCGGCGGCGAGCAGCCCGGCGATGTGCGTCCCCGGGCGTCGCACTCCGCGCAGCCGCGTCCACGGGTCGTCGGTGAGCTGCACGCTCCGGATGGCCGCGCGCGGCACCCGCACGCTCTCCTTGCGCAGCGCCAGCACGCGCTCCGCCCCCGAGAGCTCGATCTCGAGCTGTGCCTGATCCAGCAGCAACCTCACCATTCCTCCATCCTGGCACGCCTTCCCGGGACGGTGCCGTCAGACGGTGGTCGAGTCCCGGAGACGGGCCAGGCAGGTCAAGGCGGTGAGAGACTGGAGCGGTGACTTCGATCGACCAGGGATCGCCGGCCGTCGCGGATGCGCTGCGGAACGCGGACGGGCGCGAACGCCTGACCGTCGACGATGCCGAGGCGCTGCTGCACGCGCGCGGCGCGGAGTTCGAGCGCGTCCTCGCCCTCGCCTCGCGCGCCCGCGACGAGGGTCTCGTCCGGGCGGGGCGCGAGGGCATCATCACCTACTCGCGCAAGGTCTTCATCCCGCTGACGACCCTGTGCCGTGACCGCTGCCACTACTGTGTGTTCGTCGACACGCCTGGACAGCTCGCGAAGAAGCACAAGCCCTCGTACATGTCGCCGCAGCAGGTGCTCTCCGTCGCGCGCCGCGGGGCCGCGATGGGCTGCAAGGAGGCGCTGCTCACCCTCGGCGACCGGCCGGAGGACCGCTGGCCTGAGGCGCGCGCATGGCTCGATGCGCACGGCTACGCATCCACCCTCGACTACGTCGGCGCCATGGCGCGCCTCATCACGGAGGAGACGGGCCTGCTCGCACACCTGAACCCCGGCGTGATGCAGCCGGACGAGCTCGCCGCGCTGCGCCCCGTGGCCCCGTCGATGGGCGTGATGCTCGAGACCACCTCGAAGCACGTCTACGAGACTCCGGGCGAGGTGCACTACGGCTCCCCCGACAAGGACCCGGATGTGCGGCTGAAGCTGATCGATGACGCCGGCAGCGCGAAGATCCCGTTCACGACCGGCATCCTCGTCGGCATCGGCGAGACCGTGCGCGACCGCGCCGAGTCGATGATCGCGCTGCGCGACGCGAGCGAGCGGCACGGGCACATCCAGGAAGTGATCGTGCAGAACTTCCGCGCCAAGCCGCGCACGGCGATGCAAGGCGCACCGGATGCGCAGCTGCTCGAGTACGCGGCTGCCGTCGCCGTGACGCGGCTCGTCTTCGGCCCAGGGATGCGGGTTCAGGTGCCGCCCAATCTGCAGGACAAGGCCGAGTTCGAGCTGCTCGTGCGTGCAGGCGCCGACGACTGGGGCGGCGTCTCCCCGCTCACTGCCGACCACGTCAACCCCGAGCGCCCGTGGCCGCACCTCGATGATCTCGCAACCCGCACCGCCGAGCTGGGCTTCACGCTGCGCGAGCGTCTCACCGCGCATCCGGAGTACGTGCGCGAGGACACCTGGATCGCACCGGAGATGCGCGACCCGCTGCGCGCACTCGCCGAGACAGGCACCCACCTCGCGCGCGAGGGCGTCGACCCGGTCGGCGCGAATCCCGCCCAGCGCCGGTCGGCGCAGAATGTGGGCCGCGACGCCGCGTCCGCTGAACCTGCGAACGGCGAAACCGCCGCGGGCGCCGTACTGGTCTCCAGCGGCTCCACCGGACTCATCGCCGCCGTCATCGATCGCGCGGCCCAGGACCCGGCATCTCTCGACGACGCCGAGTGGGAACGGCTGCTCACGGCGACGGGCGACGATCTCGAGGCCCTCGTCCGCACGGCCGACGATCTGCGCCGCTACACGGTCGGCGAGGCGATCAGCATCGCGAACAATCGAAACATCGCCTCGTCCGCGTTCCGGTCATCCGGATCCGGAGACGCCACGCTGCGCGCGGCGGGGATGCGCGCCGACGGCGAGACGTACGACCTCCCGACCCTCGCCGAGGCCGCGCGCGACGCGTGGGATCTCGGACTCGGCGAGATCTGCGTGCAGGGCCTGGTGGATCCGGATGAACCGGCCACCGCCTACCTCGACATCGCGCGCACGATCGCGCATGCCGCGGACGGCATACACCTGCACGCGTTCCGGCCGCAGGACGTATGCGACCTCGCCGACCGCTCGGGCCTCGGCGTGGAGGGCGCGCTGGCCGCTCTGCGCGATGCCGGCGTCGATTCGATGCCCGGCACGGGCATCAAGATCGCCTCGGAGCGCGTGAGAGAAGCCATCGCCCCGGATGACCTTCCCATCGAGCGCTGGATCGAAACGATCACGGCGGCGCACGAGGCCGGGTTCGGTTCGACATCGGTGATGTTCTACGGCCACGTCGAGACCGCGGCGGAGCGCATCGCGCATCTGCGCTCCCTGATCCGCATCCAGCAGCGCACGAGCGGTTTCACCGAGTTCGTGCCGATCGCGCTGCCTGGACCGTCCGGGGGCGTCGCGCTCGTCGGGGGACGGTCCGCGATCGACGAGCACAGAGCCATGGTCGCCGTCTCGCGACTGATGCTCTCCGAGCACATCAGCCACATCCAGATCCCGTGGACCCGCCACGATGCGGCGACGACCGCCGAGCTGCTCGCCAGCGGAGGCGATGACCTCGGCGGCACGCTGCTCGACGGGCGCGTGCTGCCGGCATCCGGCATCGAGGCGGGCACGGAGCTGCCGCTGAGCGCGGCCCGCCGCATGGCGCAGCGGCTGTTCCGACCGCTGCGCCTGCGCACCACGGCGTACGGCGAGCCGAGCGCCGAGCGGAAGGCTGCAGCCGAGCGCGGGGCGGCCGGTTCCGACAGCGCTGCGGCCCGTGCCGCGTCCGCCCCTCACGCCCCGGCCATGGACGGGGGAACTGCATGAGCATCCCCTCATCCGTGCGCACCGTGATCGTCGGCGCCGGGTTCGCCGGCATCGCCGCCGGGATCGCGCTGAAGCGTGCGGGTGACGACGACTTCGTGATCCTGGAGCGTGCAGACTCCGCCGGCGGAACGTGGCGCGACAACCGCTATCCGGGCGTCGCATGCGACGTGCCTGCGCACCTGTACGCGCTGGAGTCGCACCCGTGGCCCGAGTGGTCGCGCACGTTCGCTCCGGGCGGCGAGATCCGCACGTACCTCGATCACGTGATCGACGACGCCGGCCTGCGCGCGCACATCCGGTTCTCTCATGAGCTCACCGATGCCCGCTGGGACGGCGACGGCTGGGCGATCACCGTCTCAGCACCCGTGGAGATCCGCAGCGAACACCTCGTCATCGCCTGCGGGCGACTCACCGAGCCCCGCGTTCCGCAGCTTCCCGGCGTCGAGACCTTCGACGGACCGGTGTTCCACTCTGCGCGCTGGCCGGACGGATTCGACGTGGCCGGAAAGCGCATCGCCGTCGTCGGCACGGGCGCGAGCGCGATCCAGCTCGCTCCCGCGCTGGCGGGGCTCGGGGCTGCCGTGACGGTGTTCCAGCGCACCCCGGCATGGATCATGCCGCGCGGCGATCGCGAGCACACGCACGCCGAACTCACCGCATGGCGCGGCACTGCCGGTGCGCTCACCGACACGCGCGCGGAGCTGTACGCGGAGGGTGAGGCGCGCTTCGCCTCACGGTCCGGCGACACCGCGGCCGCCGAGGCTGCCAGCCGCTCCGCGCTCGCGCACCTGCACGCGCACGTCGCCGACCCGCATCTGCGCGCCGCGCTCACCCCCGACTACGCGTTCGGGTGCAAGCGCGTACTGCTCAGCGACGAGTTCTACCCGGCGATCGCCGCCGGCATCGTGGGCCTCGAGCCGAGCGCCCTCGCCGCCGTCGACGACGGCGAGCTCGTCGCGGCGAGCGGCAGCCGTCACAGCGCCGACGCGGTCGTGCTCGCGACCGGCTTCCGCGCCACGCGCCAGCCCTACGCGTCGCGGATCACGGGCGAACACGGCAGCACGCTCGACGAGCACTGGTCCGGCGGGTTCACGGCGGTCGCCTCGACCCTGGTGCACGGTTTCCCCAACCTGTCCGTGCTCGGCGGCCCGAACGCCACGCTCGGCCACAATTCGGCCGTGCTGCTGATCGAGGCGCAGGCGGCGCTGATGGCCGAGCTCGTCTCGCGCGACGGAGCCCCGATCCGCGTCTCCGCCGCCGCAGAGAATGAGGCGGTGCGCGAAGTCGACGCCCTCGCCGCCGGCACCCCGTGGCTCACCGGCGGATGCCGCAACTGGTACGTGGACGAGCGCAGCGGCCGCCTCACGCTGATCTGGCCGAGCACCGTCTCCGCGTTCCGCGAGCGGCTCGACCGCGTGCGCACCGCATTCTCCGCCGTTCCTGCCCAATCCGGAACATCCCCCGCATGATGCGCCTGACGACGCGTCGATCCCCCGGCCACTCGTTTCGGGCGGGGTTCGGCGCATTTCGCGTCGGTGAACTCTCGCGCGCCCGGCGCGCCAAGGTGATGCGCACGCACGAGAATCGATAGGTACCGCACTCACGAAGGAGCACAATGACCGTTCCCATCCGCTTCGGATACAAGGCGTCGAGCGAGCAGTTCGGCCCGCGCGAGCTGCTCGACTACGCGGTGCTCGCCGAGGAGGTCGGCTTCGACTCGGTGTTCCTCAGCGACCACCTGCAGCCGTGGATGCACGAGGGCGGCCACGCTCCCGCCGCTCTGCCGTGGCTCGGTTCTGCGGGCGAGCGCACGTCGCGAGTGCTGCTGGGCACATCGGTGCTCACGCCGACGTTCCGCTATCACCCCGGTGTGATCGCGCAGGCGTTCGGCACGCTCGGCGCGATGTATCCGGGCCGAATGATCCTCGGCGTCGGCACGGGCGAGGCTCTCAACGAGGTCACCCTCGGGCTCGACTGGCCGGAGCCGCCTGAGCGCTTCCAGCGGATGAAGGAGGCGATCACTCTGATCCGGAAGCTCTGGGAGTCCGATCGTGTCACCTTCGACGGCACCTACTACTCCGTGAACAACGCGACGATCTACGATCGTCCGTCTCAGCCCGTGCCGATCTACATCGGCGCATCCGGGCCCGCCGCCACCCGTCTGGCCGGTCGGATGGCCGACGGTTGGATCACCACGAGCGGCAAGGCGAGCGAACTGTACACCGATACGCTCATCCCCGCCTTCGAGGACGGACTCGCCAAGGGCTCCCAGACCCGCGACGACGTGGACACCCTGATGGAGGTGAAGGTATCGTTCCGCGCCGACCGCGAGAAGGCGCTCGAGAACACGCGGTTCTGGGCGCCGCTCGCGCTGAGCCCCGAGGAGAAGATGGGCGTGCACGACCCGCAGGAGATGCAGCGCCTCGCGCAGGAGCTCCCGACGGAGCGTGCAGCGAGCCGGTTCATCGTCTCGGACGACGTCGAAGAGCACATCCTTCAGATCGAACGGTACATCGATCTCGGCTTCACGCACCTGGTGTTCCACGACCCTGGCCACGATCAGGAGGCGTTCCTGCGTCTGTACGGCGAGGAAGTTCTGCCGCGCCTTCGCGAGCGCCACAGCGCGTGAGCTCGGCGAGGGCTTCAGATAGCCGGAGCGGGCGGGCGTGGTCGCTGGTCGTTCCGGTGAAGCCCGCCGCTGTGGGCAAGTCCCGGCTCGAGGTGCCAGGTGTCGCGCGAGAGGCGCTGGCGCGCGCCATCGCGCTGGATACGATCGCGGCCGCCGCGGGTGCGAGGCTGGTCGCCGAGGTGATCGTCGTCACCGACGACGTCGGCGTGCGCGACGAGCTGGGGCGCACGCGCCCGTCGACCGCTCACGGCACCGCCCCGCGAGTCGAGGTGGTCGCCGACCCGGCGGGCGGCCTCAACGCCGCGATCGCCACGGGTCTGGCCACAGCGAGCGCCCGGTACAGCGCCGCCATGCTGGGCGATCTGCCCGCTCTGCGCCCCGCCGATCTCGACGAGGCCCTGGAACGTGCGGGCGCCCCTGCCCGTTCGACAGAGATGAACGGCCGAGCGCTCGCCGTCGCAGATGCGGACGGCACGGGAACGACGCTGCTGGCACATGCTCATCCGGAGCTGCTGCGATTCGGTCGCGACTCATACGCCCGCCACCTCGACGCCGGTGCTGTGCCGCTCGACGTGCCTGCGTCGTCGACCCTGCGTCAGGACGTCGACACCGCCGCGCACCTGGCCGCTGCTCACCGACTCGGTCTCGGCCCCCGCACCACCGCCCTGCTCGCCTGAGGGCTGCGGGCTCGGCTGAGCCCTGCATCACACCTTCGGCGGCCCCTGCTTGGCACGTTCGAGCAGCCGTTCCGGAGTGACGGTCGCAGGATCCCACCACGACTCGATCCACCAGGTCGCGCCCGCGTCAGCCGCGGCCCGTGCCTGGTCGGCTGCGACACCAGGGTCGGTGTCGAGCCGCCCCTGGAACACGATGTCGAACGGCCCCCAGCTGCCGTCTCGGTGCGCGTCGACCCATTCGCCGAGAGCTGCGATGTCGGCGGGCGTCGGCTCGGCATCCTCCGGCGAGCTGCCGCCGCGCACCTGCGGCACGATGCCGTCCCAGCGCAGTGCGCGGTCGAGGCTGCGCCGCGGCGGTCGCTCTGCGTCCCACACGCCGACCGGCCACACGGGAATGTGCCCGTTCACAGGCGCCTGCGGGAACTGGAACTCACCGGTGCGCACGAACTCGCCCCGGAACTCGAAGGTGTCAGTGCTCCACGACCGCTCGAGCCATGCGAGGTGCTCGTCGAGCAGTCGCGCCCTCTCGCGCAATGGCTCGCGCTGCTCGGGAACCGACGTGAACGCCCTGTCGATCGGCACTCCGACGCCGACGGGGAGCACGAGGCGCCCGCCCGAGAGGTGATCGACTGTGAGCGCCTGCTGTGCGAATTCCCACGGCCTGCGCCGCGGCACCGCGAACACCATCGCCCCCAGCGTGATGCGCTCGGTGACGGAGGCGATGGAACCCAGCAGGGCGAATGGATCCCACGTGGGGCCCGCATCGAACTCCCCCGCGTCGAGGCTCATGCCATCCCAGGTGAAGAAGCCGTCCCAGCCGCTGTCCTCGCACTCCCGCGCCAGCCGCACCTGCTGCTGCGGGCTGCCGTAGCTTCCGATGAATCCGTATCTCATGCCTGAGACGGTACTACCGGCCTCGGACATTCTTTCCGATTCTGCTCAGATCGACACCGCAGCTGCCGCTTTTGCCGCGGCGGGAAGCGCGTCGGTGATCCTCGCCAGCGCCGCGTCGTCGTGCATGGCTGTGACGAACCACGCCTCGAAGACGCTCGGCGGCAGGTGCACGCCCTGCTCCAGCATCGAGTGGAAGAACGGCGTGAAGCGGAACGCGTCCTGCGCCTTCGCTGCGGCGTACGAACCCGGCTTCGCCTCGGAGAACGCGACACCGAACAGCGATCCCACCCGCGAGACCGCGTGCGCAACGCCTTCCGCGTCGAGTGCGTCGGTCAGTGCTTCCGTCACGACGTCGGCCGCCGCGTCGAGGCGGCGGTAGACCTCGTCCGTTGCGAGCTCGAGGGTCGCGATGCCCGCGGCCACCGACAGCGGGTTCCCCGACAGCGTGCCCGCCTGGTACACCGGACCGGACGGTGCGAGCTGCTCCATCACGGAGCGCTTGCCGCCCAGCGCGGCCAGCGGCATGCCGCCGCCGACGACCTTGCCGAAGGTGAACAGATCCGGTTCGTACGCCTCACCCGACTCGACCTCGCGCCCCCAGTTGCCCGCCGGGTGCACACGGAAGCCGGTCAGCACCTCATCGACGATCAGCAGTGCGCCGGAGGCATGGGCGATGTCGGCGAGGGATGCGTTGAATCCGGCTGGCGGTTCGATCACGCCCATGTTCGCCGGCGCCGCTTCGACGATGATCGCGGCGATGCGGTCGCCGTGCACCGCGAACACGTCACGCACCGCCCCGACGTCGCCGTAGGGCACGACGAGCGTCTGTGCGGCGACGGCATCTGGCACGCCGGCGGTTCCCGGAAGCGCCAAGGTGGCCACGCCGGACCCGGCAGCGGCCAGCAGCCCGTCGGAGTGGCCGTGGTAGTTGCCGTCGAACTTCACCAGCAGGTCGCGCCCTGTCGCACCGCGCGCGAGCCGGATCGCCGTCATCGTCGCCTCGGTGCCCGTCGAGACCAGGCGCACCTCTTCGACAGGGTTCAGTCCGCCGGCGCTCACGCGGGCCGAGATGAGCCCGGCCAGTCGACTCTCGGCCTCCGTCGGCGCCCCGAACGACAGCCCCCGCTCGGCGGCCTGCGTGACGGCGGCCACGACATCCGGATGCGCGTGCCCCAGCAGCGCAGGACCCCACGACGCGATCAGGTCGACGTACTCGCGCCCCGCCGCGTCGGTGACGTACGCACCCTTCGCGCTGGCGAGGAATCGCGGTGTGCCCCCGACCGATCCGTATGCGCGCACGGGGGAGTTCACGCCCCCCGGGATGACCTCACGTGCCTGGGTGAACAGTTCCTCATTGCGATCCGCCATGCCTCCATTGTCCCGGATCCCGGATGGGCGCGCGGCAGACGGCTCGTCAGTACAGCCCCACCGTCTCCCCGTTCTCGTCGATGTCGATCTGCTCGGCGGCCGGCGCGGAGCCCAGGCCTGGCATCGTCTGCATGTCGCCGCAGATGAGGTACACGAAGCCGGCCCCGGCCGACAGGCGCACCTCGCGCACGGGCAGCCGCCAGCCGGTCGGTGCCCCGCGCAGCGACGGGTCGGCCGACAGCGACAGGTGCGTCTTCGCCACGCACACGGGCAGCGACCCGTAGCCGCGGCGCGTGAACTCGTCGAGGTCGCGCCGGGCGCCAGGGCTGATGTCGACGCCGTCGGCACCGTACACCTGAGTCGCAATCGCGGTGATCTTCTCCTCGAGGCTCGCCTGCTCCGGGTAGAGGAACTCGAACCGCGCCGATTCCTGCGTCGCCTGGACCACCAGCTCCGCGAGCTCTGCCGCTCCCTCGCCGCCGTCGGCGACGTGCGTCGACACGGCGCAGGCCGCGCCCTCCTCCGCCGCCACGCGCCGGATCGCGTCATGCTCACTCGCGTGATCCGACGCGAAGGCGTTCACGGCGACGACGACCGGCACACCGTGCCTGCGCACGATGCCGATGTGGTGGCGCAGGTTGTCCGCGCCCTCGCGCACCTCATCCGGGTTCTCCGCGAGCATCTCATCAGGAAGCGGCCGCCCCGCCACGACCCGGTGCCTGCCGGAGTGCGCTTTGAGCGCTCGCACCGTCGTCACCACGACGGCGGCATCCGGCGCCAGCCCCGACACCCGGCACTTGATGTTGAAGAACCGCTCGGCCCCCATATCGGAGGCGAAGCCCGCCTCGGTGACGAGGAACTCGCCGCAGCGCTGACCGATGAGGTCGGCGACCACGGACGAGTTCCCGGTAGCGATGTTCCCGAACGGACCGCAGTGCACGAGCACGGGCGTGTGCTCGATCGTCTGCATCAGGTTCGGCCGCAGCGCCTGCTTCAGCAGCACCGTCATCGCACCGGCGGCCCGGATGTCCTCCGCGGTGACCGGGTCGCCGTCGCGCGTCCAGCCGACGACGATGCGGCCCATCCGCTCGCGCAGATCCGCCAGCGAACGCGACAGCGACAGCGCCGCCATCACCTCCGACGCCGCGGTGATGTCGAACCCGGTCTCGCGCACCGTGCCGTTGCCGCCCAGTCCGACGACGACACGGCGCAGCGGGCGGTCGTCGATGTCGACCGTCCTGCGCCACGTGGTGCGCGCAGGATCGAGCCCGGATGGCGCGCCGCGCATCAGGTGGTTGTCGACCTGCGCGGCGAGCTGATTGTGCGCCGCGGCGACGGCGTGGATATCACCGGTGAGGTGCAGATTGAGCCGCTCCATCGGCACGACCTGACTGCGGCCCGCGCCCGCACCTCCGCCCTTGATGCCCATGGTCGGCCCCAGAGACGGCTGCCGCAGTGCGAGCACGGCGCGGCGTCCGATGTGCTGCAGCCCCTGCCCGAGGCCGACGGTCGTGGTCGTCTTCCCCTCCCCGAGCGGCGTCGGCGTCACGGCGGTGACGAGCACGTACTTCGCCCTCGGCCTGTCCTGCAGCGCGTCGATCGCTGCGAGATCGATCTTGGCGACGCCTGATCCGTACGGCTCGACGAACTCGCCAGGCAGCCCCATCGCCTCGGCGATCTGCTCCATCGGCCGGATCTCGGCCCTCGCGGCGATCTCGAGGCTGTTCAGCCGCCCGCCGCTCATCCGGCCTCCTCCTCAGCCAGACTCACGAAGCGGCCGCCTCGTCTGATCGCATCGACTGCTTCGGTCGTTCCTTCGTCGGGTCGACGAAGGGCTTGGGCACCACGGTCGCCGATACGATCCCCGCGGGGGTCGCGACCTGCACGTCGGTGCCGATCTCGCTGAGCGACACCGGCACCATCGCCAGGCCGATGTTGCGTTCGAGCCGCGGCGAGAAGCACGCTGACGTCACCTCGCCGACGGGCATCTCACCGTCGAGCACGGTGAACGCCTCGATCATCGAACCGTCGTTGAACGTGCCGAGCCGGTCGCCGCCGATCTCGAGACCGACCATCCGGCGCGAGACGCCCTCCTGCTTGACGCGGCGCAGCGCCTCCTTGCCGATGAAGTCGGGCTCCTGGTCGACGTCGACCATCCAGTCGTAGCCCATGCCGACTTCGAACGGGTTCGTGTCGAGGGTGATGTCGCACCCGTACGACAGGATGCCCGCTTCGATGCGCCGGATGTGGCACGGCCCGACCACCTTGAGGTCGAACGGGCGGCCTGCCTCCCAGATCTTGTTCCACAGCTGCTGGCCGTCGCGGCTGGCGTTGCGCACGTAGATCTCGAAACCGAGTTCCGCGGTGTAGCCGGTGCGCGAGACGACGACGTGCATGCCGTCGATCTCGTACTCGCGCAGCCAGTAGTACCCGACGTCGAGCACGCCTGCGCCGAACACTTCGCTCATCAGCGCTCCGGCGAGCGGGCCCTGCACCTGCACGGGGCCGACATCGGCCTCGCGGATCGTGACATCGAGGCCGGAGTTCATCGCGAGGCCGCGGGCCCACAGCAGCACGTCGCTGTCGGCGAGCGAGAGCCAGAAGTGGTTCTCGCCGAGCCGCAGCAGCACGGGGTCGTTGATGATTCCGCCGTCTTCGGCCGTGAGGAACACTTACTTGCACTGGCCGACGGCGCATTTCGACAGGTCGCGCGGCACGAGCATGTTCGTGAATTCGAACGCGTCGGGGCCGGTGATCTCGATCTGGCGTTCGACGCCGACGTCCCAGAGCGTGACGCCGTTCACGAGCGCCCAGTACTCTTCAACCGGATCGCCGTAGTGGCGCGGGTGATACGTGTGGTTGTAGACGCTGTACATCGCCACACCGTGCTGTCGGGAGGCGTGGAAGAAAGGTGACTTCCGCAGCCTCGGGTAGAGCAGAATCCGTGGATCAGGGTTCACAGACATGAGGACCTCCTCGTCCGACACATCCATCTCATTCCGGTTTATCACCGGGGGTTTTCCGGCGCAAGAGGCGGGTCGCGCCGCTTGCGAGCGGGAGTCCGGATCCGTCAGGATCGCATGCGCGAACCGTCCGGATCGAACGCCCCGGCGCGGCCGTGTGAGACGACCTCGACGGGGTGGCGACGACCGAGATAGTCGACGCACAGCTGAGCGCCCACGACGGCGCGCTCCGGCGGCAGGTACGCCAGCATGACGTATCTGCCGAGCGAGGGCGCAGGGCCCGCACTCGTGACATAGCTGCGAGGACCGCGCGCATCCGTGATGGGCGCGCCGTCCGGTTCGTCCCCGCGTTCGGCGAGGTGCTCGGCTTCGATGATCAGCGACCACCGGCGCTGGTCCCGTTCCTGGGGGCGATCGCCGATGCGGCTCGCGTCGGCGCCGTCGATCTCGCTCCGACCGGGGAGTGAACCCATCGCCACCATCTCCCTCGACAGTGATCAGTGTGCCTGATCCGGTGACTCTACCCCCACGTATCGTCCGGATGGAAGAGCCGGATCAGGCGTGGTGGAGGTGCGGTTCGGACCCCCAGGGAAATTCGAGGTCGCCGTTTCCGGCCAGGAGCGCCCGGTAGGTCAGCTCTGCGGCGTTCTCGAGGTTCAGCGCGCGCCGCAGAGCCATGTCGCAGTCGTCACCGACCGTGGTCGAGCCGTGATTGCCCATGATGACGCAGTTGTGCTCGGCGAGCTGCTCAGCTGCCGTGTCGGCGAGTTCGTCCGAGCCGTTCGGGTGGTACGGCGTGCGGCCGATGGAACCGACGTAGTAGGCGTGGTCGAGCGTGACCAGACGAACGGGATGCCCCAGCGCGTCGAGCAGAATCGCGTGCGCCGGGTGCACATGCACGACCGAACCGATATCCGGCCTGGCCAGGTACGCACGCTGATGGAGCTTCCACTCGCTCGACGGCTTGTCCGCCCCCTCGACGACGTCGCCGGCGAGATCCATGATGCTGAACGATGTGCGGTCCAGGCGGTTCAGCCAGGTGCCGGACGCCGTCACCATGAAGTGGTCATCGTCCAGGCGGATCGACAGGTTCCCTGCGCTCGCCAGGGCGAGGCCCGAGTCGACGATCTCGGAGCCGGCGCGGATGAGCTGCTGCGCGATCTCTGTCGTGGAAAGAGGATTCGTCATCGGAAGCTTCCCCGGTGTCTGGCCGGGGTGCTGTCTCCCGGCACGTGGTCTGATCCATGGCGCCGGCGATGAGTCGACATCATGTTGTTAGACAACAGTACAACAGCTCGTAACATCCGAGGTGTCAGGCGTGCCGGATGATCGAGAAGGTGTAGCGGTCGTCGATGAAATACGTGCGAGAGTATGCGACCACGCGGTCGTCCTGGTCGTAGTGCACCTGATCGAGCAGGAGGGCGAGGCCGCTGCGACCGGGAGCGGTGTCCCACGTGACGTGTTCCGATACGACGGGATGGATCTCGGCGACGGCGCGGGTCGGGACGATTCCGCGGGCGTCGCGCAGGTAGGCGAACACCGACCCGTCGAGCACGTCGGGCGACTCCCCCTCGGGGAAGACGCCGATGGGGAGAAGGTCGTACGAGTAGGCGACGATCTCGTCGTCTGCGAGGATGACGCGTCGTGTCTCGAGCGCCGTGTCGTTCGTCGTCAGGTCGAGCTTCGCGGCCTCATCGGGCAGAAGGGGGCGAATCGTACGGCTGCGGTACCGCATGCTCGGTTCGCGCCCTGTGCGCCGGATCGACTCGGTGATCGACTCGAGCTTCTCGAGGCCGGCTGTGACGACCGGCGGCTCCGAGACGAACGTTCCGACGCCGTGCCTGGTGCGGACCAGTCCTTCGGTCTTCAACTCGCTGAGGGCGGCGCGCACCGTCGGGCGCGACACCTCGAAGGTCTCGCTCAGTTCCGATTCCGTGGGCAGGCGCTCCCCCACGGCGTAGGCGCCGTCGCCGATGCGCGCACGGATGCCCGCGGCCACCGCGTCGACACGCGAAGCCTTTCGTGCCATTGCGAACCCTTCCATCGCTCGATCTGCAGATGCGACCCCAGCCGCGACGATGCGGTCGGTTGACGTGAGACATTATGTCAGAGATACACGTTGTTAGAAGTTCTTGACTAAGTTGTCTGATCACTAGTAGCGTCTCGCTTTACATGACGAACGCGTGCGACGAGAGGAACCGGACAAGATGATTCAAGCGATCGAATGGATTGAGGACGACGCCCCCGCCGTCAGGATCATCGACCAGACGGTTCTGCCTGCCGTCGAGTCATATCTCGACCTGCGCACCGTCGACGAGCTCGTCGACGCCATCGCGCGGCTCGCCGTACGCGGCGCACCGGCTCTCGGAGCAGCCGGCGGCTACGGAGTCGCACTCGCCGAGCGGCAGGCTGCGCGCGAAGGATGGGGGCAGGCTCGGCTCGCGGCCGAGATCGAGCGCGTCGCGCTGGCACGCCCCACGGCCGTGAACCTCGAATGGGGTGCCAGCCGCGTCGACGCCGTCCGTCGAGAAGGGGAAGGACGGGCGCTCGAAGAAGCCCACCGCATCGTTCGCGAAGATGAGGCGGCCAACCGCGAACTGTCGCGGCTGGGTGCCGATTGGCTGCTCGCTCGCACCGAGAAGAAGGCGCTTCGGGCGCTGACGCATTGCAACACCGGGGCGCTCGCCACGGCCGCGTGGGGAACCGCGTACGGTGTGCTCAAGGAGCTTCACGATCGCGGCGCACTCGAGATGGTCTACGTCGACGAGACCCGCCCGCTCCTGCAGGGCACTCGTCTGACGAGCTGGGAGCTCGCCCAGGACGGCATCGCGCACATGGTGCAGGTCGATGGCGCGGCCAGCAGCACCATCCTGCGCGGCCTGGTCGACTTCGTCGTGATCGGCGCCGACAGGATCGCGGCGAACGGCGACACCGCCAACAAGATCGGCTCGGTCGCCGCGGCACTGGCGGCGCAGCGCGCTGGCATCCCGTTCCTCGTGGCAGCCCCGATGTCGACCGTCGATGTCGGACTGGCATCCGGCAACCTGATCGAGATCGAAGAGCGCGCAGAGAGCGAAGTGCTCGCGGTCAGCGGCACGAGCATGTCGGCGCCTGGCGTGCACGGCTTCAACCCCGCCTTCGACGTCACCCCCCACGACCTCATCGACGGAATCGTCACCGAACGCGGCGTCATCGAACCCCACCGCACCCAACCGGCGTTCACCTGAGCTCGAACCGCCGGTTCGTCCCACCATGAAAGGAATCGCAATGAAGCGCATGACATCCCCCTCTCCGCGGCGGCTCGCCGCAGCCGGTGCCGCCGGACTCGCCTCGGTGCTCGTCCTGTCGGCGTGCAGCCAGGGTGAGCCCGCGGCACAGGAGTCGTCCGACACCGGCACCGCGAGCGAGGTCACCGAAGAGATGCCCGCGGAGCTGGTCGGCGCGACGATCGCCATCGTCCAGCAGTCCGGCCAGGGCGACTACTTCCAGCAGTATCTCAACGGCACGCGTCAGCAGGCTGAAGCGCTCGACTTCGAGCTGTCCGTCTTCGATGCCCAGGGCGACAACGCCACGCAGGCGACGCAGCTCGAGCAGGCCGTCTCGTCCGGGGTCGACGCCATCATCGTCCGCCACGGCTTCCCCGACACGCTGTGCCCCGGTGTCAACGACGCCATCGACGAGGGCATCACGGTGGTCGCCTACGATGTGAACGTGTCGGAGTGCGCCGAAGGCGTCGTCCAGACACAGCAGTCGGACGAGATCATGGCGCAGCTCGTGCTCGACCGCATGCACCAGGACATCGGCGACGACGTGCCCGTCGGCTACGTGAACGTCGAGGGCATCGCTCCGCTGGATCGCCGCGACGCGGTGTGGCGCGAGTACGTCTCGGACAACGGCTGGGAGCAGCTGTTCAAGACCGGTTCGTTCACGAGCTCGTCGGCGAGCGACAGCGCACCGATGGTCGCCGCTGCCGCGCAGGCGAACCCGTCGATCACCGCCGTCTACGCCCCTTACGACGAGTTCACCAAGGGAACCCTGACCGGTCTCGACCAGGTCAGCGGCAGCGAGGACGTGCTCGTCTACGGTGCGGACATCTCCAATGCCGACCTCGAGCTGATTCGCGCAGACGGCAGTCGTTGGGTGGCCACCGGCGCAACCGACCCCAACGCGATCGGCGCCGCGGTGGTGCGCACCCTCGCACTGTCGATGGCGGGCGAGCTCGACGAGGAGCTGGTGGAGTTCCCGCCGGTGCTGGTCACGCAGGAGATGCTGCGCGAAGACGACATCCGGAACATGGACGACCTGCGTGCCGCAGTTCCCGAGCTGAACCTGTCGCAGGTGTCGACCGCGGGATGGCTCCCGGTCATCAGCTTCTGACACTCTCTCGTGGGGCGGCGGGACCGTCCGTCGCCCCACGCACCCGACGTCGACCCCGCTCAGCGAGGAGCAGCGAGACATGAGCACACAGCGCACCCCGACACCCCCCGTCCTCGAACTGCGCGACATCCGCAAGTCCTTCGGCACCAACGCCGTCCTCAAGGGCGTCGACCTCGCCTTGCGCCCCGGGCGCATCACGGCGCTCCTCGGCGCCAACGGAGCAGGCAAGTCGACGCTCATCAAGGCGCTGTCCGGCGTGCATGAGCCGACGAGCGGCGAGGTGCTCTTGGACGGCGACGTCGTGCAGCTGGAGAGTCCGATCGCGGCGTCGCGGCTCGGCGTGCGCACGGTGCACCAGCGCATCGACGATGTCATCGTGCCGGGTCTCAGCGTCGCCGAGAACCTCGTGTTCGAACAGATCGCACTGGGCGAGGCCCCTTCCGTCGCCCGCCTCGGCGCGCTCCTGCCGCATGCTCGCCGGGTCGCGGCCGCGCTCTCACTCGACTGGAGCGACGCGTTCCTGCGCAAAGACGTCTTCGAGCTGGGAATCGCCGACTGCCAGATGCTCCTGCTCGCCCGGGCTCTGGTGACCAAGCCCAAGGTGCTGATCCTCGACGAGCCCACCTCGACGCTGTCGCAGTCCGAGGCGGAGCAGCTGTTCGAGATGATCCTCAAGCTCCGTGACGACGGGGTCGCGATTCTTCATGTCTCGCACCGCCTCGCCGAGATCGACCATCTCGCTGACGACATCGTCGTGCTGCGGGACGGCCGGATCACCGCGACGCAGGAGCGCCCGTTCGACTTCGCCGCGGCCGTCACTTCCATGCTCGGCGAAGGCGCCGCACACGACATCGAGCGTCTCGAGCACCTCACCGGCGACCGGGTCGCTCTCCAGATCACCGGGCATCGGATCTTCCCCGAGTCGCCTGCGCTGTCACTCGAGCTGCGTGGCGGGGAGGTGACAGGGGTGATCGGTCTGGTCGGCGCAGGAAAGACCGAGTTCGCCGAGCACGTGTTCGGCGAGTCGAGAGGGCCGGACGCCGGAGCGATGACCCTGCATGGAACGCCGTATGCGCCACGCCACCCCAAGGATGCCATCGCGCGCGGAGTCTTCCTCGTTCCGGAGGACCGCGCGGCCCAGGGAATGCTCCCGAAGTGGTCGATCGCACGCACGTTCAGCCTTCCGTTCCTCTCTCGCTTCGCGCACGGCCCGCTTCTGCGGCCGGTGGCCGAGACGACGCGCGCCGCCCAGGCGATCGCGGACTACGGCGTCGTGGCAACCGGCCCTGGCCAGAGCGTGGATGCGCTCTCCGGAGGCAACCAGCAGAAGGTGATGGTCGCCCGCTGGATGCAGACACCGCCCGACGTGCTCCTGCTCGACGAGCCCTTCCGCGGGGTCGACATCGGTGCCCGTCGCGAGATCGCGCGCCGCGCGCGCGAACAGGCCTCGGCGGGCAGCTGCGTGGTGATGCTCTGCAGCGACGTCGATGAGCTCAGGGAGATCGCCGACCGAGTTCTCGTCCTCGTCGAGGGGCGCATCACCCTCGACGCCCGCATCGACACTGTGACCGACGCCGAGATCGTCCAGAGCATGACGGAGGTGGCCTGACATGGCCGACACGACAACCGTTCGCGCGCAGCGCGATTCCCGCACGGGCGACATCGTCCGCGACGCCGTGGTGAAGTACGGATTCATCGCCGTCACCGTCATCGCGTTCGTCTTCTTCGCCTTCACTCAGCCGGCGTTCGCGACGTCCGAGTCGCTGTTCTCCATGCTGAAGTTCGCTTCGGTGACGGCCATCCTCGGTCTCGGCGTGATGTTCAGCATGATCGTCGGCGGGCTCGATCTGTCCATCGGGTCCGTGGCCGGGCTGGCCGTCCAGCTCGTCGCGGTCACGATGGTGTTCTACAACCTGACGGGCGTCACAGCCGTCGGCGTCGCACTCGTCGCGGGTCTGCTGGTGGGGGTTCTCAACGCGTTCCTCATCGTCGTCTGCAAGATCCCCGACCTGCTGGCCACTCTGGGAGTCATGTTCGTCATCCAGGGCGTGAAGCTCATCCCCGTCGCCGGGCAGTCGGTGTCGTCGGGGATGATCCTCCCCAATGGCGATACTGCGCCGGGAAAGTTCGATCCGGCGTTCCTCCTGATCGATCGCGGCACCGTCGGGCCGGTCCCGATCCCCGTGGTGATCATGCTCGTGCTCGTCGTCGCATCGTGGTTCGTGCTGACCCGCACCTCCTGGGGACGCGTGCTGTACGCGGTCGGGGCCAACCCGGAAGCGGCACGGCTGTCTGGCATCAGGGTCGGGCTCTATCGCAGCGGTGCGTACGTCGTCTCGGCGCTGTTCGCGTCGGTCGCCGGCATCATCCTCGTCTCCCGCATCGGGCAGGGCGATGTGAACGCCGGTTCGTCGAGCCTGCTGGAGGCGGTGGCCGTCGCCCTCGTCGGCACCTCGGTGCTCGGCATGGCCAAGCCCAACGCGTGGGGCACGCTGCTCGGCGCCGTCCTCGTCGCGATCGTGTTGACGGGTATGACCATGGCGGGGTTCCAGTACTACTTTCAGGACACCGCGAAAGGGCTGGTGCTGATCGTGGCTCTGCTGTTCTCGTTCACCCTGTCGCGCCGCAAGTCGCGATACTCACCTGCCACATAGTCACGATCGCCGTCAGCCAGAACCCCTACGAAGGAACGGGTCCATGTCCACCGAATACGAATTCCTCACCGATGCGAACATCGGTGCGTACATCACCGCACATCCCGAGCTGCAGTCGCGCATCGACGGGAGCGACCTCGCCGAGGTGCGCGAGATCGGCGACGGCAACCTCAACGTGGTCTTCCACGTGACCGATCACGCGGGACGGTCGCTCATCCTGAAGCAGTCGTTGCCGTATGTGCGGATGACCGGCGAGGGGTGGCCGATGACGCCCGACCGGGCTCGTCGCGAAGCAGAGTCGCTCGCAGCTCACGGCGACATCCTGCCCGATCTGGTCGTCGAGGTCGTCAGGTACGACACCGATCGCTACATCCTCGCGCTCGAAGATCTGTCGGACCACAAGGTGTGGCGTGGGGCGCTCAACGACGGGGAGAGCCACGACGGCGTCGCCGTGCGGCTCGGTCGTTACGTCGCGGGAGTCGCCATCGGCACGTCGGTGCTCGGCCTCGAACGAGGGGACGTGGCCGCTGCCGCGGCGCGCTCGCAGAACGCCGAACTGTGCATGATCACCGAGGATCTCGTCTTCACCGAACCGGTTTTCGACATCGGCCGCAATTCGGTGCTGCCGGACAACGAGCCGGACGCCCGTGCCCTCGCGGCGGACGAGGCCTTCGCGGCCGCGATGAGCGAGGCGAAGTGGCGCTTCATGACGCACGCAGAGGCGCTCATCCACGGTGACCTTCACACGGGGTCGGTGATGGTGCGCGGCACCGGTGCGCGCGGAGACGAAGTCGACTCGGTGAAGGTCTTCGACTCGGAGTTCGCCTTCTACGGCCCTGTGGGGTTCGACCTCGGCGCGTTGTTCGCCAACTACGCATTCGCCGCGGCACGCGCCCGTGCGCTCGGCGACGACGCGCGAGCTGCGTGGGCGCTCGACCTCGTCGACCAGACGTGGGGCGGGTTCGAGGGCGCCTACCTGGAGCAGGCCGCGACCTGGCACGAGACGGAGCTGTTCGACGACGCATTCGCACGGCGCCGTGTGAACGAGATGCTCCGCGAGGCGGCGCTGTTCGCGTCGGCGAAGATGGCCCGCCGCATCGTCGGGGCCGCGAAGGTCGCCGACATCGAGACCCTCGAACCGTCGGTGCGCGCTCCGGCGGCGCGTACGGTGCTCCTGGCTGCCCGTGCCCTCGCCGCAGAGTGGGACGGGGTCGGCGCGGTGAGCGACATCCGTCGCGTCCTCGACGCGCACCTCCTCGGCGACGGAGAGTGAGCGCGGCAGCTCGTCGCCTGAGTCTTCGCCTGCGGCCTACAGCCCCTCGCGGATCCAGCCTGCGGCCTCGACGGCCCAGTAGGTGAGGATCGTGTCAGCCCCCGCGCGGCGGAACGCCGTGAGCGAATCCATGATCGTCGCCCGCCGGTCCAGCCAGCCGTTGGCCGCAGCCGCCTCGACCATCGAGTACTCGCCGGAGACCTGGTAGGCCCACACCGGCACGTCGACGCTCGCGCGCACCTCGGCGAGCACGTCGAGGTAGGGCAGGCCGGGCTTGACCATGACGGCGTCCGCGCCTTCTTCGACGTCGAGGATCGCCTCGCGCACGCCCTCGCGCGCGTTGGCCGGGTCCATCTGGTACGTCTTGCGGTCGCCGGTCAGCTGCGAGTCGACCGCCTCGCGGAACGGCCCGTAGAAGGCGCCGGCGTACTTGGCCGAGTAGGCCATGATCATCGTGTCGGTGAAACCCGCCTCGTCCAGCGACTCACGCACGACACGGGTCTGGCCGTCCATCATGCCGCTGAGTCCGAGCAGCTGCGAGCCCGCTCTTGCCTGCGCGAGCGCCGTCGATGCGTAGCGCTCCAGCGTCTGGTCGTTGTCGACGGCACCGGATGGCGTGAGCACGCCGCAGTGGCCGTGGTCGGTGAACTCATCGAGGCACAGATCGGTCTGCACCACGAGCTCGTCGCCCACCTCCGCGGCGACCGCCCTGGTCGCCGCGTTGAGAATGCCGTCCGGATCGTCCGCCGCAGAGCCTGTCGCGTCGCGCACGGCGGGAACGCCGAACAGCATCACGCCGCTCACGCCCGCTTCCGCCGCCTCGTTCACGGCACGGCGCAGCGAATCCATCGTGTGCTGCTGCGCGCCCGGCATGGACGAGATCGGGCTCGGCTCGTCGATGCCCTCGCGCACGAACATGGGCAGCACGAGCTGCGACGGCACGAGGTGCGTCTCCCGCATCATCCGGCGCACGGCTGGCGACTGGCGCCCACGACGCGGGCGATGAGTGGGGAAGCTCACCGCGCTCCCCCTGCCTTCCCGAGGGGCGAGACCGGCACCGACTGAGTGTCCTGCACCGTGACCTCCTCGGTCGGCGGAACCGCGAGGGCTTCCGCGGACGGCACTGGCAGCTCGATGCCGCTGAGCGTCTCGATCAGAGAATCGATCGTCTGCGTCGGGGCGACGACTCGGATCGGAAGACTCACGCGCTCGGCATCGCGCGCTGTGCGCGGACCGATCGCCGCGAGCAGCGTGGTGTCGGCGATGTCGGGGAACTGCTCGCGCACCTGCTCGGCGACGGATCCGCTGGTGACGAGGATGGCGTTGATGCGCCCGCTCGTGACATCCCTGACGACCTTGTCGATCGCGGGGACGCCGACAGTGCGGTAGGCGATGACGCTGCGCACGTCGTGCCCCGCCTTCTTCAGCGACGTCGAGAGCACCGGCTTGGCGATCTCGCTGCGCAGCGAGAGAATCCTGCGCGGCGACGGCTCGACGTCGTTCAGCTGACGCGCCATGCCTGCGGCGGAGTTGTCACGATCGGGAACGAGATCGACCGGGTAGCCGACGGCCTTGAGCGCCGCCGCTGTCGTCTCGCCGACCGCAGCCACCTTCGTCGAGGGCGGGATGGTCGCCTGGTACGAGTACAGCACGTCGACCGTCGTCGCGCTCGTGACGGTGAGCCAGTCGAACTGGCCTGCGGCGAGATCGCGGAGCGACTGTTCGAGCGTGTCTGTGTCGTCTGTGGAGGCGAAGTTGATCAGCGGCGCAACCACGGGCACTGCGCCTTTGCTGCGCAGCGTCGCTGCGACGCTGTCGCCCCACGGGCCGCCTCTGGGGACCAGCACACGCCAGCCGGTGAGCGGTTTCGAGGGCTTGGAGGGATTCTTGTTGCTCATGTGATTCAGGAAGGGTTGTCGGCTACCAGGCCGGCCGCCCCTTCAACGAGCAGCCGACGTGCGACATCGCTTCCGATGTCGCGTGCGCGCTCGGACGCGCCGGCGGTAGCTGCGTCGCTGCCTGAGACCCGACTATACCCTTCACCTGAAAAAACGCCAGGCGAGAGCGTCCAGGCTTCATCGAGGGTGACGTCGCCGTCGGCGTGCGGCGCGTACACGTCGGCGCGCACGCGCACCTCGTCTCCCGCGACGAACGCGTGGATGCCGACCGGTGCGTGGCAGCCCGCCTCGATCCCGCCGAGCGCGTGACGCTCGACGGCCTGACCGAACGCGGTGACCGGGTCGGTGAGCGGCTCGACCGCGTCACGGAGCGCCTCTTCCGCATCGTCACGGATCTCCACTGCGAGCACGCCCTGACCTGCGGCCGTCGGCCACGCGACGAGGTCCCGCGCCGCGACGTGCAGATCGATCTCCGCGCCGAGCCGACCGAGCCCCGCCGCGGCGAGCACGATCGCGTCGAGCTCGCCGTCGCGCACGCGCGCCATGCGCGATTCGACGTTGCCGCGCAGGTCGCGGACCTCGACGCCGGTGTTGGCCCTGCGCACCTGCGCCATCCTTCGCGGCGATCCGGTGCCGACGGTGCTGCCATGGGGCAGTTCCTCGAGAGGGGTGCCGTCACGCGTGATGATCACGTCGCGGGGGTCGACGCGCTTCGGTGTCGCGGCTATGACCAGACCAGGCGGCTGTGCCGTCGGGAGATCCTTCAGCGAGTGCACGAGCAGATCGCAGCGATCGGCGAGCAGCGCCTCTCGCAGGCGAGTCGCGAACACTCCCGTGCCGCCCATGCTCGCCAGCGACGCGCGATTCGTGTCGCCCTCGCTGGTGATCGGCACGAGTTCGACAGGCCTCCCCGACGTGCGCTCCAGCTCCCTCGCCACGATGCCCGACTGCGCCATCGCGAGGTTGCTGCGGCGAGTGCCGAGTCGGATGGCGTCTGTCACTGCAGGGTCTCCGGGATCTCTGCGATCGGAATCCGCCGCCCCGTGTAGAACGGCGTCTCCTCCCTCACATGCCGGCGGGCGTCGGTGTAGCGCAGGTCGCGCATCATGTCGACCAGGTCGGTGAGCTCGTCGGCCTCCATCGGCAGCATCCACTCGTAGTCGCCGAGCGCGAAGGCCGCCATCGTGTTGGCCGTGACGCCCTTGAAGGCCGCACCCTTGCGCCCGTGGTCCGCGAGCATCGCGCGACGCTCGTCGTCCGGCAGCAGGTACCACTCGTGGCTGCGCACGAACGGATAGACGGTCAGCCACCCCTTCGGCGCGATGCCGCGCAGATAGCCTGGCACGTGGGACTTGTTGAACTCAGCGTCGCGGTGCACCGACATCGCGTTCCAGGTCGGCAGCAGCGGGCGCAGCAGCTCGGTTCGGCGCAGGCGGCGCACGGCGCGCTGCAGGTCTTCGGCGACGGGGCCGTGCAGCCAGACCATCAGGTCGGCGTCGGCGCGCAGACCAGACACGTCGTAGAAGCCGCGCACTGTGACGCCCCGCTCTGCGAGGAACGTGACGATGTTCTCCAGCTCGGTCTCGTCGGTCTCCCGAACGGGCTGATCGGGGTTGCGACGCCACACGACGAACAGGCTGAAGTTGTCGCTGCTCGTCGCAGGGGATTCAGGAGAAGTCTCGGCCATGGGTTCATTGTCCCACCGACGCCCGCTCAGGCGAAAAGATCCGGATGGGCCGCAGCGGCCCATCCGGATCTCGTCGTCATCACCCGCGCTCAGGCACGTCGATCATCTCTTGGCGATGAGCTTCGCCACGCCCCACACCGCCGTGCCGATGCCCACAGCGACGCCTGCGGCGACGATCGCTGCGGCGACGGGCTCACGGCGGGCGAACCTGCGCGCCTCGTCGGCTCTGCGACCCGTGGCCTCGGCCGCGCGGGCCGGGAAGTTCGCCTTGCTCTCGATTGCGGCGAGCGCGGCCTTCAGCTCGACGCGCGCCCGCTCGACGGGGTCGGTGATGCCGCTCGGAACGACCGTCTTCGACTCAGAACTCATCCGCGAACTCCTTCACGATGCCGGCGTCGGTCTTCGCCGCCTGACCGGGGCTCTCCAGTTTCTGGATCTTCCTGATGTGCCCGATCCACGCCCACAGGCCGCAGATCGCAATGAAGACCACCCCGATGCCGAGCACGATGAGCGCTGCGGCCCACAGCGGCAGCCAGAGGTCCAGCAGGATGATCAGGAACGTGAGGAACGCCGGGATCGTCCAGAAGAGGAAGAACAGCGCGGCGATGGCCAGGATGGCCGTCCAGCTGCCGTGCTTGATCAGCTTGCCGAGGTAGACCTTCAGTGAGTTCCACTCGGCGACCAGCAGGTTCTTGACCAGGCCGGGCACGTCACCGATGAGGGTGAAGAGCCCGTCATCGTTGCGATCGCGGACCGGCGAACCCTTCTTCTTCTCGCGGGCCATCAGTCCGTCGCGGCTTTCTTGATATCGCTGGCGGACTCCTTGGTCTTCTCAATCGTGGCGTCGAGCTTCTCACCCGGCGTCGATCCTTGATTCGCCGCGGTCTTGGCAACCTTCGCGACGGCATCCCACGCAACGCGCGGAAGCTTCATGGCGCTGGACGCCGCGAAGTCCTTGGCCTTGCCCACCTGCTCCTGAACAGGGTCGAGGTTCCACACCTTCTGTGCGCCGGTCTTGATCTGTTCGTAGCGCTGACGCCCAGCACGTGTGCCCAGCACGTACCCCACGCCGAGGCCGATCACGAGTCCCACTTTCCCCCGCATGGGGTCTCCTCACGTCGTCCGGTCGAGTCTCGTCCCACGATAGCCGCACAGCACTGGCGCCGCATTCCTTCGACGGAATATCTCTTGTGCCGAATGGCGCACACCCGTGGGAATGCGCATCGAGGATGCGCCCTACGAGTCGTCTCCCCGCCACAGCACGGCGTGACGGAGGCGATCTGCCTCTGCCACGGCATCCGGAACGACCTGCGCCAGCCCCGTGCCCGCGACCCACGCGCCGGCGACGCCGAGGCCGTCCACCGCTATGACGCTGCTGCGAGCAGCCTCGACGGCCGAACGGCGCCCGATCGTGGCGGCAGGCTGCGACTGCGCAAAGCGCTCGATCCGGATGTCGACGAGCTGCTCCCGCGCGAGCTCCGCTCCGAGCATGGCCGAAGCCTGCTCCAGTGCGAGCTGCGCCGCCTCGTCCTCGGAGAGCTCGTCTGTGGCGGGCGCCTCGCCCTGCGCGCCGAACGACACTCGCACCACGTGACGGCTCCCCCCGAGCGCGTCGCCGACCCACGCCCATTTCGCGGTGACGTGGGTGAGCGCCTTGGCACGGAACGAACCGGGCACCGTGAGCACTCCCGTGCCGCGCGGGGCCGCATCGAGCTGAGGCGCGTCGAGCACGAGCGTCGCGACCGCGACAGAGGGGCCGTCGTGCGACGGTGCTGGCGCGAGGCCCTCGACGTGCGGAGCGAGCAGCCGCCGCGCCGTGCCCTCGTCGGTCGCGACGAAGACGGCGTCGTACGCCGGATCATCCGTTTCGTCGTCTCTGTCGTCGGCGCCTTCCGGTGCGTCGAGATCGACCGCATCCGGATCGAGCGGGGCAGCGTCCGGGTGTTCGCGTGCGACTGCGTTCGTCACCACCCGCCATGCGCCATCGTGTTCGAGCCGTTCGACCTGAGTCGCGGTGCGGAAGGTGACGCTGTGGGTGGCGAGGTCGTCGACGAGCGCGTCGATGAGGCGCCCCATGCCGCCAGTGATTCCCTGCACCGCCGAGCCGGGAGCCTTGGCGACCTCGCGCCGCTCGCGCTGAAGCCGGTCGACAGCGCTGAACAGCCTGCCCATCTTCGTGATGGCAGCGCCGAGACCGGGAGCGGCGACTTCCGGATCGATGTCGTCGGGGTCCGCGGAGTACACCCCACTGGTAACGGGGGCGACCAGTCGGTCGGCGATCGCGCCGCCGAGGCGCGATCGCACCAGTTTTCCGAGGCTGGCGGCATGGCCGATCGTGAGGACGGGCTTGAACGTGTCAACGAGGTATGCGCGCCACGCGCCGCCCCAGCCGATGATGCGCCGCACGTCTGCGGTGAAGGGCGTGGCGGGGATGCCCAGAATGCCGCCCTTCGGGAGCGGCGCCGTCCTGCCGCCGGGGAGCCCAGCCAGCCACGCGCCGCCGGCGCCCGTACCGGGTTCGACGACGTCGCCGCCCAAGCCGAGCTCGTCGATGAGCGCACGCACGTGCCCGCCGCGGGTGGCGAAGCTCTCGGCGCCGAGGTCGAGGCGGACTCCTGCGACCTCAGCGGTGCGCACGGCGCCGCCTGGGGTGTCCGCTGCCTCGTACACGTCGACCGCGAAGCCGACGCCGGCGAGCTCCCTGGCAGCGACGAGACCGGCCGCGCCGGCACCGATCACGGCGACGCGGATGCCGGCCGCGCGCCGACGCAGCTCTGCGAGGTCGGTTTCGCCGGCGGGTGCCGTGCGCTCCGCCATCACTGCGCCTCGTGCACCAGTTCGACGATGCGGGTCAGCACATCCGGATCCGTCTCCGGCGGAACGCCGTGGCCCAGGTTCACGATGTGCGCCCGTGCGGCTTCGCCGCGGTTCAGCACGTCGCGCACGTGCGCCTCGAGCATCGGCCAGGGTGCCTGCAGCATCGCCGGGTCGATGTTGCCCTGCAGCGTCACAGCGTCTCCGACGATGCCTGCCGCCTCGTCGAGCGGCATCCGCCAGTCGGCGCCGACCGCGTCGGCGACGCCGCCGAGGCGCATGTCGTCGAGGAACGGCCCCGTGCCGACGCCGAAGTGGATCACGGGTACGTCGTGCCCTGCGAGCGCCGCTGTCGAGTGCGGGGCGATGAACTCGCGGTACGCCGCAGGCGAGAGCGACCCGGCCCAGGAGTCGAACAGCTGCACGACGGATGCGCCCGCCTCGATCTGAGCGCCGAGGAAGGCGTGCGAGACCTGCGCGAGCCATCCGGCCAGCCGGTTCCATGAAGCGGGGTCGCCTGCCATCATGGCGCGGGCGCGCATGTGCTCCTTCGACGGGCCGCCCTCGACGAGGTAGGCCGCGAGCGTGAACGGTGCGCCGGCGAAGCCGATCAGCGGCACGTCGCCGAGCTCGTGGGTGACGTGCCGGATGGCCTCCTTGATGGGCCCTGCCGACTGGGCGACGACATCCGGATCGATCGACGTGAGTCGGTCGACGTCGGCTGCCGTGCGCACGGGGGAGGCGAAGACGGGGCCGCGGCCCGGCTCGATCTCGACCTCGACGCCTGCGAGGCGCAGCGGCACCACGATGTCGCTGAAGAAGATGCCTGCATCGACGCCGTGGCGGCGCACGGGTTGCAGCGTGATCTCGGCGGCGAGGTCCGGAGTGAGGCACGCGTCGAGCATGCGGGTGCCGACGCGCAGCTCCCGGTACTCGGGCAGCGATCTTCCCGCCTGCCGCATGAACCACACCGGAGTGCGCTCGGGTCGGTCGCCGTTGAGTGCCCGCAGCAGCGGCGCGTCAGGAGAAGCCATGCCGTCATTGTTCCAGCCCGTGCCTCGAGAGTGCTGTGTTTCTCGGACCGCCCTCGCTTCTCTGGAATCATTCAGAACTGCAGTTCGATGGGCTGTAGAATCTCTTCTGTGCTGCTGTGCCTGACTGCGAGTCACAAGACCGCCCCCTTCGATCTGCTCGAGAGGCTGTCTGCACCGGGCGACCCCATCTCCCCCCGCATCACCGACGCCGACGGCGTCAACGGCGCGATCGTGCTCGCCACCTGCAACCGCTTCGAGGCGTACCTCGACGTCGCAGACGGCGACATGAGCGGCGGCATCGACGCGGCACTCGACGCCATCGAGCAGGGCACCGGCGTGAGCGCGGATGCCCTCGCGGATTCCTACGAGGTGCTCTCGGCAGGCCGCGTCGCCGAGCACCTGTTCTCCGTCGCCTCCGGCCTCGAATCGGTCGTCATCGGCGAGGGTGAGATCGCCGGCCAGGTGCGCCGGGCCCGAGATGAGGCGCATGAGGCCGGCGCGACGTCACCGGAGCTGGAGCGGCTGTTCCGGCGCGCCACCGAGACCCAGAAGGGCGTCAAGAACGCCACAGCGATCGGGCGCGCCGGGCGCTCACTCGTGCGGCTCGCTCTCGAGCTCGCCGACAGCCGCGTGAGCGACTGGACCGCTCAGCGCACCCTGCTCGTCGGCACCGGCGCCTATGCCGCAGCAACGGTTGCCGCACTGCGCGATCAGGGCGTCACCGACATCACTGTGCACTCTCCCACCGGCCGCGGCGAACGCTTCGCGCTGAAGTACGACATCGACTGGGTCGACGACTCGGGGCTCGCCGCTGCCGCCGCCGATGCCGACCTCGTCGTCACCTGCACCTCGCGCGAGCAGCCGGTGATCACTGCCGACCTGCTGCGTCGCGGCGGCCGCACGTCTGGTGGTTTCGTGATCGACCTCGGCCTGCCCCGCAACGTCGATCCGGATGTCGCAGAGATCGATTCGCTGACACTGCTCGACCTCGAGACGATCCGACTGCACGCCCCGCTCGAGGAGCTGCAGGCGCACGACGACGCCCGCCGCATGGTGCGCGACGCCGCCACGAAGTTCGGCGTCGTCGGGCGCGAGCAGAGCGCGTCGCCGGCGATCGTGGCGCTGCGAAAGCACGTCTTCTCGCTGATGGAATCGGAGATCGCACGCGGGAAGGGCCGCGGCGACACCGAACGCACCGAGCAGGCCCTGCGCCACATGGTCGGCGTGCTGCTGCACGAGCCGACCTCGCGCGCCAGGGACTTGGCGGCATCCGGGAGGGCCGACGAGGTCTTCGACGCACTTGAGACACTGTTCGGCATCGACGCCCGCCCGGCCGCTGAGGCCGACCGCCCGGCGGAGGTCGACGGCCCCGCGCAGTGCCCGTTCGGGCACACGGCTTCGGCCTGAGGCGGACCAGCTGGTCACCGACAATCCCTCGCCCTGCTGGTGGTGATGCTGCTCGAACAGCAGGCCCGTTAGCCACGGGTACACCTCGACGCCTGTCTCGCGCCAGGCCTACGTAGGTCGTAGTCGTCACTCTCCGTCGCGAAGGCACTGCGACCGGCTGGCGTGCTCGACCAGCAGGTCGCTGCCATTCGGCGGTGAGCTTAGCGGTAGGGGCTCGCACTCCGGTCGACTGCCACGTTGGGCCAACCGATTCGCGCTAGCATCAACTCCACTGCGGCGACGTCCGCCGCGTCCGCACCAGGTCCAACCCGGACGTGCGTCAGCGCAGACCGTGGGATGGCAACGGGAACGTACGGGAGGAGTCGCCCCCCTCGAGCGCGAACGTCGACCGTGTCGGGATCGGCGTCGATGATGGTTAGACGCCACTCGCTCTCCTCCGCAAACGAGCCATGCTTGTAACGCGGGAGGTTGCGCAAGAGATATCCCGCATCGGCCTCAGTGAGTCGTCCGTGGTTGCCGAGCGCTCTCAACTCGAGCTCATGACGAAGGAACTGCTTCGCCTCCTGCCCGTACCTCACCAAGAACGGCTCCAGGGAAGGCTCACCCGGTTTCATGCCTACGGACACAAGTGCGTCCATTTTGAAGCCGAGCGCATACCCGGTGCCGCCAGCGTACCCACGCCACTGGCTGAGCTGGTCTCCCTCCGTGCTGAAACTGACAGCGTAGACGTCCACTGATGAGCGCTCGAGAGGAATGTTGCTGGGCCAGATATCGTCACGCCTCGATGAAGAATCCTTCGCAAGGTCTTCTAGCGCCTCCTCGAGCGATTCAAGGCCAAACGCGATCTCGCTCGCATCGTTGAGGTATCCGAGCGAAGAAGCCCACAGTTGCCGGTTCCGGAGGACGCCGAGCAATCCGCTTGCATCTGTGTAGTGCCACCACGTCTCGACTGTCATGCGGCAAGGTTATAGAAGGTGGCCTCCGCTGCAGTCCTCCGGAGCACGGCTCGCCCAAAATCACAGTCCCGGCAAGATGGAGCTATGCCTGCGCTGCACATCACCGATGATCCTGCCGCCGACGACCTGCTCACCCTGCTGATCGGCATGCTGCTCGATCAGCAGGTGCGCTAGCCATGGGCAGGGATGGTTCCACGGCACTCGACGTCATGCGCGAGTATGAGCGCCGCACGAACAGTCATGATCTCGGGCAACTCGCTCCGCTCATCGCGGAGGATGCGACCTACTGGTTCTCGAATGGCTCCTACACTGGACGCGCCGCGGTCTTGGCCGCCATCGGCGAGACCTTCGAGACGATTCAGGACGAGACCTACTCGATCGCTGATATCGAGGTCGTCGGCGAAGATTCAGGTCTGGTGGTCCTCCGCTACGCGTTCCACTGGTCGGGTCGCGTGGACGGATCACCGCGATCGGAGGGCGCGGAACGAACGTGGTCGTGCGCAGGGATGGCCGAGGGCTCATGCTTCACGAACATCTCAGCACGTAATCACGCGCTAGACGTCGGAACCGGACTCGGCTGCTTCCAGCACGGCCGAGAGTTGATCGACCAGTTCGGCGAGATCGTGCGTCGCCACGTCGTGAAGGAGCCTCACGTCGACACTCCAGTATCCATGCACGATCCGATTCCGCAGGCACGTGGGTTGGGCCCAGCCGACGTCCGGATGACGCTCCTTCACGTCTCCCGGCATCTGCGCCGCGGCTTCGCCGAGAACCGTGAAGTTCCACAGCACCGACTCCGTGCGGAGGTCATCATCACGGAGTGATTCGGCATCGAGATCTCCGACAACTTGGCGGATCCGCTCTACGGCGTCGATCATCTCCCGAAGGAGAAGAAGCTCACGCCGCATAGAACAGCCGAGCGTCGTGAAGGATCTGCGGACGGATGTGCTCGTTCACGGCGTCGCGTGCGACGAGATCCACGGGACGTCCGAACAGCTCCGTCAGTTCGTCCTCGAGTTCGAAGAAGGCGAACCCCAATCGAGTTCCGGGTTTGAGTTCGTACAGCAGGTCGAGATCGCTGTCACCGTGCTGGTCCCCTCGACCAACCGAACCGAACACCTCCAATCGCGCGACGCCGTAGCGCTCGCCGATCTCGCGGAGCCGATCCGCGTCGAAGGTGATCCCGCCCATGCGAACATGGTACGTGGTCATGCATGCGCCTGGCTTGATCCGACCGAATCGCGAGAAGATAGCCTCATGGCCCTTCACATCACCGGAGACACCGCCGCCGACGCTCTCCTCACCGACAACCCCCTCGCGCTGCTGGTGGGGATGCTGCTCGACCAGCAGGTCGCGATGGAGACCGCGTTCGCGGGGCCCCGCAAGCTGCACGAGCGGATCGGTTCCGTCGACGCGGAGACGATCGCGGGCTACGACCCCGAGGCCTTGGTCGAGGCGTTCCGGCAGACGCCGGCGGTGCACCGCTTCCCCGGCTCGATGGCGGGGCGCGTGCAGACCCTCTGTCAGAGGATCGTGGACGAATGGGGCGGCGATGCCGCTGCGCTGTGGACCTCGGGCGATCCGGACGGCCGCGAGGTGCTGAAGCGACTGAAGGCGCTGCCAGGCTTCGGCGAGCAGAAGGCGAAGATCTTCCTCGCGCTGCTCGGCAAGCAGTACGGGTATGCAGGCTCCGGATGGCACGAGGCGTCCGCCCCGTACGGCGAGGACGGCGCGTTCCGCTCGGTCGCGGACATCGTCAGCCCTGAGTCGCTGGCGAAGGTGCGCGAGACCAAGAAGGCGATGAAGGCCGCAGCGAAGGCGCAGAAGTGAAGCGCACCGGCTCAGATGTCACAGGGCTGATCGCACGCGCCACCCCCGCGGCGAGGCGGCGGGACGCGGAGGCGCTCATCGCACTCCTGCGCGACATCACCGGTCGCGAGCCCGAGGAGTGGGGCACGATCATCGGATTCGGATCGTGCCGCTACCGCTATCCGACCGGCAACGAGGGCGAGTCGCCCCTGCTGTGCTTCGCGCCGCGCAAGACGGCGACCACGATCTACCTGCTCGACGGCGTCGACGCACACGCCGAGGCGCTGGCACGACTCGGCGCGCACACGACCGGCGTGGGCTGTCTCTATCTGAAGGATCTGACGCAGGTCGATCTCGACGTGCTCCGAGGCATCCTCGAGCGCTCACTCGCGTGGACCGAAGCCGGCGGCTCCGAGTACGCGACGATCACCGTCGCCGACTGATCATCGCTCCACGCGCGAAGCGACCCGGCCCGCACTCCGCCGCTTCGCCCGTCCGACCATCCGGATGATCGAGTCGATCACGACGACGAGCACGATTCCTGCGGCGTACATCACGATGTCCCACCACGAGAACACCGTGCCGAAGACGAGCGTGAACAGCCGAGACGTCGCACCCCACTGCTCCGGGAGGCCCGTGAGCTGGAAGAACTCGATCGCCGTGCACCACGCCAACGCGGCCGCCCCGGATGCCCACACGGGCCAGCGCGGCACGACGAACGCCACGAGCAGGTAGATCAGAACGGCATAGAGCGCATCGCCCGACGCGTCGCTGACGAAACCGTCGGGCGCGAGGGCGTGGACCGCGAGACCGGCCGCGAGCACGCAGAAGGCGGCGAAGGCGAGTAGGAAGCGACGCATGCGGCGAGGCTACGCGACGCATGCGGGCGACGCGCTCAGGAAGATCGGTGCCGACTGAGGCGACCCGTGACAGCGCCGACGGCCCCGGCACCGTGGGATCATCACCATTCTGCGGCGCTCGGATCGAGGAGGCGCCGTTCGGCGACACCGACGATAGATACCTGGCTGCACGACTGGATGATCGCACCTGCACGTGACGCACACGACCTACCGGCCCGTGCGCTGATGGTGATTCATCCCCGACGAGAGACGGCTCCTGCCTCGTCGTTCGCAGGAGTGGCGCTCGCCTATGCGCCGCGCAGGCGCTCAGCCAGGTAGCCGTAGAGCCCGTCGAGCGAGACCCGCTCCTGGCTCATCGTGTCGCGATCGCGCACCGTGACGGCATCGTCGTCGAGCGAGTCGAAGTCGACCGTGACGCACAGCGGCGTGCCGATCTCGTCCTGGCGGCGGTAGCGACGTCCGATGGCGCCGGCGTCGTCGAAGTCGACGTTCCACGATGCGCGCAGGTCTTCTGCCACCTTGCGCGCCAGAGGCGAGAGCCTCTCGTTGCGACTCAGCGGCAGCACGGCGACCTTGTTGGGCGCGAGGCGCGGGTCGAGCTTGAGCACCGTGCGGGTGTCGGTGCCGCCCTTCGCGTTCGGCACTTCCTCCTCCGCGTACGCGTCGACGAGGAACGCCATCATCGAACGGGTGAGCCCGAAGGACGGTTCGATCACGTACGGCACGTACTTCTCGCCTGACGCCTGATCGAAGAACGACAGGTTGGCGCCGGACTGCTCGATGTGGTTCTTCAGGTCGAAGTCTGTGCGGTTGGCGACGCCCATCAGCTCGCCCCAGCCCTTGCCTGGGAAGCCGAAGTCGTACTCGAAGTCGATGGTGCGGTCCGAGTAGTGCGCGCGTTCGCCGTCCGGAACGTCGAAGCGGCGCATGTTGTCAGGCGTCACGCCGAGGTCGACGAACCAGTTCCAGCACGCTTCGACCCAGTGATCGAACCATTCGGCAGCCTCATCCGGTGCGACGAAGAATTCGATCTCCATCTGCTCGAACTCGCGGGTGCGGAAGATGAAGTTGCCAGGCGTGATCTCGTTGCGGAACGCCTTGCCGACCTGACCGATGCCGAACGGAGGCTTCTTGCGCGCGGCGGTGACCACGTTGGCGAAGTTGGTGAAGATGCCCTGCGCTGTCTCGGGGCGCAGGTAGTACAGACCCGATTCGTCGTCGACGACGCCGAGGTAGCTCTTGATCAGGCCGGAGAACGAACGGGGCTCGGTCCATCTACCGCGGGTGCCGCAGTCGGGGCAGACGATGTCGGCCATCCCGTTCTCCGGCTGACGGCCCTTCTTCTGCTCGAACGCCTCGATCAGATGGTCCTCGCGGTGTCGCTTGTGGCACTGCAGGCACTCGACCAGCGGGTCGGTGAACGTGGCGACGTGGCCGGATGCCTCCCAGACCTTGCTGGGCAGGATGATCGACGAGTCGAGGCCCACCATGTCACCGCGGCCGCGCACGAAGGTCTGCCACCACTGGCGCCGGATGTTCTCCTTCAGCTCCGTGCCGAGAGGACCGTAGTCCCAGGCCGACCGGGAACCGCCGTAGATCTCACCCGCTTGGAACACGAACCCGCGGTGGCGGGCGAGGGCGATGACCTTATCGAGGCGGGACTGTTCGGCCACGGTGGCTCCTATGGTCGCTGGGGTGCGGATCGCGCGCGGAATCCTCACACGCGCACGGTTCCTCATCCTACTTGCGCGGGCTGGGCGTGCTCTCCGCCCGAGAACCGGTGCGCAACAACGACGAAAGATCGACACCGGAAGCGCACGTGCCCGCCTCCCGCTTCCCGGATGCCGGCGCCGGGTACCTCACGGCAGAGGTAATGTGAAACGAATGAGTGGCAATGACGACAGACACCGTCTCACTCACTCCGTACCCAAGTGGCTCATCGTCTTCGCACTCGCCTTCACCGGCATGGCTTCTGCCTACATGTTCACGCTGGTGGTTCCGATCCAGTCCGAACTGCCTCGGCTGCTCGACGCGCCCCGTGAGGACACGGCGTGGGTTGTGACGATCACGCTGCTCGTCGCCGCATGCGCCACCCCCATCTCTGGTCGACTCGGTGACATGTACGGCAAACGGACTGTCGTGCTCGCCCTGATCGGGGCGCTCATCCTCGGGTCGGTCGTCGCCGCACTGTCACCGAACATCGCCTGGATCATCGTCGGCCGCGGCCTGCAGGGTCTCACGACCGGTGTCGTGCCGCTCGGCATCGCGATCATGCGCGACGTGCTCCCGCCCGGGCGCCTCGGCACCGCCGTCGCGCTGATGAGCGCGACGATGGGCGTCGGCGGCTCGCTCGGCATGCCGGTCAGCGCCTTCATCGTCGAGCACTTCGACTGGCACGCCCTGTTCTGGGTCTCATCCGGGCTCGGCGTCGTCGCGTTCCTGCTCGTGTTCCTCATCGTGCCCCAGAGCACGTTGCGCTCGCTCGGCCGCTTCGACGCGATCGGCATGATCGGGCTCACCGTCGGCCTCTCCGGCATCCTGCTCGCCGTCTCGCGCGGCGCCGAGTGGGGCTGGCTGTCGCCAGCCACGCTGCTGAGCGGCCTCGGCGGCATCGCGGTGCTGCTCGTGTGGGGCAGGTACCAGCTGCGCACGCGCGAGCCCCTCATCGATCTGCGCGTCGCCGCACGCCCCGCCGTGCTGTTCACGAACCTCGCGTCGATCTGCATGGGATTCGCCCTGTTCGGCAGCAACGTGCTGCTGCCGCAGATGCTCGAGCTCCCCGTCGAAAGCGGGGCGGGATTCGGCCTCGGCGTGTTCGAGACCGCACTGCTCGTGATGCCGGCGGGGCTCATCATGATGATCATCTCGCCGCTGTCCGGATGGCTCGAACGCACCGTCGGCCCGCGCATCATGCTGTCGGCGGGGACGGCGGCCGTCACCGTGTCATACATCGTGCTGCTGATCTGGTCGAGCTCGATCTGGCATCTGTTCATCGCCAACCTCATCGTCGGCGTCGGCATCGGTTTGAGCTTCGCCGCGATGCCGATGATGATCATGCGCTCGGTGCCCGCGGAGGAGACGGGCGTCTCGAACGGCATCAATGCACTCGCCCGCTCGCTCGGCACATCGAGCGCATCGACTGTGATGGCCGCCGTGCTCGCCGCGATGGCCGTCGATCTCGACGGCAGGTCCGTCCCCACGCCCGAGGCGTTCGTCACCTGCTTCTGGATCGGCGCGATCGTCGGCGTCGGGGCCGTGATCCTGTCACTGCTGATCCCCCGCGCGCCCTCGCAGGAGGCTCACCCCTCCATGCCAGGCCACACCTGACTCCGCCTCACGCTACAAGTCTTCATTTCTGGCACATCTCCGGGTGGGCACACCACCGGAGATGTGCCAGAAATGAAGAGTTACCGCGAGGTGGGTGGGGCGGGGCGCGGCGTCAGGCGCGCACGAAGAGGTAGCCGCGGGCGGCGTCGAAGCCGCCGATGCGCAGGCCACGGCCTTGCAGCACCGCCATCTCTCGGCGCACCTTCATTCGCCACTCGTGTGCGGCGACGGGATCGGCGTCGCGGAGCTGCTCGACATCGTCCGGGATCTCGAGCGTGGCCTCGACGTCATCGCCTGCGGGTGTCGGAGCCAGATCAGCGAGCGCCCACTTCACGTCGAGCCTGTCACTCTCGTCGCCCGCGTCGCCACCGCCGAAGATGCCGTACTGGTTCACCGCGTATTCGGTCACGCGGGCGCCGAGCACGCCGAGGTAGAAACGGGCGTTGCGCGCGACAAGGGGGTCGAACGTCCATGTGACGTTGCCGACGCCGCGCGAGAGCGCCCACTGGCGCTGGTGCTCCTTGAGCTCGCGCCCCCAGCCGCGGCCGCGGAACTCCGGCAGCAGTGCGGTGATGTGCGAGTGCATCGTGCGGTCGTCAGGGAGACCGAAGAAGGCCACGGATGCACCGACCATGCGCCCATCGTCGAAGTAGCCGGTGACGTAGTTGCCCGACTGCTGCAGAGCACGCATCGTGCCGGCGTCGATGACACGGGTGCCGCGGATGGCATCGAAGATGCCCTGTGCTTCGAGGATGAGTTCGACGGTGTCCAGGTCTTGGATCTCACGCATGCACACCAGCGTATCCGTCGTGCGAGCCCGATCGCTCGGGATAGCCCCACTCCCCACGACCCCGGTCGATCGCTAGCGTCGAATCATGCGCGATGCACTCACCTACGCACGCTCCGGTCCGCTCGAGCCGTGGGCCGCCCGATTCCTCTGGATCAGCGGTCTCGCACTGGCCGCGATCATGCTGATGATCTGCGCCCCGTTCTGGCTGACCGATCTCGACAGCGAGATCCTCACTGTGCTGACGCCTGCCGCACAGTGGCTGCCCTTCGCTGTCGTCCTGATCGTGCATCTCGCGATGAGACCACGCGGATCGGGCGGCGAGCGCGTGCGGTTCCGGCGCCTGCTGGCGGTCGGCGTGCGCCCCGTCGGCCGGATGTTCGCTGCGATCGGGCTGATGGTCATCACGTTCGTCGGCGTCCCGCTCGTGACGATCCTGGTCACCGCCGGAGCCGGCTTGGTCGACATCACGCGGGTGGAGGGGGCCGCGAGCGCTGGTCTGCTCGTGCTGCCGCTCGCGATCGGATTCATGGTGTTCACGTTCGGGGAGGAGGCGGGCTGGCGCGGCGTCGTCCAGTCGGTGCTCGCGCCTCTCGGCTTCTGGCGATCGACGCTTCTCATCGGCGCGTACTGGGCACTGTGGCACCTGCCGCTGACCCTGACGTACTACCTCGACGGCACCATGCCGCTGCGCGATGTGGCGACCACGACGGTGAATCTGCTGTTCGCCGCCGTCGCGATCAGCGCCGCCCGCTACCTCGGCTCATCCGTCTGGCCCGCAGTGTTCGCCCACGCGCTGATGAACATGATGGGCCAGTACGCGTACTCCAACCTGATCACGCCGATCGGGTCACTCGACGATGGCAGCTACTGGGGCTTCTCCGGCATCAGCTGGGTGGTGTGGGCCATCGCCGTCGCGCTTCTCTCCCTCGCCGTGAAGCGGCGAGCCGTGGTCACGGCGGGAACCTGACCCCGCGGAGGCGGTTCTCGCGCGACGACACGCACTCATGCGGGAGCCGTTCGCCCCTCGTGCATGCGATCGCTGGCGTGCTTCTTCGTGACCGGCTTCAGTGCGGTGGCCGCGCCGAGGCCGGTCGGCGGCATCGCGTAGTAGAGCGTCTCCGCGCGCTCGACGACGAAGGTCTCGTGCCAGATGCCGACCGATCCGTTCGCGGTGCGAGCCCGTCGGTTGAACGCACCCCAGGCAGGACGATGCTTCGCATCGGGGTTCGAGGCGTACTCGTAGAGCTTGTCGAGGCTGGTCCAGTAGAGCAGAACGCTGGGCGTGCGGGGCAGCCCGAACAGTCGATAGCCGACGGCGCCCGAATCCGGATCGCTCATCAGCTCTCTGATCATCGGAGGCATCGCTGTGAAGGTCGGCCACCAGTCCCTGACGCGCGACCAGCGGTTGATGCGCATGCCGATCAGGAAGACGACGAGCTCGCCGTCGTAGTCATGGGTCAGACGTTCGGGTTTCGAGCGCATGGGAGCTTCTCCTCTGGACAGTCAGTTGGGTAGTCTCACTATCCAATAATGGATAGTGAGACTACCCAATGTCAAGAGAACTTCGCCAGGCGCTCCCGAAACGGCGCTCCCGGTGCGTCCGCGAGGGGCGACGCGACCCGCCCGTCCACAATCGTGACGAGGTCGTCGAATGCGCCGCGGTGCACGAGGTCGTGCGTCACGAGCAGCGTGGCCGTACCGCGATCACGCGTGAGATCGGCGATGAGACACATCACCTCGGCGCCCCGTTCCTGGTCGAGGGCGCTCGTGGGCTCGTCCACGAGCAGCACCTCAGGCGCATGGACCATACCGCGCGCGATGGCTGCTCGTTGACGCTGACCGCCCGAGAGCTGATGAGGGCGCTTGCCGGCATGGGCGGAGAGGCCGACCGCGTCGAGCAGTCCGTCGACGCGTTCACGAATCCTCGTCGCCCGAGGAGAACGGCGAGAGCCGCCGAGCTCGGCCATGACCAGCAGCTGTTCCCGCACGGTGAGCGCAGGGAGCAGGTTCGCCTGCTGGAACACGATGCCTATGCGCTCCCGCCGGAGCGCGGTGGCCTCCTTCTTCGACAGCTGTGACGCGTCGACGATGCCTGAGCCGTCTCCGATGAGGACTCCTCCGGCATCGGGGCGGATCAGCGTGGCGGCGACGGCCAAGATGCTCGACTTCCCCGAGCCGGACGGGCCAGTGATGCCGGTGACGGTGCCGTTGTCTCCGCGCAGGGTGACGTTGTCGACAGCGGTGATGCGCTGCTCCCCGTCTGGGAATGTGAGGGTGACGTTCTGCAGTTCGATCATCAGTTGCTCCCGAGTGCGGTGAGGGGGTCGGCCTTGGTAACGGATCGCAGCGCGAAGGCCGCGCCGGCGAGGCCCAGCACGACCATCACGGCCGCCGGGACGAGGGTGGTGAGAACGCTCACCACGAATGGCAGCGCCTGGCCGGCGAGGGCGCCGAGACCGATCACGGCGAGAAGGCCCACCCCGATGCCTGCGCCCAGCACGATCAGCGCCTGCCCGAGTGCGTCGCGCACAAGCGATCCGGTCGTGGCACCGAGAGCTTTGAGGACGGCGATATCTCCCGCCCGCTGCATGGTCCACACCGTGAAGAACGCTCCGACGACGAGAGCGGAGATGCCGAAGAGCATCGCGATCATCAGGCCCAGCGAGCCGATCTCCGAGGTGAACGCCTCGAGCGCGGTGAGGCTCGCAAGCGGAGTCTCCGCGACGGTGCCGCTTCGATCCGCAGCTGCGGCCCAATCGACATCGCCCGCGACGGCGAGCACAGTGGCGTCACCGGTGCCTCCGATGCGCTTGCTGGCCTCACCCCATGCTGACGGCGTCATCGCGACGACGGGAGTATGGCTGTACCAGAGATCTTCACCGATGGATGCGATCGTGAACTCCTCGCCGATGATCGTCATCGTGTCACCGACACGCGCGTCGAGCGCCTCGGCGGCGCCCTGCGACAGACTCACGTCGTCATCGCTCGACGGCGCAAGTGCGAGCAGCGGATTCGACGCGGCATCCGGGGCGTCCTTCGGCAGACCGAAGAGGGCCACCCCCGTCGGATCTTCCGAATCACCGATCGAGGCACGTGATTGCGCGATGCCGATGGGCACCACCGATTCGGCCCCTTCTGCCTGCTGCCATGCCTCCACGGCACTCTCGTCGAGCGACGACGTCGCGAAGCTCGGCGACCCGCTCTCCGGCTGCTGCAGCACCACCCGATCCCCCGGAAGGTGCAGCACAGAGGAGATGTTCTGGGCGGCGAGGCCACCGGTGAGACCAGACAGGAACCCGACGAGCAGGGTGATGAGGGCGACGACCGACCCGATGAGCAGAAACCGCCCCCGGGCGAACCTGAGCTCTCTCCAAGCGACGAACACGTTTCACCTTTCCGTCCGCACACTCTGCACGAACTGCCTTCAAGCCTTGTCTCGCGCCCCGTTCGCCACATCGCCTCTTCCATGGGAATCGCACTCAAACTTTCGATTGATGCCCTGCCGGGATCGCCCGCCTAGTCTTGAATCGCCATGTCGCACACGTCCCTCGCCCCGATGTTCACCACGCTCCGCCTCGGGCTGCATCTCCTGCTCATCGGGCTCGTGGTCTTCGCCGTCGTGCGCGCCTTCGTGGTGTCGTCACCGCTGACGACATGGACTCTCGTCGTAGGAATCGCGTTCGTGGCGGTGTACGTCGCCGGCGCATGGGCTGCGCGCGAACGCGGCGGCGCGAGAAGGCCTGATCGCCGGTTCGCCATCGCCTGGGCGGCCGCACTGACGCTGCTCTGGGCGCTGCTGGTCTGGCTCAGCCCCGAGGGCGCCTACGTCGTCTTCCCTCTCTTCTTCCTCTATCTCCACCTGCTGCCTGGCGCGAGCGGCATCGTCGTGGTCGTGTGCGCGACCGGGTTCTCGATCGTCGCGCTCGGTATGCATTCGGGCTTCAGCGCCGGAGGCGCGGTCGGTCCCCTCATCGGCGCCGGAGTCGCGCTGCTGATCGGTCTCACCTACCGCGCCCTTGCGCGTGAGGCCGAGGAGCGGGAGCGGCTGCTGACAGAGCTGCTCAGAACACGCCAGCAGCTCGCCGAGTCCGAACGGGAACAGGGCGCTCTGGCCGAACGCGCACGACTCGCACGTGAGATCCACGACACCGTCGCCCAGGGCCTGTCGAGCATTCAGATGCTGCTGCGCGCCGCTGAACGTGATGCCGCCGAACCCGGCGCCGGCTATCTCAGACTGGCGCGCGAGACGGCGGCCGACAGCCTTGCCGACACGCGACAGATCATCCGCGAGCTCACCCCGAGCCGCCTCGACAACGGATTGGCAGCGGCCCTCCGCCGATTGGGGAACGATCAGTCCGAGCGCTCCTCCGTGCCGGTCGATGTGGCCGCCGACGAACTCGACCTGCCGATGGATGCTCAGACGGCTCTGCTGCGCGTGGCCCAAGGCGCTCTCTCGAATGCGACCCGCCATGCGGAGGCCTCCCACATCTGGATCAGCCTCACGTCAACGCCCGACTCGGTGAGTCTGGCCGTGCGCGACGATGGCCGCGGTTTCGTCTCATCGAGCGCCGAAACGGTCACGCACCGGGCGGACTCCTTCGGACTGCAGGCGATGCGGGAACGCGTGGAACAGCTGAGCGGCAGTCTCGAGATCGCGTCGACTCCCGAGCACGGCACCACGATCACCGCGCGGCTGGCCATCGCGCAGGAATCGGAGGGGCGAGGATGATCCGGATCGTGCTTGCCGACGACCACCCCGTCGTGCGCACCGGAATGCGCGCCATGCTCTCCGGCGACACCGACCTGGACGTCGTCGGCGAGGCCGCGACGCCTGACGAGGCGGTGGCGCTCGCCACCGAGCTCGAACCGGATGTCGTGCTCATGGATCTGCAGTTCGGCACCGAGAAGACCGGAGCGGATGCGACGCGCCTCATTCGCCTCCTCCCCGAACCGCCCGCTGTCCTGGTGCTCACCAACTACGACACCGATGGCGACATCTTGGGCGCCGTCGAGTCCGGAGCCAGCGGCTACCTGCTCAAGGACACCCCTCCCGCCGAACTCATCGCTGCGATCCGAGCGGCCGCTGCTGGCGAGACCGCGCTCGCCCCGGCGATCGCGGGGCGCCTGCTCGCGCGGGTGCGGGCACCCCGGCCCGTCCTCAGCTCACGTGAGACCGATGTGCTTCGGCTTGTCGCCGACGGCGCTTCGAACGGTCTGATCGCTCAGCGACTGCACATCAGCGAAGCCACGGTGAAGTCGCACCTTGTGCACGTCTTCTCCAAGCTGGACGTGTCGTCACGCACGGCCGCGGTGGCTGCCGCCCGCGACGCGGGAGTGCTGAGATAGCGGCCACCGTATTGGATAGTGATACTCTCCGATATCGAGAGGGGCTCCATGCGCATTTCCGAACTCGCCCGCCGCGGCGGTGTCACGACGGCGACCGCGAAGTACTACCTGCGCGAGGGGCTCGTGCCGCCTGGCGAACTCACGTCGACGACGCAGGCTCAGTACGGCGAGGAGCACGTGGCGCGCCTGCGGCTCGTGCGGGCGCTGCTCGGCCCGGGGAATCTCTCCATCTCGCAGGCACGCGAGGTGCTCAGCGTCATCGATGACCCGGGGGACGACATGTTCCGCGCGCTGGGGACGGCGCAGATGGCGACGTACGGTGCCGTCGAGGACGTCGACGCGTCGGCGGCGCTGGCACTCGTCGAGCGCTCCGGATGGCGCATCGACCCGTCCAGCCCGGAGATCGCCCAGCTCGCGCGCGCGCTGGATGCGCTCGAGGACGCAGGCTTCACCGTCCCCGACCTCGTCATGGACAGCTACATCGCCGCAGCGGAGCGGATCGGTGACGCCGAGATCGAGGCGATGCCGACCACCCCCTCCGCGGCGCTGCGGTACGCGGTGCTCGGCTCCATCCTCACCGAACCTCTCATCCTCGTGCTGCGCCGCTTGGCGGAGCAGCACGCCTCGGCCGAGCGGTTCGGTCAGGCCCCGCCGCAGAATCCGACGCCGGATATCTGATCAGCGCGGCCAGTTCACCTGGCGCCACGGACTCGCGGATGCCAGCGGCAGATGCCGGAGATCAGACGTGTCGCAGTTCGGCGTCGATGGTGTGCGTCGCCTCCCGCAGGGCAGGCAGGATCCTCTCACGCAGCGCATCGAGCGGCACGCGCGTCTTCGCGGTCGACACGTTGACCGCGGCGACCACGCGGCCGTCGCGTCCGCGGACCGGCGCGGCGACGGAGCGCACGCCCGGCTCCAGCTCGCCGTCGACGATCGCGTAGCCGTCCAGCGCCGCCTGCGCGACGGACGCTTCGAGCGCGCCTTCGTCGATGCGCTCCCCCGTCGCCGGTGAGATGAGCGGACCCGACGGCACACGCTCGCCGACGGCCAGCGACGCCAGCAGCACGCGCCCCATGCTGGTCGCGTGCGCGGGGAAACGTGTGCCGATGGTGATGCCGACGCTCATGATCCGCCGTGTCGGCACGCGGGCGACGTAGACGATATGGTCACCGTCGAGCACGGCTGCCGACACGCTCTCGTCGACGCGATGCGAGAGCCGCTCGAGGTGCGGCTGCACGATCTCGGGCAGTGACAGCGCGGAGAGATAGCTGAACCCGAGCTCGAGCACGCGCGGAGTCAGCGAGAAGTCCCGTGCCCGCGCCCGCACGTACCCCAGCGTCTCGAGCGTGTGCAGGAAGCGGCGCGCCGCCGCCCGTGGAATGCCGGCACGCTCGGCGACCTCGGTGAGCGTGAGCGACGGATGATCGGCGTCGAAGGCCCGGATGACCTGCAGCCCGCGCGCCAGCGACTGCACGAAGTCGCGCGATTCGGTGTCCATCATCCGGATCCTTTCACGTCGGCGCATCCTCCCGTGCTGATGCCGCAGCGAGCACGGGCGCGGGAGTCACCTCTCCAGGACGACGGCGAGCCCCTGCCCCACCCCGATGCAGAGGGCGGCGACGGCGACGCCTCCGCCACGGCGCTTGAGCTCGTGCGCCGCGTGGCCGACCACACGGCCGCCCGATGCGCCGAGAGGATGGCCGATGGCGAGCGCACCGCCGTGGATGTTGACCTTCTCCGGGTCGAGATCGGGCCATCCGGCGACACAGGCGAGCGACTGCGACGAGAACGCCTCGTTCAGTTCGACGACGTCGACATCTGCCCACGTCTTCCCTGCGCGCGCCAGCGCCTTGTTCGCCGCCTCGATCGGGGCGATCGGGAAATCATCCGGATCGACGCCGTGCCAGCCGCGGCCGGCGATGCGGGCGAGCGGCTCTCCGGGCAGAGCGCCCTCACCTCCGACGAGCACAGCCGAGGCACCGTCGTTGATCGACGAGGAGTTGCCTGCGGTGACGGAGCCGTCCGCAGCGAACAGCGGCTTGAGGCCCGCGAGCTTCTCGACGGTGGAGCCGTCGCGAATGCCCTCGTCGCGAGCCAGTTCGACACCGGGAACCTGCACGATCTCGTCGTCGTAGACCCCGGATGCCCATGCCTCGGCGGCGAGGCGGTGACTGCGCACGGCGAACTCGTCCTGCGCCTCGCGCGAAACGCCCCACTCGCGGGCGATCTTCTCGGCGGACTCGCCGTTCGAGATGGTCCAGTGCGTCGGCAGCTGCTTGTTGACCATGCGCCACCCGATCGACGTGTTCCACATCGTCTGGTTGCCGACGGCCGGCCACGGCTTCGGCGACTTCTCGACGATGAAGGGCGCACGGCTCATCGACTCCACGCCGCCGGCGAGGATGACATCGGCGTCGCCGGATTCGATCGCCCTTGAACCCTGGAACACGGCCTCCAGCGACGATGCGCACAGTCGGTTCACGGTGACGCCGGTGACGGATGTCGGAAAGCCCGCCAGCAGCGCACCGAAGCGCGCAACGTTGCGGTTGTCCTCCCCCGCCTGGTTCGCGTCGCCGAAGATGACGTCGTCGATCCTGGCCGGGTCGAGGCCCGTGCGCTCGACGGATGCCTTCATGACGACGGCGGCCAGATCATCAGGACGCACGCCGCTGAGGGCGCCTGCCGCGCGACCGAATGGTGTGCGCACCGCGTCGTAGACGAAGCTTGCGGTCATGGTTCACGCCTCCTTCAGGCTGAGACCGGTGAGTTCTGCGATCTCAGCGATGGTGTTGTCGCCGAACAACTCGCGCACTCGGAAGCCGTCGGGTGAGGTGTCGAAGACGCCGTGGTCGGTGTAGACGCGCGTGACGCATCCGACTCCCGTGAGCGGGTAGGCGCAGGTCTCGACGAGCTTCGACGCACCCTGCTTGGTGAGCAGATCGGTCATCACGAAGACCTGCTTCGCGCCGATGGCGAGGTCCATCGCCCCGCCCACGGCCGGGATCGCGTCGGGAGCGCCCGTCGACCAGTTGGCGAGGTCGCCGTTCTGCGCCACCTGGAACGCACCGAGCACGCACACGTCGAGGTGTCCTCCGCGCATCATGCCGAATGAATCGGCGTGGTGGAAGTACGCCGCCCCGGGAAGGGCGGTGACGGGCTGTTTGCCCGCATTGATCAGATCCGGATCGATCTGCCCCTCTGCGGGCTTCGCGCCCATGCCGAGCATGCCGTTCTCGGTGTGCAGGATGATCTCCTGCCCCTCCGGGAGCGCGTTGGCGACGAGGGTCGGCGCTCCGATGCCGAGGTTCACGTAGGCGCCCTCTGGAATGTCGGCCGCGATGCGCGCGGCGAGCTGGTTGCGGTCGATTCGCGTGGTCATTTCGATTCCTCCCCGGCGACGAGCGGTTCTCCCTCGAGCGTGACGCCCCCGACGAAGGCGCCGTCATCCAGCCAGCGCCGCTCGCCCACGGCGACGACGCGGTCCACGAAGATGCCTGGTGTGACCACGGACTCCGGATCGAGCGAGCCGAGGTCGACGATCTCGTCGACCTGCGCGACAGCGACGGTCGCGGCCGTGGCCATGATCGGGCCGAAGTTGCGCGCGGTCTCGCGGAAGACGAGGTTGCCCCAGCGGTCGCCCTTGAGCGCGCTGAACAGGGCGATATCGGCGCGGATCGGGTACTCGAGCACGTACTCGCGACCGTCGATTCGACGCTGCTCCTTGCCATCGGCGAGCTGCGTGCCGACCCCTGTCGGCGTGAAGAAGGCGCCGATGCCTGCACCGGCGGCGCGGATGCGCTCGGCGAGGTTGCCCTGCGGCACCAGCTCGAGCTCGACCTCCCCTGCGCGGTAGAGGCCGTCGAACACCCATGAGTCGCTCTGGCGCGGGAACGAGCAGATCACCTTGCGCACCCGCTTCTTGGCCAGCAGCGCGGCGATGCCGGTGTCGCCGTTGCCCGCGTTGTTGCTCACGATGGTCAGGTCGCCCGCACCCTGCTCGATCAGCGCGTCGATGAGCTCGACGGGCTGACCCGCCCTGCCGAATCCGCCGATCATGACGGTCGCGCCGTCTTCGATGCCTGCCACGGCGTCTGCGACGCCCGCGACGGTCTTGTCGATCATCCGGCCTCCTGTGGCTCTGGTCGACACGACTGCCCTGTCGACGTGTTCGCTGTGCGAACGTACGTTCGCTCTGCGCATACTTTACCGCACCTCGCCCTCGAGCGGAACCCCCGCGCAGTGCTTCGACAGCGCCGAACGCCCGGCCCTCGACGACGCGTGCGCCCGTCATGCAACGACATCCGGAGCACGCCGGCGCCGCCGCCGCACTACTCTCGAAGTGCACCGAGCCCAGGAGGACCCCATGTCGCGCATCCGCACCACGACCGCGGGCAGCCTGCCGCGAACGCAGGCACTCATCGACGCCAACGCCGCCCGCGAGTTCGAGGACGACGGCTTCACCCTGAAGAGCACGCAGCAGTACCGCGAGCTCGTCGCCGATGCGGTCAACGACGTCGTGGAGCGACAGCACCGCGCGGGCATCACCCATCCGGGCGACGGCGAGTTCGGCAAGGCGATGTCGAACCCCGTCGACTACGGCGCGTGGTGGGGGTACTCCTTCCAGCGCGTGAACGGCCTGTCGCTGACCGAGGTCGACGCGCTCAGCGAGCCGCCGCGCGCGTCGACGCCAGGCGACATCCGGCTCACCTCGTTTCTGAATCGGCGCGACCGGCAGGCCTTCGCCGAAGCGTACGGCGATCCGGATGCCGGCATCGGCACCGGACGCATCGCGACACGGTTCCCCTCGACGACGGGCCCGATCAGCTACCGGGGCCACGACGCGGTCGCCGCCGACATCGCGCACCTGAAGGCGGCGCTCGGCGACGGCGAGCCTGGCTTCCTCACCGCCATCGCGCCGGGCTCAGCCGCCCGCGTGCGCAACGCGTTCTACGCATCGGACGACGACCACATGGCTGCGTGGGCCTCCGCGCTGCGCGAGGAGTACCGCGCGATCACCGACGAGGGCCTCGTCGTGCAGCTCGACGACCCGTCACTGGCCGAGAACTGGGACCAGATCAACCCGGAGCCGACCGTCGCCGAGTACCTCGAGTTCACGCAGCGCCGCGTCGACGCCATCAACGACGCGATCGCCGGCCTGCCGCGCGAGCGGGTGCGTCTGCATCTGTGCTGGGGGTCGTGGCACGGCCCCCACACCACGGACATCGAGCTGAAGCACATCCTGAAGACGGTGCTGAGCGCGAACGTCGGGCAGATCTCCTTCGAGGCCGCGAACGCACGCCACGAGCACGAGTGGGCTGTGTGGGAGGAGAACCAGCACCTCATCCCGGATGACCTGGTCCTGGTGCCCGGAGTGGTCGGGCACTCGACGAATCTCGTCGAGCATCCGGATCTCGTCGCTCAGCGGATCGAGCGGTTCGCGAAGATCGTCGGCCCGGATCGCGTCATCGCCTCGACCGACTGCGGACTCGGCGGTCGCGTGCACCCGCAGATCGCGTGGGCGAAGCTCGAGTCGCTCGGCGAGGGCGCCCGCCGAGCCCGGGCCTGACGGGCGGGCCCGCCCGAGCGTCACCCGGCGTCGCTACGCGTAGAACCCCTCGCGCAGGTTGATGCCGTGCTCGACCCAGGCCTTCATCGCGCTGAGCATGCCGGTCCAGCCCTCGCAGTTGTCGAAGGCGCGGAGCGCACCGCCTTCGGTCGCACGCCATGACGATTCCGTGATCGTCACGAGTGTTCGGGTGTCGCCGTCGAGCGGTTCGAACTCGAAGGTGACCCGCGTCGTGTCACCGCCGTCGGCGGCCTCCTCCCCCTCCCACTCGATCACGATGCGTCGCGGCGACTCGCTTTCGACCACCGTGACGGGGAACGCGCCCGGGAAGTCGTGGAAGTCCCACGTCACTTCGCTGCCCGACTCGAGGCGCCCCTTCGCGCCCCCTGTGGTGAAGTACTTCGAGAGCCGCTCCGGGTCGGCCACCGCTTCGAAGACCTCGGCGCATGGCCTGGCGACCCTGCCGGAGACCGTGAAACTCAGCTCGGTCAGTTCGTTGTCTGCTTCACTCATGTGGTAAATATATAACATGTCTGCACACGAAGACAAGGATGAAAGCGATGACCTGGTCTTCAAGGCGCTCGCCTCCGCGACGCGCCGCCGCATCCTCGACATCCTCAAAGCGGAGTCGTGCAGCACCGGCCGCCTGTGCGAACAGTTCCCGGACCTCGATCGCACGACCGTGCTGCAGCACCTGCGCGTACTGGAGCGCGCTGAACTTGTGACAGGGCGCCGAGTCGGCCGCGAACGCCGGCTGGCACTCGCTCCCCTGCCGATCAAGCGCATCCACGACCGCTGGATCGGAGAGTACGCGCGCGCCGCGGTGGAGCTGTTGGACTCCCTCTAGCGACCAGATGCTCCGCTGCACCTCCTCCGCGCTGATGTGTCGCCGCACCCTTATCGTGGAGGCATGAGCGACTACAAGATCACCGAACTGGGCCCCGTCGACGAGTGGCACGCGCTCGAGGGCGGGAAGGGAATGACCGGCAAGGTCTTCGTCGACGGCCTGGTCGAATCCCGCAACGCCGGGCTCAGCATCAACGGCCTCGCCGCAGGCCACAGCTCGCCGTTCTGGCACAAGCACGCCCGTATCGAGGAGATCTACGTCTTCCTGGGCGGCGAGGGCAGGATGGCACTCGGCGACGACGTCGTCGATGTCACCGCAGGCACGACGGTGCGCGTCGCACCCGACACCATGATGGCGGTGCACGCCGACGCGGACAGCCCCACCGACCTGCGCTTCATCTGCGTGCGCTCCGCCCCCACCCCGCTCGCCGAGGTCGGCAACGACGCGGAGATCTCCCAGGAGCCGTTCCCCTGGAGCTGACCCCGACATGACGCCAGTTGCTCCGAACCCCGCGGTTTCGGAGCAACTGGCGTCATGCGAACGTGCGCTTGCGCGGCGCCGGGCGGGGCCGAGCCGGCGGGAGCGGCGGTGCGGGCACAGCCGCTCCGACCCGGCCGGTGAGCTCGCCGACGCCCTCGACGACCATCCGGACCTCATCGCCCTCGGCCAATGGTGGCAGGTCGTAGCCGCGACCCCACAGCTCACCGAGGCAGCCGCCGTTGCCGACGGTGCCCGAGCCGAGGACATCGCCCGGCGCGACCCGTGACGCCCGCGATGCGTAGGCCACGAGTTCAGCGAAGGGCCAGCCCATGTTCGAGACGAGGTCTTCGCCGACACGCTCACCGTTGACGAAGACCTCTGCGCGCACGGCGAGGAAGCCCTCATCGTCGCCGTACGGCTCCAACTCGTCGGCCGTCACGATCCACGGGCCCAGCGTCGTGCCGAAGTCCTTGCCCTTGCACGGGCCGAGACGCACCTTCATCTCCCTGGCCTGCAGGTCTCTGGCGGACCAGTCGTTCATGATCGTGTAGCCGAAGATGTGCTCCGCGGCCTCGTCAGCGGTGAGGTTGCTGCCCGTCGAGCCCGGAACGCCGCCGATCACCGCGGCGAGTTCGAGCTCGAAGTCGAGCCGCTGTGTCACCGGAGGCACAACCGGATCGGTCGGGCCGAGCACCGTGTGCGGGTTGGTGAAGTAGAAGGTCGGAGCCTCGTACCACTCGTCGGCGACGTGACTCTTCCCCTCCACACCCGCGCTGACGCCCTCGACGTGCTCTTCGAAGGCGACGAAGTCACGGACGGCGCCCGGCTTCACCGGGGCGAGCAGCGTGACGTCCGTCAGCGGCGTGCCCGCATCGGCAGCGACGCGGTCGTGCAGTTCGCGCGCCGCGCCGAGACCGGCCGCGAGCACCGACGTGACATCGCGAGCATCCGGAAAAGCGACGACGGCGTCGCCGATGACGAAGCCCTCTGCGGTGCCGTCCCCCGACCTCCACCGTGCGATTCTCATGCGCTGCTCCCTTCAGTCACGATCTGCTGCCGCGCACCGACGCCGTCGAGCAGCTCAGCCGCGTTCCCGCCGAGCACACGGTCGGCGGCTTCACCGGACAGCCCCGCTCCGCGCACGAAGTCGACCGGATCGTCGAGCCCCATGTCGAACGGGAAGTCGCTGCCGAGCACGACTCGGCCGGCGCCTGCGATATCGATCAGATCACGCAGCCCTCGCTCGTCGTGCACGACGGTGTCGAACCACAGTTTCTTCAGGTACGTCGAAGGCGCGTGCGCGCAGCGCTGCGCCTCCGGTCGCACTCGCCACGCGCGGTCGGAGCGGCCGATCGCCGTCGGGAGGTATCCGCCGCCGTGCGCGGCGATGAGCTTCAGCCCCGGATGCCGATCGAGCACTCCGGCGAAGATGAGGTGAGACAGTGCGACGGCGTTCTCTGCCGGCTGGCCGACCGTGTTCGCCAGGTAGAAGCGGTCGAGACGCTCGTCGAGACTGCATCCGAACGGGTGCAGGAAGACGACGGCGCCCAGCTCCTCCACCCGCGACCAGAACGGCTCGAGTCGCTCGTCGGAGAGCTCCACGTCACCCGCGAACGACGAGATCTCGATGCCGGCGAGCCCGCGACCCAGGATCGCGTCGTCGACGCATTCCAGAATGCGCGATGGGTGCTGCAGCGGCACCACGCCGAGACCGACGAGCCGGTCCGGCGCCTGTGCGACGTGCTCGGCGATGAGCCGATTCGCCTCGGTCGCCGACCAGACGGCGAGCTGTTCGCCCGCCCACGGGTAGAAGTGATTCGGGGAGGCGCTCACCCACTGCCGCTGCACGCGCTGCGCGTCCATCGACGCCAGCCGCTCGCCGACATCCGTGAGCTTGCCGAACCTGTCGCCGACCATCGGACCTGAGACCGCCTGGCTCTCCTCGCCGTTGCGGCGCAGGTCCAGAGCGGCGGCGCCTGCGACGCCATCCGGATCGCGCCGCTCGACCTCGGCCTGCAGCGACGGCATCAGCAGGTGCGCGTGTACGTCGGTGACCACGACCTCGCTCATGCCGGTTCCGCCATCTTCTGCGCGATGCCGAAGATCAGCCCGCCCGCGTCGGCGTCGCGATCGCCGTCGATCTGCCACTGCCCGAGCTGCACCGATGCCTCGACGACGGCGCGTGCCCGCGGCAGTCGTCGCGCGTGGAACTCGTCCCACAGGGTCTCGTCGATCGCGTCTCGACCTGTGATCAGCTCGGTGAGCACGAGGGCGTCCTCCAAACCCTGCGCCGCGCCCTGCGCGATGGTGGGAGGGCAGCTGTGCGCTGCGTCGCCGATCACCACGACGCGCCCGCGGTTCCACGGCTCTTCGACGACGTGCGAGGTGAACCAGGTGTAGTTCACCTGCGCGTCTCCCGAGCGCAGATCCTCCCGGATGTGATCCCACGGCCCGTGGTAGGCCGCTGACTCCTCCAACATGATCTGCACGGCTTCCTCATCGCTGACATCCGAGCGGTCCTGCGCCCTCTCGACGAGGAACGCGTACATGGTGTCATCGCTGGTCGGCGTGTACCCGGCGATGTAGACCGGTCCGCCGTAATAGAGCTCGCTGCGGCCGACCTCGGCGGGGCGCGAGACGAAGGTGCGCCAGATGCCCATGCCTGTCGGCTCCGGATGCGTGTCGACGCCGACCAGCCCGCGGACCGTGGAATTGACACCATCGGCGCCGACGACGAGGTCGTACTGGCCGACCGACGCGCCGTCGACGAACAGCTCCACGGCATCATCCGTCTGCCGAAGGTCCGTGACGTTCGCGCCGAACCGCACTGAGGCCCCGGCCTTCTGGGCGTGGTCGAACAGGATGCGCGCGAGCTCCGGGCGAGGCATACCCATGGCGGCGGGGTAGTCGGGCCCGCCGGTCTTGACGTCGGGCAGCTCGGCGACGATCGGAGCATCCGGGCCCGGAGCCCTCAGCGCCAGGCCCTCGAAGGGGTAGCCTGCGGCCCGGATGTCGTCCCATGCGCCCAGCGCATCGAACACGCGCAGGGCGTTGCCCTGCAGCGAGATGCCGGAGCCCAGCGCGGGCAGGCCGTCTTTGGCCTCGAAGATGTCCACGTGCACCCCGGCCTTCGCCAGCTGGATGCCTGCGGCCAAACCTGCGACGCCGCTTCCGGCGATGGCGACCCTGTTCACTGCGGTCATGTCAGAACCTCCTTGTTCTCGTCTGCTGCGGCGCTACAGGACCGCGATGGGGTTGATCGGGGAACCGACGGCTCCGGTGATCGGAAGCGGCGGAGCCGAGAGGAAGAACTCCCATCGACCGAGCTCGGCGCACGCGTGGGCGAGTTCGTCGAGGTTCCACATCTCGCCGATCGTGAGACCCATGTTCGGGATCACGACCTGATGCAGCGGCTGGAACGATGGCACGTCGAACTCGTTCGGGCGCACCTCGAAGCCCCAGGTGTCGGTGGCGATGGCGGCGATCTCGGTGCGGTGCAGCCACCCCGCCGTGGTCAGCGAGAGCCCTGCGGCCGGGCCGCCAGCGTATTCGCCCCAGCCATCGCGGACCGTGCGCGTGTAGCGGCCGGTGCGCACGAGCAGGATGTCGCCGCGGCGCACCTCGACGCCCTGCGCGGAGGCACACGCATCGAGATCGGCGGCCGTGATGGCGTACCCGTCTTCGAGTTCGCCGTCGGCGAGGTGGCGGGCGACGTCAAGAAGCACGCCGCGCCCGACGATCGTGGCGCGGGAGGTCTCGATGCCGGTGACCTGGTCACCGTCACTCGTGACGACCTCCCCTGCGGCGCGCCCGTTCCATGCCTTGCCATGGTCGAAGATGTGACCGAGGCCGTCCCACTGGGTCGAGCACTGCAGCGGCATGGTGATGTAGTCGTCGGCGCCGCCGATGCCGTGCGGGAAGCCCTGAGAGCCGCGCTCGGCGTCGGTGCCGGTGTCGGTCATCGTGTGCACCGGGTTGATGCGCCGGCGCCAGCCCTTCTGCGGGCCGTCGGTGTCGAAGCGCTGCGCGAGCGACACGGTGCGCCCCGTCTTCACCAGGGCCGCCGCGGAGGTGCGCACCTGTTCGTCGATGAAGTTGAGTGTGCCCAGCACGTCGTCCTGGCCCCAGCGCCCCCAGTTGCGGAACGCCTCGGCGCGCGAGGCGATCTCGCGTTCTGGGTCGGTGCGGTCGAGATCGAGCGGGTTATCGGATGGCAGCGTCATTGCGTCTCCTCCTTGTCCTCTGCGACGCAGCGCACGACCTGCGTGCCGAGCCCTGCGATGGATCCGGTCATCACGTCGCCGTCGCGCAGGAACCGCTTCCAGTGCTGCCCGTTGCCCGCGGGACTGCCCGTGAGCAGCAGGTCGCCTGGCAGCAGCGGGTGCGTCTGCGAGGCGGCGGAGATCAGGGCGGGGATGTCGAAGAGGAGGTCCGACGTCGACGCATCCTGCATCGTCTCGCCGTTGAGATCGAGTCGTACGTGCGCGTTCGCGCCGTCGATCAGCTGCGCCGGCACCAGGAACGGTCCCGTCGGCAGGAAGCCAGGCGAATTCTTGGATCGGTACCAGTCGGAGCCGATCTCCTTCATGTCCTTGCGGAAGGTGAACTCGCGTGTGGAGATGTCGTTGACGATCGTGTAGCCGGCGATATGGTCGGCGGCATCGTCTCGCGAGACACGGAATGCCTCCCGTCCGATCACGATCGCGAGCTCCACCTCCCAATCGTGGGTCTCGCTGGAGGCGGGCAGCGTGAGCGGCACGTCGTCGCCGACGACGCAGGTCGGCAGGCCGATGAAGAAGTACGGCTCGCCGTTGGCGGCGCGGTCGTCCATCAGCTGGGCCGCGCGTTCGCGCGCTTCCTCCGGAGTCGCGTCGGTGTTGGTCGAGAGCCCGGATGCAACCAGCTCGATCACATGCTGGCGGTAGTTCGCGCCGGTCTGCAGCACCTGGCGCGGCTCGACCGGCGCCGTCAGGACGACGTCCGCCAGCGGACGCCACGGTCCGTCCGCGTCGACGAGGGCGCCGATGCGCTCCCATCCGGCCTCGCCCTCCGCGAGGAAGGCGTTCAGATCTTCGGCGCCGAGGTCATCGGCATCGAGCGGCCGGATGCGGTCGCCGGCCGCGAGACCGAGGCGAGTGGTGTCGCCGTCGCGGTAGCGCGCGAGAGCGAAACGATTGTCGAGCGAGTGATGTGACGACATTGTCTGATCCTGACGAGTGAGGGATGACGGAGCAAGGAGGGCGCCGCCGCGGCTCCGAATGGAACCGCGGCGGCGGGTGCTCAGCTCTGGCCTTCCTTGGCGTACGGGTTCAGCAGCGCGCCCTTGATCTCATCCGGAACACCCTCCTCCGTGGCGCTGGGGCCGTCGGCTGGCGGGAACGACTCCGTCATCGACATCGGCATCGTGCCGTTGCGATAGAAGTTGTTCGAGCCCTGAGACGGCTTCCAGGTGTTCGCCTGCCAGTCCGGCACGTAGTTGCGGTAGCCGCCGGTGTTCAGCTCGATGCGCAGAGTCGACGGCTCGCGGTAGTAGAGGAAGTTCTGCTCGCCGATGCCGTGGATGGAGGGGCCGTACTCGATGTCGGTGCCGTTCTCCATCAGCACGTCGGCGGCGATCAGCAGCTCCTCGCGAGTGTCCACCCAGAACGCGAAGTGGTTCACACGGCCGTCGCGACTCGAGCCGTCGAGCACGACGCCCAGGTCGTGCGACTTCTCGTTCGTGGTCAGCACGCTGAACACCGAGATCGGCGCCTCGTCGAGCACGGTGCGCGCCATGAAGCGGAAGCCGAGCATGCGGACGTACCACTCCACGAACGCGTCGACGTCGCGGGCGGCGATCGTGACGTGGTCGAGCTGGCGCGGGGCGCCGGCATGCGAGGAGCGACGCTGCGGGCGGTCAGGGTAGATCGAGGCGAGGTCGGCGCCTGAGGAGTGGTGCTCGACATCCCAGTGCAGAGTCATCGGGTGGCCCTGCGGGCCGACGAAGCGATAGGCGCGGCCGATGGTGTGGCCGTCGAACCATTCCCCATCGACGCCCTCGGCCTCGAGGCGCTTCACGGCCTCCTCGAGGGCCTCGGGGCTCGACGTGCGCCATCCTGCGGTGTCGAGCGCGGGCTCGTCGCCGGGCACGACGACGAGGCTGTAGCGATAGTAGTCACCCCAGCAGCGCAGGTAGACGGAGCCGTCGATGCGGTCGACGACCTGCATCCCCACCTGCTCCTCGTAGAACTTCACGGATGCGTCCACGTCAGGCGTCGTCACGGAGACGAATGACAGGTGCGACAGCAGTTTGATCATCTTTGATCCCTTCTCGGGTGGCTTCGATACCACTCTCGGGGGTGACGCAGGTATCAGGAAAGACGATTTAAGTGATCGACGTCATCAACGACACTTATGTCTTGGAGATTCGGGACATCATTCGACTCCGAGGTCGCTCACCGATACAGGATCGCCTTCGTCCGCCCAGCTCTCACCGTCGAACCGGGTGCGCTGATACTCGAGGATCACGCGCCCGCCGGGGCCATTGGTGAGTGTCAGGCCGTCGCGCAGGAAGGGGTTCTCCTCGCCCGAGAAGTCATCCCACGCCGCGACGATGCCCTCGCTCGTGACCTCGTCGGCCGTTTCGATCGCTGCCACGAGCGCGGCCGCCATGCCGTAGGAGTTCAGGGCGAGCGCGATGTCGGTGTCGTCGCTGTGCCCCGACTCATCCATCGCCTCAAAGAACTCGACCAGAGCCGGGTCGTCGGCGTAGCGCGGGTCGGCGGGATCTTTGCCGAATTGGAACGCGTACGCCCCGTCGACGATCTCCTCACCCGTTGGACCGACCGTCGTGTGGAAGTCGGACATCGTCGACGTGACGCTGATCGTCGGGTCCCACCCGATCTGGTCGATGTAGGTCAGTGCCGAACTGATCGTCGGTGAGCCGACGGCCAAGACAAGCGCGTCGACCCCTGCAGCTTCGAACTCAGTGATCTGGGCGCTGACATCACCGGTCCCCGGCGGGATCTCCGCGACGAGGCGAGGCTCAATACCACCTGCCTCAAGGCCGTCGACGAGACTGTGGGTGAGGTCATTGTTGAGCCCCATGACACCGACCGTCGCCTCGGGCTGCTCTTCCGCGAGCCAAGCAGCCTGCGCCCGGCCCTCCCACGCAAGGTCGGGCCACCACGCACGGTGCAATGGGTATTCGTCGACCTCTCCGAAGGGTGAGTTGGCCGCCAGTGTGAACCCGGCGATGCCGGCTTCGGCCAGGTAGTCGCGGCCCGCTATCGCGATACCCCCGAAATTGATCACGGCGACCGCACCGTCCTCGGCGAATTGACGCTGATTCTCAACGAGACGAGCAGGGTCGTATGCATCGTCGGCGACACTCAACTCGATCGTGCGACCATCGACACCGCCGTCCGCATTGACTCTGTCGAAGTACGCCTCGATGCCCGAGAGGCCCGGAGCGACGTCGGCAAGAGGCCCGCTCAGGGGCCAGCTCGCGCCGATCACGATCGACTCGCTCGGGTCAGCCTCCCCGCCGTCGTCGTCACCGCGACCCGTGCAGCCGACGACCAGTCCGGCCGTCGCGATCAGGGCGAAGGTGCTCAGCGCGAAGTTGCGCCTGCTGCGTTGCATACTCATGAGATCTCCTTCTCATCCGGTGCTGTGTGACGTGTAGGTCTGCGCGCGGTCATCCGGCGCACGAATGCGACCACCGATCCGACTAGTCCGTTCGGGGCGAAGAGCACGCACAGGGCGAGGATGATCGCGAAGATGAGGTCAGCAAGGTGCCCGGATGCCTGGCCCGCGATGAATCCGCTGGTCATCGTCGGCAGATAGACGACGAGCGCTCCGCCGATGATCGCGCCGATCCACGATCGAGTGCCCCCGACCACGGCGGCGACGAGCAGCGTGATCGAGAACAGCAATGGGTAGGAATCCGGCACGACGAGGCCGAGCACGAGCCCGTAGAGCCCGCCGGCGAGCCCCGCGACGGCGGCGCTGACGACGAAGAACTGCAGCTTCACGCGGTGGACGTCGATGCCGCTCGACGCGGCGAGGATCTGCCCCGACCGGATTGCGGCGAGCGCCCCGCCTGCGCGTCCCGAAACAAGCCGCTGCAGCAAGAACAGAACCGCGATCAGAATCGCGAAGACCACGAGGAACATCCACTGCGCCTCGGTCAGCCCGTCCGATGGCGACGAGAACGCTCCCATCGCAACGATCCCCGACTGCCCTCCGGTCACCTCCGAGAATCGGAACAGCGCGATCGGGAAGACTGCCGCGATGACGATTGTGAACAGTCCGAGGTTGAAGCCTCCCAGTCGCACCGCGGGGATGCCGATGACCAAGCCGACGACGGCGCTGACGAGCACCCCGACGAGAATGCCGACGACAGGCGAGACGCCGAGATCGCGCATCGACATGAGCGTCGCGTACCCGCCGATCCCGAAAACGGCGCCGTGCCCGAGACTGACCTGGCCGGTGAAGCCCAGGACGAGGTTGAGACTCGCGACGCACATCGCGACCGTCACGATGCGGCTGAGGTTGTACAGATCGTAGTCACTGACCAGGAAGGGCAGGGCGAACCCGATCAGGATGGCGAGCGTGACAGCGCCACGCCCGATCAGGGCCGGGATGTCTCTGGCCTGGGCGTTCATGCGCGCACCACACTTCCTCGGCCGAACAGACCGGCGGGTTTCACGAGGATCACGACGATCACGACGACGAAGGCGAAGACGACGTTGAGGTCGCCTCCGAGACCTGGCACGTAGCGACCTCCGAGAGCCGTGAGGATTCCGATCAGGAGTCCACCGATGACAACGCCGACACGGCTCGAGAGGCCGCCGAGGTTCGCGGCGGCGAGGGCCATGAGCAACGGCACGAGCATCATGCCCGGAGTGAGGCCCGACGTCGGCGCCGCGACGAGGCCGGCGACGGCGCCGACGGCGCAGGCCACGGCCCATCCGGCCGACCGCCACAGCCCCGGTCGCAGACCGAGAAGCGCTGCGGAGTCGCCGTTCTGCGCGACGGCACGCAGCCGCAGACCGAAGGACGTGCGCGTGAACAGCAGGGACATGGCGATCATCGTGACGAGCACGAGGCACACGCCGCCGATCTGCTGGCTGGTCACGCGCACATCGCCGAACATGACGACCCACGAACCGAACGGGTTCGGGAACGATCGCGGGTCGGTGCCCCACAGCATCGCGACGGCAGCGTGAATCCCGAGCAACAACGTCACGCTGAGTGTCATGAGCGAATCCTCGCGCTTCGGCGGAATCCACCGAACGATGCCTTGGTAGGTGACGACACCGAGCAGCGCCGATCCCCCGATCGCGATGATCATCGCGGGCCAGACCGGAATGCCAGCCATGATCGCAGCCCATGCGACGTACGCGGCCACTACCGCCATCTCGCCCTGGGCGAGGTTGATCATGCCGGTGCCCTGAAAGACGACGGCGAGCGCGAGCGCGAGCGCGGCGTACACCATGCCCGTCATGAGGCCGTCCAGGACGATCTGCAGCAACTCGATCATCGCCGCCCCTCCCCGGTCTGAGTGGCTTCGGGGGCCGGCGGTCGCGAGCCCGAGGGGTGCGCGTCGACCGCGTCGGCCGCGCCACCGAAGTAGATGCTCTGGATCGCGTCGACAGTCGCGGGATCGCTCGTGCTCCCCTCGTGCACGGCCAATCCGCGGGCGAAGATGACCGCGCGATCCGCGACCTTCACCGAGAGACGCGCATTCTGCTCGGCGAGCACGATCGTCAGGGCCCACTCGTGGCGCACCTGCTCGAAGCGCTCGAAGAGGTCACGAGAGGTCAGGGGCGCCAATCCCAGCGACGGCTCGTCGATGAGGAGCAGCTTCGGTCGTGCCAGCAGGGCTCGCGCGATCGCGAGCATCTGAGCCTGGCCACCCGAGAGCGCCCCGGCAGGCCGACGACGGAAATCTTTCAGGATCGGGAAGGTCGCGAAGACCAGACCGAAGTCCTTCGCAGTCTCGCTCCTCCTGTCACGCGGACGGGAGAGTGCACCCAGGCGCAGGTTCTCCTCGACCGTCAGGTCGGTGAACGTACCGCGGCCTGCGGGCACGTGCCCGATACCGAGACGCGCGATCGCCGCGGTGGTGCGACCTGCGAGATCCTCGCCGTTGAAGCGCCGTGCACCCGACGCCGAGACGCCCCCGGTGACGGCACGCAGGAACGAGGTCTTGCCCGCGCCGTTGGCGCCCAGGATGGCGATGATCTGCCCTTCGTCAACTGTCAGGTCGACCCCGTGAAGCACTTCGACACGGCCATAGGAGGCCCGCAGACCACTGATCTCAAGCAGACTCATGCGGCCTCCTCATCGTCATCAGGACCGAGATACGCGGCGATCACCGCGGGGTCCGTGCGCACGTCCTGGGGTGCCCCGACAGCGAGCAGCTTCCCCGCGTCGAGGACAGCCACCTGGCGGGCGACGCGCATCACGAGCGAGACGTCGTGCTCGACCAGAAGCGCTGTCATCCCGCTGTGCTCACCGTGCGCGATGATGAGGTCGAGCAGCTCGTCGGCCTCCGCCGCGCTGAGCCCGGCGGCCGGCTCGTCGAGCATCAGCAATCGTGGCTTCGCCACGAGCGCCCGCGCGATCTCCACTCGGCGCCGGTCGGCGTGTGCGAGCTCCGACACCCAGCGGCCCAGGATGTCCTCCGACAGACCGACATCGGCGGCGATCTCGAGCGTGCGGTTCCGTGCGTCCGTCGCCTCGCGCCGCGACCGCGGCAGGGCGGCGGCCGTACCGAACGCACCCGTTCTCGTCCACGGGAGCGCGCCGAGCGCGACGTTGTCGTAGACGGTCGCCTCCTCGATGAGCATCGGCGTCTGGAAGGTCCGGGCGACTCCGGCTCGCGCACGTTGATCAGCGCGCAACGAGCGGATCTGCCGGTCGCCGAGCGCGATCTCGCCTTCGTGACGGTAGATGCCGCTGATGCAGTTGAACAGCGTCGTCTTGCCGGCACCGTTGGGGCCGATCACTGCTGATATGCCGCCCTGAGGGATGTCGAAGGTGACATCGTCCAGTGCGCGCACGCCGCGGAAGGCAATACCCACGTGCTGAAGCCGTACAGCGGGGCCGAGCCGGTCGTCACCTGCATCAGGTCTGCCAGGAGCCGACGCGGAGTCGGGAAAGGTCGTGTTCATCGTCGAACCTCCATTGCCTTCCATCACCGCACGCGACGCGGAATCCGAGAAGATGATTTCCGTTATTCCAGTTATCGGCGAGACTGATAGCGCGTCCTCGTCGGGCGCCTCTGTATGATCGGGCTCGCTGATGCGTCTCGCCGCCGGATCTGCGCCACCGATATCGAGAACGGCAGTCAGGGAGGAGCACACCACCATGTCCGAAACGCCCTACCTGTCCCGTCTCGACCTGAATCTGCTCGTCTCGCTCGATGCCCTTCTCAGCGAGCGCAGCGTCACCCGGGCCGCGGAACGGCTCCGGCTGAGCCAGCCGGCGCTCAGCGCATCGCTCGCAAGGCTGCGCACGCATTTCGGCGACCCGCTTCTCGCGCGCCGCGGCAACACCTACGAACTCACTCCCCTCGCGGTTCGCCTCGCTGAGCACACCAGCACCGCGCTGGATTCAGCGCGACGCGTGTTCGAGAGCCAGGCGATGTGGACACCGCACGAGTCCACACGAGAGTTCACCATCTTCGGATCCGACTACGGATTCACGACGATCGGCCCGCGCGTGACCGCCTTGGCTTCCCGCGCCGCCCCCGGAGTGAGGTTCCGCTTCGTCCTGCACACACCGGCTGTGGTCTCCGATGCCGCGCATCACCTGCGATCCGTCGACGGCATGATCCTGCCGCACGGCTTCCTCACCGACCTGCCCTACGCCGATTTGTGGTCAGACGATTGGGTGCTGCTCGTCGCGGATTCGAACACACGCGTTGGCGAGCACGCCACGATGGCGGACCTGGCCGAGTCACCGTGGGTGTTCACCTACCAATCGCGCACGGCCTACACGTCCGCGACCCAGCAGCTCCACCAGCTCGGTCTCGAACCCCGGGTGGAGGCCGTGGTGGAGAGCTTCCTCGCGCTGCCGCACTTCGTCCTGGGCAGCAATCGCCTCGCGCTCGTTCAACGACACCTCGCTGACTCGTTCCGCGGCATGTCGGGCATCCGAATCCTGCCCCTTCCGTTCGACGCGACCCCCATCGTCAACGCCTTGTGGTGGCATCCGGTGCACAGCCGCGACCCGGAGCACACATGGATGCGCGAACTCATCACACAGGCGGCGACCGAGCTCACCGCGCCGTAGGGCGTCGGCGTCACGTTGCGGAAGTGCCGGCGTCTATCGCCGACTTCCTATTCGTCGCCCAGCGCGTCATTCGCCGGAGCGATGAAACGGTCGTCGAGCAGCGCGTCGAGATCGACCTCCTCGGTCAGTTCTCCCGCGTCGGTCAGGCGCTGCACGGTCTCCTGCCAGACCTCCGCGTCGAGCTGGCCGTAGTCGGCGCCCTCGCGCGGCGACCAGCCATCAAGCCCGAACTCGAACAGGGAGCGCGCGACTTCCTCGTTCTCCCATTCCTCCGGCACGCGTTCGCGGAGGAGCTGCTCGAGCTCATCCGGGTTCTGCAGCCCCCAGTCTGTGCCGCGCGCGACGGCGCGCAGGAACCCCTCGACGGCGGCATCGTCGGCTTCCTCACCGATCACGAACGCGCCGGACGGCGTCTCCGCGATCGACTCGGGCGTGATGTCCTGCAGCTCGTAGCCGACCGCCTGCACCGCGGCGAAGTCGAGCACGGAACCGGCAAAGGCATCGAACTGCCCGCCGTCCAGCTCGTTCGCGATCACCTGGCCACCGCCGCCGACGGTGACGAGGGTCACGTCGTCGAGCGTCAGCCCCGCAGTGTCGAGCGCCGACGCGATCAGCGCGCGCTCTTCGTCGGAGGAGATGCCGATGGTCGCGCCGTCAAGTCCGGAGACGTCGACGATGTCGCCGCCCGCCGGCACCACGATCCCCTCGGGTGAGAGTCGCGTGGCGTCGTAGACGACCGCCAAGGACGGATCGCTGGCAAGGGCGAAGAAGATCTCACCGGCTGACGCCGCGGCGATGTCGGCCGAGCCGCTCGCCACGAGCGACGAGGTCGGCAGGTCCTCACTCGCCGGAGCGACTTCGACGGCGACACCCTCATCCTCGAAGTAGCCGTTCTCCTCCGCGACGATCACGGGGAAGTACGCCATCGACTCGGGCGTCGGCTGCGCCCATATCAGTTCCAGTGCGTCGCCGTCCTGCGGCTCGCTGCCGCAGGAGGCGAGGGTCAGAGCTGCCGCGCCCGCAAGGGCGAGAGCTGCGACGCGGGTCCGTGTGGTGATGTGCATGGTCACTCCTCGTTGAGTAGGCACTGACTGGATCTCTGAATCTCGGGTGTGGGTCACGAACGCCGGGGCGACGGAGGCTCCTGGGCACCGACCACAGTCGTCGCACGATGCTGAGCACGTGCCTCGCGGCCGGCGAGCCTGGCGTCGTTGCGCCAGAAGACGACCCACCTCTCCGCCCCGGCCATGGCGAGATACAGCAGGAGGCCGAGGACGGTGAGGGCGATCACGACGGCAAAGGCAGACGCCACGGCGAGCTGATAGCTGTACCGGGTCACCAGCACTCCGAGCCCGCGCTCGGCCGACACGAACTCGCCGACGACCGCACCGATCAGCGCGAGGGTCATCGCGGTCTTGAGACCGGCGAAGATCGTCGGGAGCGCACGCGGCAGCTGCAGACGCACCAGGGTCTGGAAGCGCCTGGCACCCAGGGAGCGGAACAGCTCCTCCTCCGTGCGATCCGCGGAGAGCATTCCCGCCGCCGTGTTCACGTAGACGGGGAAGAAGCAGATCAGCGCCGCGATCGCGATCTTCGACGAGTACCCGAAGCCGAGCCATGCGATGATCAGCGGTGCGACGGCGACGAGCGGGGTCACCTGCAGCGCAACCACGTAAGGCGACACGGCGCGACGCAGCAGGCTCGACATCGACGCCAGCACCGCGAGGACGAAGGCGAGCCCGCTTCCGATCCCGAACCCTGCGACGGTTTCGAAGGCCGTGGCCGCGATGTGCTCCCAGATGCGCGCCTCGGCGAACTGGTCGATGAGTGCGATCACGACTTCGCTTGGTCGGGGAAGAATGAGCGCACTGACGAGCCCAGCTGCAACCGCCGTCTCGACCGCCGCGACGAGCAGCACCAGCAGTGCGATCGCCGGCCAGATGATCCGGATCGTGGCGGTCGCCCCGCGCTGCGACGCGCCGCTCATGCCGCACGCCTTCCGTGGTCGAACGCATCCCTGACGCGGTTCAGCAAGTGGGCGAAGTCGCCACTGCGCAGGGTCTGAGAGGTTCTCACGTCACCGAGTCCGACCTCGACCTGCTCCGCGATGCGCCCAGGTCGCGGACTCATGGCGACGACCCGGTCGCCGAGCAGCACGGCCTCGGAGATGCTGTGTGTGACGAGTACGATCGTCGCGCCCGTGGCCCGGCGGATGTCGAGCAGCTCGAAGTTCAGCTTCTCTCTGGTGAACTCGTCGAGTGCGCCGAACGGTTCGTCGAGAAGCAGCAGGTCGGCGCCGGTCATGAGCAGACGTGCGAGCGCCACTCGCTGCTGCATACCGCCGGAGAGATGGTCGGGGTAGCGGTACTCGCTGCCTTGCAGACCGACGAGCTCGAGCAGCCGGTCGGCCTCTGCGCGATCGTTCTGCGTCGGCCTGCTGTGCAGAGACTTCGGCAGCATCACGTTCTCCCGCGCGCTCAGCCACGGCAGCAGAGTGGGCTTCTGGAACATGAATCCCACGTCGCGCCTTGGCTCTGACACCTCCTCGTCGTGCACGCTGACTCGGCCGCCGGTGGGCGAGATCAGGCCGGCCGCGAGTCGGAGCAGCGTCGACTTGCCGCAGCCGCTCGGGCCGACGATGGTGAGGAATTCGCCGGTGCGGACGGACAGGTCTATCCCCTCGAGTGCGACAGTCGTTCCGAACGACTGCGTCACCCCGTCGAATCGGAGAGCCTCGGACGAAACAGCCATGCAGATTCCCTTCTCGCGCACGTCGCTGTGCACCACTGACGCTAGGGGTGATCCGCCCCATAATCACGACGGAATGATTGATGACCACTATCGACGCGGTCGATATACCTCACCTCAGCGGCGCGGCACATCGCCCCGGAGGTCACTCCGCTGCGTCGCCTGAGCGATCCGCGTGGCCGAGGCTCTTACTCGGCGCGATCACGTCGCGGACGCGCCGCTTGAGTTCGACGATCTCAGGGAAGCCGCCGTCGCGCTTGCGGTTCCACACCCGCTCGTCGCCGATGTCGATCCGGAACACGCCGCCCATTGCCGGGATCAGCGCGATCTCACCGATCTCCTCGTCGAAGGTCTGCAGCAACTCGCCTGCGTACCACTGTGCGCGCAGCTGCCAGCGACACTGCGTGCAGTAGGTGATCTCGACCCGGGGCGTCGCCATGCGTCCACTCTGCCAGCGCTATTCGCTCGCCGCGTCACGCGGGTACTTCGGCAGTGCGAGCAGGATCGCCGAGCCGAGCACGAGGGCGATCACCGCAATCACCAGCGACGTCGAATAGCTCCCCTGCGCCGCGTACAGGTAGCCGGCGGTGACCGGCCCGAGGGCAGCGCCGATCGTGAAGCACGAGTAGATCGCGCCGTACAGCCGACCGAAGGCGCGCGGGCCGAGGTAGCGCGAGCTGAGGTACGACATCAGGTCGATCTCGGCGCCGAAGGCGATGCCGATCAGCAGCGCCGTCAGCGGTGCGAGCGCGGCGCCGCCCACGAGCAGAACCACGCAGCCGATCGCGGCGAGCACGAACAGCGGAACGCCGACATGGATCGCGTTGAATCTGTCGAACGCCCACCCCAGGATCGGACGGGCGATCACCGTGCCGAGCCCGACGAGCGACGAGAGCAGCGCGGCGGTCACGGGGTCGACGCCGCTGTCGATCAGCATCGGAATGAAATGCGGCACCATGCTCAGAAGCGCCCACCCGATGAGGAAGAAGATGGCCAGCAGCATCCAGAACTCTCGCCGACCGAGCGCGGCGCGCGGTGTCATGCCGCGCAGCGGAGCCGTCGCTGTGCGCTCGCTCGCCGCAGGGATCTTCGCGAAGATGAGACCGAACAGCGGCACGATCGCGAGAACCGCCATCGCGAGGAACGTCGCTCGCCAACCGAAGCCCTCAGCGATCGCACCCATCATCGGCGGGAACACGAGCCCGACCGACCCGAGTCCTGCCGCCAGAATGCCCAGCGCGAGCCCCCGGTGACGATCGAAGCAGCGCGAGACGACCTTCGCATACACGACGGCCGACGTTCCCGATCCGACGGCCCCGATCACGGCATACGAGGCGAGGAACATCCACAGCGCACCGTCGAAGAAGGTGAGCGACAGGATCAGCACAGCGAACAGCGGGATCGCGATGAACGAGACGATCCGGATGCCCCGCTTGTCGGCGAGCGCCCCGGTGAACGGCAGCAGCACGGCGAGACCGATGCCGCTCCACAGGTTCACCTGCACCACGTCGCCCCGACTCCAGCCGTATTCCTCGCCGAGCGGCACGACCAGCACGCCGACGAAGTAGGCAAGTGCCGCATAACCGAACGCGGCGCCGAGGGTGGCGAAGATGAGCGCGGGCAGCCCGCGGCGGAACTCCGACTCGCGAACGGCCGGCTGCTGAGGGGCTTGGGTGGGCGAACTCGTCATTGAGGATCTCCTTCGACCGAGCCATTCCACACGACCAGTGCCACGCACGAAGGTGATATCCGCTGTTCGCACCGCGCGCGTCGCCGATACCGCGCATCACGATCACCGATGCCGTGCACGCACGCGAGCAACGCTCACACAACTCTTCATTTCTGGCACATCTCCGGTGGTGCGCCCACCCGGAGATGTGCCAGAAATGAAGAACTACCGGGCCCTCAGTGCGCCCCGCGCCGCATCCGCTGACTCAGTTCGTGGGCGTGGCCGAGCAGCGCACGGCCGAGACTGTCGCGACGGTCCTCGCCGAAGCGGAACTCGACGCCGGTGATGCTCAAGGCCCACTCGGGGCGACCGGCGCGGGAGAGCACGGCGGCGCCCATGCCCCAGCTGCCCTCGACGATGAGCCCCGGGTTGACGGAGTAGCCCCGGTCTCGTGTGTCGGCGAGGCGCTCGCGCACGCTCGGAGCGGAGTGCGCCTCTCCCCAGCGCGGCACGAGGTCGTGCGCGTCGAGATATGCCCCGGCCTCCTCCTCGGGCAGCAGAGCGAGGATCACCAGCCCCGCCGATGCGACCCCGAGCGGGAACCGCACGCCCTCGCTGAGCACGTGCGACCGGATAGGGAAGGCACCGTCCTCGTGCACGAGGCAGACGGTCTCATCCCCCCGGCGGACAGAGAGGAACGCGCTCTCCCCCGTGGTCGCCGCCAGCGAGTGCACGATGTCGCGCGCTCGCTCCGTCACGTCATACCGCTCGGCGGCGACCGAGCCCATCAGGAACAGCTCCGGCCCGGGGAACCAGCGGCCGGTCGCCGGATCCTGGTCGAGCAGCGCCTCGAACCTCAGCGCGCTGAGCAGGCGGTGCACCGTGGGCCTGGACAGCCCTGCTTCCGCCACCAGGTCGGCGGTGCGGGCGCCTCCCCGTTCGCCCTGCGCCGTCACCAGTCGCAACAGCAGCGCCGCGCGCGCCACCGACTGCGCGCCGCGCGGCGACCTCTCGTCCATATTATGGACGCTACCGTCCACATCATCCGCCATGCAAGCGATTCTGGACGCGCCGCCGCCGCGCGCCGCACACTTGTCGTGACCCAAGCGCCGAACACAAGGGAGTGACACTGCGATGGACAAGACGTGGGGCTCGGCTGCCGAGGCCGTAGCCGACATCCCGGATGGCGCCAGCCTCGCCGTCGGAGGATTCGGCCTCTCCGGCAACCCGACGGCGCTGATCGAAGCGCTCTACGCGCAGGGGACATCCGGTCTCTCGGTCGCATCGAACAACTGCGGCGTCGACGACTGGGGCCTCGGCATCCTTCTCGGCGCAGGGCGCATCCGGAAGGTGACCGCCTCGTACGTCGGCGAGAACAAGGAGTTCGAGCGACAGTTCCTCTCCGGCGAACTCGAGCTCGAACTCACCCCGCAGGGCACGCTTGCCGAAAAGCTGCGCGCGGGCGGCGCGGGCATCGCGGCGTTCTTCACCAAAACCGGGCTCGGCACGCAGGTCGCCACGGGCGGCCTGCCCCGCCGATACGACGCCGACGGCAGCGTCGCGGTCGCCTCCCCGGAGAAGGAGGTCCGCACCTTCGGCAAGGGCGACTACGTGCTCGAAGAGGCGATCGTCACCGACTTCGCACTCGTGCACGCACTGCGCGGAGACCGGCACGGCAACCTCGTCTTCAACAAGGCGGCCCGCAACTTCAACCCGCTCGCGGCGATGTCCGGACGCGTCTGCATCGCTCAGGTCGAGGAGCTCGTCGAACCCGGCGAACTCGACCCCGACCACATCCACCTGCCCGGCGTCTACGTGCACCGGATGATCGAGGTCGGCACCGACACAGAGAAGCGCATCGAGCGGCGCACCGTTCGCACCGAGGGGGCATGAGCATGGCACTGACACGCGACGAGATGGCCGCCCGCGCAGCTCGCGAGCTCACCGACGGCTCGTACGTGAACCTCGGCATCGGCCTGCCGACGCTCGTTCCCAACTACGTTCCGGATGACGTGACGGTCGTTCTGCAGTCGGAGAACGGCATCCTGGGGGTCGGGCCGTACCCGACGGAGGAGAACGTCGATCCGGATCTGATCAACGCAGGCAAGGAGACGGTCACGACTCTGCCAGGCACGTCGTTCTTCGACTCGGCGACGAGCTTTGCGATGATCAGAGCGGGCAAGATCGACGCCGCGATCCTGGGCGCGATGCAGGTGTCGGTACGAGGGGATCTCGCCAACTGGATGATCCCCGGCAAGATGGTCAAGGGTCCAGGCGGTGGAATGGATCTCGTCTACGGCGCGGGCCGGGTGATCGTACTGATGACCCACGCCGCCAAGGACGGCTCGGCGAAGATCGTGAACGACTGCTCGCTGCCGCTGACCGGCCTCGGCGTGGTCGATCGGATCATCACCGACCTCGCCGTGATCGACGTCACCGCCGACGGCCTGGTGCTGCGCGAGCTCGCTCCGGGTGTCACAGTGGAAGAAGTCGTCGCCGCGACAGAGCCGCCGCTGACGGTGGCACTGAGCGACGCGGAATGACCCGCCAGATTCCGGAGGCAATCGCCATGACTTCAGCAGACGACATCGTTCTGGTCGCCGCGGCGCGCACGCCGCAGGGCCGGATGAGCGGGCAGTTCGCCTCGCTCCCCGCGACCGCACTCGGTTCGCGAGCCATCGCGGGCGCACTCGAACGCGGCGGCATCGTGCCAGGCGACGTCGACGCCGTGATCCTCGGCCAGGTGCTCGCCGCGGGCGCCGGCCAGAACGCCGCCCGCCAGGCCGCGATCGGCGCGGGGCTCGGCTGGGATGTGCCGGCGCACTCGGTCAACAAGGTGTGCCTGTCGGGTCTGACCGCCGTGATAGACGCGGCCCGGATGATCCGGACCGGGGATGCGACCACGGTGGTCGCCGGCGGCATGGAGTCGATGACCCTCGCACCCCACCTGCTGCCGAAGTCGCGGGGCGGCTACGCGTACGGCTCGATCGAAGTGCTCGACCACATGGCCCACGACGGGCTCACCGACGCCTTCGACGAGGAGAGCATGGGCGCCTCGACCGAGAGGCACAACGCCCGCTTCGCCCTCACCCGCGAGGACCAGGACGCCGTCGCGGCACGCTCGCACCAGCGCGCAGCCGCCGCACGCGAATCAGGACGGTTCGCCGCGGAGACCGTCCCCGTCGAGGTGCCGCAGCGCAAGGGCGATCCGGTCTCGATCACGGCCGACGAAGGCATCCGGCCCGAGACCACATCCGAGACGCTCGCCCGACTGCGCCCGGCCTTCGCCGCGGACGGCACGATCACAGCGGGCAACGCGTCGCAGATCTCCGACGGCGCCGCGGCCGTGGTCGTCACCACGCGTGCCCACGCCGAGGCGAAGAGCTGGGACGTGCTCGCGACACTCGGCGCGAACGGCCAGACCGCAGGCCCCGACAACTCGCTGCAGGCCCAGCCCGCCCAGGCGATCGCACGCGCCCTCGACAAGCAGGGCATCACGGCGAGAGACCTCGACGTCGTCGAGATCAACGAGGCGTTCGGCGCTGTCGTGGCCCAGTCGCAGCGCGAGCTCGGGCTGAGCGACGACGCGGTCAACCCGAACGGCGGCGGCATCGCCCTCGGCCACCCCATCGGCGCTTCGGGCGCCCGCCTGGTCGTCACTGCCGTGCACGAACTCGCCGCCCGCGGCGGCGGCACCGCGGCCGTCGCGCTCTGCGGCGGAGGCGGTCAGGGCGACGCGCTCATCCTGACGCGCTGAGACGGGCGTCGGCGGCCCTCCCGCGCCGCGATCACCCGCCTCACCGGCGTCGAGGTCACCGCACGCTGACCCACGCTCCGTAGACTCGGCTCGACGACAGTCGGTGAGCGCGAGGGAGGCGACGTGACGGCACGCACGTGGTTCGCCGCGGTCAGGTTCGCGGCGGCGGCCACCTGCATCGCGGCGCTCGTGCACCGTCTGTTCTGGGGCCTGGGCTCACAGACGATCGCCGGGCAGAACTTCTTCGCCTACCTCACGATCCAGTCGAACATCGCATTCACGGCAGTCGCCATCACCGCGGGCCTTGTCGCCCTGCGTCGTCCGGTCGATCCGCGCTGGCTCACCGACATCCGGACCATCGTGCTCAGCTGGACGATCACCGCCGGGCTCGTCTTCGCCCTGCTGATGTGGCAGGCGGGGCTGCGCGGCATCCCGATGACGGTGCCGTGGTCCGACGTGGTGCTGCATTTCGGGCTGCCGGTGCTCACGATCGCGGCATGGATCTTCGGGCCAGGACGCCCCAAAGCGCGCTGGTGGCTGATCCCGTGGGTGCTGCTGTTCCCGGTGGTGTGGGGACTGTTCACGATGTGGCGCGGCGCGTTCATCGGCTGGTACCCGTACTATTTCCTCGACCTGCGACAGGTGTCGGGCATCGGCGAGTTCCTGCTCACCAGTCTCTTCGCTTTGGCGGTGTTCGCGGGGGTCGCGAGCGGCCTGATCGGCATCAGCAAGGTGCACCAGACGGTCCCGGATAAGCGGATCGCTCCGGATGGACGGAGTCGCCCCAGCCCGGATCAGGACTCGTCGGCAGGCGCCTCGGCGAAGAACGCCAGCGAGTCGACAGCGGCCTGAGCGGCCTCGTCGTCGCTCATCTCCGCGAATGCGCGCGCGGCGTCACCGCCGATCAGCCCGACGAGGATCGGCTCGCCCGTCGACGGCTGCAGGTTGATCCAGGTGCGCACGGCGGCATCGCCGTCGACGACATGCCACAGCGCCTCGCTCGCCTGCCAGAAGGGTTCGTCGAACCTCAGCCACACGGTCTCGACGGCACCAGAGGCGACCGAATCGATTGCGGTGCGGTACGGGAACGGCAGCGCCGGTTCGAACTCGATCGAGCCGTGGCGCAGCACGCCGATCGGCGTCGTCAGGATGACGCGATCGGCCGAGAGCGCCTCCCCCGTCGACAGGCGCAGGCTCACGCCGTCGCGATCGTAGGCGACGCCGAGCACGGTCGTCTGGAGCGAGATCGTGAGGTCGTCGACGGCCTCGTCGACCACGGCACCGAGATCGCCGGAGAGCGCGACCGGCTCATCCGGGATCGTCGGCGGATACCACGACGACAGCTCGGCCGCCTCGGCCCCGGACCTGTCGGTCAGGTAGGCCAGCGCTGCAACGAGCTCCGCGCTCTCGACATCCGCCCCGGATTCGACGAGCGCATCGCTCAGCGCCGCATCGGCGCTGAGCTCCGCCGCCCGATCGATCGCAGCGCGCACGGGGTCGAGCGGCGGCACGTCGGCTGCGCCCTCCGGACCGCGGGCCGTCTCCCCCTCGAGTTCGTGAGTGACGATGCCCTGCTGGGCGAGGCTCTGGTGCAGTGCCTCGGCGTCGGAGTCGGTGAGCCACGTGCCCAGCTGCGGCGCCACGGGCCAGTCGTCGAGATCGACGGTGCGGATGCGGCCGCCCGTGCGGTCGCGCCCCTCGATCACGGTGACGTCGAGCCCGGCGTCGGCGAGGAAGCGCGCCGCTCTGGCTCCCGCGATCCCGGCGCCGACGACCATCACGCGCTCACCAGGTGAAGCGGTGTCGGCGACGAGGGCTGCGGCACGCAAGCCGTCGCTCGACGCTCCCTGCATCGTGCCGATCGGGCTGCCCAGCCCGTCGCCTGCGAAGAACACACGGTTCTGGATCGGCTCCGCGAGGACCGCTCTGTCGGCCTCGCCCGAGCCGGCCGGCACGAAGGCACGCGCACCGCGGGAGTGCGGATCGGTCGTCCACTCGCTGCGCACGAAGCCGGCGGGAGCCGGGACATCCTGCGACGGCGTCGGCGTGACATCCGGCTCTGTCGGCGTCGGATCCGGATCCGGCCCCTCCGACACACAGGACGCGAGCAGCATCGCGACGGCGCCGGAACCGGCGCCGACGAGCAGCGAGCGTCGCGTGATCCTCATGTCCGGTCAGCCTATCTCGCGCCGGAGCACGTGTGCACAGCGCGGATGCGGAGCTGTCGCAGTTCCCCCGAACCCTGGCGACGGCCCCGCATCCGCGGATCTGTCTCGCGCGCTATGCGCGCACCGCGCGGCGCAGCACCAGCGCTCCGCCGAGGAGCACGAGCGCCGCGGCCGCGATGGGCAGCACGGGCGAGAACTCCGCTCCGGTCACGGCGAGCTCGCCATCCGCATCGGCCGCCGCGACGATCTCGATCGGCGCAGAGCCGATCGTCGTGCCGTCGGCCGCCCGCACGACGATGCTGTGCTCGCCGAGCTCAGCGTCATCCGGGATCGTCGCCTGGATCGTCGCGTCTGCGGCGACCGTGCCGGTCACCAGACGCTGCGGCTCCGAGTGCAGCCACACGGCGACCTCTTCGCCTTCGCGGCCGGCGACCGTGACGCTGATCGTCTCGCCGCGCTCGGCCGAGGTCTGAACACTGACCGCGCCGTCCTGGTCGCTGTCGGCGTCGTCGCTGTCCTCGTTGCCGCCGTCGTCGCTGCCGGCGTCATCGCCGTCTCCGTCGCCGCCCGGAGTGCAGTCGCTTCCGGCCGATGTGCGCAGCGAGACGCCCTCGTGGGCGGAGTCGGACATCCACTGCACCGTCGGCACCGTCTCGGCCGCCTGGTCGCACCAGGTCATCGCGACGCCCTCGTTCGTGTACGACGGGTCCATGCCGGCCGGCGCCGCGTACTCGTCGACGCGCTCGAAGGCGCCGTCCGCGATCCGGAACTCCGCTGAGCGGTTGTCGCACTCCTCGTCGCACTGTGCGAACAGCTGGTTGCCGCCTGCACGCCAGTCCAGGCCCATCACAGAGGCCACGGCCTCGCTCGGTGCGATCGTCTGCAGCTCGGTGATGCTGCCGTCCGCCTCGAGAACGACGACGTGGATGCTGCCGGTCTGCTCGATGCCGACGGTGAAGATGCCGCCGAAGTGCTCACCGTATGCCGACGGGTCGTAGTCGAGCCCCGCCGCGAGCGCATCGGCGTCGGAGATCCACTCGATCGCCTCGGCGCCGCCGTTCGCGCCGAGTGCGCCCGTGAGCTCCGCGAGGTTCCACTCGTCGGTCGCCGCGACGGCGCCGGGCTCGCCCAGCTCGAAGCGCAGGACTGACGGACGACTCACGTCTCCTTCGTCATTGTTGCGCTCCGTGGCGAGGTAGATCGCGTCGTCTGCGACCGTGATGCCCTCGCCGTCCGGGGTGCCGGTGCCGTCAGGGTAGCTCGGCTGCCAGGTCGCGTCGACCGTGTACGTCTCGGGGCCGCCGGCCAGGCGCGAGATCTCACCTGCATCGTTGTTCACCGCGTACACCGTGCCGTCGGGCGCGACGTCGATGCCCGACATGTCATCGCCCCAGGTGCCGGCTGCGACCGCGTCGGTCACCTCGTCATTGTACGGCCACGGCGAGACCTCGATCTCCGGCTGAACGACCTCGGAGCAGTTGTTGGCGAGCTCGAACGTGCCCTCGCCTGACTCGGTGAACTCACCCGTCATGTCGGGGCAGCGCGCCAGCGTCGTCGACGCGTGCTCGGTCCACTCGACCTCGTCGACGAGCAGGCCTGCGGCATCGCGCACCGTGACGCTGTCGCCGCCGCCGAGGCCGAAGTTCGGCTCGGTGAGAACGCCCAGGTATCCGCCTGACTCGATTTCGGTTCCCTCGGCGAGCACAACCGGGTCGTGCGACGCCTTGTTGTCGATCAGCGTCCATCCGGACACGTCGACGGAGTTGTTCTCGTCGGTGTTGGCGAGCTCCACCCAGTCACCTCGGGCGTCGCCGTTCGACTCGATCTCGTTGATGACGACAGGCGCATCGCTCGGCACATCCGGCTCGTCCTGCTCCTCTTCGCGCACGACGTTCGCCTCCCCGGGGGTCGGCTCGGTCTCGACGAAGTCGCCTGTGCCGTCGGGCAGCCTGCCCTCGCTCGCCGCATGCTCGGTCCACTCGTAGCTGTCGACTGGCTGCTCCTCGGCGGTGAAGAGGCGTGCCATGTCGTTCTTGCCGAGGCCGAAACCGTCCTCGAACGACTTCGGCTCGATCACGAAGTACTCGCCGGGAGCGACGGTGGTGCCGTCAGCGACCGCGACCGCGTGCTCGTCGTCGTCGTCGCGCAGGATCCATCCGGAGATGTCGACGGGCTCTGCACCGACGTTGGTCAGCTCGACGAAGTCGGGAGCGTCGGTGCTGCTCGTGGACTGGACCTCGTTGATCACGATGTCGGTTTCGGCGGCGGCAGCTGCAGGGGCCGCGACGGCGAGGCCGCAGCCGAGAACGGCGACAGCAGTCGCCGCGAGGAGGGAGCGCTTGGCGGGGAGTGAGGTTCGGGTTGACACCCTCGCCATGGTGCGGCATCGGCATGACACGACGACCGGCTCGACGTGAACCTCGGATGAACATGGGGCGAACGCCCGCCCGTTCCAGTGGGGTGGATAGGAGGTGAGAGCGGGCGCTCGCAGTGCACACCGGGCGGGACTGACAACCGCCGAGCGCGCGTCCCGCGTCGACACGCGACGCGCTTCGACACTCCCGCCGCCGGATACCGGCGACGTTTCACCGTGATGACGATCGTGTGAAACCGAAGTGCGCCGCCGCGCAGGCGTCAGTCGGCTTCGTAGACCTCGCTCGCGATGCGGAATGCGGTGTTCGCGGCAGGCACGCCGCAGTAGATCGCCGACTGCAGGATGACCTCTTTGACCTCGTCGACCGTGAGACCGTTGCGCAGGGCGGCGCGCAGGTGCATGGCGAGCTCTTCGTGATGGCCGTGCGCGATCAGCGCGGTGATCACGGCGATCGAGCGATCGCGCCGAGCCAGACCGGGGCGCTGCCAGACGTCGCCCCATGCGACGCGCGTGATGAAGTCCTGGAAGTCGGCCGTCAGCTCAGTCTGATTCCGGATGGAACGGTCGACGTGTTCGTCCGAGAGCACCTCGCGGCGCACGCTCATGCCGTTGTGCCAGCGCTCACCGTCCTCGAGGCCGTCACCGGTGGGGCGCTCGCCGATGCGGTCGTCGTTCTCGGTCATCGGTTCTCCTCGAAGAAGCGGATCAGTTCGTCTGCGACCTCGGCGGGCTTCTCGGCCGGGGCGAGGTGGCTGGCCCCGTCGATCCGCACGATGCGGCCGTTCGCCACGGCGCCAGCGATGATCTCCTGGTCGTCGAGCGTCGAGACTGCGTCGTGCTCGCCGTACATCGCCAGCACCGGCGTTGCGGCTCCGACCAACGCCTCGCGAACGTCGAATGCGGCGAGCGCCTCGCAGCACAGCGCGTAGCTGCTGTCATCGGCGTCGGAGAGGTTGTGCAGCAGCCTGCCCGTGATGTCGGGGCGGGCGGCGATCGAGCCCGGTGCGAACCAGCGCTCGGCCGAACCGCGCACCAGCACGGGCGTGCCCTGCGAGCGCACCTGGGCGGCGCGCTCGGCCCAGGCGTCGGGAGTTCCGAACTTCGGGCTGGAGCACACGATGGCCGCCGCCGTGAGCAGGTCGGGGTGCCGGATCACGAGCTGCTGGCCCACAGAACCGCCGAGCGAGACTCCTGCATAGAACACCTGGCCGAACCCGGCGACCCGCTCGACCAGCGCGTCGGCGAGGTCCTCGGTGGTGAACGGCTCGGATGCCGGCTTCGACGCGCCGTGGCCGGGCAGATCCCAGAGCGCAACCCGGTAGCGCTGCTGCAGCGCGGGCACAACGTCTTCCCAGAGAGTCGCTGATGAGGTGCCGAGCGACGGGCCCAACACGACGACGGGTGCGCCGTCGGCGCCCTCGGGCTCGGTGACGGCGAGGTCGGGAAGAGTCATCCGGTGCTCCTGTTCTCGTTGCCTGTGATGCGGTCGACGAACTCGCCGGCCAGGCCCGTGTAGTTCGCGGGGTCGAGCAGCTCGGCGGGGTCCTCCCCCGCGCCGCGGACGAGCTCGGCGAGGTCGCCGCCCGCGGCGACGCCCGCCACGATCTCAGCGGCTCGCTCCTTGCCGAGCACGGCGCTGAGGCGCTCGGAGACGATGAGCCCGCCGGTCGCACCGAGGGTGCGGGCGACGTCGATCTCATTCACACGCAGGCCCTCGACCAGGTCGGCTCCGTGGTTCGCCGCCCCGAGCGCGGCGCGCAGCAGGTCCCGCAGCGCGGGCCACTCGGCGTGCCAGGCGCCGTCGGGGCGCTCGTCGGCCGCAAGGCCGGCGGCCAGGTGCAGGGTCGCGGCCAGCTGCGGCGCACGGATGGCGGCCGAGCGGATGAGCACGGAGCGGGTCGGGTTCTGCTTCTGCGGCATGGCGGACGAGCCGCCTCCCGAGGGCTCGGCGAGTTCGGCGATCTCGGTGCGGCTGGCGGTGGCGACGTCGGTCGCGACCTTGCCGAGCGCAGCGACCGCCTGGGCGAGCGCGTCGCCCAGCTCGGTGACGGGCCAGCGGCTCGTGTGCCACGGGACGTCGTTGCGGGCCAGGCCGAGGGCATCGGCGTAGGCGTCTCGGACGGCGAGGGCGTCGTCGATCGCGTCGCGAGCAGCTCCGGCACCCTGCCCAGCCGAGTACGAACCGTCGTCGGCATCCCCAGAGCGGCGGAAGAACTCCACGGTCGCGGCGAGCGTGCCGCCGGCGCCGCCCAGCTGGGCCGGCAGCCGCAGCGCCCGCAGCCGCTCGGCAGCGCGCTCGATGCCGGAGAACCAGTTCGCGGCGCGCAGGCCGATGGTGGTGGGCACCGCGTGCTGAGTCAGGGTGCGGCCGGCGGCTACGACATCGCGGTGGCGCGCGGCGAAGGCGCCCAGAGCCGCGGCCGCCCGGTCGAGGTCGACGAGCAGCCCTTCGACGGCGTCCCGGGCGACGAGCATGAGCGCCGTGTCGAGGATGTCCTGGCTGGTGGCGCCCCGATGCACCCACTCCCTGAGGCCATCCGGAGCCCCGGCGCGCAGCGCCTTGACGAGCGGGATGACCGGGTTGCCGCCCGCGACGGCATCGCGGGCGAGCCGCGCCGGGTCGATCGCGACGGCGTGCAGCGCGTCGGCGGCGTCCGCCGCGCGTCGCAGCTTCTCTGCCTCGGCGGAGCCCGCCCCCGGCGCAGCAGACTGCGCGACGGCGTCAGCGTATGCGCGCACGAGGGCGACCTCTGCCTCGACCAGCGCGCGCAACACGGCGCCGTCTGAGACGAGATCGTCTCGGCCAGCAGACACAGGGCTCAGCAGCCCCGCGTCGAAGCCAGCCGCTGGTTCGGATCGTTCGCTCACCTGATCGACGCTAGCCGGTTCTGCTGGACGGGGCGAGCCGTTGCCCCGCATCGAGGGCTCTGCCGCCCCCGCGCCGTCGGTCAGCGACGTGCGGGGCGCCCCATCACTCATGCTGATCCCTTCTCCGGGCGTCGCCATTCGGAACGTGCTCTCCACCTCGACGCCCCACCCAGATGAGTACGACCGCCCGAAACTCGGCCGGATCCATCCGGATCCCGCTCATCTCGCGCGGTCGTGCTCGTCTCGGAGACCGCAGGCACGGTGCCAGGTGCCTGCGCCGTCTCAGTAGCGCAGGAAGACCGTCTCCTTCTCGCCCTGCAGGTGGATGTCGTGCCGCAGGCTGCCGTCGGTGGTGCGCTCGGCGACCAGCGTGGTGCGCTCGGCGACCGACAGGGATGACAGCAGCGTGTCCTCAGCGAGCAGCTTCTCGTCATCCGGAAGGTAGATGCGCGTGTGCAGCTTGTCCGGCAGTCCGCGCGCGAACACGATCGCCGCGAAGAACGGCGCCCTGCCGTCGATCGCGCCGGGGTTGCGCGTCCAGAAATGGAACTCTCCGGAGTCGTTGGTCATGCATCGACCGAATCCGGTGAAGCTGAAGCCGTCGCGGGCGAGTGCGCCGCGGTCGCGCGGCACCGTGCCGTCGGTGTCGGCGCCGAAGATCTCGATCAGCCCGTCGGGGATCGGTGCACCTTCAGCGTCGTACAGCGTGCCCTTCACCACGACGGAGCCCGCGCTGTGCGGGAACGCGATCTCGTTCATCCGGTCGTACTCGAGGCCGAATCGGAAGAACGGACCGATCGTCTGACCGCCCGTGGGCTGCATGGTCTTCTCGTTCGCCATGATCAGTGCTCCTCCTCCGACTCGAACCACGTGTGGTCGGGACCGTCGACGACGATGTCCCAGTTGTAGCCCATCGAGAACTCCGGAACGGTGTCGTCGTGGTTGTACGTGGAGATGAGCCGGTCGCGAGCCTTCTCATCGCGGATCGTGTTGAAGATCGGGTCGAGCGCGAACAGCGGGTCGGCCGGGAAGTACATCTGGGTGATGAGTCGCTGGGTGAAGCCCGAGCCGAACACCGAGAAGTGGATGTGCGCCGGACGCCAGGCGTTGATGTGGTTCTTCCACGGGTACGGGCCAGGCTTGATCGTGGTGAACCGGTACTCGCCGTTTGCGTTCGTCACCGTGCGGCCCGCGCCCGTGAAGTTCGGGTCGAGCGGTGCGGGATGCTGGTCGCGCTGGTGGATGTAGCGGCCAGCGGCGTTCGCCTGCCACACCTCGACGAGCTGGTTCGCGATCGGGCGACCCCAGCCGTCGAGCAGCCGGCCGGAGACTGTGATGCGCTCGCCCTGCGGCTCGCCGCGGTGCTGCAGCGTGAGGTCGGCCTCGAGTGCGGCGACATCGCGCTCGCCGTACGCCGGACTCCACAGCTCGATCGTCTCCGGATCGACCAGCTTGGGGTTCTTCGTGGGGTGGCGCAGCACGCTCGAGCGGTACGGCGAGAAGTCATAGAGCGTGGTCGGCACGTTCTCGCCTGCGGCGACGCGTGCGGCGGCGTCTGCGTGGATGCTGCGGATCTCTTCCGTGATCTGGCTCTGTGATGCCTGATCCGGGGCCGCGAGGAGCGACTCGGGTGCCGCTGCCTGGTTGTCAGCCATAGGTGTCTCCTTCGACAGGAACGATCCCGTCCAGGTTCGCGCACCCGCCCTCCCGTTGATGCCTCACCTCCCGCTGAGCGGGAGGTGGTGCGATGTCAGGCGCGCAGTGCGCGAGTGAGATCAACCGCGGCCTGACGCACCAGTCCGCCGAGCCGGCGCTCGTCGGCACGGTCGATGTGCACCACCACGCCGAGCGCAGCCGGCGGCAGACCGGGGAGCGTGCCGAGCGTCGCCGCGATCGACACGTTACCGAGCGTCATCTCCTCACGCGCGACGGCGTAGCCGCGGGCCCTGGTCGCCTCCACATCGGCACGGATGTCCTCCGCCGTCACCAGCGTGTGCACCGTCTCGTGCAGCAGCGGCGACCGGAGATACTCGGCGATCCAGTCGTCGCTCTGCGCGGCCAGGAGCGCCTTTCCCGTTCCGACCGCGTGCAGCACCTGGCGCCCGCCCATCCGGGTCAGCGTCGGAATCGAACCGTGCCCCGTCACGCGCCCGACGAACAGCGCAGCCGCCCCGCTCGGCTCCGACCGGTCGAGCACCGACAGGTGCACGTTCTCTCCCGTCGCCTCATACAGACGCTGCATGTGCGGCAGCGCCGTTTCGCGCAGGCGCAGCGAGAGCGGCGAGAGCTCACCCAGTTCGAACAGCCGGTCTCCCAGCGCGTAGCGGCGCCCCGGCACCCGCGTGAGCATCCCCGCATCGACCATCTGCGACGTGATGCGGTGCAGCGTCGAAGGCGAAAGGCCCGTCATCTCCGCCAGCTGCGACGCGCCGAGCTCGTGATCGTCCTCAGTGAAGCAGCCCAGGATGCGCATGACGCGGGCGAGCATTCCGCTGTCATCGGTCGCCGTCGTCACACCCCTACTTTAGACTTTCTCCCACTGATCAGGAGACGGGGCCCGGATGGCGAACTCACCGAGCGGCGAATCGGTCACAGAGCGCATCGTGCGCGTGCTCGAGACGTTCGACGCCGACCGCGCGGTGCAGACCGTCGCGGAGGTCTCCCGCCGCGCCGAGCTTCCGCCGTCGACGGGGCACCGGATGGTCGCCGACCTCGTCGACAGCGGCCTGCTCGAGCGCGACGATGCGGGTCGCATCCGACTCGGCCTGCGCCTGTGGGAGCTCGCCCAGCGCGGATCGCAGGCGCTGCGCCTTCGCCAGATCGCGCTCCCGCACATGGAGCACGTGCAGGCCAGGCTGCGCGAGCACACCCAGCTCGCCGTGCTCGAGCAGGACGAGGCACTGTTCCTGGAGCGGCTGTCGAACCCGCGCGCAGTGTCGAACATCACGCGCATCGCAGGTCGCCTGCCGCTGCACGCCTCCTCATCCGGCCTCGTGCTGCTCGCCCACGCCGACGACGCGCTGCGCGAGCGCGTGCTGAGCGGGCCGCTGGCCGCCGTGGGACCGGAGACCGTGACGGACCCGGATGCCCTGCGCCCGGCGCTCGAGCGGATCCGGCGCGACGGGGTCGCCATCGCCCCCGGTTCGATCGAGGACGTCTCCACCGGCATCGCCGTGCCCGTGCGCGACGGAAAGACGGGGCCCGTGATCGCCGCGCTGTCGGTGGTCATCCCGCGCGCCGCACCCACAGCCGGGGCCGTCGACGAGCTGCACTCGGCGGCCATCCGGATCTCGGGGCAGCTGACTCAGTCGCCCCAGATATGAGCGCTCACGAGCCCGGCCGCATCATGGGGTGGGAAAGCCGAACGCGGACACGTCGTCCGTCGATTCGCCGTCGAGAGCGAGCTCTGCGAGCACGCGACCGATCGCCGGAGTGAACTTGAAGCCGTGCCCGGCCGTGAGGCCGACGATGATCGCCGGATGCTGGGGCACGGGAGCCAGCACGAAGCGCCGGTTCGGCGTCAGCGCGTATTGGCAGGTGACCGTGCGCAGCGCGGGGCCCGATGAGGGAATGAGCCCGCCGACGAACTCGGCCAGTTCGCGGGAGAGCTCGTCAGAGGGTACGAATGAGCGCTCCTGCGGGAGCATCCGGTTCTCGGATACGTCGCGGCCGGCTTTGACCGTCGGTTCACCGTAGGTCGGGAATCCGTAATAGCACTCCTCGTCCTCCCAGATCCAGACGGGAAGGCGATCCGGCCCCAGCGGTTCGGGGTCGGCCGGGCGGAAGTACGTCACCTGCTCCTGCATGACGTCCAGGGGGATGGCTGCTCCCAGCGGCTCGAGCAGCGCGTTCGTCCAGGCGTCGGCCGCCACGATGACGCGACCGGCGCGCACATCACCCTCCGAGGTACGCACGATCGCTCCATCGCCGTCGGGGACGATGCTCTCGACGCTCGTTCGGTCACGGATGTCCGCGCCGTGCACTCGCGCTCGCATCTGCAGGGTCGCCACGGTGCGCGCGGCGTGCGCGATGCCGGAGTCCTCTGTGTACACCGTCTCCACCCCGTCAGGCACGCTGAACTGCGGCCAGCGCTGACGCACCTGTTCCGGGCTGAGGAGCTCGTACGGCACCCCGCACTCGTGAAGCGCCGAGGTGAAATCCGACGCGGAGTACGGGCCGTCGACCGGGAGGAAGACCACGCCGCCCGTGACGGTCAGCAACCGCTCACCCGACTCCTGCTCGAGATCCGCCCAGTCGCGGTAGGCCGACTGGGCGAGGCGGACGTACTCCGGCGCACCGTAGGAGGTGCGCACAATGCGCGAGGTGTCATGGGACGCACCGCGGACGTGGCCGAGATCGTACTGCTCGAACGCGACGACGCTCGCACCGCGACGGGCGAGGTGGTAGGCGGCGGCGCTGCCCATGGCGCCCATCCCGACGACGGCGACCTCGAACGACTCCATGACCTCTCCTCACCCCCGCGTTGCTCCGCGGATTCTCCAGGACGCCCACGCGGGGCCCTGCGTTCTGCTCCGCTGCGACGAGTGCCGCACGACCACTGTGCCCGCTGGCCCGTGCCGCGACCATGTGTCGGAGCCACACGAAGGCGAGCGACGCATGTGCCGGGGGAACGTCGCTCAGGGCATCCCCGGTGACAGCCAGCGCATCGCGGAAAGGCGAGGGCCCAGCGGCTCGGCAGGTCGATAGTCGGTGACCGGTGTGCCCGAGAAGTCCATCGGGAACCGGATGAGCCGGTAGTCGCCCTCGGTCGGGTGGTGCGCGTCGATCAGCGCCCGGCGCTGCGCGAAGTACGGGTTCTCGTCGATGCGGTCGAGATCGAGCACCGGTTCCACGGCGATGCCGAGGCACCGGCACTGCTCCAGCCATTCGGCGACGGTGCGACCAGCGATCAGTTCGGCCAGCTCAGCCTGCAGAACGGCGTTGTGCTCGTGCCTGGCACCGTTGCTGGAGAACCGGGCATCTGCGGCGAGGTCCGGCCGATCGACGGCTCGGAAGAAGTCGGCCCAGTTCTCGTCGGTGTACGGCATCACGCAGATCCACCCGTCCGCCGCACGATGGGGCCCGCGATTCGACACGAGGGTGCGGTTCCACCCGATCTCGCCCTCGGGAGGGTCGAAGGTGCCGCCGCCGAGGTGCTCCACGAGATTGAAGGCCAGCATCGCGTCGGCCATCGGCACGTCGACCCACTGCCCCTCTCCCGTCGACGCCCTGCTGTGCAGCGCGGCCAGAACGGAGTTCACGATCATCAGGCCGCAGATCTTGTCGGCCAGCACGGACGGCGCGAACGCCGGGGCGCCGTGCGCTCGGCGATAGATGTCCGACATCCCGGATGCGGCTTGGATCACGTCGTCGTACGCGGGCTCCTCGCTCTTCGTCGAGCCGGCGGCAAAGGCCTGCGCAGTGCACAGGATCGCCTCCGGATTGAGCTCGCGCACGGAGTCCCAATCCACGTCGAGTCTGCGACGCGAGCCGGGCCGCAGGTTCGTGACGATCACGTCGCACCCGCGGATCAGCTCCGCGAGCGTGCGGCGGTCGTCGTCACTGCTCCTGTCCAGCACCGCGCTGCGCTTGTTGCGCCCCAGGTTCAGGGTGACCGCACTCATCCCCTCCGAGCGGGAAGGGCCGATCCGCCGGGCGACGTCGCCGGCCGGCGGTTCGATCTTGATCACGTCGGCGCCCATGTCGCCGAGCATCGCCGTCGCGTAGGGCCCCATGATCACGGAAGTGACATCGAGCACGCGCAGACCCGCAAGAGGGCCGCTCATCATTCTTCCTCCAGCTTCGTGGGGGCGGCGCCGAGCACGGCTCGCGCCTGCCGGAGCACCGGTTCGTCGATCATCCGGCCGCGGAACCGGAACGCACCTGGCTGCGATTCCGCCTCGTCGAGCACCGCGATCGCCCACTCCCGCTCGGCGGGGGAAGGCGCATAGGCCGCGCGAATCACCTCGACCTGACTCGGGTGAATGCAGGCGGTTGCCGAGAAGCCGACGGCGGCAGCATCCGATGCCTCCGCCCTGAGTCCCTTCACGTCAGCGATGTCGAGATGCACGGCATCCACGGCAGCCTTACCCGCCGATCGCGCCGCGATCAGCACGCGGGAGCGCGCATATCGAGCCGCGTCACGGTACGTCCCGCCAGCGCTCCGGCTGGAGCGCCCTCCCATGCTCACCACGAGATCCTCCGCTCCCCACATCAGTGCCGCGACGGCGGGGTGACGGGCGATCTCTGCGGCGTTCTCCACTCCCGCGGCCGTCTCGCACAGGGCGATGACGTCGAAGCCCGCGCTCCGCAGGGCGTCGAGCTGCGCGGCGGATTCGGTCTTGGCAAGCATCACGCGCCGGTACGGGGTGTCGGCCACCGCGGCGAGGTCGAGACCGGCCTCCGGTGTGCCCGCCGGACTGATCCGCACGATCGTCGTCTCCGGCGCCAGCGACGACGCCGAGACGGCGGCACGGGCCGCGCTGCGGCCCTCCGGCGCGACGGCGTCCTCCAGGTCCAGGATGACGGCATCGGCGCACGAGGCCGCTTTCGAGAACCGCTCGGGCCTATCGGCCGGGCAGAACAGCATCGCCGGGCCCGGCACTGCACCGCTGTTGTGCATTCTCAGACCTCCCTCGGTCTCTCAACCACGGGCGAGGCGGCGCCACGCGAGCTCGGCGAGCACGGATGCCTGCAGATCGAGCACGCTGTCGTCGAACACGGCGCGCTCGGAATGCAGCGGTCCCGACCCGCCCGCCGGCTCCGCGCCGAGGAACACCAGCGTGCCCGGCACCTCATCGAGCACATAGGCGAAGTCCTCGGACGCCATCGACGGCGTCTCCAACCGAGTGACCCGCTCCGACCCCACCAGCTCGTCCAGGGCGTCGAGCACGAAGCCCGTCTCGACCGGATCGTTGTAGGTCACCGGATACGACTCGATGAACTCCGCTTCCAGCGTGCAGCCGTTCGCCTCGGCGATGCCGCGGAGCATCGGCGGCAGCTGCTCGCGGACGGTCTCCAACGTGGAGGCGGACAGCGTCCGGATGTTCGCCTCCATCCCGACCTCGGCGGCGAGCACGTTGCCTGCGGCGGAATCGCTGGCGAGCTTCGTGATCGAGACCACCGCTTGGTCGACGGCCGGCAGGCGACGGGCGACGAAGGCCTGCGCCGCCAGGATGAGCTGTGCTGCGACGGGCACCGGATCGATCGCCGTCTGAGGGAAGGCGGCGTGCCCGCCCGTACCGCGCAGCGTCATCCGCATCGCGCTGACGCTCGCCATCATGGAACCCTTTCTCGTCACCATCTGGCCGCGAGGCACTGTGCACTCCACGTGGGCGGCGTACGCGGCGACCGGGCGACCACCTGCGGCCTCGAGAACGCCCTCCTCGATCATCAGACGCCCGCCCGCGTACCCCTCCTCGCCCGGCTGGAACATGAAGACGACGCTGCCGGGAAGTTCGTCGCGTCGTTCGACGAGCAGCCGTGCCGCGCCGAGCAGACCCGCCATATGCAGGTCGTGCCCGCAGGCGTGCATCGTGTCATCGGCTGAGGCGAAGGGCAGTCCCGTGGCCTCCGCGATCGGCAGACCGTCCATGTCCGCACGCAGGAGCACGGTCGGGCCAGGCATGCCGCCGTGCAGCACCGCCGTCACAGACGACAGCCCTGCGCCGGTGGAGATCTCCAGCCCGAGCCCTTGGAGCTCACGCAGAACCACCCGCTGAGTGCGAGGCAGCAGCAGGCCCAGCTCCGGGTGCTCGTGCAGCTCTCGACGAACGGACACGAGAGCATCCCTCATCGCGCTCGCCTGCGTGGCGAACGAGCGCAGGTCCAACAGGTCGACCTCGGCATGGTGCATCAGAACGTCATCCTCTCTCCCAAAACAGGAACAGCATCCAGCAGATCCTGGGTGTAGGGGTCATCCGGACGGTCGAGGAGTTCCTCGGTGCGCCCCGACTCGATCAGGCGCCCGTCGCGCATCACGCAGACCGAGTCGCTGATGTAGCGCACCACCGCGAGGTTGTGCGAGATGAACAGCATCGACAGCCCCAGCTCGTCCTGCAGCTCGCGCAGCAGGTTCAGGATGGCGCCCTGCACCGACACGTCCAACGCGCTGGTGACTTCATCGGCGATGAGCACGGACGGCTCACCGGCGAGGGCCCTGGCGATCGTGATCCGCTGCCGCTGCCCTCCCGAGAGAGCGGAAGGTCGTTCGTCGGCGCGATCCGGGTCGAGATGCACCCGCCCCAGCAGCTCCCGCACCCGCGCAACACCCCCGGCACGGCTCCAGCGACGACCGGTCGCACGGAGCGCCTCAGCGATCGACTCGCCGATGCTCATCCGGGGGTCGAGCGCCGAGAACGGGTCCTGGAAGACCAGCTGCAGGCGTCGGCGCGCGGCGCGCGCTTGCTTCCCCGCACCGAGCGCGCTCACCCCGTCCGCGCGGATGTCGCCGGAGGCGGGGCGCACCAGCCCGACCGCCGCTGCGGCGATCGTGCTCTTGCCCGAGCCGGATTCCCCCACCAGCGCGACCGTCTTCCCGTGGGGAACGGCGAGGCTCACATCCGACACCACGTCGATGCCGCCGTAACGCACACGCAGGTTCTCTATCTCCAGAGCGTTCATGCTGACACCTCCTCGGCTGCCTCGGCTTCGGCCAGCAGCGCCTCGGAGATCACAGGCAGCGGCCGCGTCCGATCCGAGCGCATGTCGGGCAGACAGGCGATCAGCGCACGGGTGTACGGATGCTTCGCGTCCTGCTGAATCCGCTCGGCATCGAGCTCCTCGACGACGCGGCCGTCCTTCATCACGAGCACACGGTCGCAGAAGGCCGACACCAGGGCGATGTCGTGCGAGATGAAGACGATCGCGGCTCCCGTCGCCTCCTGTGCCCGCCGCAGCACCTTCATCACCTGCTTCTGCACCGTGACGTCGAGCGCCGTGGTCGGTTCGTCGGCGATGATCACCTTCGGCCTGCCCGTCAATGCCATCGCGATCATCGCGCGCTGCCGCATGCCTCCGGAGAACTCGTGAGGGTACTGGCGGAGCCTGCGCTCGCTGTCCGCGATGCCGACGGAGCCCAGGGCATCGGCGGCCCGACGTCTGGCCTGAGCCCGACTCATATGCAGATGAGCCTCCGGCACCTCGGTGAGCTGCCGTCCGATCGTGAGCGCCGGGTTCAGCGAGGTGAGCGGATCCTGGAACACCATGCCCAGCTCCACGCCGAGCCGCGAGCGGTCGGCGGCGCTGAGCGGACCGGCCATGTTCATGCCGTCGAAGGAATGCACCGAGGAGGACACGGCGGCCTCTTTCCCCAGCAGCCCTGCCATCGCCATCGCCGTCAGCGACTTCCCCGATCCCGACTCTCCGACGATGCCGACGACCTCGCCCGGCGCGACGCGCAGGTCGACGCCGCGCACACGCTCGACGAGCCCGCCTTCACCATCCGGGAAGGCGACGTGAAGATCGCGGACCTCGGCCAGCCTGGAATCGTCGTCCCGCTCGGGGGCGGCCGGGGCGGCGGCCTTCTGCCGCGAGCCGAGGACCATGCCGCGGCCGGCCCTGACGACAGAGCGCAGCCCTTGTCCCGGCTGATCGCCGACCGTCTCGGCGATCATCGTGAAGACGACGCCCGCGAAGACGACGGCGATGCCAGGGCCCAAAGCCGCCATCGGGTTCGTGTACAGGTGACTGAGGCCCTCGTTGAGCAGCCGGCCCCAGTCGTACTCCGGTGCCTGGACCCCGAGCCCGAGGAACGAGAGCCCGGCGAAGGCGAGCAGCGTCGTGCTGGCAGCCGCCGCCGACTGCACGAGCAGAGGGTTCGCGATGTTCGGCAGGACGTGCTTGGTGATGATGCCGTACGGCCCGACTCCGACGACCCTGGCCGCGCGCACGTAGTCCTGGTCCGTCACGGACGCGGCCATGTTGTAGACGAGGCGCGTGACATTCGGGATGCCGGCGAGACCGATGGCGAGCATCGCGCCCGTTGCGGTCGCGTCCCAGATGACGGTGAAGAACAGCACCAGCAGCAGCCAGGGGAAGGCCAGCAGCATGTCCATCACCCAGATGAGAGCGCGACGGAGCCTGCGCGGGAGCAGCGCAGCGGTGAGGCCGATGATCAGTCCGCCGCCGACGAGCATCGCCGTCGCCCCGATCGTCAGCAGAAGCGATGTGCGCGTGGCCACCATGACGCGCGCGAAGATGTCGCGGCCGATGTCGTCCGTGCCGAACGGATGCTCCGCACCGGCCTGCGCCCAGCGCTCGGCGATGTTGCGCACTGTCGCGGCTTCGGTCCAGATGCTGGGGCCGATGACGGCGATGGCCAGCAGCGCCGCGACGCCGACTGCGGCGGCGATGCCGGTGAAGCTCATCCAGCGGGAGCGCCTGCGCTGCTTGGCGGCGGGTTCGCCGGGGGTCGAGGTGCCGAGCCTGCCGGGGACGGAGGACGTCATCGTCTGTCACTCACCCTTCTGCGATCGTGGTTCGGGGGTCGATCGTGATCAGGATCAGATCGACGACGAGGTTCACAGCGAGGACCATGGCGGCGTAGACGAGCACCATGCCCTGGATCATCGGATAGTCCTTCGTGCCCACTGCCGAGACGAGCGTGTTGCCGGCGCCGGGAATGGCGAAGACCGTCTCGATGATCACGGTTCCCGCCACCAGGGCGGACAGCAGCAGCCCGCCGACGGTGAGCGTAGCCGTGACGATGTTCGGCAGCGCATGACGGAACAGGATGAGCCGCTGCGGAAGCCGCTTGGCACGCGCGGTGGTGATGTAGGTGGAGTCCAGCACTTTGATCATCTCCACCTGCACGATCCGCGCCAGGTAGGCCATGGCGCCGAGCGAGAGTGCCAGCACGGGCAGCGCTGCGTTCGGCGCATCGCCCCAGCCCGCGGGCGGGAGCAGCCCCAGCCACATGCTGAACACCGAGATCAGCCCGACTGCGAGCACGAAGTCGGGGATCGCGATCAGCACACCGAGGAACCCGGAGATGCCGCCGTTGATGGTCCGTCCCCGACGGGTCCGCGCGATGAGAGCCGCACCCATGCCGATCGGCAAAGCGCCGACGACGGCGACGACGAAGCCCAGCGCGGCGAGGGTCAGCGTGGTCGGGAAACGGGAGGCGATCGTGTCGCTCACGGAGAGACCGGACTGGATGGATGTGCCCAGGTCGCCCTGCAGCAGCCCCGCGATGTAGCTCAGGAGCTGCTGCGGCACGCTCTGGTCGAGCCCCAGCGCCAGCCGAGTGCTTTCGACCAGACCGGCTGGGGCTGTCGGCCCCAGCGCGGCTCTGACCGGATCGCCCGGCACCATGTGGACCAGGAAGAACGTGGCGAGAACGACGATGACGAGGCTGACGATGAGCCGCCCGAGCCTCCTGATCGCGAAGTCGGTTCGCGGCGAGAGCCGCCCTCGCAGCTGCCTGAGCCGCGGAAGCCGAACCGGCCGAGTCGCCGTCGCTGACATCAGAGGTTCCCTCACTCGGTCATGCGGATCGTCACAGGCTGGAGGTAGTCCGTGAACTCGAACTCCGCTCCGGACATGTACGTCGGCCGGATGGTGCCTGTCAGCAGCAGGGTGTGGAACTTCTCGACGATCAGCTTCTCCGCCTCCGACCAGTACTCGCACGCCTCGTCCGCGTCCGCGGCGGACCCCGCCTGCTCGGCGAGCGCGTTGTACTCGTCGTCGTCGACGCCCATGAAGTTCAGGCCACCGTCCTCCGGTGACGCTCCTCCGTAGAACAGGTTCTGCGTGACGGGGCTGCCGACGCCGATCTGGATCCAGCCGGTGTCGTAGTCGAAGGTCTCGTACAGGTACTCCGACCACCCGGCGCCGTCCATCGCGATCAGTTCCGTCGTGATGCCCAGCTCCTCCCAGTCCTGCGCCAGCAGTTCGGCGGCGGAGGTGTGGGCGGTGGACCCGGCGTCGTAGATGAAGTCGATCTCCAGCGGTTCGCCGCCCTTCTCCCTGACGCCGTCGGCGCCCTCGGTCCATCCGGCCTCGTCGAGCAGCTCTGCCGCGCGCCCTGCATCGGCGGCGGGACGCTCCCAGACCGGCTCCTCGTTGAAGCACGTGAACGGCGCGTCGGTGATCCACGAGGTGAGGTCGACGGGGCGGCCGTTCGAGACGACCTCGGATGCGTCCCCGTGGTCGAAGCCCAGGATCAGCGCTTCCCGCACGCGCGGGTCGTGCGTGGGACGGTCCTCCCGCTCATTGAAGAGCATCTGGCCGATCGGGTTGATGGTGCCGGCGAACTCGTAGCCCGCGCTGTCGATGCGCTCCTGATCAGGGCCCTCCACGGCTGCGGCGTTGACCTCGCCGGAGAGCAGCAGGTTCGCCCGCGTCGAGGCGTCCGCGACCACGCTGATCTCGAGTGCGTCCGGCAGCCCTTCGGTGTCAGAGGTCAGCCCGTCCGGCCCCCAGGTGTAGTCGTCCCTGGCATCGAAGACGTACAGATCGGCCTCGACGTCGGTGAGCTCGTAGAGCCCGGTGCCGTTGGAGGCGCCTTCGAGGCTGGACGGATCCTGCAGACCGGCGTCGCCGACCATGACGATGTCGCCGATCACGTTCGCCAGGAACGGGTCGGCCACATCGGCGGTGACCGTGAGTGTGCTGTCCTCGCCGCTCGCTTCGAGCCCCGCTGGCAGCACATCCGCGAGCGTCGTCGCGTTGTCGGGGTCGGAGTGGTAGTTGATGTTGGCCGCCGCGACCTCCGCGTCGAACGGTGTGCCGTCGTGGAAGGTGACCCCGTCTTTGAGTTCGAAGGTCACCGAGGTGCCGTCGTCCGCCAGTTCCCAGGAGTCGGCGAGCCACGGCACCTGCTGCCCCTCCTGGTCGGTGTAGATGAGCGACTCATAGGCGTAGGTGATGATCTGGATCTCTTGAGGCTGGGTGGCACTCATCGGGATGATGCTGCCGACCTCGGGGAAGATCGCATGTCGGAAGGTGCCACCGGAGACGACTTCGCCGTCGCCATCCGGTTCTGCGCCGCCGCAGGCAGTGAGGGTCAGTGCGAGGACGACGGCAGCAGCGGCTGCCGGTACTGCAGTGCTGTGCTTCATGGCTTTCTCCTCTATCGGGTATTGCTGTCGTGCGGGCGCTGCCGTTCCTACGCGGGAGAAGGAACGGCCCCGCCCAGATGGGACAGCGGGCCAGCCGCCTTGGCGGAGATGCTCACTGTCGGGTGGGACGTGTACGAGATCGGCGTCTCGAGGACTTCGACGACTTCAACCCTCAGCGGGTCTGCACCCGCCTGAATGGCCTTGGCGATCGCCGCTTCCGATGCGGCCTCGATGCCTTCGGCGCGCTCTTCGATGTGCGCGATGTGCTCGGCACGACCACCGGCGAGCGAGATCGCCGCGCCGACCGCATTGGCGACGTCGCCGTAGGCGGGGCGCAGAACGTCGCCGGCGATGTTCAGCCCGTCCGGCACAAGGAATCCGCCGCCGCCGACGACGACGAGCGGAAGGTCCATCCGCCCCAGCGAAAGGCGTTCGGCCGCCTCCTCCAACCGGTCGGCGACGATCGCCAGCGACGCCTCGAGTGCCGCTGCGGTGGCCCCATCGAGCTTCGGGAGTCGGCGGCCGGCCACCGGCGAGCCGTGCAGCGATGCGGCATCCGTGAGAGTCGCGGTCGATCCGCCGAACAGCAGCCCCTCGCGATTGATGCGATGGCCGACCGATCCGGGACCGACCCTGCCCGTGGCCACGTCGACGAGCGTGCCGCCGCCGATGCTGAGCGAGAGGATGTCCGGCATCCGGAAGTTCGTCTGCACACCGCCGATCTCCCGAGGGAGGGTGGATTCGCGCGGGAAGCCGTTCGCGACGACTCCGAGGTCGCTGGTGGTGCCGCCGACGTCGACGACGATCGCGTCCGAGGCTCCGGAGAGATAGGCCGCTCCCCTGATGGAGTTCGCCGGCCCGGAGCCGATCGTCAGCACGGGGAACATCTCCGCGACGTCGAGCGACATCAGGGTGCCGTCGTTCTGCGCGAAGAACGTCACCGCATCCAGCCGCTGCTCCTCGACGACGGCGAGCAGCGCGTGCGTCACGTCGTGTGCGACGCGGTGCAGCGCGGCGTTGAGCACCGTTGCGTTCTCGCGCTCGATCAGCCCGGTGGGGCCGATGTCCTGGCTCAGGAAGATCGGCGCATCGCGGCCGAGGTGGGCCCGGATGATCGCATCGACCTCACGCTCCTGCTCAGGGAAGGACGGGCTGAAGATTCCTGTGACGGCGATCGCGTCGCAGTGGCCGGCGGTCTCGTCGAGGAAGCGGCGCAGTCCGTCGCGGTCCAGCCGTGTGATCGGCGTTCCGTCGACCATGTGGCCGCCGCCGAGCATCACCGAGCCCGCGAGGATCTCGGCGGACAGATCGGCTGGCCACTCGGCCAGGGGCGGCCACTCGGTTCCGGCGGGAGCGCCGAGTCGGATCGCCGCCACCTTGGCCAGCCCTCGCCGCGCCACGATCGCGTTCGTCGCGTGGGTGGTGCCGAGCATCACCCTGGTCACCTGCGAGCGGCGTTCGCCGATGTCATCGAGCACGGTGCCGATGCTGGCGCGGATGCCTTCGACGACATCGTCCGCCGTCGGCTGCTTCGTGCTCGCCAGCACGGTGCCCGCGGCATCGAGGACGACGGCGTCGGTGTTCGTCCCTCCGACGTCGACGCCGATGGACAGGCCGTTCTCCAGGGTCATCGGGGGCTCTTCCGTTCGAAGGGGACGTAGGGCAGGTCGTAGCCGAACGCGGTGGGGCCGGCCAGCTCCAGGCCGCGCGGTGTGCGCCAGAGCGGATCGCACGGCCAGGCGATCACCGCGACGCGCTGACCGAACCGGATCATCTCGGTGGAGATGGCGTGGCCCGTCTCCGAGTCGAGGATCGAGATGAGGTCGGGCACGCTGGCGAGCACGTTCCCGTCCTCCAGCGCGACGAGGTTCTCGTTCTGCAGCTCGATCCGCTGCAGGCGCCCCCGGTTCTCCCCCGTTCCCGCAACGGTGACCGACCCTCGCACGAAACCGCCCTCGGTGCGCCTGGCGACGTCGACGATCTTGCCCGTGATCAGAGTCTCGGCGCCGAGTTCGTCCGCGATGGCCGGCACGGGCTCGGAAGACGACAGCAGGGCATGCCCCGCCCTGATGGCGCGGCTGATGGTGCGCGGGATCACCGCGCCGCGGACGGTCTCCGCCGTGAGCGGATAGTGCGCGGCGATGACGATGCCGCCGGAGGCGACGACGCCCGCCCGCGCGTGGCGCTCGAGCCAGGTCAGATCGATCGTCCTGCGCACGTCGACGTTGCCGACCACATCAGCCTGCACGGCGAACTCGCACGGAACACCGGCGACGTTGGGGGAGATCATGGTCGCTTCGGGGAAGGCGCGTCCCATACCGTCGGCGTCCAGCACCTTGACCCCGAGACGCGCAGCCCATCCGATCGGCGAGACTCCGTTGCTTCCGCCGATCTCCGCCGGCATGATCGTGGTGATCCGGCGCCCGAGCGCTCGTTGCGCCTCGGCGAGAAGGGTCTCGGCCTGCGCTGTCGACGAGAGCATCTCGATGCCGACCGTCGGCGCACCGACCCCGGACATCATGATGACCGCGTCGTCGGCGGTGAGGTCGTCGACACCGACCAGCTCGACGGGGCCGTGTTCGACGAGCGCGCGCTGCACGATCTGCTGTGCCGTGTGCACAGCGCCGCCGCCACCGGTTCCGAAGATCGCCGCGCCCGCTGCGAGCGCGGGCACGTCCTCCGGTCGAACCCTGGTGAGAATCTGCTCGTCGGGAATCGCCTGCTCAGTGACGGGTGCCATAGGTCGACACTAGGAGCGGGGACATAGCGTCACAATGTGCCAAAAGCACTGAGAAATCTTCTACATTGTGCTTGTGGCACAGTTCAAGGTTGCAGACCTGCTTGCTCAGGCAGATCGCCTCCGGCTGACTCTGCTCGCGGGCCCCACGGAGGCCGAAGCGGTCACCGGTGTCGAGGTGATCGAGCTCGCCTCCCTGCCGAAGAGTCCCCGCGGAACCCTGGCGATCATTGCCGGCGACATCCCCGCGCCGTACCTCGTCGACGTCGCTCTCCGGCGCGCGAACGCCCTGGGCGTCGCGGGAATCGTGTTCCCCGAGGGCTTCGGCCTCACTGTGACCGCTGCCGCGCTCGCGGACAACGGCGCAGTCGCCGTCATGGTCTCGGGAGAGGAGTCGCCGACGGACCTGGCCGTCGCCATCGACCGCGTGCTGGTGGGAGGCGCAGCGGAGTCGATGACGCGCGCCAGCTACGCGATGGAGCGCGCCATCGCCGCGGCCGGCGAGGAGGACGCTGACCCCGAGCACATCCTTGCCGCGGCATCCGGCGCGCTCGGGGCGACGCTGACGATGTCGAACGCCCCGCACGCCGATTGGACGGACAGCTCAGCAGTGTTCATCGGCGAGGTGTCCATCGCCCGGCTGTCGGCGGATCATCCGGATGATGCGACGCGAACGGTGATCCCCGTCGTCTCCTCCCTCATCTCCCGTTCCATCCAGCGCCAGATCCGCGACCGCTTCGGCCCGAACCGGTCCAGGGCGGATCTGATCGCCGAGCTGACGCTCGCCGAGGCGTCACGAGTCGACGTCTTCGTCGCCCCCGCCGCTCGCCTCGGTCTGCCCCTGCAGCTGTCGCACGCGGCGGCGTGGATCAGATCGCAGCATCGCTCGGATCCGGATGCCCCGCCGCCCCGCGGTGTTCAGCCCGCGATCGAGCTGTTCGCCCTGCAGCTCGTGGAGGACCGAGCCGAGCAATGGCACATCACCCATATCCAGGACGGTGCGCTCATCGTCTGCACCGAGGAGCACGGTGCGGGAGACCACCAGCGTCGATTGCGGGAGATCGCCGAACGGGTGCAGGCGTACGCAGGCACGCTCTCGGGGGACGACTGGACGTGGACGCTCGGGCTGGGAACGCCGCAGAGCGGACCGGCGGGTCTGCGGCAGTCCGCCGCGGAGGCGCGTGTGGCCGCCGACTCGGCGATCACCGCGGGGCGACTCGGCGGTGTGGAGACGACGGACGTGACCGGACTGCGGCGGGTGCTGCTGGATTTCTACGCCTCCCCGATCAGCAGGAGCCTGTTGGAGGACGCGCTGCATCCGCTGGACGCGCTCGGCCCGCAGCGCTCGCTCGCCGCTGTGCGCACCCTGCTCTCCTATCTCAGCAACCGCAATTCGCTCAGCCGAGCCGGGCGCGAGCTCATGCTGCATCCCAACGCCGTCGGCTACCGGATGCGGAGCATCCGTGAACGGCTCGACGTGGATCTCGACGACCCCGATGTGCGCTTCGCGGTCGAACTGGCGTGCCGGGTGCGCCTGCTCGGCACGTCCTGACCGCCGGATCAGCGTCATTTCACCCGCTGACCGTCGATCCAGGTCTCGGCGACGCGCACCGACGCGATCTCGTCCTCCGGCACGGTGAAGACGTCGCGGTCGAGCACGGCGAAGCTCGCATCGAAACCGGGGGCGAGTCTGCCGACACCGTGCAGCGGTGACAGCAGCCGCGCGCGGCCGGTGTACAGCAGCACCGCCTGCGGCACCGTGACCGCGGCGTCTGCGCCGAACTCGGTCCCGTTGTGCGCCATCCGCCGCACGGCCGCTTCAATCGAGAGCATGACGTCGTCGGCTCCGCTCCACGCGGTCGCCGGGCGGTCGGACGACAACGCGAGTGCCTCGATCGTGCCGAACAGCCGCGAGATCGGATACGCGTCAGGCACCTGCTCGGCGCGCAGTGCCGTCTCGTACCCGTCGTACTCGGCGAAGAAGAAGACCGTGTGCGTGGCGATGCCGAAAGACATCCTGGCTGCGCGCATCCGCTCCGCGCGGTCGTCGCTGACCAGGGTGGCGTGCTCGATGCGCACCGACGGCACGTCGTCGAGCCACGGCTCCCGGTCGGCGAACAGTTCGATCACGCGATCGAGGGCGCGGTCGCCCATCGCGTGCACCGCCAGCTGCACACCGTTGCGGCGCGCCCAGTCCGCTGCCGCGAGGACGTCGTCGTCTGCGACGAGGCGCAGTCCATGATCACAGGACTCCGGATAGGGCTCGTGCACCCACGCAGTTCGGTTCGAATAGGCGCCGTCCAGGACGACCTTCACGCCCGCGACGCGGATGCGGCCGGCGGTGTCGCCCGGCGCGAGATCGGCGAGCGGGTGCTCCGGATCCCATCCCGGGTACAGCGCGACGCGGGTGCGCAGGCCGCGCGAGGCCGCCTCGCGGAAGACGCCGAGCGGATCGTCGATCCGCGTGGAGAGCAGGTCGCACACGGCGACGATGCCGCGGGAGGCGAGGTCCTCGCCGAAGGTCAGGATCGTCGCGATCTGCTCCTCGCGGGTCGGCGGCGGGATGACTGAGGTGACAGCACTGACGGCGGCGATCTCGGTGAGCACACCGTTCGGGCGCCCGGCATCGTCGCGCTCGAAGCGCGATCCCTCCGGGTCGGGCGTGTCGGCGTCGATGCCTGCCAGCCGCAGCGCCTCGGAGTTGCACACGGCGGAGTGCGCATCGCAGCGCCACACCAGCACGGGTCGGTCCGCTGAGACCTGGTCGAGGTCGGCGATGGTCGGCATCCGCCGCTCAGGGAACCTGGTCTCGTCGAAACCGCGACCGAGGATCCACTCCTCGCCCGATGTCGATGCGGCGTGCGCACGCAGTGTCTCCACCAGTGCGTCCACAGAGGTGACCGCGGGCGGGAAGCACTCGACGGCGGCCGCGGTGCCCGCGATCAGGGCGGGGTGCGTGTGGCTGTCGATCAGGCCGGGGAGCACCGTGCGCCCTCCCAGGTCGACGGATCCTTCCCCCACGACCTCCGCCGCGTCGCCGACCCAGTCGATCGTGCCGTCGACGACGCGGAACGCCGAGGCGAAGCCGGTCTCCGAATCCCCGGTGAACACTTTGGCGTTCGTGAACATGTGCGTCGTCATCGCTCTCAGATCTCCCTCCAGGTGAAGCGTCCGCCGAGCATCGTGGCGGCGACGGGCATCGTGCGCAGCTCATCCCGATCGCAGGCGTACGGGTCGCGATCGACGACGACGAGGTCCGCCTGCTGCCCCACCGCCAGCGCGCCCCGAGCCGACGCGGCGAGCGCGATGTCCACGGGGAGCCGCTGCTCGGGGTGCCATGCGACCCTGTCTCCCCTGCTGCGGTCGGTTGCCGCCGACATCGAGATCCAGGGGTCCAGCGGCGCGACGGGCGCGTCGGAGCCGAGGCGCAGCCCAGCGCCGGAGCGGTGCAGCGACCCGAAGGCGAATGCACGTCCTGTGCGACCCGCCCAGTGGTGATCGGCGATGTCGCGGTCGTCCATCGCATGCTCCGGCTGCACGCTGGCGACGAGCCCGAGCTCCGCGAAGCGGGAGAAGTCCTCGTCGCGGACCAGCTGTGCGTGCTCGATCACGCCCGGCATTCCGGTGGCTTCGAAGGAGTCGAGCACCGCGCTGTTGGCGCGGTCGCCGATCGCGTGCACCGCGGCTCCGATTCCTGCGCTGTGCGCGCGCTCGAGCAGACGGCGGAGCTCCGGCACCGGAACGCTCTCCATCCCGCAGGCGTGCGCGCTGGCAGGATCGAGGCCGGGGTACGGGTCCCAGCACCACGCCGTACGGGTGTTGAGCGAACCGTCGACGACGACCTTGAGCCGTCCGAAGGTGATCAGGCCGTGCTCGTCGAGCCGGTCGCCTGTGCGCAGACCGGCTGCGATCGCCTGCTCCAGGCGGTCGGGCCATACGGCCCCCTCGACCCGCAGGCTCGTCACACCTTCCGCGACGCGGGCCGGCCACTCTGCGACGTTGTCGGTGTTCTCGAACTCCACGATGCCGACGACCCCGCGCGATGCCGCGGCATCCGCGGCATCGCGATAGGCGTCGGGTGGCAGCGCCGCTGCCTCGTCGAATGAGTGCAGCAGCCGGATCCACGGTCCCTCCCTGAGCAGACCGGTGTCGTCCAGCTCCGCGCCGAGGCGGGCCGCAGCCGCCCTGTTCATCCAGCCGCAGTGCAGGTCGCCGCTGACCAGGACGACGGGCACATCGGAGACGGTCTCCTCCAGCGCGGCCAGGCTCGCCGGCTCCGACCACAGTCCGTCCCGGAAGCCGTAGCCCATCAGCATCCCGTCGGTCAGCGGCGCTCCCTCGTCGAGCGCCGTGCGCACGGCGTCGAGCACCTCGCCGGCGCTGCGGGTCTGGGTGAGATCGATGCGCCGACGTCGGATCACGTGCTGCGTGAAGTGCACGTGCGAATCCCAGAGCCCCGGACCGACCCAGCGGCCTGCGGCCTCGACGATCTCGCCGACCGGATCGATCGCCCCCATCGGCGCGATGCCGGCGATCAGGCCGTCGCGGATGACGATGTCGACGGGCTCGGCGCCGTAGGGGCGGGCCCCGCGCAGGGTGATCGTTTCAGGGGCGTTCATGTCTGCTCCTCCAGATGCTGCACGACCGCCATCCGATCGGCCAGCGCCGGGTTCCGATACCGCCCCGACTGCCGCAGCGCCTCGATCACGCGTCCGACCACCTCGGCGGGCTTGTCCTGGCTCATCTTCTCCTTGGCATCGATGCGTTCGACGCGCATGCGGAACCCGACAGTGCCGTGCACGATCCGCGACGCATACTCAGCGTTCTCCAGTGTGCGGTTCATCAAGTACGGCTCCGGCAGCGGGCTCTCGAAGTGCGCCACGAGCCGTTCCAGCACGTCCAGGTTCTCGGCGTCATCGAGCAGCTCCGGAGTGCCGTGCAGGTGGGCGACGGCGAAGTTCCAGGTCGGCACAGCGGGCGACGTGCCGTACCAGCCGGGCGAGACGTAGCCGTGCGGACCGGAGATCACGACGAGGCACTCGTGCGCGCCCAGTTCGTGCAGGCGCTCGTCAGGCCGGCCGACGTGGCTGAGCAGCACGATGCCGTCGCTCTCCTCATCCAACAGCACCGGGTAGTGCGAGGCGACGAGCCCTCGGCCAGGCACGAAGCTGACGATCGTGGCCCAGGGATTCTCCCTGATCATGTCGCGGATCCGCTCGACGTCGTCGAGCGCGAAGTCGGAGTTCGGTCTCATTCGGCACCGCCCTGGGGTGCGCCGTCGTCGGCCCAGGTGACCTCGGCGGTCGCCAGCACGACATCGTCTTCGTCCAGTGCAGTGATCCGGGTCGCGCCGTCGCCGGTGCGCCCTGCGACGCGAACCGATCGGTCCACGAGCGTCGGCGCCACGGCCCTGACCTTCAGCCGCTGCGGGGTGCGCAACGGTTCATGTCGGCGGGCGGCGTCCATCAGCAGGATGCGCGTGAGCGGACCGTGCACGAGCAGATCCGGCAGTCCTTCGACGTCGCGCGCCCATGCGCGGTCGTAGTGGATGAGGTGCGTGTTGAACGTCAGCGCCGAGAAGCGGAACAACTGCCGGGCGTCGAGAATCCGCTCCTCCTGCCAATCGGCCGAGGACCATGCATCCGGGTCCGTGCTGGCCGGTTTGGCCGGCACATCCGGATCGCCCTGCTCGAGGAACACGTCGTGCCACACGCTGCGAACGGCGGTCTCCCCCTGCACCGCGTACTCGCGTTCGATATCGACGAAGACGAGCCGGCCGCCGGAGCCGCTCTTCTCGGCGACGGAGCCGAGCGACGTCGTCTGCGTGACCTCAGCCCCGACAGGAAGCGGTCTCAGGAATTCGGTGGTCTCGCCCGCATACATGCGACGGGGCAGGTCGATCTCGGGCAGCACGCCGTCTCGCGCCGGGGTTCCATCCGGTCGCAGATCAGCGAGAGGCGCGGCGAACGGGAAGTACGCGCCCTCCCACGCAGGCGGCAGCGGGTCGCCCGCGTGCAACTGGGCCTCGCCTTCGGCGAAGGTGCCGCGGTAGGCCTCCGCCGTCGACTCCGAGATCGTCTCGGTCCGCACCACCGTCACGGCAGAACTCCCGCTTCCCGCAGCGCGGCGATGCGCTCCGAGTCGTAGCCCGCCAGGTCGCCGAGCACCCGGTCGGCGTGCTCGGCGAATCGGTTGGCCGTGCGATCGGGTGTCGCCGGTGTCGCGCTGAGCTTGATCGGCTGACCGAACATGCGCAGCTTCCCCATCGGCCCGTAGTCCGCCTCGACGATCATGTCGCGCTCCGCCGTCGCCGGGTCGTCGACCACTTCGCCGATGTTCCTGATCGCGGTGAGGGGAACGACATCCCCGGCCAGCTCCTCCAGTTCCGCTTTGGTCCTGTCGTTCAGCCAGGCGGCCACGATCGGCTTCACCTTGCGCTGGTACACCTCAGGCACGAGCCGCTTTCGCATGGCGTCGATCTCCGGATCGGCGGCGTGCTCCGGCGTGCCGAACAGCTCGCACGCCGCCCGCCACAGCTTGTCCGTGTACGCGCCGAAGAACACCTGTCCGTCTGCGCAGTCGAACAGTTCGTACGGCTTCACCCACGCGTGCTCGTTGCCCGCAGGTACGGCGACTCTCTCGTCGACGGTGTAGTCGACGACAGCGGTCTCGGTCAGCGCCATGATGCTGTCGACCTGGGCGATGTCGACCAGTTGTCCTTCACCGGTGGCCTCGGCGTGACGCAGCGCGGCCAGGGTTCCGATGACGGCGAACAGGGTGGCGGAGAGATCTCCGATCGTCGCACCGACCCGCACCGGGGGCATGCCGGGATAGCCGGTCATCGACCACAGGCCCCCGGCGGCCTGGGCGGTGTTGTCGAACGCCGGCCGACGGCTGCGCGAACCGGTCTGGCCGTACCCGGAGATCGCCGCGTAGACGAGCTTCGGGTTCTCCTGTGCGAGCACCTCGTAGCCGACGCCGAGCTTGTCCATGGTGCCTGGGCGGAAGTTCTCGATCAGAACGTCTGCGGAACGGACGAGGTCCTTGAGCACCTGCTTGCCCTCGGCTGCGGCCAGATCGAGCCCGACACCGAGCTTGCCGCGGTTGTACTGGGCGTAGTAGGCGCTGAACTCCTCGTCCCCATCTGTGAGATAGGGGGGAAAGCCGCGCGAGACGTCGGGGTCGCGCGGGTTCTCGATCTTGACGACGGTCGCGCCGAGGTCAGCGAGCATCTGGGCGGCGTAGGGACCTGCCAGCACGCGCGACAGGTCGAGCACGACGACGCCGTCCAGGGCGCCGGGAGCCGGCAACTGAGTCATGATTCCTCCTCGGATGCGGCCGCGGCCATGGCGGTCGCGACGGTCGAAGGGGCACGGATGCCCCGGATGCGGGAGAGCCAGGTTGCCGTTGCGGCCATGCCGCCGACGTCGATCCCGGTCTCGATGCCCATGCCGTCCAGCATCCACACAAGAGCCTCCGTCGCGAGGTTACCCGTGGCACCTTTGGCGTAGGGACATCTGCCGAGTCCGCCGACTGCGGCGTCGAACTCGCTCACGCCCAGACGCAGGGCGGCGTGCACGTTGGCCAGCGACTGCCCGTACGTGTCGTGCAGGTGCAGTGCGAGCGCGTCCACCGGCACGCCTGCGGCGATCGTCTCCGTGATGACGCGGGCGGTCAGGCCCGGCGTCGCAACGCCGATCGTGTCGCCGAGGGCGATGGTGCGGCACCCGGCTCTGTGCAGGCGCACGGCGGTCTCGGCAACCGCGGCGATGTCGACCTCGCCCTCCCACGGGTCGCCGAACGCCATCGACACGTATCCGCGGACGGGCGTGCCCGACGCCGCCTCGACGACGTCCGCGGCCCGTTCGACGGCGCCCTCCCGGCTCACGTTGAGATTGGCCCGCGCGAACGACTCGGTTGCGCTCACGACGACGGCGACCTCGCGGATGCCGGCGTCCCGCGCCCGCTCGAGACCGCGCAGGTTGGGCACGAGCGCAACGCCGCGCGCCCCCTCGGGCACGTGCACGGCCGCCGTGACGTCGGCGGCATCGGCGAGCTGCGGAATCCAGGCGGGCGGCACGAAACTGGTCAGCTCGAGGTCTCGTACCCCGGTCGCGTACAGCCGACGGCACAGCTCGGCCTTCACGTCGGTCGGGACGATGTCGGGTTCGGCCTGCAGCCCGTCGCGCGGGCCGACCTCGTAGACGGTCACACGCGACGGCAGTCCGTCCTCGGGTTCGACGCGCGGCCGGGTCATGCCTGCGCTTCCGCGGCTCGCAGTTCGGCGAGCACGCCGCGTGCGTGCTCCACTCGAATGTTCTCATCGGCGACGATGCGCGCCGCGACGGCGCCGATCTCGTCCGTTGCGGCCCCCGCACTGGCCGCGACCGTGCGGGCGTGCAGCGTCATATGCCCGCGCTGAATGCCCTCGGCGACCAGCGCGCGGCATGCCGCGAGGTTCTGCGCGAGGCCCACAGCGGCGATCACGCTCGCCAGTTCGCATGCTGTCTCGACGCCGAGCAGCTGCACGGCCGCTCGTGCGGACGGATGCGCCCGAGTTGCGCCGCCGACCAGGCCGACCGCGAGCGGAACCTCGAGGGTGCCGACGAGGTTGCTGTCCGCGCCCTTCTCGAACTGCGACAGCGCGGAGTACTGCCCTGAGCGTGCGGCGTGCGAGTGGCATCCGGCCTCAACCGCGCGGGTGTCGTTGCCCGTGGCGAGCACGACCGCGGTGATGCCGTTCATGATTCCCTTGTTGTGCGTCGCGGCTCGATACGAGTCGGCTTCCGCGAAGGCGCTGGCCGCGACGATGTCGTCGACGACTCCGGTACCGCCCAGCAGCTCGGCGTCGAACACGCCGCGCGCCCTGGTGAGTCGCAGTGCCGCTTTGTTCGAGAGAATCCGCAGCAGGGAGCGTGCGCCTGCGATCTGCGCGATCCTGGGGGCGATCGCCTCCGCCATGGTGTTGACGGCGTTGGCGCCCATCGCGTCGCGCACGTCGACGTGCAGGTGCACGATGATCTGCGTTCCCGCTCGGGTGGGCACCACTCGTACCGACACGTCGAATGCTCCCCCGCCCAGCGAGACCAGCGTCGGGTCCTGCTCGTTCGCGAGTGCCAGCAGTTCGTCCCGTGCTTCCAGCAGAGCGAATCGGGAGCTGTGCGGATCCGTCGCGTCGACCACCTGGATCTGGGCGATCATGACATCGCCGGTGTACGAGGTCGTGAAGCCGCCGTGCTCCCTGGCCATTCGCGCGGCGTTGGAAGCCGCCGCGACGACGCTCGGCTCCTCCGTGACCATCGGAATGAGCCGGTCGCGACCGTCGATGGTGAAGTTGGTCGCCATGCCGACGGGAAGCCGGAAGGTTCCGATCACGTTCTCGATCATGTGGTCGGCCTGCGCAATGCCCAGCCCGCCCTCTTCCCCCAGCGCGGAGAGCGCGTCCGGGGCGAGCCCGGCGCTCTGCGCTGCCAGCGCGAGGCGCTCGTCGGGCGCATGATCCCGCAGGCCCTTGATACGGCTGTTGATCGGCATGGACCGCCCTCCTTCACGTGCGGCGTTCCGTCTTCGGCGCCGCGATGTCATGCACGACGATAGGAGGCTTCGGCCCATTGATCGATGGGGCAATAATCCGTCATGCGATCGGATCTGTAGGTGATCCGCACATGCGGAAGCCCCCGGTCCGCTCGTAGACTCGCTCGAAACGCGGAGGAGGATCCCCATGCCCTATGCCGAGTCCGACGACGTCCGGATCTACTACGAGGTCTTCGGCGCCGCCTCCGATCCGGTGCTCGTGCTCGCTTCTGGCGGCGGTGCGCAGCTGCTGTCATGGGACGAGCGCTTCATCGCCATGCTCACGGACGCCGGTATCCGCGTCGTCCGGTTCGACAACCGCGACACGGGTTTCTCCCAGCGCTTCGGCGGCGAGGAGGACATCGACGGCGGCTACGAGCTCTCCGATATGTCGGACGACATCGTGCGCGTGCTCGACGCGTTGGGAGCGGCCTCGGCGCACGTTGCGGGGCATTCGATGGGCGGGATGATGGCCCAGATGCTCGCGATCGAGCATCCGGAGCGCGTGCGCAGCATCGGCCTGCTCTCCACGCTCCCCGGCCGCGATCGCCGCTACGTGCTCCACGGCGAGCGCCCAGAGCTGCGTTCGGCCCCCGTGCGCGTGACGAAGGAGCAGGCGGTCGCCGCGACCGAGGCAGCCATCCGCTCACTGCCGCCCGGCCGCTACGACCCGCAGCTGGAATGGCATGTGAACGCGACCGCGCACGCCTACGACCGCGGCTACTCCCCCGACGGCTACGCGCGGCAGTGGTCCGCGCTGCTGCGCGCCCCCGAGCGCTTCGAAGCGCTCAAAGCCGTGACGGTTCCCGCGCTGATCTTCCACGGGCGCGAGGACGACATCGTTCACTGGCAGGCCGCCGCCGACATGGCTGCCGCCATCGCGACTTCGGAGCTGCAGGTGCACCCCCACATGGGACACCTCGCCCCGCACGAGCTGTGGCCCGAGCTCAGCGCCGCGCTCATCCGGACGGTGCGCCGAGGCGAGGAGGCCGGGTGAGCCCACTCGACACAGCGCAGGCGGTCGCCGTCCTGCTGGGAGCCGGCCACGACAGCGAGCCTCCCGATCCGACGGCGGTCGGCGATGCGTTGCGCCGGCTGGGCATCGCCGACTCCGCCGCAGCAGAGATCACCGATCGCGTGCATCGTGTCCAGCGCGAGGCGTCGCGGCTGCGCAGACGCGAGCACGAGTTGTCCGCGCTGTTCTCCAGCGCCAGGGAGCTCGCGGAGCTCCGCGACAGCGATGCGGTGCTGGCGCGCCTGGTGCAGCGCGCCCGCCAGATGATGGGCGTCGACCTCGCCTACTTGTCAGAGTTCGACCCCGTGACCCGTGAACTGCGCGTGCGGGAGACCAGCGGCTCGGTGAGCGGCGACTTCCAGCGCATCAGGGTCCCACCGGGACGAGGGCTCGCCAGCGCCGTCGTCGAGTCGCGTTCAGCGCAGTGGGCCGCCGACTACTCGGTCTACGCGCAGGAGCGCCACGACACCGGAATCGACGACGCCGTGTCGTCTGAGGGACTCGTGTCGATTCTCGGCGTGCCGATGCTGAGCCGCGACGACGTACTCGGCGTGCTGTTCGTCGCCAATCGCGAGGAGAAGGACTTCGCGCCTGAGGAGGTCGCGCTGCTGTCCGCACTCGCCGACCACGCCTCCGTGATTCTGCAGACCACGCAGATCCTGCGCGACCTTCGCGATTCCGAGGATGAGTCCCGCGGCACACTGGAGCGCCTCACGGCGCATCTGAGGGAGCGCGACCGGGCGAACACCGTGCATCAGGAGCTCGTCCAGGCAGTGCTCGGCGGGGGCGGGTTCGCCCCCGTCGCCGAGACGCTGGCCTCCGCGCTGGACAGGGCTGTGGCCATCGTCGATGCCAACGAGCAGCTCATCGCTGCGGCCGGCCTTCCGCTGCCCGAGTGGATGCTGGAGCTGGACGAGACGACCAGGGAGGCGATTGCTGAGAGCCGTAGGTCCGGGCACTGCGTCGCGGTGCCCGGAGCGGGTGTGCGCGCCGTGGCCGCTCTGAGCGCCGGCGCCCAGCACTTCGGCGCGCTGCTGCTGGGCGACGGGGACATCGATCTGGGTTCCGTCGACATGCGCACGATCGAGCGCGCCGCGCAGGTCGCCGCGCTGCTGGAGCTGCAGCAGGAGGCCGCGTCCGGCGCCGACCACCGACTGCGCAGCGAGCTCATCGCAGATCTGCTCGACGACGTGCCGGAGCGGCGCGCCGACGTGGAGCGGCGAGCGCGACGGCTCGGCGTAGAGCCGGGCTCCCTGGATTCGCTGCTGCTGCTCGCCGTGCCCGGCGACCAGCAGACCGCGGCGGCGCGCGCGCTCACCAGGCGGCTGGACGAGCACGCGCTCACCGGCGAGTACCGCGGGTACGTCGTCGCGGCGTTCTCCTCGGCCGGAACCGGGCTCGACGCCGAAGCGCTGCGAGCGCACATCGCCCGCGCCATCGATCATCCGGTGATCGCCGTGGCCCCGCCGCCCGGTTCGCGCGACATCGCCTCCGCCTTCATGTCGGCGATGCGCACCGCACGCCTGGTCGCAGCGCTCGAGCTCACCGAACTCGCGGTGTCGACCGATGACTTCCTGCCTTACTCCGCCGTGCTCGACACGGATGCCCGGGCGCTGTCGCAGTTCCTCGCCGACACGATCGGTGCGGTGCGCCGCTACGACGCCGAGCGCGGGGCGGATCTGCTGGGCACGCTGCGCGCCTTCGTCCGCAGTAACGCGAGCCCGACGCGCACGGCGCGGGCGATGAGCTTTCACACCAACACCATCCTGCAGCGGCTGGAACGGCTCGACCAGGTGCTCGGAGCCTCATGGCGCGAGGACGAGCGAATGTTCCGCATCGGCATGGCGGTGCGGCTGGACGAACTGCGCGAACGGCTTCGACCCAGCGCCTGATTGCTCCTCGCGGAGTCACGCCGCTCCGAACATCCTGCCCGTTCAATGGGAATCGAGGCGTGCCGCTGGCATCGGATCCCGGATGATCGTCCCAACAGCTCGCCGACGCGGCGAGACCGCCGCATCCGTCGAAGGAGACGCCATGACCGCAGAACGCACCCAGGTCGCCATCATCGGGGCAGGGCCGGCCGGTCTGCTGCTCTCACACCTGCTCGCTGAGGCGGGAATCGACTCGATCGTGGTCGACAACCGCACCCGCGAGGAGATCGAGACGACGATCCGCGCCGGGATCCTCGAGCAGGGCACCGTTGAGATCCTGACGGAGACCGGCATCTCCGACCGCGTGCACACTGTCGGCGACAAGCACGCCGGCATTCACCTCGGCTTCGACGGCGAGCTGCACCACATCGACTTCGGTGTGCTGACCGGCCGCAACGTCTGGCTCTACCCGCAGCACGAGGTGCTGATCGACCTGATCGCCGCGCGCTCGGCCGGCGGACAGGACCTGCGCTTCGGCGTGACCGCGGAGCGCGTCGAAGACGCCGACACACTCCGTCCCCGCGTGATCGCGCGCGACGCCGACGGGACCGAGTTCACGATCGAAGCCGACGTCGTGGTGGGCGCCGACGGCTCGCGCAGCGTCGTGCGCGAGGCCGTGACAGGTTCGCACGGCGGCTTCTTCCACGAGTACCCGTTCGCGTGGTTCGGCATCCTGTGCGAGGCACCGCCGTCGAAGGACGAGCTGATCTACTCCAACTCACCCGACGGCTTCGCGCTGATCAGCCAGCGCAGCCCAGAGGTGCAGCGGATGTACTTCCAGTGCGACCCCGATGCCGACCCGAACGCGATGAGCGAGGCCGAGATCTGGGACGAGCTGCAGCGCCGCACGCCGGGCACCGAGCTGAAGGAGGGCCCGATCTTCCAGCGCGACGTTCTGAAGTTCCGCAGCTTCGTGTCGCACAAGATGCAGTCGGGCCGCGCGGTGATCGTCGGAGACGCCGCGCACACGGTGCCGCCGACCGGCGCGAAAGGCATGAATCTCGCCGTCGCCGACGTCGTGCTGCTGAACCGCGCCATCCGCGCCCTGTTGCTCGACGGCGACGGCGAGCACTTCGAGCGCTTCACGGATGAGGCGCTGCGCCGCACCTGGAAGGCGCAGCAGTTCTCGTGGTGGATGACGAGCATGCTGCACCAGCAGCCCGGCGCCGGCGACTTCGAGCGCCACCGACAGATCGCCGAACTGCGCACCGTCACCGACAGCGAAGCGGGAAGGCGCTATCTCGCGGAGGCGTACACGGGCTGGCCGCTGCTGGGTCGATAGTCGGAGCGCACTGCCGCTCAACGAGAGGTTGCCGCTCGGCCGCGCGCGCCGAGGCGTATGGTCGCCAGGTGAGCAACGAGCAGGAACCGACGTCGACCCCCACCGCAGCGCCGGCGGCAGGACGCGGGGTGTCGATCGGTCTGCTGCTCGCGGCGATCGTCGTGATCGGCGTCAACATGCGCGTCACGATCACGGGTGTCGGGCCGCTGCTCGAGCAGATGAGTGCGTCGACCGGGGAGTCGGTCGCCCTGCTGAGCTCGCTGACGTCGGTGCCCGTGGTGCTGTGGGCTGTTCTCTCGTCATTCGCCCACACGCTGTCGCACCGGTTCGGAATGAACCGCATCGTGTTGTGCGCCCTGGTCGTCCTGACGCTCGGCACGCTGATCCGCTCGCTTCCGGGGCCGGAGTTCTCGCTGTGGTTCGGCACCGCACTCGTCGGCGTGGCGCTGGCCATCGCGAACGTGCTCCTCCCTGCCGTCGTGAAGCGCTCGTTCGGCAGGCACGTCGCCCTCGTGACCAGCATGTACACCGCGCTGTTCGCCGGATGCGGCGCCCTGGCATCCGGTGTCGTCGTCCCGATCTCCCATGCCGTCGAGCCGAACGGCGGGGACACCGGATGGCGGTTCGCGCTCGTCGCCGTCGCCGCGACGCTGCCGATCGCGATCGTGCTGTGGCTGCTGCACATGCGCCGGTTCGGCACCGACACCGGACGACGCATCGAGCGCGGATCCGCACGCGGACCGAGCGTGTGGGGCGACCCTGTGGCATGGCTCGTCGGGCTGTACATGGGGGCCCAGGCGATCATGTTCTATGTCATGATCACCTGGCTCGCGCCCTACGCCCGCTCACTCGGGCACAGCGAAGTGCTGGCCGGCTACGACGTGATGATCTTCCAGATGGTCGGCGTGCTCGGCTCCGTGCTGCTGCCCTTCACGATGCGCGGCCGCACGGAGCGCTGGGTGCCGGCGATGCTTCCCGTCTTCTCGCTGATCGGCGTCAGCGGGCTGCTGCTCGCGCCCGGGGGGATCTTCCTCTGGATCTCGCTGATCGGGCTGTGCAGCGGAGGGTCGATCGCGTGTTCGCTGACGCTGATGGCGACCCGTGCCCGCGACCACCACACCGCGTCCGCGCTCTCCGGCATGGGCCAGTCCGTCGGGTATCTCATCGCCGGCGCGGCACCGGTCACCTTCGGCGCTCTGCACGCGCTGACCGCGGATTGGACCGCATCACTGCTGTTCCTGCTGGTCTCGTGCGTCGCGCATCTCGTGATCGGAATCGCGGTCGGCCGCGATCGCTACGTCTTCGACCGTCAGCGCGAGAAGCAGAACTTTTCGTAATACTCCAGCTCTCGATATATACTCATGACATGACCGCCCTCACCCCCTCGTCGTTCTGGATCCTGACTGTGCTGGCCTCAGGCAGACGCCATGGCTACGAGATCATGCGGGAGGCGACCGAGGCATCGGAAGGCAGCGTCTCGCTCAAGGTCGCCACGCTCTACGCCGCCCTCGAGCGCCTCGAACGCGATGGACTGCTCATCGCCGACGGCGAGGAGGTCGTCGCCGGGCGCAATCGGCGGTACTACCGGCTCACCGACGCAGGCGCGACGCGCCTCGCCCAGGAGGTGGAGCTGCTCGAGCGGTCGGCGAAGGCAGCCAGGAAGCGACTTCCATCCGGCGCCGTGACCAAGGGGGCGGCGTGGGCATGACGTCGCACGAGGATCGATTCGCCCGACTGCTGCGCTGGTACCCGAAGCAGTGGCGCACCCGACACGGCGACGTCGCGCTCAGCACGATGCTCGATGCCGCTGACGGCGAGGGGCGCGACACCCCGACTGCGGCTGAATCCTGGGCGGCCGCAGCGCACGGGCTCGGGATGCGCCTCGACCTCCGCCTCGCTCGATGGTGCTCATGGGGAGCGCTGCTCATCTCCGCCGCACTGTCGGTGGTTCTGATCGGCTTCCTCTCGCAGACGTACGACGCGCTCGGCCAGGACATCGCGGCGTGGGCGATCCCCGTATCCATGGCGACAGCGGCGCCCACGCTGCTCACCGTCGCCATCGTCTCGCTGCTGCGCCATGTCGGTGCGATGACCGCTCCTCACGCACTCGGCGCCCTGGTCGCGGGGCTGACAGCCATCGCATTCGCCGCGCTCGAAGGCGCTGCGTTCTCGATCGGCTTCGACGCGGCCGATGCGGGAGTGCCGGCCGGTTGGTTCGGCGACAACTGGCTCACATTCCTCGCGGGAGGGATCGTCTTCGCCGCTGCCGCCGTCGCCGTTCCGCTGTACGCGCTGATGAGCAGCGGCCGATTGCACCCGGCGCTCGCCGTCGGCTTGTCATTCGTCTGCGGACTGCTGATCGCCCCGCTGCTGGCCGGGTTCACCGCGACGCCGTACGCCTGCGCATTCGGTGCGGTCGCCCTCCTGCTCGCCTGTCTCGTCACGCAGAGGCGAGGCAGGCGCGCGAAGGCACGTCAGGCGTAGGTCGCATAACGCCAGCATCCGACCTCAGCGTCCCCGCCGGCACGCACATCATCAGGTGCAGGTCGATCGAGCCGCCCGATGGGCCAGGCGGATCAGCTGCGAACGGTGAAGCGCTCGAGTGTCGGCGGCTCGGCGAGGAGTGCGGCGAGGTCGGCATCTGCGCCTTCCGGGCTCGCCCGGAAATCGCGATACGCCTGCTCCATCGCGGCATCCGTCCAGACCTCATAGAGCGTCCATTCGTCCGGACGCTCCGGACTGCGCAGGATGTCGATGCGCTCGCATCCGGCGAATGTGCGCGTGGTCGCAAGCGTGCTGTCGATGACGGCCGCGATCCGCTCTTCGGCATCCGGAGCGAACGTGAACCGCACGATGGCGGCGATCTTCTCTCTCATGCCGCCATCCCACACCGATCACGCTCGTCGTGCATCCGATCATCCGGCACGCGGAAGGCCCTGTCAGTCCCGCACCGGCACGTACATCACCACGTGCAGGTCGACCGCGTCGCTGGGGACGAGGCGGTGGTGCTCGAACTCGAGCAGACCCTCGTCACGGTGCCGGAAGACACGGCGACGCGACGCGAACCGCTCCACGGCCATATCGGCGGAATGCACGCGGAAGTCTTCGCTCTCCGCCATCAGACGGTCGACCACTGCCCTGTGGCCTGGCCCGGCGAGGCGCACTCCCGCCTCCGCGCGGAACTCCGCGAGGAACCGTCGACTCTCCCGCTCCCAGTCCGGCAGCATCTCGCGCAGCTCCGGATCGGTGTAGACGAGCCAGAGCAGGTTGCGATCGGCGACGTCGACGGTCGCGATGCGAGGGTAGAGCCACTCGTATCCGGTGTTCCAGCCGGCGATCCCCCAGTCCGTCGCCACGACGAACGCCGGGAAGTCCAGCGCGTCGACGAGCCGCTGCAGGTGATCCGGAATCGTCTCGCGCCGGATCTCGGGCACGCCCGTCTCGCGCTCGGCGAGGCCGATCACGTAGTCGGTCTCCGCCGACGTGAGCCGCAGCACCCGGGCGACGGAGCGGAGCACCTGCCGCGAGACGTTGATGTCGCGGCCCTGCTCGAGCCAGGTGTACCAGCTCGCGCTCACGCCGGCGAGGGTGGCGACCTCCTCGCGGCTGAGGCCCGTGTGCACGCGCCGCCCGGTCGGCGGCAGCCCGAGCGCAGTGCGGCGAGCGGCGCGGCGGCGGTCAGCGAGGAACGCGCCGAGCTCCTCGCGGCGGGGCGTGCGGGGGCGGATCATTTCCCGATAGTACTCTCAGTACTGGTACCAGCCGCATCGGCAGATGGGCATGATGTGCGCAGAGGGCGGGCGAGAATGGCACTATGCCCACACTCCGCTCACGCACTGTCACCCATGGCCGCAATATGGCGGGCGCTCGCGCACTGATGCGCGCATCCGGTGTCGAAGGAAGCGACATCGGCCGCAAGCCCATCATCGCGGTCGCCAACTCGTTCACCGAGTTCGTGCCAGGCCATACGCACCTCGCCCCCGTCGGGCGCATCGTCTCCGAGGCGGTCAGCGCGGCAGGCGGCATCCCGCGCGAGTTCAACACGATCGCCGTCGACGACGGCATCGCGATGGGTCATGACGGCATGCTCTACTCGCTGCCGTCGCGAGACCTCATCGCCGACTCCGTCGAGTACATGGCCAACGCGCACTGCGCCGACGCACTGGTGTGCATCTCGAACTGCGACAAGATCACACCTGGCATGCTGCTGGCGGCGATGCGCCTGAACATCCCGACCGTGTTCGTCTCGGGCGGCCCGATGGAGTCGGGTCGCGCCACCCTCGTCAACGGCAACCAGCGCACGCTCGACCTGGTCGACGCGATCAGCGAGGCCGTGAACGACAAGGTCTCGGATGAGGACATCCAGCGCATCGAAGAGGCCGCGTGCCCGACGTGCGGCTCGTGCTCCGGCATGTTCACCGCGAACTCGATGAACTGCCTCACCGAGGCGATCGGCCTGTCGCTGCCAGGCAACGGCTCGGTGCTCGCCACGCACACCGCCCGCCGCGCGCTGTACGAGAAGGCCGGCTCGCTGGTCGTCGACATCACGCGCCGCTACTACGACGAGGACGATGCGTCCGTCCTCCCGCTCAACATCGCCACCCCCGAGGCGTTCGAGAACGCCATGGCGCTCGACATCGCCATGGGCGGGTCGACCAACACGATCCTGCACCTGCTCGCCGCCGCGAGCGAGGCCGGAGTCGAGTTCGGTCTCGACGAGATCGACGACATCTCGCGCCGCGTGCCGTGCCTGGCGAAGGTGGCCCCGAACGTCGCCAACGGCCGCACCTATTACATGGAGGACGTGCACCGCGCCGGCGGCATCCCCGCGCTGCTCGGCGAGCTGCGCCGCGCAGGGCTGCTCCACGAGGACGTGCACACCGTGCACGCCCAGACGCTCGGTGCCTGGCTCGACGAGTGGGACATCCGCGGCGGCAAGGCGAGCGACGAGGCGAACGCGCTGTGGCACGCGGCTCCCGGCGGCGAGCGCTCATCGAAGGCGTTCTCGCAGTCGAAGACGTGGGAGTCGCTCGACACGGATGCCGCGAACGGCTGCATCCACGACCTCGAGCACGCCTACTCAGTGGACGGCGGTCTCGGCGTTCTGCGCGGCAATATCGCCGTCGACGGCGCCGTGGTGAAGACGGCAGGCGTCGACGAGTCGATCTGGACCTTCTCCGGGCCGGCGATCGTGTGCGAGTCGCAGGATGAGGCCGTCAGGCGCATCCTCGCGAAGGAGGTCGCGGAGGGCGACGTCGTCGTCATCCGGTACGAGGGCCCCAAGGGCGGGCCCGGCATGCAGGAGATGCTCTACCCGACGTCGTTCCTCAAGGGCCGCGGCCTCGGCAAGGCGTGCGCGCTGATCACCGATGGCCGCTTCTCCGGCGGCACCTCTGGTCTGTCGATCGGGCATGTCTCCCCGGAGGCGGCATCGGGCGGCATGATCGCGCTGGTCGAGGAGGGCGACACCATCACGATCGACATCCCCACGCGCAAGCTGCAGCTCGAGGTTCCGGACGAGGAGCTCGACCGCCGCCGCGCCGAGCTCGAGGCGAACGGCGGGTACCGGCCGAAGGAGAAGCGCGACCGCAAGGTGACGCCGGCGCTGCGCGCCTACGCCGCGTTTGCGCAGTCTGCTGACAAGGGCGCCGTACGATTGGTGCCCGAGATCGACTGAGGCCTGCCGCGGAGGCGCTCCGACACACGGCACAATCCTCGATTCGCGGCACAATCCACCGGATTCTGCCGTATCTCAGTGAAAATACCGCGCGCGGGAGCGGATGCCGGCGCCTCGGGCCTCGCGGCGAAGCCGGACGGTCACGCCCCGGCCAACCGCCGGAAGCGATCGTGCATCCGGTCGCGGCGAGTCGACGCACGCTCTGCGGATGCCGTGCCGAGCGATCCGGATGAGGCGACGGCCAGAATCGCCCGCGCGAGCACGTCATCCGGCTGGGTGCGGCGGGCGACGTCGTCGGCCATCATCTCGATCAGCGCCGCGACCTCGGTTTCGGCTCTGGCCGCGATCGGGAACCACGGCAGGGCGCGCCGCCACGCCTTGAAGGCCACCAGCAGCACCTCGTGGCGCTGCTCGATGTGCGCGCGCTCGTGCGCCGTGACGGCCGCGAGCTCATCCGGCGCCAGCGCATCGAGCAGGCCGCGCGAGAGCACCGTGACGGATCCGACGCCGCGCGGCAGGCAGTAGGCGACGGGTGCAGCGTCATCGAGAACCCGGGTGCGCGCCCGATCCGGATCGGGCACCGAGAGCAGCTCGACGAGGGCGAGGTGACGTCGGCGCTGCCGGTCGAACGACACGATCGCGGCGACGAGGTGCGCGAGCAGGTACGCGGCGAGCGCCATCGCCGGGATGCCCGCGATCCACCCGCTGGGCACGAACGCCAGGGCGACCAGCCAGAGCGCGCCGATCATGGTGAGCCCGCCCGCCATGCCGATCACCTGCCACAGCACGAGCGCGAGCGCCGGATGCCGCGGCGGCCATGCGGAGCGCGACAGCCAGATCGGAACGGGCCATGCCAGCATCACCGCGACGAGCGCGCACGCTGCCGCGACGACGAGGTCCCAGGCCTGTGCGCTCACCATTCCAGCGTAGGCCCGCACACCGCCAGCGGGATGCGCAGCTCGACAGCGGCGCTCAGCCCTCGAGAAGGCGGCGGAGGACGGCCTGGTCCTCTGCCGAGACGCCGCCGACGAAGCGGGCGAGCACCGCCGAGCGGTCGCCAGCGACACCGAGCACCTCGTGCATCAGCTCGGCCATGTGCGCCTCGCGCGTGCCGAGTGCGTGATACCGGTGCGGGCGCGCTGTGCGGTCGGAGGCGACGAACCCCTTCTTGTCGAGGCGCGAGAGCACCGTCAGCAGCGTGGTCGCCGCGAGATCGCGACCATCGGCCTCGAGCACGTCCTTGACGTCGTACGCAGTCAGCGAGCCGCCTGCGTCCCAGATGACCTCCATGACGGCGCGTTCCAGATCACCCAGATGTGCCATCGCCCCTCCTTCCGATCGTTACATTCTACCCGAGATCGAAGAAGTTCTACATTGAGTCGAAAAATTTCTTCTACCGGCTGTCAAAATACTTCTACGCGGCGTAGAATTCGACGCATGGACCCGCTCGACATCGCCAGATGGCAGTTCGGCATCACCACCGTCTATCACTTCCTGATGGTCCCGCTCACGATCGGACTCGGCCTCACCATTGCGATCATGCAGACGCGATGGCTGCGCACGGGAGACGAGCGCTGGCTGCGGATGACGAAGTTCTGGGGAAAGCTCTACCTGATCAACTTCATCGTCGGCGTCGCCACGGGCCTCGTGCAGGAGTTCCAGTTCGGCATGGCGTGGAGCGAGTACTCCCGCTTCGTCGGCGACGTCTTCGGCGCCCCGCTCGCCCTCGAGGGACTGCTGGCCTTCTTCGTGGAGTCGACGTTCCTCGGCATCTGGATCTTCGGCTGGGGTCGCATCCGCAAGGGCCTGCACCTGACCGCGCTGTGGTGCGCCGTCGTCGGCAGCTGGGTGTCGGCGTACTTCATCATCGTCGCCAACTCGTGGATGCAGCACCCCGTCGGCGTCGAACTCGGCGACGACGGCCGCCCTGTGATGACCGACATCTGGGCCGTGCTCAGCAACAGCACAGCGATCTCAGCATTCGCTCACGCCGTCATGGGGGCACTCGTCGTCGCCGGCATGTTCCTGCTCGGCATCAGCTGGTACCACCTGTGGCGGCGGCGGCACGACGGCATCGACACGGTCGACCAGGCCGGCCGCGTCATCGTGGGCGAAGCTCCGGATGTCCCCTCCCGCGACAAGAAGGACCACGGCGTCTGGCTGACGTCGCTGCGCCTCGGCGCCGTCGTCGCGATCGTCGGCTTCGCCGGCACGGCCATCAGCGGGCACACGCAGGGGCAGCTGATGTTCGAGCAGCAGCCGATGAAGATGGCGTCCGCCGAGGCGGCATGCCACAGCGGCTCCTCCTTCTCGATCCTCTCGCTCGGCGATCCAGGCTCGCGCGACTGCAACGACGTGATCACGCTGATCGAGGTGCCTGGCCTGCTCGGATTCCTCGCCACGGATGAGTGGGGAGCGGAGATGCCGGGCATCACCGAGTTGGAGACGCGATACCAGGACCAGTACGGCGAGGCGATCCCTGACGAGGCGATCTACGGCGAGCACGCGGGCGTCGACGTGCAGTACGTGCCGCCGATGTGGGTCACCTACTGGGCGTTCCGGCTCATGATCGGGCTGGGCGGCATCGTCGCGGCAGCCGCCGTGATCGCACTCTGGCTGACGCGGCGGGGCACCGTGCCGCGCTCACCCTGGGTGATGCGCCTGGCGATCCTCGGCATCACCGCACCGTTCGCGGCCAACATCGCCGGCTGGATCTTCACCGAGATCGGGCGTCAGCCCTTCGTGGTCGCCCCGAACCCCGACCACACCGGTGTCGACGGCGTCTTCATGTTCACACAGGCGGCGATGTCGCCGGGGGTCACGGCCGGCGAGCTGCTGTTCTCCACGATCTCGCTCTCGGCGGTGTACGGCGTGCTCGGGGTCGTCGAGATCATCCTGCTCGTGAAGTACGTACGAGGCGGGGTCGCCGCCGCCATGCCGGAGTTCTCCCACGAACCCCCGACATCCGATCCGGGTGATCCGGATGACCGAGACGACGACCGGCGGGACGACGTGCTCGCCTTCGCCTACTGACCGGAAGGAGCAGCAATCATGGACGTTCTCCCCGTCGTCTGGTTCGTCGCGATCGCGGTGCTGTGGATCGGCTTCCTCGTGCTCGAGGGCTTCGACCTCGGCGTCGGCATGCGGGTGCTGTTCGCCGCCCGCGACGAGCGTGAGCGCCGCACGATGCTCAACACGATCGGCCCCGTATGGGACGGCAACGAGGTGTGGCTCATCACCGCGGGCGCCGCGCTCTTCGCGGCTTTTCCCGCCTGGTACGCCTCGCTCTTCTCCGCGCTGTACGTGCCGCTGACGATCACGCTGCTGGCCCTGATCGCACGAGCCGTGGCGATCGAGTTCCGCGGCAAGGTGCACGACGACCGCTGGCGCCGCGTCTGGACGTGGGCGCTCGGCCTCGGCTCGCTCGTGACCGCGTTCTGCATCGGCGCCATGCTGGCGATCACCTCGACCGGGCTGCCGATCGACGCGAACGGCGACCGCGTCGGCGGCCCGTTCGTCTGGCTGGGCTGGCCGGCCGTGCTCGGCGGTCTCGGCGTGATCGGGTTCTCGCTCGTGCACAGCGCAACGTTCCTTGCGCTGAAGACCGACGGCCTCATCCGGCAGCGCGCCCGTCACTTCGCCGCCACCTGGGCCCCGCTGCTGCTCGTCCCCGCGGCGGCATGGGCGGTGTGGGTGCAGCTGGCGCACGACAGCGGATGGCTGCCGTGGACGCTGGTCGCCCTCGCCGCCGCCGGCGCGATCACCGGATGGCTCGCCGCGCGTGCCGGACGCGAGGGCCGTTCGTTCGCCGGGTACGCCGCGTTCATCGTCTGCGGGGCCGCCTCGATCTTCGCCGGCATGTTCCCCTACGTGCTGCCGTCGACGCTCGATGCGGCATACGGGCTCACTGCGTGGAACGCATCGAGCGGCGACTACACGCTCACGGTGATGACCGTCGTTGCGGCCATCGGCCTTCCCATCGTGATCGCATACCAGGCGTGGTCGTACTGGATCTTCCGCCAGCGACTCACCCCGGGCATGATGCCGGAGCCGCACACGTTCCTGCCCGCGATTCTGCGCGAGAAGCCGCAGGCATGAGCACCGCGACGATCGCGCGGCCGGATCTCGGCCCCGTGCGCCCCATCCGGCTCCTCTGGCTGGGCGTCCTCGCCGCGCTGAAGGCACTCGGTCTCGTGCTCGTCGCCGAGGCCGTCGCGCGCGGCATCGCGGGGGTCGCGGACGGATCGCTCGATGCGACGGCTGTGCTCGCCCTGGGCGTCGCGGGCGGCGTGGTCAGGGCGAGCGCCGGATGGGCGACCCAGGTCGCAGCGCGCCGAGTCGCCACCGAGGTCAAGTCCGATCTGCGCGCGAAGCTGTGGCGCCGCATCGCGGCCGGCGGAGGCGGACGCCACGGCGGCACGAGCGTGCTCGCGAGCGAGGGCCTCGACGATCTGGACGACTACTTCACGCAGTCGCTGCCCGCCATGATCGCCGCCGTCGCCGTGCCGTCGCTCGTCGGGCTGCGCATCCTCGGCGCCGACTGGGTGAGCGCCGTGATCGTCGTGCTCACCGTTCCGCTCGTGCCGGTGTTCATGATCCTGATCGGCAAGCACACTCAGGACCGGACCCAGGAGGCGACGGGCGCTCTGACCCGGCTCGCCGATCATCTCGCCGAGCTGGCGCGGGGGCTGCCCGTGCTGGTCGGCCTCGGCCGCGTCGAGGAGCAGACCGCGGCGCTGGAGAGGATCCAACGCGAGTACCGCGAACGCACGATGGCGACGCTGCGCACGGCGTTCCTCTCGGCGCTGGCGCTCGAGCTGATCGCGACGCTGTCCGTCGCGGTCGTGGCCGTGTTCCTCGGACTGCGGCTGATGTACGGCACGGTGCCGCTCGAGGCCGCGCTGGTCGCTCTGATCCTCGCGCCAGAGGTGTACTCCGCGCTGCGCGAGGTGGGAACGGCCTTCCACTCCTCGCAGGCGGGCCTGGCGGCACTCGCGCGCGTGAAGCAGCTGCTCGCGAAGCCGACGGCTCCGGATGTCCATGTTCCGGATGAACAAAGCGCGCGTGACGCGATGGCCGCGGACGTCCCCCGTGTCCGCGTCTCGGGGCTGACGGTGCGCTACGCCGGTCGCGATCGCGCCGTGATCGCCGATCTGAGCACCGGTCTGGAGGGGATCACTGCCGTGACCGGGCCGAGCGGATCGGGGAAATCGACCCTGCTGGCCGCACTGGCCGGGGTGCTGCCGGATGATGCGAGCGTGGCCGGTGCGATCACGGGCGTCCGGCGCCCTTCTGCCCCCGATGGCGACCCCGGTTCCGCGCCGGAGCTACGTGCTCGCGGCGTGGCCTGGGCACCGCAGGCGCCGCGCGCGTTCGCCACGACACCGCGCGACGAACTCGCGCTGTACGGCGCGACCGATGCCGATGGGGCGCTGGATGAACTCGGCCTGGCGCACGTCGCCGACGCGTCTGTGGCCGAGATCAGTCCCGGGGAGCTGCGCCGGCTCGCCGTCGCCCGCGCTCTGGCCCGCGTCGATGCCGGAGCGACCCTGCTGGTGCTCGACGAGCCGACGGCCCACCTCGATGCGGCGGCGGCCGAGCTGGTGCGAGCAGCCATCCGTCGCCGCATCGGCCGAGCCGTCGTCGTGCTCGCCTCGCACGAACCGGAGACCCTCGCCCTCGCCACCCGCAGCGTCGCGGTCGCCGCTCACACCGGTCCGGTTCCGCGCGCGCCCCACGGCTTCGGCGACGCCAGGAGCACAACGCAGGAGATCCACCAGACGAACCGGCAGCGCACCAGCGATCTCGGCGATCACAGCTCGAATCGACTGCGTTCTGTCGCCGCCGACCGCGGCCCGCTCAACGGCCTGCTCCGCTCCGCCGGCTGGCGCTGGGTGGGCGCGATCGCCCTGGGCCTCGTCGCGACGGCACTCGGGCTCTCGCTCACCGCGGTATCGGGATGGCTCATCGTGCGAGCCAGCACCGAGGAGTACATCGCGACGCTGATGGTCGCAATCGTCGGCGTGCGCTTCTTCGGATTGGGCCGCTCCGTCGGCCGCTACGCCGAGCGCCTCGCCACACATTCTGCGGCCTTCCGTGTGATCGACGACCTGCGCATCCGGATGTGGCGGGCGATCGCCGCTCGCGGCGCCGGTTCCCGACGGCTGCTGGAGGGCGGATCGCCCGTCGACTACCTCGTCACCCAGACCGACGAACTGCGCGATCAGCTCCCGCGCACCCTGCCGCCGATCGCGGTCGGTGTGCTCGCGATCGCCGGAGTCACGATCACGACGTGGATCGTGACGCCCCCGCTGGCTCCGATGGTCGGTGCCGTCCTCGTCGCTGCGGCCGTCGCCGGCGCGGTGCTCGCCGTGGCCGCGGAGCGGGGCGCGGGCGCCGCCGGCGTCGCCGAACGCGCCGAGATCGTGCGCGGCACGTCAGCTCTGGCATCCGCAGCCGACGACCTGCGCGGCAACTCGACGCTCGGGACCGGCACGGGACCGACCACCGCGGCGCTGGCCGTGCTCGAGGCCGCCGCCGCGCGCCTTGCGACGGCGGAACACCGTGCAGCGCGGGGCGCAGGGCTCGGGGCGGCGGTCGCGATGCTCGCCGTCTCCGTACTCGCCGCCGTCATCGCCCCGGTCGCCGCCTCCTACGGTCTGTCGGCTGAGCGAGTCGCCGTCGTCGCGTTGCTCTCCCTCGCCGCGCTCGAGCCCGTCGCCGGGCTCGTCGCCGCGGCCCAGCGCGTCCCCGCCCTGCGCGCGGCGCTGCGACGCATCGCGCCCGTGCTGCGTCCGACCCCGCCGGCTCTCACGGGCGACCGCGACGTGCCGTTCCAGGTCAGGACGATCGAGGTCGACGCCCTCGCCGCTCGCTACCCTGGCGCCGCCGGAGACGTGTTCACCGGCATAGACGCGCGCGTGGGCGTCGGCGAGTGGCTCGTGGTCGACGGCCCCAGCGGTGCGGGCAAGTCGACGCTGCTGTCGGTGCTGATGGGCGCACTTCGGCCCGCGAGCGGCGAGGTGCGTGCGAACGGCGTACCGCTGCCCGATCTCTCACCCGAGAACTGGCGCGATCGGGTGGCGTGGTGCCCTCAGGATGCGCACGTGTTCGACTCGACGCTGCGTGGAAATCTGCTGCTCGCGCGCCGAGCCGGTGATGCTCCGACCGATGCCGAACTCCGAAGCACGCTGGAGCGCGCAGGCCTGGCGCGCCTGGTCGCCGAGCTGCCCGGCGGGCTCGACTCCCGCGTCGGCCCCGCGGGGACCGCACTCTCCGGCGGCGAGCGCCAGCGGCTCGCGGTCGCCCGCGCGCTGCTCAGCCGCGCCGATGTGCTCCTGCTCGACGAACCGAGCGCACACCTCGATGCGCCGACGGCCGAAGACATGATGACCGACATCCGGCGCTCCTCGCGCGACCGGATCACGGTGCTCGTCTCGCACCGCCCCGCGGACCGTCGAGCCGACGACCGCATCGTCGGTCTGCAGGGGCCGGCCGGGGCGGTCGCTGCAGAGGCGAGGGAGCCCATCATCGCGGGATGAGGCGCGCCCTACTCCTGCTCCCACGGGAGCGGGACGATGGGCAGCACGATGACCCGCCCCTGCGGCGCCGTCGGATGCCCGGACAGGTACGTCGCGGCCTCCTCGATCGATTCGGCGCTGATGAGGTCGTATCCCGCGAACCACTCCTTGAACTCGGGGAACGGTCCGTCCGTGATGAGGACCTCACCGTCTCTGACCATCACCGACTTGGCCTCCTCGGGGCCGGCGACTGACCCTCCGGAACCGAGGCGATGGTTCTCCTCGCCCTCGGCCACCCAGGTGTCGAGCATGCGCTTGTCCTCATCCTGGGGCAGCGCGGTTCCGGTCTGATCGGTCATGTGGATGGCGAGGTACTGCTTGCTCATGATGATGCTCCGTTCTGATGTGGATCCGGTCGGGCGGTGACCGCGAGCTGTGCTCTGCGGCGGGTCAGGTGGGCGGTCTCGGCGGAGTTGACCGCGAGCGAGATCGCCCGATCGTAGGCGTAGCGGGCTTCGGCCGAGCGGCCCACGAGTCGCAGCAGCTCCGCGCGCGCGGCGTGGAAGGCGTGATGCTCGTGAAGTGCGCCCGCGAGGCGCTCGACCATGGCGAGCGCCACGTCGGGCGAGTCCAGTTCGGCGACGGCGATCGCCCTGTTCAGCGTGACGATCGGGTTCGGATCGATGCGCTCGAGCTGACCGTAGAGGTGAGAGATCCGCGCCCAGTCGGTGTCGCGCGCATGCGGCGCCGCCGCATGCGCGGCGTTGATCGCGGCGAGCAGCCGGTACCGCCCCGGCGGACCGGGCTCGCACTCGTGCACCAGCGCGAGCCCCTCGTCGATCAGTACGTGGTCCCACGATCCGCGATCCTGTTCGTCGAGCCGCACGAGTTCGCCGTCCGCCGAGACGCGAGCGGAAGAGCGGGCCTCCGTGAGGAGCATCAGCGCGAGCAGCCCCGTCGTCTCGCCGCGCGCGTCGGAATCCCTCGGCAGAAGCGCACGGACGAGACGCGTGAGCCGAATCGCCTCGCCCGTGAGGTCGCGGCGGATCGGAGCGGACGCGGATGCGGAGAAGTACCCCTCATTGAAGACGAGGTACAGCACAGCGAGCACGCCGGCCACGCGCACGGCAAGATCCTCCCGATCCGGCACGCGATACGGAACACCCGTTTCCCGGATTCTGGCCTTCGCCCTGGTGATGCGCTGTCCCATCGTCCGCTCCTTCACCAGGAAGGCGCGCGCGATCTCGGCGACGGTGAGGCCTCCGACGATCCGCAGCGTCAGTGCGACACGGGCCTCGAGCGACAGCGCCGGATGGCAGCACGTGAACACCAGCCGCAGCCGGTCATCGTCGATGGCTCCGGTCGGCTCCGGCGGGGAATCATCCCGCAGCAGCGCGGCCTCACGCTGCTTGCCGTCGCGTCGCGCCTCGCGGCGCAGCCGGTCGATCGCCTTCCGATGCGCCGTCGTCGTGATCCACGCGCCGGGGTTCGGCGGGACGCCGTCGAGCGGCCACCGTTCGACGGCAGTCGCGAACGCCTCGGCTGCCGTCTCCTCGGCGATGTCGAGGTCGCCGAAGCGCCGCGCCAGCCCCGCCACGACAAGCGCCCACTCCCTGCGATGAGTGCGAGCGATCGCCGCGTCGACGTCTGCTATGCGCGTCACGGTTCCGTCTCCCATCCGTCGCGCGTTCGGCGACCCTCACCCACACCACGAACGCGCCCCCGTCGATTCGACAGGGGGCGGGAAGAAATCTCAAGTGGTGTCGCAATCCGTCTCGGTGCTTCGTGGAGCAGGTGAAGGCGGTTCGCCTGATCCGCCGAGAAAGGAGAGCGGGATGAGCATCGACGAAAAGACCCCGACGGAGCCGGACGAATTCGAGGAGGAGCCGACGCAGCCACCGCACCGCCGGGAGCGCCTCACGGATCTCCTGCTGTCGATCCCCGCCTCCGCGCTGTTCCGCATGGGAGGGTGAGTGCCCGAACCTCAGGCCTCGAGCTCACCGGCGACGCGGTGCTTCAGCTCCTCCTCCGCGGCATCCGAGAGCACGATGAGCCCCTCGAGCTCGTCTCGCACCCTCCGGTACGCGGTCTGGCGCTCAGCGGCCGTCGCCGACTGGTCGACGGCCACGTTGAGCAGCTGCTGCGCGCGGGAGAGACGCTGGCGCTCTGACTCGGTGAACCCGGTGTCGCGCACGCGGCGGGCCTCCTGCTCGGCGACGTCGAACGCGACCTCGAAGTCGTGCACCGCGTCGCGGTACTCCGCGTAGGTCTCCGCGTCGACGCGCTCCTCCGGCGACGCCGGCCGCAGCCCGTCTGCAACCTTCTTCGCCCTCAGGAACGCGGCCGTGCGCGGGTCGCGCCCGTCGCTCATCGTGGGAAAGGCGATGAGCTTCGCCACGTCCAGCTCGTAGTCCAGCCAGCGCCTGGCCACCTCGTCGTGCGTGTCCATCAGACGCCGGATGCGGTCGGCGCGGCTCACCGCGTCGGCTTTCTCCACCTCATCCGGGGTGAGCTCCGCACCGGACGAGATCGCCTGCGCTCGCGCCTTCGCCTCGATCAGCTCGAGCTTGCGCTTGTGGGAGAGCTCCTCCTGCTCGCGCCACCAGCCCCTCGCCGACCCGACGATGCCGACGATCGGCCCGGCGACGATGAAGCCCAGCCACCAGTAGCTGCCGATGAAGTTGAGCAGGGGTTCCATACGTCACAGGGTACGACGGCCGCCCAGAACGACGTGCGCCCGTGCGAACGCGTTCGCACGGGCGCAGCGGCGTCGCGCCGAGATCAGCGCAGCGGCGTGAAGTTCCGGCTGGCGATGTGCTCAGGGCGCGGAGCAGGTGCGGCATAGGGCTCCACCAGAGCGTTCTCAACCGAGTTGAACACCAGGAACACGTTCGAGCGCGGGAACGGCGTGATGTTGTTGCCCGAGCCGTGCATGATGTTGGAATCGAACCAGAGCGCGGAGCCCGCAGGACCCGTGAACTGGTCGATGCCGAACTGGTACGCCATTCCGGTGACCGCGTCCTCATCCGGAACTCCGACGACCTGCGCCTTCAGCGAGGAGGCGTGGTTGTCCGCCGGCGTCTCACCGACGCCGGGCGCGAAGTTCCGGTGCGAGCCCGGCATCACCATCAGCCCGCCGTTGTACGGGTAGTTGGGTGTCAGGGCGATCGAGCAGCTCACGGCGCGCGGGATCGGCATGCCGTCCTCGGCATGCCAGGTCTCGAAGTCCGAGTGCCAGTAGAAGCCGCTGCCTGTGAACCCCGGCATGAAGTTGACCCGCGTCTGGTGCAGGTACACATCGGAGCCGAGCAGCTGCCTGGCGCGGTCGAGCACCCGAGGGTCGCGGCTGAGAGCGTCGATCGCCTCGCTCAGCCCCGTCACGCCGAAGACCGACCGGACGGCTCCCGTCGACTTCTCTGTGATCAGGCGCGGGTCACCGCGCAGGCTCTCGTCTGCGGAGAGCCGCCGAAGCTCGGACGAGTACAGCTCGACCTCGTCCTGCGTGATGAAGTCCTCCAGAACGGAGAACCCGCGGCTCGCATGCGCGTCGAGCCCAGCCTGATCGAACGGGCCGTCCGCGGCATCGCCCCACACGGTCGGGTGCGTCCGCGTCGTCGCCGGCACATGCCGCTCACCCGTGCGGGTGGGGTACTGATCCTGCTGGATCATTGCGGTGGTCATGGTCAATTCCCTTCTCCCGGCAGAACCGGGTCTCGTGAACTTTCCGCTGCCCGCCGCTTCCGGCGGGCCCACCAGCACAAGGGGACGACCTCGGCGTCCGGATCTTCTCCGGACGCCGAGGTCGCGCCTTGCGTGAGGTCTGTGGACCTGTGGCGCTAAACCGCCGCCGTCTCCTCCGTGATCAGCGGGTACACGCCGTTCTCGTCGTGCACCTCCCGGCCGGTGACGGGCGGGTTGAACACGCACACGCACTTGATCTCGGTGCGCGGGCGCACCTTGTGCTTGTCGTGGTCGTTGAGCAGGTAGAGCGATCCGGGCTTCAGTTCGTGCACCTCGCCGGTCGCGAGATCCTCGATCTCGCCCTCACCGGACGTGATGAACACGGCCTCGATGTGGTTCGCGTACCAGAAGTAGCTCTCGGTGCCCGCGTACAGGGTGGTCTCGTGCACCGAGAAGCCGACGCCCTCCTTCGCGAGGACGATGCGCTTGCTGCGCCAGTTCTCGCTCTTGATGTCGGCTTCGGTGTCGTCGATCTCGTCAAGGGTGCGAACGATCATGGATTATCCCTCTTCGATTGGTTGGTTGGTTGATCAGCGGGCGAGCACGGCCGCGACGGAGTCGGCGATGATGCCGAGACCACGGGTGAGCTCGTCGTCGGTGACGGTCAGCGGCGGCAGCAGCTTCACGACTTCGTCGACGGGGCCTGAGGTCTCGACGAGCAGACCGCGCTCGAAGCACTCGCGCGCCACCTCGCCGGCCTTCTCCGCCTCACCGAACTGCAGGCCGCGCGCCAGGCCGCGACCCTTCGAGATGAGCTCGGCTTCCGGGTACTTCGCGACCAGCGCGTTGAACGCGCTCTCGATCACGAGGCCCTTCTCCAGAGTCGAGCGCTGCAGCTGGTCGTCGCTCCAGAACTGGCGGATCGCCTCCGCACCGGTGACGAACGCCGGTGCGAAGCCGCGGAACGTGCCGTTGTGCTCGCCGGGCTCGAACACGTCGTACTCGGGGCGCACGAGCGTGAGCGCCAGCGGCAGGCCGTATCCGGAGATCGACTTGGACAGCGTGATGATGTCGGGCACGATGCCGGCCTCTTCGAAGCTGAAGAAGCTTCCGGTGCGGCCGCAGCCCATCTGGATGTCATCGACGATGAGCAGGATGTCGTGCTTCTTGCAGAGCGCGGCCAGCGAACGCAGCCACTCGGCACGAGCGGTGTTGATGCCGCCCTCGCCCTGCAGCGTCTCGACGATCACGGCGGCCGGCTTGTTCAGCCCGGATCCCTCGTCGTCGAGCATGCGCTCGAAGTAGAGGAAGTCGGTGACGTCCTGGTCGAAGTAGTCGTCGTACGGCATCGGCGTCGCGTGCACCAGCGGGATGCCGGCGCCGCCGCGCTTCATCGAGTTGCCTGTGACGCTGAGCGCGCCGAGGGTCATGCCGTGGAATGCGTTGGTGAAGTTCACGATCGCCTCACGGCCCGTGATCTTGCGGGCCAGCTTCAAGCCGGCCTCCACCGCGTTCGCACCGCCCGGCCCGGGGAACATCACCTTGTGGTCGAGGCCGCGCGGCTCAAGGATCCGCTCCTTGAACGTCGTCAGGAAGTCGGCGCGCGCCGTCGTGAACATGTCGAGCGAGTGCACGACCTTGTCGCTGGCGAGGTAGTCGATCAGCACCTTCTTCAGCGCGGGGTTGTTGTGCCCGTAGTTGAGCGTTCCGGCTCCCGCGAAGAAGTCGAGGTACTCGGTGCCGTCGGATGCGACCATCGTCGCGCCGTGCGCTGTGTCGAACTCCACCGGCCAGGAACGCGAGTAGCTCCTGACACTGGATTCCAGCTCTGTCGTATCGATCGTCGTAGACATAATCTTGTTCTCCTGGTTTCGATGAAGTGACGTCTTGTGGCCGGACGGCGCGCTCAGTGCGCGCGCATTCCGGTGATCTCGAGGCGCGGTTCACCCGGGTGCTCATCCGGGAAGTCCGTCGACAGCACGCCGTCGGTCCAGGCCAGCTCGCCTCCTCGTGCGGCGGCGATCGACGCGAACAATGCGCGCGACGCGTCGTTGGACTCCTCGACGGTGGCCTCGAGCACCTCGACCTCGTCGAGAGAATCGAGCAGATCGTGGATCATGCGAGCGGCGACCCCATGACCGCGAGCACGCGACGAGACACCGACCTGCCACACGAACAGGTGCGACGGCCGCTCCGGCGGGCGATAGCCGAGCACGTAGCCCACCGGCTCGTCGCCGAGCAGGGCGACGCGGCACGTCGCCGAGAAATCGGCGGCGTAGATCAGGTACGCGTATGAGGAGTTGAGATCGAGCCCGCAATCACGGGCAAGCGTCCACATGCTCGCTCCATCGGAGATGGAGGTGCTGCGGATCGTGAGAGAACTATCGGTCGGATGGGCCTGGTCTGCTTCTGTGCTCGACATTGCTCCTTCACGATACCGGCCCTTGCCGTGGGCCTCCCCGGGCATCCCCGCCGCCTCCCCAGCCATAGCAAGCGACACGCCGAAGCCGGACAAGGTCGAATTTTCGGGACTTTGGTCGGATAATTGCGCCCCGGACGATCCGGTCATCACCGGGCATGGGCAGAACTGCCCTCCGCCGACTTTCGCCAACACCGCGCAAACTCTCGCTATCGCGCACACAACCTGGCATTGTTGGGGAACGGCGGGGTTCGCACCTTCAGATCGCGGGGCCCGCGGATGACTCAATGACACCGAAGGCAGGTTTCGCCGTGACGAACGACCCCACGGACCCCCAGAACGTTCCAGGGGGCGCACCCGATCCAGGTGCCGTTCCCCCTCCTCCCCCCGGGCAGCAGCCTCCGGTACCGCCGCAGCAGCAGGTACCGCCGCAGCAACCTCCGGCCTACGGCCAGCAGCCTCCGGGCTACAACCCGCCGCCGGCTGGCGGCCAGCAGTACCCTCAGCCCGGCTACGGCCAGCCCCAGCCGGGTTATGGCCAGCCTCAGCCGGGCTACGGTCAGCCGGCATACGGTCAGCCCTACGGCAACGAGCCGGGCAACATCACTCTCAACCTGTGGTTGAGCGTGTTCTTCTCCTGGATCCCGGCGCTGATCTTCTACCTGGTGGAGAAGGACAAGGTGAACCCGGTCGCCCGCAAGGCCGCCGCCGACAACCTGAACTTCCAGCTGATCAGGATCATCGCGATCGTGGCTGCGGCATTCCTGCTGTTCGTCCCCATCGTCGGGGCCCTGATCTACGCCGTCGTCGGAATCGGAACCTTCGTGATCGCGATCATCCACGCGGCCAAGGTGCCTGGCGACGTGAACGCCGGCCAGTACGGCAAGTTCATGCTGACGCCCGACTGGATCAAGTAACCAGCGGCATTGCGGCACGGCTGAAGCCCTCGAGTCCTCGCGACTCGGGGGCTTCAGTCTTGCGCGGGAAACGCGATCCTGTTGAGCAGCTCCCGCAACAACGCGCGTTCCGACGCGTCGAGCTCGCGCAGCACCTCGTCCTCGACGCCGTGCACGGTTGCGTCGACGTCAGCGTAGAGTCGGGCACCGGCCTGCGTCGCCACGACGACCCTGGCGCGGCGGTCGCGCTCGTCGGTCTCGCGAGAGACGAGCCCGCGCTCCTGCAGTCCGTCGACGAGGGCGACGACCTGGCTCGGGTCGAGGCGCAGGTACTCGGCGATCTCGCGCTGCGACGGTGGTTCGTCGCTGAGCGCCATGGCGAGCACGGAGTACGACCGCGTCTTCAGCCCGAACGGGCGCAGCGCCGCTGTCGCGGCTTGGAGGGAGACCGCGTTGGCGCGCGCGAGCAGGAAGCTCAGGTCGTCGATCCTGGCCCTTCCCGCCTGCCCGTTCGCTGTCGTCGCCATGCCGACACTGTACAGCGAACAAGGAAAGATTCAATCATTGACTTTTTCAAGCAAATGCGGTCTTATGGTGACGAACGAAGGCGCCCTCTGACCCTGGGCGTCTCATCCGGACGTCACGCAGGGAGCACGCAATGTCGCTGAACGGCAAAGTAGCCATCGTCACCGGTTCGGGCCGCGGCCTCGGCCTCGCCTACGCCCAGGAGCTCGCGAAGCAGGGCGCTTCCGTCATCGTGAACGATGTCGACGAGGCTGTCGCGAACGAAGCCGTCGCCTCCATCGAACAGTCCGGCGGCACCGCGTCCGCCGTCGTCGCCCCTGTCGGCCCCACGGAGACCGCGACACAGCTCGTCGATGCGGCATACGACCGCTACGGGCGCCTGGACATCCTCGTCACCAACGCGGGCGTGCTGCGCGACAAGGTGACCTGGAAGATGAGCGACGAGGACTTCGACCTCGTCATCAACGTGCACCTGCGCGGCACCTTCACCTGCGTGCGCGAGGCGGCCACCCGGATGCGCGAGGCCGGCACCGCAGGCCGGATCATCTGCATCGGCTCCCCGACCGGTCAGCGCGGCAACTTCGGTCAGGCGAACTACTCCGCTGCCAAGGCCGGCATCGTCGGCATGGTGCGCACGTGGTCGATGGAGCTGAAGAAGGCTGGCATCACCGCCAACGTCGTCATCCCCGTCGCCGCCACCGCCATGACCAAGACCATCCCGTTCTTCGCCTCGGCCGTCGAAGCCGACGAGCGCGGCGAGACGATGCCCGAGTTCTTCCGTCACGAGCTGGGCTTCGGCACCTCAGAAGACGTGGCAGGTCTGATCGCGTACCTCGCCAGCGACGAGGCCGCCTCCGTCACGGGCCAGGCGATCGGCGTCGGCGGCGACCGCCTGCAGCTGTGGTCGCACCCCGAGGCCGTCGCCACCGCCTACCGTGAGGGCGGCTGGACGTACGACGCCCTGCAGTCCGGCTTCGCCGAGGCCGTCGGAGAACTGCGGTCGGTCGGTGAGAAGATGCCTCAGCTGCCGGAAGAGCTGGCACGATGACGCGCTACGAGCCCACCATCGATGTGGCGTCCCTCGACGCCATCGACGTGCACGTCCACATCGAGATCGATCAGCACGGGCACCGTTCGATTCCGGATGAGCTGAACGAGGCGGCCAGCAAGTACTTCAAGGCCGACGGGCCGCGGCCCGACCTCGACAGCGTCGCCGAGTACTACCGCGAGCGCCGCACCGCCGCGGTGGTGTTCACGGTCGACTCGACGACGAACCTCGACCACACGCCGATCTCGAACGACGAGATCATCGACGGCTGCATCCGGCACAGCGACATCCTGATCCCGTTCGCGTCCGTCGATCCGAACCGCGAGGATGCGGTCGTCGAGGCGAAGCGGCTGATCGAGCGGGGCGTGCGCGGCTTCAAGTTCCACCCGACGGTGCAGGGCTTCTCCCCCGACGACGAGCGGTTCTTCCCGCTGTACGAGGTGCTGCAGGATGCGGGAATGATCGCCCTGTTCCACACCGGGCAGACCGGCATCGGCGCAGGTATGCGCGGCGGCTACGGCTTCGAGCTGGCCCTGTCGAACCCGATGCTGCTCGACAGCGTGGCGGCGCGCTTCCCCGATCTGCAGATCATCATGGCGCACCCTTCGGTGCCGTGGCAGGACGAGGCGCTGTCGGTTGCGACGCACAAGCACAACACATGGATCGACCTGTCGGGCTGGAGCCCGAAGTACTTCCCGGTCGAGCTGGTGCGCTATGCCAACCGCATGCTGAAGAACCGGGTGCTGTTCGGCAGCGACTTCCCGCTGCTCACGCCGGACCGCTGGCGCGACGACGCCGAGAAGGTCGAGCTGTTCCGCAGCGACGAGATCCGCGCCGGCATCATGCGCGACAACGCGGCACGCCTGCTGGGACTGGCATGACCGACCCGCTCGGCATCGACCCGGTCGCGGAGCGCTTCGGCTTCGCGCAGCGGCACCTCAGCGCGCCGGCGCGCGAGGCGCTCGCCGAGATGGACAGGATCGTCGCCGAGCGGATCACGCCGCTGATGAACGACGCGTGGGAGCGCGCCGTGATGCCCGATGTGGTGATCGGCGAGCTCGCCGCCCTGAACCTGATGGCACCGGATGGAGTCGATCCGGCCGAGGCCGACTCGACGATGTTCAGCGGTTTCCGCAACTTCCATCTGGCCCGCGCCGATGCATCCGTGGCCACCGCATACAACGGCCAGTCCGGCCTGTTCCGCGCCGTGGTGCGAGCCGGCGGTTCGCCCGAGCAGGCCGCAGAGTGGGATCCGCTGGTGCGCAGCTTCGAGATGCGCGGCGCCTTCGCGCTGACCGAGCCGGAGCACGGCTCCGACATCGCCGGCGGAATGTCGACGCTCGCCCGTCGCGACGGCGGCGAGTGGATCATCGACGGCGCCAAGCGGTGGATCGGCGGGGCGGACGCCGCCGACGTGCTCGCGGTGTTCGCCCGCGGCGCCGACGACGGATCCGTGAAGTGCTTCCTCGTCGCCCGCGACGCTCCAGGGGTCTCGCTCGAGACCATCCGGAACAAGGTCTCGCTGCGCCCCGTGCAGAACTCGCACATCACGCTAGACGGCGTGCGCGTGAGCGAGGCCCGGCGACTGCAGCGAGTGAACTCCTGGCGCGATGTCGCGGGGCTGCTGCGCGGCATGCGCTCTGATGTGGCGTTCGTCGCTGCGGGCGCCGCCGCCGGTGCTCTCGACGCCGCTGTGCGCTACACGCGCGAAAGGAAGCAGTTCGGCAGGCCGATCGGCGGCTTCCAACTGGTGCAGGAGAAGCTGGCTCGGATGCTCGGCAACGCCACGAGCTCGCTCGCGCTGGCCGTCGAGCTCGCCGCGGCGCAGGATGCCGGCACCTTCAGCGACGAGAACGCCGCGCTGGCGAAGATGGTCACCGCGGAGCGCGCTCGCGAGAACGGCCGCCTGGCGCGCGAGGCGATGGGCGGCAACGGCATTCTGCTCGACAACGACGCCGCACGCTTCTTCGCCGACGCCGAGGCGATCTACTCCTACGAGGGCACCCACGAGATCAATGCGCTCATCGTGGGGCGCTCGCTGACCGGCGAATCCGCATTCGTCTGAACGACTCCATCCGGAACCTGAGAGAGGGAAACCATGTCGAAGAACGTCATCGAGTACTCAGAGATCGCCGGCCTCGCCGGGCGCGACCTGGGCTGGACCGACTGGCTCGAGGTCACGCAGGACCGTGTGAACACCTTCGCCGACGCGACCGACGACCACCAGTGGATCCACGTCGACCCCGAGCGCGCGACGGCGGAGAGCCCGTTCGGAGCACCGATCGCGCACGGCTTCCTGTCACTGTCGCTCGCCGTGAAGTTCTGGAGCGAACTGCTCGATGTGACCGAGGTGTCGACCAAGGTCAACTACGGCCTCGACAAGGTGCGCTTCGTCTCGCCGGTCAAGGTCGGAGCGAAGGTCCGGATGAACGCGGTCGTCGCTGAGGTCACAGAGGTCAAGGGCGGCTGGCAGCTGGCCGTCGACCAGACCATCGAGATCGACGGCGGCGAGCGGCCGGCTGTCGTGGCGCGAGGTCTGTATCGCTTCTACAAGTGAGCGCACCGAGATCGATCCGAACTCAATGAAGAGGTCATCACGATGTACGACGAAGGAATCGGCGCCTGGCCCGACAAGCATCGCCTGAAGTCGCCGGACAGGACAGCGCTCGTCTTCGACGAGCGCGAGTTCACCTATGCGCGGTTCGCCGACCGGGCCGACCGGATCGCCGAGCTGCTGCACGTGCGCGACGTCGCGAAGGGCGACCGCGTCGCGTACATGGGTGAGAACAGCCCCGAGTTCCTGATGACGCTGTTCGCGTGCGCGCAGATCGGCGCGGTGTTCGTGCCGATCAACACGCGGCTGGCGCCGCCTGAGGTCACGCATGTGCTGACGGACAGCGGCGCGCGGGCGATCGTCTACGACATCGAGTACGCCCAGAAGGTGCTGCCGGGGATCGAGGCGGCGGGAATCGCGCACGTGATCCCGACCGAGAGCGGTCTTCCCGGCTTCCCCGGGCTGCCTGAACTGCTCGATCGTCCCTCCGGCGGGCGGGTGAGTGTGACGGTCGCCGCAGACGACCCTGCCGCGATCGTGTACACATCCGGCACCACGGGCAAGCCGAAGGGTGCGGTGCTCAGCCACCGCAACCTGACGTTCGTGTCGATCAACGCGGTGCTCGATGTGGGCGTCTCGCGTGACGACATCGCACTGCTCATCTCGCCGCTGTTCCATGTCGCCTCGCTGGGCATGGGCGCGCTTCCGACGGTCCTCGCCGGCGGCACGATCATCCTCGAGCGCGGCTTCGAGGCGGGTCGCGCTCTGGCGCAGATCGAGCGCCACGGGGTGACCATGCTCTCGGGTGTGCCGACGACCTTCCAGCTGATGGCCGATCACCCGGATTGGGCCGGCACCGACCTGTCGACGCTGACCAAGCTGACCTGCGGCGGATCAGCCGTGCCGGTGCGCATCCTGAACGCGTACGAGGAGCGCGGCATGTCGTTCTCACAGGGGTACGGAATGACCGAGACGTCGCCTGGCGCGACGCAGCTCACCCCGGAGTACACGCGCTCGAAGCAGGGCAGCGTCGGGCTGCCGCAGTTCTTCACGAACGTGAGGATCACGAACGACCGTGGTGAGGTCGTACCGCGAGGCACGATCGGCGAGATCGAGATCCAGGGGCCGAACGTGTTCCTGGGGTACCACGGGCTGCCGGAGAAGACGGCAGAATCGTTCCGCGACGGCGGCTGGTTCCGATCCGGCGATATGGGCTACCTCGATGACGACGGCTTCCTGTTCATCGCCGACCGGCTCAAGGACATGATCATCTCGGGCGGCGAGAACATCTACCCCGCCGAGATCGAGAACCTCATCGCCGACGTCGACGGTGTCACAGGTGTGGCCGTGATCGGCGTGCCCAGCGAGAAGTGGGGCGAGGTGCCGTGGGCGATCGTGTCGCTGCGCGAGGGTGTCGAACTGGGCTCGGAGGACGTCGTGGAGCGCCTGACCGGCCAGATCGCCAGATACAAGGTGCCGAAGGTGACGCGCGTCGTCGATGAGTTCCCGCGCACCGCGAGCGGCAAGATCCGCAAGGCCGACCTGCGCACGAAGTACGCGGGCGAGGCGAGACAGCAGCACGAGCCCGGCACCGCTGATCCGTGGAAGACGGAGACGGTCCGCACACCTAAGAAGTAGGGCGCCGCCCCGCCGTGGGAGCGCGTGGCAGAAGTGATGACACGGCACGCTGGTACAGCGATGTCGACAAGCGCTATGAGAAGGCCGAGTTCTTTGCGCGCTGCTTCCAGGTGCCCGGCAGGGGCACCTGGAAGGTGGTGCCGCAACCGACCAGTTCGACGGTCTCGGCGCGATCGTGAACTGGATGGCGAGCCCACCCGTGCAGGTGCTGCTCGGGTGGGCTCAGAAGGGCAGGTCGGCTGTGTCGTCGCGTGCGGCATCGAGATCGGCCCAGGCTTGTTCTGCTTTCGCCTTGTTGCCGGTGCGGAGCACTGCCAGGGCGCGTCGGGTGCGGGCGCGGGCCTGCGCATCCTCAGGCTCCGCCGGCCCCCTGCGCTCCGTCTGGCCCTGCCGCCCCGCGGGGTCCTGATGCTCCGCGGGCTCCTCGCGTCCCACGTCCCCGCGTCGGACGTGCTCGTGTCGGATGTGGCGGGCGTCTTCGGCGT